>NZ_CM176590.1:0-1983106 GCF_058107125.1 Bombilactobacillus sp. ESL1202 | reverse complement strand
CGGCTTGATCATCGATTAATTGACAATTAGCGCCCGCTTCAATCGCTAAGCGGTAAGCTTTGTTCAATCGGGCAACTGTTCTACGATTTCTTTCTTTAGCCCTGGTCAGTATTTTTTCAATATCATCTAAGTTATCGGTATCAATTTTGGCTTGACTACTACTATCAACATCTGCCTTAAAATCATTAATTAAGCGTTGCATGCCCTGCGCTAATTGATCTAACTCATTCATTAATTCTTGCGGTTCACGGACATGAGTCGCTTCTACATACTCGGACATTTGTTGTTGCGTTTTCCCACTGAAGCCTTCTGAATTCGGCACTGCTTTCATTTTGGCACTAGTATCTTGTAACGCACTTTTTAAAGCTTTAACTTGTTTTTGTAAGTCATAATTATTTTCTTCTAACTTACGCATGTCAATTTTAATCATTAGTTTCCCCATATTCTGAATTGTTTTAAAATTAATATATTGATTCTATAATAAATAGTTTTTTATTTTAATGGTAATATATTAATTTAATAATAAAATAACATATTTATCAAACTCAAGTAAAGCAGTATTGTTATGCCGATTAAAAAGCAGATTATAATCCGTGTAATTATTATAAAATCTACAATTAGATCAATTTTGTCAATCTATTTGTATCTAAATTATCTAAGAGAAATAAAATTAATTAGTTTTAATTAACTTATTAATTTCTGTGGCTAAAGATTGATCATTTAAAAATTCTGCAATGGTTTTAATTTGTAATAATTGCTGTTTACCTTGAAGGGGGTCTTCTTTCAAGAATAAAATTTTAGCTAACTCATATTTTTGTAACAAATGAAATCCATTCAGGGTAATACCTATTACTAGTTCTGAACTCAATTGTAAAATTTGTTTTGCCTGATCAAAGTCACATTGTTCAATCATCCGATCGGCACAATTTAGTAATAATGTAGCAAAAATTTCATCACCATGTGGATAATGCTGGTAACGTTGTTGCACTTTGAGGGCTTCAGTCAATAAATTGATCATCAAACGATACGGCAAAATATAACAATTATTCGCAAAAAATTTCACATCCGCTAAAGTCCAAGTCGCCAAATTAGCAAAATAATTGGTAACTAACCGTAACTCTGATTTCGGCAAAGACTGCTTTTGTTGATAGCAATTTAATAAACGATAACTCGCTAATTGAATGCTTTGCATTTTACCGGGATTATTCTCTAAGTTTTGTATCGTGCGCGCAAAATCTTGGACATCACCATTGTTAAACGCTCGCGTTGCTAGAAACTGATAATAAGCAGCTCTTTGTGGCCGATAACCCTGATCAATCCATTGAAATTCTTCCAAACTAATCATTAAGTTATCCAAAATTTGGTTAAATTTATCCGCAGCTAGCATCCGTAGCCCTTTTTCAAATTGAATTGCGTTCGGCTTGGAACAAATTCCTAAATAAACGCTTTTGAGCGATAAGTCTTTTGCCAAACGAATTTTTTTTATCGTTGGACCATACATTTCAACACCACCTAGTTAAGAAAAGTTAACTTTTTCAAGTTAAGTCCATTTAAGCATTGAATAATAACTTTATCAAAACTAAAGGATTGATTGAAACATGCTTAAGTTTATTCGACAAAACATTAACTTCGTACAAATTGCTGGCATCAATTTGCTTTCCAAATTAGGAGATCGTTTGTTTTACACGGCGATGCTAACAATTGCTGCCACCCTACCACAAAATCAAATCGCGGTTACTATTGTCTCTGTCAGTGAGACATTACCAATTGTTTTTAGCTTCTTTCTAGGCAGTTTAGCTGATCAACAGGCCAATAAATTACGTTTACTGAGTCATAGTTCCCTCTTGCGCGCCTTTTTTTATAGCTTAATCGCTATTATAGTCAGTCGACACGCTACCTTAATACTATTAATCATGATGGCTAGTTTGAACTTCTGCTCTGATCTATTGGGCAACTACTCAGCTTCATTAGTCATACCGTTCACGAAAAGTTTAGTGCGTTCACCAGACTTAGAACAGGCTCAAGGATTAATTAGTTTAACCAATCAATTAGTTAATGTGTTAGCAACACTTTTAGGTTCAATTTTACTAATTTTGTGGCCTCCTAAGTTAATAGCGCTCGTTAATGTGGGAATCTTTTCAGTAGTTGGTTTCGGATATCGGGCTTTGCAACCAACTTTAAAGGCAACCAAACGCCAAATTCCTAATAATAGGCAAACTTCAACCTGGATAACTACTTTGCAAAATTTCAAATTATTAAAGACCCAACCGCATTTATGGAACACTTTAAGTCAATTAGTTTTGCTGAATGGCTTCTTTGGTGGCTTAACCCCCATTTTTGTCTTATTTCTCAAGCACAATCACAATCTTTTATTGGTGCCACATTCGATCAAAATTGCTTTATTATCCGGGCTAACAACTTGCATGATGATTCTAGGTAACAGTCAAAGTAATAAAATACTGACCAACACTGCCATTAAAAAATTAGCCATCAGCGCCGATTGCTGGCTGAGTTTAACTACAGTCGGTTTATTGCTGAACAACATCTATCTAATTTTCTGGAGTGTCGCTAGTGTTGCCTTTTTATTGGGCTTAATCTCACCACATTTTTCTGCCCAAGTAATTCGCGTCTTTCCAGCTGCTCGTTTAGGTGGAATTGTCACGATTGCTAATTCGCTTTTAGTTTTAGCTCCACCAATGACGAGTTTACTTTTCCCTACATTGAGTAACTGGAGTCTAACCTTTAGCTACTTAAGCTTTGGCATTTATGGTTTAATCGCTATTATTCTAGGTAGTCGAAAATAACAGTAAGCCAAGAGCCAATTTAGTACTAACATTCTTTAATCAAACCGATATCAACAATTCTTTATGTATAGATGCAACTAATAACCAAAAGAGCTCAGTAAAGTGAACATCTACCTAAAGAAAATTATCGCTTACGTCAACAAATCTTAAAGACTATAATCAAAACCAAATTTATCAAAAATAAATGTTTTAATCGACCAACGGACCAATAATTGTAAATCGAATAAATGGCTAAAGTGTAATAAGTAAATCTCCACTAATACTAGTAAACGCCCCCGCAAATACAACAATCATTGTGACTTCCGAGACCGTGTTAAATTCAACTTAATTCAGTATCAACTTGCCACTGCTGAACCAGATCAAAAATTAAAAAAAGAAAAAAAGGAAAGACAATATCCTTCCTTTTCAATCTAAACCCTATTGATCTAACAACTATCTAAAACTTTTCGATACCAACATAGAACCTATTAATTCTAAATTTCATTGATCTAACAGCTCTCTAAAAATTGACAAATCAATATTTTAAAAAATTTTGCTCACTATAGTTAGCTAAACTACTAACTTATTTTAACAATATTCAATTAAAAATAAAATACTTTTATATACGCGTGATGCTAGTTAATCTTTTCCAAAATATCTTAAAACAAACATTGTTCCAACCTACTTTTAAACTAGGATAAACAACGGAAGCAAACCAACATTCAATTCCATTAGGAACAAACTGTTGATTTTTGGAAAGCAATAATGAATCAAGGTTCGTGTAATTTGATATAATATCAGAGCTTTAAGCTTATTGTCACGACCTCAGACTAGTTAAGTCTTCTTATTACAACTGGCATCAATCATATTAAATAAATATATACGAATTACCAAATACTATTTATACTCGATACAACCCCAATATCAAAATTTTGATCAGATAGCTTGGTTATCTGCTGAAACCTGTTAGCTACAGTCGTTTGTGCTAATTTAGTTCTTAAAAGTAATCTAGATTCACTCTTTGTCGGCACCCAATATCCTAAATCATTGAGATCAGGATATTTATTTACATTTATTCGAATGTTATTTTTTAAAATAATTAATACCGTAACTTCTCTTAGAGAACTAGACATAATCTTTAAAAACTTTTCCATAGCTATTACACTTTCTTACTCAACTAATAGATTTCAGAAAACGAAATTTTGATTTTAACCACATCAATAATTTACCATATGAAATTTCTTCCTTGTGACTTCCTTATGGTTGGTTTAAGCAAAGCTCATGAGATTTAATATTAACTTTAAACTTAATACCAAACTGGACAACTAAATAATTGCTCTTTTAATTATAAATTTAAAATTATTTAAATGACCCGTTGGAATTAAAATTAATATTAATTTTTAGGCTTTTGGCTTCTGGTTGCCCAATAAGAGGGAATATTTAAAGCTGCTAAACGTCCAGCGTTATTGGTATCACTATATACATCTCGCAACGTAAATCCTGCTTTTAACTGACCACCAATTTGTTCTTCAATCGAATGTGAAAACTGGATACCAGCCGCTTCTTTTTTGATTTGTTGCATTTGGTGTTTATCTTTTAAAGGATTAAATGGTAAATGTTGTACTATTTGTTTCTCCTCAGCATCAACCAGATAATTCATTCCATTATCCAACCCTGATAATAATTCACCACCTGGCTTTAAAACCCGATAAGCTTCCCTCCAGATTGGATACACATCTTGAATATAAACATTGGCCACGGGATGAATAATTAAGTCAAAATAATTATTCATAAAAGGTAGTGTTTGACTAATATCACTTTGAATTGTATCAATCTTGTAATGTTCTCGCGTAGCCACTAATTGTTCAGAGGCTAACTGCTTAGCTGAAAAGTCCACTATTGTAACCTGAGCACCTAAGACGGTTAAGATCGGACCTTGTTGACCACCGCCAGCAGCTAAGCCTAAAACCTTCTTATCTTTTAAATCTCCTAACCAATCTTGCGGAACGGGTGTCGTGGGTGTTAAAAATAAAGAATATTTACCAGCTAAAGCCATCTGATAATCAGCATGACTCAGTGGTTGCCCCCATTGCCAACCATTAGCAATCCAATTATTAATAGTTACTTGATTTTGTGCAACATACTTATCCATAAAATTTCTCCATTCTTTGGCTACTAGCAGTCACTCATGACATTTAATAATTTTGGTAAACCACCAATGCCTGTAAGCGCGATAGCTGAACCACGCAATTGAACTTGATGCAAAAATTATAGTCACAAATTTTCCGAAAGTTTGGCGTCTGGTTACTTACTTTCTGATTTTTGATCCACAAAAACTGAGTACTTTTTTAAATCACAATGTAAGCGCCACTTTTCTCGTGCTTTGAATTTAAGATCAAAAGTAACAATTTGATTTTGATCTAACTTACTTAAATGACAAATTACTTTCAATTTTAATCCAGCTTTTGGAAAAAGATAGAGATGCCCAAGATCAACCCATGATGGCTTTTTTAATCCAGTCGACTGCCAATTTTTAATTGGATAATATTGGTGCTTGATGTCAGCCGCTTTAGTTTGATACTTACTAGTAATTATAAAAGCTTCAACTATTCGCATTGATACTTGACGAATTAATACCGGTCGCGACTTACCACCATTAGTTTCTACAAAACTAACATATAATGTGATTAAATCATTAGTCCTCATCTGGATCATTAAGCCAAGCGGCCACCTCTTTGGCATCTTTTAATTCCGTCAACGGCGTCTTTTCTGTCGCCTTGAGGAAACGCAAACTGGCTTTTTCTTCCACATTTAAGGCAGGTTTAAAAGGCAAAGTACCATCAGCCACAATTCGCTTATAAAACATATTGATTGCCGTAGTTGGATTTAATCCCAGCTCATTAAACCGCTTCAGTATTCTCAGCACCAAATCTTTATCAATTTGAACCTGAATTCATTTCTTTTCTTTAACTACCATGATTGGCTCAACCTTCCTTTTTGCAATCAAATAATACTACCTCTTGAGTATAAATTCAATCAATCTAAACTCTTAAGAAGAGGTTATTAACGAATACCTATTGATATGCTTTGATTATACTCAGCGCTATGAATACTTGTTTAAAGCAATTGATTAAATTCAAGCATTAACTTAATCATACCAAGCTAGCTAACATTTAATAATTATTTCACAATATATGATTGATAATTTATTCACAATAATGATAAAATAACTGATATAATTTAGCAGTTAGCAATTAACTTACACCAAAATACCCTCGCTGGCTGCTACTTTTAAATTCTGTAGGAGGCAAACAATTATGGTCAATCGTTTAAAAGGTAAAGTTGCGCTGATGACTGGTGGTGCTGGAGGAATGGTTGCTGCCGGGATTGCACCTTGCTTCGTTGAAGAAGGAGCAACCGTCGTTCTAACTGATGTTCAAGAAAGTGAATTAGAAAAAGAATTTGTGGCTCACAATGAACTCGCTTCTTATCAGACTTTGGATGTGACATCTGAAAGCCAGTGGCAAGAAGTAATCACCACCGTAGTCAAGCAATTTGGTCACTTAGACATCTTAGTCAATGCTGCTGGGATTGCCCCAGTAGCTCAATCAATTGAAGACGTTGATTTAAAGCTCTGGCAAAAAGTGATGGATATTAATTTAACTGGTCAATTTTTAGGTATTAAGCATTCCTTTACTGCCATGAAAAAAAATGGTGGTTCGATCATTGACATTGCTTCAATTAACGGCCTAGTTGGTATTGCCTTCTATGATATTTATACTGCTTCCAAAGGTGGTATTAGAATGTTAACCAAAGCAGCTGCGTTAGATGCTGCCGCTCAAAATTATCCGATTAGGGTCAATGCTGTCTTTCCGGGACAAATCAGAACACCAATTTTAGATGATCATCCAGAAGCTGTAAAAGAATTTGTCAAGAAAATTCCTTTGGGTCATATTGGTGAACCCAGAGATATTGGTCAACTTTGTGTCTATCTGGGCTCTGACGAATCCCAATACGCTACTGGTAATGAATTTACTATTGACGGCGGTTATACTGCCCAATAAAACTAAACTAAGTTTTATTACATTGCTCCTAAAATATTACTTCTAATGAAACTGGATCAAAAGTCGTTTAACAGTTGCATACTCGCAGAATAAAATCTCAATTCTGTCGGCAACAAATATGGACTTTTGGAGAACAATAATGAATTAATGTTCACTTAATTGACGATAGGATACGAACATTATTCTGATGGTTCCAGTTTCTTTTTTTATTATCTTCATTCAGCCTTCTAGATGACCTAGTTTTGCGGAAATTATCATAATTTACTGTCCTAAGCTAACTGGTTACCTTTTTAATTATGCATTTAAAATCCGTTCAATGTTCATCGCTACTCCATTGTCAAGATTGGTTTTAGTGACAAAATCAGCTTGTGCTTGCACGGCTTTCACAGCATTTGTCATGGTAATACTCTGACCAGCAACTTGAAACACCGCCAGATCATTTTCGCTATCACCAATGGCGTAACACTGAGTTAAATCGATGTCTAAGTCCTGCATTAACTGCGTTAATGCCTGCCCCTTACTACAATTTTCTGCCATCAACTCTCCATTCCGCGGCGAGGAAAAAACTACATTAAAAGTTGGATTCATCCTGCGAATTTACTGCAGCACCGTTGATTGTTCACTAAAAGCTTCAAATTTAAAAATTCGCTGATGTTTCGTTTTCATAATATTCACATCATCAAATTGATTGCATATTAATAACTTCACGGAAGAATAATTGCATTTTGTATCTACATAGAATATACTTTGAGCGTAATAATAATTCGGGAGGAAAAATATGACACTTATTAATGAAAAAACACACTTATCCAAGTGGGGAAACTCTCAAGCTATTAGAATTCCTAGCAACATTATTAAACAATTGAAATTAGATGATAACCAATATATGACCATGACAATTGAAAATGAGTCAATCGTTTTAACTCCAATAAAAAAGAAGCCAACCAATATTCACGAATTATTCAAGGACTGGCAAGATGATGGGAAGCGGGATAACGAGTTGGATTGGGAAAAGTCAGAAGGCAATGAACTTCAATGGTAAGCCAAGGCGATATATTTTATGTTAACTTTAATCCAAGCCGTGGTCATGAACAGCTGAATAAGCGGCCAGCCATTGCTCTAAGTAATGATCTAGTTTGTCAAACAAGTAATATGACGATTGTGGCCCCAATTAGCAGTACAGAACGTGATTTTCCAATGTATCATCGACTAACTAGTAGCCAAACAATATATGAAAAAGTATTATTAGATCAAACAATCGCCCTAGATTTGCGGGCAAGACACGTCACTGATGAAGCAATTGTTGATCATGTATCACGTGCAGAATTAGAAGAAATAATCTATTTATACAAATTATTGTTCAGTATTGATAATGAATAACAGTCCAAAGTGTAGCCTAGTCAAGCTTTTTATTTCAACTATTTTTTAAATAGCACAATGCGTATATATAAATCGCAAATGAAAGCTATGTAATAGGAATTAATATGGTATACCCTTAAAGCCTGTTTTGTTAATACAACAGTGAAATTGTGATAGATCAATGAAAGTATTTTTATGATTTTTTTGCTTAATCTTAAAAAAATACTTTTTTAGTGCCACAATCACGTTTTTACATTAGTAAAGTATGAGAAAAAGAGTTAAGCAATCTCTTTTGATTAGAGTTGGAAACAACGGTTTACAGCAGCATTGTATCATCGTTACTCATCAATCATTACAGAACCATCCGCTTTAAAATTTCTAAATTTTAAATTGGTTATGCTGACCATAATATATTCATATTTCATACAATGAAACTTTAATGTTACACATTTATACTAAAAACAACACTCTAATATCGACTAACGAGTAATATAGTAGGTTTGTCAACATTTTTTAAGTAATTGATAATTTAGTCCTGCAATTTATCTTTACGATATTGACAAGGAGACATTTTATATCTTTCTTCAAACTTATGATAAAAGAAACTAGAATTACTATAACCAATCTCATTGATAATTTGATTAACTGACCAATCAGTTTTTATTAAATAATTAGCCGCAGCTTTTAATTTCTCTTCTTGCACTAATTGCTTAAAAGTCTTA
Organism: Bombilactobacillus sp. ESL1202; assembly: GCF_058107125.1. Taxonomy (NCBI): domain Bacteria; kingdom Bacillati; phylum Bacillota; class Bacilli; order Lactobacillales; family Lactobacillaceae; genus Bombilactobacillus; species Bombilactobacillus sp. ESL1202. The sequence continues at coordinate 1,974,178 of NZ_CM176590.1, read as the reverse complement.
CCGGTCATTTTTTTGACTAACGAACTAAAGTAATTGGGATGAAAAGAGAATTTTTGAGCTGCCTCTTTTAGATTAGTATTACGAAAATTGGCTTGAATATATTCCTGAATACTAAATAATATACTTTGGTTTTGATAGTAATAGTAATCCGTTCCTCTTGTTAAATTAATAAAAAAAACTAATAACAAAGATTCCATTACTGTTTTTGCACCAAGCAACCAAGAGTCTTGTTCTTGTAAAATTTGTAAAATAATATTATGAATAGAAGCAGCATTTTTAATGATCAAAAAACCGGATTGATTATTTTCATTAGAAATACACTTCATGATAAAATCCGTTAATTCTCCATGTTGTGGCAATTTATTCAAAAAATCACTAGTAAAATAAGGCTTTTTAATTAACAAATTAATAATAATATCTTCTTGGTTCGTTTGTAATAAAGTATGAACTGTTTGCGTATTAAGAAAACACAAATCATTTTGAGTTAGATGATATAATTTTCCTTCAATATATTCAGTAACATCACCATGCATTACATAATTAATTTCAATATAGTCATGTATATGAAGTGGCACTACTGAATAGCGAGTATGTTGTCCCAATATCAAAGTAATTTCATTAGACAATGAATTTGATAGTTTGATAGTTTTAGACATGAACTTTTCTTCCATTGAATTAAAAGTAAATAGATAAACGGGATTTCCTTGCTGATACTTAACGATTTGCAAATGTCGATAATATTTATCATTAACCAAATTATCTATCTTATACTGCTGTTCAGTAGCAGATAAGCGGAGCAATGTTTTTTCAATTTTATTCATTATTATTAAGTTTCGTCCTCCTTATAATTAAGTTTCATCATTTTTAATGATAACACTTACAAATATAATAACAGTAAATATAAGGAGGTATCTATGATGAATGAAGAACACTTAGCCGAAGCAATTATTAAGCATATCGGCGGTCAAAAAAATGTCATTTCTTTAATCCATTGTGTAACTAGACTTCGTTTTAATCTTAAAGATAACAACTTAGCTGACGATCAAAAAATTGAAAATCTAACTGGTGTTATCTCTGTAGTCAAAAGCGGCGGACAATATCAAGTGGTGATCGGTAACAAAGTTAAAAATATTTACGATGCGATCATTCAAAAATATCCATCTTTAGCTGACAATTCCGCAATATCACCTGCTCATGAGAATGATGTTAAAAAACAGAAAACCGCTGGTAATCTTTTTAATCGATTTATTAATATGATTGTTGCTGTCGTAGGTCCAATAATTCCCATAATTGCGGTCTCTGGAATTTTAAAAGGACTGTTAGCTTTATTAACTTCAATCAAATTGGTTGATGAAAAATCCTCTACGTATATTATGTTGTATGCAATTGCTAATGCTACTTTCTATTTTTTACCAGCGTTAGTGGGGTTTTCTGCTGCCAAAAGATTTAAAGCTAATTTGTTCGTAGGATCAACACTTGGATTAATACTTTGTTATCCAACGCTAGTCACAGCATTCTCAGCCAATAAGACCTTCACTCTGTTTCATATTCCAGTCGTACTAGCTAACTATACTTCTTCTCTTTTTCCTGTAATCTTTGCAGTTTGGATACAATCAGTTATTGAACACTATTTGACTCCACGCATAAATGAATCCTTGCGTAGTATTGTAGTTCCTTTTTGTTCCTTGTTGGGAGCAATTATTCCAACATTTTTGATTGCCGGACCAATTATTTCTGAATTGAGCTCTCTTTTATCAAAAGGAATTATTGGAATTTATAACCTTGCACCAGTTGTAGCAGGTGTTATCTTGGGAGCATTCTGGCAATTGATCGTGGTTTTAGGATTACACTACGCATTCATTCCAATTTTGATGAATAACATAACAACTCTGCACTCTGATCCAATCAACGCCATTTTAACTATTACTGTTTTTGCTCAAATGGCAGGTACCTTAGGTGTGTGGGCTAAAACCAAAAAATCAGACTTAAAAGCAATTGCAGGTAGCGCAGCGGTAACATCATTTTTAGGGGTTACAGAACCTGCGATTTACGGCGTTTCATTAAAATACAAAAAAGTCTTTGGAATGACCTTTATCGGAGGTGCTTTTGGTGGGGCAATTATGGCTTTAATGAAAGCTAAGTGTTATGCTTTCGGTGCCAATGCCATCTTTGCTGCTCCAATGTTTATTAGTCCTAAAGGAATAGATAATAGTTTTTGGGCATACATTGTTTCAAGTATTGTAACAGTCGTAGTTACATTTATTTGCACCTATTTATGGGGTTACAAAGACGACCCAACAGAGACAACATCTACAAATAATAAATTAACAACCATTTACTCTCCTATAAAGGGGAAATTTGTTTCTCTAAAAGATGTAAACGACCGGGTATTCTCTTCTGGTTCAATGGGACAAGGCTTTGGAATAATACCCGAATCAAGTGAAGTTAGAGCACCGATTTCAGGAACAGTTGTTATGATTCCTGATACGAAGCACGCAATTGGTCTAAAGGCAGATAACGGAATTGAAATTTTGATTCACATGGGTATAGATACTGTCAACTTGAATGGAAGACCATTTACAATTAAAGTTCATCTAAATAGCCATGTTAAAAAAGGAGAGCTTCTAGCAACAGCTGATTGGCAACTAATTAAGGACGCCAAATTAGACTCAACAACAGTCATCATTTTAACCGATTCTTCAACTTTTAATAATATAAAATTTATCAACAATCAAAAACAATTGACTACCGATGATCAAGTTTTATCGGTAGAATAGAGGATAGACATGGACAATCAATTAAATCAAGTTTTATCATCTCATCAAGATAATCATATTTTTCCATTTTTGTGGTTACACCATGAACCAGCAAATATACTAGTTGATAACATCAACAAAATTTTTGCTTCTGGGATTACTGCTTTTTGTGTCGAATCAAGACCTCATCCCGATTTTACTGGTCCTTTATGGTGGCAAGATATGGACTTAATTTTAAAAACTGCTAAAGATAAAAACATGAAGGTTTGGATCTTAGATGACTCACATTTTCCAACAGGGTATGCTAATGGAGCCATCAAAAAGAAATATCAGCAATATCGTAAATTATATTTATACATTAAACAATTGGACTTTTGTGGTCCTTTAACTGATTCTACTATTTTATTGAAGTATCTTAATCCCAACGCAAGAGCATCATTAAGTTCGGCCAAAATTGTTGCAACCGATCATATTATTAAAGTTCTCGCTGCCAAAAAAAATGGTAGTAATTCCATTGATCTAAATACTATGGTTGATTTAACCAATAATGTTGCTGATAAACGATTACACTGGAATATTCCTCAAGGAGAATGGCGAATTTTCATATTGGTGGAAACATATTCTGGTGGTGCGCCTGAAACTCAAGATTACTTAAATCCTTTGGTTGCTGATGCTACAAAGGTTTTGATTAACGAAGTTTATCAACCCCATTATCGCCACTATCAAAAACTATTTGGCAACACAATTGCTGGTTTCTTTAGTGATGAACCTCAATTAGGAAATAACCATAGTAAATATGCTCAAATTGGTCAATTAGAAATGGTTTTACCTTGGCGACCTAATATGCTAACAGAATTTTTTGCTGAGGATTATCTTCAACTGCCATTGTTAACTAATGTCACAGCTAACGGTTCAGAAAAAAGAATTCGCTATAAATACATGAATCTCATCAGCAAACTCTATTCTGAAAATTTTACTCAAGTATTAGCCGATTGGTGTCATGAACATAACGTCCAATACATTGGACATGTGATCGAAGACAATGGAGCACATGCGCGATTGGGAACCGGAGATGGCCACTACTACCGAGCATTAGCAGGACAGGATATGGCTGGAGTTGATGTAGTATTGAATCAAATCCTCCCTGGCATGGATAATTATCAATTTAAATCGATGACAAATTCTGGCTGGAATGGTGAATTTTTTCATTACGGTTTAGCTAAACTCGGTAGTTCCTTAGGCCACTTGGATTCTAAGAAGCAAGGACAGACACTAGCTGAAGTTTTTGGTGCCTACGGTTGGGCTGAAGGAATGCCTTTAATGAAATTTTTAGCCGATCATATGTTAGTCAGAGGAATTAATTTCTTTGTCCCACATGCTTTTAATCCCCATCCATTTCCTGATCCTGATTGTCCGCCACACTTTTACTCTAACGGTAAAGAACCAGAAACTAGATTTTACCCACAATTATTTAACTATCTAAATAGAATGGCTACTCTCTTTAGCAACGGTCACTATCTATGTCATGTCGCAGTTTTATACCATGCCGAAAGTGAATGGTTGGATGGTTCAACAATGCCTGTCGAACAACCATTAAAGGTACTAATGCAACATCAAATAGAAGCTGAAGTTGTCCCATTAGATTATTTAAAAACAGCTACCGTTAGCTCGGGAAATTTTCAAATTAATGATGAGAAATTTAGCACTCTAATCATTCCTCAAACCCAAACTATTACTAAAGAACTAGCTCAAATACTGCAAATTTTATCACAAAATAACGTCCATATTATTTTTGTTAATCACGTACCTTTTTTAATCCAAGGGATTGATTCAATCAGTCCATTTGTAGCTAATTTTGGTAAAGTAGTTCCTCTAAATCAACTACCTAAAGTAATTTCAGAGCGTTGGTTTAAACCTACTAGTTTTTGCCCCACTTTACGCACTTACACCTATCAAATTGAAGATTTAGTATTAATCATGCTATTTAATGAAGCTCCAAGTGGCCAACTTTTTTTTGATGCAAATATTAAAACTGATGAACCTTTATCAATTTATGATGGAATGGATAATAATTTATTTTCCTTGCAACCCAAAGCCAACGATCATCAAGTTCATCTACAGTTAGCAGCTCAGGAAACTAAAGTGTTAATCTGCGGTAAAATTCAACAAATGCCTCCTAAAGCACAATCATTGGATTACCAGCAGAAATTATTAATTACCGATTGGAAATTAGAATTTGCCACAGCTCAGGAATATCCACATTTTCACGATCAAATCACTTTAAAGCACTTGTTAAATGCTAATTCACTGCCTAATAAACATAACTTTAGCGGCAACTTGCATTATCACAGCCAAATTAAACTAGATTCAATACCTAAATCTGCAATGTTAGACTTAGGTAAGGTTGGTGAAGCTTGCGAATTATATATTAATCAGCGATTAGTGGGCCAACGAATTAATCGTCCATATCAATTTTTTCAGATCGAAAATTTTTTAAAAAATGGTATCAATCAATTAGATATAGTAGTCGTTAATAATCTAGGCATTAGTCAACAAGATTATCTTTCTCAATTTATTCCAATACCACCAGCTGGATTATTGGGACCCGTACAATTAAAATTCAATGATCAATTTTTTTAAAGCTCTCCAAATTGACCCGCGTTTTTACAAATAGATCATTTTTTTACTCTGGACTAACTTTTGATAATTAATCAAAGCTAGTCTTTTTTGATGTAATTTTATCTAACTTAATTAGAAAAATATCCCCGGAACATCTATAATTTAGGGAGAGCGTCGATTATCCTAGCGATAAAATTAAAACAAACAACAACGCGTGGTGCTAGTTAATTTTTCTCCAAGTATCTACAAATAAACATAGTTCCAATCTACTTTGGAATTCTTCTAAACAACGGGCACGATTACGTTCAATATCAAACATTGGGTTCCATTAAGCAAAAACTGTTTCAATTTTTCTACATCGTTTATTCAACAATCGCTGACTAACTTTGTCAGATTTTCGTTTCATATTTTTTCTAAGGGAAAGTTATTAAACTATTGTTATTAAACTATTAAAGTAAAGATAAGACTGTTTCCATTAGTGTTAATAGTAGAATTAATGAAAGCGTCCAATCAAATTTAGCAAAACAATGTTTAACCGTATCAGAACTATCTACAATAAAGACAGACAATTTGGCATTGATTTGTTGATTTCTGGTTTTTAATCCTCAAATACTGATCTATCGTTGAATTATCTTTTAGCTTTTAGTTTAAAAGCTAAAGTAACAATTTATTTTTATTATTTAGCTTGATTAAATGACCAATTTCTTTAAATTTTAATCAAACTTTTGGAAAACGATAGAGATGACCCAGATCAACCCATGAAGCACGTCAAACGCATCAAAATATAAAAAGTTAGCTTATTGATTGTTGTTCCTTGCCAATGCTGTTTGAAATAAATCAACCACTTGTGCAAATTAGCTACTGGTTGAAGACGATTATCATAACTTATCGTTATAAGCTAAATAAGCTAACAAGCTATTTTTTAATTATGCATTTAAAATTCGTTCAATAGCCACCGCTACTCCGTCAGCAACGTTCGCCGTAGTTACAAAATTAGCCTGCTCTTTAATAGCTTCTGCAGCATTGGCCATCGCAATACTTTGACCAGCAACTTGAAACATTGCCAGATCATTTTCACCATCACCAATGGCATAACACTGAGTTAAATCCACTGACAATTCTTGGATTAATTGTTTCAAAGCTTGTCCTTTACTACAATTTGCTGCCATCAGTTCTACATTCCGTGGCGAAGAAGAGACAACACTCAATTCTTGATTCATAGTTCTAATTTTTTGCAACAACGCCGATTGTTCACTAAAAACTTCAAATTTAAGCATCTGCTGCTGTTTTGTTTTCATGATATTCACATCGTCAACTGGTTGATTAACCTGATAAAAGGCATGATTATAAAATTGCTGTGCTTGACGTACCTCAGCCGGATCCAAACTAGCACTACGTGCTTGTGCTATCTTCCATAAACTAGTATTAGCTTCCGGATAACGCCGCGTATAAGCACCTTGAGGATTATAAATTGTATAAATTAATTGCTGCTGTTCACACAAAGCGATGGTTCTCTCTAACGCCGCTGTCATTGGTAATCCATGACTAGCAATAACTTGATCGTTTTGATCAACCACTAACGCGCCATTCAATGCGATAATTGGCCCACGCAAATGGTATTGACATAACATTTGTCTGATATTCGTCACAAATCTGCCCGAAGCAATTACCAATAAATTCTGCTCCAACCACCTATGTAAAGCTGCAACGTTGGATTGTGAAATTTGTCCCTGTGCATTAAACAACGTGCCATCTAAATCACTTACTAAAACTTTCACACTGCTCGCCTCTTTGATTAATTATATAAAAAACTAGCTTGCTCTTTTTAAGCATCAGAATCTAAAAATCTATTACTTAATTGTTTAAGGGTTCCACTTACTTAGGGCTAAGACCATTATTTAAATTTTAACAAATGCTTTTGATTCGGCCGCTCGCGAAAGTTAATAAACTGCGCTAAAGTTTTAAAGCGAAAATAAATATTACGCCCTTTAATGTACTGTAAACTACAACCAGGTCGGCGTCGATAAGTATGCCCAGGATAGACTAACAAGTCAGGGGGTAAAGTTTTAAGACGCTGTAACGAATTAAACATATCTTCGTTAGCCTGAGCATCATCTCCACACCAGCCACAGCCTTCCACAAATAACGTATCTCCCGTCAACAAATACTGGTCATTAATTACAAAACAACTGGAACCCACCGTGTGCCCAGGAGTTAACAAACACTTAATCTGTACGTCAGCAAACTGATAACTTTGTTCATTCTCAAATGTTGTTACTGCAATCGTTGGCTGTCGTCCTTCTTTAAGCCATTGCTGCCATTCTGGTTGGGAGACATACAGATGACAATTAAAATGTTGCTGCAAAAATGGCAAACCTTCCACGTGATCATGATGGCGATGGGTTAAAAAAATAGTCAAAGTTTGACTAGTATTCTGCTGTAAGAGCGGATAACTTTGTTCGATATCAGCCGGTGGATCAATTACCAACAGCTGGCCCGTTTGGGTTTTAATAATAAAATAATTATTTTTACCCCAAGCGGTACTTTTTTGCGTCAAAAATTCCATGTTTTAAGCCTCCAATTTCCAAAGAATTTGGTGACAGCTTACTTTTTATATTATATACCATTGCGGTTAATTGCCCTGTCAAACTTAAATTTGTCTTAACTAACATCATAACCACGATTTAAACCAGTTTAGTCTGTTTTTAAGATTAATTCAGTAGCTTATTTGCTGCTAGAATGTAACCATAAGCTTAGTACAATTAAGTTACAGTAGAATAATTACTGCAGTTTAGTTGATTTTTTAATAAATGTATTCAGGTCTGTGATTATTCTTCTTTTTAGATCTTGTAACTCTGAAAAGTCTTTTAAAACTGCATAAGTAAATTCAGCAACTCCTTCAGGTTTTAGAAATTCCATATTATCTATTTGCTTTTTATATAATTTTTTTCTTTCTTCAAAACTATCTTCGTCAATCTCGCCAAAATAGCCGTAAAAATAGCTTTTTATACCTTCACAAATTTTGTTAAACTCTCGTAGCTCTTCTTGAATTTTTGTTTCAATAAAAATAGTATTTTCAGAGGTAACATTTTCAAATTTTTTGAAACTTATTCTCCAGTTTTTATCAATTTCCAATAAGTCTGTCAAAGAGTCTGAAAAGCCCATATCTAACTTACTGAGCGTATTGGTAAATATTAACCCTGGATACTTACCAGTATATGCAGTCCCTGGATAATTAGATACTACTCGTTCGGTGCATCATTCAAAACGGTAATAATTTCTTTACCAACTTTAGGAAGAGCTTCTCGGTTATCCATGACAATATTATTTTCAAATTTTCTTTCTAAGAGTTCACTTTTATTATTTAGTTCCTTATCCGCTCTCAGATTTTTATTTTTTTCTTTAGTTTTAGTAATCATATAAGTACAAACATTGGTTACAACCGTTCCTAGCTGTTCAAGAATCGACCTCATTATTACTGAAAATGTATTCGAATTCTTCATCGTCCAACCCTCCAAACATATTTTATTGGTTCGATTAGATTAATCGTTCATTTTTACGAATTGTCATTAGCATTAATAATTTAAATATATCGCTGATTAATTTGCAGCTATGATAGCGCTTGTTACCATTTTCAAAAATCTACTAATACTTTTTGTATTTATCCTTGGCCTTATTAATGTAAATTTATATTTTTCATCCACCTTTGATACCTTCAGAAATCATGCCCATAATTATTCTCCCAAATAACAATCCAAAGATTTAATATCTTTACTACCACTTACAGTTGATTGTAAAAAACTTATTGGAAAATGATTGTCATACAATTTTTTTAATTTTACCCTTATCATCTTTATCCTTATCATAATCAGTTACTAACATATGAAGACTCGAATTGTATCTAATAGCCTCAATAATCATACTAGAAATTTGATTATCACTGAAACTGAAGTTTCTTTAACAACTGTAATAATTACAATACTTTTCTTACATCTACCCCCCTGAATTGCATGTTGATAGGTCCAATCCTTAAGAGCTGGCATCTCGTTAGTGCGGTAAAAGTCGGCTAATAATTCGTTCCATTTCTCCCATTGATCCAACGGAACATTAATCAAACCCGCTCCACCATCAATCATTAGCTTATTGGCTGCTAAAGTAGCTGTACGTTTATTACCATCCCCAAAAATCCGTTGGCGCATATTGTGATACAGCAATGTTAAAGCCTGATCCGTCGTCGTTTTCTGGAAATTTAATAATTCTTGTAAAAAAGCTTGTTCTTCTTGTTCGTCAACTAGCGGCGGCTCAAAATATTCATCACCGCCTAAATGAACCCCACCTTGCCCTTGTCTTAATTCACCTGGAACTAGTGCATCTTCAGCAGCAACAATTTTATTGATCGCTTTTTCCGTGTCTAGTGTTAATGGTTGCGTTTGACTAACTACATATTGCCAGCCACGCTTCAAATTAACAATCGTTAAAATATCTGCAACTGGCACCCCAGTAACACTCATCCCATCCATAATCGTTTGCGTTTGTGGCAAAGTGGTATTAACTCCTTCAAAGCGCGCATTAGTATGCACGAGCTTAGTAAAATTTGCGCGAGCAAAACGCCGATTTTCTGTTGACGTAAACTGATATTGATTAGGATACTTGGTGAATTCTGACATTGTCGTTACCTCAAGTTTATTTTTAATTACTTGTCATAAATTTCGGTGAAGATTATAAGATTTCTACACCATATACTCTTTCTTAAATCATCTTAGTATGATGAAAATTAAGATAATCAATCCTTCAAACAAGATTAAAGCAATTAGCAAAAAAACATTTCATGTTCAACCAAGTACAACCACCAATAATCTTCTAACTTTAAGAACCTCATTAAACATTTAATTAATTTAAACTGAAAGGTTGCTATATCTCAGAGATCTTTGTCCCACTAACTATTTCACCGACGATACTTTTGCGACTGATTTTGACCCGCAAATAACAGTTCATGTGAGCCCATACGAATACCAATTAACACCAGATCACTTGCATCTATCGTATAAACAACTAAAATATCATTAATTTCACTGGATTGATTGCCTTTAGGTGTATCCCTTAAATGAAATTCATGATAGCCAGCCAACTGCCGCTCAAGTTGATGATCATTAAATTTTGGTGGTAATTGTCGCTGTTCCAATAATGAGTCAATGGCTGCACAGACTTCATCAATAATTGTCGGATCCAAACTGGCTAAACGCTTTAAATCTGCATTAAATGTGGCTCGAGGTTTAAATTTCAGCTTCTTCATGTCCTTCATGATTTAAATTGATTCCAATAATCATCATTAGCCTCAACCACCTGATCATCTGGCAAAACATGTCGTTTAATAAGTTGATCGCGAGCAATCGCATACTCTAATGAATCTTCTTTAGCTTTTAATGCTTTTTCCATCCAATACATTTTTTCTTGCGAAACAATGGCGACTGCTCGACTATTAGAACGAGCAATATAAATTGTTTCATCTTCATCATTAACTTGATCTAGATACTTTTTGAGATTAGTTCGAAAGTCACTTTGAGTCAATGCTAAGGTCATAATTACTCTCCTTATATATATTATTTTGTACTTGATATTGTACTTTAATCAGTAATTAAAATCAAAAAATAGCTTTAACGTAGATTAAACTTCTTCAGAAAAGAAATTACATCTAGTTATAGCTATTTTGTCTCAATTCATGCTAAATAATTTTAAAACTTAGCTTTTATTAATCACAATGACAATCCGACCCTTTCATAATTAGAAACATTTTAAGGTTATTATTATTGAATTGTTACCATCAACTCAGAAACTTTATTGATATCAAAACTCTACTCTTGAGACGAGAAACCATCATCAACTTTAGTTAACTGCTCAAGTTGCTCCATAGTATTCTGCCCATCATCTTTAGTATAGAATTTCAAGCCAATGATGCGAACATTGACATCATCTTCTTCAAATTCCATTTCCGCTTGATGATCGGACATATAAAGTAGCAAATCTTGTTTCCATAGTTCGCTAACAAATTTATCACTACTCATACCTTTGGACTCAATAAATATTTGAAAGTAAAAGTCGTTGTTTTCGAGAAGCAAAATAAAGTCTGGCTGAAATCCTTGTAAATGAATATCGACTCGTTCACCAGAACGTTTAACTTGAGAGCCATACTGATGAAGTTTTAATTTTTCGCCTTTAATGGATTCACGATGCATATTTTCATCCATCCGAAATAAATAAACAGCTTGTTGATATTTTTCTTTCAATTTCTTAACTCGCGACTTAATATGCTCAATTAATTCATACTCTAATTTATTGACAATTGCGCGATCGTAAACGTAAAAGTCATCTTTCATATCATAAACCGCAATTTGTTGAACTGGCTCACTTAACAGCTTAGTTGTATCATAATCTGGAACTCGTTTATAGTAATTAGTTAAATATTCTTTAATAGGATAGCCAATGAATTTATTAGTCCCTCGCTTTTTAACATACCCTGATTTAAATTTGATTTCATATTCTTTCAATAAGTCAATCGTCACTTTTAAAATTTCAACTTGGGTAACATCACTAGACTGATACTCTTTAGGTACTGTCAAAAATAGATGCATTTGTTGAACATTAAGCCAATTTTTTCCGTATATAAAATCTTGCATAGAATTTAATAAGGGTAAATATTTTTTCAAGTTGTTAAACTGGTAGAATTCCAATTTTTGAATGGCTTTTTTGACATAACGATCATTGAATTGTTCAATTTCAATGGTCTTACTTTCAAATGATTCAGCTGCTGCTTGATAAGAAGCTTCGTGACTACCGTAATTTAAACTGCGAACAATATCGTTTTGATGATTAATACCGTACTTTTGAATAGAATCAAACCACTCATCTTGGACGTCCTCAGTCTGATTGTAATATATTTTCCCAGTCTTATACGTTTCCGTCTGCTTAAAATCAGATTTTAGCTTGATTTCAATGGGTGGATTTTTTTCATCTTTGCCAGTCGGCAAATCCAATTGCTGCAACGAACTAACAAGTTGTTTTAAATATTGGGGCTCATTCATCGTATGATAGTGCAATGTTTCTAAAAACAATTGGTTATTAGAAACATCACCCTCAAATCTACGTTTATAGCTTTTCTGACCATTAATTTCAAAGGGGTAATATCTGGCACCACGCCCAATCAACTGAGCTTCAACCATTGTCGCATTTTTACTAGTGGACGCTCCCTGTTCAATTCGCACAATATCATAAAGATTCAGTACGTCCCAACCTTCTGTTAATTTAGCAACTGCAAAAACTACTCGATAAAGATTATTGGGACTTTCCAAAGTATTAAGTGCTTCATATTGTCCTTTTTCCAGCATATTACCACTCGTATCATTAGCATTCAGTATATTACGTGGATCAAAGTCTTGTTTGATCTCCCGAATAATGTGGGCTAAATTAGCTTCATTTTGCAGATAATAATCGTATACCAAATTCAAAGCTGAACTATCTTTGTCAATTAGTACTTTCTGGTGCTTGATAAAATCAATTAAATCAGCAACATTTAAATTTTTAATCAACTCGTTAAAAACTTTATTAGCTTCCATAGAGATGGCAACTTTAGGCGACTTGAACATAATAACTGGTTTAAATGTTCCAGTTACTCCTGTAGCATAGGCACGATATTTTCTATATTGTGACAACAAAACAACATTCAACATTTTATCTTTATCACTAGCTGAAGTCTCAATACGTTTAACTTGCTTAGAAAATCCATCATACATAAATTGACTTAAAGGATAGCGATAAACAACTTTATCACGATATTTGTCATAAATAGCAGTCTTGTCAAAGTCTACCGTCGCCGTAAATTCTAACAGAAGATTTTTTTGTTGCTGATCATTACGTGCGTTTAAAATCTGATTAATAGCTGATTCCCAAGTATTCTCCGATTGTTTTTCCGACTTAGTACTTGCCGAATAATGATGTGCTTCATCGGCTAGAATGGCAACTGAATGAACTTGATAGTCATTTAAGCCCATCGTATTTTCTTTTAAAACAAATAGATCATCGGATATTTTTTGAACCGAAGCCAACTTGATATAAATGGTATTATCTTGCTGAATACGTGGAAAACAGTCTACTTGTTGAATCAAAATTTTGTGACCAGCAATTTCAATTTTATCTGTAAATAGATATTTTTCACTGTTTGAATTGACTAAATTATCCTTAGTTTTCATCAATACCGAATTAGTATTAACAGTAAACAAAAAATTACGATAATTTTTTTCTTGATAGAGATATAAAATAAGTGCTGCCATTAAGTCTGTCTTACCTGAACCCGTTGCCATATTAAAAAGAACATGCTGTGGGTTCGGATTAATATAGGTTTGCGTGTAATGATAATTGCTAAATGCTTGTTCTTGATATGGTCGCAAAGTATGGATTAAATTACTAACAATATACTCTGGAGTTGTGTACCCTTGGTGTTGACTCAACAAATCGTTTTGTGCTTGTTCTGCTTGTTCAACTAGAGGAAAACGCAAAACTTGTGGGTTATTCTTTTTAGATTTAGCCATAGTTATTTCCCCGCCTCATAAAAGTTCTTATTAAACTGATAATCACTATCAGACAAAAGATCTCGCACATTGGCATCATCAATTTCCGAATAATTATAGTACAAGCTATTTTTATCAAGGAGTTTAACTAATAAACGTTTTTGATCATCAAATTTAACAGCACCAGACCAATCAATTTTGTCTAAATCTGCCTTAAAAGAAAGATCAGCGTCATCATTTGAAATCATACGGTCATAGACTGTTTTTAATTCATCTGTCGTTTTAGCTTTAATAATATCTTTTAAATAACCCATATTTTTAGGCAGGAGTTCGGCATACACAAAAGAGCCACCGCCTTGCCAGTTAACGTCTTTAGAGATACCGCCTTGCTCGCCAGCAATGACTTTTTGCAGACGTGGAACTGATACTGTATTGATATAATCCATCTGTTCAATGCCAATGAAACGACGATTCATTTTCATCGCAACTGCTTGAGTGGTTCCAGATCCCATGAAGAAATCAAGTACAATATCTCCTTCTTCACTACCGCTATCTATAATTCTTTGAAGTAATCTTTCTGGCTTTTCTCCGTTATTAAAATCAACTCCTCCTTCTTTTTTTATACTACTCCAAGATATATCTTCCCAAAGAGTACCAGCTTTCTCAGTCTTATAAGCTCTACCATCTTGAATGTAACTAGTTTCACTCAAAAAGCTCACTAAACGCTTGGTTGGTCCAATAAACCCAACATCAGTCACCTTACCTTTATTTTTACCCGATATTGGCACATAACGCGCAATAGTATATCCATCATCTTTCACAGCATACCTAACTCTATCACGAATGGAAGTTTGTGCATTTTCTGTGGTATAAATCTCATCTAGATATTTAACATAAACTTCATCTTCTGACAATCCTTCCTCTTTTGCTAATCTTGAAACAGATTTTGTTTCATACCCTTGCACGTCATATAGTTCAATTACATTATTATGACCGTCAACAGTTTCTCCTATTTTTGTTAATGTCCCTTTATTTATCAAAACCTGTGTATAAGCAAAACTTTTACCTTGTTCCTTACGTTCCAAAATATAATCACTTAACAAAAAAGGTTTTTTCTGAACTTTTATTCTCGCATCATTATTGGCATACACCAAAATAAATTCAACATTTTTCTTTAATCGCTTATCTTCTCCACCACCACTTGCTCCAGATGAAGCTTTGGCCTTTATTACTATTGTATTAAGATATTTATTTATGCCAAAAATCGTATCTGCTAAAACTTTTAAATAGGCATGCTCTTTATCATCAGTCTGTATAAAAATCATTCCATTTTTAGAAAGCAATATCTTTGCTATATCTAGACGATTTTTCATAAACGTCAACCATGCAGAATGATTAAACTTATCATTATATTCAAAAGAGTCTGATCCAGTGTTATACGGTGGATCAATATAAATTAGCTTTACTTTACCTGCATATTTGTCAACTAACGTATGCAATGCTAACAGATTATTGCCTTTGATAATTAGATTGTCTTTCTCCTTATCAAAAGAAACAATCTCATTATCTACAATCTGCTCTGCTCTGCTCTGCTCTGCTCTGCTCTGCTCTGCTCTGCTCTGCTCTGCTCTGCTCTGCTCTCAGTGGATCCGTATCTCTTCACATTTGTCAAGATTTTTTTGTCAAATAACCGATCAATTTCATCCTTTTCGATAATTTCGTTTAAAAAAGCATCATCATATCCATTCTCACTATCTTCCTTCGTCATAGAAGCTGTTAATACACCATCTTTAAATGGAAAATCTAAAACCACATCTTGGCTATCTTGTAAAAATTTTCCTTGGGAAGTCAATCCGACTCGATTTTCATATTTTGTATAACTGGTATCCCAATAATCGTTATAAAGTATGGCTTCTTCCAGTTGGTCAATTTGAAAAATCTTTTGCCCTGAAATTTCCTTGATAAAATGTTGCTTAATATAATCAACTTCCAATAACTTACCCAA
The DNA here is from genome assembly GCF_058107125.1 of Bombilactobacillus sp. ESL1202. NCBI lineage: Bacteria > Bacillati > Bacillota > Bacilli > Lactobacillales > Lactobacillaceae > Bombilactobacillus > Bombilactobacillus sp. ESL1202. The sequence goes on along the minus strand of NZ_CM176590.1, from coordinate 1,958,237 downwards.
TAAGTCTTCATCATAACTTCTCAAGTCATCTGCAACCTTGGATCGATTTAACTCATCGCCAAAGAAATACTTATCACCAAATGAAGCAAGCGCTGCCTTTAACTCATCAAAAATTTTTGGTTCAATTTTTGCCATTTTATGCATCTCCTTACATTGTTATTATAAATTGTAACATTATATACTAAAGATCCATTACATTTTTCAATTGAACACAAAATAGTTAGTTACTTATGTCCTAAATCGTTAATGTGAGCCAAATCAAATTCCAATTAAGACTAAATATCTTATCAATTACTAAAATATCATTAGATTCTTGAAATTTCACTTGATTCCTTAATAAAATAAAAATCAAAAGAGCGCCGATAAAATATTTATCAACTATAAATTATTCATACTATTTTTAATTATTTAATATTCTACTTTAATTTTAGTAGTAAAATAAGCTTATGTAAGCGCGATCAATAATTTCTAAAAAATCAAGCAATAAAAAAATCCCAGCCATAGGGTTAGGGATAAGTGTTGAAACTTTGCATTCAAGAATGCATTGTTTGATTTTAAACTATAGTTGTTAGATCAATGAGATTTAGAGTTGGGAGCTACCCAACACAGATAATATAGCACGAATAAAAATAAAAGACAAGGAGAAATTAAAATTTATGGCGTATCAATCAGTTGTTATTACCCCCCCAACATACAAAACTAACACTAATTACTAATTTTCATGTTTTGTTCAAATAATAATACTGATCCATTTAAACTTAAAATTTAACCTTCCAATTTATGATGGATTTTTTGTAATTTAGTTTCGATCGCATCCGTATGGCCTGTGCGAATATCCGCATTTAAAGAAACATAAGCCCTAATATTCTTATCAGTTAAAGTTTGTACTGCTTTTTGGACAGTCGCCATCACTTCCGACCATTCGCCTTCAATTTCGGTTCCCATGGCCGTAGTCTTATAAGTTAAACCAGAATCCTCAATTACACCGATGATATCATCTACATAACTACTGAGATGTTCGCCCACTCCAAGTGGTGCAATCGCTACTGAAACTAAAGTATTCATCTTAACTCACACTTTCTTAAATAATTAATCATGATCAATATTAGCTTATACTTAAATTGTTTTTAAGTAAAATATGACTCTTACAAAGTATAGTACTTCATCATCATTTTAATATTTTCCACCAAAATAATAAACCAGCTACTGTTGGTAAAGTAACCCACCATGGTATATTAACTGTAAGGTAAATATGCCGTCCACCATCAGAATCAACTTTATTTTGATAAACAAAAATTTTTTTCATCATTATTTTATTTTCCTTAATTTTAATTAAAGCAGCAATTAAATATAACTAATCAAATATCAGAATTAATTATATAACTAATTTGCAAAAAGTTAAATCATAATTGATTTAAAAAATTGCTTTTCAATATTATTTAATTTGAACTATTCATAAAGATCGCTGATTTACTTTATGATGAAAAAATTTTGAACCCAAAAAACAGATAATCGCCAGATATTAATCTTCCAACTAATTATCTATTTTTCTTAATTTTTAGGAACTATAAATTCCGTATATTTACCCAAAGTTTTATCTGTTCGATCTGAAATTAACGTTATATCTTTTAAATCTAAAGCATGAACCGTTGAAAATTTATGAAATTTACTACTATCACAAAGTATGTAGGTTTTACGAGAATGTGCGCTAATAATTCGCTTTTTCTCAGCTTCATTAATATTAGGAGTTGTCACTCCTTTATCTAGGTCAACTCCATTAGCACCTAAAAAGGCGCAATCAAAAAATAAATTTTCTAAATTAGCATTAGTCAAACTACCACTTAATGAAGAGATGACTGGATTATAATTGCCACCTAAAACAATAATTTTAGCAACTATCTTATTTGAAATATTAAATACCGTGGTATTAGTCGTATAAATAGTTATTTCTTTATTAATTACTTCATTCAATAATAAAGCATTATTAGAACCAGAATCAATATAAACACTATCACCAGTGGAAATTTGCTGTGCTGCCAATTTAGCAATTAAAGTTTTTTGTTCAATATTCAATGCTGTCTTGCGCACAATAGATAATTCTCCCGAATTATCAAGACGTCATAATAACAGTAATGTTTTAGCTTTTGGTGCGCGGGTGATTGGTAGTGAGTTAGCAAAAATGATCGTTAAGTCTTGGCTTGACGCCCAATATGAAGGCGGTCGTCATCAACGAAGAGTTGATGAGTTAAGCGTTGAAGATCAAAGAAATAACGAACTTTTTCAACAAACCGTTAATTCAACTGCTAAAAAATATCAAGACTAATCAAAACAAAAAACTTTATGCTAAAGTAAATTGATATACTTAACATAAAGTTTTTTTATTTTGGAGTTTTTAATATGACAAATCAGAGCAAAGTTTCAATTAGAGATATCGCTAAATTAAGCGGTGTTTCTGTATCCACGGTATCTAGAGTCATCAATAATAACGGGCGTTTTTCTGAAGCTACTCGACAAAAAGTTCTTCAAACTATTCAAAAATACCACTACCAAACTAACACCGCTGCTAAAACCTTACGCATGAAAAAATCCAATACAATCGGTATTTTAGTTCCTGATTTAACTAATTCTTTTTTTGCCGACTTAGTAGAAAACATTGAACAAACTCTATTTAACAATAACTATGCTACCGTAATTTGTGACACTAACAAAAATTCTCAACGCGAAGATACCTATTTAGAAATGTTAGAAGCTAAACTAGTTGATGATGTGATTATGATTTCTGGTCAAGCTTTGGAAAAAAACACCAATTTGAACACTTCAATGCCTACAGTTTACATTGACCGCAATGCAAACACTGAAAATATTTATGTTGGTTCTGATAACGAACAAGGTGCCCATTTGGCTACTAAAAAATTAATTCAAGCTGGCACCATTCCTATTATGTTAACTTCATCCAATCAAAAAATTTCTTCTAATAATGCACGTATCGAAGGTTATCGCAAAGAAATGTTACAGAACAATTTTGGTAAAAACAAGCAGACTATCATTGATATCCAGACAAATCGTAATGAAATCAAGCAACGAGGCATTGAAATCCGCGGTATTTTGCGTCAACTAATAGCAAAACAACCTTTACCGTTAGGCATTTTTGCCATTAGTGATACGATTGCTGCCGAAGTTATCTTAGCTGCCCATGAACTCAACTTAAATATTCCTCAAGATTTGAAAATCATTGGCTTTGATGATGCTCCGATTGCCCGTTATTGTTATCCGCAATTAACAACGATCAAACAAAACACCGCAGCCATCGCTCAAAATGCTAGCAACTATTTATTACAACTAATTCAAGGTAAATTAGATAATTCCGATATTACCAAAATTGTTGATGTTCAATTGATTGAACGAGGAACTGTTTAAATTGTAAGATTATTAATCCGTCTCATTCTTCCTACTAAAATGATTAACAACATTAGTATAAACTTTTGCCGTAATTCCATAGATTATTCCGTAATAGGCAGCCACTAATACTATCAGCGTCGATGAAATAATGGCAAGTAATTTAAAGCTATAAACAAAGAACACTACTAAGACGTTTTTGATTGCTGGTAATGCAAAAAGTAAATTCATAATAGCCCCAACTAACGGCAACAGAAACAACAATAAAATTTGACTATGAATAGCCTTTTTAGTTTCTAATTTACTCAGTCCTACTTCTTGCATAATCAAAAAACGTTTTTGATCAGCATAACCTTCTGACAATTGTTTATAATAAATCAGTAGTGCCATGACAATAATCATACTTAAACTAATCAAACCACCAACAAACAAGACGCTGCCTACTAACGAATTCATATATTGTTCCATTTGTACTTTAGCTGAATATTTATCGCTATCCAATTTTAGTAGTGACGGTATCTGGCTTGCAAATTTTAATTTCTGATTTTGTGTTCCTTGAATATTTTGTCCTTGAACATATAACCAAGGTTGGGGATTAATTTGATGTGCTACTTGCTGATTAGCTGTAATAATAAAAATGGGGCGATAAATTGAACGCTGATAGCTAAATCCTAACTTAAATTGCGAAATAATTTTAACCTGATAGCGTTGATGATTGAAATCCAAAGACTGCTTTAAAGCTAAATGATCAGCCGAATATACTAAAATTTGGTGCTTTTTTAAATGCAAGTCAGTTTTTTGAATTCTATTATAATCACTAACACTGATTGTACTGACTTGATAAATAAGATCCAGACCACCAGCCATTGGACGTAATTGTCCATCTTTAATCACGGATGGTATTGGAATAGTCATTTGCATTTGCTCTGGTTGTTGCAAATTAATTTGATTTTGATTAGCCGCCTGACGCAACATCCGCTGCTGTTGGTGCGAAAAAGGATGCTGTTGAACCATCATTAAATCGGCGGGATTATACGTACTAATCATTTTTTCCTTGCCCAAATAAAGTCCTGTACTGCCAACTAAACTAACTAGAATAGCACTACACAACAAACAGATAGATGCCAAGCTTAACGCGTTTTGTTTCATTCGATATAATAATCCAGACAATGCAATAAAGTGCTTAGGTTGATAATAAAAATGTGGTCGTTGCTGTAAAAAATTTAATAACCAAATGCTGGAAACTAAAAAGACCAAGTAAATTCCCACAACAACCAATACTACTGCCAATAAAAATTGGGAAAATGCAACAGCCGTAGGTTTTGTTTTAACAGCTAGATAGTAACCCACCACTAAGAGCAACACACCTAAGCTACCTAATAAGCCATTGCTTTTAGGCTTAGTTTCAACCTGATTAGTTTGTTGCCACAAAACTACTGGTTGTAATTTACGAATTTGCCAAAAGTCACTGAGTAATAACCACAAAAATAGCAAACTAAAAATGACAATAACGGCTAACAAACCAGTTTGCGAAAATTGTTCAATAATCGCTTTGGTTTGGAGCAGACTACATAAAATTAAGAAAAATAACTTATTAAACACTAAGCCACTAACTAAACCACCTACTAAACTAACAATTAATAAAAAGAAGATTTCGATGGTTAGAATTAAATTCAAATCTTTGGTAGCTAGACCTAACATTTTATATAATGCTAACTCATGAACCTGTTGTTTAATCAAAAAACGATTAACATAAATCATTAAAAATATAGTTAATAAAGTAACAAAAACAGTACCCAAGATCATTAACAAATGGGTCTGTTGGCCTAATGCCAACTTGTTCAAACTAGTATTAAAACAGGTATTCCAAAAAATGTAATTGACGACAACCAAAGTAATACTAGCCAAGATAAACGGTCCGTATTGTTCACGGTGGTGCGTTAATGCATGCCAAGCTAATTTAAAGTGAATCATTGTTGTTCACCTCCAACTAGTAAGGTGGTACTTGCAGTGATTTGTTGTAAATATTGACTAGCTGTTTGACTACCGCGAAAAAGTTCATGAAAAATCAAACCGTCTTTAATAAATAAAACGCGTTTGGAATGACTGGCAGCCAAAGCACTGTGCGTCACCATTAAAATAGTTTGTCCTTTAGCGTTAACTTGTTCAAATAAATCCAACAATAATTCAGAATTATGTGAGTCTAAGGCACCTGTAGGTTCATCAGCTAAAATTAATTGTGGTTGCGTGATTAAAGCCCTGGCTGCTGCCACTCGTTGTTGCTGCCCACCAGATATTTCGTAGGGATAACGCTGCAATAAATCATTAATTTGTAAAGCCTTAGCCAGTGGTTGTAAACGCTGTTGTATAATTTTAGGATCAGTTTTAGCTAGTACCAACGGTAATAAAATATTGTCTTGATTATTAAACGTATTAAGCAGATTAAACTTTTGAAAAACAAAGCCTAAATGTTGTCTACGATATAAAGCGGCTTGATTTTCTGTTAGTTGAGCTAAATTTTGCTCATTTAATTGAATTAAACCACTAGTTGGCTTATCTAAAGTAGCAATCAAATTTAAAAGCGTTGATTTACCAGATCCAGACTCACCCATTATCGCTACATATTCTCCCGATTCAACTGTCAAAGAAATATCTTTCAAAGCTTGTACTTCAACTTGATGCGGTTGTGTAAACTTCTTTTGCACATGCTGTAATTGTAATAAACTCATCGTTTACCCTCCCTAAGTTATTCGATAAGTTTATTTTAAAAAGCTTTCACTTTAACAACAAGTTACAATCTCCGCCGTTAAGTTACAGTTTAGCAACCTCTTTAACTTGATCTAATGGGAAAATCAGACTAACTGTCGTTCCTTGCTGATATTTGGACGATATCGTTAACTGATCGTGAAACTTTTGACTAATTTGTTGTGCCAAATATAACCCCATTCCTGTTGCATTAGGATTATTCCGGCCATTAACTCCAGTAAATCCCGCTTCAAATACGCGTGGCAAGTCACTAGCCACAATTCCAATACCTGAATCAATAACCTTTAAGCAATTGTGTTCCCAAACCAACCTAATTTCACTTTGATTGTCCGAATACTTCCAAGCATTAAAAATTACTTGTTCCAATATTACTTGCAGCCATTTAGCATCTGTCAAAACCTGAACCGTTGGAACTTTAATCCGTGGAAAAATTTGGCGTTGAATAAAAAGCGGCGCAAATTTTTGCAAAACAGCTTCTATAACTTGTGTCAAAAAAATCCAACTAAAATGTAAATCATGTGTTAAATTTAAAAAACGATCATAATCTAACATCGAATCTAATTGTTGCTGAATCAACTTAGTTTGCGTTCGAACTACGGCAGTATTCAGCTGCTCGATAATCTCACTCATTAATAACAGATCTGTAACTGGAACTTTAATTTCATGAGCCCAATGCGTTAGATAATCTTGTTGAGACTGAGCCTTTTGCTTTTGCACCTTTTGGTCAGACTTTACTTGCTGCTGCAAAGTTTGTAATTTGTGCAATAAAAGATAGTTTTCCCAATTACTAACCGATAAATCACGAAACAATTCTGGCTGGGAAAAAACTGTTTGCTGCAACTTTTGACCCCTACGCCACTGATAATAAATTTTCAAACCGCAATAAACCAATACAAGTAGTAAACTAAAGCGAATAAAATCACCCAAAATAATTATCGGTAAATGATACAAAACAAATAAAATACTTAGTAAAATTAACAAGCCACAATAACTCAGTAAGCTTAGCAAGGCCGGTTTAATCAAGAGCCACATTTCTTTTTTATCCATAAGTACACAACCGATAGCCACTACCAGGTTCAGTCACAATATATTGTTGCAAGTCAATTGGTTTCAGTTTACGTCGCAAGCGGCTAAAATTAACTCGCAAAGCTTGCTCATCCAAAAATAGTCCACCCTGCCAAAAAGTCTCCAAAAAGTGTTGCGTAGAAATTACTTGATTAACATTTAAAAATAACAATTGTAAAATATTACCTTCAGTCGGTGACAAACTAACACGTTGCTGGTTAAAAACTACTTCATTTCCTAAAGTGTACAGGGTATAAGGTCCAAACTGTAATTGACCACTTTGAACTTGTTGATCATAAGTCTGTAATCGACGTAACATCGCTTGAACTTTAGCAAGTAAAAGGCTAATCGTAAAAGGCTTAGTAACATAATCATCTCCACCTTCAGCTAGTGCTCGCAACATACTGGTTTCTTGATCAATAGCTGACAAAAATAACAATGGTACTGTCGAGATTTGACGTAACTGTTGCGCCCAATAGAAACCATCAAAATATGGCAAATTAATATCCATAATAACCAAATCTGGCTTTAATTGTTTAAATTCTTCGATAATCTTTTGAAAATCTGAAGCGCCAACTACTTTCAACGACCACTTAGCGAAGTTTTTTATTACGGTTTGCAACAAAGTACTGTCATCATCAATCATCATAATTGTTTGCATCTGGACTGCCTCTCCCCCAAATTTATGCATTAACGTTACAGCTAGCTCTAATTTACCATAAGTTGACTAAAATTAACTCCAGATTAACAAATATCTTTCTTAGAAATTTTTCTGCAAGATTTTTTTGAATTTCACTAAGATATGAAATCTTATAGATATAATTTTATCCGGTAACTCACCCCGAGAGGGGGCTATCATGATTCCAATGATCTTCTTAAACGTTATTGCTCCCTTAATTGTAAGTTGAATCACGCAAACGTTTATTTATTGGTTGAAAAATAAGAACAAATAAAAGTTTTATCACTCAGTCCTGACGATATTACTCAAGCAGTTAAATATATGATTTACCCACCCGAACACGTTACCATTAGTGAGATGCTAATTCATCCAACTAAGCAAAGTGTTTAATTAAAGGCTATTACTTCCTAAATAAAAAACTCTATAATAATTGTAGTACGGTTTTTTGATGTTTTAATTTAGCAATTTAATATAGAAGGAATAATGATGACTCAGACTACTTCCACCGATACTGATATTGGTGATTACTTGAAAACTTTTGCCTGTACAGCAGTCATGCTGCAGTCAATTTTGGCACAAGTCTTACAAACTTACTGTACCAATCCGCAACAAATTGGCATTGGCAGCACTTATAATTTAATTAAATTCACGGCACCAGCTTTCATTTTTGGTATTATTTTTTCGACTGTCAAAAATACACCATCGCAAATTTGGTACCAATATCCGACGTATTTGAAACAACAGTGGCACGCACTCTTTGTCCCCAGTATTTGGTGGACTTTAATTTATTTGATAATCTTCCCTAACGTGCAACAAATCAAACCATATCATCATCTGTCCACTTTTTTGTGGCAAATGATTAACGGCAATGCCGCACCGCATTTATGGTACAACACAATGATGTTGCAATTTATCATCTTAATGCCACTTTTTTGGTGGCTCCAAAAATTTACTCAGCAAAATAAGAAGCGCTCATTTTGGGTATTAGTTATTAGCAGTGTATTGTATGGTGGATGGCTAGTTTTTTATCAGCTAAATGTTTTTCATGGTCCACACCAACATGATTGGTATTTATTAGATCGCCTTTGCTTAAGTTTTTTTATCTATGCAATTTTGGGCGTCTTAACTTGGAATTGGCAAAAACAGATTGCTAAATTTTTACATAAAACTTGGTCATTACTCGAAATCTTGCTGCTTTTAATTTGGCAGTGGACAAACTTTGAATTATTTAGTTACGGTTATCCAATCATGTTGCAAAATGCGCCCTATTATAAATTATCTATGACTTTATATTGTGTCATCGTTATTAGCTTAATCGCAGCATTAGCACTACATCATTTAAATCAGCAAGCCAAAATTTTACCAATCATCCACTTTTTAGCACAATATGCTTATCGCGCTTATTTATCAAACCTTTGCTGGCTTCAAATCATTTGGAAACTACTGGGACGGTGGTTGCGTTATCACAGTAATCTAGCACTAACAATCACTATCGTTTACCTATTAACCTGGTGTTTAGCATTTTTATCGGCCTTTAGCTTACACTGGATTTGGTCACGAATAAAACTAATTTTATCTAAAAAAATCTTTAATCTTTAATTTGAATAACGTTGTTGAATTGTTGCTAAAGCTTGATATTCAGCCTGCAAACTCGGAGTTAAACGAGTATAAATCGAAAACAGCTCTTGATAAATGCCTTGATTAGCAGGATTAGGAACATAGTCGGTCATGGGACCAACAAAACGCTGAGTTTCACTTAAATCGTTAATGATTCCTAAAGATTTCAATGCTATTTCAGCTGCTCCTAGACAAGAAGATTCAAAATTTTGTGGAACACTTATGGGCTGACCCACAATATCTGCTAATAACTGACACCAAAAAGCGGAGCGCACAAAGCCACCAGTAGCGATGATAGAATCTGTTGTCCCTACTAAATCTTCAACCATCAGTAAGACCGTTTTTAGATTATAAATAATTCCTTCTAAAATTGCGCGAATTAAATGAGCTTTGGTATGTAATTGATTTAACCCAAAAAATGATCCACGCGCATCAGCATCCCAAATTGGTGCTCTTTCACCACCCAAAAAGGGATGAAAGATTAAACCACTCGCACCAGCAGGAACCGTAGCAGCCATTTGTGTCAGCAAATCATAAGCATCCAACTCTAACAATTTAGCTGTTGATTTTTCTGCGTCAAACAACTGATCTCGTGCCCATTGAAAAACTACACCACCATTGTTAACCGGACCGCCAACAACAAAATTTTTATTATCTAAAGCATAACAAAATAATCGCCCCTGTTTTTCAAGCAACGGTTGTTGTGTCATTACGCGTACCGCACCAGAGGTTCCAATGGTAATTGCAATTTTATTTGGATCTAATGCTCCTACTCCTAGATTGGATAAAGCTCCATCAAATGCCCCTTGAACAAAAATGGTTTCTTGTGCACAACCAATTTTTTGAGCTAATTGCATTTTCAAACCCTTAAATTGCGTATACGCATCCACCACCGGAGGCAATTGTTCAACTTTTAAACCAGTTAATTGTAAAAGTTCTTTATCCCATTGCTGTTGTTGTAAATTGTATAGACCCGTTCCGCTAGCGATGGAAACATCCATTTGCCACACGCTGCACAAGCGATACAAAACGTATTCCTTAATGCCACAATAATAAGCTGCTTTTTGGTAAATTTCTGGCTTTTGATCCTTGAGCCATAATATTTTGCATAATAGTGACATCGGATGAATGGGAGTTCCCGTCTTTTGGTAGATCAGTTTTCCTAAGTCAGTTTGCTTAATTCTTGTAGCATATTGGCTAGAACGACTATCACCCCAAGTTTGCATGCGCATTAGTGAATGATGTTTTTGATCTAAGGCAATCAAACTTTGATTGGCACTAGAAAAAGCAATTCCTTTCAAAAGCTTAGTTTGTCCATGAAGTCCAGCTACTATTCGCTGTAAAACTTGAATGACAGCCGTTAAGATTTCTTCCTGATCTTCTTCAGCTGCCCCCGCTTCCGTATTATATAACGGATATTTTTGATAAGCTTGTGCCTGAACTTTGCCAGCTTCATTATATAGAATAGCTTTGGTACTAGTCGTACCAATATCAACACCAATTACATAAACCATTCTTTTGTCTCCTTTTATTTGTTGGAACAGCTAAATCTTTTTTAACAATTTCACTATTATAGCCCAAATAATCAACTCTTAACTAAATTAATTCTAGCTAATTCCGAACAAAATTCAATTCCTTAGGACAATAAATTAAATTCTAATCTTAATTGCACTACTTTTTATTTTTGCTTAAAATGATTTTAATATTGAAATTAAAGAAAGCTGGGTCAAAAATTGCACTATCCTAAAGACTTGATTAGCCAAGTTAAAAAAAGAAGTACTGGTTTGCAATTGGAAGGTTTAAATGAAGGTGCTGGTCCGAAAAATCCCATAATCATGATTATTGGTGAAGCACCTGGACGTGATGAAATACAAAGTCATATTCCATTTCACGGTCGTTCCGGTCAAGAATTAATGAAATCACTAGCTTTATTGAATTTAACTCGGCAAGACGTTTACATTACGAGTGTCGTTCGCAGTCGCCCTTATGCCATTAAAAAAACAGTCAGTAAAAAAGAGCAAAAAGTAGTTACCAAATCCCCTAATCGTAAGCCTAATCAAAAAGAAATTTTAGCTCATGCTCCCTTTCTAGATTACGAAATTAATTGGGCTCAACCAAAGATAATTGTCACCGTTGGCAGTACGGCACTGCAACGTTTATTAGGCCAAAAGATCCAAATTAGTCAAGTCCATGGAAAGATTCTGACTCAACAAAAAATTCAACAATTAAATTCAACACAAGACGGTTTTGGGCGGTCCCAAAAACAATACACAATTTTACCTACTTATCATCCGGCGGCTATATTTTATAATCGTCAGTTAACTCCTATCATTAAACAAGATTGGCTAAATTTAAAATCTTATTTAAAATTATAATTAACTGGTCACTTAGCTTCAGTAATTGCTGCTATAATTTTCATAAGAAAGAAATAGAAAGGAATTTTACAATGACTAATAAAATTTACCAATTAAAATCTGCTTTAAATTTAATCCCACATCCTGAAGGCGGTTATTTTCGAGAAACTGCCCGTAGCAAACAATTAATTGCTACTCCTCAAGGCAAGCGTTCACTATATACGTCCATTTTATTTTTACTAACTGAAGATAATCCCTCACACCTGCATCGTCTGAAATCAGATGAAACCTGGTATTATCATGGTGGTTCAGTTCTCAGCGTTCACTGTATTTTTGCCGATGGTTATTATCAAGAAATACAAATTGGTCCTGACGTTACTAAGGGGCAACTATTATCTTACACTGTTCCGCAAAATACAATCTTTGGTTCTAGTGTTAAACATGATTATAGTTTGGTCAGTTGTGTGGTGGCTCCTGGTATGATGATCGTGATTTTGAATTATTTACACAAAAAGAGTTGCTGACCAAATATCCTCAACACACAGCCATCATTCAAAAAATGGCTTATCAAAATCTTAATTCGAAATAAGTATCAATAGCAATAACAAGAATCGCTGAAAAATCATAGAACCTATTAAAAAAGTTGAGAACTTAATTATTAAAAGTTTACACTATTCCCAACAAATTGCTCATAATACAAATCTTGTCGTAATTTGTCGTCATTAAGTACAAACTGTTAATTATTCTCAACTTTTTAAATCAGCATTAAATTCAAAAATCACTTGGCCTACAATCATAAATTAATATTCATTAGTTTTACAATGATCAACCTTAACTTTTTATTATCACTCAGGTTTTGTCTTATTGAACAAGATAGTTTTTACCCGCTCAATCACTATTTCAGCAATTTCAGATTTAGCTAATAAGGGCGTAACTTGCGGAGTTTTTTCAGGTTGAATTAATGTCACTTGGTTGGTATCACTATTAAAACCTACTCCTGGTTTAGAAACATCATTAGCCACAATTAAATCTAAATGTTTTTGCAATAATTTAGTTTGCGCATTAGTAATTAATGATTGCGTTTCGGCAGCAAAACCAACCACCACTTGTTCAGGACGCTTAATTGCAACCACTTGTTTTAAAATATCTGCTGTTTGTTCTAATTCTAATGACCAGCGGCCTGTTTTAGTTTTTTTAACCTTTTGTTCAGCTACTTGCAACGGCCGAAAATCAGCAACTGCAGCCGCCATAATTAAAACATCACTGTTAGTAAAAGCCTGCAAAACAGCCGTCTGCATTTGTTGCGTAGTTACTACTGAAATAAATTCCACCCCGATTGGCGGTGCTAAATTAGTTTTTCCGGATATTAATGTTACCTGTGCTCCTTGTTGTTGCAATACTTGTGCCAACGCATAACCCATTTTTCCTGAAGACTCGTTACCCAAAAACCGAACTGGATCAATTTGTTCACGAGTTCCACCAGCGGTAACAACAACCCGCTTTCCTTTTAGTTCATCATTGGTAAGTACTTTTGCATTGATTGTTGCCATAATTTGCTCTAAAGGAGCGATATGACCTTTACCATTGTAACCTTCAGCCAAAAAACCAATAATTGGTTCAACGATTTCTACATCATCAGCCTTTAAAACTTCCAAATTACGTTGAGTGGCCGGATGAGCTAACATTTGGTTATTCATAGCAGGAACGACAATTTTAGGTGCTTTGGTTGCCAACAAAGCCAAACTAGCCAAATTAGCGGCAGAACCATTAGCCATTTGGGCAATAAAATCTGCACTCGCAGGCATGACCACTGCCAAATCCGTCCATTGTGCTAATTCAACATGTGGCACTTGCATTGTTTCCATCATCTGAAAAGTATCTGTTAAAACTGGGTGCTGGGACAACACTTGAAAGCTTAAAGGAGCAACAAATTTAACTGCGGCTTCAGTCATAACTACTCTCACTTGGGCTTGTTGTTTAATTAAGCACCGAACTAATTCTAGAGCTTTGTAAGCAGCAATACTACCGGTAACATATAACGTGATATTTTTATTTTTTAACATTTTACATTCCTAATTTCTTCTAAATGAAACCTGACGTGAACTACATCACAAAAATAATAGTGATTTTTAATCCAACTTTTTATTAAATTAGCCTTCACTTAATTTTAGCCAAATCAACAGGTAATAATCAACCCCCAAATTATTTATGGTTGAGTTGAATTAAAAATAGTTACACTGAAAGTTTTTCAATGATCTTGTAGGTTGGACTACAACTTGGATAGAGAATTAGGCAATACTCGTGGTTTCAAACCATAAATTACCGCCATAATAATGGCTAATTCATAATTAGCACACAATGAACTACACCGTAACTTTTGAATGATTTCAGCTACAGGCGGCCACTTTTGATGCGTTTTTTGTTCAAAAAATTGTTGAGTAATTTCTATTTGGCGCTGATCAGGCCAAATATACATTAATTCTTCAAAGGGACTCATGAGCTTGGATTCAATCTGTTCTAAGATGCGAATTCGCTCTTTAACAGCCGTTGGCAATTGACTCGCCGGCGAAACCAGCTGGTGTTGATCATTTATCCGCCATGCAATTAAAGATTGCCAAAGCTGCGCTTGTTCATTCACCAACGGCGCAAAATTATTCGCTTGTTGTGTTTTAATATATTCGCCAAGAATTGCAACTAAAATATCTACTTCATATTGATTACTGCTAGGGCTATTTTTTAATTGCCAAACCTCATCGGTCACTGGCAACCATTCGCAATTAATTCGTCGTTCAAAACTACGCTTAATTTCAGTAATTTGTTCCTGCTCTGGAAAAATATACGTCATCAGCGTAAAAGGTTGTAATTGTTCAAATTTAGCAAAAAATGTCATCCGTTTTTGTAAAGAAAGTGGTAATAAACCTTGCGGTGCAATCACAACTCCGCGGTGATCAAGTTGCCAATTATAATCTGAAAGCTTCGATTCTAAAAATTTATTCATCATTTTCATCCTTAATTTTAGAGTTAAGTGTTTCAATAAAATCATACAGTTTTATTGATGATTTTTCATTATTACTTCAATAAAACAGCTAACTTCAATTAAAATATTTTTAATTTTTAAAACTTTTTATCACCATAATATTTAGTAATCATAAATCAAAAGAATATTTCTTACATATTTTAACAAAAAAATGTCAAATAATCTGCTTCAAAGCGGATAACTCATTGACAAAGTTGTAAATTATGATAGATTAATATCAATTTACGTAGTATTTTTCAGGAGGGATATTGTGCAAGCTAAAGACAAATTTTTAAAACAAGGATTGACTTTTGATGATGTTTTGTTAGTACCTGCTGCCAGCGATATTTTACCACGAGAAGTTAAACTAGAAACACAATTAGCTTCCAATCTAAAATTACATTTACCTATTTTAAGCGCCGGTATGGATACCGTTACTGAAGCAGAGATGGCGCAAGCCATGGCTTTGCAAGGCGGATTAGGCGTTATTCATAAAAATATGAGCATCGAACAACAAGCTCAACAAGTTAAACAAGTTAAAGCTGAATTGGCCACTGGCAAAACAGCTGCCGTAGACGAAACCGGTCATTTATTAGTTGCTGCTGCTGTCGGTATTACTGCCGATACTTATCAACGCACTAAAGCCCTAATTGATGCTGGCGTTGATGCTATTGTGATTGACACTGCTCATGGACATTCAAAGGGTGTCTTAGATAAAATTGCACAAATTAAAAGTGACTTTTCCAAATTGACCATCATTGCCGGTAACGTGGCAACCGCTAGTGGAACAAAAGCCTTATTTGATGCTGGTGTTGATGTTGTCAAAGTTGGGATTGGTCCAGGTTCGATTTGTACTACTAGAATTGTCGCTGGCGTTGGTGTTCCACAAATTACTGCTATTTTTGATGCTGCACAAATAGCTCAAGAATACGGCAAGCAAATTATTGCTGATGGTGGCATTAAATATTCTGGCGATGTCGTTAAAGCCCTAGCTGCTGGTGGTAATGCAGTGATGTTGGGAAGTATGCTAGCTGGAACCAAACAGGCTCCTGGTGAAATTTTTAGCGATGCTAATGGTCAACAATATAAAACATATCGTGGCATGGGTTCCGTTGCTGCCATGAAGCAAGGCTCCTCTGATCGCTATTTTCAAGGTAATGTTCATGAAGCAAAGAAATTAGTTCCGGAAGGAATCGAAGGTAAAACCAAGTACAAAGGTGACGTGGCCGATATTTTATTTCAAATTGCTGGTGGCTTACGTTCTGGTATGGGCTATGTTGGTGCTCATAACCTTTCCGATTTAATCAATCATTCTCAGTTTGTTCAAATCACAAATGCTGGATTAATTGAATCACATCCACATAATATTACTATTACTCGAGAAGCGCCCAATTATAGTGGTAAGTAAAAATTACAATGATTTTCAAGTAAGTCTAAATAGAAATTACTTAGCAATTGCGTCATAACGGTAGCAAATTTCAAACCGCGAACAGGACTGGAAAAATTTAATCCGTTAGACCTAAGTTGCTGACTTATGCAAAATAATTACAAGCTGGGCCAAGAAGCTTTAGTTTCTTGGAATATAATAATGAATTAATGTTCGCTTTATTTTCCACTGAAGTCGATCATTGATATTATTGCCTCCGGCTTTTTTTATACTCTAAAATTGACCTGCTGAAGTAAATTTAGCTAAGAAGTTGGAACAAAAGTCACTTAAAAAGTGAATACTAACTGTCTCCAGCACGAAAATACAAACTTTTACTTTATGCAGTTAAAAAAACTTCTAACTTCGAGAACATAATAGGGAAAATTTTCATTTAAATTAACAAAATTTTTGTCTCAACCTCTCGACAAAAGCTAATCGCTTCATACTTTCTTTAATTTTAAATCACATTTTATTTTTTACCGTCGCTAGTGGTAGAATATTTAGGTAACTAAAATTTTAAGTGAGGCTTTTAGCATGAAGCAAACAGTTTCTTGGTCGACTAAATTAGCTATTCTAGCAGCTGGATTTTTATCATTTATTGGTATCTTAGTTGAAACATCAATGAATGTCACTTTTCCCACTTTAATGAAAGAATTTCAGGTTAGTTTAGCAACCATTCAATGGGTAACTACTGGTTATTTATTATTAGTTACAATTGTCATGAGTACCACTTCTTATTTGATTAAACGCTTTAATGCGCGCAACTTATTTTTAGTAGCCACTTTGATGTGTTTGGTTGGAACTGTAATCTGTATGACAGCCAACAGCTTTTCCATTTTAATGATCGGTCGCCTATTAGAAGCAGTAGCCACCGGGTTATCTACACCTACATTATTTCACATTATTATGTCTTGCATACCGACCTCTAAAATCGGAACTTATACTGGATTTGCCACTATGATTACCTCATTTGCTCCAGCGCTGGGGCCTACATACGGTGGCATTATTAACAATTACACTTCTTGGCGGTGGATTTTCATTGGTGTTATTCCGATTATTTTCATCATTATGGTTGTTGGTTGGTTAACTATTAAAATTCCCATCCGCCAGCAGCCGAAAGCGTTTGATTGGTTCGGCTTAATTAGTTTAGCAACCGCCATGATTGCTCTGATTGTTAGTTTCGACCAAGCCGGAATTCATAGTTTTTATAGCGAACAATTTTTAGTTGGGCTATTAACTACCTTCATCGGTCTTTCTTTGTTTCTGTGGCATCTCAAAGTGGGACAAAAACAATTATTAAATTTTAAAATTCTAAAAAACCCGATCATTAGCTATCGAGCCGGTAACTTTTTTATTTTACAATTTATGAATATTGGTATTTCATTTGTAATTCCAATCCTTGCCGAACAAACTTTAGGTGCTAATTCGATGTTAGCCGGTCTGATTTTATTGCCTGGTTCATTATTAGGTGCCTTTGTATCACCTTTAGCAGGTAAACTTTACGACCGTCATGGTGCCTTTTCACCATTAATTTGTTCAAACATTGCTATTTTAATTGGTGTTTTAGCTTTTACCATAACAACTAAGCAAATTAATCTGGGCTTAATTATTTTCTTCTACTGTTTCATGCGCGGTGGT
This sequence comes from Bombilactobacillus sp. ESL1202, assembly GCF_058107125.1. Taxonomy (NCBI): domain Bacteria; kingdom Bacillati; phylum Bacillota; class Bacilli; order Lactobacillales; family Lactobacillaceae; genus Bombilactobacillus; species Bombilactobacillus sp. ESL1202. The sequence continues at coordinate 1,940,280 of NZ_CM176590.1, read as the reverse complement.
TTTAACTTAGGCTATGGTAATACGATGTCTGATGCCAGTAAATATGTAGAATTAACCGCCAAGCCTGACGTTAATTCACTTTTCAATACATTGCAGCAATATGCAGGTTCACTAGGAACCGGTATTTTATCGGCGATCATCTCTAATCAACAGTTGAACCATCCACATCAACTAGTGACTGCCACAGCTACAGGTTGTCAGATTGATTTTGGAGTATTAATTATTTTATCGCTATTGGCTTTAACAACTACTATTCTTAGCCAAAAATACCTCAAGCAACAAACAAGTCTTAAACAAGAGCACTAACTTAAAAAATAGCTACAGATATAAAAAGCGTTGCTGAACTTAATCATCAACGCTTGATATGAGCGAAACTTATGCTACATTTTAGCGGTATCTTTCATCCAGCCTAAAGCCATCGCCTTTTCGCCCAAATGCGTACCAATCACTGGCCCAAAATAGGTTTGTTCAATTGTCACGTCTGGAAATTTCTGACGTAAATGTGCTGTCCAACGATCATTTTCAACTGGATCATTGGCGTCAATTACTAATAAACGATAAGGGAAATCAGCTTGTTGCATAGCTGCCTCAAAACGGTCTTCACTCTTTAAATAAGCCCGCTTTTCGGAACGAACTTTGCCATAGGCCACAATTTCATCAGATTGATCATCAAAGGTTAACAACGGTTTAATATTCAACATGGTACCAATTACCGCCGATGCATTAGACAAACGTCCACCCTTAACTAAATTATTTAAATCTTTAACGACAATATTTTCATCAATTGAAGAACGTAAATCATCCAGTTGCGCTAAAATATCTTTTAAACTAGCCCCTGCTTGTGCTAAACGACCGGCTTCTAAAGCTAAATACCCCATCAATTTGACAGTAATTCTTGAATCATAAGGAACAATTTTGATATTTGTTTTACTAGCAGCTAAAGTATGTAGACTGTTAATAAAACCCGAAATAGTCGCTGCCAAATGAATCGAAATTACAGTATCATATCCTTGATCGGCTAAATTATCATACAACTTATCCATTTCACCTAAACTCGGCTGTGATGTTTTGGGTAATTCTTTTAAATCACGAACTTTATCATAAAATTGCTGATTAGTTAAATCAACGCCTTCACGATAAATTTGATCTTGAATAATCACAGGAATTGAAACAATGGTAATGTTATAGCGTGCCGCTTCTTCCTTAGTTAAATATGAAGTACTATCAGTTACTACGGCAATTTTCATGTACTACCTCACTAATTAATTTTTATTGCTAAAAGTATAATCCAATAGCAACCATTCTACCATAATTAATATCTTGGTGTAAAATAATAGTTTAAGAGTTTTTATCCGTGAAACTAAAGGAGTTTTATTATGTCATTTGATGGTCTTTTTACACATGCAATTGTTCGAGAACTACGTCCTTTATTAGTTGGTGGCCGGCTTAGCCGTATTCAACAACCATTTGCTCAGGAGTTAATCTTAACAATTCGTAATCAACGGCAAAATTACAGTTTATTATTATCAGCTAATCCGACTTACGCACGGGTTCAAATTACTAACCTAAAATTTCAAAGTCCCAAAATCCCCAGTAATTTTGTCATGACTTTACGCAAACAATTAGATGGGGCCATTTTACAAACCATCGATCAAATTGATAATGATCGTATTTTAACGTTATGCTTTCGGAACCGTAACGAACTAGGTGACTTACAGTTAAATACTTTTTATGTAGAAATAATGAATCGTCACAGCAATATTGTCGTGGTCAATGAGCAGAATCAACTTATTGTCGATGCTATTAAACATGTAGACTTAACCCAAGATCGTTATCGGCAATTACTGCCTAAAGAACACTATAAATTGCCACCTCAGCAAAATAAGATTAACCCGTATGATCTTTTTGCTCGTGAAAAATGGCTCAAACAAAACAGTAATGATATTCCAAATTTAAATCAAGCTGAATTAGCCCAATTAATTCAGACTAATTTTCAGGGACTGGACAAAAATAGTGCTCAAGAATTGAGTTTTCGTACGCAGAATCAAGAACGTCCAGAACAATTACAACAAACTTGGTATAACTTTTTTCATGATTTTAATTCTCCACAAGGAAAACTTGCTACCAAGAATTACCAACAAATCTTTGCTGCTCAAGCATATCACTTTTTAACTGCCCAAGATTATCAATGGACCACTTATCCTAGTTTAAGTCAAATGTTAGATGATTTTTACCGCGATCGCGCCCGTCAAGACCGCGTACGCCAACAAGCCAGTAATATTCTTCAGTTACTCAAACGAAATTTAAAACGCAATCAAACTAAAATTAAACGGTTAAGCCAAGACCTTGCTAAAACAGAATCTGCTGAACAATATCGAGTAAAAGGCGAATTACTGACTACTTATTTAAATCAAGTTCAGCGTGGTAGTCAACAAATTGATTTACCAAATTATTATGACAATAATAATCTTTTAACAATTAAATTAAATCCAGCTAAATCACCAGCAGTCAACGCCCAATATTATTTTAAAACTTATCAAAAATTAAAAAATTCGGTGCGCCACTTAAACGAACAAATTCAACAAACTACTACTGAAATAAATTATCTTCAAGGAATCCTAGCACAAATAAGTTACGCTAACCCTCAAGATCTCGCCGATATTCAACTAGAATTACAGCAACAAGGGTACCTTAAACCAAAAAATCATAAACGAAAACGCCCTGCCAAAATTAATACGGGGGAGACTTATCAAGCTAGTGATCAGACCCTTATTCGAGTTGGTAAAAACAATTTACAAAATGATTATCTCACTAATAAAACTGCTGATAAACGTTATACTTGGCTTCATATTAAAGGTCTTCCTGGTTCGCATGTCATTATTGAATCATTGAACCCCAGTGATCAAACTTTACAAGAAGCTGCAGAGTTAGCTGCCTACTTTTCTAAAGCTGGTCAAACAGCCACTAAAGTTCCGATTGACTATACTTTAGTGAAACATGTTCATAAACCAAATGGCAGTAAACCGGGTTTTGTAACCTACACAGACCAAAAAACTTTACTAGTCGACGCACAATTAACTTTAAAACGGCTCAAATAAAAAAAAGCGAACTGTCAGCTGAAACATAAAAAACAATGTTTTCAAAGTTAACATCGTATTTAACCACGAATGAGTTTTATTTCAGCTTTCAAGAACGCTTTTTTTTTACGATTGAATTTTCAAAAAATATTCCAACCAGTTTTTAATTATTGGGCAAATCAAAATAACTCAATCTACTACTGTACAACCCATTTTGATGCTTAATTAATGTTACTTTACTGCCGAAATAAGCTTGCTGATTATTGGAATATTTAGAATTGATCCCTAATAAAACATGGCCTAAATTACTAACAAAATTGGAATTAATTTGTTGAACCAGCCCAATATTATGGGAAAAACCTGGTAATACATTAATAACTTGATTATCTTGTAAGAACAAAGTTCCAAAACGTGCCGTTGGTAAATATCGTTTAATATAATTATTAGTTTGTGCAACTAATTGGGGACGATGTTTACCTGGAATTGAAGTCAGTTCCAAACGCTTTGAACCCAAGCGTTTAAAGATGGTCGTAATCGGTGAAGATAACCAAGTTTGTTGGTTTTGATCTTGAATAAACACAACTTCTTTAATAGGAGCCGTTGGCAACAAGTTAAAATAATTGTTAATACTATAAATGGTTAATTGATAACATTGTTCGCCCATTTCTTGAGTATTAATTTTAAGACGTAATTGATTATGTTCGCTATACAAAGAAGAATTAGCCTCTCGTGCATCCAAATAAAAATCAATCGTCGTTGCTGTATCAACTTTATTAAACAAATTTCCAAAAATGGCCGTCGACAAACCATCATCTTGAAAAGAATGCATTAAGTTATGAGTTAACAAAACCTGTTCATAATTAGACAGCATATCTGAATTTTGATAGCCATCAATTTCAATTTGATATTGATGGTCCATTGATGGCGAATGCAAAAACACTCCATAATAGCTATTAACCTGATTCAACTGCGGTAAGCCAAAAGAAGCAGCGGTCGATTGCTCAACAAAATTAAGCTCTAATTGCTGTGTTAATTGACCAGCTTGTTGTTGTGTCAAATGCCAAAATTTAGCCAATAGATAATCATCAAAACCATATAATTTGCTTTGAGCATAAAGTTGTAAATTGCCCTTTTGCTGGCAGAGTTTTTGTGCGAGTTGCACTAAATGTTGTAAGGCCTGCAAGAAAGTCCAATTATAATGCGTAAAGCTTTTAACTTCTGTTAGATCAAAACCGCGGATTAAAGCTTCACAAATCACTAAAATCCGGCGAACTTTGGTTTGGAAAAGATCTGCTTCTAATTGCTCATCACTCAATTCTTTCAAAGACCGATTAATAAAAACTTCCCGTGTTAAATCCAAACCATTAAAAGCTTTCATAATGACTGTTTCTAAATTATTACCATTAACCACTAGCGAACCATTTGATGTTTGGTGTGGACCCAACAAAACTTTCAGCTGTTTATTATCCTGTGTTTGCCAAAGCGGTATCCGTGCTGTTAAGTGATTAGGCGTCAGTTCTAAAGCTGCATTAAAACTGGATTTGGTTAAGGTTTCAATGTCTTGCAATCTTTGACCAAGACTAACTTGACTAATCACCTCAAATAGCGGATAACCAGTACTAGCAATCACTGGTAAGACTTTGCTGCGAAAAACTGGTGAAATTTCTAAAACGTAAAAAGAAGCTGTGGTCTCATCAACAGCTAAATGGAAAGTACAAATACCCACAATTTTTAATAACGTGGTCAATTTTAAAACTGCAGTTCGCAAGCGCTGAAATAAAGCATCATTAATTGAAAAAACTGGACTAACACTAATTGAATCATTAGAGTGGATTCCAATCGGATCCATATCTTCCGATGAAAAAATTAAAGCACTATTATCAAATTTATCTCTAATAGTAACTAAAGTTAACTCTTTAAAATTATTAATCCCGCGCTCAATTTCAAAGCTTTCTACCGCCGTTTCAATTTGAAAAAAATCTTGTAACTGATCAGCGTTGGTAATAGTATTCCAATACATCTTTTCTTCAGCCACATTAGCCCGAATAATCACGGGAAAATTTTGTTGTTGCGCAAAATTAAAAGCTTCTTCATATGATTGAACATTTTCATGCTCAATTAAGCGAAATCCATGATCTTGTAAAAACTTGTTTAAAGAACGCTTACTTAAACTTAACGTCAAATTTTGCTGATTAAAATTCAACAATTCTACCTGACTCTGAATAAATTGTTGATCCCGCAATAAATTGCGAAATACATTTAAAGTATTACCACCGCTAAAACCAGGAAAAATAGCAGTTATCGTGTAACGCGTTAATATTTGTTTAATATTAAAGACATTAATTTCCTTATAGACAATTTGGACAGTGTCTATAAAGGAATTAGTTAAAGATTCTCGATTTTCAGTTAACAACACTACCTGATAACCACTTTGTTGGAAAGAAAGAACAGCAACACGTATCGCACGTTCACGTTCAAGTTTTTCATTGGTCATTAAACCAGTGGTACTACCAATTACTAAAATTGTTTTTGTCATAATTTTTTACCTTGAACAAAGGAATTAATCATTTCAATAAACTCATCAAAAATATACATTGCATCATGCGTTCCGGGAGCAGACTCGGGTTGAAATTGAACAGTCATCGTTGGATCACGCCGATGACGCAAGCCTTCAATCACATTATCAGTTAAGCAACGATAAGTCACAAAAAAGTTCTGTCGTGCTAGATCTGTTAATTTAACCTCATAGTTATGATTATGATTCGAAAATTCAATATTTTCAGTTGCTATTTCCAAAGTCGGCAAATTAGATCCATGATGACCTAAATGCATTGGTTCAACTTGAGCACCATTAGCTAAAGCCACTACTAAATGGCCTAAGCCAACACCTAAGATGGGAATTTTCCCTTCCAATTCCTGACAGGTCGCAATAGTAGCCGGAATTTCTTGAGGATTTCCTGGACCGCTAGTAAACAACACGGCATCTGGTGCTAAGTCTAATATTTCTGAAGCCGAAGTGTTATAAGGTAAAATTACAGAATCACAATTTCGAATTGATAATTGTCTTAATAAGGAAAATTTCAATCCGAGATCAATTACTGCAATTTTAAAACCAACATTAGGATTCGGATAAGGTTGTTTGGTAGACACGATTTTGACACGATCACGTGGAATCACCAAGGCTCGAATTTGATCTCTGGCATGCTCATCAACAGTATCCATAATACTAGCTTTCATGGCTCCCGTTTTATTAAGATGCTGTGTCAAACTTTGAACATCTAAATTAGTAATTCCTGGAATTCGTCTTTTCTTCAAAAAAGAATTTAACGAATTGGGATCTTGATTACTAAGTTGCGGGTAAGCCACACTGTTAAAAATAACGCCCTTGCAGCTGGGGGTAATTGACTCATAGTCATCACGATTCATCCCCGCAGTATTAATAATCGGACTAATAAAAACAATAATTTGATCATTATAAGTTTGGTCAGTAATTGCGTGTTCAAATCCATTCAGATTATTAGTAACAACTAGCTCCCCCGTCGAAATAATCGGCGCCCCAATCGCATCTCCTGCAAAAGCTGTTCCATCTTCCAAAATTAAATATCTAGTCTTGTTTATCATGGATAATCTCCACGCCATCTTCATCATCAATCTCAGCCATTGAAACTTTAATGGATTCTTGACGTGCAGTCGGAATATTTTTGCCAACATAATCAGCTCTAATTGGTAATTCCCGATGACCGCGATCAATTAAAACAGCTAAAGAAATCTTGCCCGGACGACCAATACTCATAATAGCATCTAAAGCTGCCCGAATAGTTCGCCCAGTATATAAAACATCATCAACCAGGACGACATTCTTATTATCAATATCAGTAGCCGTAAATCGGGGATTTTCTCCAGTTAATTTTTTCTGATCATCTCGAAAATTGGTTACATCTAAATCAAACTGTGGCACTTCATACTCTTCTAACTGGCGTAACCGATTTTGAATCCGTTGAGCCAAAAAAGCCCCCCGAGTTTTAATCCCAATTAATACCAAATTTTGATCGCCTTTGTTTTTTTCAATAATTTCATAGGTAATTCGCGTCAAAGTTCGTTTCATTGTTTTATTGTCAACAATTTCTTTTTTCATCACGCAACTCCTTTTACTCTTTTGCAATTAGCTTAGAGATATTAGTTAAAGTTGTCAATTCAGTTTTTGCGATCGCAACAATTGTAATTGCTGCTGAAAAATTGCAGGCGGCTGCACCTGAAATTCCAACCATTTTCGTGTCCGTGGGTGAGTAAATCCTAAACATTGTGCATGTAAAAATTGACCAGATCCTTTCAACGTATGACGTGGACCATAAAGGGGATCACCCGCTACAGGATGACCAATATACTTTAGATGCACGCGAATTTGGTGTGTTCGCCCAGTTTCTAATTGACATTCTATCAAAGCATAATTCTGGAAGTTTTCTAAAACTTTAAAATGTGTTACTGCTGTTTTACCCGTTGCCACTACCGCTTGCTGTTGGCGATTCTTGGGATCACGTCCGATTGGAGCATCGATGGTTCCCTCTTTTTCCGAAAAAGGATGGTACACTAACGCAACATAACGTCGTAAATTAGTTTTGGCTTTTAATTGTTGACTTAAAGAATCTTGTGCCAATTGTGTTTTAGCAACCATTAACAATCCCGAGGTATCTTTATCAATGCGGTGCACGATTCCCGGCCGAATCTCATCATCACTCTGTAAGTTCGTATGATATAAAATGGCGTTGACTAAGGTATGATCTGGATGACCAGCTGAAGGGTGGACTACCACACCTTGAGGCTTATTCACGACTAATACATCGTCATCTTCATAAATTATCTCTAATGGCAACTTTTGTGCAAAAGCTTTCAGTGGTTCTGGTGCCATCGGTTTTACCTGAATTTGAGCCTTTTCTTTAATCTTAGTTCCACTTTTTAAAATTGCTTTTCCATTCACTAAAACATTGCCCTGCTTAATCCATTTTTGTAATTGGGCTCGTGTTAAAGTAGGCTGCTCACTCAAAATGGCTTTATCTAATCGTTGATTAGCTTGTACATTAATAAAAGTAAATTCTTGCAAAATTATGCTTCTTCCTGTCCTGTTTTAAATAGATAAATTACCAATAATATCACGCCTAGTGTAATCCAAATATCCGCAAAGTTACAGACAAAATTTAGCAATGACCAATTTCCTAAACTAACGGCAATCATATCGACTACATAACCACGAAATATCCGATCCAAAACGTTTCCTAAACTACCTGCTAGCAACAAAGAAATGCTTGTTAAAAACCAAGGTGAACGTTCACGTCCTTTAACTAACAAATATCCCAAACAAATTACTACAATCAGAGTTATTACATAAAATAACATCAATTTACCCGAAAGCAAATTATAAGCTGCTCCATGATTATTAATCCGTGTAATTCCTAAAACGTCCGGAATTACTGTTTGAACATGGGCAAACGAAACGTGACTGATCGCCCACCATTTAACCAACTGATCAATTAAGACCCCTAATAGTATTAATATCAAATAAATTATCATTTTTAATAATAGTCCTTTAAAATAAACCTGTAATTTGTCCTTGTTCATCAATATCCATTTTTAAAGCAGCGGGCTTTTTTGGCAACCCTGGCATGGTTAAAACATTACCAGTTAAAACAACTAAAAATCCAGCCCCTAACTTCGGTTGAAGTTCTTGAACATGTAAAACAAAATTACTTGGTGCTCCTAACTGATGTGGATCATCACTAAATGAATACTGTGTTTTAGCAATACAAACTGGTAATTTTGACCAACCATTAGTTTCAATTTGGGCCAATTGTTTAATAGCTTTCGCACTAAAAACAACTTCTTTAGCACCGTATATTTTTTGGGCAATACGGGTAACCTTTTCACGAACAGGCAACTGATCTTGATATAAACGTTGATAACGACTAGAGGTCTGTTGTTCCATCAATGCTTTAGCCAATTCTATTGCACCAGCACCACCATTTTGATGAACAGTGACTGGATAGGCAGTAACTCCTAGTTGCTGACACAAATTTTGAACTAGTTCTAACTCTGCAGCAGTATCAGCGGGAAACTGATTAATAGCAACTAAAACAGGAACTCCAAAAGTTTGTAAATTTATTATATGACGTTTTAAGTTACTAAAACCAGCTTTTATTGCTTTCAAATTGGGCTGAGTTAACTGTTCTTTAGTTTGACCGCCATTATACTTTAAGGCACGAACAGTCGCTACAACCACTGCCGTATCTGGAGCTTTAGGTAATTTAGGTGTTACCAAATCTAAAAATTTTTCCGCCCCTAAATCTGCCCCAAAGCCAGCTTCTGTTAAAGCATAGTCGCCTAATTTTAAAGCTAAATTAGTTGCAATTAAACTATTACAACCATGGGCAATATTAGCAAAAGGACCCCCATGAATCAAAACTGGTGTATGCTCCAAAGTTTGAACCAAATTGGGTTTAATTGCATCTTTCAAAAGTAACGCTAACGCTCCTTGCGCATTTAAATCGCGGACAAAAATCGGCTGCTTGTTATAGTTATAACCAATTAAAATTTGACTGATCCGCGCTTTTAAATCCGTTAAATCTTGTGCTAAACATAAAATAGCCATGAGTTCAGAGGCCACAGTTATTTGAAAAGATTCTTCACGGACAACGCCTGAGGTCAAACCACCTAACCCCACAACAGTATGTCTTAAGGCCCGATCATTAACGTCTAAAGCGCGCTGCCAAGTGATTGTTCTTGGGTCTAACTGTAATTGATTGCCCTGTTGAAGATGATTATCAATCAAAGCGGCTAACGTATTAATAGCCGAAGTCAATGCGTGTAAATCACCGGTAAAATGCAAATTAATATCTTCCATGGGTACAACCTGGGCGAAACCACCGCCAGCTGCGCCACCTTTGAGTCCCATGACTGGACCTAAAGAAGGCTCACGTAAAGCCACAACCGCTTTTTGCTGCAGGCGATTTAAGGCATCGGCCAAACCAATTAAAACTGTCGATTTACCTTCGCCCATTGGCGTCGGACTCATTGCTGTTACTAAAATTAATTTTCCCGATGACTTTGATTGTAAACTTTGTTGGGCTTGCGTGGTAATTTTAGCTTTATCATTACCATAAGGCTCTAAATCTTCAGGATTTAAACCAATTTGCGCTGCAACTTTTTGAATAGGCCACATTGTAGTTCGTTCATTTTCTTGCGCAATTTCAATATCAGTTTTCATTTAAAAATCTCCTTTGAACACAAATTAATCAATGAAAGGCAATAACTTTCCTAATAAACAAGCTATTTTAAAATTTGTTTTAACAAACGATAAGTCTTCGGACGAACAATTAATTTTAGGGGCAAAGTACTGGGCAGATTAAAGTTCAATGTACAAATTCCATGTTGATAAGTAACTAACTGAACTTGTTGAAAAGACCAACTAGTCTTTTGAAAAGTTAGGCTAGAAAATTCAATTTGTTGGTGGCTTTCATCAATTATCATGCGACCATGAATTATCAAATAACTCATACTGATAACCGCCAATAAGATAAAACTGACTGCCCAATAATTTAAAGACTCAGATTCTAACTGAAAAATCGCACCTAATAATAATAAAATAAATAGCCAACACCATAACAAAAAATTAATATTAGTTGCTTTTTGGTAATGAAATTTTTGTATCATTTTATCCTCACAAATCTACAAACTTTTGGTAAATTTTACCATATCTCATTGATGTATGATTAAATTTTATAATGATCTCACTAACTTTTTCATAATTAATGAGCAAAAACATCCAGCTTAAACAAAAGTAACTTAGTACTTAACTCTGACTTTCTTTATTTACTAAGAGCACAACCACTGAGTTTTCATAGCTATTTAAGCCTTAAATTCTCAAGTTTCTTATGGTTCAATACCAAATAAGTGACAAACATGAGCGCAACGCTTATCATGACAATAAAATCACAAAAATAAAATGAGGGTTCATAATGATTACTACTTACACTAGTAAATTACCAATTCAAATCATCGATGCCAATAATATTAACGCGCATGAACAAAGTGAACTAATCAAAAATCACCATGTAACACGCGAAATAATTAATTATGCGTTAGATAAGTTTGAACGCCCTAGAATTACCTACAATCAATTTACGCAAAGTTTTCTCATGGTTTTATCAATTCCTAATCAGCAACAAACATTAACTACCACCGTTCAATCTATTACTTTGTTTGCCAATCAGCACCAAATTATTTGTTTTACTAATGATCAAAGTCAACACATTATTCAATACTTACAATCATTTATCAAAAGCTATCCTGATCAAAACAATCTCATTTTTCGTCTGTTTGCAGATTTAATTCGGCAAGTTTCAGATGATTTTTTAGATAAAGTCAAAAAATTCTATGACGAACAAGAACAAATTGAAATGGAATTTCAACATCACCGCCATCGCTCAGCCACAATTAATCAATTAGCCAATTTACAAACCAAAATCACTTTTGGCGTCACATCAACTACGGGTAATGCTGATTTAATTAATGAATTACTTGCCTTTTTTAATTCTGATGACAATCATTTGCAGCTTGATCACTTTACCGCCAAACTCTTTGACTCTGCCCACATTGAATCGACACAAGCTTTAAAAAATTTTCAATTAATCAATGAAATTGCCCAACAACTATCTGGAACTTACAACAATTTATTAAATAATGAAACCAATGATGTTATGCGTTATTTAACCGTTTATTCTTTAATTTTAACTATTCCTTCAATTGTTGTCGGCTTTTACGGGATGAACATGCATCTACCCTTAGCTAATAGTACGTGGTCATGGATTATTTCGCTTGCCATCATGGTTTTATTATGCATTATCCTTGTCATTGATATGTTGCGCCGTCATTTTTTATAAGTTGGATGACCCCAATATTGAAAAAGATCCGTTCGTAAAGCGCCATTATATAATTTGCGCCGTTTCGTTGGTTTTTGTCCATAATACTTAGAAAATTCCAGATCACTGGTTAAATAATATTTGCTCCAGGTTCGTAAATCACGAAAACTAGTTCCCATTTGTTGATATAATTGATGAACCTTGGTTTGATCTTGCATTCTCTTACCGTATGGTGGATTAGCAATTAAGATTCCATTTTGTTTTTGTAAACGTAAATCTTTTACAGCTAATTGCTTAAATTCAATATCATGCAAAACGCCAGCTTGATGTGCGTTTAATTTAGCCACGTCAATCATAGAACCGTCAATATCGCTCGCTCCAATTTGCAATTGACCACTAGGTAAAATTTGAGATTGAGCATTTTCTTTAGCTTCCTCCAATAACTTGGAATCAAACCAATCAAAACTTTCAAAGGCAAAATGGCGCTTTAATCCAGGAGCAATCTTGCGTCCTATTAAGGCAGCTTCAATCGCGATAGTTCCCGATCCTGTTGTCGGATCATAAAAAGGATCGTTAGCTCGCCAAGGTGTTAACAAAACTAAAGCAGCTGCAAAGTTTTCCTTTAAAGGAGCACCACCATGTTCTACACGATAACCACGCTTAAATAACGAAGCTCCGGTTGTATCTAGCGTTAACTCAACTTGATCTTTAACAATTCGGACTTCAATTTGAAAAGTACTACCCGTTTCTGGTAACCGTCCCCGCCGATGATAAACTGCCGCCATTTGGTCCACAATCGCTTTTTTAGTAATAGCTTGAATATCAGGTTCCGAATGCAATTGTGACTTAACTGATCGCCCCTTAACCGGAAAAGCAGCATCTAAAGGTAACCAATGATCCCACTTTACTGTTTGTACACCAGTAAATAATTCTTCAAATGAAGTCGCCTTGAATTCTGCTAACACAATTTTAATCCGGTCGGCACTCCGTAACCATAAATTAGTTTGAACAATGGCCGCTAAATCACCTTCAAAATACACCTTTCCGGTGTCAACTTGTTCAATATCAAAACCCAAATGTTGTAATTCTTTTTTAGTAACGGCTTCAAACCCACTAGCCATAGTTGCTAGTAATTTCATAAATAATTTACTCCTTTTCAAAAAAGAGGCGAACTTAAAAGTCCGCCTCTTTAGCCTACAGGTCTCTATAAGCCACGTTTTGTTCCAGTTAGTGTGGCCAAAGACTAACCTTCAGTAATCATCTATCTACACAAAATGTGTTTTTGACGTGAGTTTATTTTCTCGTATCAAAACTCCCCTACCAAAGTTTGGGTTTCCTGCTCGCGGGGTTTACCCGTTCCACTTTTTTGTTTCCAAAAAATTACGTCTCTGTGGCACTTTTCAGATTACTTTAGCATAGTTAAAATAACCGTAGCTATTTCATCGCCGTTATTTATCTCAAGATAAATACTCCAGCTTATTGGGCTGAACACGAACACTACAAGCATTGCAGCTTGTGCCGGCGTGGACTTTCCTCAACTTGTCATTACAAGCAGCGATTACTCAAAACCTGCTTTTACAATGATACGCTATTTCCATCTTAATTACCAGTCAGACTTAAAAATTATTTAGTCGTGTAACTGATCACTCGAATTAATAATTGGTTGTTGTTCAGATGCACCCACGGTATTTGCAACCGAGGTATACTTGTTCGCGTGTGGTTCAACACTTTGCCCAAACACATGACGTTCTAAGTTAGACAAACGTTTTAAAATATCATAATTAGTAGTACCTGGTGCTGAGTTTTCGCTTATATTTTGATGCGATTCAACTTGCTCTGGTTCAACTACAGAATTAGAGCTTGATGATTCCAACTGGTTTTGTTGTTCCAATTTTTCAGTTAGCCGGCGATTATCAGCTTTTAATTCTTCAATGTTAGCAGTAAAAGCCTCATAGTCTTGAATAATTTCATCTAAAAAAGTATCAACATCTTTGCCATTATAACCACGAACGGCATGGTTAAATCTTTTTTCAACAATTTTTTGTGGATTTAATTTAATATCTTTCATTTGGCGTACACTCCTTGTCTTACTTAATTAAGTATAGCAGTGAACTACGTCGGCACTAAAGTGCCGAGCTTCTGGGAACAGACTTAACTTGCTAAGCTTTGTCTGACAACTTAGTAGCGGTTTATCCTAATTGACCAAGGTTTGTTCCAAACCTATATTTTTATTAATTGTGTAGAACTCTTGGTTTTCGAATTCTAACTTAAATGTTAGCACATTTAAGTTTAGAAGCAATTCATCACGTCCTTAAAAGAACGTGTTTCCTTGCTCGTTTTCAAAAATTTCTTGACAATAAAAAAAACTACATCATTTTCAAATTTTTTTAAAACTCTTGCTGATTAGATAAAAAATCTTGTAAATCATAAAAATTCGCCCATCGACTATCATAGTCATGATTTTTTTGATAATTTTGAATAGCTTGATACTCATATTGACTTTTGCCTGGATATTCCAAGTCATAGACAAAAAAGCTCCCATCAGTATGTTTAAGTTGAAATTGCTGCCAATTTTTAAATTGTTGTGGACTTTGATATAACTGATGACTTACACTATTATGATAATCTGCTAGCTGCAACGTTTGATTAAAAATTTGTTGATTTTGTTCATTCCAACGTTTCTCCATTCCCTCAAATGGCAAAATAACTGCCGTTTGTAAATGATATTGTTGAAAAATTGGTCGTCTGGCCGCTCGTACTACCGCTTGTTCGACCCCTAGATAACCACCAGTTAAAATCCATTCTAAACCATCAGCACAATATAATTGTAACTGGTGAGCTAAAAAATCTTCCAAAACTTTTTGTTTGGGATCATCAGCTTTAAAAATTTGTAATTCAAATGCTCGATAACCACCAACCCATAAATTCTTAATTACACGCATCAAATTTCATTCTTTCTAAAAATTGATAGAAGCATGCTATAATATTCATCAATTAGGAGTGAAAATAAGTGTCCATCAATTATCCCAACGGAAGCAAACAACCAAATAATTTTCAAAAACAACCGATCATTTTTGGCGATCGTGGAATGACCTTAGAACAAGAAATTAATGAAAGCAACATTTACTATCGTAATCATAATCTCGCTGTCATCTATAAAAAACCCACTCCCATTCAAATTGTCAAAGTCGATTATCCCAAACGAAGTCGCGCTGTAATTAAGGAAGCTTATTTTCGGCAAGCTTCAACAACCGACTACAATGGGGTTTTTCAAGGACATTACATTGACTTTGAAGCCAAAGAAACGCGCCACAAAACTTCTTTTCCCCTCAGTAATTTTCATACACATCAGATTAAACACTTACAACAATGTTTAAATCAGCAGGGAATTTGCTTCGTAATTATCAAATTCGTAACTTTAGGGAGATATTTTATTTTACCAGCTCAGAAATTAATTAATTTTTGGCATCAAGCCCAACAAGGCGGCAAAAAATCAATGACCCTATCTTTTATCAAACAGCAATCCATTGAAATTCAAGCTGGCTATAATCCTATTTTACCTTATCTACAAGCTTGTCGACAATTAATTAATTTAAATCAGGAGGATTTATAAAGATGGCTGAATCACGCCTTGCGCGATATCATCAAAAAAACAAGCATCATCATCCCTTTATTAAAATAATAGCCATTACAGTAACAACGATTATTATTGGTTTATTAGCAATTTTTATCTATTACGGTTGGAGTGCACCTAAAATCAATTCAGAAGTCCTTCAAAGTGGTGGTTCTTCCAGTATTTATGATCAAGCCGGCCATGAAATTACTACTCTTGGTAATCAAAATCGGACTTACGTCACAATCGATAAAGTACCAAAGACCATGCGGGATGCTGTTATCTCCATTGAAGATCGTCATTTTTACAAAGAACATTTTGGTGTTAATCCGCTTCGTATCCTAATGGCAGCCGTTAACAATTTACGTGGTGGCGACTTACAAGGTGGTAGTACTTTAACCCAACAATTAATTAAATTGTCCGTTTTCTCCACTAAAAAGTCTGATCAAACTATTAAACGTAAAATGCAAGAAGTTTGGTTAGCAGCTAAAGTTGAACGAAATTTTTCCAAAGATCAAATTTTAGAGTATTACTTAAACAAAGTTTATCTAGCTAATGGAACTTATGGCTTTCAAACCGCGGCTCAGTATTATTTTGGTCAAAAACTAGAGCAATTAACATTACCGCAAATGGCTCTACTAGCAGGAATGCCCCAAGCCCCGAATAGCTATAACCCTTACACCAACCCTCAGGCTGCTAAAAAGCGACGTGACGCTGTTTTACAAGCAATGTATACCAATGATAAAATTTCGGCACAGCAATTACAAAGCGCCCAGCAAACACCTATTAATGCTGGCTTAAAAGCTTATCGGCCTAATTCAGGTGTGGGTGAAAATAAAATGATTGTTGATCCCTATATTAAAGAAGTCATTCAAGAAACCAAAGCCAAGGGCTTAGATCCGTACCGTGATAATCTAAAAATAACTGTTAATATGGACTTAAAAGCACAAAAATATCTTTATGATTTAGTTAATAATGATGCTTATGGGATTTTTAATTCACCTACCATGCAAACTGCCGTTTCCGTAGTCGATCCGAATAATGGAGCAGTTATTGCAATGATTGGTGGTCGTAAACTAGGTAATGTCCAACTAGGATTAAATCGTGCTGTGCAAACCTCACGTAGTAATGGCTCCACAATGAAGCCAATTTTAGATTATGGTCCGGCTATTCAAAACTTAAAATGGAGTACCAATCATTTAGTAACTGATGAACCTTACACCTACCCAGGAACCAATATCGCACTCCAAAACTGGGATCATGCTTACGATGGAACCATGAGTATCAGAACTGCTTTAGCACAGTCACGTAACGTCCCTGCTATCAAAACTTTACAAGCTGTCGGTTTTAATAAAGCGCGTAGTTTTGCTAAAAAATTAGGAATTAATGTTCCTTACAAACAAGGACTATCAGCTGGAATTGGTAGTAATGTTTCTACATTACAGGTTGCCAGTGCCTACGGTGCTTTTGCTAACGGGGGAACTTATCATAAGCCGCAATATATTGCTAAAATTCAAACAACTGATGGCTTAATTCATGATTATGATCAGCAAAGTAAAAAAGCAATGAGTTCCAGCACTGCTTATATGATTACTGATATGTTAAAAGATGTTGTTCAGCCTAGTGGTATGGGGTCTCAAGCTTATATCAGTGGCTTACATCAAGCTGGCAAAACCGGAACAACCAATTATAGTAATGATGAATTAGCAAAAAATCCTGGATTAGCTAACACTGCTAAAGATTCTTGGTTTGCTGGTTTCACCAAACATTATTCTATTAGTGTCTGGACAGGTTTCGATAGTCCCAATCAAGCTGGAGTTAATTCAACTCAACAAAAAATTGCTGGTCAAGTTTATCAACGCTTAATGCGTTATTTATCAGCTTCCAAAACAAATTCTGATTGGAAAAAACCTCACGATGTTATTCGGGTCGCTGGAACTAATGTCTTATATGTCCGTGGTAAACAACCGAAAAATTTGCCGCGAGCTCATCAAAATAGTAATTCCAACCACTTTAATAGTGATAATAGTGATGTAATTCCGAATCGTAATGAGCATAGCAATTCGGAAACCGACAGTAATGAACAGGAAAATCAAAATCCTACCGATGGTAACAGTGCTGATAACTCGCAACCTAACAACAACCATAACAACTCTTCTAATCACGCAAACTCTTCAAACAATCCGCCAAATGGTTCTCCTAACAATGCTAACGGCAATAACTCTGACACCAATCCAAATAATAGTAATCCAAGCAGTAACAATCCTTCCGTAACACCACCAACAACCAACACACCAAATAATCAAAACTAAAGTGGTAAAAAAAACTCCCATTAATTTAACAGTTTGTTTAGTTATATCAAACTATTATAATGGGAGTTTTTCAGGGTCTTTATTCAGTCAACCTACTCAAATAAGGGAATAATTTGCTTTAAATTGGTAACCACAAATTCAGCTGCTGCACTATCATGAAAACTATCGACATCAAAGTAAATTCCGGCAATTTTAGCATTGTGGCCTGCATGAACATCTAAACTCCGATCACCAATCATCACCGTTTGAGAAAGTGGTAATTGATACTTAGTTATCAAGTAGTTAAGTGCTTGTGGATCAGGTTTTCTGGCAAAATCTAGACTAGAAGTAATCACGTCAGTAAATAAATTAGCTATTCCTTGTTGTTCTAATAGTTGCCGTACTAAATCATCACGATGTGTTAACAAAAAGTTCTGTCCACCGCCTTGTTTGACTGCTTGTAAAACTGCTTGAGCATTCGAGTACAAAGCGACTTTTTGCTGAGCTTGATGATCCAAAGTTTGATAAAAGTTTTGGATAGTTAAAAAATCTAATTGCAAATCCGAGGCGACTGCGCGTAAAACTTGCGTTACAGAACCAAGTTTAATTTGCCGATATAATTCATCGTCTGAATCAATCGTGTAATTAAAATGTTGAAGTGTTTGTTTCAAACTTTGTAAAATGCCCGCATAAGTATCGGCCAAAGTTCCATCATAATCCCAAATTGCATACTGAAACATTAAAAACTTACCTCTCATAAATAATTGTCATCGGTCCATCATTAACTAACTTAACTTGCATATCTGCTCCAAACTGACCAGTTTGAATTTTCAAACCACTTTGCTGTAATAATTGATTGAAACGTTCATAAAATTGTTCTGCTAAATCAGGCTTTAAGGCTTGCGTAAAACTCGGACGGTTTCCTTTTTTAGTATTAGCATAAAGCGTAAATTGAGAAACAGACAAGATCTCACCCTGAATATCCAAAACAGATAAATTAGTCTTACCGGATTCATCAGCAAATATACGGCTATGCAAAATTTTAGATGCCAAATATTCAACTTGCTCTGCGGTATCATCTTGACCAAAACCAACTAACAACAATAATCCCTGCTTGATCTGACCAACTATTTGTTGATTAATACTAACTTTTGCTTCCAAAACACGTTGAGCTACTACTTTCATAATTTAACCTCAATTAATTACCCGTTGAACATCATAAACATCCTGCACATTATTAATTTTATTAATAATACTTTTTAAATGTTCTAAATTGCGAACTTTTACAGACAAAGTTACATGAGCCATTCGGTCTTGATCCACATGACCATTGACGCCAGACAACAAGTCACTATGTTTATTAACAACTTGTAAGACATCGGTTAATAAACCGTTACGGTTATAACCAAAAACCTCTAATTTAACATTATAATGGTGATCATGTACATTACCCCAGCTGGCTTCAATTAAACGATTATTGGATGCTTCTAAATCAATATTCGGACAAGATTGGCGATGAATAGTCACGCCGCGACCTTTGGTGATATAACCAACAATCTGATCACCTGGAATTGGGGTACAACATTTTCCCATATGAATTAAAAGATTATCAGCACCTTGAATATTAACTTCTCGATCTTGTGTTTCATTTGCTAAAATAGGTGGATCTACGTTCGCATCAGTTTCATTGGGAGTTTCCGTTAAAATTTTCTGCTCTAATTCCGCTTGTTTTTGTTGTTCAGTTTTTTTTCGTATCTCTTCAGTCAACCGATTAACTACACCAATAACAGAAATTTCGCCATAACCAACGGCTGCTAATAATTCATTTTCTGTTTCAAAATTATAACGTTGAGCCGCAGTCAATAAACTTTTTTTGTTTAAATAATTTTTTGGTGCAAAGCCCCGTTCCAACAGTTCGCGTTCTAACTTATTACGACCTTGGTCAATATTATCCTGACGATCAACACTTTTAAAGTATCGTTTAATTTTATTACGCGCCCGTGAAGTATAAACCAAATTTTCCCAATCACGACTAGGAGCCGCATTACTTTGCGTCAATAATTCGACGATATCTCCATTACGTAATTTATAATTTAAAGGCACCATCTTACCATTAACTTTGACACCTGTGGTATGATTTCCAACTTCAGTATGCACTTGATAAGCAAAATCTAAAGGAATGGATCCCTTTGGTAATTCAAGAACTTCACCTTTGGGAGTAAAAACATAAACTCGATCACTAAAAATATCTCCCTTAACACTCTGCATAAAATCAGCATCATTTGTGGTCTCTTCTTGAATTTCCATAATCTCACGAAAAACATCAATTTGATGATCGTTTTGATCTAAGGAAATGGCAGATTTTTTACCTTCCTTATAGGCCCAATGTGCTGCTACACCATATTCTGCTACCTCATGCATTTTATACGTTCGAATTTGCACCTCTAAAGGTCGACCCTGTGGTCCAATCACGGTTGTATGCAAGGATTGATAGCCGTTAACTTTTGGTACCGCGATATAGTCCTTAAACCGCCCTGGCATTGGTTTCCATTTAGCGTGAATATTACCTAAAACACTATAACAATCCCGGACAGAATTAACCATGATTCGAATTGCCAACAAATCATACAATTCTTCAAAGCGCTTGTGTTTTTCTTGCATTTTCTTGTAAATAGAATAAATATGTTTGGCTCGTCCACTAATATCATAATCAATTTGTAATTGATCAATATTAGCTTTTACTTCTTGAACAGCTTGTTTGATATATGCTTCTCTTTGTGTACGTTTAGAATTCATTAAATGAACAATTCGATAATATTGTTGCGGGTTCAAATAACGTAATGATAAATCCTCTAATTCCCACTTAATCGTACTAATTCCTAACCGATCGGCTAACGGTGCGTAAATTTCCAAAGTTTCATTAGCAATTCGTCGTTGTTTATCCGGGCGTAAATAATTTAAGGTACGCATATTGTGCAAACGATCGGCCAATTTAACCATGATGACACGCATATCTTTTGCTGTAGCCAATAACATTTTTCGATGGTTGGCAGCTAATAACTCTTGATGTGACTTATATTTATACTTAGAAATTTTAGTCACACCTTCTACAATATTAGCTACGTCTGTCCCAAATAATTCCCTAATGTCACCAGAAACCACTTTAGTATCTTCGACAACATCGTGTAAAAAACCTGCTGAAACGGTATCAGGATCCATTTTTAAATTGGCCAAAATGGCTGCCACTTGAATCGGATGAACAATATATAATTCACCAGAAGCTCGTTTTTGGTCTTGATGAACATAAGCTGCCATTTGATAAGCTTTTTTGATATAACTGACATGTCGTTCGTTCATATAAGTCGCACAAAGCGCGAAAACTTCATCCGCTGTATAGACCTTTTCCTTAGACAAAACTTCAACACCACCTTATATTAAAACCCTTATTAAATTCATTATTCCAATTATTTAGACGAACTAATTAAAAATGTTAAATACTCAACTAACAAATATAAAAGCACTAGTAAATAAGTATAAACACTCGTCACATAATGAATTAATACCAAAATTAAAAACATTCCCGGAAAAATTCCAAAAGTCCACTTTGGCTGCTGCGTAACTTTGATCCAACGACCATAAAATACAGACAAAAGTAAATTAAAGACTAAAAAAATCAACCCTACTCGCCAAGATTTACCTACTTTAAACGTACTAGCAATCAAAGGGATTGTAATTGTCAAGATAATAGTTAATAAAAACACTTTACAATAATTTGACTGCCAATTTCTAATAATAAATTTTTTCACATTAACATTCCTTATTTAATTCAATTTGATAAGATAACGCACTTAAAAAATACAATGGTGCTGTTTCAGCTCTTAAAATTCGTGGTCCTAAGCCACAACTAATATAGTTATTGTGCAACAATTGTGTAATTTCTTCAATATTAAAACCACCTTCAGGACCAAATAAACAAATAATTGATTGCTGAGGCTGCAAATTTTGAAATGCCTGAACCAATTTTGCAGTTTCACCTTTTTTACCATCTTCTTCATAAGCAATTAAACGATAATCTGCTTGATAATTTAATAATTCGGACAGATTATTGCAATAACTAATCTGTGGTACTAGCAAACGATGCGATTGAGCAGCGGCAGCGGTGGCAATTTCTTGTAGTCGAGCTAATTTTTTAATTTGAGTATCTGCTTTCCATTTCATAATTGAATAACGGGAGGCGAAAAAAATCAAATTAGTTACCCCTAGTTCTGTCGCTTTCTGTGTAATTAATTCCAATTTATCTTTTTTAGATAAAGCACAAGCTAAAGTTACCTGAACCGAAAGCTCGGTGGTTTGTCGCCATTGTTGTTGCAAGTGAACCTCAAAATCATTTTTAGCAATTTTACTAATGGTTGCTAAAAATGTTTGTTGTTGTTCATCAATCAACCAAAATTTGGCACCTATTTGATAACGTAAAACCTTAATCAAATGTTGATAATGGGGCTGCCCCAAAGTTAAAGTAGTCAATGACGATTCGATTGACTCTGACCAAAAGATTTGTTGCATTAATTTGATTCCTTTCTAGCAACTAAGCAACCCCAACCTTGTAAAGTCATTGCTTGACAGATAACAAAATTTTGTTGCTCCAATAAAGTTCTAACAGTTCCCAGCTTCTCAATTAAAAAACCAGAAACAACAACCAGCCCAGCTGACAGTAAATGTTCATTTAATTGCGGGATTAAGTCAGTTAAAGGATCTAACAACATATTCGCCACAATAATTTCTGCTTGCGTCGTAATACCTGTCAACAAAGAATTTTGCCGAACTTGAAAAGTAGCAGTTAGTTGATTTAAATTAAAATTAGCCTGAGCTACTTCTACTGCTGAATGGGAGATATCATAGCCATAAATTCGTGAGACACCTAACTTAGCTGCTGCAATGGCTAAAATGCCAGTTCCTGTTCCCACATCAATCAGCGAAGATTGGTCTTGAATATAAATTTCCAAAGCCTGTAAACAGAGCTGAGTTGTTGGATGTTCACCAGTTCCAAAGGCTTCTTCTGGTTGCATCAAAATATCATGATTGGTCAACTGAAGATTATTTTTCCAAGCAGGAATAATTCTTAAAAAATGAGTAACATTGACTGGCTGATAATACTTTTGCCAAGATTTCCCCCAATGTAAATCTACATCTTGCTTAATTTGCAATTGATACTGCTTAGGATCAACTCCCCGTTGAGATAAAACTTGGACTAAATTATTACACCATTGTTGGGTTAAAACTTTTTTGGGCAAATAAATCGTTAAGCCTTGATCGTCGGGCAAATTTTCAATACCTAAAATTCCCTGTTGAATTAAAACTGCACTAATAACATCCAAATTAACTGTCGTCTTAATAATTAATTGATTAAATTCCAATTCATTCATTGCTTCGTTTTTTCCTTTGTTTGATCTAGATTAGAATAACTTTTAGACAAGTGTTTAAATTGCGCTTGGACTTGCGTCAGATTATCCTTATCTTGACGAATTTGCGCTATGATGTTTGAAAAATCTTGTTCACGTAAATTAATTTTACTTGATTTCTTACTTTTAAACATTAAATTCTCACCCATTGTTTTTTAGAATAGTAATCATGTTAATATTATATAGGAGTTTTAGAAAGGAGACATGATATTATGTCGAAAAAAACACATTTATCCAAAACTTTAGTGGAAAAAATTTTAGATAAACACAAAATTGCTTATCAATCAGTCAATTTTAAGACTCAACAAATTGGCGATGTCCAACAAATTAATGATCAAAAAACGACTGATTTAAAAGTTTATAAAACTTTGGTCTTGACGGGTAATCAAAGTGGACCGTTAGTCGGTGTAATCCCGATTAATCAACACCTGAGCTATAAGCTGTTGGCCAAAGCTTCAGGCAATAAAAAGGTTGCCATGGTGCCCCTCAAAAAATTAAAAACAACTTCCGGATTTGAACACGGAGCCAACAGTCCGGTTGGGATTCGCGAGCAACATAACTATCCGATTTTCTTTGACCAAAAAGCCTTAACTGATCGCCAAATCACATTTTCCGCCGGTAAAATTGGCCGCTCTGTTACCGCCGATGCCTGCCAAATTGCTAACTTAGTTGCTGGTCATTTTGCCTCAATTGCCGTTGACAATCCCGAATAATTTTGAGTTTTTGAAAAAGCCGGTAGTATAATTGTCAACAAATAAAATGGTAAAAATTGAATTAAATAACGGCTCATTCCTGATTCAAATAACATTAGATACAAAATGCCCCCAATAATTGTCAAATATAGACTGGCTTGAATAAAGTTGGGTTGATCCCACTTTACCTTCCAAACCGCGAAAATTGCCAAAATTAAAAGGACAATCCACCAAGCTTGAGCTAAGGCATAAAAAATATTAACATGACGCCCAAGTGGATAATAAAAGCTTCGCAAATAACCACTAAACGTTTTATTTTGTGGCCGCGACTGAATTAAAAAACCTGTTGGCGTCGAGTTTTCACCCCAACCCCAAGAACCATCACGAACAGTATAGTAAAATTTTTTTGCTAAAAACGTCGAATAACTTAACCCCATTTTTTGAACGCGTTGCCGATAAGTTTGCCAGCCGAGTTGCTGCTTATTTTTTTCGCCCTGAGTAGCCACAATTTTATTAAAATCATCAGGATTCCAGCCCCCCTGGTTCCGTGCCCCCAACATCATAAAATAAGTTACAGGATGCTTTAATTGGGAATTAATCGGATAAAGCTGTTGTTTCTGATTAATTGTCTTAATTGTTACAAAACAAAGACCAAAGCTCAGTAATCCTGTAATCATCAAGAACCAAGTTTGCTTTTTAAATGGGAACAATAAAATAAACATTAAGAGCAAAACAGCTAATGCAAAAATAATGCTAGAGGCCTTCATATACCAGCCCAAACTAATAACGATTCCAGTTGTCACGCTCCAAAAATATTTTTGCTTAGTAGTCCCCGTTTTTACATTAATTAAACCAAAAATTGCTAAAGCCGTAGTCAATAACGATAAAGTGTCAGTATAAGTTATAATTACCCACGGACTAAAAACAAGGGTGAGACTCATGACAATCAATCCGCTTGCCGAAACAGAAGCAGCAACTAATTTTTTTAAACTTAAATAAAAAATTAGCACTGCTAGATCAATGGCCAAGGCATTGAAATAATTAATCAACGTCCAAGTCAAATTTAAATGCAAAAAATTAGCCACAGCTGATAAGCCTGCATAAAAATAAAATAATAGCAAATTATTAGGACAATAAGATAAATAATTATATAAGACATAATCATTCTTCAAAGTTGATCGAACCGTTAATGAGTTTAAAGTATTTTGGGGATCCCAATTATTATTAGCACTTAATGCGACAATTAAAATTATTTGCCACAAAACACCAATAATAAATATTAACCAACTAAGCTTAATTTGCTGACCAATAGCCAATTTTCGCCAGTAATAAACCATAATCCCCAAAACCAATAAAAAAATTAATGTTATAAAACTTAATAAAGCTTTGTTACTTTGTAAACGTTGTGGCCAATAAATGACCGCTGATAATAACATGCCAACTAGCAAAACTAGTGTTAACCACTGCAAAATTTTTGTAAACTTTTGTCGTCCAAGTAGCATTATTTTCCCCTTTTAATGATTGTTCTTTATCAGAATGAAGCTAAGCACTAATTTAGCCTAAAAAAATAAAAAAGATTCTCAGCTGGACCATCAGCCTCGAATCCCTTTGAGTATTGCCCCTGCCAAGGAATTACATTATACACCTAAACATACCTGAACGCATCTAGTCATCTTTATGAAAATGTTACAATGTTGTTGGGACAAAATTACTTAAAGCTTGTGTTTTAATTTTAACTCTCACCATTTAGCTTTAAACCCAAAAGAGACTTTAAGCGTCAGGTATAATTGTGCTTAAAGTCTCAATTTTAGAGTATTCCTTTGTAAATATGTAATTCTAATTATCTAAATTGTTAGGAGTTTTCACCGAACACATCTCATCCAAAATTTTTTTAGAAAAGTTCAATTGTGAGAATTGCGGAACATTATTCAAACCATTAACCATGGTTATCTTTTGTGAAGCATAAATTGACGAATTGCCAAATAAATAGCGCGGAACATTAATGTCTTCATAGAAAAGGTCTTCAATTGACACATGGAAATTATGCGAAATAATTAACATCTCATAGTCATGAAATGGTGCTTTTCCGCTTTCTTTTAGTTCATACTGCCTCCGATTTTTCAAACCAATTAAACCAGCCATTTGCTCAGTAGTTATAAACTTTTCTTCTCGTAAATGACGTAATTTCACTTTGGGTTGCAAATAAATTTCTTTTAAAATTTTTTTATCTACTTTTTCCATAATCGTTTACACTCCCTAATGCATAATATCTCACATTGATATATTTTCGTCAACCTTTTCTTAAGCGATTGCCTATTTGCTTGTTATTTATTGAGTGTGATATATTTGTCTCAAGGGGTGATTCTCATGCAAAAAAATGTTTTAGGTCCGATTATCAAACAATTACGTTTACAAAATCACTTAACACAAAATGAATTAAGTCAAAAAACTGGCTTTAATCAAAACACAATCTCTAATCACGAAAATCAAAAACGTTCCTTAGGTGAAGATGATATTTTAATCTATGCTCGTGCTTTAAATGTCTCGCCTCAATTCTTATTTAACCAATACAAAAAACCTCAAGATAAAATTAATATTTATAATTATTTTCCTGAAGGTATTTCTGCTGGTTTACCACAATCTGTAGATCCTTTTACAAATTTTCAGGCTCAAAAGATCAGTCTCCCCGATGATATTATGGGAAAATACGCTAACGAAAAAAACGTTATCTTTTTACGCATCAATGGGGAATCAATGAATCGCGTCCTTCCTAATAACTCTTTGATTGGTGTTTATAAAGTTGACGGCCTATCTGAATTACATAATGATGATTTAGTTGTTTTTGAAGTCAATCAAGAAATTTCAGTTAAACGTTTTCATTACGATGTATCGAAAAATTTGATTAAATTTATGCCCGATTCCAGTAATCCAAATTTTCCGACTTTAACCTATAAAATTGACGCTTTATCAGAGACACTAATTATTGGCAAGGTAATCCTGTGCATTACCAATTTTTAACGTCAAAAACTTATTTTTTAATCTTCGTGTTGGCTAGCTTACCTAGCTTATATTTAACTGAATACTGATATACTGCTGATCTAAAATTGTAGTAGAAAATTGCTGTTTAATGTCACTCAATAATTAATCAAATGCAGTCCCAATCAATTTCAATTGTCTGAAACAACTAAGCCACAAAAATAACCCCCGAAGCTATCACCAACTTCGGAGGTTAGATTGATTTTAAACTCAGAGTTATTCCTACCTCTACAAATACAACTTGTAGTTGAGAGGCTAAGACCAAAGTCCCTTAGCAGTTGAGCACTAATGGATTTACATTTTTAATCCAAAATAGTTTATTTTAATGAAAATCATTTTTTGTCTCAAGCTCAAGATTTTAGATAACGTGTCGTTCAAATGGTTGATCACTGATACCTTCATTTAAGATTGCGCGACACCATTCTTTAGCAGAAAACAAGGAATGATCCCGGTAATTGCCACAACTATAAACATCAGTTCCTTGAACATCGTCCCACGTAATCTGGTCAGCAATTTCTTTTAAAGAAGACTTTAAAGCTTGAGCAACTTCCGTTGTTGAATGCTGCCCCCAAACAATTAAATGAAAACCTGTTCGACAACCAAATGGTGAACAGTCAATCACACCAGTTAAACGATCTCGTAACAATCCTGCCAATAAATGCTCAATTGTGTGTAATCCACCAGTTGGAATCGCATTTTGATTAGGTTGAACTAAGCGTAAATCATAATTACTGATGATATCACCCTTTGGCCCATGTTCTTCACTAATTAAACGAACATACGGTGCTTTAACCTTTGTATGATCCAAGGTGAAACTTTCTACTTTTGCCATTATATCGCTTCTTTCATTTTATCTTTACCTTATTATTGTACTACTATTCATTTGATTTAACAGAATCAGCTTGCTTTTAAGTTCAGTTTCAGCATATAATTTGCTTGCAGATTGTTAAGTGTTTTGATAAGGAGGCAGTTAAATAATGTTGATTATTCTAATTCTATTCGTGTTATTTCTAATTAGTTGGAAAATATTTAAGTTCTCTGTCAAATTGTTTTTTCTACCAATATTAATTTTATTAGCAATCGTTGCTTCGTTTATTCATTTAATTTGGTTAGTTTGGCCCATCCTACTAATTTTTTTAATCTTTCAATTAGTCAAGCACTAAAAAGTACTTTTTACACACATTTAACATTAGCAGGGAGGTTGGGACAACAAGATGAATGTTCGTATTTTATCATAAATCAAACGAACATTGATCCAATATTGCATTCCAAAAGTCAATGGTTTGCACCTATTAAACAACTTTTGTCCCAGCTTTTTTAGTTGTTTAGAATTACATTAGTTAATAGATTAATTTTTAAAATTTTACAGATGATAGTATGATTAAGGTAAAATCTAATTCGAGGTAAGTTCAATGAAAAAATTAACAATTCTCTTTAGTATAATAACTGCTTTAATTTTAAGTGGTTGCCAAAAAGCAACCAGTTCTCCCAAACAAACTAGTGACGTAATTAATAATCAAGAATTAATTACTATTTACAATAATTTAAATAATCAATACGCAAATATTATTAATAGTTACGCTAACAGTGTTC
This sequence comes from Bombilactobacillus sp. ESL1202, assembly GCF_058107125.1. Lineage (NCBI taxonomy): Bacteria > Bacillati > Bacillota > Bacilli > Lactobacillales > Lactobacillaceae > Bombilactobacillus > Bombilactobacillus sp. ESL1202. Next base: position 1,911,610 of record NZ_CM176590.1, on the reverse strand, counting down.
GGGACAATAAATTAGAAACCAAATCCGCTACTGAAACTGCGCAAAAGCAATTTAACAAAGATCAGAACCGTCTCCAAAAGAAGGCCTTCAATCAAGCTGCTAAGAATAACCTCCTGCAAATGATTCAAAGTTTAAGTCAAATTAACAATTGTTACAAACAAAATAACTTTAAGCAAATAAAAACTTACCAAAAAACATATCAAACAGCCGATAATAAAGTACGACAAGCTTTGAATATTAGTTCTGGCAATGCCAAACTATCCAAAGCTCAACAGTACTTACAAGAAGTTGCTAAATTTCATCCGACTACTAAATAATCAGTACTTTTATTCACATATTTAACTTAACTTTAAAATTTCCTTTTGATAAGGAATAGAAGGTTGCGCACCATAGCGCTGTACCGTTAAGGAAGATGCTTGATTGCCAAACAGGATTGCTTCTTTTAAGTTAGATAAATCTGCTTTTAAAACACTGCTGAAAGCCCCAATAAAAGTATCGCCAGCTGCAGTAGTGTCAACTGCTTTGACTTTTAAAGCTGGGATCAAAACTGCTTGATCACCATCGTCTAAAAAAGCGCCCTGACTACCTAAAGTAATAATAACTATTGGTATTCCTAATTGATGTAATATTGAAGCTGCCTTTTTAGCAGATAATTGATCAATAACTTCAATCCCCGTCAAAGTTTGCGCTTCAGTTTCATTGGGAATAATAATGTCACTTAAACCTAACAGTTCAGAATTTAAGTTTGTTACTGCTGGCGCGGGATTCAAGATGGTTTTCACTTGATTAGCGTGTGCTATTTTAAAAGCTTCCGTTGTGGTTTTGGTTGACGTTTCTAATTGTGCTACTACAAAATCACTTTGTTTAATTAGAGCTTGATAGCGATCAATGTCAGAGATGCCAAAAGCAAAATTGGCTCCTGAATAAATAGTAATACTATTTTCTCCAGCATCATCAACAAAAACAAAAGCTTGTCCCGTCGCCTCATCGTCAATAACTTTAACTCCGATTACATTAATGCCTTCATCTTGCAACTGTTGTTTTAATAATCGTCCCGAAGCATCAGAGCCAACTGCTCCAATAAAATTAGTTGAGCTACCTGCTCTTTGAGCAGCAACTGCTTGATTAGCGCCCTTGCCACCACCAGCACTATAATGTTCTTTAGCATGGATGGTTTCACCAGGTCGAACTAAATGTTCAACGCGTAAGTTAATATCTAAATTAATACTACCAACAACTGTAATTGTATTCATACGATTCACTTTCTTTCTAAACTAATCACTTAATCAAAAACCACTATAATAATTTCAATATCTTATACTATAACATCAAAAAGCTAATTCATTTTAATTAATAATATAAAACTAATAAAAATTATATTTTTTATTTAAAAGTCGAACGTATATTAACATTAAATTTTGACAACAAAAGATAGATTAATTTATTTTTTATGTTATAATCATTTCATCAATAAAAAAGAAGGTGAAATATATGTCATGGATTGATATCGTACAAAGTGCTTTGCAAATGAGTTCTGGTATTTTACAAAATGTTAGTGGTTTCTTTAACATTTTTAAATAGCTCATTAACAGACTAGGTTAACTCCTAGTCTTTTTTATTGCACTTAATTATTATTTAAACTTACATAAGAGCAAAGTTCTTTCTATCAGTATGACAGTATGAATGAGAAAAAATTAAAACAATAAAGTTTCTTGTACTATAATTCAAAATCAGACTTCATTACCAGCTCAATAGGAGCATGATCCTGTCGTTGACCCGTATCTAAGACTTTAAAGTCAGCTAATTTAGTTTTTAAATCTGCTGAAGTTAAGTAGTAATCTATTCGCCAACCAGAATTATTGATTTTAGAAGTTTTAGAAATCTGTGCCCACCATGTATAAACATCCTGTTTTTGTGGATTCAAATATCGAAAAGTATCAATAAAGCCAACCTTTAATAATTGGGTGAAATGAGAACGTTCTTCATTAGTAAAGCCGGCATGATGGTGATTTGCTTGTGGATTTTTTAAATCAATATTTTCATGAGCAACATTATAATCACCAGAAGCAATAACCGACTTTTTGGTTGCTAATTGACTAAGATAAGAGCGGTACTTATCGTCCCAAACTTGTCGAGCGGGTAATCGTTGCAAATCACTACCAGAATTAGGTGTATAAACCGTTGATACAAAACTATGTTCAAATTCCAATGTGATAATTCGACCTTCTTTATCCATCTCACCAGGAGCTCCAATTTGAGGATATAAGACAGTTTGTGGCTCAATTTGACTTAACATCATAGTTCCAGCATAGCTAACTCTAACTTGACTAGAGCTAGTATAAATATAGTAATTAGGAAATAATTGCTCTAATACTTTTTTTTGCTTCGGTGTTAAACCTTGCGGACGTAATTTAGTTTCTTGAATAGCTAAAACCATAGGTTTCATAGCAGCTATTTGTTGTAAAACCTCCCATGTCATAATCCCTCGCTTTGATTTATGTTCAACCACTGCATTAATACTGTCAATATTCCAAGATATAAATTCCATAATTTTACCATCCTTATCGTTCTGTCTTTATTATAACGTTTTCTAAAATCAATTAATATTCAAATTGACTGCAGCTCAAACCAACAACTGAACTAAGAACAAAAATTTACCTAGCAATAACCTGTATTCTAATTAATGATACTAAAAACTTTATCTCTATATCAAAATAAAAAGCGTTGAACAACTATCACTTGTTCTAACGCTTTTCGCTATTTACTAGGAATTTCTGCTACTAATTGTTTAATTTTTGCTACTTGCTTTTGGTAACCATCAGCCTGTTTATCTGGCAATTCTTTTAATTCATAAAGGATTTGTTGACCTAATAACAATACTTTTTCAATCTTAGCATCATCATTGCTGATAAAAGAAATAGTCAAAAATAATTCTAAAGTTTTTAAAGAATCTTGCTCATCATTTAAAGCCTGATTAGCCATACGCTTAATTCCCAAGCAAATATTGCGACACTTTCTCTTATTATTTCTCCGCTCATTATAATATGGTAATAATAAAGCTACACAGACTGCTAAAAATTCAGATATTGCAGTTAACCATTCAGATATTGAACCCACTTCCATGATTACATTATCCCCCTAAAGATGATATCACTCGGTCTAATAATCCATGCTAATCAGACACAAAATCTAGTATAAAACTTCAGATTAAGAGAAACAAGAACCAAATCTCAATTCTAATCAAAATAATTTTTTCAATAAGAATAAAGACCTTCTAAAATTTAGAGATTTCAATACCTAGTCATTTTAATGGTGCTCATTGGCATAATGCCCATGATAATTTGCCGATTTTCCACCAGCTTGAACATAATGTTGGTGATAATATTGTTTTAATTTACGGATCTGTAAAACATAATTTTCCCAAGCATTTTTACAACCAATATACTGTGCAGGTTTAACCAACGCCCGTCTTAACCGCGTTAAAGCTTGATAAACCGCTTGAACGTAAGGTAATACACTATAACCACGCCTAATATAAAACTTTCGATGACGAATTTGATGAATAGTGTTAACAATATCAATAGCATCTGGTCTAGGCTGAACTTGAATTAGTTGCAGCTGTTGAATAACTTGAGACAAACTTTGTTCCAAATAAATGCTGTACTCCCACTTTAAAATCTGTAACAATAATTTTTGTTTAGCACGTTGGGTTAATCTTTGATATTGTAAATAACTAGTTAATCCCAACTTCTGCCAATATCGTATTTGTCTGAGCGCTGATTTTAAAGCTTGTCCTTCCAATTTCTGAGAAACTTTTTGTTCCAAACGCTCCAATAATGTACTTAACCGTCGAACTAATTTCTTTTCTGTATTAAGCGCCATTTGCCATTCTTGTAGTTTCACTAAATACGCTGGCAACAGTTGCTCTAATGTTTGATAACCATCCAGTAAATGTAAGATTTTCTCATTATTATTTATCATTTTTATCAATTCCTACAAACTTAACTTCGGTCCGTGGATAATTTTTTTCATTTAATTTTAGGGCATTAATCCCAACAATTCGACTGTCTCGAACTTTTAAGCCCTTAAAAATACTATCTAAAATGGCTTTTTGTAAGTTGTCAATATCTGGCGCTGTTTTTCTCAGCAAACTCTTAACTTGTTTTTGATTTTTAGGAATCGCCAAATAAAAACTAATTTCTGCCAAAACGCCAAATGGTGCATTAACCGTCTGATAAAAATCATCATTGTATAAATTATGATCAATTAAATACTGCTGCACATCATGCATATAATCAAAATAGTTACTAGGATAATAAGTAATAGTATGAACCTGACTATTGCTTTTAACCTGTTTAAAACGGGGTCTCGGGGTCGCCATAGGTGGATAAGGAATAATCGCATGCCATTCACTCATAAATTAACATCCTTTTATAATATTACAAAGCAAACTAAACTAAATGCTCCATAATAGTTAGACAACACAACTAATTATTATAGAGCATTATAAAATAATTAATTAAAATCAATAATAAAAACGAGCACTCCAACTTGCGTTAAAAATTTGCTGTGGTTGCAAAAGATTAATACCAAATTTATGTTCAATTTGACCATCACTATTAACTGTATCTGCTAGTCCCCACCATGGTTCTAAACAAACAAAATCAGCTGTTTTAGGATACGGTGACCAGACACCCAGATAAGGAGCATCCGTTGTCACACTGACTTGCCAAGTATTATTCGTCCATAGTTCAAAGGCATTGCGCCCACGACTATGAAATACCAGAGCATCTTTAGCAAAACTCTCCTTATTTAAAGGAATAATTGCTTGTGGTACCCATGTCTGATCAATATCAATCAAATTGTCACTTGTAAAGGTAATTTGCCGCAAACGTTCAGGATGTTGTAAGACTAATTTGGCTCCTAGGGATTGATAATTAAACATAAAGCCCGGATGACCGCCTATGGAAAAATACATTTGTTTCGCAGCTAAATTTTTTAAACTATAACTGACTTGAATTTGATCACTAACTAATTGGTAGCTAATATATAATGAAAAACTAAAGGGATAGTTTTCTATCTCGCTCATTTTTCTAGTCAAACCCAATTCCAGTAAAGCCGGTTCCCTTGTCATAATCTCAAATTCTTGATCACGCGCAAATCCATGCTGGGTCATGTGATAAGTTTGACCTTGATACTGATAAGAATCATTCTTCAAACGTCCAACGATTGGAAATAAAATTGGTGCCTGCCGCTTCCAAATTGCTGGATCACCACTCCAAATTCGTTCAGTATTAGTAGGATCTTTAACACTAATAATCTGAGCACCTAAGCTATCAATCTCAACGGTTAACTTCGAATTTTGTAAAGTGACAACAGTCATCCACTAAATCTTCTTTCATTTATAAAATGTATTTTGATAAATCACTATCATTTGCAATTTTACCAACTTTTTGTTCCACATAATCTTGAGTAATCATAATTTCACCCATTTGCATATCAGGGGCTTCATACATAATATCTGCCAAAACTGTTTCTAGAATAGTTGCTAAGCGGCGAGCACCAATATTTTGACTATCATGATTAACTTGATAAGCTATTTTAGCAATAGTTTCAATTGCTTCTTGTGTAAAAGTTAGCTTAATCCCGTCACTTCCTACTAAAGCAATATATTGCTTAATCAAAGCATTATCAGGGGCTGTCAAAATTCTAATAAAATCTGCTTGCGTTAAATCATTTAATTCTACACGAATGGGGAAACGCCCTTGTAATTCAGCAATTAAATCACTCGGCTTACTTTCGGCAAATGCTCCTGAACCAATAAATAAAATATGGTCAGTTTGTACACTACCGTATTTAGTATTCACGCTAGATCCTTCAACAATTGGTAAAATATCCCGTTGCACACCTTCACGTGACACCTCACCAGAACTTTTTTTGTTTCCCGCAGCAATTTTGTCAATTTCATCAATAAAGACAATGCCATCATTTTCTGCACGTTTAATAGCAGCTTGATAAATCACATCAGAATCGACTAATTTTGCTGATTCTTGTTCAATTAAAATCTCGCGTGCTTGACTAACAGGTAGGGTTCGCTTAATTTTTTTCTTAGGAATCAAGGAATCCATGGCACTATTCAAGTCAATCCCCATCTGGCCCATCATGTCATTCATGGGATTCACTTTTTTGCTCTCAGCGACTTCAATTGTGACTTCTTGATCTTCCAACAATCCACGATCTAATTGCTCTTTAACACTTAAACGTTGATTACGAATTTCATCAGTCAGTTCCTCGCTATCATTACTAGCCATTGGATTTTCACCACGACTCATGGAATTAAAAGCTGACATTAAGTCTTGAAAATTATTCATCGCTGGCTGTTGAACTTTTTTGGCTGGTACCAGTAATTTAACTAAAATTTTATCTGCCTGTCGACTAGCCTGTGCTCGGACTTCTTGATATTTAGTTTTTTCTTCCATTTTTACTGCTACGTCCACTAAATCTCGAATCATTGATTCCACATCTCGCCCAACATATCCAACTTCAGTAAACTTTGTTGCTTCAACTTTTACAAAAGGTGCCTGCACTACATCTGCTAAACGACGCGCAATTTCAGTTTTTCCAACACCTGTTGGCCCAATCATTAGCAAATTTTTTGGTGTAATATCCTTTTGCATCGCTTTGGATAATTGCATTCGTCGATAACGATTATATAAAGCAATGGCTACAGATTTCTTAGCTTGATCCTGCCCAACAATATACTTATCCAATGCCGTTACAATTTGCTTTGGTGTCATTTGTTCTGTCATTTATTTCTCCTAAATTTGATCCGTTAAAATACTTTTATTTGTAAAAATATCAATATCAGAAGCAATATTAATGGCTTCCTTGGCTATTTGCGAAGAACTCATCTCAGGACTATGACGAATCATTGCAATGGCAGCAGCCTGTGCAAAATTACCACCAGAGCCAATAGCAATTACATCTTCATCTGGTTCAATGACCTCGCCGTTGCCAGAAATCAATAAAAGATCTTCTTGATTAAAGGCAATCATCATTGCCTCTAATTTTTGTAAAGTTGGATCTTTGCGCCAATCTTGAGCCAATTCCACAGCTGCGCGTTTTAAATTGCCTGCATAACTCTGTAATTTTTTTTCAAACCAATCCTCTAAAGTAAAAGCATCGGCTACACCACCTGCAAAACCGATAATCACTTGATCATTAAAAATTCGCCGTACTTTATGTGCTGAAGCTTTCATAATCGTCTTTTCACCTGCGGTTACTTGACCATCACCAGCAATCGCAATCTGGTTTTGATGTCTAACTGCACAAATTGTTGTCATAACTTACCTCGATTATTATTTATCATTAAATTAAATTTAAAAAAATACCAATGTTTACTCTATCATACCATAGAGATAAACATTGGCGCTAATTTCTTATTTTTGCACTTCTTCTTGATAATCCCCATTAGGACAAATGACTTGCCGCCCACCTTTAACCTTTTTTTCCACCAAATAGTGATCATCTTTAGGACAAGCTCGGCCTATCGGCTTATTCCAATCAACAAATTCACAATCAGGATAACGAGAACAACCATAAAAGATCCGGTTTTTCTTAGACTTACGTTCTACCACTTGACCTTTTTGGCATTTAGGACAGGTCACACCAATTTCTTTAATGATTGCTTTTGTATTACGGCAATCTGGAAAACGACTGCATGCAATAAATTTACCATAACGTCCGAGTTTGATTACCATCGGAGCGCCACAAATATCGCAATTCATACCAGCCGGTTCATCTTTAATTTGTAATTTTTCAATTTTTTCATCAGCCGCTTTTAACTCTTTAGAAAAAGGTTGATAGTACTCGTCAACTACTCGAGTCCAATCTTCTTTTCCTTCTTCAATTCCGTCGAGCTCATTTTCTAAATTAGCAGTAAAATCAACATTTACAATATCCGGAAAATATTGTTCAATCAAATCATCGACAATTTCACCTAGCTCGGTAGGTTCAAAACTTTTACCATTTAATTTAACATAGTAACGACGTTGAATGGTATCAATTGTGGGAGCATAGGTGGATGGTCGACCAACACCATTTTCTTCCAAAGTTTTAACTAAAGTAGCCTCACTAAAACGCGCTGGTGGTTGGGTAAAATGTTGTTCAGGATTAGTGGAAATCAACTTCACATTTTGCCCTTCCTTCAAGTCTGGCAACAAATTATCCTTAGTTTTCTGATCATCTTTATAAAGTTTTAAAAAACCATCAAATTTAATTTTAGAACCATTAGCCCGAAATTGAACATTGTTTTGTTCAACTGTCACGGTCATGGTATCTAAAACAGCTGGGGTCATTTCACTAGCCATAAATCGATTCCAGATCAAAGTGTACAAGCGCAATTGATCCCGTGTTAAAACTTTTGCCACAGATTTGGGTGTCCGTAAAACAGACGTTGGCCGAATTGCCTCATGAGCATCTTGAGCTCCTTCTGGATTTTTAGTGGCATGGACTTTAGTCGCTGCATATTGCTCGCCGTATTCTTTTTGTAGAAATTGTGAAGCTTCATGCTTAGCTACACTAGCGATTCGCGTGGAATCCGTTCGCATATAAGTTATGAGACCGACACTCCCCTGACGAGAACCCAAGTTAATTCCTTCATACAGCTGTTGTGCTAACATCATCGTTTTCCGCGTTTTAAAGTTTAACTTTCGGTTGGCCTCTTGCTGCAGAGAACTTGTTGTAAATGGTGGTGCAGGATAACGTTTCCGTTCTTTTTTCTGAACCTTAGTGACATCAAATTCTTGCTGACGATCAATTTTTTGTAAAATAGCTTGAACATCAGCTTGTGAATGTAACGCGAGCTTTTTATGATTAACACCATAGAAATTAGCCGCAAATTGATTCTTTTTTAAGCGACCAGCTTGAAAAATACTTGGGATGGTCCAATATTCTTCTGGTTTGAAATTGCGAATTGCCTTTTCACGATCAATCACCAATTTCAAAGCAACTGATTGAACCCGACCAGCACTTAAGCCCTTTTTAACTTTTTGCCATAAAATAGGGCTAATTGAATAACCAACTAAGCGATCTAAAATTCGCCGTGCTTGTTGAGCATCAACTAGATCCATATTAACATTTCGAGGGTGCTTAAAAGCATCCTTAACTGCATCTTTAGTAATCTCATTAAAAACTACACGGTTGTCATCTGCTAAATCCAATTTTAATAAATGTGCAACGTGCCAAGCAATAGCTTCCCCTTCACGATCTGGATCGGCTGCTAGATAAACTTTCTTAGCTTTTTTGGCTTCTTTTTTTAATTCTTTAATTGTATCCCCTTTACCTCGAATTGAGATATAAGTGGGTTCATAATCATGTTCGATATCAACGCCCATCCTGCTTTTTGGTAAATCACGCACATGACCCTTACTAGCTAAAACTTTATAATTACGACCTAAATACTTTTCAATTGTCTTAGCTTTGGCCGGCGATTCAACAATCACCAAGTTCTTTTTTGCTGGGCGGCGTTTGATAGTTTTTGAGCTAACCAACACGAAGCTCCTTTCTTAAATCAAGTCGCTTCAAATAATATGCCAGTTATTTCCCATTTGTCAAATCTTTTTTATCAAAAACCTAATTCTGTTAATAAATCTTGTGGTGCAAAATAGGGCCGTGCCCCAGCTGCAATCAATTCATTACAACCTTGAGATAATGAACTATCTAATGGTCCAGGAGCTGCCCAAACATTGCGATTTTCCTGGAGCGCAAGATTAGCAGTAATTAAACTTCCACTGTGATGTTTAGCTTGTGTAACTACTAAACTTTGACATAATCCAGCAATGATGCGGTTACGCTGCGGAAAAAAATAACGCTGGGGTTTAGTAGTTGGTGGATATTCTGATAGCAGTAATCCTCGTTGAGCAATCAACTTTTGTAATTTACGATTTTCAGCTGGGTAACAATAATCCACACTATTACCCACCACAGCAATCGTTTGACCACCGTTATCTAATGTAATTTGATGACACCAACCATCGGCTCCCTTAGCCAAACCACTAACAGTAACTATTCCGGCTTTCACTAAGGCAGGAACTAAGCTATGAACTACTGTTTGTGTATAAAAACTACTTTGCCTAGCACCAACGATAGCTACAATAGGCTGTTTTAATAAAGCTAAGTTACCTTGATAGTAAAGTAACGCTGGCGGATCATAAATTTCTCGCAATTGTTTGGGATAAGCAGAATCTAAAAAAGTAATTAATGGTATCAAAGGACCAATATTCTGTTGTAAGTTTTCGTGAAATAAAGTTCGTTTTTTGCTATTTATCTGTTGCTCGACAAAGTCTAATAATTGTTGTTGAGAGTAACCTTGTAAGCTCAGTTGACAAACTTTTAATAGAATTTTATTACTAACACAGCGCGTTTTTGATAAACGATATAATAATTGACGCAAACTCAAATCATCATCTCCATAATTTTTATCAAATTACGGATGAAAAGATAAATATTTTTTAACTGGTGCAAAAGAATGGCGATGAATCGGACAAGGACCTTGTTTTTTTAATCCTAGCAAATGCGCTTTCGTACCATAACCAGCATTTTGAGCCAAATCATAGCCAGGATAAGTTTGATCATACTTTTTCATCAACTCATCTCGATAAACTTTAGCCACAATACTTGCTGCGCCAATAGAAACACTACGGGCATCACCTTTTATCAGTTTAGTTTGTTCAATTGGCACCGGAATATGCATCGCATCAACCAATAAATGCGTTGGAACAACTAATAGATTTTCAACAGCTTTAGCCATCGTTAATTCGGTTGCATGATAAATGTTTTCTTGATCAATTAACTGAGGACTGCCAAGCGCAACACTTATGTCAATGGCCTCTGCTAAAATTTGTTTATACAGTTCATGACGTTTTTGATCACTCAATTGTTTGGAATCATTAATTTCAATTAAATCAACATCTGGGGGCAAAATAACCGCCGCAACTACTACCGGTCCTGCTAATGGTCCACGTCCAACTTCATCAATTCCGGCAACTAATTGTTCTCGCTGCCAAAAGGGTTGTTCAAATTTTTCTCGTTGCAAAAAAGCTTGCATTAAAGCCGCCTGTTTTTTTAATTGCTTTTGATGCTGAACTACCAGTTGCTGCACTCCACTTCTTGAATCTTGGGACAAATTATCCCAATCAGTCGCTGAAAGCTGCGGTGCTAATTTTTTAATTTGTTGAATGGTACACTTGGACCAATTAGTCATGAATATCAATCACCCGATCTAATGTGTATTTACCAAGTAATCCTTGCCGAATATCGTTAATAATTTTTATAGCTGCTTGATCATAAGCCTGATCATAACCCCATTTTTTAGTTAATTGAATTAATAATTCTGCTCCAGTTATTAATTGTTGTTCGGCATTTAGATGGTAAATTGCTTGCAATTTTTGAAAATATTGTCGTTGCCAAAATTCTAACGCATAAATTGCCAAATCCTGTTGTGGAACAACTTTATCACTAATTGCTTGTGTTAAAGCTAAATTATAACCCACTCGCTCTTCAGTAATTTTAGGCCATAAAACTCCTGGCGTATCTAACAATTCTAAATGATTTTTGGTTTTTAACCAATTTTGATTCTTAGTGACTCCTGGTCGATTTCCCGTCACAGCAACTTTTTTACCAACTAATTTATTTAATAAAGTTGATTTTCCAGCATTCGGAATCCCTATACACATGGCGCGAATAGTATAATTTTTCACACCACTTTGTTGATATTTTTTTAATTTAGAAGCCATTACTTGTTGAATCGCAGTTAAAACGCTTTGTAAATTATGAGTGTGCTGAGAATCCAAAGCAATTGCCAATTGTTGTTTTGCTTGATAGTAATTAATAAAACTGTTTGTAATCTGAGTATCTGCTAAATCTGTTTTATTTAAAATGATCAGCCGAGGTTTAGACTGAATCATTTGTTCTAAAATTGGATTAGTTGAAGAATATGGTAAGCGAGCATCACGGACTTCTAAAACAAGATCTACTAATTTTAAATGATCCTGAATTTGGTTTTTGGCTTTATTCATATGACCGGGGTACCATTGAATTGTCATATTATTTAGCCTCCAGCTTCTTAAATGCTTGATTTAACATTGGATCATTACCCTGAGCCTTTTTCAATAGTTGCTGGGTCAAAGTCTGGCGCGTCTTTGCATCCAAATTACCATTTTGCTCAGTCAAGTTTTGTTGTGCTTGAAAAGCTTTTAATGCCTGTTGCGTTGTTTCGTCTAATTGACCGTTTGCTTCAATCGTATAACCCAAAGCCTTCAGAACTTGCTGTGCAATTTTAACATCACCATTTGTTTGATTCAGTGTAATCGTTTTTTGATTAGTAAAGGATTTAATATTCAAATAATCTGGATATTTAACCTTAATGCTAGGTTGTAAACCACGGTGATTAATCCAAGAACCATTTGGTGTGAGCCATTTAGCAGTCGTAATTTTCATTTCCGAATTAGCAGTCAGTGGACTCAAAGTTTGAACAACACCCTTACCAAAAGTCTTCTCACCAATGACTGGAACCTTAGCTGATTGTTTTAAAGCAGCGGCAAAAATTTCTGCTGCACTCGCAGTTCCTTGGTCAACTAAAACAACCGTCGGTAATTTTACTTTATAACCATTAAGGTACTTAGAACTAGCCCGATAAGTCTTTTTACCATTAGTTCTAGAATCCATAATCATCAACTTTTTACCGTTTTTGACAAACATACTAGAAGCGCTCAAGGCCTGTTCCATCACACCACCGGGATTATTCCGGACATCAATTACTAATTTAGTAGCACCTTGACGCTGAACTTTTTGAATTTGTTTTTTTAATTCACTGGCGGTATGCTCTGAAAATTGTGTAATCGTAATTTCGCCCACTTTACCTTGCTTAGCGTCGATTTTACTCATGACCGTTGCAACTTGAATTGGTGCACGTACTAAAGTTTTAGTAAAAGTCTGTTCCCCACGTTTCAATTCCAGTTGAACCTTAGTTCCAGCTTTACCACGTGTTAACTGTGATGCCTGATCAACTGACATTCTAGCAGTCGAATGCTGATTAATTTTAGTAATAATATCTTTAGCTTTTAACCCTGCTTTGGCCGCTGGTGACTTAGGCATGGCAGAAACAATCTGAATCCCTGAATTAGACTGTTCAATAGTCGCACCAATTCCGGAAATCTTGCCAGAAATATTACTATTAAATGAATCTTGATCTTGATCGGCCATAAATTCCGAATATGGATCATCTAAGGCACCAACCATTCCCTTAATTGCGCCGTTAACTAACTTTTTGGATGACACTTTTTGATAATAATTTTGATTAATTGTGTCATAAACTTGTTGAACCTGACTAAAATCACCTGTATTACCTTGCGCCTTTAGTTGAACTGCTAAAAAGATAAACGTCCCAGCTACACCAACTATTACGCCAGCAATAATCGAAATGATTACCGTTGACCAAGTAAATTTCTTCTTCATAATAAAAATCGCTCGTTTCTAATTAAAATGTGCTTCTGATTCTTTATATTTAGTAAATGCTTGGTCGTAGATATCCATTGATGGTAGATAAGAACCATTGAGTTCCAAATATTCAGAAAGTTCGGTATAATCCTGTGCCTGTTTAGGAAAAGTTTGATCATAAAAAGCTGAATCTGCAAAATGTGCTAAAGCACTTGGATTATTAGGATCACGTTGAGTCATTAAATATTCATAAAAAGATTTTTCCATCAATAATACTGCTCCTAAAATTTGCTAGAATAAACACTAACTACAATTTTATTTTGTTTTAGGTCTAAATCATGAACCTTAAAATAATATCCATTGTCATTCTGATAATTTTGTAAATCAATATTAATCAGTTGTTTACCACTATCAATATTCACCCACGCCGGAAAATGATAATTATGTTGAATATAACCCAAAACAAAATTTAAAGGTATTCCTAAACGACCAATTTTTAGTTGCCGTGCCTTTAGTTGAACACCACCATTGGCAGTCGGATAAGAATCAGTTAACAGTTGAAAGTCAATCTTAGAACCTAATAAATCAGCACTACCTAATAATGAAATATGCTTACCAAACTGTAACCGATATTTAATATCTTTACTATTCAAATACTCGTTAATATAGTGATTGGCTAAGCGTTGCGCTTGCTGCTTAGTTAAAGTCACCTGAAAAACTGGTTTATCAGAAGCATTAGCTGGTGTGGGCTGTTTAGTAATTACTGTGGATTTAATGGGACGTGTTACAGCATAACCCACACTAACACTTCCAATTGCTAACACGGCTATTAAGATCAGAAAAGCCCATTTCCAAAGATTATGCTTTTTTTCAACACTACGTTTCATTGTAGATGAATCCACTCCTTTTGATTAAGATGCATTTGATGCCATAATTTTTTAGTCATTAACTGATATCCTCGGTGATTCGGATGAAAATAATCCTTTGTATATAGTAATGGATTAACCGTAGTTTTTTCCTTTTTAGAAAACTTCAACTTATGCGGATTAGCTAACGCCGAAACATCAACAAAATGCATCCGATAATTATCACGTGCTAAATCTTTACTAGATTGATTCCACTGAGCAACTGCTTGCTTCACGCTATGAGCCTTTTTAACATAAATTGCATAAGGATTATAAATTCCGATTAAAAAAATCGGCGCTTGATCATTGTATTGACGAATAGTCATAATCATCTGTGACATTTCTTGAACATACTGCTTATTTGCTTGATCAAATTGAGATTGTGACAATTGTAAACCATTTTTTTGCAATACATGCATAATATTGTTACCGCCAGCCGTAATTGTAATTAAATCACTTTGATGCAGCGCCTGTTGCAAATCTTTTTTAGTTTGCACTCGCTTTAAAATTTGCCCACTAGTTTCACCACTAATACCAAAATTTCCAACTAAAACTTGACGATGACTAGCTTTTTTTAAAGGCCGTTTAATCAAGGATGTGTAGCCACCTTGATGCTTACCATCACCAACTCCATAAGTTAAGGAATCACCAACGGCTAAAACTTTCAAAGGTTGCTTTTTTTGTGCTAAAACCGGATTACTAATAACTAAACCTAAACCTAAAGCCAGCAATAAACTCATTAATACTTTTATCTTACGCACACAATAAACTCCTTAGAAAAAAATTTTTAAGCAAATAAATCTGAGAAAAAATTATTTTCAAAACAACAATTTTTAAATTAGCTGTCTGAAATTTATTTAGCATGATCAATAGCTAAAAAATAAATTATCAAATAGTACAAAAAATTATTCATAATGATAAATAATAGCAAAAGCTCCTTGCCCAGTATGTGTCATAATAATTGGACTCGTTAACTCAATCATAGTCTTAATTTGCGGAAATTTTGATTGAACCTCTTGTTTAATTTGCTCGGGTAAAGTCGTATCACTAACATAAGACATACCAATTTCACTAATTTGCTTACCGTGCGCTTCAATATCGGAAATAGCCGTTTGCATAAAATTCTTGATTACTTTAATACCACGACCTTTTTTAGCAATCCCCAATTTATTGTTTTTTAATTGCACAACCACATCAATATTCAATAAAGAAGTCAAAGTGGCCGCCATTTTACCCAAACGTCCACCTTTAATAATATTTTCCGGATGTGGAATACAAACATACAATTGAGTCTGTGCTAAAATCTGCTGAATAACTGGCAAAATTTCTTGAACACTGGCACCTTTTTGAGCCATCTGAGCTGCTTTAATAACCTGAAAAGCTAACCCTCGATCAGTAGAACCACTATCAACAACTGTCACTTTCGTATCTGTTAGTTGTGCGGCTTGACGAGCAGCATCAACAGTTCCACTTAACCCCTTGGTTAAAGTGATTGCCAAAACTTCACTACCATCTTGGCCTAATTGATTAAAAGATTCTACAAATCGACCAATTGGTGGCTGACTAGTTTTCGGAAAATTATCACTCGCCAACATTTTTTGCGCAAATTCTTGACGACTAATATCTTGACCATCAACGTACTGTTGACCATCAATTTCAACAGTCAGTGGTACCACTGTAATTTGATACTGTTCAACTTCTTTTGGTGTTAATTGAATTGAAGAGTCAGTTAAAATTTTTACATTTGTCATGAGGAAACCTACCTTTATCATTTCCAGTCTTTAAGCTATAATCTAAAAAAGAGTTGTTTACTTAAAAGATTGTATCAAACGTTAACAACTTTAGCACATTTTTATTAATCAAAGGAGCTCTACTCTTGTCAAAAATTTTCACAAAACCGCAAAAGACTTCGCGGATTTATCGATTAACTAATGAAATATTTAGTGCCATTACTCATGGTATTGGCTTAGCCTTAGCTATTGTTGGGACAGTCTTATTGATTATTAAAGCCGCCCACCAGCATCCCCTTCAGCCAAAAGTATTATTTGCCTATCTAATTTATAGTTTTACACTAATTTTTTTATATTTATGTTCAACATTGTTTCACAGTTTATATTTTACGAAAGCCCAGCATATTTTCCAAATTTTAGATCATAGTTCCATTTTTTTATTAATCGCTGGAACTTACACCCCTTATTGCTTACTGGGAATTCCTAAACCACTGAATTTTATTCTATTAAGTATCATTTGGTTGACTACAGTTGGTGGTATTATTTATAAAATTTTTAATTTAGGAGCTCATCCCATCATCGATACTAGTTTATACGTTATTATGGGTTGGTTGGTCATTTTAGCAATGAAACCACTACATCAATCCCTAGGAACAGCCGGGATTACACTCTTATTTTGGGGTGGCATGGCCTTTACAGTTGGCGCTTTATTATATTCAATGCGGGGAATTAAATATATTCACGTTATCTGGCATGTTTTCGTTATGTTAGGAACGACCTTGATGTTCTGCTCAGTTTACTTTTATTTATAGAATTTAAATAAAATGCGCAAAAATGACACTTAAAAAGTTATTTATTAGTGATTGACCTTCCGTTGATATACTAAAAATTCATGTGCCCACTGATTATTTTCATCAACCTGACCAACTTGCCGTTTAATTAACTTAAATTGTTGATAATCCAAAGGAATCATCCAAGTATCGCCACTAAATTGTGCAGCGATTTTGGTTACATATAAATATTCAACTTGCTCTTGAAACATTTTAAACAACGAAAGTCCGCCAAAAATAAACACCCGTTGCTTTTCTTGAATCAGTTGTTCAATTTCCCGTTTAGAAGTTACAATTATTAGATTTTTTTGTTGGTGAAATCGTTCTGGATGACGCGTTAGAACAATATTACGTCGTTTGGGCAATGAACCATTGGGAAAACTCAGAAAAGTTTTTGCTCCCATGACAATCGTACTGTTTAAAGTTGTTTGTTTTAAATAATGCAGATCTGCTGGCAAATGCCACGGCAAATGTCCCGCTTGACCAATTAAATGATTTTGATCTTCAGCCCAAATATATGCTAACATCTGTTCTCCTTAAACTGCCACGGGGGCTTTAATTCCTGGTGCAGGATGATAACCTTGCAATTGAATTTGTTCCACCCTTAAGTTATCAAGATTGGTAATTTGGGGATCTAAAATTAATTGTGGTCCTTGCACCGGTTGCCGCGTTAATTGTAATTTAACTTGTTCCAAATGATTTTGATAAATATGGGCGTCACCTAAAGTATGGACAAACTTACCCGGTTTTAAGCCAGTAATGTGTGCTAATAGCTGAATTAACAACGCATAACTGGCAATATTAAATGGCACCCCTAAAAACAGGTCGGCACTACGCTGATACAACTGACAAGATAAATAACCATCATTAACGTAGAATTGAAATAAAGTATGACATGGTGGTAATGCCATCTTGTCCAAATCTGCTGGATTCCAAGCTGTCACTAACAACCGGCGAGACTGTGGGTTAGTTTTAATCTGTTCTACCACATTGGCAATTTGATCAATTTCACCAGTTTGTGTTTGCCAATGACGCCACTGTTTACCATAAACATTTCCCAGATCGCCAAATTGTTGTGCAAATTGTTGTTCATTCAAAATTCGTTCACAAAAAATTTGCTTTTGGCGCTGATATTCTTGATTAAACTGATCATCAATCAATGAGCGATGACCAAAATCCGTCATATTTGGTCCTTGATAAGCACTACTTTGAACATATTTTTCAAATGCCCATTCATCCCAAATATGATTATTATGTTCTAATAAATATCTGATATTACTATCACCACGCAAAAACCATAATAATTCAGATTTAATCAAACCAAACGGAACTCGCTTCGTTGTCAAAAGAGGAAAACTCTCCTGGAGGTCAAATTGCATTTGATAACCAAAGATGCTATAAGTTCCCGTTTTAGTACGATCAGCTTTGAAATGACCTTGAGTTAAAACTTGTTTTAGTAAACTTAAATACTGCATTTCATTACTATTAATAACCATTAGGTCTCCTTTTCTGATAACTCCAGCCAACGATCACTCGCTGTTTCTAATTCTTGATTAAGTTGCGTTAATTGCTGTTGATGCTTTAAAATTTCCTGATAATTATCGCCCTCAGTATTCATCAATTGTTCTAAATCAGTTTTTTGTTTTTCTAATTGCGTAATTTTAGGCTCTAAGTCTGCAAGTTCTAATTTTTCAGCATAAGTTAATTTATTAGTCTTAACAACTTTACTTGTTTTAGTTTTAGAACTAGTTTTAACTGCTGTTTGATTTTCCATAGCTGTTTGCTGTAGATATTGCGAATATGAACCCCAATAACGTTTTATTTGTCCTTGACCCTGAAAAACTAATAAATCATCTGTAATTTTATCTAAAAAATACCGATCGTGCGAAACAGTGACAACACTCCCTTGAAATTGTTCTAGATAATTTTCTAGAATCGTCATTGTTTCAATATCCAAATTATTGGTAGGTTCATCAAACAATAAAACATTTGGCTGTTGAATAAGTATTGCCAACAAATATAAGCGCCGCTGTTCGCCTCCTGACAAATCCCTAATAAAAGCTCCTTGTTGTTTTGGAGAAAATAAAAATTGTTCTAGCAACTGCGAAGCAGACATTTTATCTCCGGCATTATTAGCAACATTTTGCCCAATAGATTCCAAATACGTAATTACCCGTTTATTAGGATCCATTTGTTCAACTTGTTGTGTATAGTAGCCTATTTTGACTGTTTGACCAACAATTAATTGTCCTTTTGTTAATTGTTGCCTTCCGGCTAAAATATTTAAGAAAGTTGTTTTACCGGCACCATTAGCCCCAATAATACCAACATGTTCACCGGAATTAATTCGCAAAGACAAGTCTTTTAATAACACTTGTGTTCCAAAATTCAAACCAGCCTCTTTCAATACAAAAACATCATTGCCCAAGCGCTGTTGTTGAATATCAATATTCAATTGTCGAGAAGGAGTAGCATTCTGTTTTTGTAAGGTTTGACTTAATTCTTGAAAACGCGCTACCCGTGCATTTTGCTTCGTTCCTCGCGCTTGAACACCAGCTTGCATCCATTTTAACTCATGACGATATAAATTACGTTGATGCTGTTGAGTAGCCGCTAACGTAGCTTCATTTTGGGCACGCTGACGTAGATAATGTTCATAATTTCCACTATATTCTTGTAAATGTTGATTACTCAGTTCAAAAATGCGATTGGCCACCAAATTTAAAAAATAACGATCGTGCGTAACAAAAATTACAGCTCCTTGATAATTATTTAAAAACTTAGCTAACCAATTAATAGCACTTTCATCAAGATGATTAGTCGGCTCATCCAAAATCAATAAATCAGAGTCTGAAACCAAAATTTGAGCCAAACTAACGCGCCGCACTTGACCTCCCGACAATTCTTTAATTCTTTGATTGAATTGAGTAATCCCTAATTTAGTCAAGATGGTTTCTACCGTAGCTTGAAATTCCCAACCATCAATACGATCCATTTGTTCTTGAGCTTTAAAAAAACTCTGTGTTATTTTTTCATCAGTACTATTTTGGCTATAACTACTTAAAGCTGCTTCATATTGGCGAACCGTTACGTACAAAGGCTCATCACCTTGTAAAATTGCTTCTAAAACCGTTGCTTGTGGATTCAAATAAGGATTTTGTTTTAAATAACTAACCTGATAATCACGCGGATGATCAACAATTCCCTGTTTAACCAAGTGTTCATCCACTAGCGAATTCAACAATGTCGTCTTTCCGACACCGTTCAAACCCAGCAAGCCAATTCGATCTTGTCGTTGAATTTTAAAGTTCACATGTTCAAATAACGTTCGTGCACCAAAAGCTTGGTTTAATTCTGTGACACTTAACATCTTCATTGCTTAATCGTCCTTACTTACTAAATTTAATTGCCTTAGTGCCTGTAAAAGTGCCTGTTTTTGATTAGGTAGTTGATGTGCTAATACTTGTTGTTGTAACCATAATATATCTTGACCCACTTTAGGACCAGGAGTCAAGCTTAATTCCTGCATTAAAGTTCGCCCATCAACGGCTAAATCATGACTGTTTTTAATCGGTAAATCTTGATACCACTGAGCCAACATCTGTGCTTTAGGCAGATCATTAACAGCCCTTAAAAGCCGACAACAATTAGTAATTACTTGTTGTTGTGCTTGATAGACCGACCAAGTTGTTAAATGAGACCAATTTTGTAATAGTTGGACACTCTTTAGTGTGATTTTAACCACTTCATTGGATAATTTCCAAGCTTTTAAAAATTCACGTAAGCGTTGTGGATTAAAATGCCAGTACCAGCCTAATAAAGTCCAAACTTGCAATTGATCAACTAATTGCAACTTCGGATTTAATACCAGTAACTTATTTAAATTAGCATTAGTCAATTGCGGACAATAGTTATTCAAGTTAGTAGCTAGCATGGTTTTTAATCCTAATTGCCAGCCAGGAGCTTCCATTAATTTCAACCATTCATCACGTATCCGTTCAATGGCAATCTTGGATAATAAATGAGCATTTTCCAAAATCCCCTTCTGAGTTTGGTCAGTGATTTGAAAATTCAACTGTGCTTGAAATCTGACTGCACGTAACATTCTTAACGCATCTTCATGGAAACGTTCCTTAGCTTGTCCAACCGCTTTAATCTGTTGTTGTTGTAAATCGTTTAAGCCACCAAACAAATCAATTAATTGACCCTTAGTCGTCATTGCTAAGGAATTAATAGTAAAATCTCGTCGTTTTAAATCTTGTTCTAAAGAACGAACAAATTCCACATGATCAGGCCGTCGATAATCCTGATAACCCGACTCCGTACGAAAAGTTGTAATCTCATAATTTTGTGCAGCCGTAATAATCGTCACGGTTCCATGATCAATACCAGTATCAGCCGTATGTTTAAAAATAGTCTTAATTTCAGCCGGATAAGCACTAGTTGCTAAGTCAACATCATGAATCGGCCGTTTTAATAGCATATCGCGCACACACCCACCAACAAAATAAGCTTCAAAACCAGCTGCGGTAATTTTATCTAAAATAGGGATTGCCTGCGCCATGATTTTTGGGAAATGTTCAATTTTCATATTTTATTTTCAATTCCTCCCATAGTTCATTCATTTCCCAATCATCAGGTGCTAAGCGCAAATAGTTTTGTAAAGCAGTTAATAGCAACTTAGTTTGATCACTCTTACGTAAAAGATTAATCAAGTCCCGTAAATAATCAGGATTATCTTTAAATTCATCATAAATACTTAAAAATACTTTTTGGGCATCCTCCACCTGATCTAAGGCACTCAATGAGCGCGCGCGATTCCATTGTGCTTGACCATCGGTTTGCAATTGATCAACATATTGGTCTAATAAGTCTAAATTAGCCTGATGATCGGCTTGAAGCAAATAAATTCGACTTAGGGCTAACAATAAACTATTTGGTGCTGCTAAGTACTGAATACCTTGCTTCAACAATTTCACTGCCAGTTCCAAATCAGCTGTTTTTTCTGCACTGGTAGCAACTAGTTCATATAACAGTTCATTATATGGATCATAGCTTAAACCTTGCTGAGCAACCTTTAAAGCCGCAGCTGGTTGATTCTTAGCCAAAGCTAACCGACTTTGTAAAACATAACCGGCCGAATAATCAGGAGTTAATTCCAATAACTGCTCCACTAATTCTTGAGCCTTACTATAATGTTTTAACTCTAATTCTAGATTAGCATAATTATAGAGATTATCAGCATTAAAAAATTCAACCGCTGTTTTTTGATAATTTTTTTCAGCAGCCTCATAATTACCTAATCCAACTTGAGCAGCTGCTAAACGCTGATATAGAGAAATTCCTGAAAATTCTGTTACATCTTGATCTAGCAATTGTTCATAATAATCACTAGCCTTTTGAAACTGATTTTCGTTAAAATACAATTCCGCCAAAGCAAATTGAATAACGAACTCTTTAGGAGCCAATTTCAAGGCTGTCAATAGTTTTTGTTCACTAACCTCATATAACCCCAAAGTTTGGTAAAGATCAGCACTGACCATCAAAGAAGCCACGTAAGCATCTGAATTAGGCCTAACTTGTGCTAATAGATTAGTAGCTTCATCAATTTTGTCATCAGAAATCAAGATCTCTGCTAAATTAACTTTTAAAATATCTTCACGTGGTAATTGTTGCAATAATTTCCGGTAAATAGTTGCTGCATTATCCGTTAATCCCAACTGTTGTAATTGCTGTGCGATTGTATACAAGTCATCAACGCTATCATGTTGGAGCGCTTTTTTTAATAAAGCTTGTCCCTGTTGGAAATTGCCTTGCTGTAAAGCAGAAATTGCTTGTTCACCAAATGTCATCTTTCAAGACTCCCTTAAGTTAAAATAAAAAAGAGCGTTGAACAGTAATCTGCCCCACCCTCCAAATGTTATGTAAACTAAGATGACTATAAATACAACCGTAATTATAGTCATCTTATTAGATAAACAATCTTTTAAAAAATTATTTAACAGCGTCTTTTAATGTCTTACCAGGCTTAAATGCTGGAACATTACTTGCAGGAATGGTAATTTCTGCGTTTGTTTGTGGGTTACGTCCCTTACGGGCAGCACGATGACGAACTTCAAAGTTACCGAAGCCAATCAATTGAACTTTTTCACCCTTAACTAAAATTTCTTGGATAGAATTGAAGACTGCATCAACTGCTGCAGTGGAATCCTTTTTAGTTAAACCAGTTTTTTCAGCAACGCTTTGAACTAATTCTGCTTTATTTGCCATAATATTTTCACCTCCGTAAAGCAATGAAGTTGATCATCACTTAGTCGAAATGACGACTACCAAACCATCATTCTTTTAACAAATTATCATAAGATTGCCGAGCTAGCAAGGAATAATCACCTTTTTTTACAAACTTTTACAATTCTTAAGAAAAATTTCATTTAAAAAGCGCTAAAATTATCATTTTCTCATTCGCGCAATGATTTTAATTGGTGTTCCCGTAAAATCAAACATTTCGCGCAACTGATTAATAATAAAACGTTCGTAAGAAAAATGGAATAGTTCTGGATCATTAACAAACGCCACAAAAGTAGGCGGATTCACGGCCACTTGTGTCAAGTAATACACTCGCAAGCGCTTATTTTTGACGGTCGGTGCGGGCGCAATTGCTGTTGCTTTTAATAACAAATCATTCAAAAGCGACGATTGAATTCGCCGATTTTGATTTTCATAGACAGCACTGACCAATTCAATAATTTTACCTAGCCGTTGATTTTTTAACGCTGAAACAAAAATAATCGGTGCATAACTTAAATAACGAAATTCTTGGCGAATATAGTCAGTAAATTCTTGCATAGTTTTTTGATCTTTATGAGCTACAATATCCCATTTATTAACAACAATAATCACTCCACGACCAGCTTCATGAGCTAAGCCCGCAACTCTTTTATCCTGCTCGCGAATTCCTTGTTCACCATCTAAAACCATAACCACTACATCACTACGATCAATAGCGCGCATGGCACGCATCACAGAATACTTTTCCGTATTTTCATAAACTTTACCCCGTTTACGAATTCCGGCCGTATCAATCATGGTGAATAATTGTCCTTGTTCATCTAAAAAACTAGTATCAATTGAATCACGGGTTGTTCCTTCCATGTTCGAAACAATAACCCGTTGTTCACCTAAAATGGCATTTACTAACGATGATTTGCCGACATTAGGCCGACCAATAAAACTAAATTTGATAGTCGGGTCTTCATCAACCACTTGTTCATCAGGAAAATTCTGTACAATTTGGTCTAAAAGATCGCCCAAACCGATTCCATGAACTCCAGAAACCGGAAACGGTTCACCTAAACCTAATGCATAAAAATCGTAAATATCTTGGCGCTGTTCCAAATTATCCGCTTTATTAACCGCTAAAACTACGGGTTTCTTTGCTTTAAATAAAATACGTGCTACTGTTTCGTCTTCTCTAACAACACCAACACGACCATCAACTACCATCACAATGACGTCTGCTTCATCAATTGCAATTTCTGCTTGACTCTTAATTTCTTGATTAAGGGTTGTTTCTTCTAAAGTAATCCCGCCAGTGTCTATTAAAGTAAACTGCTTATTTAGCCACTCTGCATGAGTATAGATTCGATCGCGTGTTACCCCTGGAGTATCTTCAACAATGGCAATTCTTTCACTGGCTATGCGATTAAACAACGTTGATTTTCCAACATTCGGACGTCCGACTAATGCAACAACTGGCATTACCATTTGCTCACCTTCTTATTTGTGATTAAGCGGCTAAAACAATAAAATTAATGATTGTATTCTACTGAAAATTACACAAACATTAATTAATTATTGTGTGCCAAAATCAACAGTCTTTGCCTAATGATTTTGGTCTTAGCCTTATTTTTAAAATCTTTATTAAAAATCAAAAGAGGGTGGGACGAAAATACACCCACCCTTTTGACAAAATTAGAAAAAATCAAGGATTAACAATAAAGTTCATTACCTAACAATGGTATCAAACTAATTAATTATCATTGTTGATGAATTTAAAAGTTAACATCTCACCAAAATATATTAATTTTGGGAATCATCATCCACGATATCTCCCAATGCAAATCCACGTTCCTCATCTGGAAGAGTGTAGTCAGTATTATCTTCTTCATGAGACTCTGTAGACTTTTTAGCATGTGGATTTTCTGTCAATTCTTTAATCGACAAGCCCAAACGCTTTTGTTCTGGATCAACATTCAAAACTTTTAAGCGCACTTTCTGACCAGCTTGTAAAACATCTGCTGGCTTATCAATCCGCTCCCAAGAAATTTGCGAAACATGAACCAAACCTTCAACACCAGGTAATACTTCTACAAAAGCGCCAAAGTCAGTTAACCGTTTAACGACACCGTCAATTTCATCACCAACAGCAATTTTTTCTGCAACACTTTCCCAAGGTCCCGGTTGAGCTGCTTTCATTGATAGAGAAATTCGACCACGATCTTTATCAACATCCAAAACTTTAACTTTCACTTCTTGACCAACCTTTAAAACATCTGATGGTTGATTAACATGCGCATAAGAAATCTGAGAAACATGGACTAAGCCATCCATTCCACCTAAATCAATAAAAGCACCAAAATTAGTTAAGCGTGAAACCTTAGCTTCTAAAACATCACCTGGTAAAATTTTATCCATCACTTCTGCTTCACGAGCTTGCTTTTCTTGCGTAGCAATTTCCTTATGTGATAAAACAAAGCGATTCTTTGTTGGTTGAACTTCAATAATTTTCAAATCTAAAGTTTGACCCACGTACGGCTTTAAATCACGCACAAAATGGTCAGAAATCATTGAAGCAGGAATGAATCCACGTAAGCCATCAACTTCAACTAATAAACCGCTTTTAACAGTTCCAGTAACTGCTCCTTGAACTGTTGTATTTTCGTTCATTAAATCAACCATTTTAGTATAAGCTTTTTGATTTTCAATGCGACGTTTAGATAAAATAAAACTACCGTCTTCTTTATCATTTGCAGAATGCCGCACGACCAATAATTCTAGTTTATCACCAACTTGTGCCAGCTTATGAATATCAGCCTTCCGATCTGCAGTTAATTCACGCAGAGGAACAACTCCTTCAACACCAGAATTATCAATACCTACCACCAATTGATTATCTTCAACTGATAATACCTCCGCGGTAACCACATCACCAATTTGTACTTGATCAAAATTATCAAGTGCTTGCTCCATGGGATTTATGCTGCTATTCTCTTCAGCCATTTTTACATCCTCCTCGCCATCATTCGAAATCTATCTTAATGTAAAATCACTTCAATTACCAGTGCTATTCATCATTTCTTTAATTTTATTTGAATAATTTGCAGTGCTTTTTGAACAACTTGATTAATCGTTAAACCAGTCGTATCAAGAATTTGCGCATCTTTTGCTCGAACTAAAGGCGAAATTTTTCGATGAGAATCTTTATAATCTCGCTGTTCAATTTCCTTTGCAATTTGCGCTAACGGCGTTGTAATTTGCCGAGTCAAATTTTCCTGATACCGTCTTTGAGCACGCTCTTGAACGCTGGCGGTCATAAAAATTTTCACCTGCGCTTGCGGCAAGACGACAGTGCCAATATCACGGCCATCCATCACTACATCATTATTTTGAGCAAACTGTCGTTGTTGCTCCACTAATAAAGTCCGAACAGCTCCCAAAGCAGACACTTGTGAAACATTTTGTGAGATTACAGCTGTACGAATTACCTCTGTCACCTCATCTTCACCAGCAAATACCAGCTGTTTGCCTTGTTGTAACTTAAAAGTGATTGGATTTTCTTTCAAAGTAGAAACAATAGCTGCAGAATTACCATAATCAATCTTGTACCGATTAGCCAACCAAGTTGCTGCACGATACATAGCACCTGTGTCAACGTATAAATAATCTAATTTATGCGCAATTGCTTTGGCAATTGTGCTTTTGCCTGCTGATGCCGGTCCATCAATTGTTATTTGCATATCTTTTTAACTCCTATATCAAAAAGGGCTGGGACAAAAGTCACTTAATAGTTGTGTACTAACGACATTAAAAATTCAAATTTAAACTCAGAACTTTAAATACCACTAGCCGACATAAATTACTGACTTTTGGACGCAATGCAATAATGATTCAATGTTCATTAGCATTATTGTCCCAACTCTTTTATTTAGTGAACACGTAACCGCATGCCCGGGCGTAAAACAGTATTACTGGACATACCATTTAATTGATATAATTGCTGCGTAGTCATACCATGATTTAAAGCAATACGATACGCATTGTCATGCGCCTGCACTGTATAATAAGAACTGTCATCAGCACTACCATTGGCATTAGCTGTAGTAGCACTTGACTGTTGATCGTTGGTTGTACTACCAGCGCCAGCAGATTCGGCACTATTTTGATTCTGATCATCATTATTTGTTGCAGAGGACTCTTCTTTCTTATCAGTATCAACAGTCGGCTCAGTTGCAGCTTTCTTTTTATTAGGTGTCTGATCCAAATGTGATGTTACTTTTTTTGCTTTTTGTTTTTTAACTTGTTTAGTAGCTGTACTCTTAGGTTTAGAACTAACTGCTACTTTACTAGTATTATCAACCGCTGTTTTTTGATGTCCTGCAGACACTGCCGACCAAAAAATTGGTAAACACA
This sequence comes from Bombilactobacillus sp. ESL1202, assembly GCF_058107125.1. Classification (NCBI taxonomy): domain Bacteria; kingdom Bacillati; phylum Bacillota; class Bacilli; order Lactobacillales; family Lactobacillaceae; genus Bombilactobacillus; species Bombilactobacillus sp. ESL1202. Next base: position 1,883,959 of record NZ_CM176590.1, on the reverse strand, counting down.
TAATTGCAAGCAAAACTACCACTAATGACCAAACCAAAACCTTATTACTTTTTTGAGTTTCATTACGTTGCACCCGTGAATACTCTGCAGAAGTTTCTGGTGTTTTTGAAGTAGATTTAACGGAATCTTTTTGTTCCCCCGTATCCTCTCCAAAGGTAGCTTCCCAAAGTTTAGGCTTTTTATCGCTCATTAATCTCACCTCTAATAACTATTAATTTTACCAGTTAATCAGAGAAATTTCACTAAAAATAGAAAAACTGAAAATAAATTATTAGAACTTTAAACGTCTCGTCAATAAAACACTCAAAATAGAATTAATGAAACCTTTAACTATATTAAATGGTACCACCCCAAATAAAACATATTTTTCTACTGGCATACCAATATTAAAATTTAAAACGGTCATATATAAAGGCATCAAGATAAAATAATTGGCCAACGATAAAACAATCGTTAAACTTAAAATCCCACTACCATAAGATAACCACAATGAATGATGACGTTGGAGTAGCAAAACTATTGGAATGATAAACGCCAAACTAGACAATAATGATGAAAAGTCACCAATTAAACTTGCAACATTCATCCCCATTAAAACCCAATGCAACAACACTTTACAAAAGGCCACTAAAACTCCAGTTGACATCCCATAAATTCCAAAAGCTAATAAAACTACTACATCACTAACATCCATTTTTAAAAATGAAAATCCCGGAATCAACGGTATTTCAATATACATCACTAAAGTAGCTAGCGCCGTTAATAAGGCGCCACCAATAACTTTATTATGAGATAACTTACTTTTTTCCATAAAAAAAACCTCCAACAAATCGTTGCAAGGCAAAAGAGATTGAGCTAAATATTAATAAAGCGTCAACATAACACTAATTTATCCCAGTCACTACGTTTTCTACCATCTGGACTATTACCATCGGTTTTGGAATTTCACCAAATCCACCATTACTGGGTTGCGGACTATCACCGCCGGTCAGGAATTGCACCTTGCCTTGAAAACGATAATTATTATAATTTTTGAAGAGCTTTGACTTCATCACGCGTTAAAAAGCGCCAGCCACCAGAAACTAAGCCGTTTAGCGTTAAAAATCCAACTTGCTCTCGTCTTAATTTTACCACATTAAATCCAACTTGTTTAAACATTTCTTTAACTTGATGGTTCATTCCCTCATGAATTACTAATTTAACCAAAGAAGTTTGACGCTTACGATCAACACTAATAATTTCCGATTTAGCAGGAGCCGTCTTCCGTCCCTTGATCCGAACCCCATGTCGTAATTGTTCCAAAGCTTTTGAAGTAACAATTCCAGAAATTTTAGCAATATAAACTTTATTAATCTGATTACTAGGATGCAACAAATGGTTAGTCAAGTCACCATCATTGGTTAATAATAATAATCCTGACGTGTCATAATCTAAACGACCAACAGGATAAATTCGCGTCTCAATAATATCCTTAAAGTAATCGGTCACTACTTTACGACCCTTTTCATCATGTACAGAAGAAATCACTCCGCGAGGTTTATAAAACAATAAATAGACTTTAGGAGATTTTTCAATTGCAATTCCATCGACTTCAATCAAATCACTAGTGGAAAATTTTTGGCCTAATTCTGTAATAGTTTGTCCGTTAACTTGCACCCGGCCAGCGATAATCAATTCTTCAGCTTTTCGACGAGAAGTAACGCCAGCATTAGCAATTATTTTTTGTAAACGTTCCTTTTGTTTCATTTATTTTTATCCTCTTTAAGAAAACAAATCAACATTTCCTTGTTGATCTAAATTTTGTATTTGAAAAGCCGCTAGTGGTGGTAATTTATCCAATGATTTTAACCCAAAATAGTTTAAAAATTCAGATGTCGTACCATACATTAACGGTCTACCTGGTGCATCCTTATGACCAGTAGTTTTAATTAAGCGTCGAGCAATTAAAGTTTGCAGCGTGGCACTACTATTTTTAACTCCCCGAATTTCATCAATTTCAATTCGAGTAACGGGTTGTTGATAAGCTATAATTGCCAAAACTTCCATTGCCGCAGAACTTAATTTACTGGCTTGTTCTGTCTGCCAATATCTAGCCAGTAAAGGCTGATACTTAGCTTTAGTCAATAGTTGATAGTTTTCTCCAAACTGTTTAATCAATAATGGGCAGCTTTTATCGCTCTGAAGATGTTGAATCAAAATTGCCATTTGTTGTCTAACACTAGCAAGATCTTTTTGTAGCAAACTTGCTAAATCCTCCAGCGCTATTCCCTGTTCACCCGCAATAAATAAAAGCACAAATAGTTGTTTTTGCACTAAATTCACCTCAATTTCACTAAAATATCTGCTTGAAAATCTAATTGAGTAACCACTACTAAGTGATCTTTAATCAATTCCAACAAACCCATAAATTTTGTTACTACCTCTTCAATAACACTGTTATGTTGTAACAATTCTTGAAAAGTAATTTGCGAATGATGTTGTAATCGATGAATAATTTGAGTTTGTGCTTGAGCTACTGAAATTGTTTCTTTTTTAGGCAATTGTGCTAATTGAAATTGTTGTTGTAATCGATCCAATAGATTAACTAAGCATAAAGCTAAATCATTACCGGTATAAGTTTGTGGTTTTAAAACAATCTTGCGCTCTTTTGGTCCTAAAGTTGGCGGACGACTATACATTTGTTGGCGTTGTTGTTCTAAATTTTTTAATTCTTCAGCTACACTTTGATAAATTTGATAAGTTAATAATTGTGCTACTAAATCACTACGCGGATCAGCAACTTCATCAATCATATCCTCAGGATAATCTTCAACAATAGGATCCTGTGGTAATAGCATTTGACTTTTAATGCGCATTAACGTTGCCGCCATCACTAAATAATCACCAGCAATATCTAACTGCAATGATTGCATTTGATGTAAATAATCCAAGTACTGCTGCGTAATTTGGGCAATGGGAATATCATAAATATTAATCTGTGATCGTTTAATTAAATGTAATAACAAATCCAAAGGACCATGAAAATCAGTTAAAATCAACTCTAATTGTTCCACTGCTAACCACCTAATGCTTTTTTTGCCACTGCAAAATCAAAGGTGTAATTTCTATTGTTCCCATAATTTTGCTATCAGGATAATATTCTTGCACTTCATCCAAAATTTTAAAGATTGTTACCTGTAAGCGTTCAGCAGGAATTAATGAAATATACCTTACCAAGACAATTCGCTTTTGAATTTCTAAAGCAATAATTCCAATAAAATCGGAATCAAATCGCCGATACAAAAACAATTGATGCCGATCATCTGTAGTATATAAATCCAATTCCATCTGAACATGATCTAAATCTTTCAACTCGGGCATATATGATAAAAAACCCATGGCAATTTTTTGATAATTATCACTATATTTAACTAGCATTTTAAACCTACGCTTTTGATTTCAACTTAATCCCCGTGGTAGTTTGTTCAATCAACTGTTGTTTCAATAAATGACCTAAAGCTCGTTTGAAACTACTCTTACTAATCCCAAAATATTGTTTAATATCCTGTGGAGCACTCTTATCATTGTAAGGTAAAGATTGACTAGATTGATGTTTTAAAACAGCTAAAATCATTGCCGCATCATCACCAATTTCTTCATATGCCCGCGGTTTTAAAGACAAATTAAGGTGATCAAAACTACTACCAATAACTCGCGCATGAACAACTTGACCTAATCGTGGCTCAACTTCGCGTTCACTAGGATGAATAAAACCTAAATAATAATCATTAGTTAAAACAAAACTACCACTCATTTTTAAACGATAAACTGTGGCTTGAACATTTTTATTCTGTAAATTTTGATTAGCTTTTCGACTTAATTGTTGAAAAACATTAGCATCAGCTAATCGACCCCACATTCGATTTTTACGATCTACTTTAACACTCACTAATAGTCGATCACCCTTTTGTGGCCATAATTTTTTTAATTCTGGTAAATCATCTAACGAAACTACTAAATCCTTATCCGGCAAACCAATATCAACAAAAACTCCCAAATCAGTCCGTACATCAACAACTGTTCCCCAGCCATAACGTCCGACGCCAACCCAAGGAATTTTGGGTGTCAAAATTAACTTATGTGCTTTATTTTCGTATAAATAACCTTGCAAATTTTTTTCATTAGAATCTACCAATTCTAACGGCGTCTGAAAGGTTTGACCAGCAATTGAAACAAAAACTGCCGTCTGATTTTTATCAATAATTTTTCCTGTTTGTATAGTTCCTAATAATTCTTGTAATTCCAAATCAACACCTCATTTATTTAATAAAGCCCAAAAAGTTTTGCTATCAAGAATAGTTAACCAATGATGACGTTTTTTATAAAGTAAAAAACTTAAATAACCTTACTTAATGCCGATATTCGCTAATATCGTCAAAATACAATAAGCCATTCCTGAGGCAATAATAGGGCCTGCGGCCATGCCCTTAAAAATAACTACGCCAACAATTGTCCCAAAAATCAAAGCCACTGTCATTTCTGGTGTGGCAGACAATAGATGCACACCCTTAGCTGACAAAACAGCTACTAAAATACCACAAATAACAGCCACATAACCTGCTGGTGATTTAAAGGCATTCAATAAATCAGAAAAGCCCACTTGACCTGTAGCAATAGGGACTAAGATGACCACTGAAATAATTGTAATTCCCCAATTCATTCCACGATTTTGAATAGTAGTTAACAAATGACTTGTATTAGGAATAGCTTTCAAAATTAAGATCACAATCGTTGCAATTAATAATGAATTATTCTTACTCAAAAATGATATTAATAAAATAATTAATAAAAAAAGCCAACTTTCCATCTAGTTTACTCCTCAACATTCAACATCTTACCATATAATTAACTTTCTTGCTCAAATCACTAGCACAAAAAAAGTAGGAACATTGTCCTACTTTTTATCTACTTGAATGAAATTTTATTAAAGTGAGTTGGAAGCACCACGATAAACATTACCACGACGAGAATCAACGGTAATAACTTCATCATCTTTAATCAATTTAGTAGCATCTTGAGCACCAACAATTACTGGAATACTTAAAGCAATTCCTACAACGGCAGCATTAGAAGTTAAACCACCATTTTCAACAACTAAAGCACTAGCTTTTTCAATTGCTGGGAAATAATCTTTATCAGTATTTTCAACAACTAAAATATCTTGATCACTCATCTTGTCAATTGCTTCTTGAGCACTGTGAGCAACCGTTACTTTACCAATAACAGTTTCATCACCAACGCCTTGACCCTTAACTAAGTTAGAACCAATCAATTGGATCTTCATCAAGTTAGTTGTACCACTTTCACCAACTGGTACTCCAGCAACGATTAAGATTAAATCGCCTTCTTTAGCAAAACCTAATTCTTGAGCCTTTTGAGTTGCTAAATCGAACATTTCATCAGTATTTTCAGGACGATCAGTAACTACCGGATAAACACCCCAGTTAACAGTTAAACCACGTTGAATTTTTTCATCAAAGGTAATAGCCAAAATATCAGCACTAGGACGATATTTAGAAATCATCCGTGCAGTATAACCGGAATTAGTTGCTGTTACAATGGTCTTAATTCCTAATTCTTGAGCTGTCCGCACAACTGATTCACCAATTGATTCAGTCGCATTAGAACCCTTGTATTCTTCAAAACGTTGTAAAGCCAAAGTATTAGAACCATCTAATTGTTCCTGAGTCCGAACATCAATCCGACTCATAGCAGCAACAGCTTGCACTGGATAATCACCGTTAGCACTTTCACCGGATAACATTGTCGCATCAGTTCCATCTAAAACGGCATTGGCAACGTCAGTTACTTCTGCTCGTGTTGGACGAGGATTTTCTTGCATGGAATCTAACATTTGTGTAGCAGTAATAACTGGTTTACCCAAAGCATTGCATTTCTTGATCAAATTCTTTTGAACAAATGGAACATTTTCAAATGGAATTTCAACCCCCATGTCACCACGAGCCACCATCAAACCATCAGAAACTTTTAAAATTTCATCAATGTTATCAATACCTTCTTGAGATTCAATCTTAGGGAAGATTTGAACTTGTTCTTGATGCTTAGCTTCTAATAATTCACGAATATCCAAAACATCTTGCGCTTTACGAACAAAACTAGCAGAGATGTAATTAATTTCATGATCTAAACCAAAATTGATATCATCAGTATCTTTTTCTGTAATACCTGGTAAACGAATTTCAACACCAGGGGCATTGACACCCTTTTTAGAACCAATTAAACCATCATTTTGCACAACGGTAATCAACTCTTTGTTAGCTTCATCTTTATCGGTGATTTTTAAATCAACTAAACCATCATCGATTAAAACATGACCACCAACATGAGTATCATCATATAAGCCAGGATAAGTAACCGCAATTTTTTCTGGATTACCTTTAAAATTAGGATCCATTGACACTCGAATAGTATCACCAGTATGAGCCTCAAACTTACCGCCCTCTTGTTCGGTAGTCCGAATCTCAGCACCCTTAGTATCTAACATAATACCAACAACTTTACCGGTTAACTTTTCGGCTTCACGAACCATATTCATCCGTGATAAATGTTCTTCATGGTCACCATGAGAAAAGTTAAAACGAAAAACATTGGCACCTGCTTCAATTAATTTAGAAATAGTTTCTACATCATTACTTGCAGGTCCTAAAGTACTAACAATTTTGGTTCTTTTCATCAATGTCTCTCCTTAAAAATAAATAAATTGAACACACCTAAATAGGATACCAGAAAACATCACTTAGCTAAAGACTTGTTTATCTCATATAAGCTTAAATCTGGATGATGCTTTTCGTCAAACAAATCGGTCATTGGATGATAAGTCAACTGATTGTTCTCTGTACCAATTGCAATGCCACCCTTACCTTGAGCCAATAAATCAACCGCATAAGCACCCATTTTACTAGCTAAAACACGATCCCGCGCGGTCGGTGAACCGCCACGTTGTACATGTCCTAAAACAGTACCCCGCGCGTCAAAATCACCATACTGTTTCAATTGCTCCATAAATTCATCAGCATGCATTACCCCTTCAGCTAAAACAATGATTGTATGTTTTTTACCGCGAGCTCGTAAACTTTGAATATTCTGAGCAATTTGAGCAATATCAAATTCTTTTTCAGGAACAATAATTTCATCAGCACCACCAGCAACACCTGCCCATAAGGCAATATCACCAGCGCCACGTCCCATTACTTCAATCACAAATGTCCGTTCATGACTGGCCGCCGTATCCCGAATTTTGTCAATTGATTCCACAACAGTATTAACAGCTGTATCAAAACCAATCGTAAAATCAGTGTATGGTATATCATTATCAATTGTGCCAGGCAAACCAATTGCGTTGTAACCATGTTCCGTCAAACGTAACGCTCCATGATAAGAACCGTCACCACCAATGACAACCAAGGCATCAATTCCGAATTTTTTAAGCTGTTCAATACCCTTTAATTGACCCTCAACTTGAGCAAATTCTGGATAACGAGCAGAATATAACTTAGTTCCGCCACGATTAATAATATCGCCCACGTCAGAACGTTCCATCTTAAAGATATCGCCAGCAACCAATCCGGCATAGCCATAATTAATGCCGTACACTTCAAACCCTAATGACATCGCCCTACGGGCAACTGCACGAATAGCAGCATTCATCCCAGGAGCATCTCCACCACTAGTCATGACACCTATTTTTTTCATCATTACACCTCACAGTTAATGAAACTACATACAAAATATACCATTATTTCCCCAAAAAAACAGTATCACTTTCCAGAAAAAGTTTATTATTGATAACTAACATTATTCATTCCAAAGGCTTGAATCAGCGATTTATAGCTTTCTTGGTCATAATTAATCCAATAAGTTTTTTTTAACAAAAGTTTTTCTCCATTTTCAGAAAAGCAAGCAATTACTGGAGTCAATCCCGAATATTTTTTGGCTAAAGCCATCAATTTCCTAATATTAGCATCATTTTTTTTCTGAAAATTAATAAATAACTGGTGTTGCGGAACTTTAGCCAGCAAAGATTGAGCTAAGATCATCTTTTCTACGATCATTTCCGGTTCTTGGCGTTGGTCTAAAATTCCTTTTAAATTAATCAAATAAACTTGATTAGGAACTAATTTTATTTTCTGAAAAGTTTTAGGAAAAACTGTTAACCGTAAGGTTCCAAATTGATCACTACCGGTAATAAAAGCCATTTGCTGACCTTTTTTTGTTCGAATAATTTTAATTTTTTGCAAAAATAATAAAATTAAAGCACGTTGAGGAAAATTAATTTGTTGACTAGAAACAATCGGATAAAACAATTTCAGCTTTTGAAATTTATCTACCGGATGGCCAGAAACATAACTACCCAGATATTGTTGTTCTTGATCAAGCTTTTCTAAATTACTATAGTCCGTAACTTTTCTATTTTTAGGCTTTAAAACATCAAACAAAGAAATGCTCTCTTTGGCTAAATATAAACTCTCTAATAAATCCGGCAATTGATCTGCCATTTGTCGCCGATTACTTTGAAGTTGATCAAAACAACCACTTAGAATTAATGGTAGAATAATCTCAACTTTTTTAAACCGTTCATCAATTCGCTTCAAAAAGTCTAATAAACTAGTATAAGAGCCCCTTTTTCGCTCTTGCAAAATATTTTGTATAAAATCCCGCCGCACATTTTTGATAAACAAAAAACCGAATCTTAAAGCTTGTTTTTCAATAATGAAATTAGCCTGACTTAAATTGATATCGGGCAGCAATAATTTAATTTTTTGTTGCTTAACATCTTGCAAATAAGTTACATATTTAACGTCATTATTCAAATTAGCATTCAATAAGGCTGCAAAAAAAGCTTGCGGATAGTGCGCTTTTAGATAAGCTAAATTATAAGCTAAACGACTATAAGCCACTGCGTGAGCTTTATTAAAACCGTAGTTAGCAAATTTTTCAATATATTCAAAAACCTGCTGTGCATTAGCCAACTGATGTCCCCGATTAACCGCCTGCTGTAAAAATTCTTGGCGTTGCTGCTCCATAATCTGGGGATCTTTCTTAGCAATTGCCCGTCGTAATAAATCCGCCTGTGCCAAGGAAAAGCCTGCCATCTCAGCTACTACTTGTAGGACTTGTTCTTGATAAACCAAGATGCCATAAGTTGGTTGTAAAATTTTCTTCAGCGAATCATCAGGATAACTAATTGGTTCTTGATGATGTTTGCGGGCTACAAAATGTTTAATATTTTGCATTGGCCCTGGACGATAAAGTGCATTAACTGCTACAATATCCGCAAAACCATGAGGTTGCACTTGTTTTAAAACTGAACGAATCCCTGCTGATTCAAATTGAAAGACCCCGTCAGTTGCCCCAGATGCAAACAACAAAATTGTTTGGGGATCATCTAATGGTATTTGAGTAGGATCAATTTTAACAGCTGTTGATTTTTCAATTAAACTTAAAGTTTGCGCTAATATATTAAGATTACGTAAGCCCAAAAAATCAATTTTTAATAGTCCCAAAGCTTCAACATTATCCTTAGTTTGTTGAGTCAACCAAGCTCCTTCGCTGCCACCATCTTGTAAAGCAACTATTTGAGTCAGTGGTTTTTCACTTAGGACAATTCCCGCTGCATGTGTTGAAAAATGACGTGGTAAACCTTCAATTTGCTGAGCAGTCTGAAAAATCAATTGATGCCGTTTTGATTGTTGAACTAAAGTTCTTAAAGTAGCTGATTGCTGATAAGCTTCAGCTAATTTAATGCCTAATTGATGAGGAATAGCATTAGACCATCGTTTGAGTTCTACTTGACTCAAGCCTAGTACTCGTCCCACATCCCGGATGGCCTGTTTGGCAGCAAAAGTCCCGAAAGTGATAATTTGTGCCATATGTTCTTGACCATACTTTTGTTGCATATACTGAACCAGTTCATCGCGGCGATTATCGGGAATATCCAAATCAATATCTGGCATATCAACCCGCTCTGGATTCAAAAAACGTTCAAATAAAAGATCATATTTTAAAGGATCAATTTGCGTGATTTGTAAAGCAAAGCTCACTAATGAACCTGCAGCAGAACCACGCCCTGGTCCAGTCAATATGTTTAATTGATGGGCTTGTTGTACAACATCACGAACAATCAAGAAATAATCTGCGTACCCCATTTGATTAATGACTGTTAATTCATATTGCAAACGCTGCTGATACTGATCAGGAACCTTTTGTTGACCGAATTTTTTTTGCAAACCCGCTTGTGCTAATTGCTGTAAATACTGTTGAGCTGACAACTGATTAGGAGTAGGAAAATGTGGCAACTGTGTCCTTTGAAAATTTAATTCCACTTGACAAGTTTGTGCTAAACTTTGCGTCGCTTGCAGAGCCTCTTTTAATCCCAATTGCTCGCATTGCTCAACTAAACTCGTTGCTGACCGCAGTGAATGATCAGTTACGACTCTTGTATCAGTCAATCGATCACCAGTAGCAACATGCTGCAAGACTTCTTGACTAAAAGCATCTTGTGAATTTAAATATTGAACATCGTCTAAAATAACACAAGGAAGGTGCTGTAATTGTCCTAAACGTTGACGTAATTTAATTTGCTCACTGGTAAAATTACGTAAATCTAATCCTAAATAAAGGTCATGAGGCTTAATTTGTTTTAAAATTTGTAAATAAGCAGGTGCTTTTTGCTGTGACAACAAAGTCTCCAATTCACTTTTAGCTTGAGGAATAATCAAAATTAAATCTGTTAGTAAAGTGGAATTTTTAGCGATATCAAAAGTTGGTTGGGTTTGAATCAATGTCGATAATTTTAATAATTGATGATAACCAGTCATATTTTTAGCCAAAACAATTAATTGATAACTATTCTGATGATCTAGTAAACCAGTACTTAATAAAGTCATCCCCAAAATGGGCTGCAATTGATTTTTCTTCGCCAATCGATAAAAATCAACTAAACCATAAGTCACATTAACATCAGTTAAAGCTAAAGACTGATAACCATTTTTTTTAGCCTGTTGCACTAATTGAGGTAGTCGAATTGTACTTTGCAGTAAAGAGTAACTACTTAAAACTTGTAGTTGTGTTGTCATAAGGGTTCTCACCCCTTTCAAGGTTAGGAATATTTGTTGGTTCAAGTTTTCTAATCGTCAGATTTTTGCTAACTGCTTAATTAACTAATCACTTCAATCCTAAATCATTAGTTAGTTGAAAGTACTGTTCACCAATCTTCTATACTACACAATATAAAATTATTTTTCCTTCTCAATTCTATCTTATCTTTTAAAAAGTTTCAGCGCATTTAAACTCAATTTTGTGGTAAAATCCATGTATGGAAGTGAGATGACCCAGATGAAATATTTAACAAGTTTATTTTGGATTTTGATTTACGGGCAAATCTTGGGTTACATGGGATCGGCTTTGACCAGTCACCAATATAGCCCAATGATTGCTTTTATTGTTTCAATTATTTTCACTGTTCTCTTTTGGATTTTAACAGCTAGTTTGAATCCTTCAAGTGGCAAACCCAAAAAAGATTAATATTTTACAATATTAATCTTAATTAAGAGATAGATTTTTGAATTTTAGCAAGGACTAATTTCCAAAATTAATTTGGGATTAGTCCTTTTAGTTTGCTTCTCAAAACAGTGAATCACAAGCTAGTAAATAGACAGCTTTTACTAAACCTCTCAAAATGTCACTTTAATTTCTTGTTAAATAAAAATAGATCTGACTTTTTGAAACTGCCACTTGTAAAACTCTCTGTTTAGAATGAATTGCCTTAAAAGTAGTTTGTTGATTACGAGTATGTTTGAGATCATGTTGCAACTTTTGCAGCACTTGCTGCGCATCAGCACCAGCTAAGTTGCACATTAAAGCTAAAGTTTGCACCATTGATTTTAAAGCGGCTTTGTTTTTCAAAGCCTGAATGGGAAACATTAAAGTAATTCCCATCAATTGCTGATTTTGAACATTGACTCGAATTGTTTGCTGAGAATTACTTATTAAATCAGTCACAGTATCTTTACTAGTCGGCGGTAAAATATTTTTTTGCATTACGGCATTATACTTTTGCGCAAATTGAAAATAAGTACTTAACGGCTTAGTAGCAACAATCTGTACTCGTTTTTGCAAAGTCGATTGTGCTAGTTTACTACGAATATTTAACTGTTGTTTTTGATTAGAACTAGCAACATTAATAATAAAATTTCCTTGTTGATTAGAAACTTTTCGCCAGTTAGAGCTGGAATTAAGTCGATAACTTACTTGGGCGCCCTTAGGCACTTGACCTTTAATCGTTGCCTGCATGACATTAGCGCGATAAGTTGTTTTATTAGTAGTTAAATAATTTTTATTTGAACAAGCTGTTGTTAACAATAGTACTGGTAGCAACATTAACCAAAACCATTTTTTCATAATTTGATCACCCAGATAAAATTTAAGACAGACTAAATAATTTAATCTGCCCTTAAATGATAGTAATTAATTTTCTTGATTACCAGCTACTACTTTTTTACCTTTGTAATAACCTTTAGGTGAAACATGATGATTCATCCGATACTCACCAGTTGTTGGATCAAATTGAATATTTGGTTGACTCAATTTGATATGACCACGACGTTGACGCTTCTTTTGTTTCGAAGTTTTTCTTGCTGGAACTGCCATATTTAATAACTCTCCTTTATAAACTTGCTTCTACAAATATATTCAAAATCTAAATAACATTCGTAATTACTTATCCATGTTACTATCATTTTAGATTGAGGGCAAGCCTTTTTATTGATTTTTCCTCTGTTTCAATCAAAGTTATTTTTTATTGCCCAACTTTTGGGTTAACAAATCCCCTAAGTTTGGTGCCAGTTGATAAGCCAAATAACCTAATTGCATAATTTTAGGACGATTTAACTCACGTACAGGATGACCAATACAAACAATTATATCTTGAGCTAATTTTTGCGGATCTAATTTAATCCAGCCAACCGATTTCAAATATTCACCAGTATGATCAGCAATTTTAAAAAAGTCCGTAGCAACTGGTCCAGGATTAACTGTCGTGACCTGGATATTAAATGGTCGTAATTCTAAACGCAAACTATCCGAAAATGCAATTACCGCTGCCTTAGTGGCTGAATAAACTGCTGATTTAGGTGTCGGCATTTTACCACCCATAGATCCTAAATTAATAATTTGACCTAATCTTTGTTCCATCATTTTGCCAGCCACATAACGTGTCATTAGCATAGTTCCCAAAACATTTACGCGCAACATTTTATTCCATAACGAATGCTGTGTGGAACTAAATTGTTCAAAGTCACCAAAACCAGCAGCATTAATCAAAACTTCGACCCGGTGATGTTGAGAAAAAATTTGTTTCATTGTCTGCTCAACATGTTTTGCCACACTGACGTCCAAGCTATAAGCATCGACAAAACCACTAGTTAATGCTTGGCATTGGCGCTGAACTTGCTTTAATTTTTCTGGATTACGTGCAATTAAAATTAAATTAGCATTTTTATGAGCCAATTGCCAAGCTAACTGCCGCCCAATTCCTGAAGAAGCTCCAGTTATTAAAACTGTTTGACTTTGCAAATGCTGTAAGGCAGAAATCCGCATTACTTACACCTCCTGATGATTAAACTTGATTTCAAACTGATCAAAATCTTTCACAACATAAGAATTAGGAAAAATTTGTCGGGCATCATTCAGCAATTCATAGAATTTGTTACCGACATAGCGTGCAGAAATATGATTCAATAACAATTGTTGGACGTGAGCTGCCTTAGCGATTTGTGCCGCTTGAGCACTAGTTGAATGAAAATGTTGCCGAGCTAATTTTTGTTCATGACCGGCCAACGTACTTTCATGAACTAATACATTAGCATTTTTGGCTAATTTGATACTAGCTTGACTATAACGCGTATCGCCAATAATTGTTACAATTCGTCCTGGTTGACTGGGGCCAACAAAATCTGCACCATCTAGTTTAGTTCCATCAGCCAATTCAACTAGCTCACCTCGTTTTAATTGTCCCAAAATAGGACCATTAGGCAAGTGATATGATTGCAATTTTTCTACTAATAATTCTCCAGGGTGTGGCTTTTCCTCAATTCGATAGCCATAACACAAAACCCGATGATCCAATTTTTGACAAGTAACTTTAAACGTCTCATCTTCAAAGACCAGCCCCGCATCTTTGAGTTCATGATAATTAATCTGATAACTCAAATGACTGTCAGACAAACGTAAACAAGTTTTGACATATTCTTTAACCCCTTGGGGACCATAAAGATCGAGCGGTTTTTGACCTCCTTGAAAAGAGCGTGAAGATAATAAACCAGGTAATCCAAAAATATGATCACCATGTAAATGAGTTATAAAAATCTTACTAATTTTCCGTGGGCGAATGGTGGTCGACAAAATTTGTTGTTGCGTACCTTCACCAACATCGAATAACCAAATTTCATTGCGCTCATTTAACAATTTTAATGCTAAGCTAGATAAATTACGTCCCTTGGAAGGTACACCCGCACCAGTTCCTAAAAATTCTAATTCCATATTTTACTCTTCCACTGTCTTTTAATATTTAGTACGCTTTAAAATTTCTTTTGCAATCAATAAACTATAATGTTCAGAACCTTGATCATTAGTATGCACTTGATCGTCGAAAAACCATTGTGGATGTTTCTGACTATACTTATACCAATCAATGATATTCAAATTAGAATAATGTTTAGCAGAAGTCACTAAAACATTATTAACTGGCTTTTCCCACGATCTGGTAGGCACATGAACATTAATCCAAAAAACTGTTCGTTTAGAACCAACGATTTGCATCACTTGCCGAACTTGTTGCTCACTGACTGCCCCATTAGTTCCCATACCAATTAAAATTGTTTGCGGTAAAACTTGTTCTGACTTATATTGCTGCAACAAATCTATCGCCACACCAATTCCCCGACTAACATCAGCATTAATGACCATCTTCGGAAAAATCTGACGCAAACCGCTAGAACCATCAACCATCACTGAATCACCAATTGCTAGAGCTGATAAATCTTGCGCTCGTTGTAAATCAAATTGTTTGATCCCTAACTGTTGATAACGGTGATTTACCGGATGATTTTTTGCAGCTTGTTGCCATTGCTGAACTTGTTGTTGATTATGCTTAATTATCGGTCTTTTTTTCAAGGCTTTTAAAGCTTGTTGATTATGTTGTTTATTAATCTGATGATTTTTCTTAATTTTATTGGCTAACTGACTGTGATTGACATCAGCACTAGCATGACCATTAGCTTGACTCAACCCCCAACTCCCAGTCACAACAATTGTTAAAATCAAGACTGTTCCTAGAATTTTAATTATAAAGTTGTTTTTATGCCAAAATTGTTGCCAATTAAAATTAGCTACTGGTCGTTCAACTAAATAATAAGAAATCAAGCTAACTATGACAATAAGTAGTACTTCAATAATTGGATATAAAAAACGATGATCAGCTACATTAGTGAACTTAGATTCAAAGAAAATCATTACTGGAAATTGATAAAGATAAAGTCCAAAGCTCAGCTTACCAATCCAAGCAAACAATGGATTAGTCAACAAACGATTCCAGACCGCGGCTGGATTAGCGACAATGGCAACTAAAATCATCGTTAACACTGAAAATATAAACATGCCACCGCGATAATTGAAAGAACTTGTGGCTTTCATTTTAAAAATAAAGCCCAACATAATTAGTAAACACAGACCACCACTAATATTCAAAATATTACGATCAAATTTGCGAACATCAGGCCGCAGACGATTACTAGGCCAAACAAAAGCCAACAAACATCCCAATAAAATGGAAAACATTCTAGTATCACTACCATAATAAATCCGACTAGGATCAACTTGTGGTTGATACAATAGCGCCATTAGAACCGCTGACAAAAAAGTTACTATTAACGTAATTAAAACTACTTTTTTTGTTGAAAATAATTTTAATAAGCCCAATAAAATGATAGGCCATAAAAAATAAAACTGACCTTGGATTGATAAAGTCCACATATGCGTAAACGGCGATTCATTGTTAGCAAAACGTTCAAAGTAAGATTGCCCATGTGAAATTTGCCAAAAATTATAGACATTCAATACGTTAGTTATAAAAATAGCTCGTAAATTTTTTAATAAATTACGTTGAAATAAAGCAATATATGCACTAGTACTGAATAACATCAATAATAATCCCGGATACAGGCGCCGAATTCTTTTACCGTAATATCTCTTTAAAGCAAAAGATCCTCGATCGCGCAACGAACGTAAAATCTGATCAGTTATCAAATAACCAGACAATACTAAAAAAATGGGTACTCCTAAGTAACCTCCTGAGAAAATCTCAGGATTTAAATGATACAAAATAACACCGACAACGCCTAATGTTCTTAAGCCGTCAAACCCTGTAATATAACGTCTAGTTTGCTTAATTTGTTCCACTAACCCTAACACACTCCAACTAACCTGTTGATTTTAAAATAACTTAACTTATAGTAACAACTTATCCCATCGTTAATTTAAAATTGCCGCTTAAATAACTTGCTTTTTTCACATAAATTAAGATAAAGCTGTGACAAGAATCGAATAAAAGCTGAGTATAAACTAGCTTAATTTTTGAAGCTGGTTTTTTAAACCTAAAAAATTAAGCGTAGTTAGACGCAAACTTTGTTTTCTTGGAACGCACTTCAAAAACACTGTAACGCACAAGTCAGTGTTCATTCCATTCTACCAAGACCATTAATCTTATATCCTCAGCCTTGAAAACAAAAATTTTCTAATTTATGAACTTCTTTACCAGAATTAACGCAAACTAATAAATTAAGATGAACTTTATTATTTAAAATTTCATCTACATTACATAAATTCAAATTCAAAGTCGTCAATAACTACCGTATCGCCCACATGAATTCCAGCTTTCGTTAAAGCTTCATCAACACCCATTTTTTTCAATTTACGAGCAAAGCGCATAATTCCATCTTGATAATTCAAATTACTACGCTGTAATAATGAGCTGACCGCTGAATTTTGAACAGTAAAAGTATGTTCATCAAGTTGCTCAACCTGAATCTCTTTTTTAGCATCTGGTTGATATTGATAAACTTTCTTCTCCACAGACTCATCGGTAACACTAGGAGTTAGATCTGGCGCAGTTGCCAAAGTTTGCGCTGTTTGTTGCAATAATTGTTCCACGCCCGCATGCGTAACACTGGAAATTTCAAAAACCTGTTGTAAATTCAAAGCTCGTTTAAATTCTTGTAAGCGTTCTTTAGCTCCGGGTAAATCCAATTTAGTTGCCACAATTAATTGTGGTCGCTTGAGTAGTTGTGGATCATATTGTTCTAATTCATGATTAATTTGTTGATAATCATCAACCGGATTCCGCCCATTATTGGGATCCATATCAATTAGATGCAAAAGTACTCGTGTTCGTTCGACATGTCGCAAAAATTGAAAACCTAAACCGACTCCTTGAGCTGCTCCGGTAATTAAACCAGGTAAATCAGCTAACACAAAATCTTGACCGTCAGCCAAACGGACCATCCCCAAATTAGGTTTTAAGGTCGTAAATTGGTAAGCCGCAATTTTAGGCTTAGCTTTAGTTGCAACGGACAATAATGTTGATTTGCCCACTGAAGGAAAACCAACCAAGCCCACATCAGCCAATAATTTCAACTCTAACTGAATTACTCTTTGCTCACCAGGTGTGCCGTTTTCAGCAATTTCTGGTGCCGTATTGCGTGAAGTTGCAAAATGAATATTTCCACGGCCACCATGCCCACCATGCGCTACAATCAATTCTTGTTGATCGTCAATTAAATCACCTAAGATTTCACCAGTTTGTTCATCACTAACCGTAGTCCCTGGTGGAACACTAATATAAACGTCCTGTGCATTAGCACCATGCATTGCTTTAGTCATGCCATTACCACCAGCTGGTGCTTTAAATTGATGTTGATAGCGAAAGTCCATTAAGGTTCTCAGACCCGTATCAACTTTTAAAATAATGTCACCGCCATTACCACCATCTCCACCATAAGGGCCACCTTTATCCACATATTTTTCATGACGAAAGGCAACCGAACCATCACCGCCAGCACCAGCTTTAACTGTTACTTTAACTTTATCTATAAACATGAAAACCTCCACTAACTCTTATCAATCATTAATTTTAACATAATTCATTCTAAAAAAGATGTCGTTCTTCAATAATCTTCATGAACACTTTTTGCTTTTTTTGGATGATTTTGAACGATAATGATTGATTTTGACAAAAAATATAGTATGATATTTCTTGGAGGTAAGATGTAAGTGATTACAGAACGCCGTAGACAAGTCATTTTAAAACAATTAGCTCAAAAAAATATCATTACCATTCATGATTTAGTGAATTTGACGGGCTCCTCTGAATCAACAATTCGTCGTGATCTTTGTGATTTAGAAGAACAAAGATTATTATCACGAATTCATGGTGGTGCTAAAAAAATCAATTCTTCATTATTAGAAGAACCTAAAGTTGCATTGCGAGCCACAATGGCTCCAGCAGAAAAAAAAGCAATTGCCAAAAAAGCTGCTTTTTTAGTCCACGATCATGCCATTATTTTTTTAGATTCTGGAACAACTATCAATGCAATGATCCCTTTTTTAGCAACTAAGCGTGATTTATTAGTTTTAACTAATAGTGTTGACAACGCAGCATTACTAGCCGATTATCAAATGCGTACCATCATGCTCGGCGGTTTTTTACGTAGCTCAACGAAAGCAGCTGTTGGTCAAAACGTGACGCAATATTTAAGTGACTGTCATCTAGATCAAGCCTTTTTAGGTACCAATGGCTTTGATTTACAACACGGCTTTACTACACCTGATCCTGAAGAATCTTTAGTTAAACAGGCAGCAGTACGACAATCTGATCAGGCTTACGTCTTAGCAGATAATTCAAAATATCAACAAACTCGTTTCAGTAAATTTGCAAAGTTAAGTGACGCAATTTTAATTACTGATCATTTAGCGGATGATATTATCCAACACCTTACCCCATATACCAAGATAATGGAGGTTATTGAATGATTTATACCCTTACTGCAAACCCTTCAATTGATTACGTTTTGCAGTTGCCAAAAATGATTTTGGGCGAAGTCAATCGCGTTCAAAATGATGTTAAATTGCCCGGTGGCAAGGGCATTAATGTTTCACGAATATTACAAGAACTTAAATTATCATCAACTGCTTTAGGTTTTGTTGGTGGACCGACTGGTGAAATGTTTAGTCGTCTTTTAGATCAGCATCAAGTTACTACTAATTTTACAAAAGTAACTGGTGACACTCGAATTAATGTCAAATTAAAAGCCGATCAAGAAGAAACCGAAGTCAACGGTCAAGGACCAAAAATCAGCAATCAAGAAAAGGCAAACCTTTTAGAAAAAATTGCGCCAATAAAAACCGGCGATGTTGTAATTATGGCCGGTAGTCTTCCTCAAGGTTTGGATCAACAATTTTATTTAGATATTGCCCAACAGGTCACTCAAAATGGAGCCGAATTTGTGATTGATACCACGGGGCAAGCTTTACTTGATACACTAGCCTTTCATCCTTTGGTCATTAAACCCAATCACCACGAATTAGCCGACTTATTTCATACTAGTTTTAACAGTTTAAATGAAATTATCGGTGCTGCCAGAAAATTATTAACCAAAGGTGCGCAACATGCCTTAGTTTCAATGGCTGGCGACGGAGCATTACTAGTTACCCCCGATATGGCCTATCAATGCAATGCTCCTAAAGACATTGTTAAAAATTCTGTTGGTGCTGGCGATTCAATGATTGCGGGTTTTGTCGGTACTTATATGAAAACTAATGATGTGCTCGAAAGTTTTCATGTTGGTGCAGCCTGTGGTTCTGCCACCGCATTTAGCGAAGACTTGGCTACCATTGACAAAATCAAAGAAGTCTATCAGAAAATTCAAGTTACCCAAATTCAAGCATAAGTGAGGCGTTAAAAATGGACTTAAAAGAATTACTACGTAAAGACGTCATGATCATGGACTTAAAAGCAACTACAAAAGAAGCTGCGATTGACGAAATGGTCGCTAATTACGTCCAAAAAGGTGTCGTGGATGATGAAAAATTATTCAAAGCCGACATCTTAAAACGTGAAGCAGAAACTAGTACTGGAATTGGGGACGGCATTGCTATGCCCCACGCACGTGATAAAGCCGTTAAAAAAGCCACGGTCATGTTTGCCAAAAGTGCCCATGGTGTTGACTATGACGCTCTTGATGGCCAACCAGTCTATTTGTTCTTTATGATTGCAGCTCCAGAGGGTGCTGACAGCTTACACTTGCAAGCCTTGGCCGCCCTTTCAGCTTTATTAATTGATCCTAAACTGGTAGCAGCTTTAAAGAAAGCTAATACCCCTGAAGAAGTACAAGAATTATTTGATCAAGCTCAAGCTCAAAAAGAAGCTAAAGAAAAAGCCCAAGCAGAACAGAAAAAACAACAAGCTGCTAACGAAGACTCAAAAGATGAACGTGGTTTTATTGTTGCCGTTTCTGCTTGTCCTAATGGAATTGCACACACTTACATGGCTGAAGCCGGTCTAAAAGAAGCTGCCGAAAAATTAGGTTTAGATATTAAAGTTGAAACCAACGGCTCCGAAGGTGTTAAAAATAAACTAACTCCTGCTGAAATTAAACGAGCTGATGGTGTAGTCATCACTGCCGATAAAAAAGTAGATATGGCACGTTTTGATGGCAAAAAATTAGTTAACCGGCCAGTTATTGATGGCATTAATAAACCAGAAGAATTAATTCAAAAGATTGAAGATGGCAAAGCACCAACTTACCACGCTAATCCCGATGAAGCTGCCGCTAGTGACGACGGTGAAATTGAAGGCAAATCTTTATGGTCTCGAATTTATGCTGACTTAATGAATGGTGTATCACACATGTTACCATTTGTTGTCGGTGGTGGTATTTTAATGGCAATTTCCTTCTTATTGGAAAATGTCACTGGTGCTAAATCCACTTCTTTCCTCTTCTTTAATGGTATTGGAAATTATGCTTTTAATTTCTTAATCCCTGTTTTAGCAGCTTATATTGCTGTTTCGATGGCAGACTTACCGGCCTTAATGCCTGGTTTTGTCGCTGGTTTTATGGCTTCACAAGCTAGTGCTAGTTTTGTTCATTCTACTAGCCCTGCTGGTTTTATTGGCGGTTTAATTGGTGGTTTCTTAGCTGGTTGGGTTGTCGTTGGCATGAAAAAATTCTTCAAGTTTGTACCAAAATCACTTGAAGGTATGAAGCCAATGCTCTTATATCCAGTCTTTGGTCTACTAATTGTCGGCGCTATTATGTACTTTGCCATTGATCCAGTCTTTGCTGTTGTTAACCAAGCAATTACTGATTTTCTAACACACATGGGAACTGGTAATGCTGTCTTATTAGGCGCTTTACTGGCTGGAATGATGGCTTTAGATATGGGTGGTCCGTTCAACAAAGCCGCTTATGCCTTTGCCATCGGAATTTTTACTAACACTAAAGATGGTGCTTTGATGGCTGCTGTTATGGCTGGTGGGATGATTCCACCACTCGCAATTGCCCTTGCTGCTACTATTTGGAAAAATAAATTTACTGAACAAGAACATCAAGCTGCAATGAGTAACTATATTTTAGGTGCTGCCTTTATTACTGAAGGTGCTATTCCTTTTGCCGCTGGTGATCCATTACACGTCATTGTTCCAAGTGTCATCGGTGCTGCAATCGGTGGTGGTTTAACTCAATTCTGGGGTGTTAACGTCCCTGCTCCGCACGGAGGAATCTTTGTTTCACCACTTTCCAACAAACCTTGGCTATTCTTATTAGCTGTAGTTATTGGCGCTATTGTAGCCGGTTTGATCTATGGTATTTGGAAACCAGCTATTAAAAAAGAAGCTACAAAATAATTTTTCAAAAAGTCCGACATTTTGCGGACTTTTTTTGTATCATAATATATTAGAAGAACATAAGAGAAAAGAGGTTTTTTATTTATGATCCTAGAAGCCTGTGTGGGTGAATTTTCACAAGTTCCCAAGGTAATTAAACGTGGTGCTAGCCGTATTGAATTAAACGCCGACTTAGCTCAAGGTGGGATTACCCCTAGTTTGGGCGTCATTAAAGCCACTGTTCAGTATGCTCATCAACATCAAATTCCCGTCATTGTTATGTTACGTCCGCGAGGTCGTAATTTTATCTATAATGCCACTGAATTACAAATTATGCATGAAGACGCTAAATTAATTGCCCAAGCTGGCGCTGATGGCGTAGCGGTTGGTATTTTAACCACTGGCCGTAAAATTAACACTGATGCTTTAAACTACGTTCTCGAAGATCTACCGTTACAACGCGTCTTTCATATGGCCTTTGATGAAATCAAAAATCAACCAGCAGCGATGGACTGGTTGATTCAAAATAATTTTAAAAGAATTCTAACACATGGTGGATCACTAGATAAACCTTTAAATATCAAACATCTTCAAGAATTAATTAATTATGCTAATGAACGCATTGAAATTTTACCTGGTGGTGGCATTACGCATAGTAATGTGCAGGATATTACCCATTTATTAGGTGTGAAACAGGCTCATGGAACTAGAATTGTATAAGTAGCAAATTGATACTACAAAAAAACGAGGCTAGGACAAAAGTCGTTTAACAGTTGAGCACTAACAGAATTAAATTTCAAAATTCGAACTGGACTGTGAAAATTTAATTTCGTTAGGCACAAATTGTTGACTTTTGGACTGCAATAATGAATTAATGTTCGTTTAATTTGAGATAAAATACGAACCTTAATCTTATTGTCCCAACCTCGTTTTTAACTTATATTTTAACTATTTATTAAGAAGCTTAAAATGTAGCATTATTTTCTTATTCTTGGTATTCACACAACCGGACATAAAAATTGGCTTCTGCCAAGGTCCGATATGGAAATACCCAAATTCCAGCCAAGCCTAAGGTTAGAGACACTAAGATCTGATAACCAATAAAACTTAGACTAAAAACAAAATACTGCCAACAATGCCCTTTCATCATTTTCCGACTCAAAGTAATTGCTTCACGATATTTGATTGGTTTACCCGCTTTTACACTATCACGATAAATATAAACTGCTTGTGAATAGCTAATAGCTTTAATAATCCCTGGTACAATCAGCAACAATGACCACAAAACTATCCAAACTCCAGCCAAAATCGACACCAACAAACTCCCAATAAAAGTTTCTCCCCGTTCAAATAGTACAAAAGATTTAGCAAATGGCTTAGTTAATGGTGTATCATTTCTCATCACATCAACAGCGGCTAAACTACCACTTAAATCAAAAACTTGATAACCAATAAAAGCTATTAATACCGAGCACATCATCAAGGTGCTAACCGAATGATTAGCTGATAAAGTGCGAACAGTTTGAAGAATTGCCAAATAAAAATAAAAAAATAACATCAATAAAAACATTTGCAGAAAAAAGCTAAAGTGCTGATTTAATTTACTTTTTGCACTCTGCTTTATCTCTTTTCTATCCATAAAATTTGCTCCCCCTGTAATTTAAGCATAATTAATCTTCCAAAGAAATTTCTTTTTCCCAATCTTGATACACTTGATTAAAACGAACTTCATCTTCATCACTGAAGCCTCTAAAAATGACTTGATCAATATCTTCACGATTAAAGAAGAAAGTTTGTTTTGGGTCAACTCCCTCTGGATAACCACACCCAAGATAATCAACAAATTGATCACTTTGTGTTGTTTCGTCTTGATACATAACTCCTCGACCAATAATCATCAATTTTTTAGTACCTTCTTTAAGATAAACCAGTGATCCTAAAGGTAACAACTCTTTATTTTCCATGTAACATTATTCCCTCACAATAATTTTTAATTGATTCTAAAACTGCTTATTTTATAGTTATCACCACCTCCTTTCATTTCATTGCAATTAGCAACCTAAATCTATTTCATTCGTTTCTTGGCGGAAAAACTAATATGATACTTAGCTTCATATTCGGATTGATATTTCTATCCAATAAAAATATCCTAAAAAGATTTTTATTGGATAGAAATAGAAAAGCATCAACGTTAACAAAAAAATTATAAATGGAACTTCTATAAAGGATTGAAAAATTTAGTACCTAATATTACTGCTCCATCACTAACTGCTTGCACTAAATCATGGTGTTTTTGGAACGACAGTCATTTTGGCACTAACAATGGTTAAATTAGTTTACAGAACTTGTACTTTGCGATCCAAAACCTGCTTATTATCAATAGCTTCTTTAATGAATGCGAACTTTGACCATATAACTAACTTCCTTTCCCTCAAATAACTGAACTACTTTTTATATCTACGATATCCAAAATTAACGCGATATTCTGCTTCATATTCGGATTGATATTTGTATAAATAGTAATATGACAATACACCTTTAATTGGAAAGTAGTATAACAATAAATAAATAAAGGCAATTATTATAATG
Organism: Bombilactobacillus sp. ESL1202; assembly: GCF_058107125.1. Taxonomy (NCBI): domain Bacteria; kingdom Bacillati; phylum Bacillota; class Bacilli; order Lactobacillales; family Lactobacillaceae; genus Bombilactobacillus; species Bombilactobacillus sp. ESL1202. Next base: position 1,859,376 of record NZ_CM176590.1, on the reverse strand, counting down.
GGTACTAAGAACAATCCTGTTGACAAAATTTTAATTTCATCACTAATTTGAAATCTATCTTTAAAAAAACTAAATAGAATCTTTAAAATGCCAACAGAAAGAAACATAATATTAACAAGCTTCAAAAACACATGAATCTTTTCAATAAAATTCCCTTTTATTTTAAATCGTTTTATACCTATTTTTTATATAAATAAATATATAATTCATAACAAATAAAAACTCCTAGCATACTTATACTAAAACACAATAACATGAAAACAGTTGAATCAATATTATTCAACGATCTATTTATATCAAAAATGATATTTTTAATAACAATAAAAACTAACATCATTAGTAAGGGAACAACGGTAAAAAATTCAGAAAGTCGCTCTAATACTAAATTATTAGACAAAAAAACTATTAAATATATTAATAAAGTCCACACCAAATATGCAATAAATAAATATAAAGCAATTTTGTTCTTATGAAAAATTAATAATTCTAAAAAGTAAAGAATTAAAAAGCCAATAAAAGACTTTGAGGAAACAATAAATATAGAGGTTTTACTTTCAGATAAATTTATTAAATGTTTCAATGAAAAAGCAGTAACATACTTGCTTTGTTTAAAAGACATTTGAAATAATTGCATGCGTTTATCCTTCTAATCTAATACATTAGACCAATTTATTTTGGACAAGTTTTTTTCAAATTTATGTTCAATTGTATTTGCTTTTTTCTTAAAATTATCAGATGTTTTAGGATCAATTAATTTCTTGATAAAAATTCCGAATCCAACACCCAATCCAGCAACAGCAAATCCAGTTATTACTTCAGGTCCAAAAATTAAACTTCCTATTGCTGCTCCATATATAGCTCCACTGACTGCTCGACCTAAATCGCGGTGCTTTTGATCAGTATAATCTGCTCCAGTATTTAATATAAAATCCCAACCTAAAGCTTTCTTAGTCGCATATTCTGTAATACCGGTCTTTTTAATAGCTTTAAAACTTCCTAAAGCTGTTTTTCCAACATGACCTAAATTACCATTGATGACGTCCAGGATATATTTATTAAACTTATTAAAATAACCGGCTCCTTTTTTGACTTCTTGCCAGAATATTTTTAATTCTTCTAGTTCTCGACCACTAGCCGTGATAGTTGCTGCTACTGCCAGTTTTCTAATGGCGCTAACTAGCTTTGGACTCTTAGTAATAGCTGTCATAATTTCTTTAGATTCCAAAATTGCTGTTAAGGCTCTTTTAGAATTAGCTTTAGCTATCATCTTTAAACGCTTATAATTATCATTCCCAATTACGTCTTTAATACTATCTATAAACTTATCAATCGCACGCTGCTCTTTTTGATTTTGAATAGTTCTAATACACCCTAATTTGACGGTTTGCTTACTCAAACCCTTCATCGTTGCTGTAGGTCTACGCTAATTAAATTGTTGGAGTTTATCCAAAGTATTTTTAGAATAGTTACAGACTTGTTTTAAATTAGATGCCGGCTCCTCACTTAAACTGCTCAAGCTAACAAGATCTGCCACTGATTTAATCGTATGATTACAACTTTCAATTTGGTCAGTCAGTGAACTTTGTTCACCGTGAAATTTTTGTTCAATGTCTTGAATATAATTCGAATCTAAAATGGCATTAGCACTCGAATCTACATCACTGGCAAAAACTTGCAGCAGTTTTTGGTATTGTTGTTGTAATTCAGTTAAGTCGTTAACTAAATTATGATTCAAACTCTTATGCGTTTTATTAGCATAATTAGCCATGGATCTTTTAGCCTGTCCCGAAAAGCCCGGTGTTTGTGGAACAGCAGTCATTTTGTCGCTAACATCTAATAAACTTTCTTTTGTGAAACTAATCTCGCGACTTAATTCTCGTTGACTATCAATAACTTCTTGAATTTTGATTTTGACCATCAGTTAATGTCCCACAGATCACTTATTATGCCTATTTTTAACAAAACTAACATGGTACTCTGCTTCATATTCGGATTGATATTTTTTTAAATAATATAGTGGCAAAAATAATTTTAAAGGGGCATACACAAAAATTAGATAGAGTTCTCCAAAAATCACAATAGGAATTAACAAAAAGAGAATTCCTATACTTTGTAGAATTCTGATGAAGGTTTCATTTGCAATAACCAAATATTTAATTTGAAAAATAAAAGCTAAAAAAAAATCACAATAAAAATAGTTGCAAATAATTTAAGCATTATTTTTTTTATCTTTTGTTTTTTAGCCACAGTAAATGACTTAGTATAATCAAAAGATTGGGTTGGTTTAAAGATGTTTTGTTTAAAATTGATATATTTAATAAAAATTATATAGATCAAAAATAATACAATAAATAAATATAAAACAAGTAAAAAGACAGTAAGTCTTATATTTATTGTTGATAAAACATCTGATAAAATGGAAAGAAACAATATAAATACTACGTTTATCAAATCCAAAAAAAGTGATGATCCTAAATAAAAGTTTTCTATGATCAAATTCCTACTAACGAAAAAATTATAAATATATAAGACGGCATTCAATACACATAGCATCAAATATAAAAACAAAAAATAAATAAAGAAAAATATTTTTTTATTAGAAATTTCAAACGTGTAAAACATAAATAAAACAAAGATATTCAGTATACTAACAACAATAAAGTCATGTACAGTTTTCTTAATAGTAGTTTTACTTTTAGCATCCTTAATCAAACTGGTAATAAAACTTAAATTTATTTTTTTACTATCTTTAAACGTGAAGTTGAACATTTTTTCTGCCTTTATTAGAAAAACCATTACTCCAGTTAAACTGTGAAAATGATTTACCTATATTTTTCTCAAAGTTATGTGCATCATTTTTATATTGATCAACACGATGTGGATGGAAAAATTTAGTCCACAAAGAGTAGGAACCTACAGCTACGCCTAATCCAATAGCAACAGGCATCCATACTCCACTTCCAACCATCGCTACTCCTAATAATGCTCCACTGACTGGTCCAATATCAAAAATAGTATCAATTGCTCCATCACTCACTGCTCGACCTAAATCGTGATGCTTTTGATCAGTATAATCTGCTCCTGTATTTAGGATAAAATCCCAACCTAAAGCTTTCCTAGTCGCATATTCTGTAATACCGGTCTTTTTAATAGCTTTAAAACTTCCTAAAGCTGTTTTTCCAACATGACCTAAATTACCATTAATGACGTCCGGGATATATTTATTAAACCTATTAAAATATCCGGCTCCTTTTTTAACATCTTGCCAGAATGTTTTTAATTCTTCTAGTTCTCGACCACTAGCCGTGATAGTCGCTGCTACTGCCAGTTTTCTAATGGCGCTAACTAGCTTTGGACTCTTAGTAATAGCTGTCATAATTTCTTTAGATTCCAAAATTGCTGTTAAGGCTCTTTTAGAATTGGCTCTAGCTATCATCTTTAAACGTTTATAACTATCATTTCCAATTACGTCTTTAATACTATCTATAAACTTATTAAGTGCGCGCTGCTCTTTTTGATTTTGAATATTTTCAATACTTTTAATCTGTGACCCCAATTTGACTGTTTGCTTACTCAAACCCTTCATCGTTGCTGTAGGTCTACGCTAATTAAATTGTTGGAGTTTATCCAAAGTATTTTTAGAATAGTTACAGACTTGTTTTAAATTAGATGCTGGCTCCTCACTTAAACTACTCAAGCTAACAAGATCCACTACTGATCTAATCGTATGATTACAACTTTCAATTTGGTCAGTCAGTGAACTTTGTTCACCGTGAAATTTTTGTTCAATGTCTTGAATATAATTCGAATCTAAAATGGCATTAGCACTCGAATCTACATCACTGGCAAAAACTTGCAGCAGTTTTTGGTATTGTTGTTGTAATTCAGTTAAGTCGTTAACTAAATTATGATTTAAACTTTTATGCGTTTTATTAGCATAATTAGCCATTGATCTTTTAGCCTGTCCCGAAAAGCCCGGTGTTTGTGGAACAGCAGTCATTTTGTCACTAACGTCTAATAAACTTTCTTTTGTGGAACTAATTTTGCGACTTAATTCTCGCTGACTATCAATAACTTCTTGAATTTTGATTTTGACCATCAGTCAATGTCCCCCAGATCACTTATTATGCCTATTTTTACCAAAACTAACATGGTACTCTGCTTCATATTCGGATTGATATTTTTTTAAATAATATAGTGGTAAAAACATTTTTAAAGGAGCGTAGATAAAAATCAAATATAGGACCATAAAAATCAGTACAGGAATCATAACAAAAGAATAAAAAGTATATTGTAGAGATCTATAATTTATTGAAAAATGTTTAATCATCATTTTCTTAATAAAATCGAAAGTAAACACAATAAATAGCAATAAGCCACTATATTTAACTATTATACGTAACCAAGTATCTATTTGATCTATGACTAATTTATTTTGTGTTTTGCCACTAATTTTTTTATAAAAGCCTAAATAGTTTTTATAAACAGTGGTGACAAATAAAATAAAAATCAACAAACAAATACTATAAAAAATCATTAAGTTAATTAACGACATTTTATTGACTATTGAAAAATAAATAAATAGCAATAGCATTATAAAGATATCAATTAAATTAACCAGTTCTAATATATTAGCCACAATCGTTTCAAAGATCCAGTTTCGAGATATTACAACTACTGGTAATAAAATAAAAATACTAATAATTGTAAATGTGACGGAAGCAAACGAAATAGTATTCATAATAAATATTAATTTTTTTTGAGATAAAACAATAATCATAGATAAAAATAAAATCATTAAACAGCATAGAATTAGAACAAAAATATCTTTAAAAGTACGTTTTAAAAGACTTTTTTTTCTTAATTCATCCAATAGCAAAGTAATTGTATAATTATTGGTTAAAATTTCTTTACTTTTTTTATAAGACAGGTTTAACATAGTTTACACTCCTAAAAACATTATTAAACTTAACCTGTGAAAATTCTTTCCCTATATACTTTTCAAAACTATGAGCACCACTTTTAAATTGATCATTAACATGTGGATTAACAAATTTTGTAATTAGTATTCCTGTGCCAAATACAACTGCCAATCCTATAACTAAAGGACTTGTACTAATTGCAGATACCGTTAAAGCAGCACTAACTGGACCAAGTTCAAAAATACTATCAATTACGCCGTCGCTAACCGCCCTGCCTAAATCATGATGCTTTTGCTCTGCATAATCAGCACCTGTATTTAAAATAACGTTCCAGCCCAAGGCTTTAGGAGTCCCATATTCTGTTAGTCCTGATTTTTTAATTATTTTTAAACTACCTAACATTGTTTTGCCAATATGACCAAAACTACCATTCAAGACGTCTGGTAAATACTTATTGAATTTATTAAAGTAACCTGTTCCTTTTTTAACATCTTGCCAAAAATTATTTAAATACTCTAAATCTCTTGCACCTGTAGCTATGGTATAAGCCGTGACTGATTTAACCAATTCTTTGACCAATTTAGGATATTCACTGATTAATTTCATAATTCGGTCAGATTCTAATATTGACTTCATTGCTTTTTCAGGATCAGTTTTTGCTATCATCTTTATCCGTTTGTAATCATCACTGTCCATGACACCTTTTAAACTGTCCAATAATTTCTGCACAATTGTCTTTTCTTTTTCTGACTTGATTTGACTAATACTTTTAATCTGTGACCCCAATTTGACTGTTTGCTTACTCAAACCTGTCATCGTTGCTGTGGGACTACGCTGATTAAATTGTTGGAGTTTATCCAAAGTCTTTTTAGCAGAATTACAGACTTGTTTTAAATTAGATGCTTGCTCCTCACTTAAACTACTCAAGCTAACAAGATCCGCTACTGATCTAATCGTATGATTACAACTTTCGATTTGTTCGATCAACGCCCCTTGTTCACTATGAAATTTTTGTTCAATGTCTTGAATATAATTCGAATCTAAAATGGCATTAGCACTCGAATCTACATCACTGGCAAAAACTTGCAATAACTTTTGGTATTGCTGCTGTAATTCAGTTAAATCGTTGACTAAATTATGATTTAAACTTTTATGCGTCTTATTAGCATAATTAGCCATGGATCTTTTAGCCTGTCCCGAAAAGCCCGGTGTTTGTGGAACGGCAGTCATTTTATCACTGACGTCTAACAAGCTTTCTTTCGTGGAATTAATCTTGCGACTTAGTTCTCGTTGACTATCAATAACTTCTTGAATTTTGATTTTGACCATCAGTTAATGTCCCCCAGATCACTTATTATGCTTATTTTTACCAAAACTAACATGATACTCTGCTTCATATTCAGATTGGTATTTGTAAAGGTAATACAGCGGTAAAAACTGCTTTAAAGGCATATATATAAACAAAAAATAAAACCCAAACGATAAGAAAAAAGGTATCATAAATAAATAAAATCCTATATTCTGGACAACTGTAACAATAGTTCCATGAATTAAAATAGTATCCCTCGTTAAGCACATTACATCGATTATAAAAATTAATAAAAAAATAACAATACAAACATTTAAAATTCTTTGTCGGATTTTTTGTTTCTTACTATAGATTTTAGTATAGTCATATATGGTTGATCTTTTAGTAGTAGTTAATTCGCTATTCAAATCATAGTAACTAGTAAAAGCTTTAAAAACAGCAAGTATTGCATTAACAATATATAAAACATAAAGTAGAACAAAAGTAGATTGTTTTAAAAAAAATGGCATTTCTGAAAAAGCAAAAATAAAAAACATAAAAATCATAATAGTAAAATTTAAAAACAATAAAAAAACAGTCCAGAAAGCTTCTATTAAAATATTTTTAACAAACAAAAAATTATACATGTAAATAAAAGAACTAGAAACAATCAATATTAGATAAGCAAACAAAAAGAAATTCATATAATATATATTATCATCACAGAATTTAAATAAGAGGCATAAAAGTAAACCAATTAAGTCAAATCCAACAATTAATATAAAATCCGCAAAATTTTGGCGAAATAAAGATTTTTTTTTAAAAATTTTAAAAATTTTAAAAATTTCATCAATAACATATGAAGTTAATTTTTTGCTTTTTTCAAATGTTAGATTGAACATATTCTTTCCCCCTTAAAACATTTTTCAGATTAGTTTTAGAAACTGTTTTTCCTATACTTTTTTCAACATTATGTGAACCATTTTTCACCTGATCAACGAAATGAGGCCTTATAAACTTAATTCCCATCAAGGACAATCCTACAACTGCTCCTATTCCAGCTCCTATCGCGGCAGGAACCCATGCACCACTTCCAACCATCGCTACTCCTAATAATGCTCCACTGACTGGTCCAATATCAAAAATAGTATCAATTGCTCCATCACTCACTGCTCGACCTAAATCGTGATGCTTTTGATCAGTATAATCTGCTCCTGTATTTAATATAAAATCTCCCACTAAAGATTTCTTAGTGGCATATTCAGTAATACCGGTCTTTTTAATAGCTTTAAAACTTCCTAAAGCTGTTTTTCCAACATGACCTAAATTACCATTGATAACGTCCGGGATATATTTATTAAACTTATTAAAATATCCGGCTCCTTTTTTAACATCTTGCCAGAATGTTTTTAATTCTTCTAGTTCTCGACCACTAGCCGTGATAGTCGCTGCTACTGCCAGTTTTCTAATGGCGCTAACTAGCTTTGGACTCTTAGTAATAGCTGTCATAATTTCTTTAGATTCCAAAATTGCTGTTAAAGCTCTTTTAGGATTGGCTCTAGCTATCATCTTTAAACGTTTATAATTATCATTTCCAATTACGTCTTTAATACTATCTATAAACTTATTAAGTGCGCGCTGCTCTTTTTGATTTTGAATATTTTCAATACTTTTAATCTGTGACCCCAGTTTGACTATTTGCTTACTCAACCCCTTCATCGTTACTGTAGGACTACGCTGATTAAATTGTTGGAGTTTATCCAAATTCTTTTTAGCAGAGTTACAGACTTGTTTTAAATTAGATACCGTCTCCTCACTTAAACTGCTCAAGCTAACAAGCTCTGCCACTGATCTAATCGTATGATTACAAATTTCGATTTGTTCGATCAGCGCCCCTTGTTCACTATGAAATTTTTGTTCAATGTCTTGAATATAATTCGAATCTAAAATGGCATTAGCACTCGAATCTACATCACTGGCAAAAACTTGCAATAACTTTTGGTATTGCTGCTGTAATTCAGTTAAGTCGTTGATTAAATTATGATTTAAACTTTTATGCGTCTTATTAGCATAATTAGCCATGGATCTTTGAGCCTGTCCCGAAAAGCCCGGTGTTTGTGGAACGGCAGTCATCTTGTCACTAACGTCTAATAAACTTTCTTTTGTGGAACTAATTTTGCGACTTAATTCTCGCTGACTATCAATAACTTCTTGAATTTTGATTTTGACCATCAGTCAATGTCCCCCAGATCACTTATTATGCCTATTTTTACCAAAACTAACATGGTACTCTGCTTCATATTCGGATTGATATTTTTTTAAATAATAAAATGATAGAAAAATCTTTTTCGGAATATATGAGAATATTAAATAAATTCCAGAAGTAATAATGGCAGGAACCAACAAATAACAAATCAATATATTTTCAATAATCCTAACTAGAATTTCATTTTTTACAATTAAATATTTAATTTGTAAGGCCAAAATTAAACCACTCGTCAAAGAAAAAAATAATTTAAAAGTCCTCATAATGTTTTTCTCTAATTTTTGTCTCTTAGATAAAACCATTCCTTTAGTATAATCAAATTGAGTAGGAACTTTTTTTAGTGACATATGACTATTAAGAATTTTATATATTTCAATAAATATAATTTCAAGATATATGCAGCAAAGAAATAAAAAAAGCACTTTATTCAATATCATATTAATACTATAAAAATAAAATATTACTACAATTATTATTGCAATAACAGCATATAAAGAAAGTAATAATCCCCTATAAAAGCTTTCAAGTATAAGATCTTTGCCAATAAATAAATTATAAATATAAAAGATAAAATTTATAGCAAGTAATGACAAGCATAACAATACAAAAAAATCCATAAAGCAATATCTTTTGTTGAAAAACTTAAGTGTGAGGCAAACGAATAATATTAACAAATCAAAAACATTGAGTACAATAAAATTATGAAATTTTTGTCTAGTAGGAGATTTACTTCTGATTATCTTTAACAAATCTTCAACAATATTAAAAGTCAACTGTTTACTTTCTTTAAACGAAAAGTTGAACATTGTTTTTACCCCTATTTGAAAAACTATCATTCCAGTCAATCTGTGAAAATGATTTACCTATATTTTTTTCAACATTATGTGCACCATTTTTAAATTGATCAACAATATGTGGCTTAAAAAACTTCAATCCCAACGTAAAAGAGCCTAGAGCAACTCCAAAAAATGCAGCTGGTATCCAAAATCCACTTCCAACCATCGCTACTCCTAATAATGCTCCACTGACTGGTCCAATATTAAAGATAGTATCAATTGCCCCATCACTCACTGCTCGTCCTAAATCATGATGTTTTTGGTCAACATAATCTGCTCCTGTATTTAATATAAAATCTCCCACTAAAGATTTCTTAGTGGCATATTCAGTAATACCGGTCTTTTTGATAGCTTTAAAACTTCCTAAAGCTGTTTTTCCAACATGACCTAAATTACCATTGATGACGTCTGGGATATATTTATTAAACTTATTAAAATAACCGGCTCCTTTTTTAACATCTTGCCAGAATGTTTTTAATTCTTCTAGTTCTCGACCACTAGCCGTGATAGTTGCTGCTACTGCCAGTTTTCTAATAGCGCTAACTAGCTTTGGACTCTTAGTAATAGCTGTCATAATTTCTTTAGATTCCAAAATTGCTGTTAAGGCCCTTTTAGGATTTGCTTTAGCTATCATCTTTAAACGCTTATAATTATCATTCCCAATTATGTCTTTAATACTGTCTATAAACTTATCAAGTGCGCGCTGCTCTTTTTGATTTTGAATAGTTCCTATACTCTTAATCTGTGACCCTAGTTTGATTGTTTGCTTACTCAAACCCTTCATCGTTGCTGTAGGCCTACGCTGATTAAATTGTTGGAGTTTATCCAAAGTCTTTTTAGCAGAGTTACAGACTTGTTTTAAATTAGATGCCGGCTCCTCACTTAAACTGCTCAAGCTAACAAGATCTGCCACTGATTTAATCGTATGATTACAACTTTCAATTTGCTCAATCAGTGAACTTTGTTCACTATGAAATTTTTGTTCAATGTCTTGAATATAATTCGAATCTAAAATGGCATTAGCACTCGAATCTACATCACTGGCAAAAACTTGCAATAACTTTTGGTATTGCTGCTGTAATTCAGTTAAGTCGTTGACTAAATTATGATTTAAACTTTTATGCGTCTTATTAGCATAATTAGCCATGGATCTTTTAGCCTGTCCCGAAAAGCCCGGTGTTTGTGGAACAGCAGTCATTTTGTCGCTAACGTTTAATAAACTTTCTTTTGTGGAACTAATTTTGCGACTTAATTCTCGTTGACTATCAATAACTTCTTGAATTTTGATTTTGACCATCAGTTAATGTCCCCCAATATCTTGCGCTAACTTTTGATCTTGCTTGACTAATTGAGACTCCGTTTTTTTAAATTGCCCCACGTCATTTTCAACTACTGTATGATATTTTTTTATTAAACTATCCATTTTATTACTCAGCTGTAATATTTGCTCAAATGGATGCGCATTAGTCCTATTAAAGCGGTGTAATTTCAAATTTGCTTCACCTAAGTTGACAGCTGCTTTTTTAGCATTTGCTACTTTATTTTCAAATGCCCCAACATTAATTGCGATCTTAGTCATTAATTTCCCCTCTTAATCACTTGCTAATTGTGAACACTGCTGCGATAATTCCCGAATTTTCCGATCAATGGCACTCAGATCTTGTTGTAAAACTTGAGAATTTTTATTGCAACTTTGTTGGAATTTTTCGTATTCCTTCGATAACTTATTTTTTCTTTCACCTTGCCACTGGCTACTGGTAATGGAAGTGTGAATCTTAGTAATTTTTGCAATAATCTGCGTTAATTTAGTTTGATCACTAGATAATTTAGTTTTGGCTTTCTGTAGTTTAGCAATTTTTTGCTTTAAATTATTGATTGCTGTTTCATTTTTTTTGCTCATCAACTTCACTCCTTAATCAACTTTCTTCTTTTACCATCAGCTCGGCAACAAAAACCTAGTAGTAACAAACTACCTATAATTAAAGCCCATGTACTACGTTCATCAGACTCACCTGTTTGTGGCAAAGTGGCCGCTGAATCGGTGCCTCCTGTTTGTTGATTATTGTTTGGATCAAGACTATTACTTGCACTACTACCACTATCGTGATTAGGAGTACCCGCCGTTGGTTGACTACTAGTAAAATTATTGGCATCAGTGGCTGCATTATTCCCACCATTTTGCGCAGGTTTTAGTGTTGGATCAGAAACATTATTTCCCGGGTCATTAACTTGATTATGATTAGCTGTTTGCTGAGACGAATTTACATCATTAGTAGACGTAGTAGTATTAGTCGTGCTATCAATAGCTGGTTTATAGTAAAGTGTGACTGTCTGTTTAGAACTAGTAAATACACCACTTTCCTGGCCGACTAAATGATCAAAAGTATAACCACTGATTTTTAAGCGCTCAACATTATAAGTGTCACCAAGATTGCCCCGTAAAACCACATTATTGGCTAATTCTTCTTTGGTAATAGCATCTAAATACCGAACCGTCACATCTTGGCCTGTAACCTGTTGATCTTTTCTATACATAAAAGTTATCGTCTGAGGTTCTTTGGTATAAGTTCCCGTCGTTTGACCATCAACATGGTCGTATAAATAGCCAGGAATATCCAATCGCGAAACATTGTATGTCTCGCCGAGTTTACCTTTAGTAACCACGTTAGTCGCAACACTATTTTGGGTATCTTGATCTAAATAGCGCACAGTTAAAGTCCCTGTCGTGGCTTTTTCTTGATAAATCAAGGTCACAGTCTGTTTGTCAGTCCCAAATTGTCCAGTCAAATTACCATCCGCTTTAAAATATTCATAATTATCCACAGCATAATCATGGGGATCAACACTAAAACTTGTCCCCACAGGGCCACTAATTGTTTGCGAATTTTGAATGGCGGTTCCCTGATCATCTACAAATTGCACCACTACTTGACCATCAGCCACAACGGGTTTTTGCGCATCATCATCTTTCGCAGAGTAACTAAAAATCACAGATTGTGGCTCTTGGCTATACGTGCCATTAACGTTCCCCGTCACGTCTTTAAAATGCATCCCATAAAATGTTTTTTGTTCTGCATAATATGGTTGACCAACCTTACCTTCTAAGGTAACTTCACTCATCACACTACCAGTATCAAAGTTAATATATTGAACTTTAACTTTCCCAGTTTCACTAGCAGGATCTTCCGTCGAACTATCAGCAGGCTTATCAGGCTTGGTGGTGGTCACTGCTTTGGTTAGATCATAGCTTTTTTGTAATTTTTTAAAATTAGCTTCTTGGGAATTATTTAAATCAAAGGTTTGAGCCTGAATACTCATTAAATTGCTCGTTAACAACTCCACTAATAATGTTGCTACCAAAAAAATTGCCGTCAGTTTATTTTTCATTCATTTACTCCTTAATTTTTAAACTATTCCTAATTGGTGTAGCCTTGAATGATTTACTGGATAAGTCGCTAATAACATTCCTTGCACGACTGTTCGGAAATTACTACTGGTTAAATTCTCACAAGTAATCATTGTAATTTCCGGCATGGCCAAGTGATCATCAATTAAGTCCACTTGGCGATTGGAAACTCCCGTTAAAACTTTGGTGACTTGATATTTATAAATTAACTTTAAATCAGTTAAATAAACTTCATTCCCAACTTGGGTTTGATGCAAATTATGAAAAATAGTTTGATTATTCATATAATGACCCGCTAAAGCGTAATTACCAGCCCCCATAATTTGATTAGGCTTCATAGTTGTCACACCCGTCAGTAAATTATCACCGTTTGGACCATAACCTTGAAAAACATAATTTTTAATATGAACTTTAGGAATTATTAAATAACCGATTGGCTGTGCTTGATAATTCCAAGCTCGCAAAAGATCGCTAGCTTTCACTTCGTGAACATCATGAGTGTCAAAGTTAGCCTTTTGTTGCCGATTATGAACAATCTTTTGATGACTGACAGTTTGTGTTTGGTTTAAATAATGTTTCATTAACCAGTCATGTCCTAAAGGGCTACTAATCAAGCCATAAGCAATTAAAACTAAACTTATACTAAGCACTAAAACGGATAAAATTATTTGAAAAGTTTTTTTCTTAATAATAAACACCTTCTTTAAAATGATTTATTTAGGAATTCTGATTTTTTTATAGGAACGCTTTTTAAAGTAATAAGATTCGTCATCTTTGAGATACTCCTCATTAGAGATGTATTTAACGTTGATCAACTCTTGATCTGTCAGCCGACTCCCTAAAATACCAACCTTAATTTCAGCTTTGAGTGCTCGCGGTAAATCTTCAAAACTACCGGTAAGATATGACAAATAAGTGTTGATTACCAGATGTAATCCCAAATTATGTCCCTTTTGAATAATTTCTAATAAGTTAATTTGATTCTGATCTGCCAGATTAGCAATTTCTTCTAAATCATTGAAATAAACCAAATATTCCTCAGTTGATTGTTCACCCTGTAGAAGCTTTTTTAATTGTTGCAATTGCTCCACAACTTTGGTCTCAGAAGCTTGGGGGTCAACAACTAAGGTTTGATATTGCCCTTGTTGCGCTGCTAATTGCTGTCGAATTAAAACATCATACAGCTGATATTGTTCTTCCGTATCATTCAAAATGGTAAAGTAATTATCATGTTCCAAATCAAAGGTGATGGGCTTAGTAGTTGCTGTATCTAAACCTAAAGCTAGTTGATCACTAGCGCTAGTAGCCATTGTTTGAAAAATATCCCATGTAAATTCTTCAGGAATCATTGGAATTGCTGGTGGTAATTTCCCTTGCCAATCAGCTTTCATTTGTAACGTTAATTGCTTAATATTTTCTAAAATTTCTAAAGAACTACTACCTTGAGCTGGCAATAAAGTTTGAATCAAACGCACAGTATCTAACTTCATTAATCCACGACCGGGTTGATCATCAATTGCTAATTTTGAGCGCCCTACAATATCGGTCGTTTCATTACGATCAAACAAGAATAAGGAAATTTGCGTTTTAATATTCGACAATAACTGAATTCTCAACGCAGCTTGTCGATTGGCCGTCAGCAAAAGATAAATACCAACATTGGCTCCTTCACGTGTAATCTTATCTAATAGACTATTAAACCGATCACTCCAAGCAACTTCTTTGGCCGCATCCATAGCATCAATGGCAATTTCAATTATGGGCAACTGTTCATCAGTAGCACTAATGTATTGCTCCAAATTAGCCACTCCAGCTAAACTCAACAAATGCTTGCGGTGATTAATTTCTTGTTCGATAATTTCCTGAAACTTAAGAATTTTTTCCGTTTCATCAATTCGAATGAGATCAGCTACTTGCGGCAAATCACGCAACGCTAATAAACCGTTAGTACCAAAGTCGAGTAAATAAACATTCAATAACTCGGGGGAATTTTGCTGACATAATCCTAAAATCAAAGTTTGAATAAAGGTACTTTTCCCATAGCCTGGACTCCCAAAAACAGCTAAATGTTTAGCTTGTAAAAAATCAATAACTAGCGGCTTTTGTGCTTGCTGATCCGGATAATCTGCGATTGCTACCGTAACTTGTAAATCGGCTTGCGTTTTCAACCAATTTGTTTGGTAATCAGTCGTCACATAATCTTGATAGAACAACTGCTGTCCCAGTGGTGGCAGCCAAGGTTGTGGTAACCGTTCAATCTTTTGTTTGTGAGCAAACTGGGCAATATAGTCAATGACCGCCGTTAATTCCGAAACCTGGTCTGTTTTTTTGTCTGCCTTAACTTTTGTTAAACCACTTAAATCAGTTGCCCAATTTTCATACTGCCCCAATTCATTAATCCGATATAATGGATGATACGTTTGCGTTTTTGTAGCTGTTGGTTGATAATCTTTGCCACTATAAGCACTTTGAAACAATTCATAAATTTCGTTATTACCAACTTGTAAATACGCCCGCCCAGGTTCGACAATTGAGGCCGCATCGGGTGTATGCAAAATTTCATTGGAATCCGATTGATCTTGAACTTTTAAAGCAATTTTAAAACGAGAGTTACTCCAAATTTGTTCATTAACTACTCCACTTGGCTTTTGGGTGGCCAAAATCAAATGGATTCCTAAAGAACGACCAATACGGGCAGTGGAAATCAACTCTTGCATAAAATCGGGCTGTTCGGCTTTTAATTCTGCAAATTCATCACTAATCAAAAACAAATGTGGCATAGCTTTGGTCGCCACTTGGTCATGATACAGTTTTTGGTATTCGTTAATATGGTTAACTTGATATTGACCAAACAATTGCTGACGTTTCTCTAGCTCAGCTTTAATGGAGGCTAGCGCCCGTAAACTCTGACTACCATCTAAGTTCGTAATCGTTCCAAGTAAGTGGGGTAATTTGTTGAATAAGTTGGCCATCCCGCCACCTTTATAATCAATCAACAAAAAACCAACATCATCTGGATGAAAATTAATGGCCAACGAAGCAATGTAAGATTGAATTAACTCTGACTTTCCTGAACCTGTAGTTCCGGCAATTAGCCCGTGAGGGCCGTGTGCTCTTTCATGCAAATCTAATTTAACAATGTCATCTTTGCCCCGCTGGCCTAAGGGGACAGCCAAACTTTTATAAGGTAAATTAGTGGCCCAGCGTTGTTCTAAGTGCAATTCTTCCACTTTTTTGACATCGTAAAGTTCCAATAACCCCACCGAAGCTGGTAAAGAATTTTTTAAACTTTCCTTATGATCTAACGAAGCTAACCGCCGTAAACTCAAATCTAAATCTAAAGCGGCCACAGAATCGGGAATAAATTTTTGATTAGCTAATAATCCCGCTTCAATCACAATTTTGGCCTGCTGGCTATCTTCATATTCCACCACAGTTTGAACGTGTTCTGGCAAATCAGCCAGTGTATCTTTCACAAAGATGACCGCCACACCCAATTGGGAAATATCCCGTGACAGATATTCCATGATACTGTGGTTGATAATCAATTCCTCATCTTGGATAATCAAAATATAATATGGTGAAAAATTAAGCGCGTGATCTTTATTTTCTTCTTTAACCATTTGTTCACGATCTTTCAACAGTTGAAATAAAGCTGTTAAAATCTGATCTCTAGTTTGTTCATCATCAACAAAATTTAAAGTATTACTCTCATTAGAACGAAAATGCTGCAACCAGCGAAATTCTTGCCAGATATCTTGTTGCTGATTAAAAACCGCAATAAAACGCACATCATGATAACTATGAAAAGTTGCACTCTGTAAAATAATATTTTTTAACGCTAAATCAACCTGGTCGCGATCACCAACTAAACCAACCCCCCCGTGAATCAAACTAACCGTTAAGGGGGCTTGTTCAACCTGCTCAGCTTGTTGATAAACCTCTTTGGCAGCAGTTAGTAGTTCATCATGACTTAATTCTTGGGGCGTAAAATTAACTTGGTACTTGCCAGTAATATTACCTAGACCCAAGCGCACTGTTAAAAAATCCGTTTGAAACTTATTTTTTTCGTAAATACGGGAACTATTATTTAAAATTAAATCCTTAATTGCTAGTGGTGCTGGAAAATGATATTGCAAAGCTAATCGAGTTTGTTGCTTTTGGTCTTGAATTTCCACAATCTTTGTCTGTAAATAATCCAGATAGTCTTGATGACGTTGCTGCGCTTTTTGTTGTTGTTCTTTTTTATCACTAAAGTAACTACTAATGGAAAAAGCCACGGTGGTAATGCTCATAGCCCCCATCATAATCATGGTGGTTAAGTTGTGACTGATTAATGACATGAAAATGGAAGCTGCGACCATCACTAATGGTGGCGCAATTGTCTTTAATAATTTATTTTTAGCAGCCTCTTGTTTGGTCGGTGGTGCATCGAGGGTAATTTTGGCTTGTGGCAAAGTCCGAATGACCCGCGGCGAGCGATGATATTCGGGATAATCAGCAGTATAAGCACTAAAGAGTTGGTGCTGATGAAACAGCGAACTACGAATGAACTTATTTAAAGGATCTGCTAATATTAGCCAACCGTCAGCCTGTAAGCTAAATTCTAAATTATCAATGGCCAAAACATCACCATAAGTAAAATTAAATGGTTCTTGTAAAACTAAGCGATGATTAAGATACAGTGGTAACTCAAACGTACCTTTTAACTGAAATTGTTGCGGGTTAGTCGTTGGAGTAATCAAAAAATTAACCGCACTCGCCAGTTGGAGATCGTTGAAAACTTGTGCACCAATACTAATATTTTGCGTTGCGGATAATTGAGCGATATCAAAGCTCCATTGAGTCAAAGGCAGTGGTACTAATAGTAATTTAACTTGCTCAGCAATTTGACACACTTGTTTTACTGGAATTTTTTGCTCGTTGACCCAAAAATCTTGCTGGTGATCAAGCTGGATTTGAAATGATTGTTTTAATTCAGGAACATAATAAAAATCATGATAATCCGTACTTAAAGTAAATTGAGTTTGGTTAGTCGTGTCTAACTTTAGGACCGAATAACTATTTTCAAGCCAGAGATATAATTGATACTGTTCAGCCATTGTTTTCTATTCTTTCTTTAATTTTTTAGTGTAGGTATGAATCAATTTCGAGTACTTATCTAACAACTTTTGTTTTTTCGCTCCAGTTAAATGTGGATTACTGTTTGCTTGTGAGTATAACTTGGTATAGGAAAAAAGAATTAATTGCTGATCACCTAAATATTTGGCTAAGTCTAAAGATTCATTAAAATTGCCTTGACCATCATAAATCCAATATTTCAAATAGTTAGGATCAGCATTCATTGTTAAAGATTTCTTGATGTTTGATTGCTGATTGTGATTAAGATTATTCACACTAACGTAGGCATCGGCCAACATCAACTGCTGAACTTTCGGCATCTGTCGAACCTTCGTTTTGCCTAATCGCTCAATGGTTTGATCATAATCTTGTTCTAAATAAGCACCCGTACCTGCCACTAAGTCCTGTTTTTGGGGCAATTCGACCATGACCAAATACAGCAGTATAAGCGTCACAACACTCAAAAAAATTGATTCAATCACAAAACCCCATTGATAAAAATGAAATTGCTTTTTCGAGGCTACTACTAATTGATTTTGCTCAAATTTTAAAGCACGTTGGTACTCCGTTTTAAGCTGCGTTGCGATAGTAGTCACATTCTTCGCGCGAATGATTTTTTTATACTTAGAACCAGTAAAACTTTTATCATTCATTAATCCTTGATATAGCCGTTTAAATGAATATTTATTGTTTGATAAAACCATAATGATAAAAGCTTTTAACTGCTTTAATAAATGAGCATTACTTTCTGGCACGGCAATGCCCACGGCTCCCCGATGCAAAACCTTAGGTCGTAAATTAAAGTCAAATAAAATATTATCCGGATGCACTAACGCAACAATGCGTGAATTCCGTAATTGCCATAATTCCAATAAGTTTAGGCATAATTTTAGACGTTCACTTTTTGATAGGTTGCCCGCCAATTGTTTAAAAGTCGACCATTTTTCGGTATTTTGATACTTTAGTAGCCAAGATTGATCTTGTGCCTGCATGGTCAAGGGTACCAACAGATCATGTTGAAACTTCAAATAATCAATTAATTCAGCCTTTTGCACCCGGCCAGGTGTTAATTCTTCAACAATCTGCTCTTGATCAAATTCTTGCAATACATATTCGTGATTATCAATTGTAAATGTTCGTACTTTTTTATCCACACTATCTCCTCCGTTATTTTCACGCTCTACAAAATTGCCAAAATGTCGCCATCTGCCAGCGGATAATCTGCTAACACGTCCGTATTGGCCAATACTAAATTTTTGGTTTTAACCTTGATGACGTTAATTAAAGAACTGGCCGCAAAATTGGTCTGTTCCTGCAAACCATCAACTACTAATGCAATTAATTGATTAACTGTGATTTCCAGGGGAATTCTTAAATCTTGCACGTAATTGCTGGCAGTTATTTGAATCGTGACATTAATATATTTCATCGTTGAAATAATCTCCTTATTGCCTGTTTATGCCGTCCGGCTGCTACTCCTACCACAATAAAAATTACCATCATGATCGTTATTAACCCCCATTTTAATTGCTGAATTACAGTCCTTGAATGAAAAGCCTGTGAATGTTGTAATGAATTACTGACCGTTACTTTAGTTTGGAAAAGTTGTTGCGTAATTTGGGAAGCGGAGAAATTATTTTTAAAACTAACTTTTTGACTAAATAATTGTTGCTGGGGCCACTTAGTATTCTGCCAAGTCCGATGCTGGCGTCGTTGCTGCTGTTGCTTGAGACTATCGGGGCGAAAAAAATCAGCGTCAGCACTAAATTGTCCACTTTTCGTGTTTTCATCAGCGGTTGTTTGACTACTATTTAAAATTGAATTATTAATCGTCATTTTGCCATTATTACTGGTTGGCTGTGCTGCCCAGCAGTTAGTTACTGGCAGCCAAAATATTGCCCCTAGCAAAACTAGTTTATTGATGAAACTAAGACCTATTTTTTGCCACATATCTTTTTTCCCTAAATAATAAATTAACAATCAACAATACAATTAATAACAATCCCAAAAGCAAGATTAGCAGGACACTATCAACTTGGTTCTTAAAAAGATTTGTATAAATATCTTCAACTTGTTGAAACGGCGACAAATACTTCAAAAAGAAGCCGACCCAGCGACTTTGAGTTAAATATTGACCCAAGGCTGGTGTGTAAAAAATATATTCAATAAAACAGAAAGCCAACAAAAATTTTCCCAAAGCATCAAAAACGCGCAACAGAAAAATCAGGATTTCAATCATGACTGCTTGAATTAAAGTCGCTAAAATTAACCATAAGTGAGGACTCAAGAAATCTTTCACCAAAGATTTCGAAGTCCAGGCGACTAAAAAGCTAATTACTAACACTAAAAGCAAGGTATATTGTTGGTACAATGAATGCCGTTCTTGATCATCGGCCAAATCCAGCTGCTGTCGAAAAAATAATGGTTTTAATTTTTGCTGGTCATTACCGACAACCAACAAAGCCGTAAAAGCACTAATAATGATATTGGCCAAGGTTAAAAAATAAGGAAAAATTGAACTCAGATTACGAATCGTTCCCGCATTTTTAAATTTCAACGGTTGGGCCAAATTTCCATAAACTTTCCGCGCCGCATTATCATCATTCTTGGTGTTACTCATTGATTGATTAAAATTCTGACTGTAGTCACTATTAGCTTTGGCAATTGCTTGCCAATTGTTAAGTAACGAATTAGCATGCTGCAATAACTGATTACCACTTTGAACAAACGCTTGTGAATCATCACTAATCGCTGACGTAGACTGCGCTTGATTAGTCAGAGTTTGATCTAATTGTTGCGCTTGCGTGAACATTTGTTGCAACGATTGCTGTAACTGCGACGTTTGTTGCTGAGCTTGAACACCACTTTGGTTTGATAACTCTGTAATCGGTGAAAAATCTAATTGTGGTGGCAAACTGATTAATTGAGTATTTAAGTCCACCACCGGTGACATCATTGTTAAATGTTGATGATAACTACTCAATTGTCCTTGATATAATTGTTGAATTTTTAAAACTAATTTTTCAAAGTCATTATTAGCCTGCTGATTTTGTTGTAACTGGTCCTGATACTGCGTACGGATTTTGGTAACCGAATCACTAGCACTATTCAGATTAATTAAAACTGCTAATAAATTTTGTTCTAAACTAGCATTCGGACTTGCATTCGCAACTTGGAAAGTCGTATTCGTTGAAGTAGTTACCGTCTTAGGTTGGAACGTTTGGGTTTTATTAAAGACATTGATTAAGGTATCTGCTTGACTTAAAGTGAGCAGCAAGTTTAAATACTGATTATTTAAATTGCCCGTGTTAGTTTTCAAGTCTGTGATTACTCCTTGATTTAAGGCTGGGACATCAATCGTCAAGGAATAATCAATATTTTGGTTTGTGACCAATGTTTGGGGGATTACCGTAACTACTTGTTGCTCACCTTGATTATCAATTGCTAATCCCTGATCTTGAACAGTCACTGTCACATTTTCAGACGCCAGTTGTTGTGCGAGGTCAGCTAAATCTACTTGTGTACTACTAATATTTAAAAAGACTTTTTGGTTGGCTGGTAAAGTCAAGGTGAGTGACTGATCAGCTGCTGTTAGTTGTGATTGCTGCAGCTGCAGTGCTGTGGCTTGAAAATCATTAGTCGCACAAAAATTTGTGACCAACGTTAATTCAGCTTGTAATTGTTGTGCTTGCTGCTGAGTTAATTCGCCATCATTACTAATCTGATCTAAAATTTGCGCACTATTGGTGGGCAACTGCGCTGTGGTTTCCGTAATCATTTGCTGCAATTCTTGTTGCATATTTTGCAATTGATCAGTCACCACGGTAGTGTTTTCTTGGTTATTAGTCTGAATTAACGTTTGCTTTTGAAGTAGCGCCAAACAGCGGTTAATTTTGTCACGCGTCAAACCTAATTGTAATTGCTGATTATTTAATTCTTGAAGCAGCGGCGGATCCTCTGTAGTCAGCCACACTGGTGAATTTAATAGCTCGCTAATTTGAGTTTGCAATTCATAATCTTGCAATTGATTAGCATTTGAGCTTTCATCATGCATAATTGTTTGAAATGTATTATATTGATTGGAAAATGTATTTAAAAAGTTATTATTGTTGGCTTGAATTAACGAATTAGCACTATTTGTTAAAGTACTCAATTGTTGGTTTGCTTGATCTTGCATAACTTGAACTTGATCATTAATTTTTTGAAAACCATCAATGCCCTGATTTTGCAACAAGTTATTCAAATTATGATCAGCTAGTGGTGCATTAGTTGTTTGCTGAGCATCATTAAGCAATGGTGTCGATCCAGAATCGTGATACTGCTTCAAAAAATCAGCTAAGGGATTATTAATATTTCCTTGTAAATTCCGACTGAGTTGCTGTTCATTGATATTAACTGTGGTTAAATGTTGCTGAGCTTGATGCAGGTTAAACAAGATACTGGCCAGATACATTTCTGTCACTTTGTAATTTAATTTATTCAAAATGTTATTAGTTAATTGCGAAATTTTATTTTGGATGACAGAACTTTTATTTTCCCGCAATTTATATAAAACTTTGGTCTTTTTAAAATCAGCAGTTTGAAACTTTAAAATTTTCTGTGAAAAATTAAATGGCAAAATGATAATTAAGTCATAGCGCTTATGTTTCAAACCATTTTCGGCCACATCACGGGGAACTGAATACCAAGAAATATCATGGTCGCGCGTCAATAAATTAACAAAGTCGGTGCCAAAATTATATTGTTGATTATTAAATTGTCCACCGTGATCTTCGTTAACTAACCCCACTTGTAGGACTTTGTTTGCATTAGGATCTTTAGTTTGTTTAGTGCGAAAAGCAAAGAGCGCAATCGTCAAAGTGACGATCACTATCAAAATTGTAGCAATAATATTTTTATTATTATATTTTATAAAGTTAGACAGTTTTCCTATCACAAAATTTATCTTCCTGTAATTAAATAGTTTGATTGTTGCTAATGAAAGGTATTAATTAAGTATTAGTAATAAATTGAACCGGTTTATTACAAAATAATTTGTCCGTAATTATAAATTTTAGGCAAATTTACGTAAAAGAAGAGGTTGGGACAATAAGATTAATGATCGTATTCTATTTAAGTTCAACGAGCACTAATTCCTTATTGCGTTCCAAAAGTCAGCAGTTGAGCCTAATGATCTTCATCTTTTAAAATTCCGTTCGAACCTAAGATTTAAGTCCATTAGTGCTCAACTGCTAAATGACTTCTGACCCAGCCTCTAGTCTAATTTAACTAGCTCCAAGATTGACCAATTTGATTATCTGTATCTTCCATTGCTTGGGCAGATTTATCCAATTGTGACTTAATCTCGCGCAATAGTTGTGAAAATTGTTTTACTTTACCAGATAACTCTTGAAATTTAACATCATACTTTTCAAAAGCGTTACCTTTCCATTCAGCTCTAATTTGTTCTTGTGTGCTCTTTAAATCACTTAAAATATTATCAACACTATCAGCTCCCCGAGTATAGTGCGTTGCTTGTGATCTTAGTTCTTCTGGTGTAACAGCAATTTGTCCTGCCAAAATAACTACCTCCATAAAATAATTTTAAAAATCTATATAATTATATCAAAAAAAAATTATAATTAAACCATCATTTATGCTTGTATAAACGTTGATTTAATAAGAAAATACTTTTATAAGTATCATTTTTTAATGGTATTTGTATAAATAATTAATTTTTAAAAAAAGATATTTCAACAAGTGAACTATCAAACGTTAATCCGTCTATTTTTAGGCACTAAATAATAATCTAGCTGTTATTTTTTTCTCAACAAAACAAAAATCTTAATATTGTCGTCAAAAGTGTTTTTTAATATAAATAGCAATAAATATTTATGTAAAAAAGCAAAATATATCTAATGAAATAATTATATTTTACAATATAGAAATCAAGGAGAACTATCTAATGTATTTTATTGGATATAAAAAGGAGCTGGAACAATCAGTCAGCAGTTGGTGCCTAATATTGCTAAATTTACCAAATCAAGTTCGAATTTGGCAATTTAAACATTATTAATCAACTACTAAGCGACTTTTGTCCCAGCCTCTCAAAATAATACTTTCTGTAGTGTAACTTTTTAAGTTTAAAAATCTAATTGTTAGAACACGGCCGAATATAAATTCTAGAAGACAAATGCTTCCAGAATTTATTTATCCTAATATTTTCATATTTACCGTTAGAGCTTGTTTGAGCTTTTTCAGTCGTATATAACTCAAGAGTATGTCGAATTTTATTAGGATCATTGCTACTACCTCTGGAAATAAAGTTTGTAAAATCAGGTAAAAGTTCCTCCATCTGCTTTTCATTCAAGAACATAGAAATAGTTCGTCCTTCAATATTTTGATAAATAACAAATAGCTTATAGTATACTAGACCAAATTTATCTTTCTCTTCGTAAATTTGAATCTTTCCGTACCAAATATTCATTAACCTAGGATCCGGTAAATAATGCTTTTTCTTAGAATTCTCTATTTTATCAAAGAGTATACTTAGCTTAATAGTACTTCCGTTCTCAAGTAATTGTTCTGTATCTTTATTGTTAACAACAGCCCTAAGCGTATTTAAACTAGGGTGACGAATCACAATCTTCTTATTTTTATTCGAACTAGTCTGATTCCTAGTAATAATTTTAACTGTATCACTTGGAGCACCTGAAATTTTAGACATGAATGTCTTACTTTCTTTATCTAAAGTATTCTTATAAAATTTTAAAAATGCTTGTCTAGACTGATAGACTTTATCTTGCTCATGATTCTTTTGAAATTGAGCTTGTTTTACTTGATTAATATCACATGTATGTTGAGTAATTGCATCCGGCATATTTTTAAAATAAGGACTAACTTTTTTGCTATAAGGAGCCGCTAGTAAAATTGGTGCCTGACATTTTCCACCGTTAACTCTATTATTTCTATTACAAACAAAATCATGAGGATCATAACCGTTTCTAACTAATTCTCTTGCCTGAAATGAATCAACATTTTCACCATATTTTAAATGATCATATTCCTTTGTCAGATGTGCATTTTCTAATACCATTTTTCTCCCCCAAAAAATTGAAGTATCTAGCGGCGCTAGTTAACTTTGATAACTTTCTATGTCAATCTCACAAAAGTCATTTCAACTTGTTGTTTGACACTTTCAAATAAAAAAGAAAGTCTTCTTTTTACGGAAAACTTTCTTTTATTTTAATTAACTTTAATTCAATTTAACATCCACATCTTTCACCCAATCATTATTACCAACTTGATAATAACGATGACCATTAACCGTTAGGACTTGATCAAAGTTCCAAGTAGCTTGACGAGTTAAATGTTTATCTGTGGAGCGACTTAAGAAACCAATTTGTGGTTGATAATGATAAATCGGTGCCGCTTGTTCTTTCAAGATTAAGGTTCCGTTCTGTGGCTTCGTGACAATTGCGGTTGTCATGACCGTAACATCAAGGGCTCGCACATATTGATGTGGAGCGACTTGATAATAAACTTGTCCGTCAGCTAATGTTTCTTGCGCATTAACTAACCACTGTGTGCCCGTTGGCAATTGCTGCTTCAGCGCGGCACCTTGATCACTATACACGGTGATGAAGTCTTGACCCGCAGTTGGTTGCACGGTAATTACTCCATCAATGATTTGCCGTTTACCAATCTTAGTGTAGTTGACATCGTCAGCTTTAACATATTCATTGGCACCTACGCGATAATACATCGTGCCATCATTTTGCGTATAAATATAATCGACTTTCCAATCAGTATTGGCGGCTAAGACTTGCTCCAACTGGTGACCTTGCTGGTCATACAAGTGAATGAAACCACCCGTGACATCGGGTTTAACAATCGCAATGCCCGGATTGCGAACGCTATGACTTTGACTCAAGCCACTACCTAAATTATCAGTTAAGTTGACACTACCCGTGCCCGCTAAACTATTAATGCGTTGAATCCAATCATTTTGGGCTTGGTTAACGGCTGCGACACTTGTCGCTTGTTGCACTTGGTCAATGCCCGCACTTTCAGCATGCCGCACCGCAAAGATCCGATCTTGGCGTTTATCAGCGTCTAAACTGGTATTGTTCTCTAAGTTCTTAACCGCTTGATCAGCTGCTTGATGAATGGCATTAATGGCAACCGCACTAGCTTGCGCCACTTGGGCTTTAACCACTTCATCAGAGATACTATTTTCCCCTACTACTTCGGCAGCATGAGCAGCATCAACACCTTGGCTTTGATCAATTTGATCTTTGGCCGCTTGATAGGCCGCATCCACCTTGTGTTGAGTGTCGTCTTTTTGTTCAGGTGTTAAGTCAGTTAAATCGTTCAACTGATCCGTGGTATCTTGATAATGTTGCTCTAAAGTGGTCAGGCTATCATCTTTAGCTTTCGTCACTTGAACCACTTGTTGCATGTTTTCAATTCCGGTTTGTTTGTGCGGATCAACTTCTGACAAGTTAGCTTCAGTAATGCTGCCTTGCGCTGCTTGATAAGCGGTCTCCAACAAACCATTCAAACTGTCAATTTGATCCTTATAATGCGTTAAACCATTAATCTTGGCTTGTTCTTCTTGATAGGTTTGCTTTAATTCCTGCATCGCTTGGTTCTTGTGGTTAATCAAAGTCTTAGTGTCATTTAATTGCGTAATTCCGGTTTGTTGAACCTGATCCACACCACTTTGATCTGTTGCCGCTAAGATTTGATCAATGGCTGCTGTGGCTTGTTGACTAATTTGACTCTGCAAAGCCGTTTGTTGCTCTTCATTCAAAGCTTTGGTAGCATCATAAGCTTGTTGGGCTTGTTTTTGCGTTTGCTTAATCTGTTGCACTGCCTGGGCTTTTTGTTGCGCTAAAGTGACTTGTTGTTTCATTTGCTCAATGGTTTGTTGTTGTTCACCAACAATATTATTGGCCACCGTTTCCTGTTTAATTTGGCTTAAACCAGTTTCATAAGCAGTTGTAACTTGTTGTTGTAATTGGTTAACTTGGTCACTACTTAAATTACCACCTTGCGCTAAACTACCTAATTCTTGTTGTTCACGATTTAACTCATCAGCTAAAGCATTCCAAGCGGAATTTTGTTGTTGCTTCAAGTCTGTTACTTGCTTAATGTTTTTTACACCATCTTTAGCGGCTTGGGTAATAGCAGCAGCCGAACTTGCTTGATTGATAACGGCAATCGCCTGCGTTTTTTGGTTCTGCACGTCTTGTTTCAAGTTATCTTGGTCAGCTTGATAATGATTTAAGCCCGCAATTACCTCATTAGCGGCCGTTGCTGCTTGATCAACTTTTTGCATGGCTTTATTGATCGTCTCGGCTAAGTCTAACGTTGGCCGTAACTTCTGTTTTTCTTGCGTGAGCCAACTTTCAGTAACATCGGTGGTTTCATTTAAATCATTTAACATCGCTGTTTGTTCGGTTGTGACTTGCTCTAATAAATTATTAACTTGATCAGCGGTTAAGTGACCGTCTTTGTCCGGTTTACCTAAATCTTGAATTTGTTGCTTGGCATCATTGACCGCTTGGTTAATACTTGCTTGTAATTTCTGCTTCTGTTTAGCAGTCGCTACTAATTGATCTAATGCATTATTTTGTTGACCAGCAGCATTAGTGACATCTTGCGCCGTCTTACTGGAATCTTGTTGTGCCGTTTCAATGGCACTCACACCATTAGTTGCTGTTTGGTCAGCTTGGTGTTGTAATTGATTGATTTGGTCTTGGTCTAACTTGTTGTCGCCTTGACCTAAATCATTAATCTTTTGCTTATTAGCAGCTAATTGTTGAGCTAAAGCCACAATTGCTTGAATAGCGGCGGTACCTTTGTCAAAGGCCGTAGTTTCCTTAGTGTTATCTTTCATACCAGTTAAGGCTGTGTTAGCAGCGGTATTGA
The DNA here is from genome assembly GCF_058107125.1 of Bombilactobacillus sp. ESL1202. Lineage (NCBI taxonomy): Bacteria > Bacillati > Bacillota > Bacilli > Lactobacillales > Lactobacillaceae > Bombilactobacillus > Bombilactobacillus sp. ESL1202. Next base: position 1,831,622 of record NZ_CM176590.1, on the reverse strand, counting down.
CTTGATTTAAGAAATCAGTTTGTTGCTCAGCACTGATATTCGCTAAACCAATTAAATCATTGTTGGCTTGCCCTAAAGTTGTCGCTAAATTAGTTAAGTCTGTGATAACTTGCGTCTTGACTTGAGTCTCCTCAACGCTCGTTGCTGTCTTGATTTGAGTAGTTAAAGCAGATTTAGCTTGATTCAATTGATCCTTAAATTGTGTCTTTTGCGCAGCCGTCAAACCAGCTGTGGTTTCAAGCTGATTCTTAGCGGTGGTAATTTGTGTCTGCAAGGCTGTTAAGGCCTTGTTTTGAGCCTGCGGTAACTTCAGTAACTTATTAATAGCTTGTTTTCCATTTTGAGCTAATTGGTTCAAATCAGTCGTTGTCGTAGCATTAGTAATTTGTTCAACAATTGGGTCTTTAGTCGTTGTAACTTGTTGTTTCAAGCCAGCTTGTTGGTCAGTTAATTGATCCAACTTACCAATAGCAGTATTAGCGGCAGTAACAGCTGAATTAACCACACCCATGGCCGTATTCATATTATCAGCTAAATCAGTTACTGGCTTAAAGTTCTTTGTTTCTTGATCAGTTAACCAATTTTCTGGTACATCAGTAGCATTTTGTAAGTTAGTTTCAATCGTTGTCTTCGCTGCCGCTAACTGAGCTAATAACTTACCAACTTGTTGAGCTTCATCAGTTGGCGTCGTACCACCAGTTAGGTTATGACCAGTGGTACCGTCACCTAATTCTTTAATGTGATTGACTGCAGTATTGTAGTCACTTTGTAACTGTTGCATAATTGTAGCTTTTTGGGTGATTGTAGTTTTAATCTTCTGTAATGCGTCAACTCCCGCTTGCCCCTTAGCTTGAGCAGCAGTTGAATCTGTAGTACCCAAGACATCATTGACAGCATCTTTGTATGTTGTATTAATGGAACTGACAAAAACATCATGTTGTGCACTTGTTAAATCACTACTGTTACTTAAAGCTGTTTCCACATCTTGTTTAGCAGTAGCTAATGCCCCTAATTGCGTATTTTGTTCTTTTAAAGCGGCCAACAAGTCGCGGACATTAGATTGCGCTAAGGAACTAATAGATTCTAAAGTTTTTTTGCTTGCAGCTTTAATCTTACCAACTTCAGTATCGTATTGGTCTTTCAACTTCTTCAAAGCCGCAGTTAAGTTATCACCAAAGTGATTGCCAGCAGCACCATTTAAGTCATTCACACCATTGTTATAAATGGTTTCCAGATCATCCCAAGCCGTTGCCTGGTCTTGTACTAACGCAATTACACCCTCAATATTTGTCACTTCAGCAGTAGTTTGCGCCGACATATTGGCAGTAGTTGCATCTCTTAAATCAGTTTGAGCGGTTTGATAAGCTTGCTCTAAAGTTGTCATTAATTGATCACCAGTAACCAAATCATCATGATGGTGTAAATTACTCAAAGCATCCTTGGCTGTTTGATAAGCGGCTTCTACTGTTTGCATAGCCGTATTCATAGCCTGAGCTTTAGTCACAACATCAGTTAAGGAGCTCGGTTCTTGGGTACTATCAAAGCCTGGTTTAGCAGCATCCGTTTTAACTTGTTCATAAGCACTAGCTAAATCAGCTAATAACTTACCAACTTGCGTACTAGGATCACTTGAATCAACAGCACCAGTTAAATAACCACCTTGATTATTACTTGCAGCTAACTTATTAATATTATCCTTAGCAGTATTATACCAACCAGCTACTTTACTTAAATTACCGGATAAGTTTTGCGCCGCTGTAACAATCGCATCAATTGCTGTTTTACCATTACTTAAAGCTTTATCAGCATTTTCAATACTATCAGCTTTCTCAATATTCTGATTTGCTGTCGTTTGGGCGCCATCAGTGGTATTGGTAATTTGATCTTGATACTTTTGAATATCTGTTGGTTGCAAGGTGTCCGTCAAATGACCAATTATGTCACTCGCAGATTGCGCATAGCTATCTAATTGGCTTTGATTATCAGCTTTATGTTCCGCCAATTGCGCTTGATCAACCACTTTTTGTAACGCCGTTTCACCGGTGGTTTCCGCACCATCAGTACCATTGGTAATAGCTGTCACTGCATTGTTATAAGCTGTCTTAACTTGGCCTTGATACAACCCCTGTTTCTCTTCGCTTAAATGACTTAGTTTATCAGCAGTTGTCGCTGCTTGAGCTGTTTGGTAAGCAGTTTGTAACTTACCCATGTCTGTATTCATGGTTCTTGCTTTACCAGTTACTGCCGTGAGCTTTTGCTCCTCTGTTTCTTCGTTGAAGTTTGCCCCAGGATTTTCTAAATCACTCAAGACTGTATCGTAAGCCGTACCTAATTGTTCCACTAAGGTATCCACTTGTGACTTATGTTCGGCGTCAGGCGCTGTGGTTGTTAAATGCCCTTGTTTATTGTCGCCTAAATTAGTAATGTTTTCCTTTTCGGTATTGTACCAATCAGTAACTTTATCGGCAGTTGTAGCTTGACTAACAATATTGTTAATCTTTGCTTGAGCAGCTTGATAAGCACTAGCAGCCTTTGTTGCATCAGTAGCACTGTCAATGTTGGCTTGCCCTTTAGTTTGTTCGGTTTCTGTATTTGAATCAGAACTTGTAATTAGTTCTTTATACTGTTGCTTTTGTTCATTTGTTAAATGCGTTAAACCATTAATTTGGTTAACAGCAGCCGTGACCCCATTTTGAAGTTGCGCACCAGCTAACTTCTGGGCAATTTCCTTCAAGCCCGTATTAACAGTAGCATTAATTTGGTCTTGGGTTGTGGTTGTGACAATCAAAGAATCCAAACCACTAACTGCCGTATTATAAGCACCAGCAATGTTATCTTTATAAGTTTGTGGATTAGTTAAGGCGGTTAAATCAGTGTTGACGGTTTGTTCGGCATCATTTTTAGCGGTTTGTAGTTGCGTCATCGCTGTATTTAACTTGTTAGCTAACGCGGTAATCGGAGCACAATTGGTTGTTTCTTCACTGCTTAACCAAGCGTCAGTCAAAGTATCAGCTTGCTGCAAATCGGTTTTAATTGTCGTTAAAGCTGTTGATAATAAAGCTAAGAGCTGTTCAACTTGTTTAGTTTCCTCCCCACTAGTTAAATGATTATTGGCTTGCCCTTCAGCCAAGTCTTTAATGGCTTGGACTTGTGTATCATAATCGGTTTGTAACTGAGTTAAAAGTTGATTCTTCTTGGTAATTAAAGTGGCTAAATTATTTAACGCCGTAACGCCATTTTCTTGCGCCGTGTCTAAGTCATCTTCGTCTTCACCAGCCAAAACCGCAGTAACTGCATCATCATAGATCTTGTTAATCTGCGTTGTGAGTGTGTCTTTCTGATCTACCAAATTAGTTGCATTGGTCACTGCCGTATCAGCAGCAGTTTTAGCAGTTTGTAAAGCATTTAGGGCAGCATTCTTGTCTGTAGCTAAACTTAAAACATCATTAAGCTGCATTTGCCCTAATTTCCGTGCTAATTTAGCAGTATCTTTATTAGTGGCAGCAATAATATCAGCTTGAGCAGTTTGGTAGTCCTGATTCAGTTCAGTAATAATCGGGTTCAATTGTTCCGTCGTTAATTGGCCACCATTAGTTTGATTTAAAGCATTTAACGCTGCTAAATCATTAGTCTGTGTACCATCAAGTTTATTTAACTCATCATCTTGAGCTTTAACTAATTCCAAAACTTGCTTAATGGCCGTAGTCCCCGCATCTTTCAAATCAGCCAGAGTATCCGTCGTTGCGGTCGTCAAATTATTAACTGCTGTTGTATAAGCTTCATCAATTTGACCACTCAACTTGTTCTTGGGATCCAGCAAATCAGCATGGCTCAAATTATCCAAATCTGTGTGCGCATCCGCTTTTGCTGTATTTAAGGATTGCACTGCATCACTCATGCTTTGTGCAAAGTCCGTCACCGCCGTTAGTTTTTGGTGTGCTGTTGTCGTGTCAAAAGCAGCCCCATTATTAGCAAGATCCTGCAAAACAGTTTGATAAGCATTCTCTAATTGTGTCAATAATGTCTCAACTTGGGACTGATGATCTTCATCTGGCGCTTGAGTTGTTAAATGCCCTTGTTTATCGTCACCTAAATTAGTAATTTTTTCCTTTTCGGTATTGTACCAATCCCCAATTTGACTAGCCGTTTGAGCTTGTGTCACAATCTTCTCAATAGCCTGTTGACCCGCAGCTTCAGCAGCATTCACATCTGTCTCACTCGTAGCTTGGTTAATTGCCATCACGGCTGCTGATTGCGCCGTATTCTTGGTTGGATCAGAACTAGTAATTTGTTCTTGATAAGCAGTAATTTGATCAGGCGTTAAATTATTCAAGTCACCAATGACGGTTAGTTCTTGATTAACGTAATCTTGCAATTGGGCTTGAGCCAAGCCTTGAGTAATACCTAAGACGGCTTGATCTTTGGCTTTGTCAATCGCTGTTTGGTCAGTAGCACTATTAATGTCACTTTTAGCTTGATTATAAGCCGCATCAATTAAGGTTTGGAAGGGTTCTTGTTTAGCGGTGGTATCTAAGGTTGCCAAGTTATTATGCAACGTATTGAAAGCCGTATTATACTTCTCAGTAATAGCTTGCATGGCATCATGCTTAGCTTGCGCTAAACTGACAATTGCCGCAATATCAGCAGCCGGATCACTAGTAGCAGCGGTAGCGGCCGCATTAGTAACATCATCTTTATCTTTCTCTGGATCTTTTTGTGCCGTATCAATAGCGGCTAAACCATTGTTAGCAGCTGTATTAGCCTGATCTTTTAAATTCGAAACTTGATCGGAAGTTAAACCATCCGCACCACCTAAATCATTAATCGTTGTTTCATCCGTATTTAACCGCGTAGCTAAGGCGGCAATGGCATCCATGGCAGCTTTGCCTTTATCTAAGGCTGTTTGGCGACCAGTATCATCACTAGCAGTATTATAAGCACTTGTTGCCGTAGTCAAAGCTTGGTTAACTTGCGTCAAAAAGTTATTAACTTGCGTTTCGTTTAATTGCCCGGTAGGGTCTTGGAAAGCTTTAATTGTTTGTTGATCAGTATTGAAAGTGTTAGCTAAAGTTGTGACCGAATCAATCAAGGCTTTACCATTATTAATAGCGGCTATTAAAGCGGCAGCAGGATTAGGGCCACCATCAGGATCAGCAGGATCAACGTCATCATCGCCGACTTGACTAACTAACGCTTTTGCTTGTTGTAAAGCCGTATCAAACGCCCCATTAATGGCATTAATTAAATCCGTTTGTCCCGTAATATTAGCTAAATTATCCGCAGTAGTCTCACTACTATCATGGTAGTTCTGTAAAGTAGTCAAGGCATCTTGTTTTGCATCAGCTAAGCCTTCCATGTTAGAAGTAACTTCAGGGTCGAAGTCTAAAACCGGACTGTCTACAAAATCTTTATTAGCAGTTAAAACTAGATGATCACCCTTTTGTAACATATTTGCGGGTAAGGAAAAACTAAAGTTGCCATCAGCATCGGAGTGGGTAATATAATATTTTTCATTACGCCAACCACCGTTGCTTTCCAATAAATTATCTGGAAAATCTATTGTCGTTCCATTGACATGTTTGAGCTGAACTTTAATAAAAGCGTTGCCTAGATTAGTTTTACCTTTGATTTTTTGTTTATCAAAAGACAATTTCGTTGAATTTAGAACAAAGTCTAGCGAATTGTCATAATCAGTATCAACTCCAGTTCCTCTAAATTCAATTTTTCCACCAATTAATTTATTATTATCAAGTATATTCTTTACTTTATTTTCAATATCTTTAGTAGGTCCAACAATTTCACTGGTTCTCTCATAAGCAAGGAGTTGTATCGGTCTAATGTAGTCATTATACCAACCATCACCATCATACATAGCAAACTGTAATTTATTCAATGGAAAAATATTATCTTCAGTAATCAAATTGACATTATAAAGGTTAAATTTATTCGAATAGGTTTCACTTCCAATCAACTTAGCTTGATTATTGGTAGTAGCATCTAATAGAAATTCTATAGGATCAATTATATTTACAGGAGAAACAACAGCATCTAACAAAATTTGACGACCAGTACCATCGGTTTGAATCTTAAGTGATCCTCCATAAACATTGAAATGACAACCATTATCTATTCTTAATAAATAACCAGCATAATTCTTCATATCTTGACCAATAATCTGAAAAGTCCCGCCTTTGTTGACAGTAATATTCGAAATCGATAAATATACTGCTCCTCTTTGTGGATCTAAATAACTGTTAGTATGAACGTTAAACTTGGCATCTTGATTAATTACTAGCTGAGACCTGCTAGTAATTAACATTGGAGTAATACTATTTAATTGATCAACAGGTTGAAAATCAATATTAACTTTAGATCCTTCATCTAAAATCATGGAACTCCCATCCAAATCAATAAAATAATCTCCACTATTAGTTTTTTCTTTATAATGAGCATTAATAATTGAGCCAGATTTCATTTCCACAGAACTATTTTTCGGAACATAAAAAAGATATCCAGTCTTAATATCTAACTGGCAATTAGTTTCAAAAAACAATTTAGTATATGATAAAGCAAAACTACAAGCCCCTACATAATTCATTTGCGTATTATTTATTGGTGAAACGTAGGGAGTTAAATTATCGACAGTTATATTTCCAGATAAGTGAAGTTCATTGTTAAAAAGATTACCATCTTTAAAAACACTCATTGAATAAATAGCAACATTATTTAAATAGTACTTAGAACCATCATGTAATCCCTGAATTAGATAAGACCTATCATAAAGTTGCAAATTATTAAAACGCAGTGTACCTGCAATATCAAAGGAGCCATAACTTTCCAGTATATAATTACTGCCAGTATCACTTTCAATTGTTAGATCAGAACTAGCTGCCGCGGATAGAGAAGTAGAAGTAATCAAGATATTGCTGGTTAAAATAATTGTTTTAGTATTTGCATCTTTATATGCCGTAATGAATTCATCTGCAGTGTCTACCTTCACAACGCCATCTTCAGCTAAGTTAGCAATTTCTGGATTTGTAGTTTCATCATTATTGTTATGTACTACAGTTTGGTTGTTATTATTGCCAGAATTACTATTAGTTGGTTGATTAGAATTGATATTTGCTTCGTTAACGTTACTGTCACTTGTATTATTACTAGAGCTTATATTGGCATCATCGTTATCGCTTACATTAGAGCTACCTATTGAACTAGTCGTACTGTTTTCAGTAGTACCACCCTCTACTTGCTGATTGTTATTAGTTGATTCGTTTACGCTGCTATCCGCAGTATTGTCGATTGTCGATTGTCGATTGTCGATTGTCGATTGTCGATTGTCGATTGTCGATTGTCGATTGTCGATTGTCGATTGTCGATTGTCGATTGTTACTGCCATTTATTTCACTAGGATCGGTTGTCTGAATTTCTTCTCCTGGTGCTGCTTGATCAAACTTGCCTTGATCATTAACTTCATCGGCTTTAATGGTCGTTTTATTAGCCGTTAACCACAATGTTGATGAGAATAGTGTCACGCCCATGGTTGCTAACAATCTTTTACTTCGATGCATTAGAATACGCTCCTTTGGTCGTCTAAAATATTTACGTTTTTTGGAAATGATTTTGATTATGTTTAACTTGAATTCAATAAATAATTTATCAAGTTATAATCTATAAATAATCTTAATCTCTCATATATTTCATATTATAATTGGTTAATTAGTGATAAATCAAACCTTATTTGACAAAAAACTCTTAAAAAAGACCATTGTGATTTATATATCACACAAAATGACCGTTTTATTTTTTCACATACTTGCGGTCAATGTTGATTTAATCACATTTATTCTTGTGAACGATTTTTTTAAAAATAGCAAAAATCTAAATGTTAAGTTTTTCTTAAGATTCTTAAGTTTTTATTAAGTTCCAACACTAGCGTTGGATAAAATGCCTATTTTTTAGTCCATCCAAAAAGACTAACTGCGTTTTAAATCATATAGGCTATTCTCAAATTTTGTTCTGAATTCATCAAATATTATGGTTAATTTTAAACATTCAAAGACTAATCAATTAATTTGGTTTTTAATTACCATCGTAACGTTTGTAGAACCTCCAACTTAATTAGTGCTTCCAATTCAAAAAGATATCTGAAGTAGTTCAATTTTCTTAATATAATTGCTGACGACCTGCTTTTTAGCAGATCTTTTCCTTCGAATTAACTAGTACAAATAAAGTAGTTGCATTTAAATCATAATGATCTAAATCAGGCAACGTAAAAATCCACTACCACATTTATTACAAGATTAGTTGTAATAAATCTCTGATTATTCAAAACTTTAATCAGTTTTTATTTAAAAATGCTTGCGAATTAAACAAAACAAGCCTTATTATAAGTACATAAAACCATTGAGGTGTTTATAAATTGAAGAAACAATATAGGATAATATCTCTAAAACGTATTTATTCGAATAATAAAAAGATAAGTAGTAAAATCGACGAATTGCAATTTTACAGAGATATTTCTTCAACAATTAGTTTATTTTTGACTTTGATAAACATTATAATTTCACTTTTACTAAGTATTGTTCCTCGAAAAAACATAGTTATAACAACAATAATTTTAAGTGTTATTATGATTCCATATTCTTTTGTGATTAGTAGTACTTTGCATTGTAACTTAATGATTTATAACTTAAAAAGATATGGTTATTTCAAAATATTATCGCCTTCGATAAAATACTTTAAATTAAGAAAAATGAGCAAATATGAAATATCATTAATGCTTTTGCTTTTAGTAGGATCTTCATTGCTTGGAATTCTTATATCTTTCATGTTACCGAGTATTTACACTTTATTAGCAACTTTTATTATTTGGTCCATAGATTTGATTATTATGTTTGATTTAGGATTTGCAATTCAAACTCTCATCAATAAAAGAAACAACGAATTCATAAAATCATAGAAAAATTTTATGCTGTAGATCAATAGACGTTAATTTACGCAAATAAAAAAAGTGTTGACGAAATTAATCATCAACACTCTCATATTATTCAACTACTACATTTACTAGGCCAAAAACACTATTTACCAATCTTGCGCACAGGGGTTAAAGATAATGATAATTTAATCGTTTGAGCCGTCGTTTGCGAAATACCTAATTTCATCAAATCAGCAACTGGTGCTTCCTTAATTTTTTTCACGGAACCATAATTTTTTAACAACTTAATTCGTGTTTTGGGTCCCACACCCTTAATACTTTCTAATTGCGAAGATAAGGCATTTTTGCTGTGTGTTTGGCGATGGTAAGTGATCACAAAGCGGTGCACTTCATCTTGAATGCGCTGCAATAAATAAAAGCCCTGACTTTTACGATCTAAGGGCACCACCGTTCCTTCTTCGCCCGTAATCAAATGAGAAGTACTGTGGTGGTCATCTTTGACCATCCCAGCTACCGGAATATGAATACCTAATTCATTATGCAACACATCTAAAATCACTCGTAATTCAATTAACCCACCATCCATTAAGATCAAATCAGGCAGCGGCTTGTGCTCTTTTAACAAGCGGGAATAACGTCGATAAATCACTTCCCGCGTATTAGCCGATTCATCAGCACCATTATGCTGCTCCAACAAATCTTTAATCTTATACTTACGGTAATTAGCTTTCACGGGCTTGCCATCGACAAAACTCACCATCGCCGAAACCGCATCGGCGCCTTGAATATGTGAATGGTCAAATGATTCAATCACGTGTCCATAAGGTAAGCCCAAAGCTTGAAAGATTTGTTTTTGTGCACCAACTGTTTGGCGATTATCCAATTCCATCAGCCGAAATTTTTCTTCTAGCGATAATTGAGCATTATCGCCGGCCATCTTTAACAAATCCCGTTTGGTACCGCGTTGTGGCGTTCTAAAAGGCACATGGAGAATTTCTGCCAGTGATTCTTTGTCAACCGTTTGCGGCACCAAGATTTCATGCGGTAAAACATTATTCTTGCGATTATAGAATTGTAAAATAAAGGTTGCTAATTCTTCTTCTGGCGTGTTGATACATGGGAAAATCCGTTTTTCCCGCTTCATTAACCGCGCTTGGCGAATAAAGAAAACTTGCACGGAAATCCAACCCTTATCTACATAAAAATTGAATAAATCACGAGGCGTATGATCATTGGAAATAATTTTTTGCTTTTCAACTGTTTGTTCAATATAATGCAACTGGTCACGTAGTTCGGCAGCCCGTTCAAATTTTAAATCAGCCGCTGCTTGCTCCATTTTCTTTTGCAGTTGCTTTTTAACGGTTCCAACATTACCATTTAAAAAGCTTTTAATATGCTTAATTTGTTGTTGATATTTACTAACGGGCACTTCTTTAAAACAAGCTCCCAAACATTGCCCCATATGATAATACAAGCAAGGACGTTTTTGATAGCCATTGCACCGACGTAACGGGTAAACTTTCTGTAAAAAGTTGATCGTTTCTTCAGCGGCATAAACATTGGGATACGGACCAAAATAAAAGCCACCATCTTTTTTGACTTGACCAGTAATAATCATTTGCGGATCTCGTTCATTGGTAATCTTGATATAAGGGTAACCAGTACCCTTTTTTAGTTTAATATTAAAGTAGGGTTGGTGCTTTTGAATCAGCGTAATTTCTAGTAAAAAAGCTTCTTTATCAGTGGACGTTACGATCGTTTCAAAATCGCAAATTTCACTCACTAACTTAGCCGTTTTACCTTCATGTGAACTTTTAAAATAGGAACGCACCCGATTTTTTAAATTTTTAGCTTTACCAACATAGATAATTTTGGCATTGATATCTTTCATCAAATAACAGCCTGGACGATCAGGCAATAACGCTAATTTATGTTCTAAATATTCTGTTGCCATTCCGGTCTCCTAGTTGTAAACTTGTCTTAATTATTCTACTCTGACTGACTAAAAATACCAACTATTTTGCGAATGTTTGTTTGCCTGTCAGCTTGCTAATCTATGTTATACTAATCAATAACATCAATTAACAAGGAAGGTGTAATCATGGGCTTAACCGTTAAACGCGAAAATAATTTTGAAAGTTTATTTGATAAATTTGCTTCCCTACCAGATGAGACACAAAAGGATTTAAAAACGGTAAAAGAAACTGAAAGTAAATTAAAACAAAATCAAGACAAGAAAAAATGAGGCTCTGAGAGTCTCATTTTTTAATTATTAATTTTTTTATTCTGGATAACCGGCAGGATGTTTTTGTAACCAATTCCAAGCCGAATCAATAATTGTTTCAATATCGGTATACTGGGAGTGCCAACCCAATACTTTTTGAATCTTGGTGCTATCTGCCACCAAAGAATCAGGATCACCACCACGTCTTGGTGCATCGACAGCTTTAATCTCTACACCAGTTACTTTGCGTGCGGCTTCAACAATTTCTTTAACGGTGAAACCTTGCTTGGAGCCAATATTAAAGTAATCACTTTCGCCACCTTGGCGCAAGTACTGTAAGCCTAAATAATGAGCTTGCACCAAATCCAAAACATGGACGTAATCACGAACATTGTAGCCATCCCGCGTTTGATAATCATTACCACACATATCAACGTGGTCTCTTTGGCCTAAGGCTGCTTGCAAAACAATAGGAATTAAATGGGTTTCGGGACGATGATCTTCGCCTAAATCACCATCTAAGCGTGCTCCCGCCACATTAAAGTACCGGAAGGCTAACCACTTAATATCATAAGCGGCACCATCCCAACGCATAATTTGTTCCATCATTAATTTTGTTAAACCATAAGGATTGATCGGTTCTTTTTTGTCGTCTTCTTTAATTGGTACCTGCTCTGGTGTACCATAAACCGCTGCTGACGATGAGAAAATTAATTTTTTAACTTGGTGATCATTCATCACGTGAATTAAATTAATTAACCCCACCACATTGTTGTCAAAGTAATCATTGGGCTTATCAATGGACTCAGGTACTTGAATATAAGCACAAAAATGAAAAACAGCTTCAATTTCCTGCTCTGTAAACACCTGCTCTAAAAAGGCCCGATCACGAATATCGCCTTGATAAAAAGGCACAGCCTGCGGCACAGCCGCCCGGTGCCCACGACTCAAATTATCGACCACGACAACGTCTTCATTATTCTTTAATAATAGGTCGACCATATGTGACCCAATATATCCCGCTCCACCTAACACTAAAAGCGCCATAGCTAACCTCCATTAAATATATGATTAAATCCTTGTGAACCATCTCTTTTATTATAGACATTTTTAACTGCCAATGACAATTTTATTATTAACTAATAGAACTAATTATTGGAGCCTGATTTAAAATCCAACTTCTTGCCTAAATTGTTAAATCAAGTGCAACAATCCAGGAAATCTAACTTAAGGCTTTGAATTGTTGTTGAAAACATTCTAATGCTGAATGATAATTGAGTATTTTTCGGTGTCTTTGATTAAGAACTAATTGGATCTTTTGAATTGCCTCAATCGAATATTTACGCAGTGATTTACCTTTAGGGATGAACTCTCTGATTAAACCATTTTGATTTTCATTACTGCCTCTTTCCCAGGGGGAATACGGATGCGCATAATAAATCTGTGGCCCCTTAACCTGATCTAATAACCGGAATTCTGAACCATTATCAAACGTAATACTTTTAAAGACTTGTGGCTTTTTATCAACTACTGCTTGTAAAGCTTGCAGACAAGTTTGCGCATGATAATTAGGAATTTTAACTATGATTTCATACCTAGTCTGACGTTCAGTTAATGTTAGAAGTGCCGGTTCACTGGCCTGGCGCTTACCTTTGACCAAATCACCTTCCCAATGACCAAAAGTTGTCCGTTCTTGAACCTCGTAAGGGCGTTGTTCAATGGTAGTTCCGGCCAACCGCTTGTTGTTCACTCGTGAGCATGTTTACAGACTTTAACATGTCTGCGCATTTTAGCAGGTAAATCAATGTTCTTAATTTTCAAACGATTTTGGTCAATATAGCGGTAAACAGTGGAGGTTTAAGGGCAGGGTTCTTGAGGATAAACTTTTTTTTAAATAATGTACTAGACTATCAATACTTTCAACTCATGGCCTTTTATGCAAAGCTTTAGTCAAGAATCTGAAGAAGAAACGACAAGACCATTCTAAACCGTGGGAATGACAGTTTTGCCGCTTTTGTTCATGGATAATCTGTGCAGTATTAGCATAATAATGGCTAACCAAAAAATAATCATAATTCCTTTGTAGAGTGAATCCACGCTGAATTTCGCGATAGATAGTACTACGTGAACGTCTTAATTTACGTGCAATATCTGCGTAAGAAAAACCTAAATCATAATATGCTTGGATTTTGCTTCTTTCTTCAGGAGAGAGTTGTTGATAATGGTGTTGCGTGTTAGACTGAGATTGGGTCATGGAGAATTACCTGCCTTTTTGTTTGAACACTTTAAGTTTAGGTCTCCATGGCCTATTTGTATACTTTATTTTTGTTGCACTTAGATTTTAAATCAGGCGCTGAAAAATAAATTAAAGATTGATATACTTAATATCGTTGAAGGGCATTCAACCCCATCATGCAAAAGAAAACCACTTTTGCCAAAGCTACCGTGTACCAAAGAACCAAAATTATTGAGAGGAAGTATTACTTCATGAAAAGCAATAAGTTTTACTCACTATCAGCTGCTGCGTTATTAGCTCTAGCCGTCGGTGGAAGCGCACACACCAAAAAAGTCAACGCTGCAACTTACAACTATCCCGTTGCAACAGCTACCCAAAAGCCAAATTCACAGCTTTATGATTCAAAGGGTACTGCAACAGGTAAAGTAGTTCCAGCTAATTCTGATTGGCGTGTTAGCGATATGCAAACGATCAATGGCCAAAAAATGTACAAAATTGCTCCTAACACTTGGCTTCCTAGCTCTGAAAGCTATAACAACTTTGCCCCAACAGCCTACAATTACCATGTTGTCCGAGCGTTAAGTTTCAAATCTAAGTACATTTCGCTCTTTGACAAGAATTTTAATTTGGTAGAAGCTCGTTTAGTTCCTAATTTCTCTGACTGGAAAGTTGGTAAAGTAAAAACTGTTAATGGCACAACCTACTATCAAATTTCAGCTAATGACTGGATCAGCTCTAAGGACTGTGTAGCTAACTTCTCTGTAAATGGAACTAACAATACCAATTCCAGCAACTCCAATAGTAATTCAACTCCTGACTACTCTACCAAGCCAGAGGACGCCAATGGTTTACACTGGTATTGGGATCCAAATTTGAATAGTTGGGAAGCCGATCTTCCAACTACTATTACAAGTGGAAATTCAAGTAACTCTAGTCAAAACTACTCATTCGACGCTCAAGCTACCCAACAGGCAATGATTAAAGAACTAAATCGTTTACGCACCATGAACGGTTTAAATCCACTTCAAGAGAACTCTGAACTTTCTAGCTTCTCAATGGCCAGAGCACAACGTTTGGCTGATGCTGGTCAATTAGATAACCATGCTGGCGCGTATAGTCCTAATAGTACCTACATTTTAACGGCTGAAAATCTTGGTGAAGATTTTCTTCAACCTACCCCTGAAAAAAACGCAATTACAGCCATTAGTGGTTTTTTCCACGAAATTGGTAGTACTAGTGATGGACACAGAAAAAATATGTTAGATCCATATTTCACTCAAATTGGTATGGGAGTAGCAGTTGATAACAAGGGAACAATGTATGAAGTGCAAACATTCGCTACACCTACATCAGATATTGACTATAGTCAAATCAATCAAATTAATGATTATCACGACAGCACACCTGCCCCAACTGGTGTTTACGATCACTAAAATTAACCTTGCAAGAATCCCTTGCAAGGTTTTTATTTACCAAAAACAAAAAGACCTTGATTTTTAATCAGAGTCTTTTGAGGTTTTTCTATTGCTAAATCTTTAAAACACGTTCAGTATAGCATAGTTTCAATTTCTGTGTTATCATTGGTATTGAAAAAGAGTCAGCGCTTGAAACACTGACCCTTTTGTAAAGTTGCCAAAGCGGTGACTATTCAAATTTTTTATAATATATTCAAATAGCTATCTAGCCAGGCACGGCTAAGGACAGCTATTTTTTTGTATCAACGATCATTATGCTTATCAATATATGATAACAACGCTATGATAAACATACCGATATTAATTGAAGAGCGTCTGATACTGACACCTTGCTAGTCCTTTCTTTAGGATCTGGGATTATAGTTTTTACACCATAAGCACCACTCCCTTTCCAGGAATAGCCACCGCCTTAGCATTTACTTTGTTGTTTTTATGGTATCATAAAACAATTTCTAAATTCTTTGATATCAATAGTGATTTTTGTGTTAAAAAGGGATTAGTCTACACACAATCGCTCCCTCTAAGGCAGTGATAACTCTAAAAATAACTTTAAACAAACCGTCCTATAACTCGTCAAAGTTAATGTGGACGGTTTTTTTACTTTAAATTAATTACTGATTAATCATTGAATAAAGCGGGTGTTAATTAATTCCATTACTGTTACTCGAAAGATTTTCACCCTTTTCATTTAATTCTAAAATTGCAATACCGCAATTAAGTGCCTTCTTGACATAACTAGCGATCAATGCACGAAAAGGTAGCATTTCATGCTGAGCCGACCTGGCTTTTTCTAAAGCCGCCAGATACTCATTACGAGGTTCTTGCGCAGGATTGATATTAATGATTGGATAATTATTTTTAAGTAAAACAAAATTCATCAAGAGCCTTGCTGTCCGACCATTTCCATCTCGAAAAGGATGAATTGAAACAAATTTTTGGTGTAAATCCGCCGCATACTGCACCGGATGTAACTGCTGATTAGCAGTCTTACTCCACATAATTAAATCCTTGATCGCCTCAGGAATATTATAGGGAGCTAAATATGGATGATCTTCTGAACCATATGGCCAAACTGCAATGGTTCGATAATTACCGGCATCAGTTTGTGGAACGATAGTTGTCATTGTCGCAATTCGATTTAAATTTCTAATGTCAACGGCATTTAATTCAACTTGTTTGCTCACCAATTCCAACATGTAATCATAAGCCTGATTTAAATCAAGAATTTCCAAGGCTTCTTGGTGATTTTTGCTAGGGATAGCTGCCGCTGATCCCTCACCAATCAGAGTAGCTGTTTCACACTGGCTCATAGAATTACCCTCAATTGCTGCAGAAGACCAAACATGCTTTATCCGAGCATTTCTTTCAAGTTGTTCAACTCTCCCTTGGGTTAGCGGTTGATATTGATTCATTTTTATTTTTAATGCAGTCAATTCTTTTAATCTAGCGTTATAATTCATCAAAATCACCTCTTATTAACTACTAGTGTACCACGCTCAATCTAGTTTAAAATTCTCATAAGAAGTTGAAGTATAGTTTAATTAACATGCTCAATTTCCAGATGATAACGTGGATTAATAAAATAGTTAACAGTCAGAAGCTGCTGTTTACATCCCAAAATAGCCTTAAGTCCAAATCAACTTAAGGCTATTTTATTAATCATTTTAGTCAGAGTAAGACTTAATTTAAACCACTATGAGCTTCAATCCAAGACCAAACTTCTTCTTTACCTTGCTTCGTAACCGAACTAAACAATTGTAATTGATCACGTTGGTTTAATTGCAAAGTTTTAGTAACTAATGCAACAGTTTTATTCCATTGATTACGTTTCACTTTATCCATTTTAGTCGCCACAACCAATGTCGGAATCTTATAATAGCTCACAAATTGATACATTGACACGTCATCCTCACTAGGAGCACGTCGACCATCGACCAAAATGATAATTCCACCTAGTTGCTTGCGTGTGGTCAAGTACTCTTCAATCATGGTACCAAAAGCCGCTCTTTTTTGTTTCGAGACTTTCGCATAACCATAACCCGGAACATCAACTAAATATAATTGTTCATTGATTTCATAAAAGTTAAGGGTTTGCGTTTTACCAGGAGTACTGGAAGTGCGGGCAAAATTTTTCCGACGAATTAACGTATTAATCAAGGATGATTTACCAACATTCGAACGTCCAGCTAAAGCTATTTCCGGATATTGATCGGTGGGATACTGAGCCGAACTAACGGCACTCAAATCCATTTTGACATCTTTAATTTCCATTAATTAAGCAACCTTACCTTTACTGTCGTATAAAAATGGCTTTTGCACACCTTCAACAGACTTTTTAGTTACGACCACCCGCTTAATATCATCACGACTGGGTACTTCATACATCGTATCCATCAAAGTAGCTTCAATAATCGACCGTAATCCCCGCGCACCAGTATTGCGTTTCAAAGCTAAATCAGCCATGGCTTCCAAGGCGTTTTGATTAAATTCAAGTTTTACATCGTTTAAGGCAAATAACCGTTGATATTGTTTAACCAAAGCATTCTTCGGTTGAGTTAAAATTTGCACTAAATCGTTTCTTGTTAACTGATCTAGCGTTGTAATGACGGGAATCCGTCCAATAAATTCGGGAATAATCCCAAACTTCATTAAATCTTCTGGAATCACCTGCTGCATCAAGTGGACGGGATCATTTAATTTGGCTTGTTGATCTTGATTTTTACCAAAACCAATCGTTTTTTCACCTAAACGATTCTTAATAATCTCATCAATGCCATCAAAAGCACCACCAACAATAAATAAAATATTGCGCGTATTGATTTGAATCATTTCTTGTTGAGGATGTTTACGACCACCTTGCGGCGGTACACTAGCGATAGTGCCTTCCAGAATCTTTAGTAAAGCTTGTTGAACACCTTCACCAGAGACATCACGAGTAATTGAAACATTTTCGCTCTTCTTAGCTACTTTATCAATTTCATCAATGTAGACAATCCCGTGTTCTGCCTTTTCCACATCAAAGTCCGCATTTTGTAGCAATTTTAATAAAATATTCTCAACGTCTTCCCCCACATAACCAGCTTCAGTTAAAGTGGTGGCATCGGCAATCGCAAATGGTACTTGCAAAATTCGGGCTAACGTTTGCGCTAAATAAGTTTTACCAGACCCCGTTGGTCCAATCAATGCAATGTTACTTTTTTGCATTTCAACTGCTTGATCATCATCTGCTAATTGGCTATTAACCCGTAGGTAATGGTTGTAAACTGCCACTGCCAGATTTTTCTTAGCTTCTTTTTGACCAATAACATATTGGTCTAAAATTTCCATAATTTCTTTAGGTGCTGGTAAATCAGTAATTTCTAGTGATTTTTCATTATCTTCGTCAACTGCATCATCAATAATCTGTTTACATAATTCAACACATTCGTTACAAATATAAACACCAGGACCGGCGACAATTCGTTGAACCTGTTCTTGGGATTTACCACAAAACGAACAGACAATTGCACCATTATCATTGGTACTATCAGACATATATTATTTCCTCCCAATTTAAGTCTAGTGCTATCTTTTTAGCATTAAAAAGATTAACATAGACCCTAAGAAAAGTAAAAAATAAACTTTTACTCTTTTTAATTATACACGAAAGTGAGGATTATCGGTATGAATACGGTTGGAATTATTGGTCAAGGTCACGTTGGGGCAACAACTGCCTTAGTTATGGCGCAAAGAGCTCAAGTAGGTAAACTAGTCTTAATTGATAAAAATGCGCAAAAAGCACAATCAGAACAAATGGATCTCCAAGATCAAATGGCGTTATTACCAAACAATATGACCATTGATATTCAAGACTATGAAGCAGAAAAATGGGACAAATTGCATGATTTAGACGTGCTTATTTTTTGTCCGGGCAAAATTTCGGCCTTAATAGATCATGGTGGTGAACGGGATTACGAATTAAGTTTAACCAGTCAAATGGTTCATGAAATTGCTCCTAAAATTAAAGCTTCTGGTTTTGATGGTGTTATTATTACTATTACTAACCCCTGTGACGTAATTGCTAAGATGCTCCAAGTTGAAACTGGTTTAGCCCCGCAACAAATTATTGGTACGGGAATTGGTTTGGAAACGGCGCGCATGCACCGTGCCATTGGGATGGCTACTCAGCATAATCCTCATGACGTTACAGGCTACGTATTAGGCGAACACGGTGATACCTTATTTGTCGCCTGGTCCAGTGTTAAAGTTGCTGGTCAACCATTAACTAACTGGCACTTAGACTTGCCTGAGCTCCGAAAACAAACTGCTACTGGCGGTTATACCATTTTCTTTGGTAAACATTATACTAATAACGGGATTGCTACCATTGTCAATCAGATGGCTGAGGCCGTCTTTACTGATGCCAATGTGGCGATGCCGGTTAGTTGTTATGATGCTAAAGAACAAATTTACATTGGCCAAGTTGCTGTTGTTGGGCAAAAGGGTGTCCAAGCCATCGTCAATCTACCTTTAACGACTGAAGAACAACAAGAATATCAAACTTCTGTCCAAGCAATTAAAACCAATTATGCAAAAGTAAAATCCAACTAAAATTGTTCGTTGTTGAACACAGTTTAAGAGACAATCATTAAAACCACGAAAAAAAGCATTGCTGCTATCATATCCTGTTAAAAAGAATGGGATTGAACAAGCAATGCTTTATTTAGTTAATTGACAAACTTAATTTATTTTTGAACAGCAGTATCAGTCATCATGTCGACAACTTTCTTAATAGCAATATCATGATCTAACATATCTTCTGATAAGGCATTCTTAACAGCTTCTTCTTGCATGCCGTAATCATGAGCTAATTCTTTAACTTCTTCGTTCCGTTCATCGTCAGTAATCTTGATATCTTCAGCTTTCACGATAGCTTCTAACAACAAATTAGTCTTAACACGTTTTTCTGCACCTTGACCAAATTGCTTCTTTAAATCAGCTTCAGTTGAACCGGTCATTTGGTAATACATTTGTGGATTGATACCTTGACGTTGAATATTGCCCAAATATTGATCAACTTGATTTTGAACATCCGTGTCAATCATTACTTGTGGAATTGGTTCAAAGGTAGCATTTTCAATTGCTTTATCAACTGCTTGGGTCTCAATCGCATCTTCAGCAGCTTGTTGACGTTGTTCTTTCAAACGATCATTAATTTTAGTTTTCAATTCTGCTAAAGTATCAACATCTTCATCAACGTCTTTAGCAAAATCATCATCTAATTTTGGTAATTCTTTAGTCTTAATTTCGTGAATTTTAGTTTGGAAATGAGCTTCCTTACCTGCTAAATCTTTAGCTTGATAGTCTTCAGGGAAAGTAACCTTAACATCGACGTCATCGCCACTTTCATGATCAATTAATTGATCTTCAAAACCTGGAATAAAGGAATTAGAGCCCAATTCCAAAGAATAGTTTTCCGCACTACCACCATCAAAGGCTTTGCCATCAACAGTACCCTTATAGTCAATCACAACAGTATCACCTTTTTGTGATTTGCCTGATTCTTTCAAAACGAGTTCTGCTTGTTGTTTTTGTAAGCGTTCCAATTCAGCTTGAACATCATCATCAGTGACTTCGGTATTTTGCTTCTCAACTTCCAAGCCTTTGTAATCACCTAAAGTAACTTCAGGTTCCACAGCAACTGTCGCGGAAATTTTCCAAGGCTTGTCAGCTTCCATACTATCAATTGAAATTTCAGGTTGACCAACCGGTTTAATTTCGGTATCATCAATCGCTTGTGAATAAGCATTTGGTAATACTTCATTTAAAGCATCTTGATACAATGCTTCTTCACCATACATTTGATCAAAGATCACACGTGGTACCTTACCCTTACGGAAACCAGGCACATTCAAACTCTTACGTACTTTCTTAAAAGCAGTATCTAATCCTTGTTTAATTGTAGCTTGATCAATTTCAAATGTTAATTTTCCATTTTGTTCTTTTTCTTTCGTCCATTCAGCTTTAGCAGCCATAATATCCCTCCGGTACTCAATATCTCATACTTTATCCATCTTACCCTAAATAAAATAACTTGTAAATGTTACAAACTATTATTATACCAAAATTTATGTACAAAAAAAGTCTGGCTCACCAGACTTTTCATTGTTACACAAATTAGTCTAAAATTTCAGTAACAACACCGGCACCAACAGTACGTCCACCTTCACGGACAGTAAACTTAGTACCTTTTTCGATAGCAACTGGAGCGATTAAGTCAACTTCAAAAGTAACGTTATCACCAGGCATAACCATTTCAACACCATCAGGTAATTCAATTACACCAGTAACATCAGTTGTATGGAAATAGAATTGTGGACGATAGTTGGAGAAGAATGGAGTATGACGTCCACCTTCTTCTTTAGTTAAGATATAAACTTCACCCTTAAACTTATTATGAGTTTGGATGGAACCTGGCTTAGCTAAAACTTGACCACGTTCGATTTGATCACGGTTAACACCACGTAACAAGACACCAACGTTATCGCCAGCTTCACCTAAATCAAGTGTCTTACGGAACATTTCCAAACCAGTAACAGTTGAATGACCATCTTCAGCATGTAAACCAACGATATCAACTTCATCACCGATCTTAACTTCACCACGATCGATACGACCAGAAGCAACAGTACCACGACCAGTAATTGTGAAGACATCTTCAACAGGCATTAAGAAAGGCTTGTCATTACTACGTTCAGGTGTTGGGATATATTCATCAATGGTATCCATTAATTTTTCAATAACTTTAACTTGTTCTGGATCGCCTTCCAAAGCTTTCAAAGCGGATCCACGAATAACTGGAATGTCATCCCCAGGATAATCGTATTCTGATAATAATTCCCGAACTTCCATTTCAACTAAGTCAACTAATTCATCATCATCAACTAAGTCAGTCTTGTTCAAGAAGACAACGATATAATCAACACCAACCTGGTGAGCTAATAAAATATGTTCACGAGTTTGAGGCATTGGACCATCAGTTGCCGCAACAACCAAAATAGCACCATCCATTTGAGCAGCACCAGTGATCATGTTTTTAACGTAGTCAGCATGTCCTGGGGCGTCAATATGAGCATAATGACGCTTTTCAGTTTCGTATTCCACGTGAGCCGTGTTAATAGTAATCCCACGTTCTTTTTCTTCTGGAGCCTTATCAATATCAGAATAATCTTCAGCTTTAGCTAAACCTTTATCAGCTAAGACTTTAGTAATCGCAGCTGTTAAAGTTGTTTTACCGTGGTCAACGTGACCGATTGTACCAATATTTACATGGGGCTTAGTTCTTTCATAATGTTCTTTTTCTGCCATGAAAAGAAACCTCCTATTTGTCATCTGAATTATCTTCACAAAAAAATATAAAGAGCATTGCAAAGACAACTCTTTATGCAAAAATTATACTACTTTTGGTTCCAAAAACAAAGCGATACCGACCAAAAATATACTCTTAGTAGTATACAAACTGAGTTATCAAATGTAAACCAATTTTTTAAAATTAATTGAATAAACTTAATAACTCTGTTAATTTATCCAACCACCTATTTACTTTAACAGCTTTTACAGGTTTTTCAAGTGATTGCTTATTTTTTTCCAAATTTAAGCGCTGTTTTAAACATTGTAACCATAAATTAGGATCAGTGACAATTTCATCAGTAAACGGATATAACATCGCTGCTAATAAATTAACTTCATCTACTAACGGTGAATTATTCTCTGCTTGTAATTGTTTTTGCCAAACACTTAAGGTTGTTAACTGATAAATCAACGGTTGTTTTTGCGGAACAAAAGTCAGATCTTGACCAAAAAAACTAATCGAAATGGTCGTCGTTACTTTTAACTTAACTAATTCCTCAACAACTCCCGCTTTTAGTAACGGATGTAAATACGGGTTTTGCAACAATAATTGACTAGTCTGTAAATAATCAGCTCGTGAAAGACAGTGCAATTGCAAAATGAGAGCAGACTGTTGAGCCAAAGGTAACGTGACGATAGTTAAAGCTTGCTTTTTTAGTTTTTCAAATAATTGTGGCTGCTGTTGTTGATAAAATCGTTGGTGTTCTTGAATAATTGCTGAAAGTTGAGACTTGAACTTTGTATCTAAAACTGGCGCTGGTGCTTGTTCCAATATTTGCCAGGCTTGCAGAAAATTATGGTTTCCAATTAAAACATCAATAACTAATGCTAAATGAACCCGATCCTTCAAATACTCGTCCACATTAGTTTGAATCAATTCCCAAGCTACTTGGTCTTCTTGGGCTTGATGCCAAGCTTGAGCCACCGCAAATTGCAATTGCAAACTAGGATTTTCTTGATAAGCTTGATCTAAAGTTTGAGCTGCCAAATGATAATTTTTTTGCGCTTGATATTGCTTAGCCTTTTGTAACAAGGCTTGATATTGCTTAGCCTTTTGTAACAAGGCTTGATATTGTGGTTTATCCATCAATGATCCTTTATCCTTTAAAAATTCTGTCCAACCAAAAAAAAGCTGGGAGCAATCAGTTTCCTGAACGCTAATTGTACAAATCCCACGCTCATTTTCACTTAATGCTTGACCAAAATCAAGCTTTTATCTTAAATATTAAGTCCCAAGAAAAGCTCTGACTTTAATATTTATTCCAGTTACCTGATTTTTCCCAACTTATTATTTTGAAGCATTACTATGTTGAACTTTCCGGTGCCGATTTTGATTAACTTCCATAATCACTGGCAAAATTACCGGATGACTCTTTGTTTGTTCCCATAAAAAATGATTTAAATCTTCACGAACATCTTGCTTTAATTCTGACCAATCAAAATCTTTATGCAATAAATTATTTTCCACCGCTTGAATGACTATCTCTTGACTTTTAGCTAACAATTCCGGCTTTTCTTCTAGGCCGGAAAAACCACGGCCAGTTACTTGAGGTTGTGCCATAATTTTCTTCTTTTTTCGATCAATAGTCACTACAGCAATAAAGACTCCATCTTGGGACAACAGTTGCCGATCACGTAAAACAATCGTCCCAATATCACCAATACCAACACCATCAATCATGGTATCACCTGCAGTAACTGCTTGACCAAGATGAAATTGATGTTTCTCATAGCTAAGAACATCACCATTTTGTAAAATAAACACGTGATCTTTATCTAACCCAGTTTCCAAAGCAATTTTAAAATGAGCATCTAAATTGCGGTATTCGCCTTGAACCGGAATCACATTTTGTGGATGCAAAATATTAATCATCAATTGTAAATCACTTTTAGAAGCGTGACCGGAAGTATGCAGACCAGAATCACTTAAACTTTTAACTTCGCCACCGGCCCGAAAAATCAAATCACGAGTCTTCGCAACAGTGGTTTCCATCGCGTGTGAAGGAGTCGTCGTTAAAAAGACCAAATCTCCCTCTTCAATATGATAAAAATGATGGTGGCTAGTGGCCATCTTTTGTAGAATTTTAATCGGCTCACCCATGCGACCAGTTTCAATAATAACAACTTGATCCTTCGGCAATTTTTCGGCTTGACGAGCGGTTACTAACAACCCATCGGGAACTGTCAAATAATTTAATTTAATCGCCGTTCGAACAATTTTGGAAGCACTTTGTCCTGTCAAAACCACCTTGCGGTGTGTTTTCTGCGAAGCATTAAAAATTTGTTGCATCCGTAAAATATTAGAAGCCACGGAAGCGACAATAATGCGCCCCGTTTGATATTCAAAAGTTTCCCAAATAAAATTATAGATATCCCGTTCATCAGCTGCCGGATAAGGTGATTCGGCATTAGCTGAGTCACTTAACAAGGCCAAAACCGGTTCCCGCCCAATATCTGCCAAACGTTGATAGTCAGTCTGATAAGTTTGGTCTGCTGATTGATCAAATTTGAAATCACCCGTATAAACAACTTGACCAACCGGCGTGCGTACCACAATCCCTAATGAATCTGGGACAGAATGCGTTGTCTTAAAGAAAGAAATACTTAGTTTTTCAAAATCAATGGCTGTTTTGGCATCAATGACCTGAAAATTATTAAAGCCGCGACTACGCTTACTATTCTTTGTCGCAATTTTCGCTAATTCAATCGTCAATTTTGAGCCAAAGACTGGAATATCATTTTCACTTAATAAATAAGGCAAAGCACCAATTGCATCAGCATGACCATGTGTGAGAAAAATCCCCACTACTTTATCAATATTTTCTTGAATATAGGTAAAATCAGGTACTACTACATCAATCCCCAATAATTCACTATCTGGATATTGTAAACCACAATCCAAAATCACAATTTCATCACCATATTCTACTGCATACATATTTTTTCCGTTTTCACGTAAACCACTCAACGGAATAATTTTTAAATTTTTCAAAAATTTCACCCTTCTTATAATCTTAATAATAATGATTAAGTCTAGACAAAAGCTGTTCACTGACTATGTACTGACCATAAAACCACACCATAACTGTCAATTTTTAGAATACAAGAATCAGAATGCTATTGCTCCATTAACTAGTTATTAGCTGAAAGTATGATTAAAACACAGTATGAAACCATTCCAATAATTTTTACTATTATGGAGTTATCAATTTGCCAATCCCAGTCTTTGATAATACTCAATTAATTCAAAATCTAAATAGATCTTGCTGTCACTTAGTGACCAACTGAAAGCATTTGTCTAATTGTAGCACATCTCAGAGCCTTTTCCTAGAAAGAACATTTTCTCGCTCATACCACACAAGCTAAACATCTTACCAATTAAAACCATTTTAATATATGTACAAAAAAACTGTCCGAAAAATTCAGACAGTTGACCAGATATTAACGACGTAATCCTAAACTTTGAATTAAATCACGGTAACGGTTAACGTCACTCTTTCGTAAATAAGCTAATAAATTACGACGATGACCAATCTTCTTTAACAAACCAACATAAGAATGATGATCCTTTTTGTTAGTCTTTAAATGATCATTTAAGTTATTGATTTCATAAGTTAAAATTGCAATTTGGACTTCTGGAGAACCAGTGTCGCCTGCTTTGCGTCCAAATTTTTCAATTAATTCTTGCTTCTTTTCTTTAGTAATTGCCATAAAACTCTAACCACCTTAGTTAAATTAATTCAGCCAGACTGTGTTGACGTCGGTGTAACATTCAACAAAGCATAGCTAATATATAGTTGAATATAACTTAATTAATCCTAAAATGCAAGAATTTATTTAGAATCATTGCAAAACAAACCCGATTTTAGTATACTTTTAGGGTATTGGAATGGTCACGGAGGTGAATAAATATGCCACAAATTAAATCAGCTATTAAGCGTGTACGGACATCTGCTAAAGCAAACGAACGTAACACAGCACAACGTAGTGCAATGCGCACAACGATTAAAAAGTTTGAAACAGCTGCTGCCAATGGTGCTGAAGATACTCAAGAATTATATCGTCAAGCAGCACGTGCTATTGATATGGCTAAGTCTAAGGGCTTAATTAAAAAGAACAAAGCTGCACGCGATAAGTCACGTTTAGCTGCTAAAATTAAATAATTAATTAAACCTAAAAAGACGGACTTTAGCCCGTCTTTTTGTTTGTAGTAAATGCAATCATAAATAATTCAAATAAGCGTTGCTTATTAGCTTGGCCAGTTTTCATTTGATAGTCCATTTCGATTAATTCGGAAAGGGCTTTTTTTAATTGTTGTAAATCGTAATTTTTGATTTTTTGCAGCGCTAATTTTACGCGATATGGATGCACTTGCAAAAATTGTGCTAATTTACCTTGTGACATTCCTTGACCAGCTAAAATTTTCACTTGCAACAGCAAGCGGATTTGACTCTGTGCTAGCGCCGTTAATAAAATTGGATCATTATTTAACAGTAATAATTGCCGGTAAGTTTGTTCTGCTAGCTGTAAATTATGCTGCAAAATAGCATCTAAAAGATCAAAAACATTGTCATCTAAAGATTGTGGAACCAATTGTTTTACCGTTTTTAATTGAATCATTTTTTGATCTTTTGCATACAAGAACAATTTCTTCAACTCCGAACTAGCTAAAGAAAAATCCCCTTTGGTTCTTTGTACTAATTCTTTGAGGGCCACTGGTTCAATTTGAAAACCATGCTTATTGATTTGTTGCTGTAAATTTTTTTGAAGATCTTGGGGTGATAGTTTTTGTACTTCAATTACTTGCGCTTGTTGTTTTAAAATTTTTGTAATTTTTTTACGTTGATCCAACTTATCATAGGTTGCAAAAATTACAAATATCGTCGTCGGTTGTGGTTGTTGAATATAATCCAATAATACTTGAACGTCTTGCTCGACCGCATTTTTAGTGCGTGAACTACTTAAAAAAACTGGATTAGTTACCATCACCAAGCGATAGTCGCCTAAAAATGGTAACATGTTGGCTTCGCCAACCGCTTCTTTGACATCAACTTGCTCTAAATCAAATTCTGCTACGTTTAATTCTTGTTCTTCTGGCGTTAAAACTTTCAAAAATAATTGCCGCACTTGCTTAATTAGTTCATTTTCTGAACCATTAACTAAATAAAGTGGCGCTATTTGTTGCTTTTCTAAAGCTGTTTGTAATTCACTAATTTTCATTGATTTCTTTCCTTGAAAAAACTTGCCACCATTGCTGATGTCGATAATTATAATTCCAAGTAATCATACCATGCTTTGCGGTACTCAAAGAAGGAATTCGTAATTTTTTTAAAGTCCGCATGGTTTCCGGACTTGGATGTCCATAACGATTGTGGCGACCAACTGAAATTAAAACTAGTTTAGGTTGAATTTGTTGTAAAAATTTTTTCGAACTAGCTGTTTTACTACCATGGTGACCGGCTTTTAAATAATCTATTGTTTGATTGTGCTGCGGAAATAATTTCAATTCATTTTCCTGATTTAAATCACCGGTAAATAGCCACTTTTTACCCTGAATTTGCACCATCAGGCTCAAAGAATCTTCATTTTTACCATTCGATAAATGTGGCGGCCAGACGACTTGCATAAAATCTTGATGTGGTAATAAAATCCGATCATGTAAATGCAGTTTTACATATTTAATTTTAGTAGCAAAAGGCTGTAATTTATCGGCAACTGCCGGTATTTTTTGCATACCATCCGCCATATAAACTGCCCGTACTGGAAAATTCTGTAGCAAAACAGCTAAATCTCCAATATGGTCCGCGTCTTGATGCGATAAAAACACTCCATCCAAATGCGTAATAGCTCGATAACGTAAATAAGGAATGGTAATTGACTGTACCCGATTATTTTGGGAATGGTACTTACCAAAATTTAACTTCCCACCCGTATCAATCAAATAAGTTCGTTTTAAAAACGGCGTAGTAATTAAAATACTATCTCCTTGACCAATATCAATTAAACTAACTTCACCATTTAGGGGAAAATGTTGTAAGCCAATAATTAAGGCATAACTACCAATTAAAACAAAAATTTTATTCTTGGTTGGCTGTTGGGCAATAACTAAGGTCCATAATAATAAAATTAATAAAATAAGCACACTCAATTGACCGACAGTAATTTGGCTCCAGCTAGCATGAGATAAAGATTCAATCGGACTATAAATATAATTAAATAGTGCTTCCAAATGATTAATGATCCAAGCATTCCGCTCAACAATCACACTAAAAATAGTTAAAGGAATAATCATTTTTTCAAAAATTGGCGTCAGACACAAATTAGCCCCAAAAGTCAGCCAACTAAAGCTATAATTATGAAAAATTAAAATTGGTACGCTAATTAAATTCATTAGTAATGATTGCTGCCAAATATTACTTTGCTGGATGACAATCAAGCCATAGGACAATAAGTAGCTCAATTGACCAGCTAGCGTCCACAATACTTGTGGTACAAAAATACTGTGAACGATTAACGTTATAGCAAATAGGTCATTGCGTGAAAGCAACCAATGTCCTTTATCATTTAACATTTTAAACATCTGCCCGATACAAGCTCGCCACACACCAATGCCACTTCCAGTTAATACCGCAATAATTGGCAACGAAATAATAATTAACCATTCCAAATAATCTTGGCGAATTTTCAAAGCACCCGCCAATTTGGATATCCAATTAACTAACAAATAAATATGCAAACCAGAAATACTAAAAATGTGGATAATTCCCAAATTAGTTAAGCCTTGACGCAAATCTTGTTCTTGGTTATCAAATTTGCCCAACAGTAAGCTACTAGCATTAAGATTTAACCAATGAGGCAATGCTTGCATTTTTTTTAATAACTTAAAACGCCAAACATGCAACAATTCAATTAAACTATGTGGCGAACGCAATTCAATTTTTAAATGTTGCGCCGTTGCTTGAAAGTAAATTTTTTGTGTTTGCTCATATTGACGGTAATCAAATTCACCAGGATTAGTGGCTGCACTAATCTTTTTCCAAGCAAAATCACCTTTTAAAATAATTATTTGCGGTCGCGTTACCTTAAAGTTACCATTAGCTCCCCAATTAACTGATTGATTTTTAACTTGTCCTTGACCATATAGCCAATCAGGACGGCTATTGAATTGATCTGGGTAAACAACCACTTCATTGGTCGTGGGTATTTTGGGCTTTAATGGATTGCTTAAAACATATCCCAGTAGACCCATCGTTAAAAGTAACAGTAAAACCGTATATTTATGGTTCAACAAAACGACGCCAATAATTAATAAACTTAAGATTAACCACAGTTTACTTTTAGTAATCAATATAGCAATTGTCAGCTGTAAAAAAATTGCGCCAAATAAAAACCAACCTCGCTCAAACACTAAGTTGATCCTTCAAATTTTCAACTGTTTTGTCACCAATTCCTTTAACATTAGTCAGATCTTCTATTTTATTAAAACTACCGTGATCTTGACGATATTGAATAATTGCTTGAGCTTTTTTGGGTCCCAAGCCATTAATTTGCTGTAATTCTTCGGCAGTCGCAGAATTCAAATTTAAGCTCTTAGTCGAATTACCAGAAGCTGATGCAGTAGTCGCTGCCGTGGTTGTGGCTGAGCTATCAGCCTGATTTGTCGGCGTAGTTACAGTTTGGTCAGGAACAATGACTTGACTCTGATCGTGCAGCTTTTGGGCTTGATTGATTCCTTTCAAATTTGCTTTAGCTGTTGGTCCACCAGCATGTTGGATGGCATCATAAATCCGCGCCGAAGCTAGCAAATGATAAACCCCTGGTTTATTGACTTCACCTTGCACATCAACAATAATAGTTTTGGGCTCACTAGCACTAGTTGATGGTTGCTTTGTTTTCGTGGACTGCTGTACTACTGGTGGCTGCACATTTGACGTCGATAGCGTTGTACCAGGCCAAAATTTCCATAACAGGGCACCGACAATAATTATCCCACCTAATAGCCATTGCCAATAATCTTGTAACCAATCTTTTATTTTAAACACTTAATTCACCCAATCATAATTACAAAAAAAGTTCATCATTTTTTGTTTGATGAACTTTTTAAATAATGAATGGCTTGATTTAAATTATCAATGGGAACAATTTTCATGGATGAATGTAAACGACGTGCCGTTTTTTGAGCCACACGATAGTTACTTTGATAATGTGAATCTAATTTCAGTTTAGCTTTGGTAACTGAATCCCGCGGAGCTAGAAAAATCTTTGCTCCTTTTCGTTCAGCAGCCACAACTTTTTTATCAATTCCACCAATTGGTCCAACTTTACCATCCGCAGTAATAGTCCCAGTCCCCGCTACTTTTTGTCCGTGAGTTAAAGTTTGATGAGTTAATTGACTATAAACTTGTAAAGCAAACATCAATCCCGCCGAGGGACCACCAACGTCTCCAGCATCAATTTTGACACTAGGACTAGTCTTAATTTTAACTTGATCTACTAATTGAATTCCTAATCCCCATTGTTTAGTATGTGGCAGGTGTATTAGCTTTTGTCGCGTTCGTTTAGTCTGACCATGATGTTGATAAGTGATTTGAACTTTAGAATTTGCTTGCTGTTGTTTAACATATTTCATAAAAGCCTGAGAACTAGCAAAATGATGACCATTAACTGCCGTAATCACATCACCGACTTGTAATTGTGATCGAAAATTAGACTGAGCTAATATCGACAAAACATAAACGCCTAAATATTTTTGTTTAACTAAGCGGTGATCAGCTCTAAAAGCTGCAACAATTGCATTATTACTAGCACTTTGCATATAGTACTTTTGCATCTGCAGATATTGGGCATTACTATCATTATCCATTAAAGATTGCCGATCAACTACATCATGAAAAGGTAAGCTCTGACCTAATAACCAAGTCAAAGGTGTCGCTTGACTTAATTCAACGGTAGTGAAGTACAAGTTAGAATTTTGTGTTTGGTGTTGTACTTTAATTACTTGATCAGTGGGGGTAGCTTCCCCTGGCGCTTCTATAAAAATGGGCAACGGCCACAAAACAAAGCTCAGTAATAAGACTAATAATCCTAAAGTAATTAACCAACGCTTAAACTTCATTTGCCGGACCGTAACTTTTCAATTAAAGCTTGCTCAACTATGGCTGGTACTAAATTATGAACTTGCCCCCCATAAGCAATAACTTCTTTAACCATACTGGAAGATAAGTACATATATTGCGGCTGAGCTACTAGATAAAGTGTTTCTAAATCAGAATTTTGTAATTGATTAATTTGTTGCATGGAAATTTCATAATTTAAATCAGCAGCTGTTCTTAAGCCTCTCACTAACCAATGTGCCTGCAATTGCTGCGCTACATTGGCTACTAATTGATCAGCTTCCACTTTTACTTGCACGTTAGTTAATTGTAAAGGCGCCAACGACTTTGTGAGCAATATTTCTTTTTCGGTGAAAGAAAACGTATAATTTTACTAGTATTATTCATAATAATTACATATAGCTGATCAAATAATTTACTAGCGCGACTAATAATCTCTAAGTGACCATTGGTTACAGGATCAAAACTACCAGCATAAATACCAACTTTTTTCAAAATATGTGCCTCATTTACTTTAATTGCCAAATTTGAACATACGTTTGATTATATTTTTTTAACGCCACAACTTCAAATTGTTCAAGATCCGGTGTCGTTAATTCATAATCTGTTTCAATCATAATTAATGCTTGTGCCTTTAATAGTCCTAATTTAATCGCCTGTTGAATCAATTCCAGCGTAACATGTTGTGCATAAGGCGGATCTAACAAAAGTAAATCCAACTTCACGTGTTGCTGCTGCAAAGTCAATAAAGCTTTTTTAGCTGGCTGTTTTAACAGTTCAAAGTTTTGGGGACTACGTGTTTTAGTAATATTTTCTTGAATCACTTGTTGTGCTTGACGATTAGAATCTACTAAATACATTTTCGACAATCCTCGTGAAACAGCTTCAATACCCAATGCACCAGTTCCCGCAAACAAATCGCATCCCACAGTCATTGCTGATAAATAGGGAGCTAACATATTAAACATTGCTTCTTTGACTTTTGCCCCCGTCGGCCTAGTATTACGTCCCTTAACCGGTAGTAAATTTAAGCCATGAAAGCGGCCAGCAATTACACGCATTACTTTTTTACCTCACTATGCTTTAATTGTCTATCCTGTTCGGCCGGAATTAATAAACTAGCAACATTGCCTATTTTATCATCAAAATCAGTCTCTAGATCTTGGCGTGGTGATAGTTCAATTTTAGTAACAAATGGTAATTTATTAATTTCTTTAATTTGCTGTTGTAAATGAACTTGATTCAAATACATAATGGCATAGTTCATTTTAAAAGAAACATAAATCACCGTCCCAAAGCGGCGCAATTTCTTACTGGGACGACTATTTGACATCCAAATAATCACTTCTTGACGTGGTATTAATTTCACTTTTTAACCTACTTTCATAATTTGATCAATTCTTTGTCGTTTTAAATTAGCCGAAACGTTTAAACAAATACCAATACAAATAGATAGTACCAATTGACTTGATCCACCATAACTAATGAATGGTAATGTCACACCGGTAATTGGCAACAACCCAATTACACCACCCACATTAAATGAAGTCTGAACAAACAATAACGTTGCTACGCCATAACATAATAACGTCCAGTAAGCATTAGTAGCGTGTAAACCGAGATAGATAATTCGCGCAATTAAAATAAATAACAAGCCTAAAACTAAAATAACGCCAACTACTCCTAATTCTTCACTAATAATAGCCAAAATAAAATCCGTATAAGGTTCGGGCAAATAACCTAATTTCTGAATACTATTGCCTAAACCGCGACCAAATAAGCCGCCATTATTAACAGCGTAATAAGAATTTACCAGCTGAATGCCCCCCGTTTTTTCCAATTCAAATGGATGAAAGAAAGCCATCAAGCGTTTTAACTTGTAAGAAGAATCGGTTCCAACAATTAATTGATGTTTAAACCAAAAATACGAACCGACAAATAAAGCTATTAAAATGATAACTACTGTCACAACATACTTCATATCTAAGCCCGAACTAAAGGTTAATAAAAAGACAATTGCGGCTAAAATAGCTGCACCGCCTAAATCTGGTTGTAAAAGAGTCAATAAAATAATTAGTCCTGATAATAAAATTGGGGGAAATAGTTCCGTCAACATGGGTCCTAAAGCCTGTTGTCGAATTTTAAGACTGCGAACACTAAAAACTTTCGACAAGTACAAAATTAATGCCAACTTAGCTAATTCCAATGGTTGCAGATTAATAGGCCCCAACTTAATCCAAGCAGATGCACCATTAACCATGGCCGTCGGATGAAAATGTTTTTGCATCAACAAATAAATTAATAACGCTATGACACCTATTAAAAAAAATTGAACAAAAAATTTATTTTTCAACAAATCAATTTTAAAAAGATAAAATAACAAACTTAATAATAAACCAATCAGAACATAAATTAATTGCCGCTTTAAATACACAAAGTTAGTTAGTCCTTGTAAAATTGCAGCATTGGAGCTGGCAGAATAAACCATAATGATTCCTAGTGCTGATAAAATCACAAAGGGGATGAGAATCCAATAATCAAGATTTTTAAATTTAAATTTCACTGATCTGTTATCACTCTTTTCCCTAGTTTTTTTCATTATATCATTTTAAAAACAATTATTCTTTACAAACGTGAACTACATCGGCATTAGCAAACCGATTTTTAAGAATATACTTAACTCGCTAAGTTGCTGGTTTAATCAAGACTAAAATAACAAAGTGTGTGTTTAAAGCACTATTTTACTTGATGTACTTTAAAACGTTTTTTGAAGATCTTCTTTTTATTCAAGACCAGTTGTTTCATATTAAAGCCACATTGACCTCTCGACTAGAAATCTTGTTACATTGTGGAATGTCCTATTTGGAAAAGTCTTCCGTGAATAAGTAAAGAACAGCAGCTGCAATCAGATTGCCAATAAATATAAAGCAATAACCAGACTGTTATCCTTCTAAAATCTAAAATCTAAAATTGCTTCCCGAAGCTTAGTAGTAAAATCCCTAAGTGTAATGCCCGAAGTGATTCAAGTTAATTTGATAGTCATAAAGAATTGATAAAGTTGTTTGCTGGCTATTATCATATAAATACATAATAGCAGCTTACAAAAAGCAAAAATCCTAGATAAATTTTCCATTCAAGAAAACTATCTAGGATTTTTAGCAAAGGTCAGATTTTTCGACCTCAGCCTTTACTTTTTAATTGTTAAACTACTAAGATAAATAATTATTAATCTTTAACAACTTTCCGTTTTTTATCGGCCTTTTTACGTTCGTTAGTGTTCAAAATTTTCTTCCGTAAGCGAATACTTTGTGGGGTTACCTCACAATATTCGTCTTCATTCAAAAATTCGATTGATTGTTCTAAAGACATCTTCTTTGGTGTTTTAATTGCCGCAGCATGATCTTTTCCGGAAGCTCGAGTATTGGTTAAATTTTTACCCTTGGTAACATTAACAGCAATATCTTGATCACGACTACTTTGCCCAACAATCATGCCTTCATAAACGTCAACACCAGCACCAATGAATAACTGGCCGCGATCTTCAACAGATTGTAAACTATAAGTCGTCGACGGTCCTTGATTGATTGAAACTAAAGCTCCACTCCGTCGACCAGGTTCCCAATTCTTAATTACTGGCAAGTAGGAATCAAAAGCATGATTCATAATACCATAACCACCAGTTTGAGAAAGAAATTCGGAAGAATATCCAATTAAACCACGTGAAGGTGTCAAAAATGTTAAACGAGTTTGACCGTTACCGGTACTTTCCATGTTTTTCATTTCGCCTTTACGTTGAGCCATTGAATCAATGATCGTGCCAACATATTCATCAGGAGTATCAATTTGAACCAATTCAAACGGTTCACAAACTTTGCCATCTACTTCTTCATAAATAACTTCGGGACGAGATAATTGTAACTCAAAACCTTCCCGACGCATCTCTTCAACTAGAATAGATAAATGTAATTCACCACGTCCAGAAACAATCCAAGCACCAGCAGTTCCAGCATCTTCAACTTTTAAAGACACGTCTGTTTGTAATTGTTGTTCCAAACGATCTTGAATCTTACGGGCAGTAACCAAGTCGCCTTCGCGACCGGCAAATGGAGAGTCATTAGCCAAAAAGGTCATTCTTAAAGTCGGTGGATCAATCCGTAATACTGGTAAAGCTTCAGGATGATCAACTGGCGTAACCGTTTCGCCAACGAAAATATCTTCCATACCTGATAAACCAATCAAGTCTCCAGCTTGAGCTTCTTGAATTTCCACACGTTTCAAGCCAAAGAAACCAAAGATTTTAGTCACCCGGAAGTTTTGCTTGGATCCATCCAATTTCAAAACGGAAACCTGATCACCGATTTTAATCTTACCACGGAAAACTCGACCAATCCCTACACGGCCAACGTAATCATTATAATCTAACATCGCTACCTGAAATTGCAATGGTTCATCACTATTGTCAACAGGAGCCGGAATTGTCTTTAATATTGTGTCGAACACTGGTTTCATAGTATGTTCTTGAGAATCAGGGTCAGAATCATAGCTAGAAGTACCATTCACAGCTGAAGCATACACTACTGGAAATTCTAATTGATCTTCATCAGCTCCTAAGTCAATGAATAATGACAAAACTTCATCAACAACTTCTTCTGGACGAGCACCCGGGCGATCGATTTTATTAATAACAACAATTGGTGTCAAATGCTGGTCTAAAGCCTTTTTCAAGACAAAACGTGTTTGTGGCATTGTTCCTTCATAGGCATCAACTACCAACAAAACACCATCAACCATTTTCATAATTCGTTCCACTTCACCACCAAAGTCGGCGTGTCCTGGGGTATCTAAAATATTGATCTGAGTATCTTGATATTTAACCGCTGTATTTTTAGATAAAATAGTAATTCCACGTTCTTTTTCAATTGCATTAGAGTCCATTGCCCGATCACCTAATTCCATGTGTTCAGGTAAAGTATCTGACTGCTTTAAAAGTTCATTAACTAATGTTGTTTTACCATGATCGACGTGAGCAATAATAGCAATATTGCGAATATCTTCTCTTGTTTTCAAAAGCTTAGCTTCCTTCCATTGATCTAAATGTGAATCACCTATGGGCACTCAAACACGTACCTTTACTTGGAAACAGACGTGAACTATATCGTACCAAAATACGAGTTTCTGGCAACAGACCTAATCATTAAAATTTAGCAGTGACAAAACATGAATTTAAGACCAAAATCAGTAATTAATATCAAGTCGTCTTAAACAACATAAATTCATCGTATTCTACATTTTACTCAGGCTTGTTCCAAGCCAAACTATTCTTTTTAAAATCTCAATCTATGAATTACCAAATTTTCATTGATTAAAAACACAGGTTTAAGAAATCTTTCAAATAATGAAAGTCCCTAAATAATTCTGAACCTTCTTAGTTGACGTCTTGTATAAAAAAGCTGTGATTGTTGGAATCACAGCTTTTTAACTAAGATAGTAATCTCTTAGCTTTTTTTGTTGCGCATTTCGTTCCGATAACTACAGTTTGTGATTGTAACATATTTAAAGGTTGATCGTCAATGGTCAAAGTTTCTAAACCCAGCGGTAAACCGATCGCTAAACCGGCCGCTAAGTCCCATGGTTGCAACTTAGAAATATACAAAACCTCTTCTCCTCTTAATAAATGAATTATACTAATTCCAGCGCTACCATAAACTCGCAAACCACTACTTCTGTGACGAACAGCTTGATATTTTGGTTGATCTAAAAAACGATTGCTAATCATTACTAAACCATTTTCTAATGTCTGATTAGTCAATTGGGTTAACGACTGGCCGTTCACAAAACTGCCAGTACTGGGTCCACCATAATATATTCGATCTGCCATAACATCAGCAATTGCTCCAAAGATTGGCTGGCCGTTAAAATAAACACCAATCATTGATACAAACTGATTATGCAATTTAATAAAATTCATGGTTCCATCAATGGGATCAATAAAGAAGACTAATCCTTGCAAATTTTTGACATTATCACCAAATCCTTCTTCACTGATAAAACGTGCTTGAGGAAATTTTTCTCTCAAATAACCAATTATTTGTCGTTCAATATTTTTATCACGTTCAGTCACTAAATCCGTTCTACTGGATTTAAATTGAATTTGTTTAAAAGCGGAATTTGTCCGTAGTTGATTTTTAACTTTTGTTAAAATATCTAAAACATGCCATTGAACATTAAATAAATCCACCATGATTAACCCCAAATAATATTGGTTCTATGTAAAGCGGTGTTGATAAAATCACTCATCAACACTCAATATTATAGAACCCTAATATTTACTAACTACATTTTATGGCAAAACAACAAAAAAATCGACGTATAAACGCCGATTTTTCGTCAAAATATTTAATACAGCTATTAAATATTTGTTGGATAACCCATTAACATATCTGCAGCTTCTTGAATTGGTTCACCCAAAGTTGGATGTGGATGAATTGTCAAAGCAACATCTTCTTCATTTAATTGGCAGTTAACCAAAATACTTAATTCAGATACCAAAGTACTTGCACTTGGACCAACTACTTGACCACCCAGTACAGTACCCGTCTTCTTATCTGAAATCAATTTAACAAAACCATCAGCACTGTCTAATGATACTGCCCGAGCATTACCGGCAAATGGGAACTTAGCAACTTTAATATCCTTACCTTGTTCTTTAGCTTCATCCTCAGTTAGACCAACACTAGCCATTTCAGGATCATTGAAGCAAACAGATGGAACACTTAAGAAGTCGTTAGCCGTCTTTTCACCCGAGATAGCACCAGCAGCAGTCTTACCTTCAAAGAAAGCTTTATGAGCTAAAGCAGGACCTGCTACAATATCACCAATGGCGTAAATGTTAGGAACATTCGTCCGACCTTGTTCATCAACTTTGACCAAACCACGATCTGTTAACTCAACGCTAGTCATTTCCAAGCCAAAATTATCAGTATTTGGCTTCCGGCCTACAGAAACCATCACATAGTCAGCTTTAATAGTTGAAGCTTTGCCATCAACTTCATAAGTGACAGCAACACTATCTTTAGAAGACTTAGCTTCTTTAGCCATAGCACTAGTGATAATATCAATACCTTTAGATTTAAGATTCTTTTCTACAATTTTGACCATATCGCGCTCAAAATTAGGAATAATCTTATCCGTTCCTTCCAGAATAGTAACGTGTGAACCTAAATCAGCAAATGCACCAGCTAATTCAGTACCAATGTAACCACCACCAACAATTACTAATTCCTTAGGAAGTTCTTTAACATTCAATAACCCTGTTGAACTCAAAACACGGTCACCAAATTTAAAACCTTTAATTTCAATTGGACGACTACCAGTAGCCAAAATTAAATTATTAAATTTAATTGTTTGACCTCCGCCATTATCCATAAATTGCTTAGGTCCTGTCGACATTACACGTAATTGATGATCATTATCTAAAAAGGCTTCGCCTTCGATCATTTCAACTTTGTGCTTCTTTAACAACATTTTGACGCCATTAGTCATACGTTTGACCACTTTGTCATCTTTCCAAGCTTGTGTTTTAGTGAAATCAATCGCAACATTATTAGTAGTAATACCATATATTGAACCATCTTTAGCTTCACGTAAACGGTGGCCAGCCTGAATTAGAGATTTAGAGGGTACACAGCCGACGTTCAAACAAACGCCACCATAATATTCTTTTTCGATAATAGTGACTTTCTGACCTAGTTCAGCTGCACGAATAGCAGCAACATATCCACCAGGTCCAGCACCAATAATAACTGTATCTTTTTGTTCTACTTCAGACATTACTTGATTAACCCTCCATTAATAACATTTCTGGATCATGCAATAAACTCTTCATCATGTTCAAAGCTTGTTGTGCCAAAGCACCATCAATCAAGCGATGATCATAACTCAAGGAGAGCTTCAACATATTACCAACTTTAATAGAACCATCTTCAGCAACATAAGGTTCTTTAGCGATCTTACCCATACCTAAGATAGCAACTTCTGGTTGATTAATAACTGGAGTAAACCAGCCACCACCAATAGAACCAACATTACTAATTGTAATAGAACCGCCACTCATAGCCTTTGCACTTAATTTATTATCATAAGCTGCTTGAGTATTTTCGGTAATTTCCTTAGCAATTTCGAACATACCTTTAGAATCAGCATTTTTAATGTTAGGTACATACAAACCATGATCAGTATTTGTAGCAATACCTACATTGTAGTAATGCTTATAAACGATTTCGTTAGTTGTACCATCAATAGAAGCATTAAATTCTGGGAATTCTTTCAAAACTGCAACAATTGCTTTGACGATATAAGGTAAGAATGTTAGTTTAATACCCTTATCTGCAGCCAATTGTTTATATTTCTTGCGGTTAGCCATCAAAGCGGAAACTTCGACATCATCAAAACTAGTAACATGTGGTGTAATCTTTTTACTTTCTGACATTGCTTTAGCAATTGCTTTACGTGTCATACTCATCTTTTCACGTGTTTCTAATTCAGGTTCATCAGATTTATATGGCTTAATTGGTGTAGCCGTTGCTTCTGCAGCAGGTGCTGCCGTTGCTTCTGGTTGAGCCGCACCATTAAAGTTATCAACATCAGCTTTTGTAATTTGACCATGCTTACCTGAAGGAGTAACTTGCGATAAGTCGATTCCCTTATCACGAGCATATTGACGAACAGATGGCATTGCCAAATAATCTTGATTAGCTTGCCCAGTTGGAGCAGCTGCAGGTGCTGGCGCAGCATTACTCTTATTATCTTCTGCGGCTGGTGCAGCAGCTGCTTTATCATCAGCTTTTGGAGCATCATCCGGTGTATCTGGAGAACCATCATCAATAATAATTAAAGGATCTCCAATTTCAACTGTATCCCCTTCTTGGGCCACAATTTGTTTAACTTTACCTGAAACAGGAGAAGGCAATTCAGAAACTGACTTATCGTTTTGAATTTCAACTAAAGAATCATCTTCTTTAACTTCGTCGCCTTCTTTAACTAACCAGTTAGCGACTTCACCTTCAGCCATTCCCTCGCCTAATTCTGGAAGCGTAAATTTAAATGCCATGTAATAATCCTACCTTTCAAATCTGATTAGTAATTTAGAATTTCTTTTGCTTTAGCAACAATTGCATCTTTACGAGGAATCCAAACTTCTTCTGCTAAAGCGAATGGATAAACTGAGTTAGGCGCAGCAACGCGACCAATTGGTGCATCCAAAGACATAATAGCATCTTCAGCAATTGCAGATGCAACTTGTGCACCGACACCAGCCATCTTTTGAGCTTCTTGAATAACAACAACTTTATGTGTTTTTTCAATAGACTTAAAGATTGTTGCGGTATCAATTGGTGAAACTGTTCGTAAGTCAATAACTTCAGCCGAAACATTGTCTTTAGCTAATTCTTCAGCTGCTTTTTGAGCTTCTTGAACTTGAGCACCATAAG
The DNA here is from genome assembly GCF_058107125.1 of Bombilactobacillus sp. ESL1202. Classification (NCBI taxonomy): domain Bacteria; kingdom Bacillati; phylum Bacillota; class Bacilli; order Lactobacillales; family Lactobacillaceae; genus Bombilactobacillus; species Bombilactobacillus sp. ESL1202. The sequence continues at coordinate 1,790,762 of NZ_CM176590.1, read as the reverse complement.
CAACTAAGGTAATATCATTACCTTCTTGAACAACATTTGCTTGATCCAAAGGAACACTATACTTTTCATCAGGAATATCGTCCTTCATTGAACGATAAAGTTTCAAATTTTCCAAATAAAGAACTGGGTCATTATTTTCAATTGAAGAAATTAATAAGCCTTTGGCATCATAAGGATTACTTGGCATCACAACTCTTAAACCTGGAACGCCAACAAAAAAGTTTTCAAAGTTATCTGAGTGCATTTCAGCTGTGTGTGTACCACCGCCATATGGTGAACGAATGGTAATTGGACTAGTCTTCTTACCATTGAAGTGATAACGCATCCGTGCCATTTGACCAGCAATGGAGTCAACACCTTCTAAGGTAAAACCAGAAAATTGAATTTCTGGTAATGGACGCCAGCCAGTTAAACCCAAACCAATTGACAAACCTAAAATACCCGATTCGGCTAATGGGGTATCAAAAACACGATCCTCACCATATTTTTCTTGAAGACCTTGTGTAGTTCTAAACACACCACCATTTTTACCAACATCTTCACCAAAAATCAAAGTCTTAGGATCATCTTTTAATTCAATATCTAAGGCATCTGTAATAGCTTGAATATATGATTTTTTAGTCATGTTATTTGGACTCCTTTTCTTCAAATTCAGCAATTTCAGCTTGCATTTCTGGAGTAGGAACTTCAAAAGTCCGCTTCAACATATCAGAAACTTTATCTGGTTCAACAGCATCTGCTTCTTTTAAAGCATCTTTAAATGAATCTTTATATTGCTTTGTTAATTCCTCTTCGTGTTCATCGCTCCACAAACCTTTATCAGTCAAAATCTTGCGCATTCTAATTAATGGATCACGATCTAACCATGGCTGTTGTGCTTCCTTGGAACGATAACGACTTGGGTCATCACCAGCTGAAGAGTGAGCACCATAACGGTCAGTCAATGTTTCAATCATCACTGGACCATTACCAGCTAAAATATACTCACGAGCAGCCTTAGCTACACTATAACAAGCTAAAATATCCATACCATCAACTTGGACAGCTGGAATACCAGCAGCAGCAGCCTTTAATGTCAATGCTTTAGCAGCAGTTTGCTTTTCTCTTGGCACAGAAATAGCATAGTTATTATTTTGAACAATGAATAATGCAGGAGCTTGGAAGGCACCAGCAAAGTTCATTCCTTCATAGGAATCACCTTGAGAAGTACCACCATCACCTGTATAACTAAAGGCAATCGCATCTTCACCATTTTTCTTCAAACCTAAAGCAACACCAGCAGTTTCTAGATAAGCAGCACCGATGATGATTTGCGGCATTAATGCCCGTGCTTCAAATTCGTTACCCTTAACATGTCCACGAGACCACAAGAAACCTTCCGTTACTGTAGCACCATGTTGGATTAATTGAGGAATATCACGGTAAGCAGGCAGTAGAAAATCTTGCTTCTCCATCGCCATAACTGTTCCCATTTCAGTAGCCTCTTCACCAGCTGTCGGAGCATAAAAGCCCATCCGACCTTGACGAGAAAAATTCATCGTTTGTTCATGAAGAGCACGTTCCCAAACCATCTTTTCCATGAATTCTACCAATTGGTCATCGCTAAAACTGTCGAACACTTTTTTGTTAACAATCTTAGCATCCTGATCAACAACTTGAATCGGAGCAGGAAAATCTGAAAGATCTTGTTTAATTTTGGAAAAATCAACAATAGAACTATTTGCCATATTTTACCATTCCTTTCGCAACCTTCAATTTTATTTGTAAGGGTTTCCAGTGGTTATTTTAACATTTTTGTTTTCTAAATCCAAGTGTATAGTTAACTAATTTAACGATTTTTTTAACAACTATCATCAATAGCTGCTATTATGCTATTATTATGTTTAATAATATTTAATCAACAGAAGAGGTTTAATTTTTTTATGTACATGATGAAAGACATTACACGTGATGGAAATCCAGTTTTAAGAAAAATAGCTCAACCAGTAAAATTCCCCCTGAGTAAGAAAGATCAAGAATTAGCTCATGATATGATGGAATACTTGATTAATAGTCAAAATCCTGAATTTGCGCAAAAACACCATTTAAGAGCTGGTGTTGGTTTAGCAGCACCTCAAGTTGGCGTATCCGAACAAATGGCCTCAGTTTTAGTTCCTAGTGATGATCCAGATAATCCACAAAACTATTTATTAAAAATTACACTAATTAATCCCGTAATTATCTCTAACTCTGTTCAAAAAGCCCAATTAGCTGAAGGTGAAGGCTGCCTTTCAGTTGATCAAGATGTCCCTGGTTATGTTCCTCGGAGTGCGCGTATTACTGTCCGCTACCAAGATTTCAATGGTGAAACTCAAACCATGCGAGTTAAAAATTATCCCGCTATTGTCTGTCAACACGAAATTGATCATTTAAACGGTCATTTGTTCTATGATCATATTAATAAAAAAGCTCCTTTCAAAGCTGCAGAAAATACTATTATCATCTCTTAGAAAATTTAAAATAGAAGTTTATTTAGTCCGCCTCAAAATCTTATAGCTATAAAGTCAACAACTTTTATCTAAAAATCCAATGCTAGTAATCACTTGTGGCTACTGACAATGAATTAATCTTTGGTTGACTTCCGTAAAGATTACAGTTAATAAACCTTACCCTTTTCCATCAACCAAATCTTTTAGTCCCAATAAACTGAAATAATTAAGAAACTAAAATTGTGCAAAATTTGCTAATTCAGGTAATTTTTTAATTTTAATGGATTAATGAGTTTGTGTTAATAATCTAGTTTATATACAAGAAACACCAGATGTGATAACATTTACTTAACTGTTGATCTAATCAACCACCCACAATGTTTAGTATCTGAAAAAATTTATTTAAAATTTGAATTTAAGGAGCATTTTAATTTGATTTATAAAGTTTTATACCAAAACAATAGTGTCAAAAATCCACGTAGAGAAACTACCGAGACACTCTACACTGAAGCCGAATCAGCAATCACCGTTCGAGCTTCTATAGAAGAAAAAACTGATTATAATATTGAGTCAATTGAAGAACTAACAGGCAATTATTTAAACTATGAACAAAAGAGTCCCGATTTTAAATTGACTAAGCTTTCGGAGCTTTAATTAGATGGAATTAAATATCAAAAAAAATGAAGTTGCAGTTTTTGCCATTGGTGGTCTCGGTGAAATTGGTAAAAACATGTACGTTATTCAGTATCAAGACGAATTAGTTGTTGTTGATGCTGGCATTAAATTTCCGGAAGATGAGCTTTTGGGAATTGATTATGTCATTTCTGATTACCAATATCTGATTGATAACCGCGATAAAATTAAGGGATTATTTATTACCCATGGTCATGAAGATCATATTGGTGGTATTCCTTATTTCTTACAAAAAGTTCCAGCCATCCCCATTTATGCTGGACCATTGGCTACGGCTTTAATTAAAGGGAAATTAGAGGAACACGGTTTATTAAATTCTACTGAAATGCATGTCTTAAAAGAAGACGACGTGGTTTCATTTAAAAATTTAAGTGTCGAATTTTTTAGAACCACTCATTCAATTCCTGACACATTAGGAATTGCTGTGCACACACCTCAAGGTACTATTATTCAAACTGGAGATTATAAATTTGACTTTACTCCAGTTGGTAATCAACCTGCACCTAATCTCCAAAAAATGGCTAAATTAGGGTCTGAAGGTGTTTTGTTACTCTTATCAGATAGCACTAATGCTGAAATACCAACTTTTTCAAAATCAGAGCGTTTTGTCGGTAATACAATTCATCAGATTGTGGAACGAATTGATGGTCGAATTATTTTCGCTACTTTCGCCTCCAATTTATACCGGGTTTCTCAAGCAGTTGATGCCGCTATGAAAAATGGTCGAAAAGTTGCTGTTTTTGGTCGGAGTATGGAACAAGCGATTGTCAACGGTCGTGAATTAGGCTATTTGGATATTCCCGATAGTGAAATTTTAGACTCTTCTGAAATCAGCAAATTACCTGCCAACAAGGTAATGTTATTATGTACGGGTTCTCAAGGCGAACCGATGGCTGCCTTAAGTCGGATTGCCAATGGTACTCATCGCCAAATCTCAATTCAACCTAACGATACCGTGATTTTTTCCTCCAACCCGATTCCCGGAAACACTGTTAGTGTTAACCATTTAATTAACGAACTAGAAGAAGCTGGTGCAAATGTTATTCATGGTAAAGTTAATAACATTCACGCTTCTGGTCACGGCGGTCAAGAAGAACAAAAACTGATGCTTCGTTTAATTAAACCTAAATTCTTTATGCCCATTCACGGTGAATACCGTATGTTAAAAATCCATACGGAATTAGCACAACTATGTGATGTTCCTAAAGAAAATACTTTTATTTTTGAAAATGGCGATGTTTTAGCCTTGACCAAGAATTCCGCTCGCAAGGCTGATCATGTCCCTGCAGGTGACGTTTATATTGATGGCAATGGAATTGACAATATCAGCAGTCAAGTGATCCAAGATCGACAAGTTTTGTCTGAAGAAGGTTTAGTAATCGTTGTGGCCACGATTGATTATCATAAAGGCTTAGTCTTATCGGGTCCCGATATTTTATCACGGGGATTTGTTTATATGCGTGAATCCGGTGCTTTAATCAATCAAGCTCAAAAACACGTTTTTCATACGATTAAGACCCATCTCAATGAAAATAAAAATGTGTCGGAGGATGTTTTGAAACAAGACATTGTGGATAACCTCCAAGAATTTTTATATCGTCGAACTGAAAGACACCCAGTAATTTTACCAATGATTGTTTCGGTTGAAGTTTAACCAATAAATCGTACTAAAACTTAAAAAAACTGAGAAATCTAAAATTTCTCAGTTTTTTTCTGATACAATAAAATCATGCTCAATTTTAGAAAGGGATAGATCCATGAACAACAGTAGTGTCAATTTTTTTATTATTATTAATTTACACGCTGCCAGCAATCATGCTAAGTCTTGCTTAACACGCACACTTAAATATTTAAGACAAAATCAGCAATCTTTTCAAATTTTCACTACTCCGCCTCAAGGAGCCCAAATACTGGTAAAAAATTTAATTAATCATCTTTCAACCGAGCAACAAAAAATCATTGTTATTGGCGGTGATGGCACCTTAAATCAAGCTATTAATGGAATTAAAAACTCAAAACATCCGCAGACACCCTTAGCCTATTTGCCAGCTGGTTCCGGTAACGATTTTGCACGAGCCTTACATTACAGACCTCATCACGAAAAGCAAATCTTAAAACACCTCTGTCAACGTCCTATTATCCAAAAATTAAATTTAGGTAAAATTAGCTACGAAAATCAGGTTCTTTATTTCATCAATAATTTTGGCATTGGCTTTGATGCTAATATCATTCACCTAACTTTAAGTTCACCATGGAAGAAACGTTTTAATAAATTACACTTAAGTAAATTAATCTATGTTTCCCAAGCTTTTAAAGCCTTTAAACAACCTAATTTTTCCGTTAAAATAGAAGTTAATCAGCAAACCTTTACTTTTAATAATATTTTCCTATGTGTTTTGGCTAATCAACCGTATTTTGGTGGTGGAGTTGCTTTAATACCACCAGCTGAACTACAAAAAAAGCAGTTGTATTTAGCAACTGCCCAAGCTAATAGTTGGAAAGAATTATTTATCTTAATGAAACAAGTTTTTATTAACGGTACTCATTTACAAAATTCTGCTGTTCACTATTTTCCCGTTCAACAAGCAAAAATAAAAATAAAGACTAAACAATTTGCCCAAATAGATGGTGAATTAATTCCCGCAACAACTTTTGATTTAAACGCACAATGCACCAGTCAAAATTTTTGGTTATGATAATTTATAAATTCATAAAGTCCTTTGGGCTAATGCCAGACATTCCAATCAAAGGATCAATTTGATGCTCTATTATCATTGATAAAGTTAAAATCGTATCTTGTGAATCAGCAACCGTATTAGTGGTTGTTGATTTTTTTAATTCAAAAACTTCTTGAATCCGTTCTGTTAAACAAGTCTGTCGTTGACTGGATTTATCAATAATGGCTTGACGATAGGCACTTTGATTACCAATCATAATTAATTTAGATTTTGCACGTGTAATGGCTGTATACAATAAATTTCGTTTTAGCATTCGAGTTTGTTGCTTTACCAAAACAACAATCACTAATTCAAATTCACTCCCTTGCGCTTTGTGAATTGACGTACAGTAAGCTAAGGTAATATTATTTAAATCCGCCCGTGCATAAGAAATCTCGCGCCCATCAAAATTTAAATGGACAACATCGCCTTGCTTTTTATCAGGATTATCCTTAGCTAGGGTTATTCCTGTAATCATTCCGGTTTCACCATTAAAAACATTTTTTTCAACATTATTGACTAATTGGACTACCTTATCACCAATGCGGTATTCAATTTTTCCAGAATGAACAACCTTGGTTTCTGCGATCAAGGGATTTAAAGTCTCTTGCATAACTTGATTGATATGATCAATACCTGCATTACCTCGATACATTGGAGCTAAAACTTGAACATCACCTAAAGAAAAGCCCTTGGCTTGACTTTTCAAGACTATTTGTTGTAAAACATGAGCTACTTGATTAGCATTACAGTTGATAAAACTCCGATCAGCAAAGTTTTTAAATAAATTTTCATCAACTTGACCATTATTAATTTGTTGTGCCAAATCAATAATGGTAGAATCTTGGTCTTGACGATATATTTTAGTTAAACTCACAGTGGTAAAAACTTCACTATCAATTAAATCAGCAAAAACTTGTCCTGGTCCCACCGAAGGCAATTGATCTCGATCTCCAACCAAAATCACTTGCATCCCTGCCGGTATGGCTTGGATTAACAATTCAAATAATTCAGTGTCAACCATTGAAACCTCATCAATAATCAACAGTTTTCCTTGAATTTCATTAGCCACAGCTGAATCTGGATCTTCTTGCCCAGTTAATCCCAATAAACGATGAATTGTTCCAGCTGGCAAGCCGGTATTTTGCATCAAATGTTTAGCTGCTCGACCAGTTGGGGCAGCTAACACAATCGGAAAGATACTATCTTGATAATCATCTGGATCCAGTGAATAGTGATGAATTTGCGCAAAGGCATTAACTAAACCATTGATAATAGTAGTTTTACCAGTTCCAGGTCCTCCTGTTAATAATAAAAGTGAACTGGTCAAACCTTGCGTAATCGCTTGTTCTTGATTTGTGTCATATTGAATATTTAATCTTTTTTCAGTTTGTTCTAACACCGCTTGTAATTTTTTAGGTGTGATTTGGTCTGCAACAAAGTTATTTTGTAATAATTTTAATTGTTGAGCAATGGACCACTCCTTTTCATATAATGATTTTAAGAAATATCGATTTTGATCTAAACAAACTCTTCCATTTTCGATTAATTGGTCCAAGGCAACTTCAATATGAGATTGTTCAACTAATTGTCCTGCAGCAAAATTAACTAATTGTAAAGTACCATTGATTAAATCCCTTTCTTGACAATAAGTATCACCAGTAGTCTGCGTAATAGTTTGCAGTGTATGGATTACTGCTGCCTGAATTCTTTGCGGATCATCAAAGGCAATACCAAAACTATGAGCCAATTGGTCTGCTCGCCTAAAACCCACGCCTTTGACCTCATCAATTAAACGATAGGGTTCTTGATGAAGAACAGTTAAGGTTTCTCCTTTATAACGATAATAAATCTTAAATGCCAATTTATTACCAAAACCTAACTGATTCAACTGTAAAATAACTTCTTCAGTTTGATAAGATTCTTGTACAACATCTTTCAACAAGGATTGCTTAGCTGCACTTAAAGGGAGTTGTTGAACAACTTGGGGATTACTGACAATTAATTGAATGGCTTGATCCCCTAATAAATCAACAATCTTTTCCGCACTTTTTTTGCCAATACCAGGAAATTTTTCACTGGAAAAATATTCCACTAACGCTTTGGTACCATTGGGGGCATCTTTTTGATAATGATCACACTTAAATTGTTGACCATATTTAGGATGATTAACCACTTGCCCAAAGAAACGATAATTTTGATCATCAGCTAGATCCGCAAAAGTTCCAGTTACAACAATCTCATTATCTGACCAATCAAAAGAAGTTTCCTGAACCTTAATTAGCATAATCTTAAAAAAGTCTTCAGGCTTTTCAAAAAAAATAGCCTGTACTGACCCTACCAAATATTCATTATCCATGTGAATCATCTTTCTTTTGTGATTGAAGGTATCGTTGAATTTCTGCTATTTGTTGTTGATGCTGAGCAACATAATCAGCATCTAAAGCTTTTGCTTTTTGAAAATGTTTTTGAAAATTAAAATCCCCTATTACCATTTCACACAAAGCCAATTTAAAATATCCCGACGCTGTTGTATTAATTTTCAAAGCTTGTTGATAGTACTTTTTAGCTTGTTCAAATTGATTCAACTGCACTAATAAATCGCCCACTAATAGTAAATTATCGTTAATCTGTGGTTCATAATCCACAGCTGTCAAAGCATAAACTAAAGCTTGCGATAACTGCTGTTGCTGTCGTGCAGTTTGTGCTAAAAGATAATACATATCACTGAGCAAATTAGGTTGATCAATTGTTTGTAATAATTTTTTGACTTTATCAAACTTACCTGCTTGAAAATACACCACTGCCAAATTATAGTTAATTTCTTGTGACTGAGGAAAAATTTGTTTTGCTTGGATTAATAGCTGCTCCGCTTGTGTTAAATCTTCTCCTGCCACCAAATAACTAGCTAATTGTAAAAACCAGGTTAAATGTGTCCAATCATTCTGTAATCGCCGTGCCAAATACTTTACTGCTGCTTCTTTTTGACCTGTTTGATATAATTTTGCCGCTTTTTGATTCATAGATATCCTCTTTAAATAGTATCAGTTGTATCCAAATGACGCTGTAAATAGCTAGTATCATTCCACTTAATCAATTGAAAAGTTTGGCCATGATCTGAAGTAACTAACGTTGTCAAACCAGTATTAGACATTCCGCCTTCCTTGCGCATATCTTTTAACGAAATTCCTAAAAGAGCTTTAATCATCGCAACTAAGGCTGCGCCATGGCTGACCAATAAGTAAGTTTGATCATTATTATGATCATTTTTAGCTAAATTTTTAATAAAATTATCCGACCGTTCAATTACTTGTTCAAAAGTTTCGCCATGAATAATTTGGGGATCATATTGACTAGGATCATGTCGAAAAGCCCAGATTAGTTGCGGATATTTTTGTTCTGCCAAACTAAATTTTTGTCCTTCCAATGAACCTAAATCAAATTCTTTTAACGCCGGCGTTTTTGAAACTGGAATCTCACCACCTAAATCATTAGCCAAGGTTCGTGCAGTTATGTAAGCCCTTTTAATTGGACTAGAATAAATGTGATTAATCGTTTGTCCAGATAAGTATTGTGCTAAAAGTTTAATATCATGATAACTAGTGGCTAATAATGGTGAATCGCCTTGAGCACCTTGATAGCGTTTTTCAAAGTTCCATTGAGTTTTTCCATGTCTCACAAAATAAAATTTAGTCATAATTTTAATACCTCCTATAATTTTGTTGATGCCTAATATTATCGTTGATTTAAACAAATTATTCAAGTTGTAATGCTAAACATCTAGTTTAAACTAAAAGATCTATGATTTTTAACTGATTTAATTATCCTAGCTTCACTTATATTAAAAGCATGTTAATTCATTATAGACGTCCATAGCTTATGAAATTATACTTTTTTAATCACCAATTTGTACTCTTCAATTGCCTAAATCAAATATAAACTTTGAAATTTAATGCAACTAATACCAAGCATTACCAAATTTTCATTCTAAACTGCCCTTTAATTTAAATGGAATACTAAAAAGAGACTGGGGCAACAAGATTAACGATCGTATTCTGTCTAAAATTCAACGAACATTAATTCATCATTGTGTACCAAAAGTCGCTTAACAATTAAACGACTTCGATCCCAATCTCTTATAATTAAACATACTGTAATTGTTGTTGCTTGCTATAAGCTCGATCAATGGTCGCGCCACCTAAACACTCATCACCATCATAAAAGACGACTTCTTGGCCTGGAGTAATAGCGCGCACAGGTTTAACAAAATCAACCTGTAATCCAATTGCTGTCTTGGTTACTGTTACATCAGTATCTGCTTGACGATAACGGAACTTAGCACTGCAATGCAGGGGCTGAGTTAAATCAACAGGACGAATAAAAGAAGCATCAGTAGCTACTAAACTATCTGCATACAATAACGGATTATCATAACCTTGATCCACATATAAAATATTTTGTTCTAAATCTTTACCTACAACAAACCAAGGCTCATTAGACTTGCCATTACCGCCCAAACCTAAACCTGAACGTTGACCAATCGTGTAATACATTAAGCCAGAATGAATTCCAACTTCCTGCCCATTTGGAGTCATCATTTTACCACTTTGAGCTGGTAAAAATTCACTCAAAAATTTCTTAAAGTTACGTTCCCCGATAAAACAAACACCGGTGGAATCCTTCTTTTTAGCCGTTACTAAGCCCGCTTGCTCCGCAATTTCTCTGACTTGGGATTTTTGTAAATGCCCAATGGGAAATAAGGCATTTTGTAATTGTTCTTGAGCAACAGTACTTAAGAAATAGGTCTGATCTTTATTAGAATCTGCACCACGTAACATATGAATGACACCAGCATCATCACGTTGTAATTGCGCATAATGACCCATCGCAATATAATCTGCATCCAATTTCAAAGCATAATCCAAGAAAGCTTTGAATTTAATTTCTTTATTACAAATCACATCAGGATTAGGCGTACGTCCTAATTTATATTCAGATAAGAAATATTCAAATACCCGCTCCCAATATTCTTTTTCAAAGTTGACAGAGTAATAAGGAATTCCAATTTGGTTTGCTACTTTAGCAACATCTTCATAATCTTCAGTTGCTGTACAAACTCCAGAATCATCGCTATCATCCCAATTTTTCATAAAGACGCCAACAACATCATAACCCTGTTGCTTTAATAACAAAGCGGAAACAGAAGAGTCCACGCCACCACTCATGCCAACGACAACTCGCTTTTTTTTGACCAATCAACTCACCTTTTCTAAGTTTAATTCTTTTTTTGAATAATATTGCGTTGCAACAAATTATCCAACGCATAATAATATTGTTCTAACAATTCTTGATTATCTTTGAGTTTAAAAATGTTAATTTTATGCAAACCACTACCATCAGTTACCACCAATGATAAGTTTTTTAAATCTTTTTTGATCTTAACTTTTAAGATATAGGTTGCTGCATAAGGTGAAACACCACTTAATGGTTGTTCCCATGAAAAATTTCCTTGGCTTGATTTAATAAAGCCAACATCTTGTAAAGCATAGACCTTAATTTGAGGATGAACTTGATATTGATCAGCATCACCATTGACTTGAGCAAATATTGGCATATAATCACCTCCTAAATTTTTTCATGCACAATTTGCTTTAAATTATCGGTAAGTTTGAGTATATCACTTTTTTTAGTAAATGTATCAAAACTAATCCGAATTGACTCATTGATCCGCAAAGAATCACTACCAAACATCGCTGTTAAAACATGCGATGGCTCCAGACTCCCCGCCGTACATGCTGAGCCTCCCGAAATAACTACTCCAGCTAAATCCAACTTGATTTGCAGAATAGACGTTGGCCAATTTTTAATCCATAAATTTAGGATGTTAGCTGCACCACTATTTAAAGTGGGACCATTAATCTCAAATTCAATTTGTTTCTGTTGTAATTGGTGTACAATTAATTGTTTATATTCCAAAAAGCGTTGTTGATCTTGACGAATTTTTTCCGGTTTATGCAGCTTAACTGCTGCCATTAAACCAGCAATCGCTGGGACATTCTCCGTGCCAGCGCGCCGTTTTGTTTCTTGATCGCCACCTTTAATAAAGGCCGGTAAATTGATGCCGGTGCGTTCATACATAAAACCTAGCATCTTAGGTCCATTTAATTTATGAGCTGAAGTCGTTAGTAGATCAACCTTTAATTGTTGAACATCAATTACTTGATGACCATAAGCTTGGACAGCATCCGTATGAAATATTGCTTGATGATGTTGTAATATTTCACCAATTTGAGTAATTGGATTAATAGTTCCCACTTCATTATTGACCATCATAATTGAAACTAAGATGGTATCGGAACGTAAATTATTTTTTAAATCTGTTAAATTAATTTGACCCTTTTCATTAACTGGTAAATAAGTAACTTCAAAACCCAATTGTTCTAAATAAGCCATGGATTTTAAAACTGCTTCATGCTCAATGGCAGTCGTAATGATATGCTTGCCTAAGCCTAATGATCGCTGTTTTAAGGCCGTCATTACAATAGCAGTATTATCTCCTTCAGAACCACCACTATTAAAAATAATCTCTGATTCCTGTGCATTAATACTTTGTGCAATTACACTTCGAGCTTGATCTAAAACTGCTCGGGCTTGACGTCCATAAAAATTAGGTGTTGAAGCATTGCCAAAATTATTTTGCAACATTTCACTCATCACTGCTAAAACTCCAGGCGCCATCGCCGTTGTTGCAGCATTATCTAAATAAACATGATCCATAACGACACTTACTTTCTTAATTATGATCCATAAAATTTAATAACATTTGTACCGAACGTTGCCCAGCATCTTGAACAAATTCATCAAAGGAAACATTTGCTTGATCATCACCCACATCACTCATGGCGCGAATGATAACAAACGGAACCTTAAATTGCGTGGCTACCTGACCAACAGCTGCGCCTTCCATTTCTACAGTTAAAGCTTGGGGAAAATCACTTAAAATTTGCTCTTTTTGCTGTTGGCTACCAACAAATTGATCACCAGAAACAATTAAGCCAACCCGACTCGTCTGGCCGACCATTTGTCCAGCGTCAACTACTTGTTTCACTAATTCTGCATCCGCGGTGAAATAAAGTGGCTGTTGTGGTAGCTGACCTTTCGGATAATCAGAAGCAGTAACATCAACATCGTGATAAGCCACTTTTTTGGAAACTACTACATCGCCTACACTTAATCCTTTACCTATTCCACCAGCTGATCCTGTATTAATTAAAACATCTGGCCGATAATTGTTACACAAAATGGTTGTTACCATTGCTGCTTGAACTTTACCAATTCCGCTTTGTGCTACTACTACTTGGTGAGTTTGATAACATCCAACTGTTAGTTTAATTCCTGCAATATTTTCCGTTGAAATATTTGATAAAGAGTTCGTTAAAACTCCCATTTCTTCTTCCATTGCCACAATAACACCAATTTTCATAATTAAATCCTTTCTCCTATAAAAAAAATAAAATTAAATAAACAACAATAATTAATAGACCAATAATTAAAATAGCTCGATTTAACCACTGTTTTAAACGATACGATTTAGCCTGTGGATTAAACCGACTCCAAGTTGGTTTAGTCTCAGCTTCAGTTTCACTTACAGTATTTGTTAGAGTTTCAGTTGTTGGTATTTTCTTCTTCATACTTATCTATCCACCTAACTGTTGCCAATACATCAGTGCCATAATGGTCTTAGCATCACAAATTAAACCTCGTTTAACTTGTTCTTGAACTTGTTTCAAAGTCAATAATTCAACCGATAAAAATTCATCTGGATCCAATGGACGTTTATTTTTAACTGGTTGAACTTGCGGTGCATAATATAAAGTTAGATATTCATCACTAAAACCCGGTGTTGAATAAAAGCCAGTTAAATACTGTAAATCCGAACAATAATATCCTGTTTCCTCATTCAATTCCCTTAAAGCTTCGCGTTTTAAATCTTTACAATCTGGCTCTAATTTTCCCGCTGGTATTTCTAAAGTCAATTGCTGCAATGGTTCCCGCCACTGTTTAACTAATAATATTTTTTGATTAATTACTGTTAAAATTCCTACGGCCCCGTGATGATGAACAATTTCTCGTGTGGCCGTCTTTTGGTTAGGTAAACGAACAGTTTCTAATTCCACATTGATAATTCGGCCATTAAAAATTGGTCGTGAACTTAATTTTTTTTCTGTAAAGTCCATTTAAACTCCCTCTGCAATTGGCTAAATGCTTTAACAACTATACTTAAAATTTTCTTGCTATAATGAAACACTAAGGAGGAGAACAATGTCTAATTTTTATACCTATAATTATTTGACTCGCCAACCTAATCGTGTCAATGGAATAATTCTCATCATCAGTTTCATTTTACTAATTATAGTGATCATATCATTATTACTTTTTTTGAGTCACCGTGATGACGGCAAATACCGTGAATTGACGATCATTACAATTTTAGCGCTGTTATTAACCTTAACTATCCAATATGATAATTGGACGCAAGATCGTAATTCAATTAACGGTAATGGCCAAGTTGCTGGCTTGATTAAACAGGTCGCCCATAGCCAACACACATCAGTTCAGCATATCTATTCTAATGCAACAGCCCTTCAAGATGGGATGCTCTTAAAAGTTAATTCTAAAATTTTACGAGTTAATCTAAATAATGATAATTCAAGTTTTGAATTAGTTAAAGTTCATTTAACCAATCCTAAAATTAAAATTATTAAAAACTAAGGAGTCTAAATTAAGATGACATTTTACTGGCAAACTTTTATTAAATTAATTATGGGATTTTTTGCCATGATTATTCAAATCAATCTGTTAGGCAAGTCCAATTTGGCTCCCAGTAATGTTATTGATCAAATGCAAAATTTTGTTTTAGGCGGCATTATCGGTGGTGTTTTATATAATTCTGAAATTACTCTACTGCAATTTTTTATTGTTTTATTGATTTGGACATTAGTAGTGTTTACCATTAAATTTTTAACCAATCACAATCACTTTATCAAGCATTTCATTGATGGTGAACCAACTATTATTATTTCCAACGGTAAAATTCTTTCAGAAAGAACTACCAAAGCCGGATTATCAGCCCATGATTTAGCTTTTAAGCTGCGACAAGCCGGCGTCAATGACTTAAATGACATTGATAAAGCTGTTTGGGAACAAAATGGTCAGATTAGTTTTACGGTCAAAAAGGACCTCAAATACCAATTTCCGGTCATTATGGACGGTCAAATTGACCAACTAGGTTTAGAATACACTAATCATTCAGA
Organism: Bombilactobacillus sp. ESL1202; assembly: GCF_058107125.1. Taxonomy (NCBI): domain Bacteria; kingdom Bacillati; phylum Bacillota; class Bacilli; order Lactobacillales; family Lactobacillaceae; genus Bombilactobacillus; species Bombilactobacillus sp. ESL1202. Next base: position 1,775,570 of record NZ_CM176590.1, on the reverse strand, counting down.
ACAATGGGTAACTGACCGTTTAGAACAGCAAGGCTATCAAATATCAGATATTTACATTGCCATGGTCGACCGTGACGGTCTCCGAATCTTTCCATACGGCATCGAAAAATAAATTTTAATAATCGCCAAATCAAATTGGTTAACTTATCCAATTTATTTAGCAATCAAAAGCGAGTGGGACAAAAGCATGTCCCACTCGCTTCATTGTAACAAAAAGTATTTAATTTTGCATTACAGACTGTACTTGAACATTTATTGCTTGCGGCCCCTTAAACCCCTGGGCAATTTCAAAACTTACGCTTTGACCCGGTTGCAAATTTTTAAAGCCCGTACCCATAATTGCTGTAAAGTAAACAAAAATATTCTGCTTAGTTTTCGTTGTAATTATTTCACCAATACCTTTTTGACTATCAAACCAATCGACTGTTCCTGTAATCATTTATTTAACCCTTCTGTCAATGCTTGCGGATAATCAGAACGGACAATTTGGGCACAACGTTCACATAGCATTGGCAATTCATTATCTTGCCCAACATCTTCTTTAGTCATCCGACAACGTTCGCAAACTTGACCTACAGCTGGTTGAACTTTAACTTGAACATTATCATATTCATCAGCTTGTGCCAAGGATTGGTCAGAAATTTCAAATTGAGAAACAATCAATAATTGTCCCACATTAACATTTAATTTTACTAATAAATCTCGTAACGATTGATTGGGATAAATTGTTACTGCTGCTTCCATTGATTTACCAATTAGTTTTTGATCACGAACTTCTTCCAACGATTTTAAAACATCAGTTCTAAATTGCATAAAGACTTGCCAATCTTGTAAAATCTCTGCAGCATGATCATAGTGAACTACCGTTGGCATTTGTGCCAATTGAACATATTCTTCAGGCTCTTTTAGCTGTTGCCAAACTTGTTCCATTGTATGCGGTAAAATTGGCGTCAACAATTTGGCAACTTTAACTGCTACTTCGTAGATCACTGTTTGCATCTGCCGCCGTGCTAAAGCGTCTTTAGATTCAATATAAACCACATCTTTAGCAAAATCTAGATAAAAGGCCGACATATCATTAGTCAAAAATTCATTAACTTGTTTAATAATATTCACGAAATCATATTGATCATAATCATTACGTACATTTTCTATTAGTTGATCTAATTTAACCAAAATGTATTGATCAACCGACTTTAATTGATCAAAATTCACTTGATTAGCTTGCGGAATAAAATCAGTAGTATTAGCCAACATAAATCGTAAAGTATTGCGAATTTTACGGTAAGCATCAGATGTTTGTTTAAAAGTATCCATTGAAACTGGAACATCGGAACTCGTATCTACTGAAGCTACCCACAAACGAATAATTTCAGCACCAAATTGACGTTCGACATCACTAGGAACAATAACATTTCCCAAGGATTTACTCATTTTACGTCCCTTAGCATCTAAGGTAAAACCTTGGGATAGAATCTTATGGTAAGGTGCTTGTCCAGTGACAGCCACTGAAGTAATCAAACTAGAGTTAAACCACCCACGATATTGATCTGAACCTTCTAAATATAAGTCTGCAGGAAAATGTAGTTCTGGACGATTTTTCAAAACCGCCTGATTACTGGAACCCGAATCAAACCAAACATCCATGATGTCAGTTTCTTTAGTAAATTTGCCGTTCGGACTTCCTGGATGGGTAAATCCTTCTGGTAACAATTCTTTAGCAGATTTTTCAAACCAAATATTTGAACCGCACTGACCAAATAAATCAGCAACATGATTAATTGTTTCTGAAGTCATGATAGCTTCACCGTTTTCTGCATAAAAAATAGGTAACGGTACACCCCAAATTCTTTGTCGTGAAATGACCCAATCACCACGGTCTTTAATCATATTGTAAAGACGGGTCTGACCCCAACTCGGTTGAAAATTAACTTTTTCAATTTGCGCTAAAATCTGATCACGCATTTTATCAATTGAAGCAAACCACTGGGGCGTGGAGCGAAAAATAACTGGTTTCTTAGTTCGCCAATCATGTGGATAACTATGGACGAAGAAATCTAATTGAACCAATTCACCCTTTTTCTTCAGTAAATCAGTTACCATTTTATTAGCATCGTCATAAAAGACACCTTCAAAACCAGGAGCTTCATCAGTTAAGCGACCTTGATTATCTACTGGGGACAAAACTTCTAAATGATACTTCATTCCCACGTTAAAATCATCTGCACCCAGTCCAGGAGCTGTGTGTACTAAACCAGTGCCATCATCTAAAGTAACATGGTCACCTAAAATCAAAATCGAATCACGATCATAAAATGGATGTTTAGCTACTAAATATTCTAGCTCGGAACCATGATATTCACGTAAAACAGCCCATTGATCCCAGCCTAAAGTTTGGGCTAAATATTCAATTCGTTCACTAGCCACCACATATTTTTTACCGTTAGGTATCTTAATTAGTGAATATTCAAAACGTGGATTAACTGCAATTGCTACGTTAGCAGGTAATGTCCACGGTGTGGTCGTCCAAATCAAAAATTCCGCATCAGCGTCAACGATCCCTTTACCATCTTTAACTGGAAAAGATACGTATAAAGATGGCGCTTTAATATCATGGTATTCCACTTCTGCTTCAGCCAAAGTTGATTCAGATGAAGGCGACCAGTAAATTGGTTTTTTGCCGCGATAGATTAAACCATGCTCTACCATTTTGCCAAAAACCCGAACTTCTTCTTCTTCATACTTTGGTTGTAAAGTGATATAAGGGTGATCCCAATCGCCGCTAACACCCAAGCGCTTAAAATCAGTCCGTTGTTTTTCAATTTCTTTCATGGCAAAATCGTAACATAACTGACGGTAATGAGCTGTAGTCATTTCCTTACGGTTAACACCTTGTTTAGTCAATTGCTGTTCAATTGGTAAACCATGAGTATCCCAACCAGGAACATAAGGAGCACGAAATCCAGCCATTGATTTGTAACGAACAATAAAATCCTTCGTAATTTTATTCATGGCATGCCCCATATGAATATTACCATTAGCAAATGGTGGTCCATCATGTAAAACAAAAGCTGGACAATCGGCATTTAACTTTTGCCGTTTTTGATAAACGTGATTTTTTTCCCATTCAGCTTGCCATTCTGGCTCCATTTTGGGTAAATTACCTCGCATCGGAAATTCTGTTTTGCCCAAATTTAAAGTGTCTTTAATGCGCATTGTATTTCCTCCTCCTAATAAAAAAATTCGTCCCTTATCAGGACGAATCATCGCTATACCACCTAAAAGTAAGTATACATCTTCATAACATGTTCACAAAAGTTGATAAAGCATCATTGAGCGCTTGATTTGGCTTACACTATCCCAAATTCGCTGGCAAGATCAAATTCTGCTTAACCTTTTGTCATAATAGTTACTATTGATTATCATCATTATCGACAACTTTGTCAACTTTTTTTTCTGTATCCGATTTTAAAACTAAATCATCATAATCATCAGTTTTAACTTCAGCTGCTACTTGATCTAATTTATTTAAATAATTATCAACTGTTGCTTGAATACTATCAATCAAACTTTGATTATCATTTTTTGCTAACAAACCTTGCCAAGTTTTTGAATTCAATAAATCTTGTTGTTCTGAAACAACTTTTTGTAAGCTTTGATAACTATTAATCATTTGTACTTGTAACGACTTAGTTTGCTCAATTAACTCCTGTGCTTGAACCTGAGCATCTTGAATTATTTTTCGTCCCTGATTAATAGCTTGTTCAACCATATTTTCTGTATTAGTTCTGGCTTGAGCAATCACAGTCTGTGCTTGTTCATCTGCTTGCTTTTTAACTTGATCGGCCGCATTTTGAGCAATAATAATGGACTCATTAACCGTATTTTGTAAATCATTAAAATAAGCAATTTGCGCCTTTGCATCTTTAAGATCATACTCTAAACGGTGATTATTTTTCACATTTTCACTATAATCTTTAATGATCTGCTCCAAGAAATGATCTACTTCATTCTTGTCATAACCACGTAATTGTGTCTTAAATTCTTGAACCTGAATATCATGGGGAGTTAAAGCCATAATAAAGATCCTCCTTGATTTATTGATTATCAATGCCGATACAGTTGCACATATAATTGCCAAAAATTATGCTTTTTGCCTAACAAATCAACAATATTTATCTGCCCCTTACCTCGTACACTAATTGTATCACCAATTGTTAAAATATAATCAATTTGCTTCTCGTGTTGCCAATTAACGGAAACCAATCCCCGTTGCAACAATTCTTTGGCTTTTTGACGGCTAATTTTTAAAGCAGCACTTAAAACTTGATCAATTCTTAAAGAACTAACGTTCAAAGTTAACATAGTATATTCATCTTTAATTAACAACAATTGTTGCCAATCAACTGGCTGAACAGATACAGTATCATTTCCAATCTTTTGTACTTCATTAACTATTAAATCACTTAGTAAAGAATCAGCCACAAACTGCCAATTATTACCATCAGTAATGATATCACCAAAATTATTTCTTTCCAAACCCAAATTTAATAATTTTCCCATAATTTGATAATGCTTTAACTTAACAAATTTCTGATTAAAATTAATTTGAAACAGTTGCAAATGCAAATCTTGCCGATTAAAAACAAAATACGGTGGTAATAACAAAACTCGTTTTCTAACTGCTTTAGTAAAGCCTCCTGACCAATGACTATCAATATCAGGAAATTGTACTAACAATTGATCTACTAATCTTTGTTCATATGGATTTAAAAATGGACTTAATTGTGGTTGATAAGTTTTAGCTGTAGATTTTATTAAATTTTGCAACTTAAACCAAATCGACTTATCTTTCATCGTAACTTCCATTAAACAAATCGAACCAATAAATACTTAATCAAATCAATTACAAAAAAAGCCCAAATGGGCGAAAAACTAATTCCAAAAATTGACGGAATTAGTCGATCAAAAATTGCTAAAAAAGGATTAACTAACTTGCCCAACCAATTAAACAATTTTGATTGCGTAGCATTAGGCAGCCAAGTCAATAAAGCCCAAATAATAATCAACCATTCATAAATATCCAATAAATGAACTAAAACAATTGGTAGACCATTTAATAAATTGGTCACGTTAATTCAACCTCGACTTAATCATTAAAATCCATTGTTGTATTATCAATCTTAAAATTCAATGGTGTATATAAAAATACCCGTTCATCAATTTGACGAATGTCACCCTTCAAGGCATAAACTGCTCCCGTCAAAAAATCAGCAATTCGCCGCATTTGTTCGTCACTCACTTGCTGAAAATTAACAATAACAGCATTCTGATTTAAAAGTTCTTGCGTGATTTGCTTAGCATCAGGATAAGAATGTGGTTGAGCAATTTGAATTTTACTTTGTCTAGTAACTTTATGTGAATCTAATGCAACAACATTAGCACTTTTGGTTGCAGATTGTGATTTTGAAGCTATTTTTTGGTCATTGACTTCATCATCCAAACCAAAAAAGTTAGCTATTTTTCCAAACGCCATTATTCTCTCCTCCTAATCGATATTAATTTTTAGGATGATGTCTTAAAAACGGCGGCATCGAATCATCGTCATCATTATCAGTATCATTCAAAACATTTGATTGACGGAACATATCGAAGTCATTAGTTCCTGAGCTAGCTGGCTTCGATTGAGATTGGCTATCACTACCAACTCCCCAAGCATCTAACTTTTGGTCTGCCGTATTAGCTTTAGAATCCATTTGAACTGGTTTTTTAATAATGGCAGCATTTTTGGAACTTTGATGTTCATCATCAATTCCAGTTGCAATAACAGTTACTTTGACTTCATCACCTAAATTATCATTAATGGACGTCCCAAAAATAATATTAACATCTTCTGTAGCAGCCTCAGATACAATACTTGCCGCTTCTTGTGCTTCAAATAAAGATAAGTCTGGTCCACCAGTAATATTCAATAGCACTTGCTGAGCACCATCAATAGAAACTTCTAATAGTGGTGAAGAAATAGCTTTTTTTGTTGCGTCAACAATACGGTTTTCACCGTTTCCAGTACCAATTCCCATCAATGCGGATCCCTGATTAGACATCACCGTCTTTACGTCAGCAAAATCCAAATTCACAAATCCCGGCGAAGTAATCAAATCGGAGATTCCTTGAACACCCTGTCTTAAAACGTCATCTGCAACATGCAAAGCTTCATTCATTGGCGTCTTTTTATCAACTATTTCTAATAAACGATTATTAGCAATAATAACTAAGGTATCAACATGTTGTTTTAATTCTTCAATCCCTTGGTCTGCAAATTTTGCTCGTTTAGGTCCTTCAAACATGAACGGTCGGGTCACTACACCAACGGTTAAAGCCCCAGAATCTTTAGCAACTCTTGCAATCACTGGGGCAGCACCAGTTCCCGTACCACCACCCATGCCAGCAGTGATAAAAATCATGTCTGATTCTTTTAACAAATCAGATATCACATCTTCGCTTTCCTCAGCGGCTTTTTGACCAACATCGGGATCGGATCCAGCTCCCAGTCCGCGTGTTAATTTTGGTCCTAACTGTAAGCGGGTGTTAGCCTGTGAAAGATCCAAAGCCTGCATATCAGTATTGGCAGCAATAAAATCCACGCCCTTAATTTCTTCTTCAACCATGCGATTAACAGCATTACCGCCGGCACCACCAACACCAATAACTTTAATAACCGCTGAGTTTTTCTCTCTCGTGTCCATTGAACTGTCCATTCTAACAAATTCCTCCCGATTTATCGCTTGTTATTTAGTCAAAAAAACGACTCCAAAAATTTTTTAATTTTTCACTAGTTGAACTTGATTGATGTGACTTATGTTTAACTGATTTTTTTGTTTTATTTAAAGAATCAGGATGATCTGAATTTGTTTTAGCAGTGGCAAATACTTCTGACGAATGTACTACATTATAAGCAATTAAATCTAAGTCATTCAGTCCTTTTGCATATAATACCAAACCTAAACCTTCAGTAAAAGCAGGATGTCGTAAGCCCATTTGCTCAGGAATAAAAGTTTTAGCTTTCATCTTCAAGATTTGCTGAGCTAAAGTTGTTACCCCTGCCATCTCTGCCAAGCCGCCAGTTAAAACCAATCCTCCAGGTAAATCTTGCGCATGAATGCTAGTTAAACCTTGTTGTAAACGTTGAAAAATTTGCTTTAATCTAGCGACAATAATCGAAGAAAGATACTGACTAGAGATAGTTTGCGGTTGATCTTGTCCCACTACCTCTACCGGTATCTTTTCATCAGACATTTCAGCATTGGGATCAGCATTGCCATAATAATGTTGTAATTTTTCAGCATTCTCTAATGTCGTATTCAAAACTACTGAAATATCATGTGCAACTAAATTGCCACCTTCTGGATCAATTGCAGTAAACTTCAACTTATTATCATGGATAATAGAAGCTGAAGTTTGCCCACCACCTAAATCTATAATCACTGAGCCAAAATTACGTTCACCTTTACTTAAAGCCACTTGACTCAGAGCCAATGGTGCTAACACTTCATAAATAATATTTAAACCTGATTTTTGAATTGCTCGCTGCATATTGTGAATAATCGACTTCGGTAAGGCATACAAAATACCATTAAATTCTAAACGGCTTCCAATCATCCCCCGTGGATCTTTAATATTTTTAAAGCCATCCACACAAAAACTATCTGGTAACAGAGCTACAAATTCTAATTCTGGTGGTAAAGTTTGCACCATCGAAGCAGAAATAACTTTTTGAACATCATCAGCCGTAATCTCTTTAGAAGGTTCATTTAAAGCAATCATACCGTGTGCTTTAAAAATTTGTAAACCATTAGCGGGAAGACCAACGACCACATCACTAATCTCCGTATTAGATTGCGAGGCGGCTTTTTTCACTGCTTCACCAATCGCTATTGCTGCTTGATCAATGTCCACAATAGTTCCACGATTCATACCTTGTGAATGGGCACTTCCAACACCAATAATATTAGCCTGTGAGTTTGTCACATTGGCAACAACTACTTTCATAGAAGTTGTCCCAATATCCAAACTAACAATGATCCGTGAATCATCCATTCTATGATCCTCCTACAACATTTTCAGATTTACTAATGGATAAACCTATTAACTTAAATGATACCAAAGTTTTTAAAACTATTCCAGCTTTGAACTTGATGCAGAGAAAGGTCTAGAATAGGCTCCAACTTCTAAATTAATTACACCATTTTTTGACATATTTTTGGAAATAGCTGGATAATATTTTAATTTTGATGACAGCGTCCGAATGTCACCAATCACTAAATTACCATCATTCATATATAAACTTACACGATAAGGATATGTTTTTTTATTCTTACTGCCATGAATTTCAGAAATATCACCTCGTAACCCTTTCGGGCAATTTAAATATAATTTAACAACATTGTTTAATGTTACATGAGAATTTAAGTTTTGATAAACGGGAAAATTACCAATTGGTTGTTTTAATTTTTCATTAACTATTGTTTGATTTTCTAAAATTCGATAATAACCTTCATTTTTAATTATAAACCCCACCGTTTGATATTCTGTAACATAAAAATTCAATTCATTAAATTTATTATAATGATAACTTACTTTTTTAATCAGTGGAACTCTTTTTTTAATGCTTTTTTCAATTTTAGAGCGCTGAATCAAAGTCTGTAAAACTAATGAGTTTTTATCAATTTTTGCCGCATTAATAACCTGCTGAGCTCCCAAATAATTGACACCAGATACAGAAATTTTTTGTACGTGTCCCAACGGCGAAAATAAATAACCAATTATTAATATTAAACTAACTAATCCCAGCATAATTAAACTACTCGGTAGAATTTTTAATATCTTTTTTCTCAATAATTGTTGTTTAGTAGGTTCTCGATCTAAGCGATGATATTGATTCTTAAACTGTAATAATTCATTAGACTTTGAATTTTTCATTAATCTACTTCTTACTGGAAATTAAATCCAACAAAACTTTAATCAAGCGATCACTAGCATCATTAACGCCTAATTGTCGCGAATTATAGGCCATCTTTTGCAATAATTGAGAATCATTCAAAGTGTTAGTTAAAATTTTTTCTAAAGACTCGCCTGTCAATTGCGATTCCGGCAAAATTAAAGCAGCTTGTTGTTTTGCTAAGGATTGAGCATTTTTAGTCTGATGATCATTGGTTACATAAGGACTCGGAATAAAAATCGCCGGAATCCCTAAAGCTGTTAATTCGGCAATTGAAGTAGCGCCACTTCGTCCCACGATTAATGATAAATCAGGTAAAATTGCCGGCATATCATCAATATAAGCCACTACTTGCATGCCAGGTGCCAATTTGGTAGGTAGTTGGGTACGTACCTGATCATAATGGACGCGCCCAGTCACGAATAAAACTTGATATGAAGTCTGACTCAAATTAGACCAACAATCAATTACAGCTTGATTAATCGGACGCGCACCTCGACTGCCACCAAAAATCATAACTGTCGGTTGATCAGGTTTTAAGTTAAAATCTTGTAACCGATCATTTGGCTTTAGATCAGTAACTTCTTGCGCTCGTGGATTACCCGTAAAAACTAATTTAGAGTGTTCCTTAAATTGATCAACAACATCAGCAAATGCATAGGCAATTTTATCAACAAAATGTCCTAAAAATTTATTTGTCAAACCAGCAACTGAATTTTGTTCATGAATGACTGTGGGGACTTTTTTTAAATGCGCTGCTAAAACAATGGCACTAGAAACATAGCCACCTGTTCCCACAACAATATCAGGTTGAAAATTATCAATAATTTTTTTTGCTTGATGAATACTTTTTAAAAACAGCTGAATAGTTTGAACATTCTTCCAAGATAATTTGCGCTTAAAGCCTTGTAACTTTAACGTTTCAAACGGTATTTTTTCTTGGACAATAATTTTTTCTTCTAAACCGGATTTGGTACCAACATAGAGCACTTCATCAATTAAGTGGCGCTGCTTTAAACGTTTGATAAGGGCCAAAGCTGGATAAATATGACCACCTGTACCACCACCAGAGACAATTATTCTCATTTTTTACCGCCTTAGTTTAATTTTTCTACATCGTTAATGAATTGGTCACCGCGTTCCTCAAAAGTGTTAAATTGGTCCCAACTAGCTGCTGCTGGCGATAACAATAAAACATCACCCGGAGTCGTTAAAGAATATGCTAACGGTACTGCTTCATCCAAATTATCTACTACCTTAATAGTTTTAATGCCTGCTTTTTGCGCCGCTTTTTGCATTAAGTATTTAGTTTCACCATATAAGACAATTGCTTTAACTTTTCGCAATGGTTCAACTAACTCAGCAAAATCAAAACCGCGATCTAATCCACCAGCAATCAATACTAAGGGCTCGTTAAATGCCTGTAAAGCAACAATGGTTGCCTCCATATTAGTTGCTTTAGAATCATTATAAATTTTACGACCATCTAATTGTTGAACAAATTGAATGCGGTGTTTTACTCCTTGAAAAGTCGTTAAAACTTGTTGAATTGCTTGATTAGATTTACCCATCAATTTAGCTACAGCAATTGCTGCTAAACAATTTTCTACATTGTGCTTTCCTGGTAAAACAATTTGATCAATATTAATAATCGCTTCTTGTCGGAAGTAAAGTTGATCTCCTTTTTGATAAGCTCCTTCTTCGCTAACTCCTAATCGTGAGAATGGTACAACCTTAGCCTTAGTTTGTTGACTTAATTTTCGCCATTCGGGATTATCGAAATTGACAACAAAATAATCGCTCGGCGTTTGATGACGGGTAATATTCATTTTAGCCTGCACATAATTGGCACGTGTTTTGTGATAATCTAAGTGGGCTTCGTAAATATTATTTAAAACTGCTATTTTAGGACGCAACTTCGTCGCACCTAATAATTGAAAACTAGATAACTCTACTACGATATCATCATCTTCAGTTGCTGTTTGGACAACTTGAGAAACAGGAATCCCAATGTTTCCTGCTTTATAAGCATGCCCATGTTCACGTTGTTGATCTAAAATCAGTTGAATTAAAGTTGTGGTAGTGGTTTTACCATTAGTCCCAGTTACACCAATGAATGGAGCTGCGGATACTTCAAAAGCCAGTTCTGGCTCCGTGATAATCGGAATCTTTTGCTCCAGCGCTAATTTAACTAGTGGTAAATCATAAGAAATACCAGGATTTTTAACAATTAAATCAAAATGTTGCTCTAACAACGATACTGGATTTTCTCCAGTTATCACATCAATTCCCGCCGTTCGTAATTTCTGTGCTTCAAGACTATCTTTTTGATCGTTAACTACTAACTTAGCACCTAATTTTTCTAGCAATAAAGCAGCATTAAAACCACTCTTAGCTAGTCCCAAAACTAAAACTTTCTTTCCTTGATACTGTGTAATTTTTTTCATTAAATTTTCCCTTCTAATTCACAAAAATTACAATATAACTAACTGCGGCTAATAAGCCTATTAACCAAAAAACTAACACTACTTTCCACTCTGACCAACCTAACATTTCAAAATGATGATGAATAGGTGACATTTTAAAAACACGGTGCCCAGTAGTTTTAAACACTGTAACTTGAATAATAACACTCAAAGTTTCTAACACAAAAACAATCCCAATCCATAGTAAAGACCATGGACTACCTAATAACAAAGAAATAGCTGCTAAACCAGCACCCAAAGCCAATGAGCCAACATCCCCCATAAAAATTTTCGCCGGCTTATGATTAAAAATCAAAAAGCCTAGCATTGCACCGACAACACTCAGACAAACTAACATTAAGTCATGATCAGCTTGAACATAAGCAATATAGGCGTAAGTACCATAAGCAATAATCGCCAGTCCGGTGACTAACCCGTCTAAACCGTCTGTTAAGTTAACTGCATTAGAAAAACCTACCAGCCAAATTAAAATAAAAATCATGTACAAAATGGTAGAATGAAAGATTAAGCCGAAAAATTGCAGATCTATTGGAAATTGATAATAAAAATATAAGCCACAAAAGACTATTGCAAAGATAATTTGTAATAAAGATTTTTGCCATGCTAACAAACCTAGATTGCGATGATTTCTTAGTTTCAAAAAATCATCTAAAAAACCAATGATCCCAAAAAGTAACAACATCAAACTAACTAACATCAATGAAGTGGTAAATAAATTTAGCCAGGATCCTACCCAAATATTGGTCAAAACGATCGCTAATAGGAAAACAAAACCGCCCATCGTTGGCGTACCCGACTTATATTCCTGCCAACTAGGTCCTTCTTCACGAATTTGTTGTCCTTCACGATTAGCAACCATCAACTTAATAAATAATGGCAGTAATCCTGCCACAATAATTAAACTGCTAATTAAGGGGACCCACATTTTACTCAATTCCATTTTTTAAATCCTCACTTTATTTTTGTTTAAGGTGCACAACTATCTCTTTGACACTATTTAAAACTGCTTGTGGTGCCACACTTTGCTTGACTACATATCCTTGACCCTTAACAATCACTTTTTTTCCAGTGATTTCTGATAATTTCAGCAAATCATTCTTAGACCATCCACGAACATCAGGCATTGTCATTGCTCCATTAGTCAATAAAATCGCGCGTTGTTGGGGCATGATTTTAGTATTAGCACTTGGCAATTGTTGTACAACTTTATTTCCCGTGCCAACAATTCCCATTTTTAATTTTTGATTTTTTAATGACTGTTGCACTTGATTGATGGATTGGTTGGTCAATTCAGGCATATTCATTGCCGTATTATCCGCCTGCACATTTTCTATTTTACCGGTTCCTAACAAGCGTTGCATCATTGGATTAAAAACTTCCGATAACATTTGTTCGGGAGCTTTAGATAAAATACTGGGTTTCTCCATTGTAATATAGACTAAATATTTAGGATTTTTAGCGGGCGCTAAACCAGCGACTGAATATAAATAATCATTACTGCCGGTCAAATAACCATTCGTACTAGAAATTTGCGCCGTCCCCGTCTTAACAGCTACATCTTGACCAGGGATTTTATAAACTGTTCCGGTACCATAACTATCCTGAACGACTTCACGCATGGCCGACAAAACTTGTTTAGTAGTTTGATCAGTGACTGGTTTTCCAACTAACTTCGGCTTGATTTTTTTAACAGCACCGGTATTAGGATCTTCAATGCGACTAACTAATTGCGGCTGCATCATTTTACCGTGATTGCCAATGGCTCCCAACGCTTGAACCATTTGCATTCCTGTCACGGATACACTTTGACCAAAGGCTGTAATGGCTTGATCAGAAGCATGTTGAAAATTAATTTTGCCTGCTACTTCACCCGGTAAATTAACATGCGTCAACTGACCAATCTTAAATTTTTTCATATATTTGAGCCAAGTTTGTGCACCCATTTGTTGTTCCAAAGCGACCATGCCGACATTACTAGACCGAGGAAAAGCTTGATTAAAGGGGATTTCTCCCCAACCACTGGTATTCCAGTCATGAATAGTTCGCCCACCAATCGTAACAGCACCGGAACGGTAATATTGATTGGGATGATAGTTCTTGGAATTAATCGAGGCAGCTAAAGTTAAAACCTTAAAGACAGATCCCGGTTCATAACTACTTTGTAAATTTATATTCTGCCAAGAATGCGTTAAATTATCTTTAGTCTGCGGATTAAAAGTTGGACGTTGCGAGATTGCTAAAATTCGGCCCGTTTTAGGATCAGTTACAATTGCTTGCATGGACTGTGGATGATATTTTTGATAAGCAGTGGTTAATAATTGCTCTAGATAATGCTGATAATTAATATCAAGTGTTGTATAAATATTTTTTCCTTGCACAGGAAGTTTCGCTTTTTGATGCGTCTGTGGCAAAGTATAACCTTCCGGATCTGTATAACGAATCTCATAGCCATCTTTGCCCCGTAAAATCGAATCATAAAAATTCTCTAATCCCATCAGTCCTTGATTAGAAGACTTATTAGAATTAGTGCTTAATTGTGCTAAACCAATAGTATTGGAAGCTAAAACACCATTCGGATAAGAACGAGCTGGCACAGCATTAAAATAAATACCTTGTAAATGATGTTTTTGAATAGCTTTTTTGACACTTAAACTAATATTTTTTCCCGCTAAACCAAACTCTACTTGAAAAACGTCTTTTGCCTTGGGGGTTAAAATTTGATAAATTTTTTTTCTGCTCAGCGGAATGTAATGACTCAAAACATTAGCTGTATGTTTCTTATTATGAACATACAGAGCCTTTCCATCAGCACTTTTATATTTATGGTCTAAAATTGCAAATAGCTCATAAGACTGGTCGCTATAAGCAATTTTGGTACCGTCATCAGCATAAATGCTACCCCTTTTGGAAGCTAAAACCCGTTTATGGCGATATTTTTGTTTAGTTCTTTTGGTTAGATCAACACTACCAATGTGTCCACTAACAGCTACATAAGTAAAACGGCTTAGACAAATCACAAAAAATAAGGCAACAACAATGAGAAAGAATCGTCCAATAATTCTTCGATCACGCCTTGCCTTGTTGATATTTAATTTATCATTATTATTATTTTTTTGATTCATTTGGAGATATTCCTAATATTATTTGAATGCAATTGTAAGTTGTGCTCACCTGCTATTTTTAAAAGTCGGCCCGAATTACTTAATTCGATAATTTCTTGGTGTAAGTCGGCATTAGCACTAACTACTTTTTGCGTTTGTTCGGATAAGTCTTGAATATTACGTTGTTTAACAGATGTTTGCGTCCGTAAATGAACCAAACTATACATCATTAAAATTACAATTAAACCAATCAAACAAACTAGACTTTTTTCTATTTTAGAAAAGGGCACACTTTTAGTATTAAGCTCAACAGCCGTTTGTACTTTATTAGTTTGAGTTATTTTAGGTTTAGGGTCAGATAACCCGTTCACCTGACGTACAGTATTTTGTTCCATCAAACTATCTCGATTCCTAATATCTTTATTTATTTTATTTTTTGCGCTACCCGAAGGTGTGCGCTATGAGCACGATGATTTTGCTCAACTTCATTTGAACTTGGCAAAATAGGCTTCTTGGTCAAAATTTTTAATTCGGGTTGTAATTCAGGCGGAATAACAGGTAAATCACGTGGCGCTTTGACTTCACTATGTCGACGAAAAACCTGCTTCACGATCTTATCTTCCAACGATTGAAACGTAATTACACTAATTAAACCGTTAACCTTTAACATTCCAATTGCCGCTTCTAGTGAAAAGTCTAAGGCATTCAGCTCATCATTAACAGCAATCCGCAAGGCTTGAAAAACTTTTTTGGCAGGATGCTTTTTTATTTTTCGCCGCACAGCTGCAGGTAAACAATTTTCGATTAAATTAACCAACTCAAAAGTGGTCACTATCGGTTGTTTTTGTCGTTGTTTAATGATTGACTGTGCAATTTTGCCAGCAAATTTTTCATCACCATAACGTTTAAAAATCGTTGCTAATTGTGATTGTGAATAATTATTAACAATCAAGTAAGCATCCAATGTTTGACTTTGATCCATCCGCATATCTAACCTTGCATCATACCGATAACTAAAACCACGTTTGGGATCATCAAACTGTGGTGACGAAACTCCCAAATCGTACAAAATGCCGTCAATTTCAGTAATATTTAATTGATTTAATTTGGATTTTAAATCAGCAAAATTACCAGTCACTAAAATCAAATGATTATCAGTTTGTGAATTAGTTTTCTCAACTAAGTTATGACCAGAATCAATTGCTGCTTGATCACGATCAAAAGCAATAACTGTTAAATTATGTCCTTGTGTTAAAAGATAATTAGTATGACCTCCTCGACCAAAAGTTGCATCAACATAAATACCACCATCGTGAACTTTCAATGCATCTACTGTTGGATTTAACAAAACTGTTTCATGTTGGAACATTATCTCACCTAAACAAATTAATCATTACAAAGAAATAGCGTAATTAAATTATCAGAATTATAATTAGGTAGTAGAACATTTGCCAATTAATTTAACAAATAATCAAAAATTAATTTCAATTTAATAATTTAAAACTAAGCTATCCTTCGTTACCAAAATCAAACTATAAACATCTTACTTCCCCTTATGAATGTTACCACAATCTATCTTTGAGCACCACTAATCAGTAAAAAATATTCTGGTTTAACCATTTTTATCAAAAATAAATTTCTAATTATACGAACATTAGTTCGTAAAAATTAAGCATTGCATTTTTTTAATGTTTAAAGTAAGATAGTTTCAATGTTAAAGATTTAAGGTGAGTTCGTTTGAAAAAGAAAAAAAGCATTTTTACTCGTATTACTCAAATTTTTGTCTGGACAATGATTATTGCTACAATTGCTGGGGTTTTAATTCCAGCCATTATGGGTGGCATGTAAAAAAGAGACTATTAAGTCTCTTTTTTTTGTTATTACTTTTTATCTAGATACTATTCTGAAATATCTTCTTGAAACCATTTACGACTCAATTGTTGCAATTGACCCGTTTGCTTTAATCGCTTTAACGCAGAATTAATCATTTTCATAGTTTGAGAATTATCTTTTCTCATTCCAATGGCAAAACTTTCTGTTGGAAAAGGCGTCTTTAAAATTTTAAATTGCTGGGCATTTTTGGTATGTGCCAAATAATATTCAGCAAATACCCGATCAAATAAAAAGCCTTGAATCCGACCAGCTTTTAAATCCAAAAAACCATTTTCGATATTATCATACAAAACCGGTGTCTGGTTCTTGATTTTATTCTTTAAAAGCTGGGGCTGCTGCATCAAATCAGTATAGCCGACAGAACCAGATTGCGTTCCCAAAGTTTTTCCTTGTAGTTGTTCAAGCTTTTGTATCTCATCAGCTTTTTTAACCACAATCACCTGCTCATCTTTGAGATATGGTCTGGAAAAAGCTACTTTTTTAGCTCTAGCTGGTGTTTTAGTATATCCATTCCAAATCAAATCAATAGTACCATTTCTTAACTCCGTTTCTTTCATTGACCAATCAATCGGTTGAAAAACAACTTTTCGATTAATAGCTTTACCCACTTTTTTGGCTAAATCAACATCAAATCCCGTTAACTGTCCAGATTTTTCAACAAATCCCATTGGGACATATGAATCATCCAAGCCAATAATCAATGTGTTATTAGCACTACCAATTCGATGAGTATTATTTTGACAGCCCGCTAGGCAAAAAGCTAAACTCACGAACAACAATAGAGATTTAGATTTAATTTTCATATGATCGCCTTCAATTCAAAAATTTGATCGGAAACTTGTTCAGCAAAATCTAAATCATGGGTCACAACCAATTGAGTCATATTCGCCTTTTGAAACTTACGTAATAAATTAAAAACTTGTTGCCTATTTTGACTGTCCAAAGCACTAGTTGGTTCATCATAACATAAAATTTTAGGCTCTAAAATCAATGCCCGGGCAATGGCCACTCGTTGTTTTTGCCCACCAGATAATTGAAAAGGATAAAGTGTTGCTTGATCTTTAATTTGTAACAACTCTAACAATTCATTAGCCTTGTTTACTGCTTGTTCTCTCGGCAAGTTTTGAACTTGGACGGGAGCTAACAAGAGATTATCCAAAACATTTAAATTAGGAAATAAACGATAATCTTGGAAAACAATCCCAACATTATTTTGGCTATGATCTTCAGGAATGAAAGTTTTACCATCCAACAAAAATTCTCCTTGATCAACCTGTTCTAAGCCTAGAATAGTTCTTAACAAGGTAGTTTTTCCAACACCACTAGGCCCAACAATTGATAAAACTTGGCCAGTCAAGACTTGTAAATTTAAGTTGTTTAAAACTAACTTATCGCCAAAAGTTTTTGTGATATTTTTTAATTGTAATTTAATTTGATTATTCATAATATGAAAATCTCCGTTCAATCCAATTTTGTACTAAAGTTAGAACGCCTGTCATCAATAAATAAATAATTCCCACTAAAATTAATGGCACTAGCGTTACGTCACGTGCAGTTGCTACATTACCAGCTCTCAACAAGTCACCAATTCCTAAAACATAAACTAATGAAGAATCTTTGATTAAATTAATTACTTCATTGCCAATCGAAGGTAAAACAATTTTTACGACTTGTGGCAAAATAATGAAACGAAAACTTTGAAATGGTGTTAATCCTAGCAATGCTGCGGCTTCATACTGATCTTGACTAACAGATTGTAATCCACCTCGAAAAATTTCTGCAAAATAAGCCGTATAATTCAAAATAAAAGCAACAAAAGCGGCGGTCATTCGTTCAAATACTATGCCAATTGTTGGTAGTCCATAAAAAATGAAAATTAGCTGCAACAGTAATGGTGTTCCACGCATCAACCAGACGTACGCTTCTAAGATCCAACGTAATAAATGAAATCGACTGCGTAAGCCTAAAGCAACAAAGATTCCTAAAATAATTGAAAAAAATAATGTTCCTAAAAACAGTTCAACCGTTACTTTCGTTCCATTCAACAATGATGGTAAAATTTCCACAATATATTTCATATATTTATTTCTCCTTTAAAGACTAAAAAATCCCCTTGAGTAAAAACTCAAGAGGACGAAATTTTCCGCGGTGCCACCCCAATTCTTGTCAAACTCACATTTGACAACTCAGGCAGTTAATAATTAAACTGCACAAAATAACGGATGCTAAACCGAACGGGTCTTAATTTTAACCTTTTGACTCACAAGTGTGTTCTATGCTGTCACTAATAACTGTTTACACCAACCACAGCTTCTCTAAATTAGCGCACATATCTATCTTGCTCATTGTCGCATATAATTTTATTTTAATTTTAGTTACGATGAAATACTCGCTTCCAAAAACCATCTTTTCTTTCAGACAAGTGGTTAACGTCAATCTCATTTAACGGAATTTGTTCACCTAAGATCCGATGAGCTAAATTCTGATAACCAACGGCCGCTGGATTATCGACACTCTCTTGTAGAATTGACTGACCTTGATTAGAAGTAGCAATTACTTCATCGTCGTCAATAATAACACCAATCAAAGGAATTGACAAGCGGTTAACAATATTTTGAATATCCATTGACTTGCCATTTTG
This sequence comes from Bombilactobacillus sp. ESL1202, assembly GCF_058107125.1. NCBI lineage: Bacteria > Bacillati > Bacillota > Bacilli > Lactobacillales > Lactobacillaceae > Bombilactobacillus > Bombilactobacillus sp. ESL1202. The sequence continues at coordinate 1,756,451 of NZ_CM176590.1, read as the reverse complement.
AACCATTTGCAAACGAATACGGTTAATCACTAAATGTAAACCGTAAGTCAAATTTGCTTGTTCTAATAAGCCAACTACTCGATCGGCATCACTGACAGCCGCCACTTCAGGTGTTGTCACCACAATTGCACTATCAGCAACAGCAATGGCCGCCTTAAATCCAGCCTCAATACCTGCCGGACAATCTAAGATAACAAAATCAAACTGTTGTTTTAATTCAGCAATAATTGTTTGAATTTTTGTAATATCTAAACTAGATTGTCCAACATTTTGTGAAGCTGCCAATAACATAAAATCTTCTTTATAATCTGGATGTTGAACTAATGCTTGCATTAAACCTACACGATCATTTAATACATCATCCAAATCATAAATAATTCGATTACTTAAACCTAAAATTGCATCTAAGTTACGTAAGCCGACGTCTAAGTCAACTGCACAAACTTTCTTACCTGATTGGACTAAAGCCAAGCCTAAATTAGCACTGGTCGTGGTTTTTCCAACACCGCCCTTACCGGAAGTAACAACAATTGATGTTCCCATCGAACCCCCCCTAATTTAAAATAATTTCTATCTGTGGTCTTAATTCTGATAAACGTTCTAACGCGGCCGATTCCAAGGCATGTAAATCATTAACATACAAAAAAGAATTAGCATTGAAACTAGGATCTTTAATGTCTGAAATAATCTGAATCAAATCACAAATTCGAACCTGACTAGCATTAGTCACATCACCGACAACTACCGCTTTATCATTATTAGGATATCCTGCCCAAACAATTCCTTCAACTGAACCAACCACAAAAATACTACCATTAGCTCTAACTTGAGCGCCACTATGAACATCACCTAATAGTAAAACATTTCCTGGATAGTCGATTATTTGACCAGAACGAATAATTCGTGTTTCTAATTTTATCTGCTCTTGTAATAAATGTTGTTGAACAACATTTTTAGGAATAACTTGACTAGTAATCTGTTGCAGCTTAAAAATTGGAAATTGAGCGATCAACTCTTTGAGAGATTTTTTCTGTTGTAAATTTAGCCAGCGCGATTGCGTATCAACTGTCAATCCCAAAGAAATATCACTCGGGGACTGAATTTGAATTTGTTGTAATAAATCTTTAACTTGTAACAAAGCGTCTGAAAAATTACTATTATCAAGAATCTCTAAAAAATAATTTTGACCTTTTCCTTTTAAAACGGCACTCTTCATACTACTCTCCCCTAATTATATTACATCAACCAATTTAACAATTTGGACAAAGGATAATACAAAATCACAAAGAAGATGGAATTAACCAACAATGTAGGAGCTAACCAGTCAGTAATGAAATGTGTAATATCGACTGTTGTTAAACTCAAAAAAACACCAATCAAGAACAAATAAACTAACGAAATAGTTAAATTAATAAAATAAATTGACCATTCAAAAACTATTGTCTCTGGAACATATTCCCGCATACTCTTTGTTAAAAGCCACGTAACTGGGAACACAATAGTGTACAGTCCAAAAATATGGGAATAATAAGAATCATAAAATACCCCCACTAACAATGAATACCAAAATAAATGGTCATTACTTTGATCGTCTCGTAAGACCATCATCATCATAATAATTAACAATACTTGTACGGAAACCTGAAAAAATGGCAAATTAAAAATAGAAAATGCCTGCTTTAATAAACCATCCAAAAAGAATCCCATAAATAATGTTAATAATTGCAAAATATACTTAGTAGTTTTATTTCTTAAATCAATCAGCTTAAACATCTCGACTAATAACCGTCACAATCGTAAAGTTATTTAAATCTGTTGCTGGCTTCACATAAACGGAAGATACTAGTCCATAGTCATCCTTTTTCATAGCGACAACTTTACCAACAAACAACCCACGCGGAGTTAGTCCCCCTAAGCCGGAAGTTACTACCTGTTGACCCATTTTAATACCCTTAGTAGAAGTAACATTAGTAATAACTAACAGATTATTATCTTTATCATAACGTCCAATAATTCCACTAGCATCATTTCCCTGCGGTTTAACAATTTCTACAGCAAATTTATTACTCAAAGATTTATCAGTTGAAATCAAACTGACTTTAGAATTAGTCCGGTTGACCTCAATCAATCTTCCTACTAAACCAGAGCCAGACATTACAGGCATATTCTTTTTCAAGCCCGAAATTGAACCCTTATTAATGATTAAATAATTTTGCCATTCATTAGGCGAACGTGCCGTAACTGCCGCAGAAACTTGATGGTAATCAGTTAATGTTTTATTTAAATGAATTTGTTGCTTCAGAGCTTGATTTTCTTTTTTCAATACACTATTTTGTGCTTTAGCTTGAGCCAGATCATCAATTTGTTGTTTCAAATGACGATTTTCCTGATAGGTATTTGTTAAATTACTAACTTCACTACCTAAATTTTTCAAACCATTAATCGGATATGCGATAACATTACCTACTACACCAATCGTATCATTGCCCAACTGATGAAACACCGATGGTTGCGACTTCTGATCACTAAAAGTTACAGACGCAGCAATCATACCAAAGGTGGCAATGACTATTAACATAATAATGATTAACTTTTTATTAGAAAAAAAGTTACGCATTGCAACCCCTCCAGATAGCTAAAAAATGGGTTGCCCCACCATTTTTATTTATGATGCTTAATAACATCTAAACTTTTTAATGATTCACCAGTCCCAATAGCAACACAATCCAAAGGATCCTGAGCCACAAAAACTGGAACCTTAGTTGAATCAGAAATAACATCAGATAAATTTTTCAAAAGTGCACCACCACCAGTCAAGACAATACCATGATCAATGATATCAGCAGCTATTTCCGGTGACGTTGCTTCTAAGGTTTCCTTGATGGCATTAACAATTTCTTCAATATCTTCATGAATGGAAGTGGCAATATCTACCGCTGTTAAATCAACAGTTTTAGGTAGACCACTGATCAAATCACGACCACGAATACTCATATTTCCTAATTGTTTGGCACTCTGAAGCGAAGCAGAACCAACTTCCATCTTTAATTGTTCAGCTGTTCGTTCCCCAATCAGTAAGCTAAACTCTTGACGAACATAGGCAATGATTGATTCGTCAAATTTATCGCCAGCCATTCTAATTGAACGACTCGAAACTATCCCACCTAAAGAAATAGTCGCAACATCCGTTGTTCCACCACCAATATCAACTACCATACTCCCAGTTGGATCCATAACTGGCAGCCCTGCACCAATAGCCGCTGCAAAAGGCTCCTCAATTAAATAAGCTTCCCGAGCTCCAGCATTTTGAGTAGCTTCAATCACTGCTCGTTTTTCCACTTCGGTAACGCCACTAGGAACACAGACCATAACATCTGGCTTAGTATTTCCGATAGCCTTATTTAAAAAATATTTCATCATTGCTGCCGTTGTATCATAATCAGCAATAACACCATCTTTCATAGGACGGATTGCCTTAATACTACCAGGAGTCCGACCAATCATTGCCCGGGCTTCTGCACCTACAGCCACTATTTCGCCAGTCGCTGTTTTCTTAGCTACTACTGATGGTTCACGTAAAACGATTCCTTCTCCGTCAACATAAACAATTGTATTAGCAGTTCCTAAATCTATACCTACTTTTCGTGACCGCATTCCAAACAAAACAATATCTCCTTAAATAACAGTACTTAGTCTACCTATTAGAGTATATCATACAAAAATTTAATTCAAAAACATTTATTTCATTATCTTTACAATAATTCTAATTGTCGAAAACTACTAAAATGTTTATTACCGATAATTAAATGATCAATTAATTTAAGTCCCAGTAAATTGCTACAATTCTGTAACCGTTGTGTAAAAATAATATCCGCTGTCGATGGTTTTAGATTGCCACTGGGGTGTTTGTGAGCAATCAAGAATTGGTTGCAGGGAATTTTTAAAGCTAACTGTAAAATTTCGCGTGGCTGGACTGCAGCTTGTTGCAAAGAACCGATAAAAATTACGCGTTCTAATAACAACTGACCTTGCACATTAAAAAAATATCCTATTAATTCTTCATGCTGTAATTGCTGCCATTTAAAAAGCAAATGTTGAGCCAATTGCTGTTCAGTCCATACTTCTCCCAGCATTAAATTTTGTTGAGCAACTAACCGTTGGGCTAATTCCCAAAGTGCTTGAAAGCGAGCAAACAAATCTTGGTTAAAACTAACTAAACTTGCTGTTGTCAAAGATTGGTCACTCAAAAAATCCAAGTCCGTAAAATCATTACTATACCAAGCTAGATCTTTAATAAACTGTTCTAATTGTTGAGAATTTGTTTTTGATTTTAAAACAATCATTAGTAATTGTGTGAGACTTAATCCTTGATAACCCAGTTGCTTGACTTGTTGATCTAAATCCATGTTCCTCACCTCAAAATAAATTATGCAAAACTTTTACTTTTCTTTGAGGAAATGTAATACATCACCAGCAAAATGCAGGGAACCACAAATAATTAAAATATCATTCGTATTTAATGAGTCTAAACTTTTAGTCAGTGCCTTAGACCAGGGGGTAACAAATTGCGCTTGTTGTGGTAATACATAGTCAGTTTGCGTTGCTGCCCTTTTTTCAGTCATATTGGTCACTATAATTTCTTCAGCAACCAGGGCTAATTCTGCCAAAATTTGCACATGCTGTTTGTCATTCATGGCTGCATATAAAATTTTCACAGAATGTTTTTGTTTCACCACACTAAGATCAGTTAATAATTGTTTGATGGCTACCAAATTATGAGCCCCATCTACAATAATCAATGGCTCTGTTCGAATGACTTGCATCCGCGCCAATAAACCTGGTGCTTGCAAACTTTTCACAATAACTGATTTTTGCGGGCGTTTAATTAATAAACTGTAAGCTTGAAGAGCTAATGATACATCAACGACCTGTGATTTGGCACAAGTTTTGAGTGTTAAATCAGTAAACCAGTGATACCTATTTTTCCAAGAAAAACTAGTTAACAAAACACTCTGAACTTTAATCTGCTCAATTGAAAAATCTTGGCCATATAAATAAGTTGGCGCTTGTAATTTTTGCGCCTGTTGTAAAAAAATCGAACGAACATTGTCGGCCAAAGGTCCTAAAATGACAGGTGTTTTGACTTTAATGATTCCCGCTTTTTCTTTAGCAATATCTGTAATTGTTGGTCCTATCAGCTTAGCATGGTCCATCCCTACACTCGTCACAATTGATAACTGAGGATGAATGACATTAGTCTTATCATGTAAACCACCTATTCCTACTTCAATAATGCCATAATCAACTTGCTCTTGAACACAAAATAGAAACATCATAACTACTAAAAATTCAAATTCAACTAAATAAAAATCAGGATCTTGTCTTTGTAAAGCGACCACCGCCTGGCGTACTTGCTCCGTCAATTCAATGATTTTTTGAGTAGTAATTGGTTGACCATTTAAAGAAAAACGTTCTGTAAATTTCATCACATATGGAGAAGCAAACGTCGCGACTTTTTTATGAGAATTGACTAGTAATTGTGTCAAATAATAACAAGTTGTCCCTTTGCCATTGGTACCTGTTACATGAATTGTTGCTATTTGATCTTGTGGATTATTAAAATATGCTAAACCACGTTTAACAAAATCCAAACTATTGTCTTCGTGTAAATGTGGCAAACTATGAATATAATTCAATGCTGCTTGATAATCTTTTAACACTCAAATCCTCCTTAATCATAATTGAAGCTAAAAATCATTAATCTTTTAATAAAACAATCAGAGAGGTTGGGACAATAAGATTAAGGTTCGTATTTTATCGCAAGTTAAACGAACTTTAATTCATTATTGCATTCCAAAAGCCAACAGTTTGTACTCAACTGTTGACTTTTGTTCCAACCTCTCTGATTTAAATCGTGTCCACTTATATCAATTCCTAAGCAAATAACTGCCAGTGCTTATTTGCTTTACTTAATAACTGCGAACTTTAATTATTCTTTAGTTCTGTAATCCGTGCTTGAACTTTAGCATAACGTTCCTGACTATCTTTAAGTTTAGCTTGTTGCTGCTCGACTACTTGTTGCGGAGCATGATTGACAAAACCTTGATTACTTAGTTTTTTAGTCAAGAAGTCAATATCAGTTTGAATCTTGGCTAACTGTTTTTCTTGACGAGCAATTTCTTCATCCAAGTCCACCAATTCAGCCAAAGGCACGTAAACTTCGGCACCATCAACTACGGCACTCAAAGCTAATTTAGGTGCTGTTAAATCTAAGGAAATTTGTAGTTGTTTTGGATGCCCTAAACGTTCAATATAATTTTGGCTCGCCCGAATCAAATCTAACGTCGTCTGATCTTGAGGTTTAATCAAAATATCAATTGGATTAGCTAACGGCGCATTGGCTTGCGAACGAATTTGACGAATAGCTTTAATAATTGCAATCACGATTTGCATTTGTTTGACAGCTTGCGCATCATTAAGTTCTGAGTGTACTACCGGATATTTAGCAACAACTAAAGACCGTCCCTGATGCGGCATCGTTAACCAAATTTTTTCAGTCACAAATGGCATGATTGGATGCAGTAATCTTAAAATTTGATCTAAGACGTAAGCCAAAATATAACGCTTATTTTGCTTTTTAATTTCATCGTCGCCATTTAAAGTAGCCTTACTAAATTCAATATACCAATCACAAAATTCATTCCAGACAAAATTGTAAAGGGCTCTGCCAACTTCACCAAATTCATACTTATCTGACAATCTTAAAACATTAGCAATTGTTGAATTTAGCTCGGACAAAATCCATTGATCACTTAAATCTAATTGCTCTACTGTCGGCACTTGTTCAGGAGCTGGCGTATCTTGCAAATTCATAATGACAAACCGACTGGCATTCCAAATTTTATTGATAAAATTCCAAGCAGCTCCCACTTTTTCATAACTAAAACGAGTATCTTGCCCTGGTGCCGAACCAGTTATTAAAAACCAGCGTAAGGAATCAACACCATATTTATCAATCACATCCATTGGATCAATCCCATTACCTAGGGATTTACTCATTTTACGGCCTTTTTCATCACGCATTAAACCATGAATTAAAACGTCTTTAAATGGTCGTTCACCGGTAAACTCTAAGCCTTGAAAGACCATTCGGGCTACCCAGAAAAAGATAATATCATAACCGGTAACTAAAGCATTAGTTGGAAAATATCGTTGAAAATCAGAACTCTTTTCATCTGGCCAACCTAATGTAGAAAATGGCCATAAAGCACTGGAAAACCAAGTATCTAAAACATCAGGATCTTGTTCCCAATTTTCAATATCCTCAGGAGCTGTTTCTCCAACATACATTGCACCAGTTGTTTTTTGATACCAAGCTGGTATTTGGTGTCCCCACCATAATTGACGTGAAATTACCCAATCATGGACATTTTCCATCCATTGTTCAAAAGTATGTTCAAAACGGTCAGGTACAAAATTAACTTTACCAGCGGTTTTTTGATTTTTCAAAACCAGTTCTGCTAGCGGCTTCATCTTAACAAACCACTGTGTAGATAGCCGGGGTTCAACTTGAACTCCAGAACGTTCAGAATGTCCAACACTATGTGTAATTGGTTCCTCACTTAACAAATAGCCTTGATCCTTTAAATCTTGCACCATGGCCTTTCTTGCAGCAAAGCGATCCATACCAGCATATTTGCCAGCCTGTTCATTCATAGTACCGTCAGCATTCATGACATTAATCCGCTTTAAATCATGCCGATTACCAACCTTAAAGTCATTGGGATCATGTGCAGGTGTAATCTTCACCATCCCAGTCCCAAATTCAGGATCAACATAGTGGTCTTCGATAATTGGTAACTTTCGTCCAAATAATGGCAAAATTACTTCCTTACCTACAATATCTTGATAACGTTCATCACCAGGATAAACTGCAATCGCCACATCACCCGGCATTGTTTCTGGACGAGTAGTTGCTATTTCAATAAAACCAGATCCATCTGCAAATGGATATTCAACATGATAAAAAGCTCCTGCATCATCTTGATGCTCAACTTCTATATCTGATAGAGCGGTTTGTAATTCAGGATCCCAATTAATAATATATTCGCCCCGATAAATTAGGCCTTTATTATATAAACTGACAAACACCTTACGAACAGCTTTGGACAAGCCTTCGTCTAACGTGAATCGTTCACGAGAATAATCTAGTGACAAACCCATTTTCGCCCATTGAGAGCGAATGATTTGTGCGTATTCTTCTTTCCATTTCCAAACTTCTTTTACAAAATCCTCACGGCCTAAGTCAAAGCGTGTCTTACCTTCTGTACGTAATTTAGCTTCAACTTTAGCTTGGGTAGCAATCCCAGCATGATCCATTCCTGGCAAATACAGTGTATCAAAACCTTGCATTCGTTTTTGACGAATCAAAATATCTTGCAATGTAGTATCCCAAGCATGACCCAAATGTAATTTACCAGTAACATTAGGTGGTGGAATGACAATTGAATAGGGTTTGGCTTTTTGATTACCACTAGGCTTAAATAAACCGTCATCAACCCATTGTTGATAACGACCAGCTTCAACTTCATTATGATCGTATTTTGCAGACATCTCAATTTTTTCAGACATTATTTCAACTCCTATAAAATCTAATACTAAATAATTTCACAATTACTTAAAACCAAATTTACCACCGCACCAACAGCTTAATCATTAACTATTAAATACCTGCCGAAATCCAATTCCAGTAATAATCAATTCTAAAAAAAATTCGTCCTAATTGCTTAGGACGAATGTGGGCATACGCGGTACCACCTAAATTAAAGTCATCGACTTTATCTTAATTGGATAACGGATTCCCGGTCAGACTGACAAGCTCACAAGTTACTACTTTAATTAGCTCATTGACTAAATCTCACTCTAATAGTCTCCCTGTAAATTAACTAAGCAAAGCCTCTTGTTCATTGCTTTTTAATATTTATTTAATGATAAGAAAAAATTTTTCGTTCGTCAAGTCTAATTACAGCAAAGCATCAATTTCGGCATCTTTTTGCTGTAAGAAACTATCAAATGGCGTAATATTGGCAACTTCGATCCCCGCCAATGCTCGACTAATTAAACCATCAACATCCAATAAAGCTTCATATTTCCGAGCTTTTTGTAAATCAGGTTTTGTTTTCGGACGTGGTGGTGCAAAAATTGTACAACAATCTTCAAATGGCTGAATGGATAAGTCAAAAGTATCAATTTTTTCTGCAATTTTAATAATTTCCGTTTTATCCATTGTTGCTACGGGGCGAATAATTGGCGTTGTCGTTACATCATTAATTGCTGTCATACTCTCTAGAGTTTGTGATGCAACTTGTCCAACAGATTCACCATTAAAAATCGCCAAGCCTTGGCGTTTTTCGCGAATTAAATCAGTCAAACGTAACATAAAACGCCGTTGAACAGTCATCAGGTAACCTTCAGGAACCTTTTGTTTAATCGTTTCTTGAATTTCAGTGAATGGCACTTGAATAAACTGAATATGGCCAGCATATTTAGCCAACTTAACCGTTAAATCTTTTGCCTTTTGTAAAGCATGTTCACTCGTATATGGCGGACTGTAAAAATGAACCATTTCAATTTCCACACCCCGTTTTAATGCCAGATACCCAGCTACAGGAGAATCAATTCCCCCTGACAACATTAACTCCGCTTTACCAGCGGTTCCAACTGGCAAACCGCCAGCGCCTTGGTACGTTTGACTAGATAAATAAGCTCCATCCACACGAATTTCAATTTTAATTTTAATATCTGGGTGGCGCATTTCCGCTTTAATTGTCGGTAAATGATCGCTAACATAATCACCGACAGCTAAATTAATTTGGTTGGTATCATATTCAAAAGTATGATCAGCTCTTTTAGTAGCAATTTTAAAAGTTTGTGTTCCATTATACTGCTCTTGCACCATTTGTAACGCCAATTGTTTAATCTCATCAAGCTGTTTTTCAATCCGAATGCTCGGCGAAAAATTTTGAATACCAAAAACCGATTTTAATTGCGTCATTACTCCAGCAGCATCAGCACCATTGAGTGCAATATGCATCCGATCACGCTTCGGGTGAATCCTAACTTGCGAATAAGGGTGCAGAACCTTTTCAACATTACCGTGTAATCGATCAATAAAATTGCGTCGATTTTTACCCTTAGTTGATAATTCACCATAACGTACCATAATTTCTGTATATTCCATTAAGTTTCTGATCTCCTAATTTAAAACTTGAAAATGTTGATAAATCTTATCTAAAGCTACAATAAATTGTTTCATTTCTGCTTCTGTATTTAATTCGTCTAAACTAACACGAACTGCACTAGTCGCGATCTGATCGGGAACATGCATAGCTTTGAGTGTGATTGATTCTTCACCATCACGTGATGAACAAGCACTAGTCGTAGATAAATAAATTCCATCTTCTTCAAATGCATGTACAATCGTCTCTCCACGAACACCCTTCAGTGCAAAACAAAGAATATGTGGCGCAAAAGTTGAATCCAATTGTGAAAACACAACTGCATTCTTAAGCGTCTGTAAATGATCAAACAATAATTTTCGTAATTTTTGTTGTACTAAAGCTTTTGTTCCTTCATCAGTAGTCACTAAGCGCCAAGCGCGAGCCATAGCCGCAATTGCTGGTACATTTTCTGTTCCTCCACGCCAATTATGCTCTTGACCACCACCATTAATTAAAGGTGCAATCTTACGTTGCTTTTTAGCGTAAATGAAGCCCACACCGCGCGGAGCATGAAACTTATGCCCCGAAAAAGTTGCAAAATCAATGCGCGGATGTTTTAACTGTACACTTAAATTTTTACCTACTGCTTGGACTGCATCAACATGAAAATGAATATTAGGATAATCCTGTAAAACATCACCAATGGCTTTAATCGGTTGAACAGCACCAACTTCGTTGTTAACAGCCATAATTGTGACCAAAATGGTATCTGTCCTTAAAGCTTGTTTTAAATCACGCACTTGAACATGTCCGGTTTTATCAACTGGTAAATAAGTTACTTCAAAACCGATTTTCTCCAATTGATGCAAGGTTTTAGTAACGGCAGGATGTTCAATTTGAGAAGCAATAATATGCTTGCCAAAAACTTGCTTTTCTAAAGCTGTTCCTTTGATGACCCAATTATCACCTTCTGAACCACCGCTAGTAAAATAAATTTCCTGACTGGCACAACCTAAACTAGTAGCAATTTGTTGGCGTGCAGCTTGTAAAATTTGTAAGGCTTTATCACCCAAATGATGTAAACTGGAAGGATTGCCCCAGTAATCCTGACTAACCTGTTGATAAGTCTTTAAAACTGACGGTTCTATGAGTGTTGTCGCACTATTATCAAAGTAAATCATTAATTATCATACTCCATCAACATATATTTCTAAACAAAACGTGATTGCAGCAAAAATGAGGCCGAGACGATAATGTTAACGATCATATTCCCTATCAAATTAAACCCCACAAGAACTCAAGCCTTAATTTATGTTGCTAACTTTGACTTGCAGTCTGAATTGTAGTGAGCTGCTTAGCTCAACATCCATTTAATTTATTAAGAATATGTTCAGTAATCTTATGTCTAAGTCTCAATTAGGCAAATTTCTTAAAAAAGTTAAAAACCAAGTAGTAATAGAACCATTTTAAAAGTCGCAGTTAAATAAATACTTACTGATTTTTAAACTATTGTTGTTCTGAATAATACAAATCTTTAATTCGCTGAACTGCACCTGGCTCAACATTTTCTAGCGCTGAACTGATTGTCATAGCAGCTTGATGATAGTCAAATTTTTGATCGTACTCTGTTTGAGCAGTTTGAGCAGCAGTTTTTATTTCGGGAACTTGATTAATGTATCTATTAGCATATTGTAACAGGCGCCCTGTAATTTGTACATCTGCAATTAACTGCTGCGTTGATTGTTCGAAATTGTTCAAGTCCTCTTGGGTAACAAATAACTGCTTAGTTAATTCCTCAACATCAATTGGTATTTGATGCAACATTTGCCCTACTTTTTTAATTTCTTTGTCAATCAATTGCGCAAATTTTTGATATTTTTTTTCAGTTCCTGGTAAATGCAAAATTGCTACTTGTCTTTGTAAATGATCAAATTTAATAGTAAATTCTTGATAACTATTAGAAGCTACTGCACGACCAGTCGTTAAACCATCCAAATTTTTCTCAATTTTAATTTGTTGTTGTTCAATATCTTGTAATTGCTGATTAAACTTTTGTAGATTTTGCCAAACTTGCGAGAAAATAGCTTGGTCATCGCGAATTAATTTTAATTGAGACTGATAATCTTTCTTTATTTGTACAATTTTTTGTGAATAAGAATCAGCTAATTGTTGATCTTCTTCATTAACTACATATTCAGTTAATAACCGACTTATTTTTTGTTTTAAAAGTCGGTTCTGACGTTCCGCATGTCTTATAAAATCACCAATTATTGATTGATTACGTTGAACTTTTTGCTTATCACGCCATTGCTCCGAAATTCTTTCATATAGATAATCAATTTTTTGTTGTACTTGATCATTAATTTCATCAAAGTCAGCAAATTTTAATTGCATTAACAGTTCTTGCATTTGCCGAAGCATTTTTTTGATAGTTTGTACTTCACTACTGATTTGCGGATCTAAAATTCTAATACTAGCAAACTGCATTTTTTTCTCAGCAACTTGTAATTCTTTGATTTGCTGTGAATAATCAACTTTTAGACGTTGTTGAACTTGAGCCAAACTATGTTGATATTGTTTATAATCCCGTTGCATCTGTTGCAAACTCTTTTGAGCCGATAGCGCATCACCCTGCTTAATTTTTTGCTCAATAGCATTAAAATTAGCTTGAATCTTTTCCAAAATGTTATTTAACGAAACTGCTACGTCAACCAAATCTGTATTTTGGGCTAATTTTTGTTGTTCTTGGTTGATTTGAGTTTGAATTCGGTGCAGCGTGGTTTGATTTTGCTGAATGCTCTCAAACAAAGTTTTTAAACCTGTACTAGCAGTTGTCAATTCTTTCTGATGCCCAGTCAAATTGTCAACTAATTTTTTCAACTGATACCAAGCCGTAAACACGCGAAAACTAGCATTTTTTTCCGAAATACTAATTAATTGCGTCTGCAAAGCAACGATCTGTTTTTTGCGCGACTGATACACGGATCGATCTACTTGAAAATGTTGTAAGCTGTCACCGGCTAATTTCAAATCGGCAATTTGGTCAATAACATCATCTAAATTAGATTGCTCCAACTGATCAAACTGACTAGTTAAATGATTAATTGTCTTGAGATTCCTTTGATAAAAGTAAACAATTCCCAAGACAATGATAACAATTAAAATAATTACTAAAATAAAAAATATCAACTTTATGCCTCTCGCATTAAAAATAGTTAAAATTATATTCTCATTATAGCAAAGAAAGCAATCATTAATATCAAAAAAAGTCTTAAAGTTTGATAAAATATTTAGCTTGACTTTTTCCAGCAAAATAACTAAGATTGAGGTCGTGTAAAATAATTGCAGCAATGAGTGACAAGCTCGTCAACAGTTAATAGCTCAAATGTTCAATTGTGTAACCTACGGCTGCAAGAGGTGAAGATTGCAATATTAACTGCACGAATGTTGAACTCAATCTTAATTATTTTACTCCAATCAAAATTTTGGAGGAATTTTTTATGCGTTATACAGGTCCAACATGGAAGAAATCTCGTCGATTAGGCATTTCTTTATCTGGTTCAGGTAAAGAATTAGCTCGTCGTCCTTATGCTCCAGGTCAACATGGCCCTAAGAACCGGAACAAATTGTCAGAATATGGAACTCAATTACAAGAAAAGCAAAAATTGCGTTTGATGTATGGTTTAAATGAACGTCAATTTAGAAACGTCTTCCTACGTGCAGGTAAGATTCGCCAAGGTAAACACGGTGAAAACTTTATGATCTTGTTAGAAACTCGTTTAGATAGTTTAGTTTATCGCTTAGGATTAGCTACAACTCGTGCTCAAGCACGGCAATTAGTTAATCATGGTCACATCACTGTTGATGGCAAGCGGGTTGACATTCCTTCATATGAAGTTAAGCCTGGTCAAGAAATTTCCTTACGTGACCGTTCCAAAAATCTTCAAGTTGTTAAGGATGCTTTAGAAGCTAACGTTGCTCGTTTACCATTTGTTGAATTCGATGAAGACAAGATGGTTGGTAAGTTAATTCGTTTACCTCAACGTGATGAATTAGCACCTGAAATTGATGAGTCATTAGTTGTTGAATTTTACAATCAAATTTTGTAATTTATTTTTGTTTTACAAAAAGCAATCTTCGGGTTGCTTTTTTTTGTGAGAAAGGACAGTAATTTGAGTCAACCTTTAGCCTATCGTATGCGTCCCCAAAACTTATCTCAAGTAGTTGGGCAACAGCACTTGATTGGACCAGGTAAAATAATTTGGCGAATGGTTCAAGCTAAACTACTATCATCAATGATTTTATACGGCCCACCCGGTACTGGTAAAACTAGTATTGCTAGTGCGATTGCTGGCAGCACCAAATATGCTTTTCGTCAACTAAACGCTGCTACTGACTCCAAAAAACAATTACAAATTGTAGCCGAAGAAGCAAAGATGAGTGGCACTGTCGTCTTACTACTTGATGAAATCCACCGCTTAGATAAAACTAAACAGGATTTTTTATTGCCACTATTAGAAAGTGGCAAAATAATTTTAATTGGTGCCACAACTGAAAATCCTTATCTAGCAATTAATCCCGCTATTCGCAGTCGTACCCAAATATTCGAGTTAAAACCATTAACCGCTACTGAAATAAAACAGGCTGTTGTCAGGGCGCTACAAGATCAAAAAAATGGTCTTGGAAAATATCACGTTGAATTAACTTCAGACGCAATGACCATTTTAACGCAAGCTACAGGTGGCGATTTAAGAAGCTCTCTTAACGGCTTGGAATTAGCAGTTAAATCTACTGCGCCCAACCAACAAGGACAAATTACAATCACCCCAGAAATTATCGGTGAATCCTTGCAACAAAAAACTCTATTAGCCGACAAAAATGGTGATGGCCACTATGATGTTATTTCGGCATTTCAAAAATCAATTCGTGGTAGTGACACTGACGCCGCTCTTCATTATTTAGCACGCTTATTAGAGGCTGGTGAATTAAAAACAGTTATCCGGCGACTAATTGTCTGTGCTTATGAAGATATCGGTTTAGCTAATCCACCGGTTTGTCAAAGAACAGTTATTGCTTGCCAAGCTGCTGAAAAGATTGGTATGCCAGAAGCAAGAATTCCTCTTGCTGATTGTGTCATTGAATTGTGCTTAAGTCCTAAATCCAACTCAGGAATCACAGCGATTGATGCTGCTTTAACTGATATTCGCTCAGGTAACGTCGGCGCAATTCCCGATAGTTTAAAGGACAGTCATTATCAGGGCGCCAAAAAGCTCAAACACGGAATTGACTATCAATATCCTCATGATTTTGCCAACGATTGGGTTGCCCAACAATATCTACCTGACAAATTAAAGGATCAACAATACTATCATCCTAAAAATAATAGTCAATATGAAACCAATCTGCAAAAAACCTACGAGCATCTCCACAAATTACAACAAAATTCAATTTAGTGAGGTCTTTATGATTAAATTACTCATTGCCCTTTTTATAATCATCATGTTATTTTTAGGAATTTTGCTCTTGTTTACCAAAGACCATCCTTTTATCATGATTAAGCAAGAAAATCTCCAACTATTAAAGCAGGTTACAATCATTACTGCAATTTTTTTATTCTTAATTAGTGGCTTGGGAATTATTATTTTAATCTGTGCCCCTTTAGATTGGAATTTAATTACCTTAGTTGTCGGCAGTTTAATTGTTGGTGTCTTTTCCTTGTTAGTGGCAAAATTAGATAAATAATTAATTTAGCTATGTGCAATTTGTTCCTAAATCAATTAGAATAATCTGTAATACATGTTAGGAGTGATTTAATGTTACAAGCATATCAGAATATTTTAGTACCAGTTGATGGTTCTTTTGAAGCAGAAATGGCTTTTAATAAAGCTGTCGATGTAGCTAAGCGCAATAATGCCAATTTATTTATTTTGCATGTTGTCGATACCAGAGCTTTTCAAGATGTTTCTAGTTTTGATTCATCCATGGTAGAACAAGTATCACAAACTGCTCAAAAGACAATTAATGAATACGAAAAAACTGCTTTAAAAAAAGGAATCAAGACTGTTAAAACCTCTGTCCAATATGGAGCTCCTAAAACAACAATTGCACGAACTGTTCCCCAAGAATCAAAAATTGATTTAATTATTATTGGTGCTACCGGATTAAACGCTGTTGAACGCTTATTAATTGGTTCAGTAACTGAATTCGTAACTAGAAATGCTCCCTGTGATGTTATGGTGGTCAGAACAGATCTCACAGGTAAGGCAATTAAAAACCCACAATGATAAATTGAAACAAGCCAGATAAACAAACACTAAGTTTACAAATCTTTGAAACTTTCCTAAGTAACAATAATAAGCCCTGAGTTAAAAATCAACTCAGGGCTTATTATTGTACTTAAAAACTTATTTAAAATCATCATTACTAAACATATAACTTTTATAGTGATATCTCATTGACATAATCATTCCAATTCCGATCATATTTCCCAACAAAGCAGAACCACCCTGGGAAATAAATGGCAGAGGAATTCCGGTCATTGGTAATAAACCAATACTCATACCAATATTTTCAAAAACGTGAAATAAAATCATCATGATAATACCAGTTGATACATAAGCATAAAATTCATTTTTGGTATCAAATGTTACTTTAACCATCTGGGAAACTAACATGAAATAGATTAAAATTAATCCACAGCAACCAATAAAACCAAAATTTTCGCCAATCACAGAAAAGATCATATCAGATTCACGAACTGGTACATAAACATTAGAATGATTGAACCCTTTACCAAACAATTTTCCTGAGCCGATAGCTTTTAAATTTTGCCATAATTGATAACTAGAATTAGAAGTATCACCTGAAGGATTCAGCCAAGAATCAATTCGTTCAAATTGGTAAGCATGAAAACCTAAATGACTTAAAAACTGGCGTCCATCGCCAGTGGCTACTAAGTAAACAGCACCACCACCTAAAATACTAACAGTGGCTACTAAAATCAGCAAAATTCGCCAATCTATCCCCGATACCAACATTACACCAGCAATAATTGCTAAAAAAACCAGCATCGTTCCAAAATCTTTTTGTAAAAGCATTAATAAAATAACCGGTAACGACCATAGCACCATGCGGCCAATCAAAATTAAATCGCCATGCAAAGTATGCTTTGGATAAGCATGATTGTGAACTGTTACTACTCTACCAAGCATGATAATAAAAGCTGGCTTCATCAATTCTGAAGGTTGGAAAGAAAACGGTCCAAGTGCAAACCAACTTTTAGCCCCCGTCTTAACTGCATATTCACGACTATAAAAAAATAAAACTGCAACTAATAAACCAATTCCGATCCAATAAACATAAGGTGCAATAGTCCATAATTGTTCTGCATCAAAGTGCATGATAATAAATACTCCAATGGCTCCTAAAATATACCAAGCAACTTGAGAAGCAACCATATGCCAAGGTCCACCACTACGAAGATCATGAAAAGCAGCAACATAAATAGAAACTAAACCAATTAAAGCCAAAAGCATCACTGAAAAAATAACTCCATAATCAATTCTTGAGTTATCTTCATCACGTATATTTTTGGATTTATTTCCTAATCCCATAACTATTCCTCTAATGTAAATGTAGGTTAAACTGCATTAACGCAGTATTCAAAGCTTCCTCTAAATTATTGGCTACTAATTTAGCGGCATTATCGTCATCAATTAAAACAACTTCAAAATGTTTCGAATCTCTTTGGAAAATACGAGCAATTACTTGTTTTTGATGCTTTTTCTCAACAAGTACTTTCCACTTATTAGCTCCATCTTCTTCCAAATTAACATTAAATTTACGTTCCTTAGTTTTCATTAAGTTCCTCTTTCATTCCTTATTTGGATGAAATCGTCGAGCAATGATTTCATCTTCATACTCTTCAGGATGACGATTCCTAAAAATAGTAAAATAATCCGGTACAGGATCAAACCCACCTCGAATAAAAGGATGACAACGTAAAATGCGTGCACATCCCATAATCAATCCCCGAATACTACCATGTTTTTTAATTGCTATTATCATATAAGCTGAGCAAGTAGGATAATAACGGCAACTAGGTGGCAATAAAGGTGAAAGGTATTTTTGATAGACTTCAATTAACTTTATTAACATCATTAATTAGAAAATTTAAAGATATGAATCCAAGTCTTTGGTAGTAAAGGAGTTAAGGGATTACCACCGCCAATTACTGCACCAATCATCATACCAACAATAAATAGAATAATAAACGCTAAGATAATCTTTAAAATAACTTTTATTAAATGATTACCGCTACTAAATAGACTATTCATACTTTTTAATCCTAACGTTTCTTATTATTAGCAGTTGCTAATCTTTCTAACAAAATACCGGTTCCCTCCGCAACTGTATCCAGCGGATTATCGGCTACAATAACTGGAACCTGCAACTCCCGAGCAAATAATTTATCAATTCCCTTCACCAAAGAACCGCCGCCTGTCAACATAATTCCGCGATCAATAATATCCGCAGCCAACTCAGGTGCTGCTTGTTCTAACACTGTCTTTACACCAGCAATTATTGAATCTAAGATATCAGCTAAAGCTGCCTGTGTTTCTACTTCAGAAATAGTTACACTAACAGGAAGCCCCGAAGCTACATCTCGCCCACGAATTGTAATTTTATTATCAATATCTGGCTCAAAGGCTGAACCAATCTGCTTTTTAATATCTTCGGCTGTCCGTTCGCCAATAATAATATTATTATGAACCTTAACATAGTTTTGAATAGCGGTATTCATCTCATCACCAGCAATCCGCATAGATTTGCTGACGGCAATATCTCCCATTGATAGAATGGCAATATCACTCGTACCACCACCAATATCAATAACCATATTTCCCTGAGGCTTAAAAATATCCATTCCAGCGCCCACAGCCGCAACTTTAGGTTCTAATTCTAAATAAACATCTTTACTGCCAGTTTGTTCTGCAGCTTCAATGATTGAACGCTGTTCAATTGAAGTTATATTAGTAGGACAACAAATCATAATGGTTGGATGAGAAAATCGAGATTTAACATTAATTTCATCGATAAAATATTGCAACATTTTTTCCGTAATATCAAAATCAGCGATTACTCCATCTTTCAAAGGCCTAATTGCCTTAATATTGCCGGGTGTTCGTCCTACCATCTGATAAGCTTTTGCTCCTACTGCTAATACCTGATTATCATCAGTATTAATTGCTACTACAGACGGTTCGTTCACAACGATGCCTTCACCTTGAACATTAATTAAGACATTAGCAGTTCCTAAATCAATTCCAATCGATTTTGCCATTTTAAGCCTCCAAAAAAAGTCTTCACAGAATAGGATTATAACATATCTCAAGTTAAGAATTACTTAACAACCCAAAATTATATCGACATTAAAACATAAAAATTAAATTTTGAAATGTTTGAATCAAACTAATAAAAAAAGAACTAACAGTATATCCCAAAGCAATTGCTAAAAAAGTTATTAATACTTTGCCTAAATTATTAGTATGAATGTGTAACAATTTATCCCAATCTAAAGCTTGAATAGCAACAAAAGCTATCCAAATAAAGAAAATATGACTACATAAAGTTAATAAGCTTTGAATTCCAATTTGTTTCACTAATAGATCTCCTTAATCACTAGCTCAATTTAGACCTTATTGTTATAATACCTTAAAATCAAGAAAAAATCCTCTTATTTAAAAGAGGATTTTCTCTAACGATGACCATAAACATTAATTCGATTAATTGCTCGGGCTAAAGCCACTTGGGCTCGTTTGACTTCATCGACATCTTGAACCGTTTTGGCATGCTCAATTTCTTCTTCTGCTCTTTGCTTAGCATAACGAGCACGACGTAAATCAATATTACGAGCACGTTCAGCACTGTCGGCAATAATATTTAAAGTATTGTCCTTAAATTCTAAATAACCACCATTGACAGCAATCGCATCTTCATGATGCTCATTGTCTGCACGTAGCACCCGTACTTCAGCAATTTTTAAAGTAGCAATTATCGGTAAATGATTAGGTAAAATTCCCAAATCACCATCACTAGCACGAGCTACTACCCGTTTAGAATGATGTGAATAAACCTGTCCAGCGGGAGTAATAATGTTAACAGTCAAAACAGCATCATTAGCCATATCTATCAACCTCCTACTGATTTTAACTAGCTGCTACATCATCGGCCTTTGTTGAAGATACTTGCGATTTCTCTGGTTGATAACCCATTTTTTTTGCCTTTTGCAAAACTTCATCAATTGTACCAACACTACGAAAAGCATCTTCAGGAACGTCATCATATTTACCAGCTAAAATTTCCTTAAAACCTTTGACAGTATCCTTAATCGAAACATAAGAACCTGGTTGACCAGTAAATTGTTCAGCAACATGGAAATTTTGTGACAAGAAGAACTGCATCCGCCGCGCACGGGCAACAATTTGTTTTTCTTCATCAGATAATTCATCCATTCCCAAAATCGAAATAATATCTTGTAATTCATGATAACGTTGCAAAACATGCTGTACTTCAGTTGCAACTTGATAATGCTCTTGACCAACAATTTCTGGATCCAAAGCACTGGAAGTTGAGGCTAAAGGATCCACAGCAGGATAAATTCCTTGTTGTGTTAAACTGCGTTCCAAGTTAGTAGTTGCATCCAAATGGGCAAATTCAGTAGCAGGAGCTGGGTCGGTATAATCATCGGCCGGAACATAAACAGCTTGTATTGAAGTGATAGAACCCTTCTTAGTAGAAGTAATCCGTTCCTGTAATTGACCCATTTCAGTTGCCAAAGTTGGTTGGTAACCTACAGCTGAAGGCATTCGTCCTAATAAAGCTGAAACTTCAGAACCAGCTTGCGTAAACCGGAAAATATTGTCAATAAATAGCAAAACATCTTGCCCTTCAACATCCCGGAAATATTCAGCCATTGTTACACCTGTTAGAGCTACTCGCATCCGCACACCGGGTGATTCATTCATTTGCCCAAAAACCATCGCTGTCTTGGCCAAAACACCGGATTCTTTCATTTCATAGTAAAGATCGTTACCTTCACGTGTCCGTTCACCGACACCAGTAAAAACAGAAATCCCATTATGCTCTTGAGCAATATTATGAATCAATTCCTGAATTAAAACGGTCTTACCAACGCCAGCACCACCAAACAAACCAACTTTACCACCACGCAAGTAAGGTTCTAATAAATCAATAACTTTAATACCAGTTTCCAAAACTTCTGAGGTAGTATTTAAATCTTCATATTTAGGTGCTTCTTTATGAATACTTTCACGTTGAATATCAGAACTAATTGGACCATCATTATCAATTGGCTCACCTAAAACATTAAAAACTCGGCCTAGGGTCACATCACCAACAGGAACACTGATTGGATGACCAGTATCCTCAACAACTGTTCCACGTTGTAGACCATCCGTTCCAGCCATTGCAATCGTCCGCATAACGCCATCGCCTAATTCTAAGGAAACTTCTAAAGTAATTTCGGTACCTTGATTAGTCTTCACAATTAAAGCATTATTAATGTCTGGTAAGGAGCCATCAAGTGGAAATGACACATCAACAACTGGTCCAATTACCTGAACTACCTTTCCTTGACTCATTCAAATAACTCCTTTCCTTATTCCAAAGCTGCCGCACCACTAATAATTTCAGTAATTTCGGTTGTAATTTGCGCTTGTCGTGCTCGATTATATTGGAGAGATAAACTGTCAATTAAATCATTAGCATTATCAGTTGCGGTTCGCATCGCAGTCATTGACGCTGCATGTTCAGCTGTCTTAGCATCCATAATCGAACCAAAAACAACAGATTCGATGTATTGAGGAACTATTTTTTCCAAAACACTCTCTACACTAGGATCAACCAAATACTCTTGAACTAATTTTGGATTTTGTAAATCTTCCTCATTGGCAACATCACGCGAAATTGGCAATAACTCATCTGTAACAAACTGTGATGTTAAAGAATTAATGTGATGGTTATGACATAAGATCAAGCGATCAAATGCCCCATCATCAAATAATTCCACACAAGCTTTAACTAAATTAGAAATTGTCGTAAATGTAGGCACATCTTCAACACCACGGTATTCATAAGCCACATCATAACCACGTTTTTTAAAAAAGTCAGCTCCAGTACCACCAATAGCCAGAATTGTAAATTGAGATTTGTCACCATGATGATTCTTCTCAAACAATTCCATCATTGCCTTTAAAATAGTCGAATTATAGCTACCAACTAAACCACGGTCAGATGTAACCACCATGTAAGCTGTTTTTTGAACAGGACGAACCTTTAACAAATGATCTAACGACAAGACGCCCTTTTGTTGACCGTCACTATCATAATTATTAATAATTTTACTGGCGACTAAATGTCCCATCGTTTCTTGAATTTTTTCTTCATACAATTGATAAGCCACTGATTTCTTTTCAATTTGCGTGAGTTTTGATCCAGAAACCATCTGCATCGCATGCGTGATTTGACCAGTTTTTTTAGTTGAAGAGATGCGGCGTTTAATATCCATTAAGGATTCAACCATTGCCTATTCCCTCCTTTTAATGCTTAGAATCAGAATTAGCCTGATAGCCATCGGTAAAATCTTTGATGGCACTATTCATTTTTTTAGTATCTGGTAAATTACCAGTTGTTTTGATTTCCTTTAATAAGTCTGAATGATTACCTTCAAAATAATCGCATAATTGATTTTGATAATCAGCAACTTGATCTTCTGCTAAATCATCCATAAAACCATTGGTTAATGCGTAAAAAATGATAACTTGCTTTTCTACGGCAATCGGATCATGAAGTGGTTGCTTTAAAACTTGCATTGTTACTCGTCCACGATTCAATTTAGCCTGTGTTGCTTCATCCAAATCTGAGCCAAATTGGGCAAAAGATTCTAATTCATTATAAGAAGCAATATCCAAACGTAATGTCCCAACAACTTTTTTCATTGCTTTAATTTGGGCATCACCACCAACCCGTGACACAGAAGTACCAGCATCAACAGCTGGCCGATTGCCAGCGTAAAACATATCACTTTGTAAAAAGATCTGACCATCAGTAATCGAAATCACGTTAGTGGGAATATAAGCAGAAATATCACCAGCTTGTGTTTCAATGATTGGCAAAGCAGTCATTGAACCACCACCGAGTTTATCATTTAATTTGGCTGCCCGTTCTAGTAAACGAGAATGCAGATAAAATACGTCTCCAGGATAAGCTTCACGCCCAGGTGGCCGCCGTAACAACAACGAAATTTCACGATAAGCTGCCGCTTGCTTACTCAAATCATCATAAACAATCAAAACATGTTGCCCATTGTACATAAATTCTTCGCCCATAGCAGCACCGGAATATGGGGCAATATACAATAATGGTGCTGGTTCACTAGGTCCAGCTTCTACCACAATTGTATAATCCATCGCACCCATCTTTCTTAAAGTTTCCACTTGAGCACGAATAGTTGATTCTTTTTGACCAATAGCAACATAAATACAAATCATGTTTTGATCTTTTTGATTTAAGATTGTATCAATAGCAACAGAAGTTTTACCAGTTTTACGATCCCCGATAATTAATTCCCGCTGACCTCGACCAATTGGTACCAATGAGTCAATGGCTTTTAACCCCGTTTGCAGCGGTTCTGAAACTGATTGGCGATCCATGACCCCTGGAGCAGGAGTTTCAATCGGACGGGTTTTATCAGTCTCTATTTTGCCCAAGCCATCAACAGGCTGGCCTAATGGATTAACAACCCGACCAATTAATTCCTTACCAACAGGTACTTGCATAATCCGTTTAGTACGTTTAACCTTATCGCCCTCACGAATATCATCAAATTTACCTAAAATAATAATGCCGACATCAGTTGACTCCAAATTTTGGGCAATTCCAAACGAACCATTAGTAAATTCTAATAATTCATTGGACATTACGTTATCTAATCCATGAGCACGGGCAATTCCATCACCAACATAGGTTACAGTACCGATTTCTTCCACTTCAAGATCATCTTGGTAATTTTTTAACTGTTCCTTGATTAAAGAACTGATCTCTTCAGCTTTGATGCTCATTAAATTCACCTCTATACTTTTTCAATTAATCGTTCAACAATACTTGACTCATTCGTTGTAAGCGCGAATGGACACTACCATCAATAATTTGATCACCAACTTGTACAATCAAACCACCAATAATACTAGGATCTATTTCGATTTTTAAAATAACTTTTTGAGCTTTAAACTGTCGAGCAACTGCATTTTTTAGCTTAACTTTTTGTTGATCATTTAATTCAATTGCCGTTATCACATTAGCTTGATAAACTCCAGTTGCCTGATTATACAAGTCCTGATAAAATCGTCTAATTTCTTCAAAAGCATCTAGGCGGTGATATTCAAACAATAATTGCAAAAAATTTTGCATTAAACTACTAGTATTTTGCT
This sequence comes from Bombilactobacillus sp. ESL1202, assembly GCF_058107125.1. NCBI lineage: Bacteria > Bacillati > Bacillota > Bacilli > Lactobacillales > Lactobacillaceae > Bombilactobacillus > Bombilactobacillus sp. ESL1202. The sequence goes on along the minus strand of NZ_CM176590.1, from coordinate 1,731,721 downwards.
TTAATAAGTCTAACAAATGCTGTTTATTTACCATTGATAAACGATTATCTGTCAAAATATTACCTAGATCAGGCACCTGACGATAAACTTGATCAACAATATCCAACTCTTGTAAGACATTGACTTGCTGTTGTTGCTCTGTGGCCAATTCAAAAAGTGCACGACCATAACGACGACCGATTTCGTCTTTATTTAGCTTCATGGCTTGGCGTCAACTCCTTAATATATGAGTCAATCAAGTCTTGCTGATCAGCAACTGACAATTCACGTCCAATAATTTTGGTAGCAATATCAACTGACAATTGAGCAACATCATGTTGAACTGATTTCATTGCATCTGCTTTAGCTTGCTTGGCATCAGCTTGTGCGCGTTGATTAATGTCACGGGCTTCACTATGGGCTTGGTCAACAATTGAGGTGCGTTGATCTTCACCCGATTTTTTAGCATCGGCAACAATCTGAACCGCCTCAGCTTTAGAATTTTTCAAAGCCGCCTCGCGCTTTTGCTTCAATTCGTCAGCTTGTTTGCGTTCGTTGTCCGCATAATCCAGATCACCAGTAATTTTATCTACTCGTTTATCCATCATCTTGGTAATTGGTCCCCAAGCAAAATGTTTAACTAATAGTACTAAAACAATGAAAGATACCAGTACAAATAAAGAATCACCAGTCGATGATGACTGTGCTGCTAATAATAATCCTGATTGCACAAACATCATTCCCTTCTAAATAAAATCTCAATTTAACGATTAAAAGACTAACAAGAAAGCAATGACAACAGCTAAAATCGGCACAGCTTCAATTAAACCAACGCCAATGAACATGATTGATTGTAATTTGCTAGCCATTTCTGGTTGACGAGCCATGCTTTCAATTGTCTTGGAAATGACGTGTCCATTACCATAAGAAGCCGCTAAAGCTGCTAAACCTGCTGCGATACCTGCACCTAAAAATTTCATTTAAAATTACCTCCACTATTCACTAACTACTTTTTCAGAAATATAAACCGTCGATAAAACAACAAATACATAGGCTTGGATTGCTCCAATAAAGACAGAAAATCCTTGCCAAATCATGCTGAGCGGAAAAGAACCAATATAAGTCCAAATTCCCAGTGATGGTGCTAAACGCTTTGTAATCAAGTTTAACAAAACTTCTCCAGCAAAAATATTACCGTAAAGACGTAAAGATAGTGTTAGAAAGTTCGTAAACTCTTCCAAAAGGTTAATTGGTGATAAGAAAGCAATCGGTTGAATGTAGGTTTTTAAATAGCCTCCAAAGCCATGCTTCTTCACCCCAAAATAATGCGATAGAACTAATGTGATAATGCCCAGACTCATTGTCACAATGGGATCTGACGTTGGTGATTTGACATAAGTTTTTCCACCAACCATAATTTCAAACATTAATCCTAACTGATTAGAGACAAAAATGAATGCAAACATAACAAATGCATATAACATAAATGGTTGGGCTTCATTCTTATTAGGAAACGAAGACTTAACAATATTATTAGTAAAGTCGACGACCCATTCCAACATGTTTTGTGCTTTCCCTGGTCGCATGGAAATTTTACGTGCCATAAAAAAGAACACTAAAAAAACCACAGCTGCAGCGATTAATGTTGACAAACAATTAGCCACATTAAAAGTTAGACCACCAATTGAAAGAAATTGATATGAATCATCCAACCAACACAACTCCTCCCTTTCATTATTTTTCATTACCCTTTAATAAAAATAAGGCATATGGCTAGATTACCACCAAAATTTACAAAATCAAAGTAATTTTCTCATAAAATTCAAAATTTATTTTGTACCAAATAATCGATCGCCAGCATCACCTAAACCGGGAAAAATATAACCACTTTCAGTGATTTTTTCATCTAAAGCGGCAGCATAAATGTCAACGTCAGGATGTGCTTCTTGTACGGCATGAACGCCTTCTGGTGCTGCAACTAAAACAACCAACCGCATATTTTTAGCACCACGCTTTTTCAAAGCTTCGATCGCCATATTTGCTGAACCACCAGTTGCCAACATTGGATCTACGATGAATAAATCACGTTGATCAATGTCCGGTGGCAATTTAACAAAATACTCATGTGGCTTTAAGGTTTCTTCGTCACGATACATTCCAATGTGTCCAACTTTGGCCGCCGGAATCAGACTTAAAACACCATCAACCATGCCTAAACCTGCTCGTAAAATTGGAATAACTGCTAATTTCTTACCAGCTAACTGTTTTTGAGTACTTTTACCCATTGGGGTAATCACTTCAGTATCTTCCAATGGTAAATCCCGAGTAATCTCATAAACCATTAATTCAGCAATTTCATTAGCCACTTCACGAAATACTCGTGTTCCCGTATCTTTACTACGAATAATTGTTAATTTATGTTGAATCAATGGGTGATTTAAAACTGTAAATTTAGACATCTAAGTGTCCCTCCTATGCTTTAAAGTGCTGATTTCCAGCAGACTTATTCAAACGGTTCATATAAGCTAAACCTAATTCTTGATCAAAACTACCTTGCGCTAAAATATAAGCAATTTGATCATTTAGATCAAATTGTCTTAAAGCGGCAAACAATAAATGACTAGCAGAACTTAACGACTCTCCTAAAGAAAAAGTATCCGTCGCTTTTGTTAAATCTAGTGTCTCTAACACTGGAGTTGTGGCCATGACAGCAAAATCCTGATTTTGACTTTGTACCCAATGTAAAGCGGCAGGAAAATCTGCTGGTTGGTCAACAATAATAACCTGGGCTTTTGGTGCATAGTGCTTATATTTCATTCCAGGAGCCTTAGGAATTTCGCCAGCTTGAACTTTATGATGACTACTTTGCACGGTACCAATAACTTTTTCCAACTGAGATGGTGTTAAAGCACCTGGCCGTAAAATAGTGGGCACTGAACTTGTTAAATCTAAAACTGTCGATTCTAGTCCCACACGAGTTGGACCATCATCTAAAATGCCAGCAATTTTGCCATGTAAATCATGATAAACATGCTTAGCCAACGTTGGACTTGGTTTACCAGATGTATTGGCCGAAGGACCAACTAAAGGCCGCTTAGTTTGACTAATTAAATCAAGTGTCAATTGATTATCTGGCATCCGAAAAGCCGCTGTATCTAAGCCACCAGTTACTGTCTTAGAAAGTGAGTGATTAGCCACCGGTAAAATTAATGTTAATGGACCTGGCCAAAAGGCAGTCATTAATTTTTCTGCTAATGGTTTATACGTCACATCAGCATAATTCCAGACCATTTGCGGACTATTAACATGGACAATCAATGGATTGTCACTGGGACGTCCTTTAGCGACATAAACCGCTGCAGCAGCTTTGGGATTAGTTGCATCGGCTCCTAATCCATAAACTGTTTCCGTCGGAAAAGCCACTAATTGACCGGCTCTGAGTAATTGTGCTGCTAACGCTACATCATCTTTCGTAAAAATCCGAGTTTCCATTATGATTTCACCTCTTTTCGTTGAATTCTTAAAAAGCGTGGCTGATTGGATAAATCTTTAAAAAATTCAATTTGAAAACCATCAACCTGTTCTTGAAACATTTTACTAAGTTTTTCTTGCTGTTGAAAGCCATATTCTAAATAAAGTTTGCCATTTTTTGCTAAAAATGGCGCAAATTGTGAAAAAATTAACCGATAATATTTCAAACCGTCTTCGGGAGCAAATAAAGCTTGCCGTGGTTCAAACTCTAAAACTGATTGATCCATATATTTAACTTCCTGTTCACTAATATAAGGTGGATTAAAAACAATAACCTCAAAGCACTGATTTTTTAAGGGTGCAAATAAATCTCCCTGTAAAAAATTAATTTTTAATTGGTAGTCTTGAGCATTCTTACGTGCAACTTGTAAAGCTGCCGCAGAAATATCAGTAGCAGTAACTTCTTGATAATTTCCCTTCAAAGCCAAAGTTTCTACCAAAGCCCCAGAACCGGTTCCCAATTCTAATAACCTACCAGTTGATTGCTCTTTTAGAATTTGCGCAATCATCATTTCACTATCTTGCCGAGGAATTAAGGTAGCACTGTTAACTTGAAATTGATAACCGTAAAACCAAGCCTTACCCAAGATATATTGTGGCGGTTGTCCAGTCTTTGCTTGGTTAATTACGGTCTGATATTGTTGCCACAATTTCGGCGTTAGGTTTTCTTTTTCATGTAATTGTAATTGACTAGGGCTCCAATTAGTTAATTCTAGTAATAGATACCGGGCAATTGCTTTGCCCTGTGGTAATTTTTGAAGCATTAAAAAAGCCCAGTTTTGGGCATTAATATAATTTGGTGGAACCATTTTGAATTTGCTCCAATTTTTGAGTTTGGTCCGATAAAATTAAGGCATCAATAATATCATCCAGTTGTCCACCAATAATTTTATCTAATTTATTCAATGACAAACCAATCCGATGATCAGTCACTCGGTTTTGTGGATAATTATAAGTCCGAATTCGTTCAGAACGATCACCCGTTCCCACAGCTGATTTACGTTCTGCATCATAATCGCTTTGATTTTGGGATTCATAATAATCGTAGACCCGTGAACGTAAAATTTGCATCGCTTTTTCACGATTTTGTTGTTGTGAACGTTGATCTTGCATGGCTACAACAATGCCCGTCGGTAAATGAGTCATTCGCACTGCAGAAGAAGTCTTATTAATATGCTGTCCACCAGCGCCAGATGAACGATAAACGTCAACTCGAATGTCTTTGGGATCAATTTCTAAATCCACTTCATCATATTCAGGCATCACTGCTACTGTCGCTGTTGAAGTATGAACCCGACCAGCTGATTCTGTCGCTGGAACTCTTTGAACACGATGAGCCCCATTTTCAAATTTCAATTTGGAATAAACGCTCTTCCCAGTAATCATCATTGCTACTTCTTTATAGCCACCCACTTCAGTTTTATTCTCATCAATAATTTCAAAATGCCAACCTTGATTTTCAGCATAATGTTCATACATATTTAATAAATCACCCGCGAATAAACTAGCTTCATCACCACCAGCTGCCCCACGAATTTCCATAATAATATTCTTATCATCATTGGGATCTTTCGGTAGCATCAGCACTTTGATTTTGTCTTCCGTAGCTTGCAATTGCGGTTCCATCGTTGCTAAGTCTTCTTTAGCCAAGTCTTCCAGCTCAGCATCATGACTTTCACTTAAAATTTCCTTACTCTCAGCAATATCTGATTTTAATTGTTGATATTTTTTAAATTCATCAACAATTTCTTGCATATCCGCCGCTTCTTTAGAAATCTTTAAATAACGAGGTGTATCACTGATCACCTCCGGATCACTCATCATTTCTTGTAATTCTTCAAATCTTTCAACCAAGCCTTGTAGTTGATCAAAAATCTTATCCATTTTACTTCTCACCTTCTGCTTTAATGACAGGATGACGATAATGACGCCGACAAACTGGGTAATATGATTCGTTACCGCCAATATGCACCTGTTGACCACCATAGTCTGGTTGACCATTTGTTATTCTTAAATTCATTGTAGCTTTTTTTTCACAAAACCAACAGATGGTCTTCATTTCTTCAATTTTATCAGCATAGATTAATAAGGCCTCAGATCCGGAAAATAAATGATTTAATGAATCATTTTTTAAGCCAAAGGCCATGACTGGAATTGCCAGATCATCAACTACACGTGCTGCTTGTTTTACCTGATTAACTGTCAAAAATTGAGTTTCGTCAATTAAAACACAAGAAATTTTTTGAACTGAATTTTTAGTAGCTACTAATTTGAACAAATCATCTTGCGCTGTTAAAGCTAAAGCATCACGGGTCAAACCAATCCGACTAGAAATTTTCCCCACACCATCACGCGTATCTAAACCACTAGTTATTAATAGAACATTTTTGCCTTGTTCTTCATAATTGTGCGCCACTTTTAAGACTTCGATTGACTTACCAGCATTCATTGCCCCATAGCGAAAAAATAATTGTGCCACAACTTTGAACTCCTTTATTTAAATTCACTGCTATTTATTATACCGAATTCTGAATAAACTTCTATAGACAAATCCTAATCAACTATACCTTATAAGAATTTTTATGGTATGATTTTTTTATTAATTAACAAAGGAGCTGAACATGAGCTTAAAATCAAAATTAGCAGCAACTTGCGGCAAATTAACCTATAAAATTTTACATGACGTCTTTCATCGTGGCAGTTCCTTACCAGGAAAACTAGCATATAGAATAGATCCTAATGTCTTAAAAGAACTTAGTCAAGAATACCAAGTTATTATAGTAACCGGAACTAACGGTAAAACATTAACCACTTCTTTAATTACCAAAATCCTACAACAAGAATATGATCATATCTTAACCAATCCTACTGGATCCAATATGGTTCAAGGAATTACCTCTGCTTTTTTGAGTGACCAAAAAACAGCTAGCACTGAAAAAATCGCTATTCTCGAAGTAGATGAAGCTAACGTTGAACCAATTTGCCAAGCTATGACCCCTAGTGCTTTTGTTTTAACTAATATTTTTCGTGATCAAATGGACCGCTACGGTGAGATTTACACGACTTGGGAAAAAATTAGAGCGGGAATTAAACTAGCACCTCAAGCTAAACTAATTATTAATGCAGATACTGCAATTTTTCAAGTTGATGATCTACCCAATCCGAAAATTTATTATGGCTTTGAAAATTCCCAGCAACCCACGGCCGATTTACGGGCTGACTTTAATGTAGATGGTATTCTTTGTCCTAAGTGTCACAATATTATGCATTATCATCTCATTACTTACGCCAACTTGGGTGATTACTTCTGCCCGCAATGCTCATTTAACCGACCCCCATTAGATTATCAAGTGACCAGTACCACCAATTTACTGCCCAACCAATCTAGTTTTGCCATTGATCACACCGATTTCACGATTAATATTGGTGGCATGTATAACATCTATAACGCTTTAGCTGCCTACGCCACGGGCAGTGAGTTTAACGTGACTCCTAATCAAATTAAACAAGCTTTTAGCTATAATGAACAAGTTTTTGGGCGCCAAGAAGTCATCGCTTTAGATGACAAACAAATGACCATTATTCTTGTTAAAAACCCTGTGGGCTTAAATCAGGTCATTAGTACTTTAAACTCCGATAAAGACCAATACAACCTTGGATTTTTATTAAACGCTAATTATGCTGATGGAATTGATACTAGCTGGATTTGGGACGGAAACTTTGAACAATTACCATTTGATAAAATCCCCCAAGTAATTACTGGTGGAGAACGCTGGCATGACATTAATTTTCGCTTTCAAGTCGCTGGTGTCCAAGAAGATCAACTGCAACATGTTCCTGATTTAGATACTTTTATCACCACATTGAAGCAACAATCACCAGAAAAAATTTATATTTTGGCTACTTATACAGCAATGCTACAATTACGCAAAAAATTAGTCGATAAAGGCTATATTAAACAAAAGAATTTAGCCTAAATTTCTCAATAATATTTTAAAACACGAGGCCAAAACGACCTCGTGTTTTTTAACGATCATTTATTAAAAACCAAATGTTGATTTTGTAAGCGTTGATATAAAGCTTGTAAAACCAAATAAACCAAGCCAAACAAGATCAAAATCAATTCAAAATACCAGAACTTTAACGAATCCATTTGATTATTAGCAATTAAATTATTGACTTGTACAAACCAATAGGTCGGTGTCAGAGCTGCAACTTGGTGCACTACCTTCGGTAAAAACTCTTGACTAATAAAAACTCCACCTAAAAAGCACGAGCCTAAGACGTAGATGGTCGAAAAACTATTCATGGTAGCTGCATTTTTGGCAATACTAGCAACCAATGAAGCCAAAGCTGTGGTTGTTAGTGCAAATAAGAAAGAATTTAGCCAATAAAAACCGATTACTTTCCAAGAACTTTGTGCAAATACTTCGATTAGAATCATAAATAAGACAAAAATAATTGCTAAATAACTCAACAAACCATTGTTGATTTGTGCACGAATTTTTTTTAGAGAATTGGGTGAACAAAAATTGCGTTGATAGATTTCAAACTGATTAAATTTTAAACTTACGGTTTGAAAACCACTAAAAATTATCATTGCCAGGCCATAAGCTAAAGCACCATAAAAAGCGGCTGTGGTCACATTTTGCTGTTGTCTTTGATAATCATGATCATACTTAATTTGGCCTTTAATCTTTAAGTTAGTTTTTGTTTTACTTAAAATTTTAGCCCAGGACAATTGAGTATTATTTCTTTGATAAGTAACTAGTGTATTAAAATAACGATTAATCAAACTTCCTGCTAGTTGAGAACTAGCATTAGGGGCTAGTTGGACCTTCAACTTAAACTTTTGGTGCGCTTGTAATCGTTGTTGCAAATTAGCAGGCAATTTAACCACGGCGTCAATTTCTTGATAGTATAAAGCATCACTTAACTTATTAGTCGGAAATTTTCCAACTGCCTGATAAGCTTTTTGATCTTTTAAATAAGCTTTAAAAGCTCTAACTGTCTTATTATCATTTAAACTTAAGACAACAATTTTTGGTTGACTTAAAGAAGTGGTCTGCGTTTGGTAACTAATAAAAATCACCATCGCCATTGTCACGATTAAGCTAATTAATAAAGTACTATAATTCTTTCGCAAGATTTTCCACACAGTTTTATAAATAGTCATAGCTCTTCCTTCTTTGTAAAAACAAATTAATCACAAATAAGATCACTAATAAAATTATCAACCACCATAAGTTTTGATAATATGATTGCAGTTTGCGATAGGAGAATAATTGATAAAAACAATTAGTCAGTAAATTATTAGGATTTAATTGTCCCAATATCGGTAAATGAACATCAATCCAAAATTTAAAATCAGTATCACCCATCATTCCGCTCAAAAATGAATTGGTTAAAACTAGTACCAATCCTAAACTCAGTTGTTGATTTAAATTCTTCTTTGCAAATAATTTCCCCCATAATTGACCACCGGTAATGGCTAATAAACAACCTAATGCGATCGTTACTAATAACCAAACGATGTGGGAACCAAAACTGACTAGTAGTACCCAATGAAAGAAACTGACAGCTAGTAACATAATGATATAAAAAATGACCCAAGCAGCCGCTAAATCACTGAACCAAATTTTTAAATAATTCAGTGGACTGATTTGTAGACGCATTCCGCGGGCTGATTGTTGCGGTTGTTCGTCATAATTCAACGTCAATCCAAGCGTAAAGCCATCCATAATCGTCAATGCCAGTAATGCAAAGAAATAAAAACTCAAAATACTAAAATTTCGGGGACGCGCTTGATTACTTAACCATTGGCGATTCGTCGGTAAGTTAATACTTTGTCTTTTGGCGATTTGTTGTTGAATAATTTGATAATTTTGTAAGTAAATCGTCAAAAAATTTTGTAGAATCCGTTGTTGATCATCAGAATTAATAATATTTAGCCGCCATTGTCCTTGTTTAAATTCAAAATAACCGGCTATTTTCTTCGAGTGTAGTCGTTGTTGAGCCGTACTTTGTGACAATTGCTGCACTTTAAACAATTGTTGTTGCTGCATTCTAGATTGTGTTAAAGCCTGCTTTAATAAGTGCGTATCTGCCTGTTTATGTTCAACAATTCCCACTGAAATTTGGTCTAAGTTAAACGTGGTAGATTCTTGATCTAATTGACCAAAAGCTAATTTCATCAATATTCCCATAAGCAGTGGAAAAATAGCTATCCAAAACAAAAACCAGCGTTGCTTAGTTAACATCTTGAAACGATATTTAATTAACTGTCCCATCATTAATTCCCCTTAATCACGTAATTTACGACCTGTAATGGTTAAAAAAACATCATTTAAGTCTGGTTGTTCGGTTTTTAAATTAGCATATAAAATCTGATTTTGTTTTAAATATTCTAAAATCGCAATCAGATTTTGATTCAAATTTTGATTACTCAAAACTAATTTGCCTGACTTATAATTCACTTGAACCATCCCCGGAAGACTTCGTAATTGCTGTAATTGGGCAGAAGTAATTTGTGGTACTTCCAGGACTATTTTAGAATCAGTTTGAATCATTGCTGTTAATTGCTCTTTCGTTCCTTGGGCAATAATTTCGCCTTGATCTAAAATAACAATTTGCTGGCACAAATATTCGGCTTCTTCCATGTAGTGGGTAGTATAAATAATGGTAGCGCCGGCTTGGTTTAACTGTTTAATACTTGCCAAAATTTTGTTACGACTTTGTGGATCAACAGCTACCGTGGGTTCATCAAAGAAGATCAGTTCAGGTTGATGGGCAATACCACAAGCAATATTTAACCGTCGTTTCAGACCACCACTTAATTGTTTGGGATAATATTTAGCAAATGTAGTTAGTTCCACTAATTCTAGTGCTTGCTGAACTAATTTTTGGCGCTTTTGCTTATTTTTAATATAAAGACCACAAAAATAATCAATATTTTCTTGAACCGTTAGTTCAGCAAATAAAGCCACTTCTTGCGGAACCAGCCCAATTTTTTGTTTCACAACATAATTAGTCGGTGTCATTAACTGATTAAATAATTTAATTTCTCCGCGATCATATTTTAATAATCCCAAGATACAATTAATTAAAGTTGATTTACCACTACCATTAGGTCCTAATAAACCTAAAATTTCGCCAGCTGGAACTTGCAAGTTTAAATGATTTAAAACTTTATTTTTACCATAGCGCTTCACTAAATTTTGAACTTCGATCATCAAAGCTATCATTCTCCTATCGTTTTTAACTCTTAAATTGAATATAATAGAAATAGACGTAATTAAACAGTTACATCTGTACAAATATCTCATGACATTTGTCATTGTTAAGGGGTTAAAATGATTAATTTACGTACTAGAAATATCAGCTTGCAATTATTAATTATTACTACAATTTGTGGAATACTTTTTTGGTGGCAATCATTTACAACCGTCATGATTATTTATCCACTTATCAGTCTCTTATGTTTAAGTTGGTTATTATTTCCATTTCCGTTTAATTCTGGTTGGCTAACGCTCATTACCATCAGTTTATTAAGTATTTGGCAATCTAACTTTATTTTTTTCCTCCCTATTATTTGCTTATTCGTTTTACAATGGACCCAATTTCCCGGGAAATATTGTATGCTGCTTATCGTTTGGCCAATTATCAGCCACTTTAGCTGGATGAGTCTGTTGATTTTTTGTTTAATAGCGGTCACACTCACTTTCAATGACTTGGATCTAAAGCTTCAACGTCTCTTTAACCAAAACTTAAAATTACAAGATGATAGCTTTGAGCAACAAAAACAATTAAAGTTACAAAATACTGCCTTAAAAACCGCTAATCAAACGCAATTACAATTACAAATAGCTAATGAACGCAATAAAATTGCCCGCGACATTCACGATAACGTCGGTCACTTACTATCCAGCGGTCTTTTGCAAGTGGCCGCCCTGCAAACTATTAACCAAAACGCTCCATTCAAAAATTCTCTAAATAATTTAGAAAACACCATGAATCAAGCTTTAGACAATATTCGTTTAAATGTTCACCAATTACAGCAAAAATCATTATCCTTTCACCAAGAATTTGAACTTTTATGCCGTAATTTCCAATTTTGTACTTTAAAAATTAACGGCGAACTGTTCAAGCTATCAGTCTTTCAAAAAACAAATGTTATTATGATTATTAAAGAGTCGTTAACCAATATCATTAAACATTCCACCGCCAAAGTCGTTGATTTCAACTTTCAAAAGTTACCCGCTTTTTACCGCCTACAAATTATTAATGATGGTTCAACAAATGATTACCAACTAGGAATGGGATTAATGGACATGACCCAACGTGCTCAAGAATTAGGTGGGCAAATTCATTTTCATACTCAACAACAAAAATTTCTAGTAACATTAATCTTTCCTAAAGAGGTGCCCAATAATGATCCAACTAGTCGTAATTGATGATGATCACTTAGTCACACAAGCTTTAACTACTATTATTGAAGCCGACTCAGAACTAATAGTTAAGGCTTGTGGTTATACTTCACAAGATGCTTTAAAACTTTATGAACAAATTCAGCCTGATATATTATTATTAGATATTCGTCTTCCCGACCAATTAGGTTTAAAAGCGGCGCAAACTATCTTAGAAAAATATCCACATGCCAAAATTTTGTTACTAACCACTTTTAGCGATGATGACTATATTAATCAAGCCTTAGCCATTGGCGTCAAGGGATACTTAATCAAACAAAATTTCACCAGTATTGTACCAGCAATTCACGCTGTGGCTAACAACCAATATATTTATGGCAATGAAATAGTCGCTAAAATCCAGCACCAATTACAACCTTCCCAACAAAAGCTCACTGTCACTAACCCAAATTTAACCACGCGTGAACAAGAAATTCTCCAACTGGTGGCTACTGGCCAAAATAATAAAGAAATTGCCCATACTTTATTTTTGAGCGAAGGCACCATTCGCAATCAGATTAGTCAATTATTAACTAAGCTGCAATTACGTGATCGAACGCAATTAGCTATCTATTATTATCAAAACTACTAAAAAAGCAATTCACTAGTATCCCTTATTGATAACTAATGAATTGCTCGTTAATTCTATTGTAAAAATAAATCGACAATCGCAGCTCTTTGGCTTAAGAACCGTTGATTGTTATTAAACGGATGAACCCGATTACTCAACACAATTAATGCCCGCTGACGTGAGCGATCAATTGCCCAAAAGTTGCCCGTATAACCAGTATGATACAACACCCATTGTTGCTGCGCATTTTTTAGGAGATCCCAACCAAACGACCGTCCTGACTGATTTTTAGTGAAATCTTGAAATAATTTCTGAATCAAATTATCGCTAATTGGTGGGTGTTGAACTGATAATTGCCCCAACATAAATTGCGTAAATCGAACCAAATCCGTTAAAGAAGCAAATAAACCGGCTGATGCACAATGTTGACCTAATTGCCAAGCTTTCGGATCGTGTACTTCACCTTGGAGACAATGCCCTTGACGTTGATTAGTCACCACACATTTTTGCGGTTCTGGGTGAAACGTTGCATTTTTTAAGCCCAATGGCTGTAAAACTTCTTGTTCAATCACTGCTTGCACGGGTTGCTGATAAAGCTGTTCAATGATTAAACCTGCTAAAATGGGACCTGTATCCGTATAGCGCACTACCCGTTCAAATTCGGCAGTGACTGGTAGTTGTTGAAGGGCTGTCATTAACTGTCTTGCTGATAATTGGTCACGCTGGGGAATATAACCGCGAATTCCTGAAGTATGCGTCATTAAGTGCGTCAAAGTCACACGTTGATCAGTAAATAATGGCAAATAAGTCGCTACTTTACTATCCCAGGCTAATATTCCTTGTTCAATCAGCTTTAGTAAAACTGTCGTCGTACCTAAAACTTTGGTTAACGAAGCCAAGTCATATAAGCTGTTTTGGTGCAGTTGCGTAACTTGCGGCTGCCAAGCATTGCACCCAATCACATTTTGATAAATTTGTTCTGGTGTAATTAGTGCCAAACTCACCCCCGGAACAACTTGCTGCACGACTAACTCGTTGATTTTTGCTAAAAGATATTGATCACTCACTGTCATTAAATGGTCACACTGCCACTAAATTGTGAATTATATAAATCAGCATAAAAACCATTTTGCGCTAATAATTCTTGATGATTACCGGTCTCAATAATGGAGCCTTGATTCATAACAATAATTTGATCAGCATCTTGAATCGTTGATAACCGATGCGCGACCACAAAACTGGTTCGACCTTTTAACAAACGTTCCATCGCATGTTGAATTTGGATTTCTGTCCGCGTATCAACTGACGAAGTTGCCTCATCCAAAATTAAAATTTCTGGATCCGCGACAAATGCTCGCGCAATCGTTAATAATTGCCGTTGACCTTGCGAGATATTGGATGCTTCTTCATTTAAAATTGTGTCGTAACCTTGCGGTAATTGCTGCACAAACTCATCGACATGGGCAGCTTTGGCTGCTTCCATAATCTCTTCATGAGTGGCATTTTCACGACCATATTTTAAGTTGTCATAAATACTACCGGTAAATAACCAAGTATCTTGCAATACCATTGCAAAATGACTTCGCAAATCTGCACGTTTCAAATTACGTGTATCTCGACCTGCTAACTTAATTGAACCACGATTAATATCGTAAAATCGTTCCAGTAAATTAATGATCGTTGTTTTACCAGCACCAGTCGGCCCGACAATGGCAATCATTTCTCCAGCTTTAACTTGCAAAGAATAGTCCTTTAACAACAACGGCTGACCTTGATAGCCAAACTGCACATGATCTAATTCAACTAAATTATCCGTCGTTTGATCGGCAATTTCCACATGCGTATCTGGCATCTCTGGTTCATCCATAATCGCAAAAATTCGCTCTGCTGAAGCCACCGTGGCTTGAATAGTATTGGCTAAATTAGCTAATTGCGTAATCGGCTGGGAAAACTGCTGGGTATACTGCAAAAAAGCTTGAATATCCCCAATTGGTAATCGTCCATGGGCAACTTGAATCCCCCCATAAATGGCGACACCTACATAACCTAAATTGTTGACAAAAGTCATCAAAGGCATCATTAAACCGGACCATAACTGCGCCTTCCACGCAGCACCATATAATTTATCATTTTCTTTCTCAAATTGTTCTAAAGCTTCAGGTTCATGATTAAACGTCTTCACAACCAAATGAGCGCCATAATTTTCTTCAACTTGATTATTCAGCAACCCCAAAGAAGTTTGTTGCGCCGAAAAGGCTTTTTGCGATTTCGGAGCAATTAAACCAATGACCATTAAGCTCACAGGCACGGTCACTAACGCAATCAAAGTTAACTGCCAACTGATGGAAAACATCATCCATAAAGTTCCCACCAAAGTCACAATACTGGTAACTAATTGCGTCACACTTTGTTGTAAAGTACTAGCAATATTATCCATATCATTAATTGCCCGGGACATAATATCACCATTATCATGTGTGTCATAGTAATTAATGGGCAATAATTGCATTTTATATTTTAAATCCCGCCGCAATTTATAAACTGTTTGCTGTGAAGCACGGGTCATCAAGATTTGCTGTAAGAAATTAAAAATGGCTGATCCTAGATACATTAAGGCAACAATCGCTAAAATCTGTTCGATTTTGCCAAAATTAACGGGAAATTTTGTAATATCAAAACCGGCCTTTTGTTTGGCTAAACCAGTCATCACACCCTTAAAAATTTCGGTCGTCGCCTCACCCAAAATTTTGGGAGTTTTAATTTGAAAGACAGTGGCCGTAACCGCCAAAATTAAAACTACAATAATTGATAACCAAAAATCGGAAAGATAGCGACATAAGCGCCAAGTAGTTTTCCAAAAATTTTGTGGTTTTCGTTGACCAAAGTTGCGCTGTGGACCGTGATTTCTAGCCATGGATATTGTCCCCCTTTAATTGTGACTTAATAATTTCTTGATAGATTTGATTGGTTTGTTTTAATTCTTGATGAGTTCCCAAGCCCAACATTTGACCTTGATCTAACACAATAATGACATCAGAATCAGCAATTGTGGAAATTCGTTGACCAACTATCACAATGATCTTATCTTGCATTACTGGATCCGACTTCAATGCTTGGCGTAATTGAGCATCAGTCTTAAAATCTAACGCCGAGAAGGAATCATCAAAAATGTAAATATCAGATTGCTTGACTAGCGCCCGCGCAATCGCTAAACGTTGCTTCTGTCCGCCTGAGAAATTATCACCATTTTGCTCGACCAAAGTATCTAAACCATTTGCTGCTTCAATAAAATCTTGTGCTTGAGCAATTTTTAGCGCCTGCCATAAATCATCATCACTAGCATTTTGATTACCATATTTTAAATTTTGACGTAATGTTCCCTTGAACAAAATTGATTTCTGCGGCACTAACGAAATCACCTTGCGTAAATCTTGTTGTTTAACTTGTTTAATATTTTGCTGATTAACTAAGACCTGACCTTGTTGTGGATCATAAAGTCGACATAATAAATTAATTAACGTGGTTTTTCCGGAACCAGTACCACCAATAATTCCAACTGTTTGTCCAGCTAGCGCTTGAAAATCAACGGCTTGAAGAGCGGGTTGTTGCGCACCTTGGTAGCTAAAAGTCACCTGTTGCATTTGGATAGCCGCCTCATTTTGGACAATATCTTTAGGCACTGTAGGTTCTGTTAATTGATTCTTTAAATCTAAGACTTCGCGGATTCGCACACCAGAAGCTTGTGCCCGTGGTACCACCACAAAAATCATGGATAACATCATAACGCTCATCAAAATTTGGGAAGCATATGTCATAAACGCCAATAAATTACCAATTGGCATCACTTGTGCAGCAATATACTTAGCTCCTAACCAAGTAATGGCAATGTTAGTTCCGCTCATAATTAAAGTCGTCAATGGGTACATAACAGCAATAATAGAAAAAACTTTTTGAGCGTTATGCGTATAGTCTTGGTTAGCACCATCAAAACGCTTTTGTTCCCAGTTATCTTGGCGAAAAGCCCGAATCACACGAACTCCCGTTAAGCCTTCACGAAAAACTAAATTCAAGCGATCGGTTTTTTGCTGCATTTTCCGAAATAATGGATCAGCAAAGTACAAAATAACTGCTACCACAACAATCAGAATCGGTAAGACAATCACAAAGATTTTGGTTAACTGGGGATCTTTTTGATAGGCCATAAAACTCGCACCTAACATCATAATTGGTGCCATGATCATCATCCGTAGCATCATAATCGTCACATTTTGAATTTGCACAACATCATTAGTTGTCCGCGTAATCAAAGACGAGGTTCCAATTTGGTCGAATTCATCATTTGATAAGTACAAAACCTTACGGTAAATATCACTGCGTAAATTTTTCCCCAATTTTTGGGACGCTTGTGATGAAAATAAAACATTGCATGTAGCCGCCAAAATCACTAGTAAGGACACGACAATCATTTTAATACCAGCAACTATGATATAATGAGTATCACCTTTGGTAATCCCATTATTAACAATATCCGAAGTAATATTAGGAATGTACAAATTTCCCATTACTTGACAAAACATAAAGAGAATTGCTCCCAAAACACTAATTAAAGGAATTCTTTTTTTCATAATATGAAACATTGTTTGAATCCACTCCCCTATTATAGAAAGGTTACTTTATGAAACATTTGAATCAAGATAAACATTATCTTACCACAGGTTTTTTGATTATTGGTTTGATTTTTTGCTATTTATTACAACAATTACCAGTAATCATTTTACAACTAACTTTAAAATATAACTTCTCTAAATCACAAATTACCATTTATTTTGGTCTAAGTATTTTAGTTGTTATTATTCTCATGTGGTGGATTTTGTCGAAAAGTCAAAGCTTTCAGACTCAAAAATTAACCAAATACAGCTATCTCTTAATAATTAGCGCCTTACTGCTCACTATTGTGATTAACTTAGGTTTAGTGCCCCTCATGAAGACAACCAATAATACTAACGTTGCTAGTTTACTCCAATTAGCGAAAGCATCTCCAGTTTTATTTATTATCTACGCCATTTTTATTGCGCCTATTACCGAAGAAATTTTATTTCGCGGATTGATCATTAACTGGTTTTTTGCTGATCATTTATACTTAGGTGCACTCATTAGTGCGATTTTATTTGGCTTAGCCCATCTTTCTCAAGATCCCATTTATTTTTTATCAAAATTTTTAATCGGATTACTTCTAGGATTACTATACGCTTATACTAAAAACATCAAGAGCGCTATTCTTTTACATTTATTGAATAATTTCAGTGCAATCTTCTTGGCTATTTAAAATGAGCTTGAATTTCAACTTGCTCGTTATGAAAAAAGTGATGATAAAAGTTACTTGACGAATAAATACTTTTACAGTATTATATTTATTGTTTGATTGCCCGTTGGTCAAATGGTTAAGACGCCACCCTCTCAAGGTGGAGTTACGGGTCCGATTCCCGTACGGGTGATATTAATACCTATTAAACTAGGATTTATAAGCATTTTGTGTAGTAACGTTATATTTTACTTATTAGCTCCCATTAAGGGAGCTTTTTTTGTTACAAAAAAGACTGAGACAATAAGATTAATACTCATATCTCATACGAATATTAATTCATTATTGCGTTCCAAAAGTCAACTGTTAAGTGACTTTGGTCTCAGCCTCTTTCTTAATTCAGATAAAATTTTATTGGCATCAATGGTCAATTTAGTCCAAATGGAAAACTTCGTGTAAATCTTGTGTAACTGGACTTTGGTCTGGATTAGTTTGCATAATCGGCTCCATATAAGCCCACCATTTTTGACAAGCTGGTAATTGGGAAATCTGATTATATTGTTCCAGATCATCAACTTCTAGATAAGCAAACAAAGTTCCTGTTTGTTGATCTAAAAAAATTGAATAGTTATGAGCGCCCGCTTCTTTCAATGCTTGACGCATTTCGGGAAATAATTGTTGATGCCGGCGTTCATATTCTTCATATTGTCCTGGATAAACATGCATTATTTGGCCTAATCTAACTGTCATTAATTTCTAACTCCTAATCATTGTCATTTTCTTTTTGATTATCAGTTAACATTTGTTCAAACGCGCTGAGTTTCGGTAATGGCAAGGCAAAACGCTTTTGCAGCCAATGTTCACACAAGTCAAACCAAACCGCAATATCCGCAATAATTTGACTTTGTGAACCAGCAGTGGCTTGCGTCGCTAAACTCAAGCCATGTGCACCGTGTTCAAATAAATGGAATTCAAATGGAATATTATTTTGCTTGAGCGCTTGTGCAAATTCCAAAGAATGTAAAGAAGAAACCAAAGGGTCATCCGCAGTTGCCCAAATAAATGCTGGCGGAGTATTCTTATCTACTTGCAATACTGGACTAGCCTGTTGTAATTGCTCAACTGCTGGTTCTTCTTTGCCTAATAAAGCCACCATCGAAGACTTCATAAATTGTTGATCCATGCCTTGCATTACTTCTTGAGTTTGTTGATTCAATAAAACATAATCAGTCAATGCATAGCCTAAAATGCAAGCTGCCGGCTGCAACAAATTAGCATCTGCACCAAAATATTTTGTAAACCAAGACCGATGCCAATTAGTTGCATATAAAGCAGCATTATGACCCCCTGCGGAAAAACCACAGACAGCAATTTTTTGATCATCAACGTGCCAAGCAGCAGCATGTTTCTTGATCAAAATCATCGCTTGCCCCAGTTCCAATAATTGTTGCGGGAATAAGCGATCATTCTTCGGTGGTAAATTAACTAAATCTGGCAATTGTGCCGAACCGTCATTATAAGTACTATAGCGTAAAACAAAAGCGTGATATCCCAAAGCAGCAAACTTTAAAGCCACTGGTTCAGCTTCGCGATCAGAACAATTAAAGTAACCACCACCAGGACAAATAATAATACCAGGTCGGTTTTTACCACCAATCGTTTCATCAGAATCATCTACCAAATAGGCAGTGAGACTCACGGCTTGGTTAGCTTGATTTAAAGGAAAAGTTTTAATTTGCACGCTAAGACCTCCATATTAATTTTTTAGTTCCAGTATAACGCTATCACGGCAACAAACTAGGAATAAATAGCAGTACTTATCTGTTCATTTTACAGTTTTTATTTCTACTACCAGTAAAAAAAGCCAGCGATAATAATTGCACACAAAAAACTAACTAGAACAATTAGCAATCTAGTTAGTTAAAATTAATTATCAACACCTATTTATATAGAAACAAAATTTAATATTGCCATAACTTTAATTGTCTTAATTACGCTCAAACATTCAGAAGTAACCCAACTCACATGTTTGATCTAGGCTATTACTCAACTTCTAAACGACTTTGTTCACCACTTATCTTTATTGTAATGAATTAACTAACGACCATGTCGCTTCGGCTTCATACTTCGTTGCATGGACTAAACCTTGTAATCGCCGTAAGTCTAACCTTGGTCCAGAAATTTGTTTTTGATTAGCATTCCACCAACCAGTGGAAATATCCGTGACAGATTTTCCTGTACCATCTACATAGGTGTGGTGATTATTATACTGATCAATCACTACAGGCGTTTGCGAAATTGGAATTGGTGTAGTACTGCTAGTAGGTAAATATTGAAAAACATCTGTTAATATGGCTCCTTTTGAATTACTAAAATCAGCAATTGCTAAGCTTAATTGCCAACTGGGTGCTGCCGTAGTATCTGTCACCTTTAAGGGTGTTAGTGTGGCATCGTATGGTAAATCGTAAATTTGCTTAGCTGTTTGCACGATCTTGGTTCCGAAGTCTAGCGTATCTGGCGCACTCAGTCTGATCGTACCCGAACTGTAATTCAAATTCACTTGATAAGGGGATAATGGTAAGAGAGAATCTGCAGTAATAGTTGGAAACACTGGTGGTACTTCTAATGTGTTAGTTAAGGTATAACGGTAATGTTTGGTCGTAATCGTTTTTGGAAAATTAGTTTGATTCGTCGTATCTATCGGCTTCCCCACTACACCGACGATAGTCTGAGCGGCCTTTTGTCCATTTTCTTCTTTATTAAAAACCGGTTGGTTAGTAGTATTATCAATATAATTAATCTGTACCAAACTATTTTCGGCTACGTTAACCGTTGCTACTGGAGAAGCTTTGGGATTTTCACTGGTAAATTGCCCACCACTATCAACGGCGTAGATCTTAATTTGATGACCATCAGCCTTCGGAGTGGCTAAAGTTGTCAAATCATCCAAGTCACTAATATCCGCTGTCCAATTTTGACTCCAAGGCTCTTGAGTAGTTGTGGTCAAAGGATTAGATTGTAATTTTGGATAATTTTTTATCTCAGCCACAGTTGGCGTAGCATTACTTGGATCAACTGCATAATACAACTGTATTTTTGAACTATCATTATCGCGCACACTACCATTCAATTCTAAAACTGGTAAATCGTTCGTATCTTGATAATTATGACAATAATCTAAATTCATTGTTGTCAAATTTGTGGTGGAATCTTTGGTCAAATTAACTCTTGGTACTTGATTAACTAAAACATGCTTCCACACCAAAGTCTGTGTCTGCTCACCCGCACTAGCGTCAGGATCTTGATCTATACTAGGACGACTAGCATTACTTAAAAAATCAGTGTTCAACGAATCTTGCGTCGAATAAACAGTGCCACTGGGGTGATGATCACTTCCTGCACCCACTGCTTGCCAAGCACCAGTAGTTTGTCCATCTTGACCCAAAACTTCATACTGATGAGTACCATCTTGAAAAGTAGCCCCTGCCGTTGGTATCCGGATATCCATATCATATTGAGATTCGCCAACAGACCAGCTATATCTATACCCAGTGGGAGCAAGCATTAACTTAGAACTAACTTTAATCTTCCACAAAGCAGGATCATAACCAATAAAAGCATAAGCATCTTCTTTATACTGTACTTTAGTGGTATCAAAATTACGTAGATCTAAGGTTGATAATTTGCTACAACCATAAAACATACTATTCACATCAGTGACATTACTAGTATCAAAACCACTAACATCTAAACTTGATAAACTTCTACATCCACAGAACATATAACTCATAGATGTAACATTGCTAGTGTCAAAACCACTAAAATCTAAACTCGGTAAATTATAACAGTCACTGAACATATAATTCATAGATGTAACATTACTAGTATCAAAACTACTGACATCTAAAATTAGTAACTTGCTACAACCATAAAACATACTATTCACATCAGTGACATTACTAGTATCAAAACCACTGACATCTAAACTTGGTAACTGTCTACAACTAGAGAACATATAAGACATATCAGTTACTTTACTGGTATTAAACAACGACTTATCCCAAGTAATAGATTGCAAAGCATAACAGTCATAAAACCAATGAGACATATTAAACATTTTGTCTGTCTTCCATGTACTTAAATCTACACTAGTTAGATTGGAACACTCCTGAAATAAACCCAGATCTTTATTAAAAACATCAGAAGAAACAGTATTTGTTTTGACTGGTTGACTACTACTAAATGTTCCAAATTTGCCACCCACATTTAAACTTGTTAACTTAGTACAATTAGCAAACATCGCTCCTAGATCATTGACGCTACTAGTATCCCAAGAACTCAAATCTAATGTTTGAAACTGCGAATTTCTAAACATTAATTTCATATTAGTCACTTGACTCGTATTAAAGCTTGATAAATCAGCAGCACTAATCTCTGATCTATAAAACATTTGACTCATATTAGTGACTTTGGAAGTATCCCAAGAACTCAAGTTCAGTGTTCTTGTACATTTACAGTATTCAAACATTTCACTCATATCAGTAATTTGCGCAGTATTCAAAGCACTCAAATCAACATTGGTCAAATCAACACTTTCAAACATTTTATTAACTTTTTGTAATTTCCTAGTATCCCAATTCTTTAAGTTGATGTTTAATGCACTTCTCGGGGTTAGAGCTACACCCTCAAACATACTATTCATGTTGGTTACATTACTTACGTCAAAGCTACTCAAATTTAATTCGCTAACGCCTAATGAATTGCAAGTCTCAAACATATGAGACATATCAGTCACATTGCTAGTATTAAAACTATCTAAATTCAATGTTGTCAGTTTATCATCAAGCTCAAACATATGAGACATATTAGTAACCAGACTGGTATTAAAGTTACTTAAATCTAAACTTAATAATGTTTGACATCGATAAAACATATTATTCATATCAGTAACATTACTAGTGTCAAAGTTACTTAAATTTAAGCTTGTAATTAAGCGAAAATCGTAAAACATATATGACATATCGGTGACTTGACTAGTGTCCACGGACAAGTACCTGCTACCCCACTGACTGGTGCTGTTAATGGAGTAAAGTTACTAATGACAGGCTTGTTTTTTAAGAAATCGTTGCTTGGATTTGCTTTAGTTTGATTTAGCGGACTGAAGTCTTGTGGATTGGTCAAAAGATCACTATCATTATGTATCGTTTGACTAAAATCAATACGTGACTTCAAAGTTGTGGCTTGCACTTGCGCCTGCGAACTTTGAACTAATAAACCACCAAATAATAAGACAACTAAGGTAATGATTTTGGCATATTTATTAATCATCAAAAAAATCTCCTCGATAATCATCTATACTGCAAACAAACGTTTAGCCGCTAATTGAAAATCATCCATTGACCCCACAGTTTCTCGCTTTAGAACCTCTTCCCCATAAGACACTCATAGTTTCACATTAACCATTTATGCGCTTTCAAAATCATTATAACACCTTATCTAGCCCATGATTAGATTAATTTAATCCAATAATGAGTTAAAATCCAATAACATTAAAAATATTCCTAGATTATCAACCTTATTTTTAATCAAAACTAACCATTATTGAATTAAACTGATTTTATTTGATTTAAATCTTGTTTTTTACTTAAAAATTATGTACAAAAAAGGCTGGGGCAATCAGATTAATACTCAGATGCCATCTAAAATGACCCTCACATTAATAATGATTGCTTTCCAACAGTCAACAGTTACTACCAACTGCTAAATGACTTTGGTCCCAGCCTCAAACTGATCAAATATTGATTAATTCCTTACTTAAAAAAGTATTAACTAATCATGATCTTATAAAGAATATTTCATTTATTTTGTTTCATTACCTGTCCGCGAATAATTTTTCACATCGGCAATTACACTATCTTCAAACATGTTAATGTCTTCTTCGGTACTATCTTGCTCACCATACTTCCGAACGGAAACTTTAGCATTATGAACCTCTTGATCGCCAACCACTACAGTATAAGGAACCTTTTGTGTTTGAGCTTCTCGAATTTTATAACTCATCTTTTCATTACGATCATCAATTTCTACTCGAAGACCTTGTTTACGCATTTCTGCTTGTAAGTTTTGCGCATATTCAAAATGATAATCATTATTAACGGGAATAATTTTAACTTGCACTGGTGACAGCCAAGTTGGAAAAGCACCTTTATACATTTCCATCAAGTAAGCAATAAACCGTTCCATGGTCGAAATGACTCCCCGATGAATCATAACTGGACGGTGCTCTTGACCATCTTCACCAATATAAGTTAAGTTGAATTTTTCTGGTTGCATAAAGTCTAACTGAATTGTCGACAAAGTTTCCTCATTACCTAAAGCCGTTTTCGTTTGCACATCTAATTTTGGACCATAGAAAGCTGCTTCACCTTCAGCTTCATAATATTCCAAACCTAAATCATCCATCGCGGCTTTTAACATGCCTTGAGATTGATCCCACATTTCATCATCATCAAAGTATTTTTCAGTATTAGCAGGATCACGATAACTTAAACGGAAAGTATAATTTTCAATATTAAAATCTTGATAAACATCCATCATCAACTGCAAAACTTTTTTAAATTCGGCTTGAATTTGATCAAGTGCAACAAACGTATGACCATCATTTAATGTCATTTCCCGAACACGTTGTAATCCAGATAAAGCACCAGATTTTTCATATCGATGCATCATCCCTAATTCGGCAATTCTGATTGGTAATTCGCGATAGGAGCGAATATGATGCTTATAGATTTGGATATGAGAAGGACAATTCATCGGCCGTAACTCCAACATCTCGCCATCACCCATGTCCATTGGGGGAAACATATCTTCACGATAATGTGCCCAGTGACCAGAAGTTTTATAAGTGTCCAAGTTCATCAAAACTGGAGTATAGACGTGCTCATAGCCAGCAGCAATTTCTTTATCAGTGATGTAACGTTCAATCGTTCGCCGAATAGTAGCACCCTTAGGCATCCAATAAGCTAAGCCAGCACCAACTTTCGGATCAACGAAGAATAAATCTAAATCGCGACCGATCGTCCGGTGATCACGTTCTTTAATTTCTGCGCGCCGCTTCAAATCCGCTTGCAAATCTTCATCGTTCAAAAAGGCTGTTCCGTAAATCCGTTGTAGCATCGGATTACTAGATTTTCCTTGCCAGTAAGCACCAGCTACTGACAACAATTGATAATGTTTTAACCCACTAGCCTTAGGTAACAATGCTGTTTCGCCAAAACTAATAAAGTCGCCCATTTTAAAGACGGGAATTTGCACATTATCCATCGAATTTAAAATGGCAGTTTGATAAGGATCAGCTGCAAATTGTGCTAACAGCTCCTTTTTATCAACTAATTGTCGTTCAATGGGTTGATTGTCTTTAATTAAATGATCAATCTTCGTTTGTAAATCAGCTAATTCATCAACACTTACTTGGCTATCAGCCTTATCTGTATCTAAATAAAAACCATCATCATTAACTGCCAGTTCACCAAAGTTAATTGCAGGATATTTTTGCTTTAACGCCGCAGCTAATAAGAAAATTGCAGTATTTCTTGCCACTTCTACTGCTGCTTCATCTTTATTAGTAATAATTTCAATTTTAGCATCTTGCGCAATTGGACGTTCTAGATCCACTAAAGTCCCATTAATCTTAGCTGCAACGGCCTGCTTTTTTAAACTGTTGCTAATTGAAACAGCAACCTCTAAGGCTGTACTTCCTGATTCAAACTCCCGCTTTGAACCATCAGGAAATTCTAAACAAATCTGTGTCATATTCCTTAACCTCCTAAAAAATAAAAACGCCTCTTAGACAAATTGTCTAAGGGACGTCATTGACGCGGTTCCACCCACATTAAAGTAGTGATTAATTACTTTATCTCACAGTCTTTAATGCGACCAACCACATCTTATTTAATCTAATTTAACAGTAATGAGCTTATCACGAGTTGCTTTCAGTCGATGACAACTTCTCCCTGCAGCCAAAGCTTTATGACTATGACCATATTAAACCACGGACGTGCCAATTTTGCAAGATCAAGAACAAATTACGGTTCAAATCGCCGATTAGGTCCTGATAAAATTACTTCCTGCGCCAAAAAACGAATCCGTTCCATTATTCGCGCAGCCTTCACGGGTTCTTGATCCCCCCGTTGATTAACTGCTAAGTGTTTCTGTAAATCATTCATGGCAAAATTAGAGGAGAAAAATGTCGGTAATTTTTCTTGCATGCGGTATTGTAAAATAACCCCTAAAACTTCATCACGAACCCACGAACTCAAAGAGTCCGCACCAATATCATCTAACATCAAAATGGGAACAATTTTGATTTGATCAATTTTTTTCAAAACTGAATTATCACTAATTGAATTTTTCATCTGCACGGCAAAAGTAGGAAAATGCATTAATAAAACAGAAACCTTCTTTTGCACCAATTCTTTAGCGATCGCTCCTAATAAATAAGTTTTACCCACTCCAAAATCGCCTGATAGGTATAATCCTGGAACAAATTGTTCTTTTTGCGCATAATCCAAAATAAAGTGATAAGCTGCTACTAAAGCATTTTGTCGACCACTTGCTCCTTGCTCAAAATCAGTTAGATCTGCCTGTTTGATATCACTAGCCATATCAATTGTTCGAAAATTTTGTTCAAATTGCTGTTGCTTTTTTTGTGCAATTAGCTGTGCATCTGGTGCATAAGTTACTTGAATCATTTGATTTTTATAAATTAGACGTGGCTGATAACCTGCAGCAAATTCTGACATATGACTTTTGGCTTGAACAAATTCATAAATTGCATCTAAGCCTTGTTGAAGCGTCTTTGAAGTGATTTGTTGTTGATTTTGGTGCAAAAAATCTTGCACATCCGAATCTTTAATGGCTGCTTGTAGCAAATCTTGATAATGCGTTTGCCATTGACGCTCTTTTATAATACGCGCTAATGATTGCGATAATTTTTCCATCATCGTACCTCACTAAGAATTATCTTTTAATTTTCGTAATTGCTGATGTAATTTAGCTAATTGTGTTTGATCAACCCGCGAACTTTGCTTTTTAGACCAGTCTGTGGCTGATTCATGCTTACTGCCATTTTTTATTTGTCGCTGGCGTTGCTTTTGTGGAAAATCTTGTAGATATTTTAAGGCTTGTGGTGCAGTTTTAATACCATGCTGAACCCAATCATTGGCAATTTTTTCTACAAATCCTTGCGTTAAAGTAGCACCATTATCTAGCACATAATTAACCAAAATATTAATAACTTCACTAGGTAGAACCATTCGCGCTTGTAAATTACGTAAAATTCGCGTTTCTGAGGTTCCAACAAAACCATTTTTTTGCCGCTTTTTCTGCGCTAAAAATTCCGCTGGCGCTAAACTTTGCGCTTTTTTAATTAATTGTTGTTGCACTTTGGATAAATTATTTGGTGGAGTCGATATTTTTGCCGACTTATTCTGCGCCAAATCCGCATTCAAATTCAAATTAACACTTTTTTCATAGGTTTTTTGTGTTACCAATTCTAAACGTTTGAGATCAATCTGATTGGTATTGACGTTGACTGTATTACCAATTAATTCAGCCAATTCAACTTCTGACAAGCCGTAAAACGTATGCAAATTAAATAAGGGCTGCTTTAATTCTTCAATTTCTTGTGGTTTGACTTGATATGCTTTCGTGGCCGCCACCACTAAATCCCAATCAAAACTAGCTAATTCCGACTCACTATAATGAGGTAAGTTACTAGTCGCTGCCGTAGTTGTGGTCGTGTCCGTCTCATCAACAACTTTATGTGATAAGTGAAAAACTTCTAAAAAACTTTTCGTAATTTCTGTCGCTTGATCTAAATTACGAATCTGCGGGTGATACTTATCACGCAATTTTTTAAAATCAGGTTGACCAATCTTTTCACGCAAAAAAGTTGTTAAAATACTATCTTGAAAAAATTGATTTCCCGCCAAAGGTGAATGAAGTTGATAAATTAAATAATCACCCCAACTATCTCGACTTTGAAAAGTTTGTATTAAAGCCACAGCTTCTAATTTAATTCGCGCTTGATAAAAAGAATGGGCATCAAGATCTAACAAATTTAATAGTTGAAAATGAGCCTGACGCTGAGACAATAATGGTTGCTGATGTTGCCAAAGTAATTGATACAAACTAATGGCATCACTGCCAATGATGGGCTGGTATAAATCAATCAAAATTTGATAATCCAATTGTGTTAATGTAGTATCACTAATTACCCAGTAGCCCCATAAGGGATCGATCATTGAGCTAGTCATTGTTCTTGGAACCACTTTCTGACTGATGATTTTGCGTTAACATCATATCTTGAACTTCTTTCATTAAACCATTAATATCTTTGAATTGCCGATAAACACTGGCAAAGCGAATATAAGCAATATCATCGACTTGGGCTAATTCTTGCATCACGAATTCGCCGATTTGGCGGGAATTAATTTCATTTTCACCAGTCGCTTGAATTTTTGCTTCGACCTTATTAACTAATTGATTCATATCCTCCAAAGTCACAGGGCGTTTTTCAGCTGCACGTACAATTCCACGCAAAATTTTCTCACGATGGAATTCTTCTCGATTGCCATTTTTTTTGACGACTAAAACCGGTGGGTACTCGATCCGTTCAAAAGTTGTAAAGCGGTACCCACAGTTTTCACATTCTCGCCGTCGCCGAATAACCTTACCTTCATCAGTCGGTCGACTATCAATTACCCGTGAAGAATTTTGTTGACAATGGGGACAAATCATAGATCTTACTCCTTAATTATTTGCTGTAAAGATTGCGTCACCTGTTGTTTCAAATACGACCAATCTTGAGAATTATCAATTACCCAATCAGCTTGTTGACATTTTTGGGCAATTGGTAATTGGCTTTTTATTCTAGCACACGCCTGTTCATCGGTTAAATTATTCCTTTGTTTTAAACGATTTAATTGTTGCTTCATTGTAACATAAACCACAACCACTTGATCTAACAGTTGATCATAACCTTGTTCAAATAACAAAGGAATTTCAAAAAATAAGGGGATTACACCCGCTTTTGCTTGCTGAATTTGTTGTAGTAATTGCTGGCGAATAATTGGTTGCACTAATTGATTTAATTGTTGTAACTTTGTTGAGTCACTAAAAACGAGCTGTCCTAACTTTGAACGATTTAAACTACCATCCTGATTCAAAATTTGTGAACCAAAAAGAGCTTTTAACGCTCGTGTCTGGGTTCTTAAAACTTGGTGAGCAAGATGATCAGCATCAACGACTTGAAAACCAGCTTGCGTAATTAACTGACTAACACTAGTTTTGCCACTAGCAATTCCTCCAGTAATGCCAATTGCTTGTCCCATCAGTTTAACCTTTGGCACTTTGGACAGTAGTGCGTGCCACGTCCGGCCACCCGAATTTTTTCAATTGTTGTACCACACCGTTGACAAGGTTGTCCTTCTTGGTCATAAACTTTCAATTGCAGTTGAAAACTGCCTTGATGACCAGTGGCATCAACATAACTACGAATGGTTGTCCCTCCAGCAGCAATAGCCGTTTTAATTTCTTCAGCTATTGCTGGATATAAAGCCTGTAATTGAGTTTCTGTTAATTGGTTAGCTGGCTGTTCCGGATGGATTTGTGCCATCCATAACACTTCATCAACGTAAATATTGCCTAATCCACTCACTACTTGTTGATCCAATAGAACCGCTTTAATACTTTTCTTTTTGCGTTTCAAGCCATTAACTAACGCTTCATACGTATACTCGGGTGTTAATGGTTCCGGACCCAATTTAGCGATTCCTTTAATTTTCAATTCTTGAGTCGTTGGTACTACTTCCATCCGGCCAAATTTGCGGACATCTCGGTAACCTAGATACTGCCCATTTGCTAAATAAAAAATGATATGCACGTGCTTATCAAAATCACTAATTTGTTCGCGGACTTGATACTTACCTTCCATTCGCAAATGACTGATCATAGTCAAATCATTGTCAAAATGAAAAAGTAAATACTTGGCGCGGCGGCCAACATCCGTAATCGTAGCCCCAATCAATGCTTGTTTGAATTCTGCTAGGGGATTAACAATAATTTTGGGATAACGAATTTCAATTTCTGTAATTTTTTGATTTTTAATTAACTGATTTAATCCACGCCGGACTGTTTCTACTTCTGGTAATTCGGGCATTTTTTCTATCCTTTCGCGTCAAACCAAGTTTGACCAGCTGCTGACTCCACTTTTAAGGGTACATCTAGTTTAACAGCAGAATCCATGATTTGCGGTACTAATTTTTGTAAAATGGGAATTTCTTTCGTCGGTGCTTCAAATATTAATTCATCATGAACTTGAAGCAACATTCTAGCCTGTAGATTTTGGGCCGTCAATTGTTGTTGCATATTAATCATCGCAATTTTAATAATATCAGCAGCACTTCCTTGAATCGGTGTATTCATAGCCGTACGCTCTGCAAACGACCGCAAGTGAAAATTCTTAGCATGAATATCAGGTAAATACCGTCGGCGGTGCATAATTGTCTCAACATAGCCATCTTCACGCGCTTTTTGCACCATCTGGTCCATATATTCCTTAACTTTTGGATATTGATCAAAATAAGCTTGAATAAATTCCGCCGCTTCTTTTCGGGAAATACCAATATTCTTTGCTAAACCATAGTCACTAATACCATAGACAATACCAAAGTTGGTTGCTTTGGCCTTACGTCGCATATTTGGTGTTACATCCTCAATACTATTTAAATGAAAAATTTTCATGGCCGTATGCGCATGAATATCATAATCCTCTAAAAAGGCTTGTTGCATATTTTCATCGCCTGAAAGATGAGCTAGAACCCGCAATTCAATTTGGGAATAATCACTAGAAAATAATTTCCAATCAGCAGCTTGCGGAACAAAGGCTTTACGAATAGCTCGCCCTTCGTCACGCGCCGGAATATTTTGTAAATTAGGATCCACTGATGATAAGCGGCCCGTCTGCGTTAAGGTCTGTAAATAACGAGTATGCACTCGGCCGTCAGGTGCAATCGCATTTAACAAACCAATCACATAGGTTGATTGAATTTTAGCAACTTGACGATAATCTAAAATATCAGCAACAATTGGTGCTTGATTTTTCAATTTTTCTAGCACATCTACCGACGTGGAATAGCCAGTTTTGGTTTTTTTAATCGGTTTTAATCCCATTTTATCAAATAAAATCTTACTTAACTGTTTTGAAGAATTAATATTAAAATCTTCACCAGCTTTTTCATGAATCGCCGCTTCCAAACTAGTTAAACGACCATCTAAATCCGTTCGCATTTGCTGCAAAGTAGTCGCGCTGACTTTAATTCCTGCAATTTCCATCAGCCCTAAAACCTGAGATAAAGGTAATTCAATTTCTTCGAATAATTGGTCTTGATCATGCTGCTGTAATTGTTGCGGTAATTGCTGTTGTAAATAATTCACAGCCGCAATTTTATCGGCCAAATGATCTTGTAATCTTTTTGCTTCCGGAACGGCGCGCTTCGCCCCCTTACCGTAGACTGCAACATCAGGTAATAAATCACTATAGCCATAGGATTGTGCTACTTCACCCAAATCGTTAGCATTATCATTAACATCAATTAAATACGAAGCTAATAAAGCATCAAAACTAACACCTTTTAACTGAATATCAAACCGCTTTAAAGCTACTAAAGTCCTTTTAAAATCAAAAACATATTTTTCTTGCTGTGGATCTTGTAACCAATCTTTTAAGACTTGATTTTGTAAAATTTCAACTTGATCAGTGACCAAAATCACCTCTTGATTGCCCACTGCGACACCAACCACTGGTGCTGTATGATAATTATCGGTTAACATCTCAATTATTAAACTCGCCGGTTGGTTAGTTTGAACAAACTGAGCTAAAGTTTCTGGCGTTAAATTTTGATACGGTGCCTGTTGTTTTTGCTCTTGCTCAGTTGGATCTAACGGAACAGCCATTTTTTTTAAAAAAGACTGAAAATTGAGCTTACGGTAAAATTCAATTAAAGCTTCTAATTGGTCGCCTTCATAATCTAGCTGTTCTACTTTAATTGTCACTGGTGCTTGACAGTCAATTGTCGCTAACTTTTTAGACAGAAAAGCTAAATCACGATCTTCTTGTAAATGTTCTTTTAATTTACTTGGCTTCATCGTATCTAAATTAGCGTACAGGTTTTCCATAGAGCCATATTGTTTGAGCAATTTGAGCCCCGTTTTTTCACCTACTTTGCTCACACCGGGATAGTGGTCAGAACTATCGCCCATTAACCCCTTTAAATCAATTAATTGTAACGGAGTAATCCCTAATTTTTCTTGAAAATAAGCTGGCGTATAAAATTCTAGATCAGAAACACCCTTAATCGTGACCGCCACAGTAATTTGCTCCGTAACCAATTGCGTCAAATCGTGATCACCAGTGACAATAATCACTTCATAACCAAGCTCTTGTGCCTGGCGTGAAATCGTTCCGATGATATCATCAGCTTCGTAATCAGCTAATTCATAAGATTTAATTCCCCGGGCAACTAATAATTGCTTAATGAAGGGCATCTGTTCCCGAAATTCATCAGGAGTATTGGGACGATTACCCTTATACTCAGAATACATTTTTGTACGAAACGTTGTTTTACCCGCATCAAATGCAACCAACATTTTATCAGGATGACTCTTACTTAAAATTAGTTCCAACATATTATTAAAAGCATAAATAGCATTCGTATGCAGTCCATCTACTGTTTTAAATTTGTCTAAAACATTATGCATGGCAAAAAAAGCCCGAAAAGCAATACTATTACCATCAACTAAAACTAATCTCTTAGGTTTCATTCATACACCTCATTTTCCAAATCTTAAAAAAAATCAACCGCCAAACTTATTGTCAATTTAATTTAACAAAATGTTGGGACTGTGGTCTTTACTATATATAGTTGTGAAAGATTATTGTTTGAATCACTCTCTCATAGCTTAATTTTAACAAACTATCACCTAAAAGAAGCAAAGATACCAATAATTAATTTTTTAGTTTAAACAAAAAAACGACCTTTGAATCTCTCCAAAGATCAGTTTTATTAATATCATTAGCGTTGTTTTAGCTGTTGCTCATAGCTAGTTTCATATTTTTGAATGTCACCAGCACCCATGAAAATAACGACAGCATCATGATAAGCTAGTAATGGTTCCATTTGTTCTTGGGTAATAACTTGACCACCGTTATCCAATTGCTTACCTAAATCAGCGCTAGTAATCTGACCATGATTTTCCCGAATTGAACCAAAAATTTCTGTTAAGAAAACCTCATCCGCTAAATTTAAGCTTTGAATAAAACCAGGTAATAAAGCCAGCAAACGACTATAGGTATGCGGTTGAAAGACTACTAAAATTTGTTTTTTCGGATATTGTTGCCGCGCAGCGTCAATTGTTGCTTTAATTTCTGAAGGATGATGGGCATAATCGTCAATCAGAATCATATCGTTAACTTTTTTCTCACTGTAACGCCGTTTTACACCATTAAAACTCTGTAATTCATGTTGAATTTCTTGTGGTGCAATCTTTTCTAAGTAGCTCACACCAATTACTGCCAACGAATTTAAAATATTATGCTGACCAAACATTGGAATTTGAAATTGTCCTAAATTTTTATGATGATATAAAACTTCAAAACTGGAGCCGGTTGTTGTTCGTTGAATATTAACAGCTTGAAAATCATCTTGATCATTTAATCCGTAATAATATAAAGCAGTGCCCGCAGGCGCTTGAATTTTTTGCAGTAAGGGATCATCACCCCAGGCAAAAATTGCTTTTTGTACTTGATTAGCTTCACTTTGAAAAGCTGCAAAGACATCATCTAGATCTCTAAAATAATCAGGATGATCGAAGTCAATATTAGTCATAATTAAATAATCGGGTGCATAGTCTAAAAAATGACGGCGATATTCATCAGCTTCAAAAACAAAAAATTGACTTTGGGGATTGCCTTTTCCAGTACCATCACCAATCAAATAACTTGTGGGTGCTACGCCTTGTAAAACATGAGCCAGTAACCCAGTAGTACTAGTTTTTCCATGCGCACCAGCAACACCGATTGAAGTATACTTTCGAACCAACTGTCCTACAACTTGAGGATAAGTTAAAATCGGCAAATTGAGCTTTTTGGCGGCGGCAATTTCTGGATTATCATCACCAAACGCATTTCCTTGAATAACAGTTAAGCCTGGTTGGATATTTTTAGCAGCAAATTTAGTAATTTTAATTCCCGCTTGCTGCAAGCCAGTTTGTGTAAATGTTTGTTTTTCAATATCTGAACCTTGAACGGTATAACCTAAATCATGCAGAATCAAAGCCAGGGCACTCATTCCTGTTCCTTTGATACCAACAAAATGATAAGTCGTCTTTTTCATTTGTTTACCTCTTTATTATTTGACACCAGTATTTCCAATAAACAATAAGAAAATTATTGCCTACCAAAAGTCAGTAGTCAGCTTTCAACTACTCAATAACTTTGTTAAAACAATTGATTCAAAGCTGTGAAATCTAAGGGTGAACCTACAGGTGTTTGATCATCTAAAACCAAAATTCCTCGTTTTTGTGGAGCATTATTTAATTTTAATTCTCGTGGTGAGCAAACCATGCCCACGCTCTCAATTCCTCGTAAAACTCCTGGATAAATCACCTGTCCATTCGGCATCATCGCCCCAGCTTTTGCTACCGCAACTTTTTGGTTAACTGCAATATTAGGTGCACCACAAACAATCTGCACTACTTGACCTTGGTCTAATTCAATTTGACAAACATGCAAGTGATCAGAATCAGGATGATCCGTCATTTCTTTAACCAATCCAGCCACAAAATATTCCGTTTGATCTTCAACTAATTGCTCTGAAAAACCTGCTGCTTGCAGTTTTTGATTCAAGATATCAATCTGTTCCGCCTGCAAATGAAATTGCCCAGCATGTTGATCATCCAAACCTAAATCAGCTAAAACATCAAAAAAGTTATAACCAATTACTTCATCTTGATCATTTAAAATTTGAATAATTCCTTCTCGCTTAACCGTTGTTTGGGTTGGTGTATTAGCTCCTAAAATCACTAAAATGACATCGCCAAAAACTTGAGGATTGTAAACACTTATCTGCAATCGTTTCACCATATCTTTCTAAATTTTATTTTAAAGAGTCCATAAAACTTTCCACTTGAGCTTTTGTTTTCCGTTCTTTATTAACTAAACGACCAATCTCTTGACCATTTTCAAAGGCCACAAAACTAGGAATTCCCATAATCCCTAAAGACTTGGCTAAATCCAAAAACTTGTCCCGATCAACTTGAATAAACTGATAATCAGGATAATCTTGTTCAATGGCCGGCATTTCTGGTTCAATAAATTTGCAGTCTGGGCACCAATCAGCTTCAAAAAATAATACATATTTACCATTTTTAGTTAATTGTTTAAGGTCTGTTGTTGCTTGATCTTCTAGTTTTTTCATACACTATCAATTCCTTTCCTACCTATAAACTATATTACAAATTAAAAAAAAGTTGTCAATTACCCACGTTATTTATAATATAATGATAAAATAGATATATAAACTGAGGAGGTTAGATCTATGAGTTTAAAGGGATTAGTTAAATCAACCCTCGTGGCTTCAACTGCAGCTGCTGCAATTGGCGCTGGTGCTTTGTACTTAATACATCAAATTGATAGTAAACAAGTAATTGAGCGAATCAAAAATAATTTAGGTGCTGATACCAATATCATTACAACGTGGGTAGAACCAATGTTTCAAAAAGTTAACGTTGATGGGAGTGATACTTGGGCATTAGTTGGCGGTGTAACAGCCGTTCAAGATGACCAAGAAGCTCAATATCATTTTATTGCCTCTGCTTTAACGGGTCAATTATTGGATATTCAACGTGTTTAATTAAAAGCAAAAATACCGGTTCAGAAAATTTCTGGATCGGTATTTTTAATTTTTTATATTAGCCAAAATCAAACTTTATCAATGACTGCAAGTCGTAGCTAACCTTAAAAATGAACTGCGATAAAATAAATTGGTTGCCCTTTTTGAGAAAACTTGGCTTCATATTCAGTCATAATATTTTGGTCGGCCAATAAACTGTGATGTAAATCCAAATGCACCTGGTCAAAATGCAAGCCAAAGTTATTAAAACTGACCAAAGAATACTCAAATAAACCCTGGTTATCCGTTTTAAATTCAATTTGACCATGCTCTGGCAAAATTTCTTGATATAAACGTAAAAAATTAGGTGCCGTCAACCGCCGCTTAATGTGCCGCTTTTTCGGCCAAGGATCAGAAAAATTCAAGTATAATTTGCTAATTTCTTTTGCTGCAAATAAATCCGTTAAATTTTGCCCGTTAGCAATTAAAATTTGTAAATTAGGCAACTGCTCTTGCAATTGCTTTTTTAAAATCATAGCTGCTGCCACTGGTTGTAATTCCATTGCAATAAAATTTAAATTCGGATTTTGGCGTGCTTTTTCTATAATGAATTGCCCTTTACCAGAACCCAGTTCGAGTTCAAGTGGCTGCACTTTTTCAAAATGCTCCTGCCAATGTCCCCGAACTATCTGCGACTGAGGTTCATTTAAAATAAATTCTGGATGATCATTAATTAAATCGGCCACCCACGGTTTGTTTCGTAAACGCATAACTCAAGATTCCTATCTATCAATTTTTTTTAATTGCTGTGGTAAAAAAACTTTCGTTAAAAATATTATCATAACTAGTTCAACTACACCAACCACACCCGTGATCAAACTCCATGAATAAAAAACAACTAAAACTAATAAGCTAATTAGCCATTGTACTAAAAGAATTACACCTAGTAATTTTTGAAAATTCAAACTTTTTTGTTGTTTGGAAATGGGATAAATCTGAAACAAAACATTATTATCGTAACTGCGATATAAAGGTATTAATTGAAACTCCACCAAATATAAAAAGAGAACACTGACAATGACAATCAACCAAATATTTTTTAAACAAGCGATCAAGATAACATCTAGTAACGTCAAACGCAAAAATAAACTACTATAGTCAGTATTACGAATAAATCCGCGGGCAAACAGATAAAGTCCCGTCTGTGACTGCTGACTAGCAATCGGTCGGTATATAAAATCTAAGAAGCGATAACGCCGTGATCTAGCTGTCATCCCAGGTACATCAGTAAATAAGTTGTAAAAACGTTTCATTTGATAACTGCGCTGTTGTTCTTGCTTAATTAAATAATTCCATTGCAGTAAATGATGTTTAGACAATGCTTGTAATTGATAAAGACTACCACTACCTAAAATTAGTGCGAAAATCAAACTTATTACTGGCGAAAAATATAAAGCAATTGTTAAAACAACAATAAATGCTAAGAAATTTTCTAACAAAAACTTATTCGGTCGTAAGTCATAATAACTGGCCAGCCGATTATTAATTGCCCCAAATTCCAAGACTAAGGTAATTAAAGCCAACAATACTATCTGACTAGGTGTAAAGTTTAAGCCGCGCGCCCAAAAAGGCGTTAAGAAAAAATTTACTAAAATTAAAGTTAACATCGGCATCCAAAGACTATAATTACGTGCTTTAAGCAAATAAGAACGCAAAGCTTGCTCCTGCGGTAATAAAAAAGTAGCGTCTGCTGGTTGAATTAACGTTGCCACCCGAAAAAGCAACGCACTAGCTGTCAAAATAATAATTCCCAACGGCTTAATCCACCAAGCATTCACTGGTAATTTAGTTAACGCTTGTGAATACCAATATCCTAAAGCACCAATCATGAAAATAATGGCAATAATAAAGTATTCATTAAAAACTAATTTTAAAAATTTGAGTTGTTCTTTAAAATGCTGTTCCAACCGATTTTGCCATAATGATTTCATCAGAGTTAATCCTCCTCTGCCATACGCAAGTAAAGATCACTGAGGCTATCTTCTTGAGCTCCAAATTGCGCTTTAATTTCAGGTAAAGTTCCTTGAGCTTTAATTTGACCGTGATTCAATAAAATAAAACGATCAGCACTTTGTTCAGCATTAGCTAAGATATGCGTTGACATCAAAATCCCCGCGCCGCCTTGTTTTTTTTGTTGAACCAATTCCAATAAATCATGAACAGCTAACGGATCTAAACCAGTAAATGGTTCATCGATAATATATAGTTGTGCTTGGGTCATAAAAGCACAAACTATCATAACTTTTTGTTTCATCCCTTTGGAAAAATTAATCGGAAACCAATCTAACTTATC
Source organism: Bombilactobacillus sp. ESL1202 (assembly GCF_058107125.1). Classification (NCBI taxonomy): domain Bacteria; kingdom Bacillati; phylum Bacillota; class Bacilli; order Lactobacillales; family Lactobacillaceae; genus Bombilactobacillus; species Bombilactobacillus sp. ESL1202. The sequence goes on along the minus strand of NZ_CM176590.1, from coordinate 1,693,569 downwards.
GGCTAATCGAAAAGTTTTTAACAGTTGCTGAGCCTCGGACCAAGCCTGTTGTTGATCTAAATTATAGGCCATCATTGTTAATTCAATGTGCTCTTTTAAAGTTAATTCTGGATATAAAACCGGTAATTCTGGTACATAGGCAATTTGACTCCGATAAGCTGTTATATTTTGTGCTAATTGCACATCATTTAACGTAATTGTCCCCTTTTGTGGCTGCAATAAGCCGATGACATGCTTAATTGTTGTCGACTTTCCAGCACCATTTAAGCCAATCAATCCAACCGTTTCACCAGCTTGCACTGTAAAACTTTCATCTTTGATAACTGGTATGCGCCCATAGCCGCCAGTTAAATGATCTACTATTAAAGTCATAAAATTTTACCTACTCCCTGTTATTGCGTTGTATTTATGATAGCATGAAATTAACTGAATATAATTTTTTATTCTTAAGGAGGAATAAATTATGAAAAATTCTGACCCAAATTGCGTTTTTTGCAAAATTATTGCCGGCGATATTCCTAGTCATACAGTCTATGAAGACGAAGTGGTCAAAGCTTTTTTAGACCTATCACAAGTTACTGCCGGTCACGTTTTGGTCGTGCCAAAGCAACACATTAAAGATATTTTTAATTACAATAGTCAACAAGCTGGTGAAGTTTTTAGCCGTTTACCTAAAATTGCTCAAGCTATTAAACAACTTGACCCACAAATTAAAGGCATGAATATTTGTATTAATAATGGTAAAATTGCTTATCAATCTGTCTTTCATTCGCACATCCATTTGATTCCGCGTTATAATGAAGAAGATGGCTTTTCAATGGAGTGGGCTGATAATACTGAGAATTATAATTCTGATCAATTGGAAAACATTGCGCAAAATATTAAGAAAAATGTGGGAGATGAAAAATGAAGAGTTTTAACTTAGGCTTAATAACTGGCGTAGGTTTGGTTTTTAGTGCAAAACATATCTTAAATCAACAAGCTGCAAGAATTAATTCTTTTAAAGCTTTAACTGCTGATTTAAAAAAATTAAAACATCAATTAACTGATGAAGCCTTACCAATTATGGAAGATCTCAAGGAAACATTAAATAAACATCAAGAACCTATTTTAAGTGACGTACGACAATTAACAAAACAATTACAAAAGTTGCAACACGATTTACCTGCTAAAATATGATTTTTTAATGAATTTATAATTTGAATTATAGGAAAAAGCCGTTAAATATGTTATCTTTGTATTTGTTATCTTAATTCAAGATAAAATAAGATTGGATGTGTAAGTGAATTATGTCAAAAAAGTTTAGCAAGATTGTCTTGACTTTAGCTGCTTTATTATCCATTACTTTAGTTGCTGGTTGTTCTGGCAATAAAGCTGTGGTTACTATGAAAGGTGGCAAAATCACTCAAGAACAGCTTTATCAAAAAATGAAGAAATCCCAAGCAGGTCAACAACAATTACAACAAATGGTTATTGCCCAAGCTTTGAAATCTCAATATGGTAAAAATGTGAGTGACAAAGAGGTCAACAAAGAGTTTAACCAGTATAAGAACAAGTATGGTTCTCAATTTAATACATTATTGCAACAAAACGGAATGGACGCTAGTGACTTTAAGGATACCATTCGAACACAATTGTTAACTAAAGTTGCAATTCGTAAAGAAACCAGTATTTCCAATGCTCAATTAAAGAAGCAATGGGCAAAATATACGCCAAAGGTTACTGTTCAACATATTTTAGTTAAAGATGAATCAACGGCTAAGGATATCATTGGTAAATTAGAAAAGGGCGAAAATTTTGATAAATTAGCTAAAAAGTATTCAACCGATTCTGGAACCAAAAACAAAGGCGGAAAATTACCAGCCTTTAATAACAATGACACTTCTTTAGATGCTAACTTCAAAAAAGCAGCTTTGAAATTAAAGCAAGGTCAATACACCAAAGAACCTGTTAAATCATCTTATGGTTACCATATCATTAAAATGGACAAACGTCCTGCCAAAGGCACAATGAAGCAACATGAACAAACTTTGAAGAATCAAATCTATGCTTCACGGATGAATGATTCAGCAACAATGCAAAAAGTGATTACTAAAGTTCTAAAACGTTCTGATATTTCTATCAAAGACAATGATTTGAAGAACGTATTATCTGGCTTCTTGTCAAATAATAATAGCAAGAAGGGTAATCAATCCGCTGGTAGTTCTAAATAAGAATAATCCAAACGTAAAAAATCCAAAGCCAATAACTTTGGATTTTTTTAATTGGTTTTAGCTAAAAAGTGTTACAATTTATGTGGAGCAAAGTTGGCGCTGTCAACACCAACTTCTCATAAGACTGCTAAGAATAGCCTATAATATAAATATATATCTTAAGGTTCCTACTAAGCTTTGAAGCTAAGTAGGGACTTTGCATTTAAGATCTTATTTTCGAAGATCTTTGATGATTTTAACAACGACAATTTAATCTACTTATTGCGTTCTCCAAGTCAGCAGTTTGTGCCTTATGTACATAGTTAGTATAACATTTTTGAGATACACTTTTTAAGATAATTTTAATTATTAAAAAAAGAAAGTCTTCTTTTTACGGAAAACTTTCTTTTATTTTGTTTTAAATACTTTAACATCTTTAATTCAATTTAACATCCACATCTCTGACCCAATCATTATCACCAACTTGATAATAACGATGACCATTAACCGTTAGAACTTGATAGAAGTTCCAAGTAGCTTGACGCGTTAAGTGTTTATCTGTGGAACGACTTAAGAAACCAATTTGTGGTTGGTAATGATAAATCGGTGCCGCTTGTTCTTTCAAGCTTAAGGTTCCGGTTTGGGACTTGGTGACAATTGCCGTCGTCATGACCGTAACATCCAGGGCTAGCACATATTGATGTGGTGCTACTTGATAATAAACTTGTCCGTCAGCTAATGTTTCTTGGGCATTAACTAACCACTGCGTACCCGTTGGCAATTGTTGCTTCAGTGCGGCACCTTGATCACTATACACGGTGATGAAGTCTTGACCTGCAGTTGGTTGCACGGTAATTACCCCATCAATGATTTGCCGTTTACCAATCTTAGTATAGTTGACATCATCAGCTTTAACATATTCATTAGCCCCTACGCGGTAATACATCGTGCCATCATTTTGCGTATAAATATAATCCACTTTCCAATCGGTATTGGCGGCTAAGACTTGTTCTAACTGGTGCCCTTGCTGGTCATACAAATGAATGAAACCACCCGGGACATCGGGTTTAACAATGGCAATACCGGGATTGCGCACCGTATGACTTTGACTCAAGCCACTACCAAGATTATCAGTCAAGTTGACACTACCTGTGCCCGCTAAACTATTGATGCGTTGAATGCAATCATTTTGGGCTTGGTTGACAGCTGCCACACTCGTTGCTTGTTGAACTTGGTCAATGCCCGCACTTTCAGCATGCCGCACCGCAAAGATCCGATCTTGACGTTTATCAGCAGCTAAACTGGTATTGTTCTCTAAGTTCTTAACCGCTTGATCAGCTGCTTGATGAATGGCATTAATGGCAACCGCACTAGCTTGCGCCACTTGGGCTTTAACCACTTCATTACTAATTTGATTCTCACCGTCGGCTTCGGCAGCATGAGCAGCATCCACACCTTGACTTTGATCAATTTGATCTTTGGCCGCTTGATAAGCCGCATCCACCTTGTGTTGAGTGTCTTCCTTTTGTTCGGGTGTTAAGTCAGTTAAATCGTTCAAATGATCCTTGGTATCTTGATAATGATTCTCTAGAATGGTCAGGCTATCATCTTTAGCTTTCGTCACTTGAACCACTTGTTGCATATTTTCAATTCCGGTTTGTTTGTGCGGATCAACTTCTGTTAATCCGGCATTAGTAATACTGTCTTGCGCTGCTTGATAAGCGGTCTCCAACAAACCATTCAAACTGCCAATTTGATCCTTATAATGCGTTAAACCATTAATCTTAGCTTGTTCTTCTTGATAGGTTTGCTTTAATGCTTGCATCGCTTGGTTCTTGTGGTTAATCAAAGTCTTAGTGTTGTTCAATTGATTAGTTCCGGTTTGTTGAACCTGATCCACACCACTTTGATCTGTTGCCGCTAAGATTTGATCAATGGCTGCTGTTGCTTGTTGACTAATCTGACTCTGCAAAGCCGTTTGTTGCTCTTCATTCAAAGCTTTGGCAGCATCATAAGCTTGTTGGGCTTGTTTTTGCGTTTGCTTAATCTGTTGCACTGCCTGGGCTTTTTGTTGCGCCAAAGTAACTTGTTGTTTCATTTGCTCAATCGTTTGTTGTTGTTCACCAACAATATTATTGGCCACCGTTTCCTGTTTAATTTGGCCTAAACCAGACTCATAAGCAGTTGTCACTTGTTGTTGTAATTGGTTAACTTGGTCACTACTTAAGGTACCACCTTGCGCTAAACTACCTAATTCTTGTTGCTCACGATTTAACTCATCATCCAAGGCATTCCAAGCGGCATTTTGTTGTTGCTTCAAGTCTGTTACTTGCTTAATGCTGTCCACACCATCATTAGCCGCTTGGGTAATAGATGTGGCCGAACTAGCTTGATTGATAACGGCAATCGCCTGCGCTTTTTGGTTTTGGACATCTTGTTTCAAACTATCCTGATCAGACTCATAATGATTCAAGCCCGCAATTACCTCATTAGCGGCCGTTTCGGCTTGATCAACTTTTTGCATGGCTTGATTGATCGTATTAGCTAAGTCTAAAGTTGGTTGTAACTTCTGTTTTTCTTGATTGAGCCAGCTTTCAGTAACATCGTTAGTTTCATTTAAATCATTTAACATCGCTGTCTGTTCGGTTGTGACTTGCTCTAATAAATTATTAACTTGATCAGCGGTTAAGTGACCACCTTTGTCCGGTTTACCTAAATCTTTGATCTTTTGCTTGACGTCATTGACTGCTTGGTTAATACTTGCTTGCAACTTTTGCTTCTGTTTAGCTGTCGCTACTAACTGATCTAAAGCGTTGTTTTGTTGACTGGCGGCATTGGTGACATCTTGCGCCGTCTTACTGGAATCTTGTTGTGCCGTTTCAATGGCACTAACACCATTAGTTGCTGCTTGGTCAGCTTGGTGTTGTAATTGATTGATTTGGTCTGGGTCTAACTTGTTGTCGCCTTGACCTAAATCATTAATCTTTTGCTTATTAGCAGCTAATTGTTGAGCTAAAGCCACAATTGCATTAATGGCGGCGGTACCTTTGTTAAAGGCCGTAGTTTCGGTGTTACTATCTTGCATACCGGTTAAGGCTGTGGTAGCAGCGGTGTTGACTTGATTTAAGAAATCAGTTTGTTGAGTAGCACTAATATTAGTTAAACCAGTTAAATCGTTGTTGGCTTGACCTAAAGTCGTGGCTAAACTCATTAAGTCTGTAATAACTTGCGTCTTGACTTGAGTCTCCTCGACACTCGTTGCTGCTTTGATTTGAGTAGTTAAAGCAGTTTGAGCTTGATTTAATTGCTCCTTAAATTGCGTCTTTTGCGCAGCCGTCAAACCAGCTGTGGTCTCAAGCTGATTCGTAGCCGTGGTAATATTCTCACTTAAAGCCTTCAAGGCATCATTTTGAGCCTGTGGTAACTTTAATAATTTATTAATAGCTGTAGCACCGTCACTCGCTACTTTATTAAGATTAGTCGTTGCATCAGCTTTAGTAATTTGGTCGACAATCTTAGCTTGTTGCTCACTAACTTGTTGTTTCAAGCCAGCTTGTTGGTCAGTTAATTGCTCTAACTTACCAATAGCAGTATTAGCTGCCTCAACGGCATCATTAACCACACCCATGGCCGTATTCATATTATCGGCTAAATCCGTTACTGGCTTAAAGTTCTTTGTTTCTTGATCAATTAACCATGAATCTGACAAATCAGTAGCATTCTGTAAGTTAGTTTCAATCGTTGTCTTCGCTGCAGCTAATTGAGCTAATAACTTGCCAACTTGTTGAGCTTCATCAGTTGGCGTCGTACCACCAGTTAAGTTATGACCAGTGGTACCGTCACCTAACTCTTTAATATGATCCACTGCAGTATTGTAGTCAGTTTGTAACTGTTGCATAATTGTAGCTTTTTGGGTGATTGTTTCTTTAATCTTATTTAAAGCAGTAACCCCTGCTTGCCCTTTAGTTTGAGCAGTAGTTGAATTTGTAGTACCCAAAACATCATTGACAGCCTGATTATAAGTGTTTGTAATTTCATCAGTGAAATTAGTCTGTTGATCATGACTTAACTCGGTCGCATTACTTAAAGCTGTTTCCACATCTTGCTTAGCAGTAGCTAACGCCCCTAATTGCGTATTTTGTTCTTTTAAAGCGGCCAACAAGTCGCGGACATTAGATTGCGCTAAGGAACTAACAGATTCTATCGTGCCTTTGTCTGCAGCTTTAATCCTATCAACTTCAGTATCGTATTGGTCTTTCAACTTCTTCAAAGCCGCAGTTAAGTTATCACCAAAGTTATTACCCGCAGCACCAGTTAAATCAGTTACACCATTGTTATAAATGGTTTTCAGATCATCCCAAGCCGTTGCTTGGTCTTGTACTAACGCAATCACAGCTTGAATATTTGTCACTTCAACGTTAGTTTGCGCCGACATGTTGGCAGTAGTTGCATCTCTTAAATCAGCTTGGGCGGTTTGATAAGCTTGCTCTAAAGCTGTTGTTAATTGATCACCAGCAACTAACTCATCATGATGGTGTAAATTACTCAAAGCATCCTTGGCTGTTTGATAAGCGACTTCTACTGTTTGCATAGCCGTATTCATAGCCGTTGCTTTGTCAGTTACTGCAGTTAGTTTAGAATGTTCCGTGTCTTCAACAAAGTTGGATCCCAGATTTTCTAGATCACTTAAGACTTCACTGTAAGCTGTCTCTAAATCAGCTAATAATTTACCAACTTGCGTACTGGTATCAGTTGAATCAGCAGCACCAGTTAAATAACCACCTTGATTACTACTTGCAGCTAACTTATTAATATCATCCTTAGCAGTATGATACCAACCAGCTACTGTACTTAAATTACCGGATAAGTTTTGCGCCGCTGTAACAATCGCAGCAATTGCTTTTTCTCCAGCTGTTAAAGCATTATCAGCAGTTTCAATACTATCAGCTTTCTCAATATTCTGATTTGCTGTCGTTTGGGCGCCATCAGTGGTATTGGTAATTTGATCTTGATACTTTTGAATATCTGTTGGTTGCAGAGTGGCCGTCAAATGACCAATTATGTCACTCGCAGCTTGCGCATAATCAACTAATTGGCTTTGATTATCAGCTTTATGTTCCGCCAATTGCGCTTGATCAACCACTTTTTGTAACGCTGTTTCACCAGCAGCTTCTGCGTTATCAGTTCCAGCAGTAATCTCAGCTACTGCAGCCTGATAAGCACTTGTTACTTGGCCTTGATATGAACCCTGTTGCTCTGTGCTTAAATGACCGAGTTTGTCAGCAGCTGTTTCAGCTTGAGCTGTTTGGTAAGCAGTTTGTAACTGACCCATGGCCGTATTCATGGTTCTTGCTTTACCAGTTACTGCCGTGAGCTTTTGCTTCTCTGTTTCCTCGTTGAAGTTTGCCCCAGGATTTTCTAAATCACTCAAGACTGTATCGTAAGCCGTGCCTAATTGTTCCACTAAGGTATCCACTTGCGACTTATGTTCGGCGTCAGGCGCTGTGGTTGTTAAATGACCATCAGTTTGATTGTCACCTAAATTGGTAATGCTTTCCTTTTCAGTATTGTACCAATCAGTAACTTTATCAGCCGTTGTAGCTTGACTAACAATATTGTTAATATTTGCTTGAGCAGCTTGATAAGCATTAGCAGCAGAGTCTGCATCAGTAGCACTGTCAATGTTGGCTTGCCCTTTAGTTTGTTCGGTTTCTTTATTCGGATCAGTATTCGTAATTTGTTGTTGATACTTGGTCTTTTGCTTGTCTGTCAAATGCGTTAAAGCATTAATTTGATTAACAGCGCCCGTGACCCCATTTTGAAGTTGCGCACTAGCTAACTTCTGGGCAATTTGCGTTAAACCAGTCTTAACCGCAGCATCAATTTGGTCTTGGGTTGTGGTTGTGGCAATCAAAGGATCCAAACCACTAACTGCCGTATTATAAGCACCAGCAATGTTATCTTTATAAGTTTGTGGATTAGTTAAGGCGGTTAAATCAGTGTTGACGGTTTGTTCGGCATCATTTTTAGCGGTTTGTAGTTGCGTCATCGCTGTATTTAACTTGTCAGCTAACGTGGTAATCGGAGCAAAATTGGTTGTTTCTTCACTGCTTAACCAATCGTCAGCCAAAGTATCAGCTTGCTGCAAATCGGTTTTAATTGTCGTTAAAGCTGTTGATAATAAAGCTAAGAGCTGTTCAACTTGTTTAGTGTCATCCCCACTAGTTAAATGATTATTGGCTTGCCCTTCAGCCAAGTCTTTAATGGATTGGACTTGTGTATCATAATCGGTTTGTAACTGAGTTAAAAGTTGATTCTTCTTGGTAATTAAAGTGGCTAAATTATTTAACGCCGTAACGCCATTTTCTTGCGCCGTGTCTAAGTCATCTTCGTCTTCACCAGCCAAAACGGCAGTTTGCGCGTCATCATGAATCTTGTTAATCTGCGTTGTAAGTGTGTCTTTCTGATCTACCAAATTAGTTGCATTATTTAGCACATCAGCAGCACTCGCCTGAGCGGTTTGTAAGACACTTAAAGCATCATCTTGAGCTTTAACTAATTCCAAAACTTGCTTAATGGCCGTAGTCCCCGCATCTTTCAAATCAGCCAGAGTATCAGTCGTTGCGGTCGTCAAATTATTAACTGCTGTTGTATAAGCTTCATCAATTTGACCACTCAACTTGTTCTTGGGATCCAGCAAATCAGCATGGCTCAAATTATCCAAATCTGTGTGTGCATCCGCTTTTGCTGTATTTAAGTCTTGCACTGCATCACTCATGTTTTGCGCAAAGGCTGTGATAGCCTTTAATTTTTGTTTTTCCGTTTCCGAGTTGAAATCGGCACTAGGATCTTTTAGATCATTCAAGACTTCATTGTAAGCTGTCTCTAAATCAGCTAATAACTTATCAACTTGGGACTTATGATCTGCATCAGGTGCAGTTGTCGTCAAATGCCCTTGTTTATCGTCACCTAAATTAGTAATTTTTTCCTTTTCGGTATTGTACCAATCCCCAATTTGACTAGCCGTTTGAGCTTGTGTCACAATCTTCTCAATAGCCTGTTGACCCGCAGCTTCAGCAGCATTCACATCTGTCTCACTCGTAGCTTGGTTAATTGCCATCACGGCTGCTGATTGCGCCGTATTCTTGGTTGGATCAGAACTAGTAATTTGTTCTTGATAAGCAGTAATTTGATCAGGCGTTAAATTATTCAAGTCACCAATGACGGTTAGTTCTTGATTAACGTAATCTTGCAATTGGGATTGAGCCAAGCCTTGAGTAATACCTAAGACGGCTTGACCTTTGGCTTTGTCAATCGCTGTTTGGTCAGTAGCACTATTAATGTCACTTTTAGCTTGATTATAAGCCGCATCAATTAAGGTTTGGAAGGGTTCTTGTTTAGCGGTGGTATCTAAGGTTGCCAAGTTATTATGCAACGTATTGAAAGCCGTATTATACTTCTCAGTAATAGCTTGCATGGCATCACGCTTAGCTTGCGCTAAACTGACAATTGCCGCAATATCGGCAGCCGGATCACTAGTAGCAGCGGTAGCGGCCGCATTAGTAACATCATCTTTATCTTTCTCTGGATCTTTTTGTGCCGTGTCAATAGCGGCTAAACCATTGTTAGCAGCGGTATTAGCCTGATCTTTTAAATTCGAAACTTGATCGGAAGTTAAACCATCCGCACCACCTAAATCATTAATCGTTGTTTCATCCGTATTTAACTGCGTAGCTAAGGCGGCAATGGCATCCATGGCTGCTTTGCCTTTATCTAAGGCTGTTTGGCGACCAGTATCATCACTAGCAGCATTATAAGCACTTGTTGCCGTAGTCAAAGCTTGGTTAACTTGCGTCAAAAAGTTATTAACTTGCGTTTCGTTTAATTGCCCGGTAGGGTCTTGGAAAGCTTTAATTGTTTGTTGATCAGTATTGAAAGTGTCAGCTAAAGTAGTGACCGCATCAATCAAGGCTTTACCATTATTAATAGCGGCTATTAAAGCGGCAGCAGGATTAGGTCCACCATCAGGATTAGCAGGATCAACGTCATCATCGCCGACTTGACTAACTAACGCTTTTGCTTGTTGTAAAGCCGTATCAAACGCCCCATTAATGGCATTAATCAAGTCCGTTTGTCCCGTAATATTAGCTAAATTATCCGCAGTAGTCTCACTACTATCATGATAGTTCTGTAAAGTAGTCAAGGCATCTTGTTTTGCATCAGCTAAGCCTTCCATGTTAGAAGTAACTTCAGGGTCGAAGTCTAAAACCGGACTGTCTACAAAATCTTTATTAGCAGTTAAAACTAAATGATCACCCTTTTGTAACATGTCTTTCGGTAAGGAAAAACTAAAGTTACCGTCAGCATCAGAATTAACAATATAAAGTTTCTGGGGATTACGCCAGCTATCATTTGTTTCAACTAAATTAGAATTATCAGGAAAATCTACTAAAGTTCCGTTAGCATGTTTAATTTGGACTTTAATATGAGCATTAGCCAAATTAGTCTTACCGGATATCTTGGTTTTATCAAATGATAACTTGATTGAGTCTGGGACAAAATCAATAGTATTATCGGTAGCAGTAATCGGTTTCAAAGCACGGCCATTCACAAATTGTTGGTTGGCTAATAACTGTAAAACTTGCGTTTCAGCGTCTTTAGTTGGACCGACAATATCACTGACACTTTCACTATTTAAATCCTGATTAATTGCTTGAACTACATCATTTTGTAAATTAAATTTGAGTTTCTGTAAAGCATGTGCCTGTCCTTTTGAGTCCACAAAATTAATATTAGTTAAATTAAAGTAACCCATACCTGTAATCAAATGAGCTTGTGCGTTATTACCCGCATCTAAAATTAATTGTCCAGAATAGGTATATTCACTACGTTGAAGAGCTTTAAATAACGTTAACGCCCCGCCACTACCATCTGTGGTAAAAGACACCGTTCCGCTTTTCATTATTAAAGGATTCCAATTTACATGCTCACCAACACAAACAGCTGTAGTAGCCCCGACTGGCGTAAAATCACTACCATCGTAAATGATTCCATTAAAATCAGGTGCCAAATTAGCTGCCCGTATAATAAAACTACCACCAGTAGTTTCAATTCCCGTTTGAATCCAATGCTCAATGTGTTGCCCATTAGTATTAATAGTTAATTGAGCCGCTGGCGGTAATTGTAAGGGCCAATAATAAGTTTTTGAATTACCTGTAATATCTAATCCCAAAGCTCCTGATAAATCACCACTGGTTGTATTACCATTGACATTAATGGTTAATTGACCTAGTACAGCAATAAAATTACCATCCGTGGCGTAATTTTCGACATTAATACCATAGGCAGTTGAACTAGCGGTACTATGTGGCGTTAGATTAACTTGTGCACCATCATTAATATCAACAGAAGAATAAAACGTATGAATCACATCACTACTAATCGTTTCACCAGTAAATTTTGCCCCACTATCAAAGATTAAATGCTGTGTATTTATCGTAAAGTTTCCAATAGAAATTAATGGTTGATTACTATAATCGGTATTCACCGTTATGCCCTTCAGCGTATAGGCAGATACTATTTTGCCAGCAACCTGATTTTGAATGTGTACTCTGCGACAATAAGTAGTGTTAACAATTAATTGCGCACCTTGATAATCAACATTATTAATAAAAACTGCGTTAGTATCGTCGGAATAATAAACATAATCATGATTAACACCGGCATCAATTGCTAAACCTGTGCTGTATAATTTAACATTTTCAATAGTAAACTGCTGTGAATGATTAGCTAATTTTAATGAATTACTACGTAAATCCAAAATATGGTTCTGACCATTAATAATTAACCCGTCATAAATATTTAAAGCATTATCAGTATAAGTATCTAAGATAACATCAGAAGTCAAATCAATTTCTTTCACATCGTAAACACCTATAGCTGATATAAATTGAGCTTCATTGCCAACTTGAACGACACCATTGGCATCAATACTTAAAAGATTAGAGATTTCTGGCTTGGTAGTCTCATTATTATTGTTATGTACTACAGTTTGGTTGATATTATTGTCAGAAACTTCATTAGTGGGTTGATTAGAATTGATATTGTTGTCGGCACCAACAGCATCGGCGTTATTATTGGTATTTGCTTCGTTAGCGTTATTGTCATTGACATTATTATTAGAATTAACAGCATTATTATTGCTAGCGTTTACATTAGAACCACTTACAGAATTTTGCTCATTGTTAACAACAGTATTACCAGCTTGTGCTTGATTATTCTGTTGATTGTTCGTTACATTCTCAGACTCATTAGTATCAGCATTCGTCACATCACCCATGGCTCGCGTACTAATTTGACCCGCTGTGACATTCGTTGGTTGATTAATTTCCCTAGCGTTAGTAGCTTGCACGGCTTGTCCAGGTGCGGCTTGATCGACTTTGCCTTGATCATTAACTTCATCCGCTTTGGTCGTGGTTTTATTAGCTGTTAACCACAACGTTGATGAAAATAGAGTCACACCCATGGTTGCTAATAATCTTTTACTTCGATGCATTTTTATCTGCTCCTTTAATCGTCTAAAATATTTACATTTTTTGGAAATGATTTTGATTATGTTCAACTCGAATTTGATATATAATTTTATCAAAAAATAAGCATTCAATAATCTTAATCTTTCATATATTTCATATTATAATTGGTTAATTAGTGATAAATCAAACACTATTTGGCAAAAAACTCTCAAAAAAGCCCATTGTGATTTATATATCACACAAAATAACCGTTTTATTTTTTCACATACTTGTAACAAAGCTTATTTTCATCGCATTTATTCTTGTGAACGATTTTTTTTAAAATGGCAAAAATCTAAATGTTAAGTTTTTCTTAAGATTCTTAAGTTTTTATTAAGTTCCAACACTATGTTGGATAAAGCACTTAATTATTATCCTTGTATTACTCAATCATTTTTAGCTCAAAGACAAATGAAAAAGTAACCAAAATAAAAAGTAATCATTCTGCTGGTCAGCAAATTCGCCAACACCACATAATGATTACTTTTTGTTTTTAAAAAATTTTATTTATATCTTACACCAATTGCTAGCAATTTTACTGCTGCAACTCACCGTCATCAAAGTTAGCTTCAAAATCTAACTGATAACCATGTTCTAACGTTAACGCCGTTACCTGATAAGTAATAGTTTGAATTTGCTCAATCATCGGTTGCGACAAATTCTGAACAGCTTCCCCCGGAATCTCAGATAATTCGCCTGTAAATTCGGTTAATTGAAATACCTGCCCAATTAAGCCCGAAATTTCAAATGGAGTTTTTTCCGGGTGAATATCAAACGGTGCTAAAATTTGAATCATTTTACCGGTACTGTCGTCATCCGGAGTGGGATAATCTTGCACTTGGACTTGAATATCAGTTTTGGCTGGCGCAGTAGTATCTACTAAATCATAATGAAAAGATTGCACAACAATTGGTCCTGTTTTAACATCCATACTCATTTCTCCTTAGTGTAACTTATCATGTTCATAACGATGTGTTAATTCTAACCCAGCAAAGTGCTGTTGTCGAACTGCTTCATAAATTACTAAAGCACAAGTATTTGATAAGTTTAAAGCACGAATATTTTCGGTCATTGGAATGCGCAAACATTTTTCTGGATTTTCCCGCATAAATTTTTCGGGTAAACCAGTCGTTTCTTTACCAAATAAGAAATAATGGTCTTTAGTGGTATCAGAGTAATCAACATCACTATAAACTTGATCAGAAAACTTGGTAATTAGATACAAATATTTTTGATCAGGAATGCTGGCTAAAAAGTCATCTAAATCGTCATGAATCACTAATTTAACTTTATCCCAATAATCCAGACCTGCGCGCTTCATATGCTTATCATCCAGACTAAATCCTAATGGTCGGATTAAATGTAAGACTGTATCCGTTCCCGCACAAGTCCGCGCAATATTGCCTGTATTAGCAGGCATTAATGGTTCAAAAAGTGCAATATGATTAGTCATGTTCTAGCTTCCTTTTTTAAATTTGCTTGAAAAAAAACGCATCCCCTCGGCAAATGCAGCAAGAAGATACGTTAAATTACTTCTGATTAAGCTCTTTTATCAAACTAAGTCTGATAAAAGAACTTAAGTTAAGTCCACAAATAATAATATACAACTTCTAAGTAGACCTGACAAGTTAAAATTTAACAAGCTGTGAACAAAAGCGGTTAGCAACTGATTATAACCTAGAATAATTATTTAAGTTGTTTGGAAACTTGAATGATTATTCGTAGTTAGACGCAAGTTGTTGCTTTTGTGAAAGCAATTAAATCTAAGCTGTGAACAAGACCGTTTAGAAACAAGAAGCTAACCTAGACTAAGGACTTAAGATTAGTTTATATCTTGAGTTCTTAGTCGTAGTTAGATAATTGTTTCTGGTCTTGTGAACGCAAAATAAGCTGTGAACAAAGTCGGTTAGAAATTGAGGATTAACTTAGACAAGAGACTTAAGTTTGTACTTTAATTTAAGACTCTTGGCGTAGTTAAACGCAAATTTCTGACTTTGTGAACGCAATTTTTAAGCTGTGACAAAAAACGCTAAAAAGTTGAGCACTAACAGGATTAAATACCAAAGTTCATTTAATTTTGATCAAATATGAACTTTCATTTTATCCCCAGATCAATCTGCTTGTTCATCTTCCAATAATGGTTCTTCTTGATACCAATTAGAATTGGCTTTAAACCACATAAAGATTTTAGTAAATAAAATTTTAAAAATAGCATACATGGGGATGCCGCCAATGACTCCTAATAAGCCAAACATGCCGCCAGAAATCAATAAGACAAAAATCGTGGTTACTGGATGCATCTTCATTTTATTACCCACAACTAACGGTGAAACAATGCGTGTCTCAATTGTTTGTTCAATGATAAAAATAATTATTACACTAAAAATCATGCGGTGCCCGGATAATAATGCTAGGATCACTGCTGGTAATAGTCCAATTGCTGAACCTACATACGGAATCAAGTTGCAAACACCTGCAAAAATTCCTAGTAAAACTCCGTAAGGCACACCAGCAATTAAATAACCAATGCAAAACATCACCGCTACCCAAAACGCCACCGTTAATTGCCCCCGAATATAAGAGCTTAAAGCTAGGTTGATTTCACTTAGAGTCTGCGAAGTAGCGGGTTTTAGCCGATTAGGAACAAATTTTAAAATAGCGGGCTTAATCTTTTGATCGTCTTTTAATAAGAAAAATAAGACAAACGGTGCCGTTAAGACAATCATGACAATATTTGTGACAATACTAATGGCGGAAGTAAAATTATTCCAGGCTGTATCAAAAGTCCCTCCCAAGCTGTTCATAAAGGAGTCCGAAATCTTGCTCCAAGATAAATTATCCTGTAAATGTAAATTCTGTAAATGAGGTTCTTGAACCAGGTCATTAATCGCTTTTTGAATTAAGTGCCAATATGCCGGCAAGTTTTTAATTAACGAATTAGCCTGACTTTGAACAATCGGAATTAATGTCAAAATCGCCCACGCTAAGATTAAAATCACGACTAAAAAAACGACGGTAATGGCCCAAATTTTGCCTAAATGAATGTGGTGTTGCAAAAAGTTGATCAATGGTTTAATTAGATAATACAGAATCATTGCCACAATTAGTGGGGGACAAATAATTCCTAAAATCTGCCAAAGTGGCTGAAACACATAACTAATTTTAGCAAAGACCGCAATAATCAAAAATAATAATAAGATATTTAAAAGTACCACTGTAAATTTATTGTTTAAAAACCACTTTGTAAACCATGTTTTCTTTTTCATATTATTCCTCATTGTTCATAGGTTATTTGTGAGCCTACTTTAACTTGGGGAGCCTCTCCGGTCAAATAAATACTATTAATTGGAACTTGTGCTGGAGCTTTCTGAAAATACACCACTGCATGACCAATAGCTTGTAATTGCTCGTTAACTTGTTGCCCCAAGGCCGTAATGGTAAAGCTTTGTTGATCAATCAAAATTTGTGCCCCCACTTTTAATTGTAAATGCTGTTGTTGTTCGGGAACAAATTGTTGAATAATAGCAACATTTTTCAAATCTGCCGTGGCACTTTGATCAAATAAGACCCAAAAGTCCGCAGCCTTGGTTAAGGCCGCTGCTCCAATTTCTGTAATTTCTGCTGTTATTTTCATATTTTTACACTCACTTTTTAAATAATTACTATAATACTACCAGCATTTTCAGCCAAGTTGTTATAAAATGTTGTTCAAGGAGGTTTTCTTCATGCAAGAAAAATTATTAATCGGTGGTTATACTAAACAAACCAGCCAGGGGATTTACCAATTGGAATTTGACAGCCAATTAGCCCAACTTTCACCTGCTAAATTAGCCGTCAAATTACAAGGCCCCACGTACTTTACAATTTCTAATAATAATATTTTATATTCTATTGTTCAAGATGGTGATCAAGGCGGAATTGCTGCTTATGACATTAGTACCAACTTTCAATATTTAGGCAGTGCTTTACAACTGCAAAACTCCCCAGCGTATGTGGAAGTTGCTGAACAAAAACAATTAGTTTTTTCGGCTAATTTTCATACGGGGATTGTTACCATTCATAAAATCAATCCTGATAAAACTTTAACCATTACGGACAAAATTCAACTACAAGGCCAGAGTGTCCGTCCGGAACAAGAAGCTTCACATCCACATATGGCTCATTTAACACCAGATGATCAATTAGTTGTTTGTGATTACGGTACTGACCAAATTACCGTCTTTAATTTAGATGACCTTGGCCATGCGCAATTGCACAGTACTTTTCAAGCCCCTGCTGGCAGTGCTCCGCGCCATCTCGTCTTCAATCCCCAACACCCTGATTTAGCTTACTGTATTTGTGAATTAAGCTCGGATGTTTTAGTTTTGCATTATGCAAAGGGACAATTTAATCTTCTAAACTCCTACCATTTAATCCCCAAAGACTATCTGGGCGAAAATACTGCTGCTGCTATTCGCATTAGTGCAGATGGTCAATATCTTTATACCTCTAATCGTGGTCATAATTCCATTGTCTCTTTTCGTATTAGTGCTGACGGTCACAAATTAGAACACTTACAGACCATCAAAACCCAAGGTGATTTTCCCCGCGATTTTTGTATGGATCCCACTGGGCGCTTTATCCTAGTTCCCCATCAAAAATCTAATGATGTAACGATTTTCAATCGCAACTTAGATTCGGGACAATTAACTTTTAACAACAATGATTGTCAAGTCCCAGAAGGCACTTGTATCAAATTTTACTAAATTATAGCGAGGAAATTGATGTTAAATCTTATCAAAGCCGTCATCTTAGGAATTGTTGAAGGAATTACTGAGTTTTTGCCCATTAGTTCCACGGGACATTTATATTTAGCGAATGAATTCGTTAAATTGAAAGAATCAACTGCTTTTATCAACATGTTTATGGTCGTCATTCAATTAGGAGCGATTTTAGCGGTGGTCGTGATTTACTTTCATAAGTTAAATCCTTTTGCTCCTAAAAAAACTAGCTCCGAAAAACGCGCGACTTGGATCCTATGGTTGAAAGTTATCTTAGCTTGTTTGCCATCCGTCATTATTGGTCTGCCACTTAATGATTATATGGATGCTCATTTTAATAACTGGCAGGTAATTTCAGCAACTTTACTAATTTACGGTATTTTGTTCATTCTTATTGAAAACTGGAACCAAAAACGCCAACCGCGCTTAACAAACTTAAATACTTTACCGTATTCAATTGCCTTAGCCATCGGTGTATTTCAAGTTTTGTCATTAGTTCCTGGTACTTCCCGTTCTGGTGCAACCATTTTAGGTGCGATTTTAATTGGCACCTCACGCTTTGTTGCCACCGAATTTTCTTTTTTCTTGGCTATTCCTACGATGGTTGGCGCTAGCGGTTTGAAGCTAGTTAAGTATTTCTTACATGGCAATACTTTCACCTTAATGCAAACTAGCGTGTTATTAGTTGGCACCGTTGTTTCTTTTATTGTGGCCTATTTATCAATTAAGTTCTTACTGGATTATATTAAGAAAAATGATTTTAAGGCTTTTGGTTGGTACCGCATTGTACTAGCCTTAGTAGTTATCGGCTATTTTGGCTTCTTAAAATAATATCTAATTTATGTAAAAAAAGATTTCCGCTTTCACCGAGCAGAAATCTTTTTTAGTATCCAATTAAGCTTTGCATATCAGCTGGTAAAGGAGCTAAAACCGTTAATTGTTGTTGTTGAATCGGATCAAAGAAACTCAATTTTGAGCAATGTAATGCTTGGCGGGCAATCAATTTGTTTTGCCCCCCATAAGCCACATCACCTAATAATGGATGTCCTAAAGCCGCAAAGTGTACTCGAATTTGATGAGTGCGCCCCGTAATTAAGTGCACTTTAACCTGTGTAAAATCATCTTTACGAACAACGACTTGATATTTAGTTTGTGCTACTTTGCCATTTTTCTGGTCGACACAACGTAAATTATGATTCGTTGGATCAATCCCAATCGGCAAATTAATGGTTCCTTGTTTTTTCGCCAAATTGCCCTGAACTAAGGCTTGATATTCTTTAACAATTGTTTGCGTTCGAAATTGTTGATCAATTAAATGATGTGCGTAAGCATTTTTCGCAAAAGTTAAAACACCTGAAGTATCACGATCCAAGCGGGATACCAAATGGATAACATCGTTTGATTGCTTCGTTTGTTGTAAATAGCCTTTTACCACATTAGCCATCGTAGCACTAGTTAGACCCTTAGCTGGTAATGAAGCGATGCCTGCTGGTTTATTGACCAACAAATAATTGTCATCTTCATATAAGACTTGTACTGCGCCTAACTGCGCTTTAATTTGATCTGAACCCTGCTCTTTAGGTAAGGTTACAATAATTTCATCGCCACGCCGAATTGGAAAATTCCAATAACGGCGTTTATGATTAACGTAAACTTTGCCCTGATGATATTGAATTTGCTTTAATTGTGTTTTCGAAAAACCTTGTTGTTGCAAAAATTGCCGTAAATTCTGTTGATTTTCTTGTTGTTTAATCCACCGATAATTCATACATTACCATCAATTAAAAAGGCACTACGAACCCGCTGCCAGAAATTTTTATTCCGATAAGAGGCAATTTGAATTTTTTCATTTGCAATGCGATATTCGGTTTTCACAATTAAACTTTTATCGTACGCTAAATTATCAACGGTCAACACATAATCAGCTTCAATTTGCGGAATAACGGTAATTATTTGACCCTTAGGTAAAATTAACGGGGCATTAACCGTACGGTAAACCCGATTATTAATGGGCGCTACTTCATTGAATTGCATCACTTCTAAGTTGGGATTAATAATTGCCCCCCCAATTGACTTGGCATAAGCCGTCGAACCCGTTGGCGTGGAAACCGTAATCCCGTCACCACGAAAACGTTCAAACAACTGACCATCAATCAAAATGTCGGCGCGCATAGTCTGTGTTACCCGCTTTAATTGGGATTCATTTAAAGCCAGAAAATGGTGCTGATCGCCATTAGCATAATAGATTTGCACGTCTAGCAACGGATAAGTCACAATTTCTGTGGGACCTTTTAAAATATTTTCCACCAATTGATTAACTTCAGAATCTTTCCAATCAGTATAAAATCCTAAATGTCCCGTGTGAATCCCAACAAATTTTGTTTTTTCTAATTGCTTATTAAAATGATGAAAGGTACTCAAAAAAGTTCCATCACCACCAACAGTAATTACTAAATCGGGATTTTTGGGTGTAATAGTCACTCCTGCTGCTAATAATTGGGCATTTAATTGCTGTGCTACTTGTCTTGATAAATCTTTAAAATTATTTTGAATCCACACCCTCATGTAGCTGGTTCTCCTTTAAATGTTTAGAATCATTTAACTTTTGATCAGCAAAGTATTTAGGCGCGTCCTGAATTTCTTCACGAATCTTCGACATTTCTTCATCTAACATAAATGAAGCCTCAGCTGCGCGTTTTAACCGTGAATTAATATCTTCCGGAAAGTCGCCTTGATACTTATAGTTTAAAGAATGCTCAATTGTTGACCAAAAATTCATCGCCAAAGTTCGAATTTGAATTTCTGCCAGAATATCTTTAACGCCATTAGCTAACTGGACAGGATAACGTAATACAATATGATAAGAACGATACCCACTTGGTTTACTATTAGTCACATAGTCACGTTCTTCAACAACTGCTAAATCAGTCCGATTATGCAAAATATCAACTACTTGATAAATATCTTCAACAAATTGACACTGGATTCGCAAGCCAGCAATATCTTGCATATCTTGTTCTAATAATTCTGGTGAGATAAAACGGCGCTGCATTTTTTCTTTAATACTGGCAACGGTCTTCACTCTACCCGTTACATATTCAATGGGTGAATGTTCCCCTAAATCAATAAATTCTTTGCGCATACTACGTAATTTGATTTTTAATTCATCAACTGCTTGTTCATATGGCAATAAAAAAGTATCCCAATTTTGATCGCCCATTTTAATCACCTCGCCCGTTTAACTATAACATAATGAATTTTAAAGTTTGAATTTATTTTCCGAGTAAATTTATTAGCAATCAACTTGAACTAAAGCAATTTTTTACCATCATCTAATAAAAGTTTAAGCCTAACTACCACTGCTCATTAAATTTCCAATAAATGAGCGTATCCATTGCATTTGGCCTTCATTATCAGTAGAATTTTAAATTGGTCTTGACCAATTAAGCTCTTTCATATGAAAATAAAGTGCTTATTATTTGAAAAAAGAATTATATCTGGTATCTTAACTTATATATGTTCTAAATTATGGGGTTTTTCAGGAGGCAGTAATATATGTGGGAAGTATTCGTTTTTGTCAATCCGATTGGTCAAAGATGTTTAAAAACTGAACAAATGATCATCGACTTTGCTAAACTTTATCAAATTAATGCTCATTTTAAATTTGTTGCTTTAAACAACTTTTTATCAATGAATAATTATCTCAAAAACAATAACTACAATTTAAGAAATATTAATTTGCGAAATAAGTTAACCGATGATGTTTATCAAGCTACGCTATATTACAAAGCAGCCACTTTTCAGGGGAATAGAAAGGGACGGCAATTTTTAATCAAATTACAGCATGCAATTAATGTACAATCTCAACCATTTAATCTAGAATTAATGAAAAAAATAGCGCTTAGTATCAAGCTTGATTGGAAAGTAATGACTCAAGATGCCAAAAGTGACTTAACTTTAGAACAGTGCATTGAAGATCAAAAAATCGCTTCCGAATTAAAAATCACCGAAACACCAACAACTGTTATTTATGATTATTCACAACATAAAAGTGCGCAAGCTGTCTGCTTAAAAAATGGTTCTACTTTAGAATTAAAGCACGTTTTAAATTCATTAGTTCCATCATCTAAAGCTCCAGCCAATGTTGCCAGTCCTGCCTTGCACTTAGTAAAATAGTGGTTTGCGAAATTAAGGGGAATTTTGCAAAAGCTGCCAACTTAGCATGATACACTAGCGGCACATAACAACCTAAATATTGATAAATTGGAAACACCGCCTGGGTCGGTGTTTTTTTGATCCAAGCTTTTAAATCTTGACGGTGTTGATAACACCAATTTTGTAATTGAATAAATTGTTGATCGGGATAGCGACAGTGGCTTTGGTACCATTGCGTCCAATTAACCGTTTCCATTTGATAGGAAACTAATTGGGGCCTAAATTGCATTAACTCTGGCCACGAAGCAATTTTTTTTAATCGCCACAACAACTGCCGGCTATTAGGATAGACCATTACTTGATAATACAAACGTAAAAAATTTTCCTGTGGTAATTTATAGAAAACATAATATCCCCAACGCGGATTAAAGCTTAAAATACTTTGTAAATGACGCAACTGCTGATTAAGTTGATAATGATATGGACCAAAAATCCATAATGGATGGAGCCCCTTTCGCAAATATTCATGATGACGTACCAATAATTCCGTGCGACTTATCGGCGAACATTGATATTCGATAGCTAATTTTTGATTGGCACGGTGTGCATAAACATCAATTCGTTGCTGCGGATCTAAAACATATTCAATTTGTACTTGAAAATGACGTTGCATAAATTTAGCTAACCAATATTTCCCTTTGTGATGGATAGCTGTCTCGTTATTTCCCCGATGCGTCACTTGATGGCGAAAATAAGGACGTTGATTACGCCGAGCAATGAGTTGAACTGGTCGGTTACATTTAGGACAAAAAACCGCCTGTGGTGCCTGATATTGACTAGCATAAATCAATTGTCCGGTTTTACTTTTAGCTATTAACACAGGAAACACCTTATTTTAATTACAAAAAAAGATACCAAAATAATCTTAAATTGGTTACTTTAACCACAGATTAAAATAGTATCTTTTTTTATTTAAGCAAAATAATATCGCGCTAGTTCCAAAGCCGTCTGTTCCATTACCAAATGACCATACTCAGATAACATTGGCTTAGAAATGTCGGCCAGCGAACCATATTCTTTAATCACAGCAATAACGTCAGCAACATTCACGCTATATAATTCGTCAGGATATAAAGTTAATTCTAAAAAATATTGATTTTGAAATTGATAGAGATTACTACCTAATGAATCAATTTGCAAAACTTTACTTAGGCTAACAAAATCTTCAAAGTCCTTAAAACTAAAAATCAAAGTTTTTGAGGAATCATCCCCATTTACTAAGTCTTCGTCATCGGCTAAACTCGGTTCTGATCGTCCAGAAACCACGTCCAAGGCATGCATCAGATCATGATCAACTTCATTATCACCTTGTTGCGAGTTAGGAACTTTCGTAATTAAAAGATCTAATCCCTTATGATTAGGAATAACCTGAAAAGTGACTGTCTGATCCTGCACAAAAGTATGAGATGTATCAACTTCTTCTAAAATATGATAAAAAAAGGTCTCAATTTGTTTGCGATTGCCGAGTAAATCTAGAACTGTTACTCCACGTTCTGCCAAGTCACGACTTTCCAAAGTTACTCGAATCATGTTTTCATTAACATGTTCCACTTCCACGGCTAACCCACCTCACTTATTACTTAATTCTAACAGGCATCACCAGAAAGTAAAAGGTTAATTTCAAGAATTTTAATTAAATGCTTGTGCCCGTTGTAGCTCTCGCAACTCCATTACCCGAATGGATCTTGGCAAAAAGCGGCGAATTTCATCTTCATTATAACCAACTTGTAAACTTTTCTCATCCATCATAATTGGACGACGTAACAAACCAGGTGTTTTCTCAATTAGACTAATTAATTCATCAACTGTTAAATCATTTAAATTAATTTTTAAAGATTGATAAGCTTTTGAACGTTTGGAGATTATTTCTTCGGTACCATCTTCAGTCATTTGAAGAATTTTCTTAATCTCATCTTTAGAAAGTGGTTGGGCAAAAATATTACGCTCTTTATAAGGGATATTATTATCTTGAAACCACTTCTTAGCTTTTCGACAAGATGTACAACTTGGAGACGTGTATAAGGTTACCATATAGAATTTCTCCTTTTACATAAAATTACAATTAGCTTAGTACAGATTAAATTATAGATATTATAAAATATAATGTCTAGTTTTATGCCTGTCTAATCAATTATTATCCAACACATTAATATTTTTTGTTGGAATCAGCAAAAAATTATTCAATTACTTGCGTCCAGCCTGTTTGGGCACGATCAACCGGAATGTTTCCAGCAGCTTGTTGTGCTTCATCAACTAGCAAATCTAAAGGATAAGTCTGTGGTAAATGTGATAATAACAAGCTTTTAACCTGTGCTGCTTGTGCCAATTGTCCCGATTGTGTTGAAGTCATATGCCAAATTTGTCCAGTTTTGTGAGCGCCAAAATTCGTATCGGTAATTAATAAATTTGCTTGTTGAGCAAAAGAAACTAAATCAGCAAAATAAGCCGTGTCCGCCGTAAAAGTCAAAATCTTTTGCTGCGAATCCAAAATTCTAGTAGCAAAAGTTGGTACTGGATGAATAGTTTGTTTAAAATTAAGCGTAAAGGGTCCCAGTTCTAAAGGGTGCTCGGGTGAATAAGCCCTTGCTTGTGTAAATGACCCAAAGCTCAAACTGGCAAAATTAAGAGGATCTTGCGTATTACCATAAATTGGTAACACTTCATGTTTTTTAGGACCCGCATGTAGCTGCCAATAATATTGTAAAACACCGACATCCGCAATGTGGTCGTGATGATAGTGTGTTAAAACAACGGCATCTAATTGCAAAGGATCTAAATAATTTTGTAATGCATTCAAGACCCCGCTACCACAATCCAAGAGTAAGTTATATCCTTGGTCTTGTAGTAAATAACCAGTCGTTGCCTGCTGCCGGTAAGGATAACCGCCATAGTACCCTAAAACTGTTACTTTCATTAACTTACACCTCGTTAGGAGAATTAATATGTCAGAAATCAGATTAGTATTTGGAACAAAATCTTTTTTAGAAACACATTTGGACAAGGATAGTACACTTGCTCATAATGTGCAACACCCCCAGGATTATTTAATCATTCAAAAACTAGCGGCTACCAAGCCCCAGGAGAATACTTGGCATTCAATTTTACTACAAGTTAATTTAAAAATTTCCACCACTTTTTACCTAGCTTTATTACAATTAAGTCCGGACAATGGCGCTTTATTAATCAATCAAGTGCATAAATTGCCCACTAACAGTATTTTATATCAAAAAAAGAAGCAGCTGCAATTTTTAATTATTACACCTGACCCACAAATTTTAAAATTTATTGCCACTTTATTAAATACCGATATTGAACATCTTAATGCTTCAATTGTTAAATACCTTAAAAGTTCAACAGCGAAGCATTAATGGCCACAATCACCGTTGATAGTGACATCAAAATTGCGCCCACTGCGGGACTTAAAACTAATCCTATTGGTGCTAAAAGGCCGGCGGCTAAGGGTAGTGCCACAATATTATAACCAGCACCCCACCATAAGTTTTGAATGGTTTTACGATGCGTATTTTTAGCTAACTGCAAAAATTTAACAATATCAAGGGGATCACTCTTAACCAAAACAACATCAGCAGCATCAATGGCAATATCGGTTCCCGCACCAATCGCTACTCCAATATTAGCTTGTGCTAAACTAGGGGCATCATTGATGCCATCACCAACCATTAAGACTTGATGACCTTGCTCCTGTAGTTGCTTAATAATATCCCGTTTATCCCTTGGTAATAAATCAGACTTAAATTCCGTAATGCCTAATTTTTGAGCGACTGCTTGCGCAACCAGTTTGTTATCACCAGTTAACATCAAAGGTTTCAAGCCTTGTTGTTTTAGTTGCTTAATCAAAGCTGATGCAGATGATTTAATCTGGTCACCGACACTGACGTAACCTAGAACTTGTTTTTGTGACACTAAATAACTAGTTGTCCCCGTTTGGGTTACTGCTGAAAGGGGCAAGTGTTGCTCTTGTAATGTTTTGAAGTTAATCAATTGGTACTCTTGGTTGTTAATTTTGCCCTTAATTCCGCGACCACTCAAGGTTTGAACTTGATGAGCTGTCAAAAATGACAGCTTCTTTTTTTGGGCTAATTGAACAATACTCTTAGCTATAGGATGATTAGACTGCTGTTCCAAACTAGCCATCAGCAGTAAAATTTCTTCATCTGAAATTTTTTTATCCAAGGACTTAACGGCCTGCACTTCAAAATTACCAACTGTTAGAGTTCCAGTTTTATCTACAACTACGTAATCAATTTGAGGACTAATATCAATGACCTGTCGGTTCCGAATTAACAAACCATTTTGCGATCCCAAAGCTGTACTTTTAGCATTGACTAATGGAATCGCTAGACCTAAGGCATGCGGACAAGCAATTACTAAAACGGTTACCAAGCGTAAAAATCCCGTTTGCAAATTAGTTAAAATACTCCACAAAATAAAAGCTAATAAACCAATAATTAGTGCCGCATAAAATAACCATCCGGAAACCTGATCAGCTAAAGTCTGCAAACGCGATTTAGCCTGCTGGGCGGTTTGAACCAACTGACTGACACCGGCCACAAAACCACTTTGAGCCGTTTGTGTAACCTTAATAACCAAAGTCTGATCCGTATTCAGTGAGCCACCAATCACTCGATCACCAATTTTTTTACTGATCAACTGAGCTTCACCAGTCACTAAAGATTCATTAACTTGACTATGACCAGTAATAACTTGACCATCGACTGGAATTGACGCCCCTGCTTTGACTAATACTTGATCACCTTTTTGCACTTGATTAATATCCACCGTTTGCCAGTGCTGTTGCTGTTTGACAGTGACCTGCTTGGGTAAAAGTTTAGCTAAATCTGCTACTGAATCACTCGCATTCATCACTGAATTCATTTCAATCCAATGTCCCAAGAGCATGATTAAAATCAAAGTTGCCAATTCCCAAAAGAAGTCCATCACTGGCGCTTGATTGGCAACAAAATTGTTCAGGACAAAGGCATACAAACTATATCCATAAGCAGTAATAATTCCCAAAGAAATTAAAGTCATCATTGCTGGTCGGTGTTGTTTGAGCTCACTCAATGCTCCCGTCAAAAACGGCCAACCACCATAAAAGAATAAGATCGTTGCAAAAATCATCACCATCAAATTGGAACCAGGAAATTGAAATTGAAAAGGTAGCCAAACTCCCATTGCTGATGAGCAGAACAAAATTGGCAACGCTAAAATGAGCGAATACCAAAATTTATGTTTCAAATTTCCCATATGCATCATTGTTCCGTTAGGCATCATTTGCATGGAATGCTTTGACATTGCTGAATCCATTTCCATGTTATGATCCATTTTCAGACCATGATCCTGCTTTGAATTATCATGAGACATTTTGACACCCCTCTCCCTTTAAACAATTACAAGCAATTGTTGTTGGTGCAGTTAATTGTTTCTGAGTTAAAATTTGCTGTAATGTGGCAATATCCGCTTGACTTAAATCCAGTTTTTGGATCAAATTAATCAAAGTACTGCCTTGTTTCATGGCACAAAGATGACTAAATAAATCTTGTACGGTTTGATCCATCATTTGCTTTTCACTAACTAAAGGATGATAAATTTGGGGTCGCTGTGATTTATCAACTCGAACAATTTGTTTTTTAACTAAACGTGTCAATAAAGTCTTGATTGTATTGGGTTGCCATGATGTTTGCTTTAAATTATTAATTATCTCTGGTGCCGAAGCAGTATTTAAAGTCCACAAAACTCGCATGACCTCCCATTCAGCGTTGGAAATATTTTCCATTCAGTTATGATCTCCTTTTAATTTTTTATGTTTAACAGTGTCAAATCAATATTAAAATCTTACTACTAAAATCACAATTGTAGTTTAGGCTATCCCTACTCAAAAAACAAATATTTCACTCATTGTACAATCAATCTCCACTCTGCCAAATAATTAACATTAATCTAAACAAAAAATGTGACTGGAATATAAAATCTTCCAACCACATTTTTATTAATTTTAAATTTTTAAGTTAATTTTACTTACGATGATTAGCTACAAAATCATTAACTAATTTTTCATTTTCAGCGTTACTTAAGGAGACATTCAAAGCTTGTTCAACTAAATCTTTTAATTCAGTTGTATCTAAATGCTTCATTAACGAACGAACTCGTAAAATTGAAGTAGCACTCATTGAGTATTCATCTAAGCCCATACCCAATAGTAATGGTACCATCACTGAATCTCCTGCTGCTTCGCCACACATACCAACCCATTTACCTTCTTGATGAGCTGAATCAATTACATGTTTGATTAAGCGCAAAATGGAAGGATTATATGGTTGATAGAGATAAGAAACATGTTCGTTACCACGATCAGCAGCCATCGTATATTGAATCAAATCGTTCGTACCAATACTGAAGAAATCAACTTCTTTAGCAAATTGATCTGCTAAAACAGCAGCGGCTGGAATTTCAATCATAATTCCAACTTCTAAATTAGCGTCAAATGGGATCTTTTCAGAAGTTAATTTATCCATTTCCTCTTTTAAAATTCCTTTAGCTTGCCGGAATTCTTGAAGTGTAGCAATCATGGGGAACATAATACGCAACTTGCCGTATGATGAAGCCCGCAATAATGCCCGTAATTGGGTTCGGAAAATATCCTGCCGATCCAAACTAATCCGAATTGCCCGATAGCCTAAGAATGGATTCATTTCTTCTGGTAATGGCAAATATGGTAGGTGTTTATCGCCACCAATATCCATTGTCCGCACAACAACTGGTTTACCATCCATACCTTCTAAGACTTCTTTATAAGCTTCAAACTGATCATCTTCAGAAGGTAATTCAGCGGAATCCATATACAAAAATTCAGTCCGGTATAAACCAATGGCTTCAGCACCATTAGCTTGAACACCCGCTAAATCCTTTGGTGTACCAATATTAGCGGCAATTTCAAAGTGCTTACCATCAGCAGTCACTGTTTTAGCACTCTTTAATTTAGCCCATTCAGCCTTTTCATTGGCATACTGTTCAGCTAGATCTTGATAATGTTTAACATCATCTGCAGTAGGATTAATGACCGCATCACCATGGACGCCATCAACAATCAAGTCATCACCGGCCTGAACTTCACTAGTTATTGTATCCGTACCAACAATGGCAGGAATTTCCAATGAACGCGCCATAATTGCTGAATGCGCTGTCCGACCGCCAATATCTGTAATGAAAGCCTTGACATACTTCTTATTCAATTGAGCTGTATCACTAGGAGTCAAGTCATGAGCAACAATAATAACTTCATGATCAATTAATGCTGGGTTAGGTAATTCAACCCCTAATAAATGACTCATAATTCGTTTAGAAACGTCACGCACATCAGCTGCACGTTCTTGCATATACTTATTATCAGTCATTGCTTCAAACATCGCGATGAATTTATTAGCAACATCACTTAAAGCTTGTTCGGCATTAACTTTATCAGCTTGAACTTGTTGAGCAACAGCGCCCGTAAATTCAGGATCAGCTAAAATCATTTTATGAGCATCAAAAACTTGAGCTTCTTCTTCACCCAAAGATTCTTTAGCAACATCGCGAATCGTTGTTAATTCAGCGTCGGATTTTTTAATTGCTGCTTGTAAACGATCGACTTCTGCTTGAGCGTCAGTAATCGTTTGTTTTTTAAAGGATAGATCAGGTTGCACTAATAAGTAAGCTGGTGCATGCGCAAAACCATCACTGGCAGCAATCCCCTTTAAAGTTTTAGTCATTATTCTGAAAGTCCTTCTTTAGTCATGGTTTCTGAAATAGCATTAATGGCTTCACTAGCATCATCGCCATCAGCTGTGATTGTAACATCAGCACCTTGACCAACACCAAGTGACATAACACCCATAATTGACTTCAAATTAACAGTTTTTCCATCATATTCTAAATTGATATCAGAACTAAATTTGCTAGCAGCTTGTACTAGCATCGTAGCAGGACGTGCATGAATTCCTGTTTCTGCAATTACGTGAAAATCTTTCTTTTCCATATTTAATAACCTCTCTTTAAGCCTAATTTTCATTTTGAATGAAAAGGGTTAACTTAACATCAAAACTACATTACCATTATTCAAAAAACAAGGCAAGTTTTTTCCGATAAAAATAAGAAAACCAAGGCGTTTACACCTAGCTATTTTCGTTTTCAGAAAAGCGGTAGGTAATCTTGCCATCACGATGGGCTGTACCAACAATTTGATTGTGTTGGTTAATTTTTAACCACGCCTGATTAAATTCCATAAAATGCTCACTATCAACTTCAATTCGATCTATTTTTTTATCAACCAAATCGTTCAATTGTTGTTCAAAATCCATTTTCTTGCCTCACAATGCAAATTACTTTAATAAACAAATCATTCCTTATATACTGTGTTTGACATGTAAAGTCAAGCTTTTTTTGAAGAAAATCTTAAATTTCTTCATTTTAGCACTTGCATGTTGAGAGTGCTAAATGTATAATTCACTTTGTACCATTAATGTACTCAATGACCAAAGAGGATAACTCCAGATTACAGTTGAGACCAAATTAGGACATCAAATAATAAATGAACCGTTACTTTCATCTATTATTGATCCGAGAGTTATCTTAAAAATTATTTCTACTATAGTATTTAGTTCGGAAGTGATTAAACGTTTTGGAAATTGAAACAAATTTCTCTCAAGAAAGGTGGAATGTAATTCATGCTTTGCCAAAATTGTCATAAAAATGAAGCAACTATCCATCTCTACACTAGTATTAATGGACAACGGGCGGAAGTAAATTTATGCCAGAGTTGTTATCGAAAGTTGCGTGAGCAACAAGCGATGGGAGGTAATTCTAATATGAATAATGATCCATTTGGTTTTGGTGACTTAAGTTCAATTTTTGGGGCAATGGACCCACAACAAGAAATGCGTCGCCAACAACAAATGTCAGCGCAAAGTCAACGTGGTGGCGGTAATAATAATAATTCAAATAGTATTTTGACCCAATTTGGTGTCGATTTAACCGCTCAAGCTAAAGCCGGTAAAATCGATCCCGTTATTGGTCGTGACAAAGAAATTGAACGCGTAATTGAAATTTTAAATCGGCGGACTAAAAATAATCCTGTTTTGATTGGTGAAGCAGGAGTTGGTAAAACTGCTGTGGTTGAGGGTTTAGCTCAAAAAATTGTTGATGGTGAGGT
Organism: Bombilactobacillus sp. ESL1202; assembly: GCF_058107125.1. NCBI lineage: Bacteria > Bacillati > Bacillota > Bacilli > Lactobacillales > Lactobacillaceae > Bombilactobacillus > Bombilactobacillus sp. ESL1202. The sequence continues at coordinate 1,662,623 of NZ_CM176590.1, read as the reverse complement.
TCCGGAGAAACTACAAGACAAACGCGTGATTCGTTTAGATGTGGTTTCTTTAGTGCAAGGAACTGGTGTCCGGGGTCAATTTGAGCAAAGAATGCAAGAATTGATTACAGAGTTACAAAATAATAAAAATATTATTTTATTCATTGATGAAATTCACGAAATTGTTGGTGCGGGTAATGCCGAAGGCGGTATGGACGCGGGTAATGTCTTAAAGCCTGCTCTAGCCCGTGGAGAGCTCCAATTAGTTGGCGCTACAACTTTTAATGAATATCGTCAAATTGAAAAAGATTCGGCCTTAGCAAGACGTTTGCAACCAGTGGAAGTCAATGAACCCACGGTTGAGCAAACACTCAAAATCTTAAAAGGCATTGAGCCTAAATACGAAGCTTATCACCACGTTAAATATTCTCCAGAAGCTATTAAAGCCGCAGCAGTTTTATCCGATCGTTATATTCAAGATCGTTTCCTACCAGATAAAGCAATTGATTTGTTGGATGAATCTGGTTCACGCAAGAATTTAACTTTAAATCCAGTTGATCCAAAAGAAATTGAAAAGAAGATTAATGAAGCTGAAGCTAATAAGCAAAATGCACTCAAACAAGAAGACTATGAAAAAGCAGCTTTTTATCGCGATCAAACCAAAAAATTAGAAGCTGTTCGTGATAATAAAACCGATAGCGAAAAAGAACCGGAAGTTACGGAAAAAGACATTGAAAGTATTGTTGAAGAAAAAACAAACATTCCAGTCGGTGAATTAAAAGCTCAAGAACAAGAACAATTGCGCAATTTAACTCCAGAATTAGAAGCTCATGTTATTGGGCAAAATAAAGCAGTCGAACAAGTTAGTCGTGCTATCCGCCGTAACCGTGTTGGTTTTAACAAAACTGGCCGTCCCATTGGTTCGTTCCTCTTTGTTGGACCTACTGGAGTTGGTAAAACTGAATTAGCTAAACAATTAGCCAAACAACTCTTTGGTAGTGAAGATTCGATGATTCGGTTTGACATGTCCGAGTATATGGAAAAGCACAGTGTCTCAAAATTAATCGGTTCCCCTCCAGGGTACGTTGGCTATGAAGAAGCTGGGCAATTGACTGAACAAGTTCGGCGTCATCCTTATAGTTTAATCTTATTAGATGAAATTGAAAAAGCTCATCCCGATGTAATGCACATGTTTTTACAAATTTTAGACGATGGACGCTTAACTGATTCACAAGGACGGACAGTTAGTTTCAAAGATACTATCATTATCATGACCTCCAATGCTGGTCAAGGTGAAAGTGAAGCTAGTGTCGGCTTTGGTGCTGAGGCCAATGGCACGACCAATTCTGTTTTGGATAAATTAGGTAATTACTTCAAACCGGAATTTCTCAACAGATTTGATGGAATTATTGAGTTCGATCCGTTATCCAAAGAAAGCTTGCTCAAGATTGTTAACTTAATGATTCAAGATACTAATCGGATGATTGCCGATCAAGGTCTCGATATTGAAGTTACTCAACCTGCTAAAGAAAAGATCGTCGACTTAGGTTATGATCCTGCATTAGGTGCCCGGCCGTTACGTCGGGTCATTCAGGAACAAATTGAAGATCGCGTAGCTGATCATTACCTCGATCATCCTAAAGAAAAGCACCTCAAGGCAGTTTTAGAAAACGACAATATTAAGATTGAAAATAACACTGGCGAAGATAAAAAAGACAGTGCAACCAAAGCTAAAAAAACTCCTGATTCAACCAAGAAAAAAGACGATCAAGATAAGTAACGTAACCAAAAAAAGACAGCCACTTGGCTGTCTTTTTTTGGTTGTTCATTTATAAATGTTCAAACCTTGCTTACTTTTTCTTTTCATCCAGTAAAACAACGCCTTCAGGCGGATTTTGAGCAATGGTACCAACAATCGGATGCGGAACATAAGGTTCTTCCAAGTAGCGCACATCTTCCGGTGTTAACTTAATATTTAAAGCCTGTAAGGCACTATCAAAGTGCTGGGCTTTAGTGGCACCAATAATTGGTGCGCTGACGCCCTTGGCCCATTGCCAAGCAATCGCAATTTGAGCCATAGAAACTTGATATTTAGCTGCTAATTCCTGTACACGGTGCACAATTTTGATATCTTCTTGTTCCATACGATCATATTTACCAGTAGCAACGCGATCTGTTTTGGCACGTAGCGTGGAGCCTTGCCATTGAGGGCGGGTTAAATGCCCAGCCGCTAATGGACTATACGGCATTAATGACACCTGATATTGCTGACAAATCGGCATTAATTCACGTTCATCTTCACGATATAACAAATTATAATGGTTTTCCATAGCTTGAAATTGTGCCCAACCATATTGCTGTGCTACCAACTGTAAATTATGAAATTGATAGCCATACATGGCTGAAGCCCCTAAGGCTCGAACTTTACCGACTTTAACCAATTCATTTAAGGCTGCCATAGTTTCTTCCATTGGCGTTTGGTAATCAAAGCGATGAATCATGTATAAATCTAAATAATCAGTTCCCAAGCGCTGTAAAGTTCCGTCAACTTCTCGTTGAATCGCTACTTTAGATAAGCGACCAGGATTGAAATAAACTTTAGAAGCAATCACGACTTGATCACGCGCTACATTATGTTTTAAAGCTCGGCCTAAATATTCTTCACTAGTACCTTTGGAATAACTATTAGCCGTATCAAAAAAATTAATTCCTAAATCTAGAGCATGTTTCACCACTTGTTCAGTTGAACTGGCATCTAAAGTCCAATCATGCATTGTACCCGCTTGTCCAAAACTCATTGCGCCCACACAAATGGGTGCAATTTTAATCTCGGTTCGCCCTAAGTTTTGATATCTCATTTTAGTTATCCTCCATCATTATTTAACCAAAATCCGACCATGAAAATATTATTATTATGATCCCTCTTTCCTCAAAATTCGATAATCTTTTACTTGACCAGTTTGATATAAATTAATTTTATAATCCAAACGTGTTAAAGATTTTTGTAAGGCTACTTGTTTTTGATATAAAATGGCGCGTTGTTGTTCTAACAAAGCTTGACGTTGCTTTAAAGTAGTCGATCCCTGTTGCATTAACTTAACGTATTCAATTAGCGGTTCAACTGCTACTCCAGAATTACGTAGGCAAATAATCATTTCAATTAAATCTTGCAAGATTGGTGGATAATAGCGATTGCCGTTGGCTTGACGTGGAATTGGCGGTAATAAACCAATTTGTTCATAATAGCGTAAAGTTGCCGGAGTGATGTGATACTTTTGACTCACAGCAGTAATGGTTAAATTTGCCATCCTATCACTTCCCAAAAAAAGACTAGAATAATTTTAAGGACGAAAGCTTAACAAATCCTTAATTTTATTCTAGTCTTAGTTTATTACTTAAAGTTAACTTGAAGTCAAACCTTTAATTCAAAATAATATGACTGTCTTGTGCTTTTACTTCTAATTTAGTTGATGAATTAGCATTCATTTGCTGCCAATCATTTTTTATTTTACGATCCGTTGTTTTGATTAAGGTATCAGTCCCCAATATTTGATAATTGATGGTGGGATGTTGTAATTGCATAATCAATTTAGCATCAGTTAGCTGTAGCTGATTATTTTTATTTAAAATTGCATCAGTCATAACTATCCGTGAATCAACAATTTTTCCTTGCACTTGTGCTTTAATTTGCTGGAAATTAGCATGGCTGTCATCCAGTCGTAGGTGTAATTGTTTAAAATTAGAGTTCTCACTAGTAATCTTGGTATCATCAGTAATTAATTGTGCCTGTTGGTTCACATTCACTTGCTGAAGACGTAAATAACTGTCATCTTGGTGCATTAACAATTGCTTAGTCTGTAGCTGTTGAAGCTTAACATTGGCATCATCCGTCCGCACAATGATTCTTTGCAAATTGGTCTCTTTAGGAACAGTGATAATCAATTTAGGTAACTTAACCCCCAGCGCCATAATAAAATTATAATTAGGTTGTTTAGTTTGGACAACCAGTTGTTTTTGGTGGTTTAAATGATATTTAACTGCTTGATTATACGAACCGACCAATTTCATTTGATAGTTGGTTCCTGACTTGATTTGAACATCAGTGGATGAACTATTTATCTGCAAACCGGTAAATGCCGGTAATTTTTTTTGTTGCTGTAATTTATTTTTCTGACTCAAAACTATAATTTTTGTAGTAGGACCTTGACTGACAAAAGGTTGAACACCATGGTTTAAATAACCGATTATAGTCAAGATTAGGCCAATCACAAAAACTACCAAACTAATACGATATAATTTTTTCATGATTTACCTCCTCGACGAGTCAATTTTTGCCGAAAGTAATTTTTCTGCAAATATTTTTGCCCCATGTGGCGAGCAAAGTTTAAATAATGTGCTGTTAAAAAACGCACACTTTTAATTAACAACGGTACTAAGGCTAGTAAAACACCCAAAATTATCAGAGCAACTCCGATATAAAAACAGCCAACGGCCCAATCACTAGTTAATAGGAGTGGCGTTAACCTTAGCAAAATGAAAATACTGCTGATCAAACAAGCAAATATTATACAAATCCCCGCTACCACCACGGCCAAAACAACGATAAATGCAGCAATGAATAAGACAAGTATTGTTAACAAAGCCGGAATTCCGATTGGCGCTGCCAACATTCCTAATAAAATCCACCAAACCATTCGCAAATTATGCCGGGAAGATTTTGTCGTTGAACTATTGTTGGTTTGTTGCTTAGAAACTACAGGTAATAAAGAATCACTGGCTAAGTAATAGTCTGCTAAAATTTTATGCGCTAATTGTTTAGATGTTCCTAACTCAGCTTCTATCTCAACTAATTGATCAAAACCAGCATCCAAAATAAATTCACGATAAAACTCGACGACTTCTTGTTGTTCATCTACCGGTAATGGACTCAATTCAGTCATTAAGTCATTCAGATAATTTTCCACAATTTTTTTCATTGAGTTCCTCCATAACCTGATTAATTTGGCGACTGAATTGCTGCCAATCACTTTGAATTTCTGTAAATAATTCCTGCCCAGTTTGTGTTAAATGATAATAGCGCCGATTACGGCCTTGAAAAGGCTGATCATAAGTTTCTAAGTAACCACCCTTTTTTAAGCGACGCAAGACTGGATAAATCGTAGATTCTGAAATATCTAGTACTCCTTGAACTTGTTGCGTCAAAGCATAACCATATAGATCTTGCTTTCTTAAAAATGACAATACTGCACCATCTAACAGTCGCGTGGGAACTTGAATAGCCATCCCTTTCGCTCCTTTAACAATATTATATTTCATATAGTATTATATGATAAAAAAGCACCGTTGACAATAGTCATGCTGCTTTTTAAATTAGTTAGTAATTTTATTTTTCAAATAATTAAAAAAACTACATCAATTCTGTAAAGAAGCAACAGTTAGTCATCAAAGTCAAATAAAAAGGACTAACTCCGATTAAATATCGAAAGCTAGTCCCAAATTAAAATTCACTTTACTTTTAGGTGCCCATCATCATTTTGATTTTTGTCTAATCTTTTTATTTCACTAATTAAATTAAAAAACCGAATTTGTCACAGACCACGTTAATTGACCAGCATATTCACTATTATTAGCAAACGCGCCTAAATCTTTTAAATGCAACATTGGACCAGCAACCTGCTGCTTTTTGACGTTCCACCAACCTTTAGAAACTTCAGTTTCGACAACACCAATGTCATCTGCCAGAGAACGATTTAAACTATAAATAACTATTTCATTATTATCCAATATCTGCAACTCACCATCATCTTCCAGTTGATACTTTAAGATATTAGGCAATGAAGAATTAGCATTATTAGTAAAGGGCTTAGACAAGCGTACACTCAAATGCCAATGAGGCTGCTGAGTTGTGTCCTTAACTATTAAGGTCCCACTTTGACCTTTGGCAGTTAAACGAGAAATTGGATTAAGTTGCGGAATAATTTTACCAAAATCTAACGTCGGGACACTTTTTAAAGATACACAACCTGTATAATCATAATATAGATTAACATTAAATGGTTGGGGAATTGAGCTATCACCTACAGGTTTGGCTACTGATGAGAAGACCAATGAATCAGGCATATTTACTACAGCGTAACGTCGATATTTAGTTCTGATTACAGACTTAAATACCTCAGGAAGTTCACTAGTCCTAAATAAACTACCTGCTAGTCTAGTAACTTGTTCGTCACCGTAATTTCCAGTTTCGTCCAAAGACGGCAGCGCCACACCACTACCATCAATATAATAACTAACGTTAATCATACTATTCTCTGGGATAGATAAAATAATTGAAGAAAATTGAGGATTATTTGTCGAAAATTGACCGCCACTATCCACTGCATAGATATAAATTTTATGTGCCCCACCTCCCGGTTTAGGAGTAGCCAATTTTCTTAACAACGTTTTATTGTCAATACTAAAATTATAATCAAGCTCATTTATTGGGGTAGGCTTAACTGTCGTAAAACTATCAATTTTCGTACCTTTAGTTTGAATATTATTAATATCTGTCAATAATTGATCAATCGAATAATATAATGTCACACTAGTACTGTCAGTATCTTTTAAAGATATCCGTTCTGATATTGAATCAAAATTTTCTTCTTCCATATTCCAATTTTTGACATAGTCATGATTTTTAGAAGTACTACTAGTATCTCTAAAAATCAAAGTAGGTTCATCATTAACAAATTCCCGTTTCCAAACTAAAGTTTCTGGTGCACTACGATTAGTAGAAATATAGTTTCCTAGACTATCGACACTTTTATAAATTGTTCCTTTGGGATCATAATCGCTACCACTATCAACAGCCTGCCAATAGCCATGCTCAAAATTACCAATCGTTTTATAATTGTAATTATCATATAAAGATATTCGTCCTAAAGGCGGCATTTTTAAATCAGCAGCAACCAAGCGAGTATTTACCCCTAATTTAATTTTACTAAGTGATTCGTCTCCTCCAAACATTAGATCGGGCACTTTACCAAATGAACTCAAATCCAAAGCTTCTAAACTGTAGCACGCTCCAAATGCAGACCTATTATCAGTGATTTTATTAGTATTAAACTTAGTACCCAAATTGAGTTCAGGTAAGCTAGAACATTCATAAAACATATCTCGAATACTAGTAACTTGGCTCGTATCAAATTTATTCCCCAAATTAAGGCTAATTAAACTTTTACATCTAAAAAACATGCTGTTCATATCATTAACCCTACGAGTATCAAACTTATCGCCCAAGTCAAGATTAGTTAAAGTTTGACATCTATAAAACATATAACTAGTATCGTTAACCCTAATTGTATTAAATTTATCACCTAAGTTTAAGTTGATTAAATTATTACAATCACTAAACATTGAGTTCATATCGACAACTAGAACTGTATCAAATTTATCACCCAAATTTAAGTTGGTTAAATTATTACAACCACTAAACATATAATTCATATCTCTAACTTGACTTGTATCAAATTTATCGCCTAAGTTTAAGTTGGTTAAATTATTACAACCAATAAACATATAACTCATATCTCTAACTTTACTCGTATCAAATTTATCGCCCAAGCTGGTTAAACTACTACAACCGCTAAACATTGAACTCATATCATTGACTTGACTTGTATCAAACTTATCACCCAAGCTGGTTAAACTACTACAACCGCTAAACATTGAACTCATATCATTGACTTGACTTGTATCAAACTTATCACCCAAGCTGGTTAAACTACTACAACCGCTAAACATTGAACTCATATTAGTAACTTGACTTGTATCAAACTTATCACCCAAGCTGGTTAAACTACTACAACCGCTAAACATTGAACTCATATTAGTAACTTGACTTGTATCAAACTTATCACCCAAGCTGGTTAAACTACTACAACCGCTAAACATTGAACTCATATTAGTAACTTGACTTGTATCAAACTTATCACCCAAGCTGGTTAAACTACTACAACCGCTAAACATTGAACTCATATTAGTAACTTGACTTGTATCAAACTTATCACCCAAGCTGGTTAAACTACTACAACCACCAAACATTGAATACATATCATTGACTTGACTTGTATCTAAGTTTTCTAAACCATTAATTTTTTTTAAGTTAACTAATCCATTAAATAAATAAGAACAATCTTTATCTGCTTTTACATTTGGAAAGATATTAATTTGCGTTATGTTATAAATACTATCAACCCAAGGGCCAAATATTCCGTACTCATAATCGGACTCACTGTCAACAGGAACTAAAGTCCCTGCTTCAATATTTAAAGTTCGATTATTTTCGCTTAAATACCAATGGCAGCTTCCTAAATATCCAGAAGTCACTCTTAAACCAATTAAGGGTTCTTTTATTAAACTACGTTTTGATTTATTTGAATTTGATGACATTAAATTATGATTTATTCTAAATATAGAATCATCTACTTTGCTTTCATCCTTGCGATATTTTCGGACTGGACTGGACTGGACTGGACTGGACTGGACTGGACTGAATTCTGTTCTTGGGCAGCTGAAATAGTCATTAATTGTTGTGATTGAAATAAACTAACTGTCAAAAGCAAAAAAGTAAATACATATAGGTTCTTATTCATAAATTTAATTACCCTTTCATCAGTTCATAAGAACAAACATTTCCAAAAAATCATAATCATTAACTAATAATTTCGATTAATATACACCTAGTATAAAACAAAGAAATTGTAGCATATCATGAAAAAACTTCCAATACTTTTTAGTCCTCTTTCGTAAAATTTCCATTTAAATATTGGGGATAAATGTTTCATTAAAAATCAATGACAAAAAAGCCCAATTAGATTCCAATTTTGATTTTTTTAATCATCAAAAAAGTAAACCCAATTAGACTTATTCAAGTTTAAATATCACACTAAAATCTGATTGAAAAGACTAAACATTTTCTACAACTTAGCTGTTAGTTTTACATCCGGATATTTATTTTCAAACCACTGTTCAGCAAAACGATTTTCAAATAAAAAGAGTGGCTGTTCATCTAAATCTTTTACTAAAATATTCCGACTAGAAGACATGGCCGGATCTAATTGCTCAGGGTCAATCCATCTAGCAATTCTAGAACCAATTGGCTTCATAATCACTTCCGTATTATATTCATTTTGCATCCGAAACTTAAAGACCTCAAACTGTAGTTGACCCACAGCACCCAAGATATAATCGCCAGTTTGATAATTACGATACAACTGAACCGCACCTTCCTGGACTAACTGTTGCATCCCCTTATGAAACGACTTTTGCTTCATGACATTTTTAGGAATAACATCCATAAATAATTCTGGAGTAAACTGTGGTAACTCCGGATATTCAATCTCTCTTTTTCCTGTGTAAATGGTATCACCAATTTGAAAATTACCCGTATCATATAAACCTACAATATCACCAGCAACTGCCATTTTAACCTGTTCACGCTGATCAGACATAAATTCAGTAGCATTATTTAAGCGCAATTGCTTTTGCGTCCGTTGCAAGGTCACATCCATGCCCTTCGTGAATTCACCGGAACCAATCCGAACAAACGCAATGCGATCACGATGCTTCGGATTCATATTAGCTTGAATCTTAAACACAAAACCGGAAAATTCTGCATCATCTGCAGCAATCGTGGTTTCATCTTTTAATTCGTGTGCACTGGGTGCTGGTGCTAACTCTAAAAACTGATCTAGGAAAGTTTGTACGCCAAAATTGGTTAAAGCCGAACCAAAGAAGACGGGTGTTTGTTCACCTTGTAAGATTTTAGTACGATCAAATTGATTACCAGCTTCTTTAATTAAGCCAATTTCATCTAAAGTCTGTTGATAAATGCTATCATCTGTCAAAGGTTGATCGGAACTTAAATTTCCTTGTTCGTCTAATGGTAAAAAGCGTTCTTGACCATCTTGTGGGTGATACAATTCAACCCGATTATTCTGTAAATCATATAAACCTTGCAAGGTTTTACCACTACCCATCGGCCAGTTCATCGCACAACCTTCAATGTCTAAAAGGTCTTCTAATTCACCAATTAAATCCAATGGTTCACGACCATCGCGATCTAGTTTATTCATAAAAGTAAAAATCGGAATCCCACGTTTTTTAACAACTTTAAAGAGCTTTTTCGTTTGCGCTTCAATTCCTTTGGCCGAATCAATGACCATCACGGCCGCATCAACTGCCATCAGCGTGCGGTAGGTGTCTTCCGAAAAATCCTCGTGACCCGGAGTATCCAAAATATTAACATGCTTATCATGATAATCAAACTCCATCACCGAACTAGTTACTGAAATGCCCCGCTTTTTTTCAATCTCCATCCAATCAGACGTCGCATAATTGCCTGTTTTTTTACCCTTAACCGTTCCAGCAGAGCGAATTACACCACCAAATAATAACATTTGCTCAGTAATCGTTGTTTTTCCAGCATCCGGGTGCGAAATAATCGCAAAAGTTCGTCTCTGATCTACTGCTTTTTTTAAGTCAGCTTGTTTCATTATTAAATTACACACTCCACTAATTTTTTAAATTATCATCAAGTTTTATTTTTTAAGGATGTGCACCAATTTTTAAACCGTTCTCCTCTACCATTCGCCATCGGGTTTATACTATCTTTCTTAGACAAATGGCCAAAATTAAGCTAATATAAACATATGAAAGGAAATTGTTATGTCCAATAAAAAAGTTTTTGTAATTTATGCTTTCTTATTTATTATCCCTTATCTTTTGTGTCTGGCCTTAATTGGTACTGGCTATGATGCACTCGTTAATCATTATAACAGTTGGTGGCGATTAATCATATGTGCTTTTATTGGCGCGCTTTTGATGGTGGCGGTCAAGTCAATTGCCCATCGCCCCATTAAAATAATTACTCAGCAGACAACTAATCGTTCATTAAAGACAATTATTAATTTTTTCAATATTGATTACAGCTTAATTAATTTCTATTTGAACTTCATGATTGATTTTATTATGACCGTTATTTCAGCTAAGTTAATTCACGTTGTCTTTGCTCCTTACCAAATTCAAGGAACCTTAGTTGGTTGGCTGATTGCACTCTTAGTGTTATCACTAGTTTTAGCCTCTAACCTCGAATATAGCACATTAAGTATTGATCAACAATCAAAATAAATTTTGAATTGACTAAAAAAGCAGGCTGAGCCTGCTTTTTTAGTTTACATAGTCAAATCCTTCAAGCACGATGTAGAAGTTCTTGATATCTTTCATACCACAAATTAACATATCCAGTTGAAAAAGGTCCTTTTTTTTGATCAATCCAATCAATCAAAGTTTCAGTACTATTTTTTAAGATCTGATCAATATCAGCTGAATAATTCCATAAATGTTTATGAGCGGCATATTCATCAACGTCCAACAACCTTTTTTCGCCATCTGGAAAAACTTTTACATCTAAATCATAATCAATGTACTTCAAAGCTTCACGATCTAAAGCAAATGGTGTTGCTAAATTACAATAATACGATGGACCACTATCACGCAACATTGTCACAATATTAAACCAATAGTGTTTGTGAAAATAAACCAGCGCTGGTTCCCGTGTATACCAACGCCGCCGATCACTTTCAGTGACCAAAGTACGGTCATTACAGCCAATTAACTCATTTTCACTAGTCTTTAAAACCATTGTATCACGCCAAGTTCGGTGCAAATGACCATTATGCTTATAACTCTGGATTGCTATGTAATCTCCTTCTTTCGGAACTTGCATAGTTAAACCAGCTTTCCAATTACTAACGCAATTAAATTATATCAAACCAAGTATTTTATGCCACAGTTAATTTAAATTTTCTAACTGTAAACTGATTTGATTACTAGAAAAGCCACGCCTTAACAAAGCCGCATATAATTTTTGCTTAGCATGTGGTTTAGCCTGATAACGTGACCACAGCTTATCAATTGTTTGTTGTAATAACGCTAATTCTTTCTCCTCATCCTGTTGTAAAGCTAAATCTTGTAAAACTTGTTGAATTAAATCATAACTAAAGCCATTGGTTAATAGGCGCTGTTTAATTTTTTCTTGAATTTTTTTAACCGGTTGGCGCCGATTTTGTTGGGCACATTTTTGAGCCAACTTAGTAGCATTTTGGAGCTGAAGCTCTGGTGAATACAAAGTTAGTGCTTGTTGAATAAGATTAGCGACAACCTGCTTTTGTTGCAATTTATGTTGAATTTTCTTCGGACCATCCAAAGTGATTTTTATTTCAGTCCGAACTAAACTTTTGGCAAACTCACTATCATCCAAATATTTTTTTGCCTGTAATTCAGCAATAATTGACGAAATAATCTTTTCTGAAACATCTTGCTTACGCAAATAGGTTCTAATCTCGGCAGTACTACGCAGTTGATAACTCAAATAATTCAAAGCCTGATTGTAGGCGTAATCTTTACTCTCGGCTTGACGCAATTGGTCAACTTGCTCAGCGGTTAACTCTTGGCCCTTAGTTAATTGATAGGAAATCAATAAATTTTCACCCACTGCCAACGAAAATTGATCATCCAAAAAAATATTGTAACGTCCTGGACGTTTCTGAGTAGTAATTTTAGTAATTTTCACTGATTTCTAACCTCTTCTTTGCCTATGATATACTAACCTTATTATTTTAATTCAAGGGAGCTTATTGTGACCATCACTCAATCAGCAGTTAACACGGGACAAATCATTACACTAACAATTAAGAAAATGGGTATTAACGGCGAAGGTCTAGGTTATTACCATCATAAACCGATTTTTGTGCCACAAGCGCTACCTGGTGAAATCATTCACTGCCAGATTACCCATATCCAACCCAAATTTTTGCGGGGAAAAATGCTCGCTTATCAAACAGCTAGTACGTGGCGTAATTTACAACCACCCAAATTAGCTAATCAAGTTGGCGGTTTGGAGTTAGCTCATTTAAAATATTCCGCCCAATTAAAATTTAAACAACTCATTTTAAAACAAGCACTGAAACATTTTCAACCAGCGGGTTTTCGGCATTATCCGATTACCAAAACCATTGGGATGTCAAATCCGTGGCATTATCGTAACAAAGCTCAATTTCAATTACAAGAACAGAAGGGCAAAATTATTTGCGGACTCTATCAAAATCACACGCATCAAGTCGTTGACTCTTTACAAATCCCCACACAAAGTTCTTTAACTTTAAGCGTCTTACAAAAAGTAGTGGCAATCATGCAACAATTAAATTTACCAATTTATAATGAAGCTAAAAATGCTGGCATTTTTAAAACTTTAGTCGTACGTGAAGCAACAGCTAGTCATCGCGTACAATTAACCGTGATCACTCATTCTCGGAAGTTTCCCAAATTACGACCATTTTTGACTGCAGTTCAACAGCAAATCCCTGAAGTTCAAGGGATTTTTCAAAATTATAATCCCCAAACAACAAGTGATATTTGGGGAACAGAAACTAAGTTACTTTGGGGTAAAGAATATTTAACTGAAACTATTAATCAACAACAATTTTTATTGTCCCCCCGCGCTTTTTTGCAATTGAATTCCACCCAAGCTGCCAAATTATATCGTTTAGTGACTCAAGAATTAAATCCCACTTTTGATGACGTCATTGTTGATGCCTATGCGGGCGTGGGAACGATTGGCATTAGCCTGGCCAACCAAGTCAAACAAGTTATTGGTAGTGAAATCATTGCCGAGGCCGTTAACGACGCTAATTTAAATGTGCAACTCAATCATTTAGACAATACACACTACGAATTAGGCGCTACTGAGGATTTATATCCCCAATGGCTCCAACAAGGCTTAAAGCCAACAGGATTGGTAGTTGATCCGCCACGCGTTGGTTTAGCCAATAACTTGGCCAAATTATTAGTCGCCCAAGGACCTAAAAAGTTAATTTATGTTTCTTGTAATCCATCAACTTTAGCGCGGGATTTACGTCAATTAACTACCAGTTATCAAGTCAAAAAAATTATTCCACTGGACATGTTTCCACAAACCCCCCACGTCGAAAGTTTGACAGTATTAGAACGAAAAAAGACCGACTAAAATTTTTCAAAAAATTTAAATGAAGTTTGAAGACTTTAAATTAAAAAAATTCAATAAAGTCATTAAAAAAAGAAGATGAATTAACATTTGAATACAAATAGTCCAAAAGAATTTAAGACCTTGTCACAACAATGTAATATTTTGATTAATCAGCGTCAACTTCAGTTACCAAAATATGAAGAGCGGTCAAAATCAATTCAAAAAATTGAAAAAGAGCTTATCAGAAAAAACTATTTTGATTTAGTCAACGGCTTAGAAGATATAATAAATTCTTCTGATTCAAAACATAAATACTATGGCAATTATACCATCAATGATTTATTAGAATTATACAATCTAAACAAAAAGCTAAGGCAACTAATCTTATCTGCCATCAGTGAATTTGAAATAAGGTTAAAATCATCTATTGCATATTACTTTTCATCACAATACTCTCAATGGAATGATTATTGTAATCCTGAAAATTATAAAAATGTAACCCATAATGATCGTGATGAGATTTTTGTTGCACGCTATGGTTATTCTAGACAATATAGAGGAAATCATCCGACAATTAATCAAAAATCGATGCTTCCTTTCTTTATGACTGATGATAAATTAATTAGTAAATTCAAAAGAAGCAAACGATATCTCAGTTCTTATGGCGGTCATCCGCCACTTTGGATTGCAATTAAAGCATTAAATTTTGGACAACTGCATATAATGTTTTCGTTATTAAATGCCGATATTGCGACAAAAGTTTTGACGGAATTCAATTTCCAGCCTATGGATAGAAATAAATTTGAGTCAATATTACATGTCATAAACTGGTTGCGAAATGAATGCGCACATTTTGAAATGATTAATACTAGCAGATATCATGGTCGATACCCATTAGATCGATCATTAATCCATGATTTGCAATTAAGAACAAATAAATCCCGAAGAAACTTAAATTTATTTCAATCTATGTGTGTACTTGATAAAGTTCAATCATTTGAACAACGATTTAATGAATTATTATTAGATTCTATTCTCTCAGATAAATTAAAAAGAGAATATTTACGCAATATTGGCTACTGGCGACAATGTAATTGGATAATATCTATTGACTTTTAGCCTTAACATATTTACAATGTAGTAAATAAAAATATTTGCCAGTAATGGCGCTGTGTTGCTTAATAGTGCATAGTATAGAAAAACACTCGGATCTCAGACATACGTTTGAATGAAGGGTGTTTTTTAATACACTTTATTTTCAAGGTTATGTTGTAATAACAAATAATAAGGATTAACATTAAATCATTGATATTTAATCTATTTCATATATTCAGAATATAAAATCAAATTCTTAGCTCTTTGAATATTATAGGATAACTAGAAAATAGTTTTACCTAATATAAAGAAGTGATTATTATGTGTCAACATTCAAATGAACTGCAAGTTCAATTTGTACGTCATGGTTGTAAACCATTTTTCAAAAAATATAATGGACAAAAAAACTTAATTCAAACTAAAATTATCCATGCAATTGAACGAGAAGTTGCTACTGGAATGACTAAAGTTAAATTAGCAACACAACAAAGATTAGCTGGTGTTTCTTGTTATGAGTTTCGCTTAAACATTGGTTCCATTGGTTCGGTACGTATTGCATTTACAATACAAAAAAATCAAGCCAAAGTTTACTTTATTAGTCAACATTTACAAAAAGCAACTTTTAGCCAAGAATTAACGCAAGCTTTAAAGGGAGTTCAAGCATGAAAAGCATCCCAATTAAACAAGCAGCTTCGCTAATTAAAAAATTAATGAAAACTAAACGGCAACAACAAGTCACCTTTTTAACCAGAAAAAAAGACCGCTCGTTAATGATTATTACCAGCGATCCAACCATTAAATTAATTGAACAAGGTTATCAAAATCAAACAACTACCTATTTGCTCAATGATAGCCAAGCTAAACATGACATTCATACTGCTTTTAAACGCGAATTTCCTCGTAGTCATCAAGTTTACATTAGTCAAGACAAGTTATAATTGAACCCCATCAAAACTAGTTAACTAATTCAATGGAATAATTAGCACTGCCACTTAATAGTTTCGAAACAGGGCAACGCTTTTCTGCCTGTTTCAACATTTCACTTGCTTGTTCATGGTTAACACTGGGAATCTTAACTAAGGCTTGAACTAAAAATTCTAAACCAGTCGTTGCTTTAACCATCGTCACATGAACTTGAACTGACGATGTATGATCCAGTCCGTGTTCTTTTTCAATTGCCTGTAGAGTAGCATTTAAACAAGTACTCAACGCTAAACCCAATAATTGTTCTGGATTAGTGCCCGGAATTTCTGGTTTGCGTGGATCACTCACAGCCACCGAAATACCTTGGGGCACATACGCATAACCTTGAATACCGGCTTGATTATAAATATCAGTTTCATATAACTTATGATATTTTGTTTGTTCTGTCATTCAGACTCTTCTTTCCCATTTTAATGTTTATTTCAAACAAAAACAGCCAAGGAGAAATTTTCCTTGACTGTTTAGATGAGACAAGCAACTGCTCCCAATCCATTTTGACACAAAAACTTTTAACTTGCCTATTAAATTCATCCTAAAGACTGCTTCTAATAAATAAGAAAGTTTGATGTCTGATAAACAGGAACATCCGCATTGACTACTTTATCTTTAGTTGAATCCCCAAAAGCTGACGACTCAAAGTCCGCTTTTTAATCCATTTTAATACTTTAACCTTATCTTTAGATGCTAACGCATCTTGATAGCAGTTGCAGTAAGTTATCATCTCACCACGTCTTTATTATAGCACTTTTGAAATCGATTTCAACTTTTTTTATTCATATTTACGTTCATGATGCTCAATTTCTGCTAAATAATGCCCAGATGTCATATCAGATTGCGTCAATTTTTGTTGTGAACCGTCAGTAACCAGTTTTTGCTGAAATTGCTGTTCATATTCTGTCAAAGTTAAACGCTGGCGCTGGTTCAAAAGTAAGTGATGCTCTTTCGTTTTTAGTTCTGCACGAAAATTCGCTTGTAAAGTTCCAAAAAATAATTCTGCTTCTGAACCCGAACCATAACTATACAAACCAATACGTTGCCCTGGTAGTAAACTAGAATCATTTTCCAATAACGAAATCAAACCCAGATATAGTGAACCTGTATAAATATTTCCTACCTCTTGTCCGTAGATGATACTTTGCTCAAAACGCTGGGTTAAGCGTTGATAATCAGTAGCGGGAATTTGTTGCTCTAACGTTCGTAAAGCTTTCCGACCCATTTTAGAAAATGGGATATGAAATAATAGGGCCGCCAAATTTTCAACTTGAGTTTTTTGGGCAATAGTGGCTTGTTGCCAAAGTTCAGTAAACATTTGCAGATAAACTTCTTCCGAATACTTACCTCTGGCAAAGGCTTCTTGTGAATAATTAGGTCGCCAAAAATCGCCAGTACTTTGACTAGCATAAAATGATTTTTTTTCTAGCGCTAAAATTCGTGGTTCAGCACTAACTAGCATTGCTACCGCTCCTGCTCCTTGCGTTACTTCACCAGCAGTCTTTAAACCATAACGCGCAATATCACTTGCAATGACCAAAGCTTTTTGCTCTGGATGTAAACGTACAAAATCAGCAGCAATTTGTAAACCGGCAGTTGCCCCAAAACAAGCTTCTTTAATTTCAAAAGCCCGCATATTAGTTGGCAATTTTAATAAATCTTGCACAAATAAGGCAGCAGCTTTAGACTGATCAATCCCACTTTCAGTACCAATAATCAACAAACCTAGCTGTTCTTGATCAGTCATGGTTAAAATTTTTTCAGCTGCATTAGCAGCCATTGAAACAATATCTTGATCTAAAGGTGCTACTGCCATCTTTTTTTGACCGATCCCCAATAAATATTTATTAGGATCTACTTGGCGACCTTGTGCTAGATCAATTAAATCCAAATATTGTTGTGGCGTATAAAAATCAATTTTATCAATTCCAACTTGCATGTTTTTCTCCTAAGATTTGCGTAAATTTTGTAAAATTTGTTGTGCTAACGCTAAATTCGCAGTACTAGCGTGCTGCCTTAATTGCTGAACGACGACTGCTAACTCTGCGTCTTTGGCTCCTGCCATTAAGGCTAAACTTTTAAACTGTAAATTCATATGCCCCGCTTGAATACCTGTAGTTACTAACGCCCTTAAAGCAGCCAAATTAGACGCTAAACCAACACTAGCTACAATACTCATTAATCGTTGAGCCGTGGGATGTTGTAAAATTTTTAAACTAAGTTGTGCCATTGGCAGAGTGGAAATTGCCCCACCAACACTGCCTAATGGCAAAGAAATTTTAATTCGCCCAACTAAAAATTGCTCTTTGGTTTGCCAAGTAGTCCATACTGATCGTTCATTCGTTAATTGAGCATAACTAGCAGCGGCAATATTTCGCGTATCATTGCCAGTAGCCAACACCACAGCATAAATACCATTCATTATTCCTTTATTATGTGTTGCTGCCCTCAGCGTTGATTGCTGAGCAAATTGAGTAGCTGCAACAATTTTTTGTGCTACTTTTTGACCAGAAAAAGTTGCCGTTTTTAAAGCTGGAAAGGGAAATTTAGCCGTCACTACTACATTTTGTCGTGGTGCTTGATTAGACAAAATCGCCATTAATAAATCTAACTGTGGCAGCTGTGAAACTAAATATTGAGCCACTGCTTCAAGAATCGTATTTACCACATTAGCTCCCATAGCTTCACTAGGATCAATTAACAAGCGAAACTCGACAAAATGATCATTGGAGTGCACTTGAACTTGCTTTAAACCACCACCATGTTCTGGTAAACTCGGATGAGCTGCTAACGCGATTTGCTTAATTTGAACTAAATGTTGTTGCAAAAAAGTTGTTGCATCAGCCAAATTTCCTTGAAAAACGATTTGTCCATAAATCCCCTCACGCTGAACTTTTGTCTGAAAACCGCCACTCAAACAGCAGCGCTTAGCAGCATTACTAGCAGCAGCAATGACTGATGGCTCTTCAGTCGCCATTGGGATCAATAATTCTTGACCATCAATTATGAAGTTTTGTGCTAACCCCAAAGGTACACCAAAACTACCAATTTGATTTTCAATTAAATTAGTTGCAACAGCTGTGGGCAAATTATTGGCAGGTACTAATAGCTCTAAATCAGCTGCATCTAGCACTTCAGATTGATATAATTGTTGTAAGCGTTGTTTGGTTGTCAGCTCATAAAATTTAGTCATTGTAAATTCTCCACTTCCATTGCAATTCCTTGTCCACCACCAACACACAAGGCAGCAATCCCTAATCGTTGGTGCGTCCGCATTAAATTATGAATCAAAGTCGTCAGAATCCGAGCGCCCGAGGCTCCTAAAGGATGGCCTAAGGCTAGAGCTCCACCACTAATATTATAACGATCAGCTGGAATTTGTAATTCTTGCTGAACTAATAATGCCTGTGTGGCAAAAGCTTCATTAACTTCAAATAAAGCAATATCAGCCACTTGCTGTTGGTTTTTAGCTAATAATTTTTGAATCGCTAAAACTGGTGTATAGCCCATCAACTGTGGGTCATAACCGATTTCTTGATACCCAACAATTCTAGCTAAAGGCCGCCAATGATTTCTTTGTGCTTGCTCGGCCGTGGTGAGCACTAATAAACTAGCACCATCACTCAAAGAAGAGGCATTGCCAGCGGTCACTAAACCGTTAGCAGTAAAAGCAGGTTTTAAATGTTTTAAGGTTGCCAAAGTTGTTTGCGGACGAATGGTTTCATCTTGCTGCAAATTAGCGACGGGAATAATTTCTTGATCAAACCAACTAGCTTGTTGTGCCTGAGCTGCTTTTTGTTGTGACAAGACAGCATATTGATCCAATTGCTGGCGCGTTAAGTAGTATTTTTGATTAAGATTTTCTGCTGTCATACCCATCGCTTGTTGACTAAAAGCATCCGTTAACCCATCAATCAGCATGCTATCTTGCCACTGATCTGTCAAAAAGGTTGTCTTATCAAGACGCTTAGCCACAGCTGGTGCTTGAGACATCACTTCTACACCACCAGCTAATACAACTTGTGCATCTTCTAATAATAAAGCACTTTGAGCCAAGCGAATTGCTTTTAAGCCTGAGCCACAAACTTGATTAATTGTTAAAGCTGTTCCCCCTTCATTGAGTCCCGCTTGCACTTGCACCTGACGTGCAATATTTTGACCACTCCCCGCCGTCAAAACACTGCCTAAAATTACTTGTTGAATTATTTGATCAGCTATATTTTCCTTCGCTAAAATTTTCTGACATAAAGTTGTTGCTAATTCCACAGCAGTTAAATTTTTCAAACTCCCCTGGAACCTACCAGTAGGTGTTCTGTAAGCTGCTGTAATTACAATATCATTAGTTTTCAAAAATTTTATCCTCTAACATCAATCTTTTTATCGTAGTTTAAATTTATTTACTTACAATTTTTATAAATTGTCGAAAAGCCAGCTGCACACAAAAGGGCTTAGCAACTGAAAACAACTTAGAATTAATATTGGTTAGCTAATAACACTATCTTTGTAAGCATAGTAATGAATTAATATTGGTCTAACACTCAAAAAAAGACAATCCATTACCTAAAGCTTTCATTAACTATTCAATTTTTTAAATAACCAGTTTATATCAGTTGCCAAGACTTAATTTTGAAATTCATAATTCAGTGTTAACAAAAATTTCTTTTTATTTTAAATATTAACAGGAGAATCAGATGAATGTAGAAACTTTAATTCGGCTTTTAAGTGATATCAAAACTAAATGGCACGTATTTTATGAAGATTTTGATCACCATACTTGGGGAATCTCCAGTATATCATCAGTTTTTGCTTATGGAAACCATTATTTAATATTAAATACCAATCCTCAACATCATGCCTATCAAATTTGGGAACTAATTGCCCTTTTAAAGGTGCAACCAGCTGATACTTTGATTTACGTGAATTTAGCAAAAAAATATCACCAAATCTTTGGTTTACGATTTAGTGATGAAAAAATTTATTTAAAATAATTTTTTATTCTTTGGAATCAGATAACTTTTTACCTAAATCAATGATATATTTGCGTAAATCATCCTTGACTTCCGGATGATTCAAGCCGTATTCAATACTGGTCTTCATATAACCAAACTTATTGCCCACATCAAAGCGTTCACCAGTAAATTCATGAGCAAAGACCCGTTGGGTTTTATTCAGTCGATCGATCGCATCAGTCAATTGAATTTCATTACCGGCACCAGGTTCTTGCGTTTCTAACATTGCAAAAATATCTGGAGTTAACAAATAGCGACCAATAATGGCTAAATTGCTTGGCGCCTGATCAATTGCTGGCTTTTCCACAAAATTATCAACCCGATATAAACCTGGTTTCACTTCACCATCAGGATCAATAACTCCATACTTAGAAACGTCCTTCTTAGGCACTTGCATAACTGCTAAAGTTGAAGCATGAGTTTGATTGTAATCATTAATTAATTGTTTCGTCAATGGAACTTGATCAGTCATCAAATCATCACCCAACATTACTACAAATGGCTCATCTCCCACAAAGGATTTAGCTAAACTAACCGCATCACCTAAACCATTGGGATAAGATTGCCGAGTAAAATACAAGTTTACCCCGATATTAGTCGTATCTTGGACAATTTTCAGTAGTTCATCTTTATGTTTAGCTTTCAAATTTTGTTCTAATTCTGGTGCCGAGTCAAAATGATCTTCAATTGGTCGTTTACCTTTGCCAGTAATAATCAAAATATCTTCAATGCCAGAAGCCTTCGCTTCTTCAACAATAAATTGAATCGTTGGTTTATCAACTATCGGTAACATTTCCTTTGCCATTGCTTTAGTAATTGGCAAAAAACGTGTTCCCAAACCAGCAGCTGGAATAACTGCTTTTCTAACTTTTTCCATCGATCTTGTTCCTCTCACGGTTAATTGAAGCTGGGACAACCTGATCTAAAATTGAATTAAAAGTAGATCTATTTTAAATTTAAAAATAATTTTGCACGCTTTTATCTTTAAAGAGTAACCATCAAATTTTTTACATTAATTTTATTGTCCCAACTACCTAGTTCATATATTCTCATGATACAACAAAACTATAGTTAATGGTTATTTTTTCGTTTTTGATAAAATTGTTTCAAACCACCTGATTTAACTAATTTCCCCTTAAAAGCTTGAATTACTGCAGCATTAATCGCAGCACCAATTAAAAAAATGTAAGCAATAAAATTTAACCATAATATTAAAATGAAAAATGTTCCGATAGTTCCATAAGAATTCCAACGCCCACCAAAATACTTAATGTATAAAGAAAAAACTTGTGATAGCACGACAATTCCTAAAGTCGTAAATAACGTTCCCGGCCAAACATAGCTGAATTTTTCCCGTGAATTAGGCAAAAAAATGTATGCTACCGATAAAATTACAATTAAAAGTAAACCAGTAATCGGCCATTTCCAATGAATAAATTCTTGAAATAATTTTGGCCCCCACACAACATAAGTTTGTAACCAATTTAATAACTGCTGACCAACTAACAAGGTTAAGAGTAATACTAATAAAATGACAATTAACGAAGCGGTCACCAAAATGGCAGCACTACGTAATAAAATAAAATTCAAAAAAGATTTTTTAGTATAAAGGGTCTGGTTATCCAATCCATAAACTTGATTAACACTCCGTTTTAAAATATTAACCACCCCAGAGCTAGACCATAAGGTTCCAATAATCCCAAATGACAACAACCCGTTGCTTTTTTGCGTTAACAGCTTAATTAACAAGGGATTAATTAAATTAATTAGTTTTTGTGGAATTAATCCTTGGGCATAACTTAATAATAACTGGGGATTCAAATGAAATAATGGTAAAATGCTACCAACTAAAGAAATCAGTGGAAAAAAAGACAACAAACCATAATAAACCACTGCTTTAGATGAAAGACTTAAATTACCACTTTTGATTCGTTGAATCACCATTTTGACAAAATAGATAACTTTTTGAAAAAATGACAAGTCTGCTTCAACTAAGAGGTTTTGTTCTTTTTCAGAAACCAAATTTTTATCCTTTTATAAATATTTTTGATCACCAATCGGATCTTGCGAAGTTAAAATTTTGGGACCATCTTTGGTAATTGCTAAAGTATGCTCATATTGAGCAGACGGTGTTCCATCAGCAGAAACAAAATATTCCCAATTTTGATCAGTAAATTTACTATCAATTTGCCAAGTTCCTAAATTAACCATGGGCTCGATAGTAATGGTCATCCCCTCTTTTAAGCGTAAGCCCTTACCAGGTTCACCATAATGGGGAACATTAGGTGCTTCATGCATTGTTGGTTGAATACCATGACCAATTAAATCCCGCACGTCACCCATATGTTCTTGATCTTCAACATAATGCTGAATTGCATAGCCAATATCGCCTAACCGATTACCAACTTGAGCTTGATCAATTCCTAAATACAACGCCTTTTTAGTAACTTCCATCAAATGCTTCTTTTCTGGAGAAATATCACCAACCGCGTAACACCAACAAGAATCACTTTGATAGCCATCTAATTCAACAGTCATATCAACTTTTACAATATCACCATTTTTTAAAATTAATTTTTTCCGTGGCTCAGCATGGGCAACCTCATCGTTGACACAAACACAAGTTGCATATTGATAACCTTCAAATCCTTTTTCTGATGGATGACCACCATGATCGGTAATAAACTTATCAGCAAATTCCTCAATTTCAAAACTAGAAATTCCAGGCTTAATAATATCACGTAAACCAATATGAGTTTGGGCCAAAAGAGCCCCTGACTTTCTCATTCCTTCAATTTCTCTAGCTGATTTTAATGTAATCAAACACTTTACCTCCACTCTTTTTCACTAAATTTATTATAGCTCAATCACCTACAAATTGACGATTAAATTAATTTTCCCCTTTAAGTCATCGTTAAAAAGCTTTTGAAAACTTTGAATTATAAAAACTAATTTTTAAGTTGGAGCACTTTCTTATCTAAGCGCAACGTTTTTCTCATTATGATATAATGATTGCCGAGATTAGGAAATTGGAGTTAAATTTGTGACCAAAGTAAAAATCGTATACGCCAGCATGACTGGTAATGATGAAGATATGGCTGATATTTTAAGTGAAGATTTTGAAAATGCTGGTATGGATGTTGACGTTTCTGAAATTTCTCAAACGGATGTCCAAGATTTTCAAGCTGCTGATATCTGTCTGGTTGTCAGCTACACTTATTCTGATGGACTAGAAGGTAATATTCCTGATGAAGGATTGGATTTTTATCATGATCTTCAAGAAGCTGATTTAACAGGTAAAATTTTTGGTGTTTGTGGATCAGGCGATACTTTTTACCAAGATTTTGCCATTGCCGTCGATCATTTTGAAGCGGCTTTTCAAAAAGCCGGCGCAATTAAGGGTGCGACTGGTGTGAAAGTAGAACTAGCGCCACAAAATGATGATATTGCTAAATTGGATCAATTTGCGCAAACCATTATCAAACAATTTCAATAGAAAAGAAGAACTTGCATGGGCATCTACAAAAGACACCGTAATTTTATTGTTTATACCATCTATGGTTTTGTAGCATCAGTAATTAATGTTTTGGCTTTTAATTTATTCCATAATCACTGGCGCATCAGTATGTTGATTGCTAATACTCTAGCTTGGTTAATCGCCAATATTTTTTCGTTTATTGTCAACAAGCATATTGTTTTTAAAACTAGTTATCAAAGCATCAAATCCTTTATCCAAGAAAGTAGTTTATTTTTATCACAACGCTTATTATCATTAATTTTAGATAATATTTTGATGTGGCTCGGAATTAATTTATTAAATTGGAATAACTTACTAGTCAAAATGTTAGATCAGATCATTGTCGGCTTAGTGAATTATTTATCAACGCAAGCCATTTTTCTCAAAGAAAATAGTGCCATGATTCAAAGATTTAACCAGCATTTTCGACATGAAAAATAACAAGGTTGAAACAAAAGTATTCGTATTTTTTCTTTTTATCTCAATCTTATCAGATTCATAATTATATTCGTTCTAGAAATAAACAGCCATCACTCATATTGATTTCACAAAATAAGGACTTAAGATCTCAAAGCATCTTAAGTCCTTATTTGATTTACAACTTAGTTAAGTTTAATAAACTTAATCGGAGTCATTAACGCTGGTTCAGCCAACAAATCAAGCTGTTGTGAGTTGATTTTTAAATTAATCAGCTTATTCAGTGGTGCAATGTTCAACCAAAATTGACCATGTAAATCTTGCACTACTCCAAAATCAAACTGTGCAAACCGAACGTATAATTGGCCTTGAACATCATGTAACTGCAGCTGACCATAACCGGCATTTTGATAAGTACCCAACCATTTTTCTTGACTAGTGACCGGCACCAAAGTCGCACCAAATTGTTGCTTTATTTTTTCCTGGCGTAAATTTTTCTGAGATTGATCAGCTTGTAAAATCTTCTTAGTCCAATCAATTTCTTCTAAAGCAGCCGCTTGATCAATGATCTGATAAGCCAGCCCAAAAATCGAATTGGTTGAATCTAAGTTAGTCAGTACTCCAAATGCCAAATCTAGTTCTGGTACAAAACCTAAGATGGCACAATAGCCAATAAAAGAACCCGTGTGATAAAAATATTTGTAGCCGCGATAAGTTTCCATCATCATTCCAAAACCATAAGCACTGAACTGTGGCTGAGCATAATTACGACTAGGTTCCATTACAATTTGTGCTTGATACATTTGGGCAGCATTATTATTAGTCTGTTGGTGATAATTTTGTAATTGAAATTGTGCCCAACTTAACAAATCTTGCGGTTGAGCGAGCATACTACTAGCCCCGCCTAAATGCCCCGGCGACATGAATTTGATTGGCCGATTATACTTTCCTGCGGTTAAATATGCGGGTGCAATGAGTTCTGGAGTAACCACCTCATCGTGAACATAAGTATGATTTAAATTTAATTTGGTCAACAAATTTTGTTGTAAATATGAATAATAATCAGTTCCCAAAACTTGTTCCAAAGCAAATGTTAAAACTGCAAACATTAAATTACTATATTGCATTCGATAACGTAAATCGACATTAGGTTTTAAATATTGAACTTTGTGGACAGCTTCTTTAAGACTCAATGGTCCATTAGTGAAACGCATTAAATCATGGGCTGGTACACCACTACGATGACATAGCAAGTCTTTCCAAGTTAAATTTTGTGTCGCGTTAGCTGAATAAAGCCGAAAATCTGGCCAACTATCAATGAGTGGTTGATCTAGATCTAACACACCTTGATCAGCTAATTGACAAATTGTGGTAGCCAAAAAACTTTTAGATATAGAACATAGTGGAAAAAACCAATCACTTTGATAATCACCGTATTCTTGTACCATTGTCTGGTCATGACTGGCTACTCCAACTGCACAAGCTGGTAAATTAAATTGCTCAATACTAGTGGCTAAAGTAGTACTTAGTTGTTGAAAATTCATTTAAAAATCTCCTTTTAATTAAATTATCCAAACTCATACAAAATCAGAAATTAAAAATTTTTCTTAAAATCCTGCTTCGTCGTATACTTAACTTAAAATGGGGAGGAAAATAATGAAATATCTATCTATTAATCATGAATGACAGCTTGAACATCGATCATGACGGCGGTACTTTGGAATATTGCCAACAACAGCATCTGACTGTTCAGGCTTGGTTACCATTTCAAGACGGTTTTTTGAAGGCACCTTCATTGATAATCCACATTTTTCTAAGCTTAACACTTTTTTAGCCAAATTAGCTAAAAAATACCAAACTAAAAAAAATGCAATGGCCGCTGCTTGGATTTTACGTCATCCTGCTAAATGACAAGTAATCATTGGTACAACAACAACACAACCTCAACACATCCTAGATAGCAGTCAATGTAACAATTTTTCTTTAAGTCGTCAAGAGTGGTATGACTTTTATTTAGCTGCTGGTCATAATTTGCCTTAAATTAAAAACAAAAGTAGTTAGCACCTGAGTATGACCTAGAATAAGTGCTTGAGTCGATTTTTGACTGGAGAGTCTAGTTGTATATAGACGCAAATTGCTGTTTCTTGGATCACAATTAACAAACTGTGAACAAGACCAGCCAGCTTAGCCAAAGTATTTTAAGTTGATTTTAATAAAAAAACCAGCTGGATTAAAGTTCATTCCAATCCAACTGGTAAAATTATTCTATAATAAATTATCTCAATATCATTTTAATCTAAAAATTCTTGTGGTCGCTCTTTTAACTGTCCAAAATGGTAACGAATAGCGGCACAAATTCGTTCACTAGCTAAGCCATCACCATAAGGATTTTTGGCCTGAGCCATCTGTTGATAAGCCTTGGGATCATCTAATAAATGTTCCATTTCTGCTTTAACTGGTTGTGGATTAGTCCCCACCAATTTCAAAGTACCAGCAGCAACCCCTTCGGGTCGCTCCGTCGTATCCCGTAAAACTAAGACTGGTTTACCCAAAGCTGGGGCTTCTTCTTGCACACCACCAGAATCGCTCATAATAAAATAAGACCGCGCAGCCAAATTATGAAAGTCTAAGACATCCAAGGGATCAATTAAATGAATACGCTCATGGTCGCCTAAAACTTCATGGGCAGCTTGTTGTACCGTAGGGTTCAAATGAACGGGATAAATAATCTCCACATCATCATGTTTTTGAACTACTTCTAACATGGCCGCAAAAACACGACGCATGGGTGCACCCTGATTTTCTCGGCGGTGCATTGTTACTAGAATCATCCGTTTATTAGGATCTACTAAATCCAAAGCTGCATGGTGGTAATCACTTTTAACAGTTTGTTCTAATGCATCAATAGCCGTGTTACCCGTTACAAAAATTTGAGCCTTAGGATGATGTTCTGTTAGCAAATTAGCTTTACTTTGATTAGTTGGTGCAAAATAAAGATCTGCTAAATCATCCGTCATTTGGCGATTCATTTCCTCAGGCCAAGGTGAATACTTATTCCAAGTCCTTAAACCGGCTTCCACATGACCAATAGCTACTTGATGATAAAAAGCCGACATTGCTGCCGCCAAAGTAGTGGTCGTATCACCATGAACCAAAACTATATCTGGCTGTTCTTGCTCTAAAATATCATCCATATCAAGCAAAACTGAACTAGTAATCCCACTCAAGGATTGTTTTTGCTTCATAATATTTAAATCATAATCGGGTTTAATTTTAAAAATATTTAACACCGAATCTAACATTTCACGATGTTGAGCTGTTACAACTGTTGTAGTTTGAAAATATTCCGCTTGTTGTTGTAATTTTAAAACCAATGGCGCCATCTTAATTGCTTCCGGTCGAGTTCCAAAAACCGTCATTACTTTAATTTTTTGCACGAAAGTTTCCTCCTGAAACCAATCATTACTTAAAAACTAGGAGTCCTTATGATTAATTTAATACTTAGTGGTTTTTTATTATTACTTTGTGGCTTTGGCTTCAGCTGGTCAATTGATCAGCTGCTTCAAAAACATTGGCGATACAGTTGGCTTTTGTTACTGAGTTTAATAATTAGTAGTGGCATTTTTTATATCTTTTTAAAATGATATATTAATTTCTACAATGTCAAATCTTGCCGCATCAACTAAATCGTCAATATATTTCCTTTTCAGATTATAAATCACTTTGATTACAACTGTTACCAAATAATTTACAGTTTTAAAAAAGAGGTCAGGACAATAAGATTAATAACCGAATCATAGCCAAAACATTAATCATTATTATTTCCAAAAGTCAATAAGTTTGTATCCTGAAATGCTTATCAACTTTTGTCCCAGCCTCTCTAGCAAGATGATCCCGATCGGATTCGAACCGATAATCTACTGCTTAGGAGGCAGTTGCTTTATCCAATTGAGCCACGAGACCATAGTTTAATCTTGCCACGAAACTTTATAACTGTAAAGATTATTTTTTATGAGCATGATAACCCCGTTGTTTTTGATCACGTTGTCGTTTTTTATTTTTTCTTTTAATAGCAGCAGCTTTTTTAGATGTTGGCTTAAAATTGGTTCGACTAGCACTATCAGTTACCAATTGTTCTTGATCTAAATACACCTTTTGAAGTTTGATATTTTGTGCACGTAGTAGTTCTTGTAGCTGTCGAAAATCATGGTCATTACCCAATGTAATAACCTCACCTGCACGTCCCATCCGCCCAGTTCGGCCACTACGATGAATATATTCTGTTATGTCTTGGGGATTATTCCAATTAATGACAGTTGTTAAATTAGGTAAATCCATTCCCCGCGCAGCAACATCGGTTGTTAACAACAACGAAGTGTCATGAGCTTTAAAATCATTTAAAGCATCAGCCCGGCGTTTTTTAGGATCACTCGTATCAAGCACCGTAAAATAAGTTTTACGGTAACGTAAATCCGCCGCATACCGATGCAAATCTTTACTTGATTGATAAAAAACTAAATTTTGCTTATGTTTACGGTGAGCCAATCTTTGTAAGACTGCCATTTTTTGCGTATTAGTAGTCACAATAAAATAATGCTTCAGTCCGGCACGAAACTTCTGATCTCCCCGTAAATCAATGGTTACAAAATCTTGGGGAAACCACTTCTGCAATTCTTGAAAGATGGGGGCTGAAGTTGCGGAAAATAAAGCCAATTGAAATTGACTTTGCAGTCGTTTTAAAAGTTCACGAACCATTGTTAATTTATCAGTTAACAAATCGTCAGCTTCATCAATAACGACTGTTTGAATTTTATTCAATTTAAATTTGCGTTTGGTCACTAAGTCTTGAATGCGCCCAATAGTTCCTACTACTACTTCTGGTTTATGCTTTAATTGTTCAATTTGACGTTTGACATTAGCGCCACCAATAATGGCTAAAACCTGTAATTGTGAATTTAAGTCACGCAAAACGTTTCGTGTTTGAATGGCCAATTCCTGTGACGGCTCTAAAATTAATAATTGAATTCCCCCATCGACGGTTATTTTTTCTAATAAGGGCATGCCAAAGGCTAATGTTTTGCCAGAACCCGTAGGCGCCAAAGCTAAAATTGATTTTCCTTGAGCCAAGGGTTCATAAACTTGCGCTTGAATAGGGGTTAGTTTAGAAAAGTGATGTTGCTGATAGTAACTCTGATAACTTTTAGGTACTTGCATAATTTCCTCATTTCTATTGATCAGCAGAAAAATGAATTCCAGCCACTAAACGGACCTGGGTTAAAATCTGATTAACTTGATCTGCTAGTTGCCAAAGTTGTAAAAACTGCGCGTGATCTTGGTTGTTAATAATTTGACTAAATACTTGAGCTTCTGCCAACATCGGATTATGGTCGGTAAAATTTTGAACTGCTGATTGTTGATTATCCCAAATTTTACGAACTGTTCCGCCATCATCAAACAAAAGTGTTTGTTGATTACTATAAATCTCGGAGGGTAAAAACGAATTGCTAATTTTTCCGACTAATAGGGTCACATCAAATCTTTCATAATGTAAAACAATGGTTCCTTGTCCATCAACGTGTGTCACAATCATTTGGGGAAAATATTGCGCCGTTAACGGCTTACCGAAAAGACACAACGCATCATAAATTAGATAAACCCCTAAATCATATAAAGCTCCACCAGAAAATTTGGGTGAAAAAACATTGGGCACTTGTCCTGCCAATACTTGATCATAGCGACTAGAATATTTGCGATAAGTCAACGTTGCACCGGTGATCACCGGTAATTGGCGCACTCGTTGTTGCAATTGTTTAAACTCACTTTCGTGAATATGCCGTGCTGCTTCCAAGACATACAAATTAGGATGTTTTTGTAAAAACTTTTGCACTTGTAAAAATTCAGCTCGCGTTGACACCAAGGGTTTCTCCACAATTACATGTTTGTGATGGTGTAAAGCTGCCATTATATCTTGAAAATGTTGGCTATTAGGTGAAGCAACATAAATAACATCAACTTGTTTATTATTAAAGAGTTGCACTCTTTGGTCCACCAAATTAATGTTTTTCAAATCTAACTGTGCTAATAAATCTTGTGCATGCTCTAGAAAGCGTGAATAAATGGTGGTTAATTGAAAGGTTTTCGTAGCCTGAGTCGCTTGAATAAACTGCTTGGTAATCCAATTAGTGCCAATCACACCTAACTTCAGCATTTCTACCAACCTCCTGTTTGTAAATATTGTTCCCATTGTTGCTGATTACCGTTAAAAACTGCTAGACTATACTGATTGTCCGACGCCAAACTGGGAATCCGACCATTAGTCGTATATTGCCAAAATTTCACTTGATCGCCCTTAATTGGTCGTGGTCGTGTTTGTAAACTACCGCCAGCATCGCTTAACTTTAATAAATATTTCAAATCTAAAGTCGTTTGAATCAAAACTGGGCGCTGATAATATTTTACCAGTAAACGTTGTAATTGCGAAACGGATTTAACAATTCGGCGTTCTGCCATGTGCGCTGGTACTGGCGCTTGAACTTGAATCATGATTGGCAGTGTGCCAATTTGCTTGCCCACACTGGTTTTAAAATTATCAAATTGCGCTCTTGGCGCTGTTTGAAAACTAAAGTAATGTTCAACTCCCAACGGCAGTTGCGTGCCTTGTACACGCCAATAATTATTTAAAAAATCGTCGTCAAAGTAATTGGCTCCTTGTGTCGCCTTTAAGTAAACAAAATTAATGCCATGTTGTTTCAATAAATGAAAATCTTGATACCCATCGCTTTGACTCAAGCTAACACCCAAAATGGGATAGTCGTGTGCATCCGGGCGGCCACTTTTTTGCCAATAATTGCCAATCTGACTGCCGAGAAAAATGATAAGTAGAATACTGACAATTATTGTCAAAAAAATAATTTGTTTTTTGCGATAATTTTCTCGACGATATTGCAACCTAGATTTAACTTGCAATCTTGGCCCTCCCCCAATTAATCTGGATATTATAATAAAATAAGCTTATAATTTTTAAGCAAATAAGCAAATTTTTTTTAATACCAAATACCTTTTATGTTAGGAATGAATCAAATGAAACGTCAACTCTCGCTCTTTTCGGCCTTAGCCACTGTCATGGGCACCGTTATTGGTGGTGGCGCCTTTTTTAAAATTGCTAATATTGCCAATTTAACGCAAAACAATTGGTTAAGTATCTTAGTTTGGCCTTTAGCTGGGTTCATTACTTTAATGGCTGGACTCACTATCGCCGAATTAGCGGCTGCTTTTCCAGAAAATGGTGGTCCAGTGAAATATTTAAGTGAAATTTATGGTCCAAAAATCGCCTTTTTATTTGGCTGGTCACTTATTATTGTATACTATCCGGCTAATATTGCGGCAATTTCGATTGTTTTTGGTACACAAGCGCAAAAACTTTTTCATTCATCTCCAAATAAGACGACGCTTTGGGCTTTAGGCTGCTTAATCTTTTTACTTATCGTTAATTGGCTTGGAACTAAATTAAGCAGTCAGGTACAAAAATTGACCTTAATCATTAAGTTAATTCCTATTGTTGCTATTATTATTGCCGCCTTAGGTTTTAATACCACTAATCAATTGGATTGGTCAACGATCAATGATTCGCTAAAAATTCAACACCCTCAAGTTTTTGGCTCAGCTTTACTAGCCACCTTATTTGCTTACGATGGTTGGTTAAGCATCGGTAATTTAGCCGGTGAAATTAAGCGTCCTGAACAAAACTTAGCTAAAGCCATTGTGTGGGGACTATTAGCCGTCACCATTGTTTATACTCTCTTAAATTGGAGTTTTATTAAAATACTACCTTTTCACCAAATCATGAACAATCAAGCTACTGCCATGTTAACTGCGCAAAAATTATTTGGTCAAATTGGTGGTCAAATTTTGACAATCGGCATCTTAGTCTCGGTGTTTGGCGCGGTCAATGGTCATTTAATGGTCGGTTCTAGAATGCCTTACACTTTGGGAATCAAAAATCAATTACCAGCGGCCAAATTTTTCAGTCATTTAAGCCCAATGACCCATATCCCCACCTATAGTTTATTATTTGAAGGATTTATTGCTATAATTATGATTTTTTCAGGAACATTTGATACTTTGACTGACATGTTGGTTTATGTTTCTTGGATTTTTTCAATCTTATTATTTGTTGGCAGCTTTATTTTACGGAAACGGCAACCATCATTAAAACGACCTTATAAAATTTCCTGGTATCCTTTACCACCAATTCTAGCAATTTTGGGCGGTTTATTTATTGTTATTAATACAACGATTAGTCAACCTTACTTAGCATTAGCTGGAATTATCTTAACTTTAAGCGGACTGCCTATTTATTCTTGGCAACAACATCATTTAGCTAAAAATAAATCTTAAGATGAACATTTGGCATCAATTAGACTAAAAAACGTCTTATAAAAAGAAGAATTCTTCTTTTTATAAGACGTTTTATTTTCATAAAATTTGACAGATAGCGTTACTTAAAATTATTCAACTGGAAAAACCCAGCCATCGGGACCCTTACGATCACCAAATTGAATCCCAGTTAAGGCATCGTATAATTTTTTCGTTACTGGTCCCACTTCGGTTTCGCTATAAAAGACGTGCAAGTTACCATTATGTTCCAAGCCGCCAATTGGTGAAATAACGGCCGCCGTTCCACAGGCACCAGCTTCAGCAAAACGATCCAAATCATTAATATAAACATCGCCTTGCTCGGTTGGCATATTAAACTCATGCTCAGCTAAATATAATAGTGAGAACTTCGTAATACTTGGTAAAATGGAAGGTGACTTAGGAGTAACAAATTTACCATCCTTTGTGATGCCAAAGAAGTTTGCAGAACCAACTTCTTCAATTTTTTCATGATTGACCGGATCTAAATAAACACAATCTGAGAAACCATTTTTATGAGCGTCTTCGCCGGGCATTAAACTAGCAGCGTAATTACCACCCACTTTACTTTGACCGGTTCCTTTATGAGCCGCACGGTCATATTGAGAAGTGGTAAAGTTGGTTGGTGTTAAACCACCTTTAAAGTAATTACCAACGGGCATGGCAAAAATACGGAAAAGATATTCAGAAGCTGGATGGACACCAATAACGCCCCCAACGCCCATCATAATTGGCCGTAAGTATAAAGTAGCACCGTTACCATAAGGTGGAACAAAATCAATGTTAGCTTTGACTACTTGTTTGACAGCATCAACAAACATCTCCGTTGGCACTTGGGGCATTAACAACCGTTGACAACTATTTTGCATGCGCTCAGCATTTTTATCTGGTCGAAATAGTTGTACATGACCGTCTTTAGTTCGATAAGCCTTCATTCCTTCAAAAACAGATTGTCCATAATGTAAAGAAGTTGAAGATTCACTAATTGATACGTTACTTTCTGTTACTAGACCTTGATCTTGCCATTGACCATCTTTATAAGTTGCTTGATAGCGATAAGGTAAGTCTAAGTAATCAAATCCCAAATTATTAAAATCAACTTCTGCTGCTTGAACCTTTGTCATATTACTTACCTCTCTTTTTTAATTTTTCTTTAATGTAAATGATAGCATCAACTTTTAATTTGTCAACGATTTCCCCAAAAAACTCACTGGCTTAATTGGATTTTTTTAATCTAAAATATCTATCATTAGTCACTTATAGTTTCCTGAAAATCCCGATCTATTATCAATTTCATTTTAAAATTTATTGCTGAATCACTTGTTTACAGTCTTTTTCTTAATGTTTATACTGATGATGTTAACGATTACTAAAAGGAGTAATTAACATGACTAAATTAAAAACTAATTTTTTCTGGGGTAATTCGACTTCCAGTATGCAAACTGAAGGAGCTGTCCATGAAGGTCATAAAGGAGCATCGGTTTATGATTTACAAGCGGCTGGCCCCAATAATTCTGACTGGGACGTTGCCATTGATGAATACCATCGTTACCACGAAGACATTGCTTTAATGAAAGATTTAGGTATGAATTTTTATCGTTTTCAAATTTCTTGGAGTCGAGTGCAACCAACTGGTCAAGGCGACTTTAATCCGCAGGGTTTAAAATTTTATCATGATTTAATCGATGAACTACTGACCAATGGAATTCAACCTATGATTTGTCTCTATCACTTTGATATGCCTTTAGTTCAAGCCCAAAAATATAATGGTTTTATTAGTAAGAAAGTGGTGGAACATTTTGTCGCTTATGGAGAAAAAATGATCGCTGAGTTTGGTAATCAAGTTAAGTATTGGTTAACATTTAATGAACAAAATTTATACAGCACGCCAGAAGCTTTTCACTGTAGTGGTTATTTAACTGGTCAAAAAACTGCACGCGAATTATTTCAAATTCAACACAATGTTGCGCTTGCTCATGCTAGAATTGCCAATTTTATTCACCAAAACTATCCTGACTTATTAATTGGCGGCATGGAAGCTTTTCAAGAAGCTTATCCGGCTACCTCTAATCCCCAAGACGTTGCTGCCGTTCGTAAATTCAAAGAATTTACGGACTACAATTTACTACGAATTTTTACTGAAGGTCAATATTCTGATGAGGTAATAGCTTACTTACACCAAAATCATTGGGCAGATCTTTTAGTTGCCGAAGATTTAACGGAAATCAAACAAACGCGTAGTGATTTTTTGAGTTTTAGTTATTATACAACTACTTGTTTAGACAGTAGTCAAATTCCCGTTGGAACGCTTCCTAATTATTTTGGTAGTGTCGGTCAGGTTCATAATCCTTACTTAGCTACAAATGAATGGCACTGGCAAATTGACCCCCAAGGTTTTTATGGCGTTTTAATGGATCTAGCCAATCGCACGCATTTACCAATTTTTCCGATTGAAAATGGCATTGGCGTTCGCGAAACTTGGGACGGGCAAAACGAAATTAATGACGATTACCGGATTAATTATCATCGTGACCATTTACTGGCTTTAAAACAAGCGGTTCGTGATGGCGCTAATATTATTGGTTATCTCGGTTGGGGCTTAATTGATATTCCTAGTTCGCAAGGTAACGTCGATAAACGTTATGGCGTTGTCTATGTCAATCGGACAAATCATGATTTAAAAGATCTCAAACGTGTTCCTAAGAAAAGTTATCATTGGTTGAAAAAAGTTATTCAAAGTAATGGTGAACAGTTGTTTTAAAACACTAATTTTAAGTACCAAAAGGAAAAAATTAATGAACTTAGACAAACTACATTATTTCATCGACTTAGTTAATTCTAGTAGCTTTACTAAAACGGGACAGAAAAATCATATTGCCCAAACTAGTGTTAGTCAGCAAATCCGCTCTTTAGAAGATTACTTTGACGTTAAATTAATAGATCGTAGTACCACCCCTATCAAACCAACAGCAGCAGGTAAACTTTTCTATGACGAAGCACTCAAAGTTTGTCAACAATATGACTGTCTAGAACAAAATATGCAAGACTTTAAATTACATCAAAAACGAATTCGAATTGAATATACTTCCATCATTGATCTCAATTTTTTACTCAAGATAGTCACCGTTCTCCAACAAAGAACTAATTTAATTTTTGAATTAGAAAAAGTCCAATTAAAAGATGTCGCTGCTAATTTGAAAACAGATCGTTATGATTTGGCAATCAGTTTTGATTCGGAATTTCAAGCCGAAAAATTATTAAAAACCATTAGTCTCTATGAAGGATCTTATTGTGCTTTAGTTGATCAAGAACATCCTTTGTACCAACAAGAAGAAATTACTGTATCTCAGTTATATCAATATCCTTTAATTATGCTAGCACCACAGACAATTGGTAAATCTTATCATCTGATGTTGCAACATGCCCAACAAGATGGTTTTGTGCCTAATATTCAGACGACCGTTAATGATTTAGAAACTGAAATCTTTTTGATTCAGACACAACATCTAATTGGATTTTTTCCAGATAACTATCCTTTGCCATTGCATTCAAAACAAATCAAGCTTTTGCCAATCAAACAAACGCATCATCAATTTAAGATCGTTTTCGCCTATCGTAAAGATTTTGATCGTACCAAATTACAGCAAATTGTTCAGTTAGCTCATTTACTTTCCTTAGAGGTAAAACCTCTAACCAATTGATTTTTTATATTTGTGATAATTCAAACAATCACATAAGATGAAAGTAATCAAGAAAGTGAGGAACTTAATTTATGAGCAAACTAATTTTAACTGGTGTTGATGGTAATCTAGGCTCTCAGGCTGCCACAGATTTATTAAAATTAACCAATAAGAAGGATTTGATTTTTTGCGGTTATAACCAACAAGTTTTAAGTCAATACGCCCAAAAGGAAATTGAAGTTCGCCAAGCTGATTTCAACTCGCGCATCGGACTGGAAAAAACATTTGCTGGTGGCGACACTTTAGCCTTAATTTCAATGCCCTTCGTTGGCAAAAAACGCCAGCAAGCTCATCAAAATGTCATTGATGCCGCTAAGAAAGCTGGGGTTTCTAAAATAATTTATACTTCTTTAGTTAATGCTAGCGATCCTGATAATCCGAGTATCGAAAAAATTGATCATGCCTATACTGAAAATTATCTTCAACAAAGCGGTTTAGATTACATTTTTCTGCGTAATTCACAATATGCTGAAGCTATGATCACCAATTACTTTACTTTTGTGAAACAAGGTCAAGATCTAGCCAATAGTCAAGGTGATGGTCAAATGGCCTATATTTCACGCCAAGATTGTGCTAAAGCTGTGGCCTATGCTTTACTAGCAGATAATCTGCACCATAAGATTTTAAATATTAACGGTAAAGAGCTGTTAACAATTAGTGAATTCATTGAAATTGCCAATGATGTGACTGGTAATAATCTTAAATATCAAGCTATTAGTGATGAGGAAAACTATCAAATCTTCGATGCTATGGGAGTACCACGAACCACAGCTGGTAAATTTAAAAAAGATTCAGAGGCTCCTTTTTCTTCTGACGGCATGGTCACTTTTGCTCAAGCCATTCGCCAAGGTAAAATGAATACCTATACTGATGACTTTTATCAATTAACTGGTAGTCAACCAATTTCCGTGCGTTACATGTTTGAACATCAAGCAGAATTTCAAATTGGTGCCCGGCACTCCAAAGACGATTAGCTATCCTGCTGTGACCAAAAGCAATTAGAAAAAGGACCTAAGATTGTTTTTTATCTTAAGTCCTTTTTCATTTTGGGAGCATTATTAATTATCTGTTCTTATCTATTTTATTATTCAACTGTCACATATTTACCATTAACCCATTCATAACCCGCCACTCGATAATAAGTTGCTTGATTAATTGTCGCTTTTTTATCAAATTTCCAGCGGCTATGCGTACTTAAGGCGCGATTCGGTAAAATTTTAAAACCCGGGCCGGCATCATCCCAAGCATTTAAAAAGACCACTCCTGGTGCAGTAACATTAACTACACCCCGTTGGCGAGTAATTGTTGCTGTCCCAGTTTCAACAAAAACAGAGTTCTTATCACCAAATTGGACATCAGAAGCTAAAACATATTCAGTTGGTGAAACTTTATACAAGACCCGACCATCATTTAAAGTCCGCTTACCATCAGTAACCCAGTTAGTATTGGCTGCTAGTGCCCGATCCAAAATAATGGTACCATTGGCATCATATAAACGAGCATAACCACCATCAACATTAGAATTAACTGTTACTGCCCCTTTAATAGCATGT
Source organism: Bombilactobacillus sp. ESL1202 (assembly GCF_058107125.1). Taxonomy (NCBI): domain Bacteria; kingdom Bacillati; phylum Bacillota; class Bacilli; order Lactobacillales; family Lactobacillaceae; genus Bombilactobacillus; species Bombilactobacillus sp. ESL1202. The sequence goes on along the minus strand of NZ_CM176590.1, from coordinate 1,623,876 downwards.
GTGACAATAACTGGCTGGGAACTATTATTAGTATCGTTTGAATTGGCTGGCTTGTTCGTATCATCGGGTTTCGTAACATCAATCGGCTGATTACTTGAGTGATCGGGATCAGTTGGTGTTGTTGGTTTATCACCAGCATCGGTCGAATCTGGTGGAGTCGTTGGTTTGTCAGTTTCGTCTGGTTTTGTAACATCAATCGGCTGATTACTTGAGTGATCGGCGTCAGTTGGCGTTGTTGGTTTATCACCAGTATTGGTCGAATCTGGTGGAGTCGTTGGCTTGTCAGTTTCGTCTGGTTTTGTAACATCAATCGGTTTATTACTTGAATGATCAGGATCAGTTGGCGTTGTTGGTTTATCACCAGTATCGGTCGAATCTGGTGGAGTCGTTGGCGTTGAGGTGTCGGGGTCAGTGCCGGAAGAATCCGTCGGTTTATCAACACTAGCCGGTACTTCCACATTTAATTGCAAGTAAAGTGGGTTATTAATCGGCTGCTGGTCTTTTTGCAACGTTATTTTTTCAGTCACAGACCCACCTTTAGTTTTTAAATCAGTAATTAACTTTTGATAATCGGCTGGATTAATTTTTTGATCTTGATAATAAACATCAACCTGTACTGCTAAATCTGGATATTTTTCTACTAAAGATTTAGCCACTGGCTGCATTTCTTTATCCCAAAAAGCGCCAGCTAAACCGTTAATACTATAATCCTTGTTATTAATAAAACCTTGTGCTTCTCCTTCTTCAAATAATTTCGTCGAAGAATTAAACAAACCGATACTTAATTGTGGATCGTCAGCTTTAATCTCTAATGGCTCCATGGCAAAAGCGTCTAAAAAAGATGAGGTTTTAACATATGCTAAATCATCGGCACTTGATAAAATTCTTAAAGTCAAAGCAATGGTCTTGACCGGTGTTGCATCAGCTTTTCTAACAATATTAATAGTTTCCGTAATATTGCCACCCTGATTCAATAACTCTTTTAGTTGCGCATCAGTAACTTCTGTAGTTGCGTCTTGATTATCAATTTGAAAATTCACAACTGTTTGATAATTATCACCTAATTGACTCACCATCTTGGCAGCTGCTAGTGCTTCTTTAGAATCTTGACGATAAAAAAGTGCCCCAAAATCGGCCACTTGACCTTTGGTATCGACAAAACCAGTTTGACTCAAATTAGAACCTAATGATTGATTAACATTGAGTTTCAAATCAGCTAAGCTTTCTGCAGCTTCAGCATTGCTGACCACCAACGGATCTTGATTAAAATAGGAAGCAAACTTAGTAATTGCTTCTTGATCACTTGTTGGCGTAGTTTCAGCTTGAACTTGATCCGCATTAAAAATCGAACTAATTCCAACTGTCGTCATTGGTGCAACTGCCAAAAGTGCCATGACAGTAGCACTTAATGGCAAATTCATTAATTTATTCATTTGAATCCCCCTGATAACAAATTATAAATTTACTTAAAAATCATTTTAATATAGTACTTGCTTATTGTATATATAAATTAAGTAAAAAAGTTAAAATAATTCTAATCATCAAGATTGGTTGTTCTTAAATACATAATTTTTGCAAAAATAAATATTGTTATTAGCTAAATAATCAATAAAGAATTAAATATAGCTTTAAAAAGATATATTTGCATCTTAAAAACGAAACTAATAGCAGACACCTATTAACTCAAATTTTAATTAATATTTTTTGCATTGTTAATTTTTAATTACCTTATCTGTCCTTTTCTTCCCAACCCCAAAACCAGTTCAAAGCTCTTGCAAATTTAACCTTGTTATTAAAATCATCCCCACCCCCTATTATTGGAATAAATTAAAAGTGCTCCACAATTAGCGCAGTTGGCTAACTATTGGAACACTTCTGACATTGGAACAATTGAGGTTAATATCAATGTTTCAGACTTAAAACTTAAAAGTTAAACTCAAGTTTTAAGCGTTTTTTTCAAGCTTGATTATTAATAGTTTTCTAACTTCCACATGTAACGCCGTTTGGTCAAAGGATGTTGCCGTGCTGCTGCTAATTTATCGGCATAAATCCGCATTACTCCCGTAATTAACATGGGGTTAAAATAATCAATAACATGTTTTGAAGCAATCGAAGCTAAATTGTGATCCTTGGCATCAATTACTGTATATTTTGTGTCAAATCGTTGTAAGAAGGCTAATACCCGGGCATCCAAATGCCGTGTTGCCCCATCATTCATGAATAAAAGATAAGGCGCATCCTTAACTGCTAGTTCAAATGGACCATGGAAAAATTCTCCGGAATGAATAATATTGCCCGTAATCCACTGCATTTCCATAAATAAGAAGGAAGCCGTAGAATAAGCGGCACCATAAGTTGCGCCACTACCAATCACATATAAGCGATCTTCATTCTGATACTGTTCAGCAAATTTTTGCGCGGCTGGTTCAGCCATTTGCACTTGCGCATTAATTAAATCAAACAACCCAGCAAACGCGTTTTGCGCTTCATCATAATATTGATAGCCTTCATATTGATTCATAATTTCGATTGCTAATTGCAAAGCCATCGTCATTTTTTCGGTTTTATGGGCATAATCTTCTTCAAAGCCATGGATCAAAACATACTGTGCAGCTTTGACAATGGGAGATTTTGGATCATGTGATAAAGTGATAACCTGAGCTCCCAATTGAACCGCCAATTTAGTAGCGGCAATCGATTCCGGTGTAGTTCCTCCTAGTGAGGCAGTAATCACAATCGTATTTTTCCCAACAAATTTTGGTGTATCATAATTAAATTCATTAGCCTGCATAATTTGGGTATTAAATTTTTGACTTTCGTGATCTAAGAAATAATAACCAGCGTACAAATCCGCCATGGATGCTCCACAACCGGTAAAAATAACATGATCAATTTGTTCATTCTGTTGTTTAATAGCTGCAATAATTTCCTTTGGTGTTTGTGTCATAACTTTATCCTCCTAATATTATTAAGCAAAAATTCCTAATGGACTTAAAACTAAGCCTAAAGCAATACAAATTATTAAAATCCAACCGGTACTAACATGCTTTTGTAATAACCAATACATTAAAAAAGTAAAAACTAAGGGGATCATCTGTGGAAAAATAGAATCTAACGTCTTTTGTAAATTAAAAGATTTCCCCAAATGGATGGGCGTGGTAATACCAATCATACTAGCAATCATGGAACCAATAACCATTAAACCCACAATCGTCACCAAATACATGGCACGATCCATAATCCCTTCACTGGTCAACTGCTTCAAAAATTTATTCCCCGCATTATAGCCAAATTTACCACCGTAATAAGTAACTAATAATGCTGGCACAACCGAAATTAAAACGGCCAAAATTGGTCCCAAGATACTGCCTTGCTTAGCAAAAGTGACGCCTAAACCAAAAGCCAAGATTTTGATGGTTCCTTGAAAAAATGAATCCCCTACTCCAGATAAAGGCCCCATCAACGATGATTTCACTGCATTAATTGAATTGGGATCAAATTCTTCAGGATTACGTGCATATTCTTCCTCCATGGAAGAAGCAATGCCCAAAACAAAAGCGCTAGTTTGTGGTGTACAGTTATAAAAAGCTAAATGCCTTTTATAAGCCGCTTTTTTCATTTCTAAACTTTTTGACTGACCATCACCATAAAGGCGATCAATCACGGGCGCAATGCCGTACATAAACCCCAAATTCATTTGACCTTCATAATTCCAAGAAGCTTGGATCGCATAAGAACGCCAAACAAATGACCAATAACGGCGTTTTAACTGTTTGTCATTTAACGTTTGAACCTCGTGAGCAATAACCATGGCTTAACCTCCTAACTATAATTCTTCTAATTCATCATCATTGTCTTCAACAACTGCTGACGGCGATTTTTTCGGGATAACTTCGTTCAAAACTAAAACTAGTAACACCGCAAAAATTGCAACCCCAGTTACTGAAATCCGGCCATATGCAGTAATAAAGAAGCCCAATAATAAATAAACGACCGTTTTTTTCGTCAGCATGGTCTGCATCAACAAGGCAAAACCAAAGGCTGGTAAAATTTTGCTGGCTAAAGTCAAACCAGCAGTTAACCATTTAGGAATGGCTGCTACGACAGTTTTAACCAAGCCAGTACCCAAATAAACTGATAGAAAAATTAAAACAAAATATAAAGCACCATATAATAAGACTCCCCACACAATATGGTAGCGTCGCGCTTTAGCAAATTTTCCGGCATCAATTGCTTTTTCAGCTCCACGGTTAAAAGTTGAAATAAACATCCGTACCACAATAGCTAACATTTGCCCTAAAATTGCGACTGGTAAAGCGATAGTTAAAGCCGTTTGGGCATTAGTATGCGATAAGATAGCAAAAGCCGTGGCAATCACTGATCCCAAAACCATATCAGGTGGTGCTGCTGCACCAATATTGGCCATCCCCATAAAAACTAACTCCAAGGCTGCGCCAACCAGTAATCCTTTGGTGATATCTCCCAAAACAACTCCCACTAAACAACTCATTACCAAGGGTTGTTCTAAGTTGCTACGGCCTAACAAACGTGAATCGGCAATTCCGATTAAGCCAACGATTCCTAATAAAATAGCTTTAATAAGCATCTCAGTTTCCCCCTCTCTTAGTTCATTATTGTGTTCCAAAAATCAACGATTGGCGCCTAACATCGTTAACTTTTCACAATCAAGTTAGGACTTTGTAATTTAATTCTGTTAGTGCTCAATTATTAAACAACTTTTATCCAGCTCTTTAATCAATTGCTTTGCAGCCTTAAATTAATTTATTGAGACTTTCTTTTTTCGAAGTGGGCACTTGCTGCATTGATAACTCAAAGCCTTGATCTTTTAACTGTTGACTTTGTTGAACTTCTTTGGGAGTTAGATAAATTGCATTACTATATTTCTTCGTGGTGGCACGTTCTGGAATCCCGCCATAATTAATGGTCTTAATATTCTGCAATTGGGGCGCTACTTGCGCCGTTTCTGCCACATTACCAAAAATTATCAGCGTTGGTTCTTTGACAGCATTAATTTTATCAAGGCGTTGTAAAGCTTGTTCAACACTAAAAACACTCAACTTAATATCTGCTGGCTTTGACAGTTTCATCGACATTTTCTTAAAATCATCTTGCGCGGCAGTGTCATCAATCACGATGATGCGTTCAATTCCTTGTGATTTTGTCCAAGCAAACATGACTTGACCATGCAACAAGCGATGATCAATGCGAATCATTTTGATCATAAATCATCCTCCTGACTAGGCTGATCCAATTGATCATTCATATAATGTAAGCTGGCTTGACTTTCTTGAATAATCTGTCGGATCGCACTTTTATTTAAGTCCCCTGTGTAAGTCACTAGAGCCAACAATAGTGGTAAATTCATCCCAGTAATTAAGTGCAAAGTTGGTTGTTGCAATACCAATTCCATTAGCTGGTTATTAACTGAGCCACCAAAAATATCAGTCAACAGAACAATCGGATCAGCACTTTCTTTAATCTGGTCTTTGATTAACGGCAAAATATCCTGATCTTGTGGACCATAAGCGCCAAAGGCTATTACCGAACTTTGCGGACCAACAATCATTTCCAAAGTATTTTTTAAACCTGGAGCTAATTGGCCATGACTAGCTAAAATGAATTTCATAATCACTACTCCTTTATTCTTACACGCACTTTCTTCTAAGCAAAAAGCATGCCAACTTTCTGGCATGCTTTTTAAAAGAATGAAAAGAGTTTAATTTTCAAGAATCTGCTTGCATAATATCATAAATATAACCTAATTCTGCATCCGGAATGCTGACACTATATTCTTTTTCAATGACACTAAATGCCATTTTGATTTGTTGAAGTGTCTGAATTTGACTAGTGTCCGCCACGTTATTCCAATCATAAGTTTCAATCGCCTCATTGCGAATTAAACGTTCAATTAGGTAACTAACATGAACATATAATGACATGCGTGTAACATTATTTAATTGATGATTAGTTAATTGAGTATAATTACGCACCGCTTCATCAATATTTTTCATGACAACATTTGCATCTAAAATTGTAATCGAATTGATCACACGCTCTAACGTAAAATTATGAATTAAGCGGTCATTGAATTTTTTTAAGTCCGTGGGCGGTAAATAATTCTTTAAAGTCTGACTTAATGCTGGTAAATCAACACCTGAAATAATTTGTTCTAACGCAAAATAAGGTACTGCGGTCAATTGCGGATCAATCGTCCCAATGACCATCACGACATTATAGACCTGAGTTAATAACTTTAATTCTTGCGGATCTTGTAATTGAGCTTGCTCCAAAGCTTGCACACTAACTTGCACTGCTGATGGCAAACTGTCAGACACTAAATCTCGAATTTTTCTGGCCGTTCCCACACCCGTAAAACAACAAGTGACAATCAAATTCTTTTTAGTGGCTTGGGGATAAATCACTTTTTGAGTAGGATTTAATGCGTGCGTCAATTGTTTACTGATTTGACTAAGCGTTTGTTGTTGCAATATCCCTTCTGCCACCAACAATGCCGATTGGGTTGAAACATTATTAATAATAACAATGGGAAAAGAAACTGCTTGAGTAATATATTTTTGAATACCAACTAATGAACCCATATCTACTAGTAAGATCAAACCTTGATCCACTGGGTGTGTCTGCAAGTACTGATTAATTTTTTCCCCAATCGTTGCAATTTTAATATCCAACGGCATATCAATCGCATCTAGAACATGAACGTGTTGCATTTGATTGACGACATTAACAATACTACTAGCTGTTGAGTAACCATGCGCTAAGACTAAACAACGAAGTGCAGGTTCGCGATAACTATGAACTAAATCATCCAAATAAATATAAAGAAATAGGTCATCAATGCTATCATATGCCAAACTGATTGACTTAGTTAAAGTAGTCTTAATCGAAACAATAATGTTATTTAAAGACGGATTTTTGGTTTGAAACTGCTGGATTATTTTTTGACAAATCCGTTTTTCCTTATTACTTAAGCGCCAATGGGCCGACTGTTTATTATAAAAATAATACGCTAACATCAAAATTGTGCTGCCGGTAAACTCAAGATTTTGCTGTGTAGTAATTGTTTGAAAAATATTTTTTAAAAAAGTTAACGGTACCGCGTTTTTTTGATGATCTTTTTCAAAAATTAAATAGTCACATAGTTGGGTAATCTGTTCTTGACTAGTTGCTAAAAAGTCATCAAACGCGGAAGTTCTTTGATAATTCATTAATATTTGTTGAAACGTCTGTTGAATTTCGTTAATTGGTGTTAAATTTGACGGCATTAATTCTAGTTGTGATTGGCTATCGTTCAGCATTAAATAGCCCGTTTTTAAAGTAATTGCTCCTGATTGTGCACTAATATTTTCTAAAATTTCCTGGGGCAAATTAGGTAACTCAACTTTTAGTGGTTGATTTATATTGGTCAAATTTTGTAAAGCACTAGCGACTGAAATTACAACAGCATTTTTTAATTCGCCGACATTGTAGTGATAAGGAACTGCTAACAGTGCATTAATGACTGCTTGGTTTAACTCAATCGGTCGTTTAATTTGTTGAACTTGTTGCCAATAAAACAATTTAATCAATGCTTCAACTTCTTGACTAGCTCGGCTTTTCAAACCAGGAATAGTAATTTGAATCGGAATTCTTCGTAAAAAAGTATCTAAAAAATAACTTTGTAAATCCTCGGTTGTTGCACAAATCAATCGGACTTGAACCTGATGCTTAGAATGACCGGAACCTAACGGCATAATGTAGCCACTGTCTAAATAGTTGAATAATTTTTCTTGTCCCTTAGCATCTAAGCGATGAACCTCGTCTAAAAATAAAATCCCCTGATCCGCTTGATCAAAAATCCCCAATTGATCACGCACAGCACCAGTAAAAGCTCCCTTTTGATAACCAAATAAATTACTAGTCAATAATTCTGGATTATCTGCATATTCAGCACAATTAAAGTGAATAAACGGAGCATTCTTTTCCAAATATCCTTGTTCCAAGCAAAACTGATAATAAATTTGAGCCAAAAAACTTTTACCTGAGCCGGTCGGTCCTGTAATCAAAACTGGTAAGCCTTGAGGATAACCAGCCGCCACTTTTAAGCGTTCAATTGCTACATACAATGAGCCGTTGCTACCAATCACTTGGTCAAAAACACTAGTTGAGGTCTTTGATGTCGTTAAAGTTTGTAACAATTCATCTTTGGAAGCATATGCACTATGTAATGTGACTTGATAATGTTGCATTAAAACTTTGCGATCCCAATAAATTACTGGTCGCGAATTAATTTTGACTGCTTGCTGATTCTGACACAATAAATTCAAATGATGACTAGCGGTATTGCGTTTAATTTGTAACTGTTGGGCAACCTCAATCGCTGTCAAACCATGCTCGCTCCACTGATTAATCTTGGTGGCCTTATATAATAATTGTGCAATTTTTTCTGTTAACATTTTCATCACCATCACCACTTGAACCTGAGACAAAGTTGCTTCATTTAATAATTTAAAAAGTAAGACTTGATGTTTACCCAAATCTATCAACAATTTTCCTATTAGTTAACTGAACACAACCAATTTTATCTATAGATATTATCATATTTCATTAAAAAAAGCCGTTATGATGATTAGAAAAAATTAACCCAGGTCACGTTTGACAAGAAACACTTAAAAAGTCTCATTTTTAGAATCTTAACGTTCAAATAAATAACGGCCTTAAACTTCAAAGTTTTGCTTGAACTTTGAAAATTTAAGACCGTTAAACATAAATGATTAATTTTTCTTTAAGCTATCGAGATCGGAGTATTCTAAAGTAGTTTGGTTTATTACTTATTTATTATCTTGGTAAGCGATCTGCCCGCTTCAAAAACGGACGCAAGGGGTGATGCGGTTCACTTTGATACCAATAAGCAACTGTCGAAACATCATCACTGCGTTCAAATAAGCTAATGTCATCATTCCCAATATCTTGAAAAGTGACTTTTAAACTCTTCGAAAAAGCAATCGGATCCGGTAAATGCCAGCGATATAAACCATGCTGTGGTAAGCCATCATTGCCACAAGCATGAACCGAATTGGGATCGGGTTTGCCCGCACTAAAATGATCACGCGAATGATCTTGTGTTTCATGAAACGGATAGCCTTGATAGAGCGTAGAATAAGTTAAAGTTTCTGGTAATTGCCCATAATCTTGCTTCTGAAAAGCCCACGCTCCACCAAAGTAATCTTCTGCTCCAGTCGATGTCACCGTAGGATACAAGTCGTCATCATCAATATAAAACTTGAATTCACCTTCCCCCCACCAGTAACGTTGCAGAGAGCATAACGCCATGTAAGTACCAACATAATAGCCCTGACCTTGAATTTGATCAACTAATGTATAATCTTGGCCTTTGACAACTGGATTTTCTCGATTCCAATAAGCATGAAAATATAGTAAATCCCGAGCTAATTGATCGTTTTTTACATAATTAATCGTATAAAAGAAATGTTTAATAAAAGCCGGATGCTCATTAGTAATGGTAATTTTAGCATGCTTTTGAAATGGCATTTTAAAATAACTATTCATCCCGCCAACAGGATTAACCACAATCGGTAAGGAGTTAATTTGACAGCGGGTCGCAAAACCATTGCAGAAAAAATCACCTAGTGGTACTTCAACGGAGGGATTTTCTTCATGATCCCAATAAATTCTTAAGACTAAATCTCTTAAAACAAAACTCCCTTTGGTGGTTTTATCCGTTACTGTAAACCACATGTGGCGAATTTCGCCGGGACCGTCAATCTCAGCTAAAGTAACGCTTTGTCCTTGATCTAAAGAAATATCGGCACATCCCTTACGCTGCGGACCTAATTTACCAGTTGCTTTAGCCGCTTGACCGGGCGCACCACTTGGATTTTCAGCCGAAATAGTTCGACTACGTTCATGATCAAAATGTAAAACATCATCTAAGACACTCATCTAATCCTCCTTTATTAACAAATATTATTCATCATCATCATTGTCAACAACATTAGTCTGGGCAACATCTAATAATTGTTGCCGTGCTTGTTGAATCATTTGTGTTAAATCAATCGGTAAATCATTTTTAACTGCTAAAACTAATTCCAAAGCGAAAGGTAAGTTAATCCCAGTAATAACATGAATCTTTGGCGCCAAAAATTGACTCATCAATTGATTGACACTCCCAAAACTCAAGTCCGTCAAGATATAAAACTCATCCTGAGTATTTAACAAAGCAGTGACTTGTTGTTTTAATTCAGCTTGACCGGCATTATCTAAATAAGCGCAAACCGCCATGACGGTTTGATCATCACCAGTTAATCCCTGTAAAGTTGCTTGGTAACCCTTAGCCAGAGTATAGTGTGTTACAATAATTACTTTTTTCATAAACTACCGCTCACTCCTCAGTCCTATTTTAAGAAGCCAAATGCTGCCCCAAACATTGCAATCACGATAAATAGTAAAATTACCCATGTCATACTAATTTTCTTGGATTTTAATAACTCATAGGCAAAATAAACTAGTAAGGCAGGAATTAATTCTGGCATAATTTTATCTAACATTGGTTGAATGCTCATTGCTACTTTACCAAATTGAAACTTCAATGGACAAGTCACGGAAATTACCGATCCAACTAAAGAGCCAACAACGGTAATCCCCAACACCGAAGCTGCCTCGGTTAAATAATTAATTTTGTCTCCATATTCTGTGATAACTTTGGAACCTTGCCGATAACCAAATTCAAAACAGTGCATCCGTAAGAAAAAGATAATCGCAATTAAAATGCCCCACAATAAAATACCAAACGGATTATTTTCTAATGCCATGTAAGCCGCAATCGAACCCATAATCGTTGGAATCATCGTCATTAATAACGAATCCCCAATTCCAGCCAAAGGTCCCATCGTCCCGACTTTAAAGTCATTAATTGCGTGTTTAGCAGCTAAGCCCTGCTTTTCTTCCATAGCAACACAAGCTCCTAAAATAATTGCTGCTAACCACGGCTGCGTATTATAATATTGAAAATGATTATCCAAAGCTTCGACATAATCATCATCGTTAGGATAAATTTTTCTTAAGATAGGTGACAGTGCATAAGCCACAGAAGCCCCCTGCTGTGTTTCGTAGTTAAAGGTTTCAACACTCATTAGCCACCGATAATTAGCTTTATGCAAATCTTTTTTCGAAACAAGTGGACCGTAAGCTTGCTGATCTTTATTCTTTTTAAACATGTCTATTCATCCTCCCCGATTCCAGTATCACCAGTATTAGCTGCTGTTGTTGTGCGCATTTGATCATCTTTTTCCGTCCGTTTATATGATGAGAAAGCTAATGCAAAACCGATGATGGCAGCACCAATAATCGGCACTTTTAAAAAGGCAGTCAAGAAAAAGCCAATTAATAAGTAATTCACCAATTTGCCAGTTGGCATATAATTTAATAACATCGCAATCCCAACGGCTGGCAACATCTTGCCAGCAATTGTTAAACCACCCATGAACCAATGTGGCATACTATGCAAAATAAAATTAACAGCGGATTGACCTAAAGTTACGGCAATTAAAACTGGAATGGCAGCTGACAAACCAAAGAATAGTGGTCCTAACCAAGTCACCGCATTCATTTTTTTGAATTTTCTAGCATCCGCATAGCTTTGGGCTTTTTTGGCCACAAAGCCATTTAAAATTTTGACTACTACGTCTAATTGCACGCCTAACATCCCAACGGGTAACCCAATTGCTAAACCAGCACTTTTGCCTAAAGTTACGCCAAAAGCAGTGGCAATAATGGCAGTGGTCCCATAATCAGGCACTGAAGAACCACCAAAACCGGCCACGCCTAATGACATCAATTGCACAGTCCCGCCAACAATCAAGCCAGTTTTCATATCACCCATTAATAAACCGGTAAATAAACCCCAAAAAACAGGGTAGTTGACAAACAACATTGGAATTCCATAATAATCAATGTGCTTAATAAAAGCTAAAATGGTTAAAATAATAATTTGGATCAACGTAAAGTGCATTATTCTTCCTCCTTACCTGCCAAAAAGTCGGCTGTAATTGTTACTTCTTTATCAGCTGGTACATATTGTGTCACTAAGGGCACACCCGCTTGTAAAATTTGTTGATAAATAGCTACTTCCTCTGGCGTAGCAAAAGCACGCTTAGAAATTGCTAATGCATCTTCTTTAGCAACTGTGCCACCAATATTTAGTTTTGGTAACTGCACGCCGGCTTGAATTAAATGTAAAAACGTACTTGGTTCTTTACTTAAAACCAAAACTTTCTCAGGATCATATTTGCCACTTTTAAAATTAGTCAAAGCTTTGGCTTCCGTAATAATAGAAATTGCATTTCCGGCGGGCCGCGCCATCTTCATCGTGGCTTTAGCAACTGGATTATTAGCGGTATCATCATCAATCACCATTACCCGATTAGATCCCGATTGTGGTGCCCATTGTGTTACAATAATGCCATGTAACAAACGATTATCAATTCTGGCTAAAACTACACTCACTTTAAATTCCTCCTTCAAGTACTCCATCATTTTTGCAGTAATAATCCACGGTTCAACGTCAGATGATAAATTTCATAACGTTTATGCTTGTGAACTGAGCTTGTTGCTTGATTATTACCAACTCTCTATAAGCAAAAAGCGTGCCAATTTTTGGCACGCTTTTTTTTATGGGGCAAACGCCCGAAAAATCCTTTAATGTTGTAACAAATCATAAATATAGGCAATTTCTGTCGCGGGAATTTTAATACTGTACAGATTTTCTATGACACTAACAGCCGCCTGCACTTGTTTTAACTCTTGGGGATGTTGTTGTTGCAATTGTTTTAAATCGGGATAAGTGGCAATGGGTTCATTGCGAATTAAACGCTCTACTAATCCACTAATATGCACGTATAAAGCAACGCGTAAACGGTTTTCCAATTGTTTCTTGGTTAAATACTCATACTTACTAATAAATTGATCAATAGCTTTAAGAACCGCTTGAGCATCTAAAATCGTTAACGTTCCTAAAACTCGTTCTACGGTGAAGTTGCGAATAATATTGGTTGCTAATTCTTTAGACAACTTAGGATCATGCAGTTTTAATAATTGCACTAATTCATCCAGATGATCACCGGAAATTAAAGATTCCAATGAAATAAATGGGATCTTTGACAAATGAGGATTAATTGTCCCCACTACTGCTAAGCAATGGTACTTACTCTGTAACATTTCCCAAATGGAATGATTCTCAAGTTGGCGTTCATCGTAGGCCAACACTCTAGTTTTTAAATTGGCCGGAAAACTTTCTTCTAATAATCGTTTAACTTTCGTTGCTGTTCCTTGCCCCGTTTCACAACATGTTAAAATCACATCTTGGCGATTTTGTTGGGGATATTTCAAACTAGTTTTAATCTTTGCAGTCTGTTGGACTTGCGCTAAAATTTGTTCTAAGTTTTGCTGTTGTTCAATCTTTTGAGCAACTTGTAAAACCACGGATGTCGAAATATTGGTTACCATGCCAATGGGAAAATCTACATCAACGGTTAACTCTTTTTCAATTTCGGTTAATGAACCCATATCTACTAATAAAATTAATCCCTGTAAAAATTGACGATGAGCAATAAAATGTGATAATCGCCGGCCAATTTCACTAGGCTGCACATCAAACGGCATATCTAGTGCATCGACAATCAAACGTCCCACCAAGCGATTAACTACTTCAGCCATACTACTAGCTGTCGTTTGTCCATGGGCAATTACTACACAACGAATGGTTGGACTATCATCTGCTAAAACCGCACTCTTCAAATAGATTCCCATAATTAATTGGTCAATCGGATCAGCGGTGAAATTTAAAGTATTGGCTAAAACTTGTACCAATAAATCTAACATTTGTTCCTGTAACGAATTATTTTTCAATAATCGTTTTAAAGTTTTGACTGTTAACTTAGTTTCAATTTTATCTTGAAATGTATAAAATTCACGCAAATACAAATAATGAGCTAGCTGCGCCCCCAAATTTCCCAGAAAATCAACGTGAAATTGTTCTTTGAAGGATTCTAAAATTCGTTCAATTCCCCTTTTCAAAAACAAATATTGATCACTAGTCATCGAAATCATCCCATCAGACGCTAACGTATCAGTTAAAACATTAATTTGTCGAAATAATTCTGGGCGGCTAGGTTGCGAATTATTAATTAAACAACCAAATTTCTCTAAAAGCGTATCAACTTTTTGCTGGATTAAGCGGTGGGTCGATAATTTCGTTAAATCAGTTTGCGCATTAATTACTAAATCCGGTTGGTTTTGGTCAACATCTAAACTTGGTTTAATTTGCCATAAACGTAATTTAGGTGGTAAACAATTCAAATCAATCACCACTTGGGCAAGCTTATTAATGCGCTGTTTTTGTAGAACTAACGCTTGGGCCACTGATAACGTAACATAATTTTTTAAATCACCAATGTTATTCGGATAATTAGCCGCTAATAATGCTTGACGTACTGTATTTTTAATTAAAAGTGTCTGATTGACCTTTTGTGCCTCATTCTGATAAAACGACAAAATTAATTCTTCCAATTCATTTTGCGGACGCTCTAATAACGAAGGAATTTTGACGTGAATCGGAATTCGCCGAATAAAAGTCTGCAAAAAATTATTTTGTAAATCCTCTGTAGTAGCCAAAACTAAACGAACATTAACCTGCCGGGCATTGCTTGTTTGTCCCAGTGAAGAAATCTGTCCTCGATCTAAATAACTAAATAATTTTTCTTGCCCTTTAGCATCCAAGCGGTGAACTTCATCTAAAAATAAAACGCCTTGATCGGCTTGATCAAATAAGCCACGATGATCTTGCTGTGCACCCGTAAATGCACCTTTAACATAACCAAAGAGTAAACTAGATAGTAATTCTGGATTATCTGCATACTCCGCACAATTCAACTGTACCAATTGTCCCTGCGGCGCAATTAAGCGCCTTTGTTGACAATAACGGTAATATATTTGTGCCAAGTAACTTTTACCTACACCAGTAGGTCCAGATAACAAAATTGGTAAACCACTGCCAGGATAATTGGCAGCAGCTTTTAATTGTTCTAATTGACTATGTAAAGAACCATTAGCACCGATAACTTGGTCCAAAACCGAGGTCATTTGAAATAATTTGAGGTCGGCTAAAAAAGCTGACCAGTTGGGATATTGGCTATTAAAACCTAATTGATACTGTCTTTGAAGCGTCTTTTTGTCTAAAAACAAGACTGGCCGCCCATTAATTTTAACAGCCTGCTGTTCTTGACTTAATTGATTTAAATAGTGACTAGTGGTATTACGTTGAATTTTCAATGCTTGGCTTAAAGATTCTGCCGTAAATGAAAATTGCTCTTTAGTAAAATCAATGACTTGGGTTCGTTCCCTTAATAAAGTAGCAATTTTTTGTTTATAATTCATTTCAAGCCTCCTGGAAGCGTTACAAATTATCTATATTTTAACCCTAGAAACAATTTGTATCCAAAAGATTTCAGATTGAAATAAAAATTGATCTAAGCATTTATTCTAGGTTATGTTCAGTTGCTAAGAACCTTTGTCCACAACTTGATAAAAATGCGCTCACAAGACTATAAGCAATCAGCTAACTATACCTCAGAAATTCAAGTCAAAAATCAGCTTAAATCCTGAGTTTAGGTGATCTCCTTGCTTCTAATCGCTTTTATTCGCAACTTGATCTTGATTTGGTAAAATTAAATTTAGTAAAATACCTAATACCGTTGCCACAGCCAAACCAGAGAACTGATATTTTCCCAATTGTAAATAAGCATTGCCAATCCCAATTACTAAGATTAACGAACCAATCATTAAATTACGTTTTTTGTTAAAATCAACTTGATTTTCAATCAAGATTTTTAAGCCACTGGAGGCAATAACCCCGAACAATAAAAAACTCACACCACCAATAACTGGCGAAGGAATACTTTGAATTAAGGCACTTAATTTACCAATAAAGCCAAAAATAATTGCTAAAACAGCTGCTCCACCAATCACCCACACGCTATAGATTTTCGTAATCGTCATCACACCAATATTTTCACCATAACTAGTAATTGGTGGTCCACCAATTAACCCAGCAATAATTGAAGCCGTTCCATCACCAGCTAAAGTATGATTTAACCCTGGGTCTTTAAAGAAATTTCGATTGGTCAAGCTATCTAAGACCATAATGTGCCCCATATGTTCAGTCATCGTTACAAAAGAAATCGGCACTAGACTTAAAATCGCTCCCCAGTAAAATTTAGGTTGATAGGACAGAAACGGAATTTCAAAATTAGGCAATTGAAACCAAGGCGTAGTTAAAACTTTCTGAAAGTCAAACAAACCAAAAGCCACTGCTACCAAATAGCCACCGATAATTCCTAGCAAAATTGCGATTTGATTCAAAAAACCTTTTAAATAAATGTTAAGACAAACCGTCAATAAAGCAGTAATTAAGGCTACGGCGAAGAACTTTAGGTCATAATGATTGCCATTCATCGTTGCATCCTTAGCGGCAGTGGCAGAAAGCGAAAGCCCAATAACCATGATGATGGGACCAACAACAATCGGCGGTAAAATTTTATCAATCCAATCCGAACCGATTAAACTGATAATCACTGAAGTAACTAAATAAACTAATCCCACAGCAATAGTTCCTTGAGCAATACCGGGATAACCAACCGTTTTCATCAATGCAACCATTGGCACAATAAAAGAAAAACTAGAACTCATATAAGCTGGAATTTTACCTTTGGTAATTAAAATATACATTAAGGTGCCAACTCCCGAACTAAATAAAGCAATTCCCGGATTTAGACCCACCAAAATAGGTACTAAAACAGTTGAACCAAACATTGCAAACAAATGTTGAAATGATAATCCTAGCCAATGTCCCGGACTTGGTCGATCAGAAATATCCATCAAAATTTCCGAATTATGTTTCACCATGATTTCCTCCTTAACTACATTAAAACCCTCATAGCCAAGGAGGTTATGAGGGTTCACTTAAACAGAAGTTGTTAGAGTTCCTTCATAGCCTCTCAGGACTAATCATTAAAGGATTAATTTCTAGTATCATAACGGGAAAAAATTTATTTGTCAAACTAATTTTGCTAAACAAATCATTAGTTTAGATATCTTTTGAAAGTTGAAGATTATCAAATAAGGTTCTATAATATTGAGTTTTGATGAGTGATTTCATCGGCACTCTTTTTATGTAGACCAACTCATTTTTGAAAACAAAAAAAAGCAGAATTAATTTTACTAATTCTGCTCAATTATACCGGTGATCGGGGTCGAACCGATACTCCTTTAACAGGAACTGGATTTTGAATCCAGCGCGTCTGCCAATTCCGCCACACCGGCAAAACATATATACATGGCAAAAGCCAAAGGCGGTAACCGGATTTGAACCGGTGATCAAGGTTTTGCAGACCTCTGCCTTACCACTTGGCTATACCGCCAGGTAAATATTGGGTTAGCTGGATTCGAACCAGCGCATAATGGAGTCAAAGTCCATTGCCTTACCACTTGGCTATAACCCAAAAATAAAAGGGCGGTATATGAGACTCGAACTCATGTGTGCCGGTGCCACAAACCGGTGTGTTAACCAACTTCACCAATACCGCCAAGATAATAACAGGGATAGTAGGAGTTGAACCCACATCGACGGTTTTGGAGACCGTTGTTCTACCATTGAACTATATCCCTATTACGATGGAAGGGAGTGGATTCGAACCACCGAACCCGAAGGAGCGGATTTACAGTCCGCCGCGTTTAGCCAGACTTCGCTACCCTTCCATAAATGGCGCGGGACAGAATCGAACTGCCGACACATGGAGCTTCAATCCATTGCTCTACCGACTGAGCTACCGAGCCATCTAACGGTCCTAACCGGACTTGAACCGGTGATCTCCTGCGTGACAGGCAGGCGTGATAACCAACTACACCATAGGACCAAATTGCGGGAGTAGGGTTTGAACCTACGACCTTCGGGTTATGAGCCCGACGAGCTACCAGACTGCTCCATCCCGCGATAATAAAATAAAAGGAGGATGTGGGATTTGAACCCACGCACGCTATTACACGCCTGACGGTTTTCAAGACCGTTCCCTTAAGCCACTTGGGTAATCCTCCAAATCGCTAACTATGGAAATATAATTCCAACGGAGAAGGAGGGATTTGAACCCTCGCGCCGCTTACGCGACCTACACCCTTAGCAGGGGCGCCTCTTCAGCCACTTGAGTACTTCTCCAATGGGCCTAAATGGACTTGAACCATCGACCTCACGCTTATCAGGCGTGCGCTCTAACCAGCTGAGCTATAGGCCCATAAAGCGGGTGACGAGAATCGGACTCGCGACAACAGCTTGGAAGGCTGTGGTTTTACCACTAAACTACACCCGCAGTTCTCAAGTAAAATGGCGCGGGACAGAATCGAACTGCCGACACATGGAGCTTCAATCCATTGCTCTACCGACTGAGCTACCGAGCCATCTAACGGTCCTAACCGGACTTGAACCGGTGATCTCCTGCGTGACAGGCAGGCGTGATAACCAACTACACCATAGGACCAAATTGCGGGAGTAGGGTTTGAACCTACGACCTTCGGGTTATGAGCCCGACGAGCTACCAGACTGCTCCATCCCGCGATAATAAAAGCGTACCACAAAATCCATAACAAGTCCATGGACCTTGTAGGACTCGAACCTACGACCGAACGGTTATGAGCCGTTTGCTCTAACCAACTGAGCTAAAGGTCCGATCAATAGCGGCGAAGGGGATCGAACCCCCGACCTCCCGGGTATGAACCGGACGCTCTAGCCAGCTGAGCTACACCGCCATAGCTATTAATAAAAAGCTAATCGGGAAGACAGGATTCGAACCTGCGACCCCCTGGTCCCAAACCAGGTGCTCTACCAAACTGAGCCACTTCCCGAAATATGCACCCAGTAGGAGTCGAACCTACAACCTTCTGATTCGTAGTCAGACACTCTATCCAATTGCGCTATGGGTGCTCATTATAATGCCGAGGACCGGAATCGAACCGGTACGGTAATCACTTACCGCAGGATTTTAAGTCCTGTGCGTCTGCCAGTTCCGCCACCCCGGCGTGATTATAATGAAAGCGGAAGACGGGATTCGAACCCGCGACCCCCACCATGGCAAGGTGATGTTCTACCACTGAACTACTTCCGCATAATGCCGACTAGAGGATTCGAACCTCCGACCCCCTGTTTACAAGACAGGTGCTCTGCCAGCTGAGCTAAGTCGGCATAATAAAATAACAATATCATATTTTCAAAGTTCATGTTGCAAGTGCGGGAGAAGGGACTTGAACCCATACGTCCAAAGGACACTAGAACCTAAATCTAGCGCGTCTGCCAATTCCGCCACACCCGCAAAATGAGTCGCGTGGGACCCGAACCCACGACCCACGGCTTAAAAGGCCGTTGCTCTACCAACTGAGCTAGCGACTCAATGGAAGATACAGGGCTCGAACCTGTGACCCTCTGCTTGTAAGGCAGACGCTCTCCCAACTGAGCTAATCTTCCAAGGCAATAAGACCAGCATGGCAACGACCTATCCTCGCAGGTAGTTTCCCACCAACTACTTTCGGCGCTGAGAAGCTTAACTTCTGTGTTCGGCATGTCGACAGGTGTTTCCTCCTCGCTATCGCCACCACACTTGCTCTCTTCTTACCTTCTGAAAGAACCTTAGTCCTCTCAAAACTGAATATTATGATCCTACTCGACTACCTCGGTTAAGCCCTCGACCGATTAGTATTGCTCAGCTCCATATATCACTACACTTCCACTCGCAACCTATCTACCTCATCTTCTTTGAGGGGTCTTACTTCATTCCTGAATGGGAAATCTCATCTTGAGGTGGGTTTCACACTTAGATGCTTTCAGCGTTTATCCCTTCCATACTTAGCTACCCAGCTATGCCTTTGGCAAGACAACTGGTTCACCAGTGGTATGTCCATCCCGGTCCTCTCGTACTAAGGACAGATCCTCTCAAATTTCCTACGCCCGCGACGGATAGGGACCGAACTGTCTCACGACGTTCTGAACCCAGCTCGCGTACCGCTTTAATGGGCGAACAGCCCAACCCTTGGGACCGACTACAGCCCCAGGATGCGATGAGCCGACATCGAGGTGCCAAACCTCCCCGTCGATGTGAACTCTTGGGGGAGATAAGCCTGTTATCCCCAGGGTAGCTTTTGTCCGTTGAGCGATGGCCCTTCCATTCGGTGCCACCGGATCATTAAGCCCGACTTTCGTCCCTGCTCGACTTGTCTGTCTCGCAGTCAAGCTCCCTTCTACCTTTACACTCTACGAATGATTTCCAACCATTCTGAGGGAACCTTTGGGCGCCTCCGTTACTGTTTAGGAGGCGACCGCCCCAGTCAAACTGCCTACCTGACACTGTCTCCCGCCGTGATTCAACGGCGCGGGTTAGAGCTTTCATATAACAAGGGTAGTATCCCACCAGCGCCTCCTTCGATACTAGCGTACCGATCTCTACGGCTCCTACCTATCCTGTACATGTTACACAAAAACTCAATATCAAGCTACAGTAAAGCTCCATGGGGTCTTTCCGTCCTGTCGCGGGTAACCTGCATCTTCACGGGTATTATAATTTCACCGAGTCTATCGTTGAGACAGTGCCCAAATCATTACGCCTTTCGTGCGGGTCGGAACTTACCCGACAAGGAATTTCGCTACCTTAGGACCGTTATAGTTACGGCCGCCGTTTACTGGGGCTTCAATTCTGGGCTTCGACTTACGTCTAACTCATCCTCTTAACCTTCCAGCACCGGGCAGGCGTCAGCCCCTATACGTCATCTTACGATTTTGCAGAGACCTGTGTTTTTGATAAACAGTTGTTTGGGCCTTTTCACTGCGGCTGGCTCTTACACCAGCACCCCTTCTTCCAAAGTTACGGGGCTATTTTGCCGAGTTCCTTAACGATAGTTCTCTCGCTCACCTGAGGATTCTCTCCTTGACTACCTGTGTCGGTTTGCGGTACGGGTACTCAGTATCTAACTAGAAGCTTTTCTCGGCAGTGTGACTATTGTGCTTCGCTACTTTATTTTCGCTCCCTATCACATCTCATCCTTCTCGGTTACAAGCATTTGACTCATATCCAGACTCGATGCTTAGACATGCTTTTCCAGCTGCATGCTCACAATTCATCTCCTGCGTCCCTCCATCGTTCAAACAACACTGAACAGTACAGGAATCTCAACCTGTTTTCCATCGATTACGCCTCTCGGCCTCATCTTAGGTCCCGACTAACCCTGGGCGGACGAGCCTTCCCCAGGAAACCTTAGTCTTCCGGTGGACCAGATTCTCACTGGTCTCGCGCTACTCATACCGGCATTCTCACTTCTAAGCTCTCCACCAGTCCTTACGATCTGGCTTCTTCGTGCTTACAACGCTCTCCTACCACGTACATATCTTTCAATGCACATCCACAGTTTCGGTACCATACTTAGCCCCGGTACATTTTCGGCGCAGAACCACTCGACTAGTGAGCTATTACGCACTCTTTAAATGGGTTGCTGCTTCTAAGCCAACATCCTAGTTGTCTATGCAGTTCCACTTCCTTTTCCACTTAGTATGGATTTTGGGACCTTAACTGGTGATCTGGGCTGTTCCCCTTTCGACGATGGATCTTATCACTCACCGTCTGACTCCCGGAGAAAGATCTTTGGCATTCGGAGTTTATCTGAATTCAGTAACCCATGTTGGGCCCCTAGTCCAAACAGTGCTCTACCTCCAAGATCCTCTTCTCCGAGGCTAGCCCTAAAGCTATTTCGGAGAGAACCAGCTATCTCCAAGTTCGTTTGGAATTTCACCGCTACCCACACCTCATCCCCGCAATTTTCAACTTACGTGGGTTCGGTCCTCCAGTGCGTTTTACCGCACCTTCAACCTGGACATGGGTAGGTCACTTGGTTTCGGGTCTACAACTACGTACTTCCTTTCGCCCTATTCAGACTCGCTTTCGCTTCGGCTCCGTCTTCTCAACTTAACCTCGCACGCAATCGTAACTCGCCGGTTCATTCTACAAAAGGCACGCCATCACTCTTTAACGAGCTCTGACTACTTGTAGGCACACGGTTTCAGGATCTATTTCACTCCCCTCCCGGGGTGCTTTTCACCTTTCCCTCACGGTACTTGTTCTCTATCGGTCACTAGGGAGTATTTAGCCTTGGGAGATGGTCCTCCCTGCTTCCGACGGGATTTCTCGTGTCCCGCCGTACTCAGGATCCTGGTAGAGCGTCTTCGATTTCGCTTACGAGGCTTTCACTCTCTCTAGCTCAGCTTCCCAGCTGATTCAGCTATCTTCGACTGTCTCACGTCCCAGTCCTACAACCCCAAAGAGCAAGCTCTTTGGTTTGGGCTCTTTCCGTTTCGCTCGCCGCTACTTGGGAAATCGATTTTTCTTTCTCTTCCTATGGCTACTTAGATGTTTCAGTTCACCACGTCTTCCTCACTTTATCTTTCAACAAAGTGTGACTAAGCTTTACCTTAGCCGGGTTCCCCCATTCGGACATCTCCGGATCTTCGCTTACTTACAACTCCCCGGAGCATTTCGCTGTTCGTTACGTCCTTCTTCGGCTCCTAGTACCTAGGCATCCACCGTGCGCCCTTTTTATCTTAACCTATTTATTACTTCTTACTTCTCGAATCTCTCGATTCTCGGTGTCTTTCTTATCATAATATTCAGTTTTCAAAGTACTAATTATCTTCCTTGACAAGTTTCACCTCGTCAATGGAGGTTAACGGGATCGAACCGATGACCTCCTGCTTGCAAAGCAGGTGCTCTCCCAGCTGAGCTAAACCCCCGTACTACTATAATGGGCCTAAATGGACTTGAACCATCGACCTCACGCTTATCAGGCGTGCGCTCTAACCAGCTGAGCTATAGGCCCGATTTTTACTGCGCTTGTCTTCAACCCTTGAGAGTAAACCTCTCAAAACTAAACAAAGTTTCTAGCCAAATGCTTTCCGTATCTTTTCCTTAGAAAGGAGGTGATCCAGCCGCAGGTTCTCCTACGGCTACCTTGTTACGACTTCACCCTAATCATTTGTCCTACCTTAGACGGCTAGCTCCCCGAAAGGTTACCCCACCGGCTTTGGGTATTACAAACTCTCATGGTGTGACGGGCGGTGTGTACAAGGCCCGAGAACGTATTCACCGTGGCATGCTGATCCACGATTACTAGCGATTCCAACTTCATACAGGCGAGTTGCAGCCTGCAATCCGAACTGAGAATGGTTTTTAGAGTTCCGCTTGCCCTCGCGAGTTCGCTTCTCGTTGTACCATCCATTGTAGCACGTGTGTAGCCCAGGTCATAAGGGGCATGATGATTTGACGTCGTCCCCACCTTCCTCCGGTTTGTCACCGGCAGTCTCACTAGAGTGCCCAACTTAATGCTGGCAACTAGTAACAAGGGTTGCGCTCGTTGCGGGACTTAACCCAACATCTCACGACACGAGCTGACGACAACCATGCACCACCTGTCTTCCTGTCCCCGAAGGGAACCTTGTATCTCTACAACTTGCAGGAGATGTCAAGACCTGGTAAGGTTCTTCGCGTTGCTTCGAATTAAACCACATGCTCCACCGCTTGTGCGGGCCCCCGTCAATTCCTTTGAGTTTCAACCTTGCGGTCGTACTCCCCAGGCGGAGTGCTTAATGCGTTAGCTGCAGCACTGAGAGGCGGAAACCTCCCAACACTTAGCACTCATCGTTTACGGCATGGACTACCAGGGTATCTAATCCTGTTCGCTACCCATGCTTTCGAGCCTCAGCGTCAGTTACAGACCAGAGAGCCGCCTTCGCCACTGGTGTTCTTCCATATATCTACGCATTTCACCGCTACACATGGAGTTCCACTCTCCTCTTCTGCACTCAAGTTTGACAGTTTCCGATGCTCTTCCTCAGTTAAGCTGAGGGCTTTCACATTCAGACTTTTCAAACCGCCTGCGCTCCCTTTACGCCCAATAAATCCGGACAACGCTTGCCACCTACGTATTACCGCGGCTGCTGGCACGTAGTTAGCCGTGACTTTCTGGTTGAATACCGTCACTATCTGAGCAGTTACTCTCAAATACGTTCTTCTTCAACAACAGGATTTTACGATCCGAAAACCTTCTTCATCCACGCGGCGTTGCTCCATCAGACTTTCGTCCATTGTGGAAGATTCCCTACTGCTGCCTCCCGTAGGAGTTTGGGCCGTGTCTCAGTCCCAATGTGGCCGATTACCCTCTCAGGTCGGCTACGTATCATTGCCTTGGTAAGCCGTTACCTTACCAACTAGCTAATACGCCGCAGGTCCATCCTTTAGTGACAGCCGAAACCGTCTTTCATTCCTTAATCATGTGATTAAGCACTTTATGCGGTATTAGCAACTGTTTCCAATTGTTATCCCCCGCTAAAGGGCAGGTTACCTACGTGTTACTCACCCATCCGCCGCTCGCGTCCATATCTTCCTACCCGAAGGTATTCCGTTACTTCTGCTCGCTCGACTTGCATGTATTAGGCACGCCGCCAGCGTTCGTCCTGAGCCAGGATCAAACTCTCATTTTTTGTTAGTTTGTTGACTCAGACTTAGAACTCTAACGTTCTTTGTCTTCTTTATTTTTGTTCAATTGACAGGTTCTTTTTCAGAACCCAGCACTTGGTGTTAAAAGAAACTTTGTTCAGTTTTCAAAGATCTACTTTTTATCATTTGCCACTTGATTAAGCGGCTTGTTTAGTTTATCATTTTATCATGAGCTTGTCAACTGTTTTTTTTATTTGTTTAGCAGCGACCTGCATGACTCATTGACAACAGAAAATATATTATCAACTTTTCGTCCTTTTTGCAACCCCTTTTTGATTTTTTTTTAGTTTTTTTTAGTTTTTTCATTTATCCAGGCTTCTCTTTGGTGTTTAAGAGTCTGATATCCTAGGTGTTTATGGCGATACGTCCAATAAACTTTTCGATGATAATGTTGTGGGTCATAGTTAGTCTTTTGCATAGCTCGTAAAGATAAACTAATTTTACCATCATATTCATCAATATCTAAAACTCGTACCTTAATGGCCTGACCAATTTTTGAAAAATTAGTAATATCTTCTACATAACCATTTTTACATTCTGAAATATGAATTAATCCCTGTTGCGCATCATCAATTTTGACAAAGACTCCATAGGGACGAATACCAGAAATTTCGCCACTAATTACTTGACCGATTTTTAAATCCATAAAATTTGTTTCCTCCTTTTTTCAGATTAACATATAATATTAGTTAATGTAACTAAACTTGAGGTGCTAAATGGAAAAACAAAAATTTGATCTAGCAGTAATCGGCGGTGGCCCTGTGGGAATTTTTACCGCTTATTATGCAGCCATGAGAAATCTAAATGTGGTCTTAATAGAAGGAATGACCAAATTAGGTGGTCAACCGGTTAATCTCTATGCCCAAAAAAAGATTTATGATGTTGCCGGTAAATACGGAGTTAGCGGTCAGCAACTAATTGATGATCTTATTAAAACAGGTAATAAGATTACCTATCAAACAAAATTAAATACTATCGTTCAACAAATCGTTACAAAAGATGATTCTTGCTTACTCAAAACAACGCAACATGATATTCTAGCCAAAACCGTTATTATTGCCGTTGGTAATGGTCCGTTTAAACCACGAAAATTAGCTTTTAACTATGATGAAAATCTAGAAGGAAAACAATTAGATTACTTTGTTCAAAATCTGGATCAATATGAAAATAAACATGTTTTGGTCGCTGGCGGTGGAGACACCGCAGTTGATTGGGCTTTAGAAATTAACAACCGAGCCAAAAGAACCTTTCTATTACACCGTCGGAATCAATTTCGCGCTTTAGAATCAAGTGTTAAAAACCTTGAAGAATCTTCCGTTGAATTATTAACACCCAAAATCATCACTGGTATTCAACCCAATCAAAATCAGCAATTAATCGTTAACTATAAAACTGTTGGTCAAGATCAAACCGAAAGCATTGTTGTTGATAAATTATTAGTTAACTACGGCATTATGAGCGATTCAAGAATTTTAAGAGCTTGGAATTTACAGCTCAAAGGACCTTTTATTCAAGTTAATTCAAATATGCAGACTAGTCGTTCACATATTTATGCCGCTGGTGATGCAGTGAGTTATTCAGGAAAAGAACGCCTCATTACCCTCGGCTTTAGTGAAGGTACAATTGCGGTCAACTCAGTCGTTAAGGAACTTTATCCTGACAAAAACCGCTTAATTCATAGTTCGTCAATGTTTAATTAAAATTTAACGTGGCACTTCTTCGTTGAACCAAGTAAAATATAATTAAAAGTTATTAAGGAGAATTTATGCAATTAATTGATTTCATAATGAATGTTGATAAGCATTTAGTTGACTTAGTTAACCACTTTGGTAGCTGGTCTTATATTATCTTATTTTTGATTATTTTTATTGAAACGGGTGCTGTGATTCTCCCATTTTTACCAGGTGATTCACTGCTATTTGCAGCCGCCGCCTTAGCTGCCAATCAAGCCAGTGGTTTAAATATTTGGCTGTTATTTTTCTTATTTTTATTTGCTGCCATTATTGGCGATTCATGTAATTATTTAATTAGTAAATATTTAAATCATTGGTTACAAAAAAAATCCTGGTTTAATAAATTAGTTAAACCAGAATATATCACTCAAGCCCAAGAATTTTTTGATAAACACGGTGGTAAGGCAATCGCCATGGGGCGTTTTATCCCGATTGTACGGACTTTTGTTCCTTTTGTTGCTGGTGGTGGCGCCTTAAAATATTCGCGTTTTTTGCATTATAATCTTATTGGTTCATTCATTTGGGTTAGTATTTGCTTAATTTGTGGTCACTTTTTTGGTAACTTACCTTTTGTGCAAGAACACTTTTCAATGATCGTCTTAGCCATTATTTTCATTTCCGTTTTACCGGCCGTGATTGGCATGTTACGTTCATCTAAAAAAAGTAATTAAATTAAAATAAAAAAGAACAGCTGGGAAAATAGCTCTTAGCTGTTCTTTTTTGTTACTCTAAAATCATGTTGTCCTAATAAAATCACTAAAATAATTAATTCAAAAATAACAAACGCCAATAAAAAACAATGTAAGAAAAAAGTATCCGGCAAGATATTAATAACTGGATCTTTCAAGGGATCAAATAACCAATCATTGTTTCTAAATAATAATTGATGAAAAGCAATAAATAAGCCGTCAAAGTCAATTAAGGATAATACACCTAAAACGATGGGTAAACTCCCCAAAATTTTAAACCAGTAGCTATTAAGCTTTATTAAGGGGAATAATTGCTGACGTTGGTGCCAAATTATCAACATCACTAAACTCAATAGCCATAAAATGGCGACCAACATAAACAAGACTTTTACTTCACGAAAGTGTTCTCGTCCTGCAGCTGAACTCACAAAATTAGTTAATATCAGTTGCTTTTTAGTGGGCAATAGCAAGTAATCCATGATTTGACAATAGTTCTGCCAAATTTTGGTATTTGATAAATGAACCACCAAATTCAACTGTAAATAATGTAAATCCGACCAAAAAATCACATAACTCCCCACAATTGTCAGCATAATACTCGAAGTTAAAATAAAGACTGAGCTAATTAAACAAAATAACAAACTTAAGGCCGTCATCAAACTGACCAATCATCTAAGCTCTGAATTTGATAAGTCGGCTTTTGCGTCAATTGAGCCACCTGTTCGGGCGTACTAACTCCTGTATAAACCAAAATGGTATCAATTTGTGCGTGCAGACCACATAAAATATCAGTTTGATAATTATCACCGATAATTGCCACTCGTTGGCGTTGCCAGCCTAATTTTTTCAAAGCATAATCAGCAATCACTCGTTCCGGTTTACCAATATAAGTAGCTTTTTGCTGCGTTGTGGTTTCCACTAAAGAAATTAAAGCACCGGCTCCTGGTACTAATCCGCGTTCATTCGGTAAATTAGTATCAGCGTTAGTGCCAATAAAACGCGCCCCCCGTCTAATAGCTAAAGTAGCAGTTTCAAACTTACGATAAGAAACGTCTGTATCTAAACCTACCACCACATAATCTGGATCTTGTTCATCATAACTTATTCCAGCGGTTAATAAAGCTTTTTTGAGTCCCCATTCACCAATCGCAAAACAAGTAATTGGTTTGGCGCTTGATTGTTGCACCAAATAGTCGGCCGTCGCGGCCGCTGGGGTAATAATCTGCTCTGGATTAACGTTAATTTGATGATTTTTTTGTAGATTAGCGGCAACTTGTTGTGGCGTTTTGGTCGTATTATTACTAAAAAAAGCAAACGATATATGCTTTTCTTGCAAACGTCTAATAAATCTAGCGGCAGCCGGTATCGGTTCACTTCCCCGATAAGTAGTTCCATCTAAATCAATTAAATAGCCTTGATATTTCATGTGATATTTATCCTTTAATTATTGAGATTGCGAATCTTAAACTTAGCTTTCTTGGTCACTTTAGCGTTAGCTTTCGGTTGCTTTGGTTTAACCTGTTGTTTTAAATGACGCCGTTTAAAATGAGTTCCTGGGGCCTTGGTAGATTTAGTTCTAGCATTTTTAGAAGTTTTTCTTAACTTAGAGTGTGTCGCTTTAGTATTAGTTTTTAAATGCTTGCGTGTAGCTGTCGTTTTCTTAGTTACTGTACTATGAGTTTCGGGCAACTTTTGCTCTCTTTCTAAAACAAAATAAGCGCAGCCAAAATTACAATATTCCAGTAAATAATCCTGCAAAGTATAAATTTTTTGATCAATTTTAGCATGAACGCGATTATTATCATAGAATCCACGTAACCGCAGTTGCCCATAGCCCCAATCACCGACAATATAATCATATTTTTTTAAAACTGAATTATAACGCAAGGCTAAGCGATTCAGATCTAATCCATGTTGATGATTAGCCATGATTAGATAAGTTTCCTGATCAATTTTTAGTTTATCAGTACTAATTTGTAACACTTCTGCTACTACTTGCTCATCATCAGTTGCTTGCGCGTTAGTAGCCGCAATTGCATGTTCAATACTACGACTAAGAATTGATTTTTTCTTGGTTGTGACCGTACAATTTTTCTCATTATTCATTATTATCACCTTCCTTATTTAACGGAAATTGCTGCGACAAATACTGTCCAAATGCTTCCCGCAAAAATTCTGGATACAAAATAGTATTTTTACCAACAATTTGAATCGTCGGAAAAAACGGTATAAATAAGTAATGATCTAATAGAGCAATCCGATATTGTTGATCGGGTTGCAGTACTTTTCCTTGATAAAAAACCTGTTGCGTTTGTTGATCAAATTTGACACCAGAAAAAAAGATTTCACCAAAAATTTTACCACGAAACCCCATCCCTTTTTGTTGAAAATTACGTAAAAAGCCACGGTTCTTTTCTACTTCCATGATAAAGCGCCAAAAATCTTGACCACTTAATTGTGTGATCATTAAATGAACTGCGTGGGGTAATTGCTGATGCAAATCATCACTGGTTATCGTTCCTTTTGGTAAATTACTCAAAAACAAGCCACTACTTAACATTGCTGCTGGACAATTAGTTTTGGTCATCAGAGCCTGCAATGCTAATTTTAATGCCGCATGCTTAGCCGTTGGCTCCCTTGATAACTGATAAGGTAAAGTGGCAATTTTTTGTTGTTTGAGCAGCTGATGACCTTGTTGTTGATAGCTCAGAATTGTATTCTGGTCACCAGTAATCGCTGGTAGTAAACGTGTTTCAATCGTTTGGGCTTGTTTGGCAATAATCTGATGCTGCTTTAATTTTAACGTAATTGTCCCAATATGTTGCCCGTATTTACCAGCAGCAGTTAGTAAAGTCTGACCAATTACTTGCCCCTGAGGTAATAAATGATGGGTATGCGCCCCAATAATAACATCTAACTGGGGAAATTTACGGGCTAACATTTGATCTGTCGGCCAACCTAAGTGTGATAATAAAATTAAGAGATCAACTTGAGGTTGTACTTGTTTGATTAACTGTGGTAAAACCTGTTCTACTGTTTGAATTTTCCAGCCAGCTAATGGATAAGTCAACTCATAAGGTGCCGTTAACCCTAGTAAACCAATTTTGGTTTGCTGAGCCGTTGTCAAAATTTTATAGTTCTGTAAAAACTTGGGTTGTGTCCCATCTTGTTCTTTTAAATTACCCAAAACAACAGCAAAATAAGCTTGATCATACATATGTTCTAAATCATCATGTTGATAATACAAGCCTTCACTATTGCCAATAGTAACAGCATCATAATGTAGTCGATTCATCCACTGAACATTAGCACGCGCCTTGGTTGCTTCAGTTAAAGGATGTTGCCGATCTGAGGCATCCCCAATATCAAACAGTAATGTTGTCTGTTGTAATTGCCGATTTGTTCGACGTTGCTGTTGAATAAACCGTTCAATCCGAGGAAAATTTTCAAAATGAGAATGTAAATCATTGGTGTGAATTATTTGAATTTGTTCTATCATAAACATCATCTCTATCTAAATTAAGCTGTGAACAAAAACGTTTAGCAACTGAGTATAACCCAGAATAATTTTTCAAGTGGGACTTTAACTTGAAAGATTATTCTTAGTTAGACGCAGTTTGCTGCTTTTGTGAACGCAATTAAAACTAAGCCGTGAACAAGACTGGGCAGCAACCGTCAGCTAACCTAGACTAAGGACTTAAGATTGGTTTGCATCTTAAATGCTTAGGCGTAGTTAGATGGAGGTTGTTAGTCTTGTGAGCGCAATTAAAGTCAAGCCGTGACAAGAAACGGTTAAAAGTTGAGTACTAACCTAAACTGACGATTAAACCCGAATTTGGCTTGATTATCAGTTGTAGTTAGACGCAAACTTTTGTTTCTTGAAGCGCAATTTTCAAGCTACAGACAAGACCGTTTAGAAGCAAGAAGCTAAACTCCGGATTTAAGGCAATTTTGACTTAAGAATTTAGGCTCAGTTAGATGCAATTATTAAACTGCTAGTCTCAATCACTCGTTAGCGTATAATCAATTAATGTGGTTAGCATGTAAAATTTGTTCAAAGGCGGTTTTTATTTTACCTTCTGGTTTAGCCCACTCTTCCCAATGATCAAAATCTTCTTTGGGAAAAGTATATGTTTTATTGATATAATCTTCATAGGTTTTAACAGCTGTAGAACGTGGAATATTTAACTGCAAAATTCGCACTTCTTTAATCATCTTACGTTCGGCTGCCAATTCTGCTCGTCCGTTCATGAACATATTAGAAATTTCGTAATATTGAGTTCCGTCATTGCGTGTAATTTGTTCAATTAAATCTAAAGTTTGATAATCATGCAAAAAAATCGCTCCTTTAAGAGGTAAATTCTGTGTTTAAAAAATCTTTTCTTTCTATTCTACTATTAATTAGTTTAATTTTTAATACTGGTTTTGTTGTTGTTGGTCATCGTGGTGATCCCATGAAAGCTCCAGAAGAAACTTTTGCTAGCATCAACGCTGCCTTTAACGATGGCGCTCAGTGGGTTGAACTAGATCTGCACGAGTCAAACGATAATCAGCTCATCATTTCTCACGACCGTAATCTGCAACGCGTGACTGGCGTCAACGCTATCGTTTCTCAACATTCTGCTGCTCAGCTTACGCAACTCAAACAAAGTAATGGTCAAAATATCTACACCATTGACCAATTGTTTGCTCATTACCAAAATAATCCTAACATTAAATTCTTAATTGAAACTAAAAAAACAAAACATAACAATCCACAAAATATGGAAGAATTATTAGTTGCCGCCATTAATAAATACCACATGCAAAATCGAATCATGGTTCATTCTTTTTCATTGGATAGTTTAAAAACTTTACAACAACTAGCTCCGCAAATTCCTAGAATTTTCATTGCTGGCAGTTTAAAAAAATTAAATTTTGATGTCTTTTCCTTTACTAATGCAGTTAATGTCTCCTCTGCTATTATCACACCAGACTTAATTAATCAATTGCATGCTATTGGTCAGCAAGTTTTTGTTTGGGATGAAATGACAGAAAATCCCAAACAATGGAATTGGTTGGTTAATTTGCCAATTGATGGTGTAGTGACTAATTTCCCGGGACGTGCCAGTTATTATCAGGGCTTAAAAAAGCAAGCTAATCAAAGTAATGTTAACTTTGATGCAACTTTGATTAATCGACAGCCGCAACCAATTTGGGAAAATCCTTACCCACAATCTCCGCAAAAGGGAACTTTACTGCCCAATGATTCGGTTCACATTCAAAAAATTGTTTATTGGAATGGTCAAACTTACCTTCAAATTGATAACAATCGCTTCATTTTAGCTAATGGCTTAGTCCAAGCAGATCTGGTCAATAACTTATCACCCTTTTTAAAACAATCAGTCATCGTAAAAAATACCTACGTTGATCGAAATTTACGACTACAACCTACAGCTGACTCAACTCAAAAAGGTAGTTTAAGCCTTAACCACTCTTATCAGATTACCGCCTTACAAAACATTGATGGACAAAACTGGGCTCAAATTAATTTTCAAGGTTGGATCAAATTAAACAATCTCTTAGTTTTAAATAATAAAACAAATTCCGTAGATTATGGACAAATTACCATTCAATTACTAAATAATTTAAATCAGCCCATCGATATTAATAAACAACAAGCCATTAAAGCCAATATTGTTCGCCCACAGTTCAACTCCAAGGTAGCAACTATGCCAGCAATTACTTATACTGACTATGTTGCTAACAATCTGTTCCAAATTAAAACTAACGCAGATTGGTAATTTTTAAGCTGCGAACAAGACCGTTTAGAAGCAAGAAGCTAACCTAAACTCAGGATTTAAGGCGGTTTTTGACTTGAATTCTGAGTTGTAGTTAGATGATTGCTTCTGGTCTTGTGAGCGCAATTTTCAAGCCGTGACAAGATACGCTTAAAAGTTGAGCACTAACCTAAACTGATGATTAAGCCTGCACTTGGCTTAATTGTCAGTTGTAGTTAGGCGCAAACTTTTGTTTCTTGGAACGCAATTATACTAAGCTGCGAACAAAAGCAGTTAGCAACTGCGTATGTTTTCAAGAAGTTGAGGTTAGTCATCTCAGAAATACCGATTTCCAAACATCACCACAGTCTGGAATAATCAATTTTTCTAACAAAGAATATGAATTAAACAATAAAACTCATTAAATATCGTTCCGGTGTTCTTATCTCATTAAAAAATCTGCTATATTAGTAATAACAATCTTTACTGGAGGTCAAAACGATGAATTGGAAACAATTAGCGCGAAATTATCAAGAAGAAATGGTCGATGATTTAAAATCCTTAGTTGCGATTAATAGTGCTAGTGATGAAGAACATCAAACATCTGAATATCCCCTCGGTCCTGGACCAGCCAAAGCTTTAAAGCAAATGTTAACTTTAGGTCAACGTGACGGCTTCGTTACCAATAATGTTGATAACTTGGGGGGGCATATTGAATATGGTCAGGGTCAACAAATTCTGGGAATTTTTGGACACATGGATACTGTACCTGCTGGTGAGGGTTGGCATAGTGACCCCTTTTCATTAACTCAAATCGGTGATAAATTATATGGTCGTGGAACTTTAGATGACAAAGGGCCTTCATTAGCTGCTTTTTATGCTTTAAAAATTCTCAAAGATCAAAATTTTCGCCCTCATAAAACAATTCGCTTGATTTTTGGAACTGACGAAGAAAATCAATGGCGTGGTATTAATCATTACTTAGAGGTTGAACCGCTGCCCGACTTAGGTTTTTCTCCAGACGGTGAATTTCCGGTTATCAATGGTGAAAAAGGGATCGCTTCTTATCAAATTACTTTTTCTGCTAGTTCTCAAAAATCTGAGCAAACACTCATTAGTTTTAAAAGTGGCTTACGTCCTAATATGGTTCCCCAAAGTGCAACCTGTCGCATTGAAACACTCGATAGTTCTAACATTGTCAATGCTTTTAATCACTATCTCAAGCAAAATCCGCAACTTAAGGGCAATGCCTTAATCCAAGATCAGATCGTAACATTAAAATTAGTTGGTCATGGTGCACATGCTATGGAGCCAGAAAATGGCGTTAATGCTGCTACTTTTTTGGCTGACTTTTTAACAACTCAAAAGTTCGATTCCGCTGGTCAAGCTTTTATACAGGCAATTGCTCAAAAACTCCATTTAGATTATTTTGGTCAAAAAACTGGTATCGACTACCAAGATAAGATTATGGGTGCTTTAAGTCAAAGTCCAGATATCTTTGAGTTTCAGCAACATCATGGTGGCAAAATTGTGGTTAATGTTCGTTATCCTAAAGGCATCACTTCTGAACAAATTTTAAAGGGCTATCAAACCGCTTTTCCTAATGCTGAAGTTCAACTGGTTGGTCATGCTCAAGAGCCTCATTATGTTGATGCACATGATCCATTGGTCAAAGAACTCTTAATTGCTTATCAAAATCAAACTGAAGATTATCAAAGTCAACCCATGACCGTAGGTGGTGGAACTTACGGTCGGTTGCTTAAACGTGGTGTTGCTTTTGGAGCGATGATGCCTAATGGACTTAATGTTATGCATCAACCTGACGAATATATTGAATTAGATAATTTATTAACAGCCACGGCAATTTATGCTGATGCGTTATGGCGTTTAAGTAAGTGAGTAAATAAACTACACTAAAAGTAAAAAATGCTCCAGCCGCGTGGCTGGGGCATTTTTTTTATTCAATTCTGCTAGTTTACTTTGTGCAAAGCAAACCTTTGTACAATAAGTGTAATTAAAAAAGAGATAAACAAAATCACCACTACTAATAAATATGGACTATTCGGATTTAAGTCCATCAAAATTCCCGCAATAATTGGTCCCACGACGTTACCGACACTAGTCAAAGACATATTTAAACCATTGATCAAACCTTGATTGGCATGACTCATCTTCGTTAACACGGTTGTAATCGCCGGACGCAAAAGATCAAACGCGGTAAAAACAATCAAAGTGGCCACAATCACTACCCAGTGACTTTTAGTTTGTGTAATCCACAAAGTGGCTGCTGCACCACAGAAAAAGCAAATGGCAATTAAGCGAATTTCACCAATCACCCGCGTCAACCAATCAAACAATACTACTTGGAAAAACAGGGAAATGATTCCGTTTAAAGTCAAAACTAAGGCAATTGAGCCCATTCCAAAATGGAAAACTTGATTAACATAGATACTGTAAATACTTTCAAAACCTTGCAAGCCAAATGATGAAATAAAAATCATCACAAATAAAATTACTAACATCGGTGTCATAAACGTACGCCAATTAATTTTTTCAGTCTTCGTTTCATGATCTTGAATTTGAACATTTGGTAAGAAAAATAACGTAAAAATAGTACTAACTAACCCTAAAAAACCAGCGGCCCAAAATGGAACTTTATAAGTGATATGAGCCAACATACCGCCAATTCCCGGCCCCAAAATCAAGCCCCCACTGAAGGCTGCTGAAATCCAGCCAACGACCTTGGCACGTTGTTGATCATTAGTTAAATCAGCGGCCATTGCCATTGAAGTGGGAACAAACATCGCCGCTGATAAACCACCAATAATCCGCGAAACATTAAATAACCAAAAATGATTAGACATGGCAAAAATAAACTCTGAAATCATATACATTAATAAACCAGTAATAATGACTTCTTTACGGCCAATTCGATCAGAGATCCGCCCAATAATGGGAGAAGCAATAAATTGAGCAAAAGCATACAAAGCAGTCATAATTCCCACATCAGTAGTTGTTAAATCATAAGCTTTCTTTATATAAGGCTCAACTGGTATCACCAAGCTAATACCGAGACAAATCAAAAAATTTCCAAAAACTAAAATATAAATTGCTCTTTTGGCAGACTTATTCATACAAATTACTCCTTACTTTTAAAAATAATGAACTTGGGACAATAAGATTAATAAAGTTTGCAAAGTTAACTACAACAATGAGGCCGGGACAATAAAATTAATGATCGCATTCTATTTCGAAGTAAACGAACATCATTTTTTATTGCATTCCAAAAGTCAGCCATTTCACCCACTGATATCGAATCTTTACAATTCTATTCAGACTTAGCGATTTAATAACGTGAAGTGCTCAGTTACTCAGCGACTTTTGTTCCAGCCTCATTTGATAAATCAATTATAAGTAGTTACTGATCAAATAAGTAAATCTTCAGCAAAGTAAATTAGACTTATAATAGCATATTCAAAGCATAAGGTATACTTCGAATTTGAATCTTGCTCGCCAGATAATTGATTTGTTGTATAATGATTAGAATAGATATATTGTTGCCAATTATTTCTATATTATTAAAAGCAATCATAGACGAAAGTAGGTTTTTTTTTGAGAAATCAAGATTCATGGTGGGACAGACTTTTTAATAAATTGCGAAATCATTTTTTAGAAACTGATCAACCCATTGGGGTTCATTCACAAAATCATTTTCGTTCGCAACCAATCCCATCTAAACAACAAAGTACACCTACTACTAATTCTCATCATGTTGTAGATCCGAAAGATATTCCTACTACTTGGAAAGGGCGCATCACTTTAGGAATTAGTATTATTCGTAAATTATTACTAGTTCTTGTAGTCGCAACAATTCTAATTATTGGATTTGGTGCGGGAATTGGTAGTGGTTATCTAACGGCATTAATCAGTCATGAGCCGATTCCAAGCTATACAAGCTTAAAGAATCAAATTGAAAAAGTAGACCAGTCAACCACGCTTTACTTTGCTAACAATGTCAAAATGGAACGAGTTCCCAGCGATACGCACCGTGAACCAGTTAAATTCAACCAAATTTCGCCATATTTAAAACAAGCGGTCGTGGCCACCGAAGATGAAAACTTTTACCAACATCATGGCGTAGTGCCTAAATCTGTCATCCGGGCCATTTTATCGCAAATTACTGGTTATGGTACTCAAACTGGAGGTTCAACTTTAACCCAACAATTAGTTAAAATGCAAATTTTGTCGTCTGAAACAACTTGGAAGCGTAAAGCGACGGAAATTCTCTTAGCGACCCGTTTAGAAAAACATTTTTCTAAATCGCAGATTTTAGAATCTTACTTAAATGTAATTCCACTAGGGCGCAACAATCGCGGTCAAAATATTGCGGGTGTTCAAGCGGCTGCCGAAGGCTTATTCAATACCTCAGCGGCTAATTTAAGCTTAGCTCAGGCTGCTTTTATTGCTGGTTTACCTCAAAGCCCTTCTGTATACACTCCCTTTGATCAGAGTGGGCATTTAAAACAAAACTTGAAGTTAGGTTTAAAACGCAAAGACATTGTTTTATTTCGGATGTATCGGAGTGGTGACATCACTCATAAACAATATTTGGCTGCTAAAAAAGTTGATCTTAAAGATCAATTCATTGCCCATCAACCAGCGCCTAAAGTTCATATCAAATATGGTTATCTTTACAACTTGCTAACTGATAAATTACGCGTTAAGCTCATGCACCAATTAGCCAAAGACGATAATCTGAAGTATTCGCAAATTATTAAAGATAAAGATCTCTACCAAGTTTATTATCAGCGCGCTAATCGTTTGATGAGCGAACATGATTATCACATTCATTCCACCATTAATAAAGATTTATATGATAATATGCAAACTGCTTTCGCCCAAAATGCTAGTTTATTGGGGACAACCCATTATTCTACGGCTAAAGATCCTAACACTGGCGTAAACGTTAAAGTTCAAGAACCCGTGCAAAATGGTAGTGTTTTACTTGATAACAAAACCGGTGCGGTCTTAAGTTTTGTTGGTGGACGCAACTTTAAGAAAAACCAATTAAATCATGCCTTTGATACTTTCCGTTCCCCCGGTTCTTCAATTAAGCCTATGCTCGTTTATGCACCTGCGATTGAAAATGGCTTGATTGGTAGCAAGAGTATGATTGCGGACTTTAAAGTTAAATTCAAAAAATATGCTCCAACTGATTTTGATGATACTATTGGCAATAAATTTGTGCCAGCTGATAAAGCCCTGGAACAATCACTCAACATTCCTGCAGTCCAGTTGTACCAAAAACTGCAAGCCAAGACTAATCCTAAAACTTACATGGATAAAATGGGATTAGCGTTGAGTAATCAAGAGTACCACGAATTAGGAATTTCTTTAGGCGGAACGCGCAATGGCTTTAGCGTTGAACAAGAAGCTAGTGCTTTTTCAACTTTTGCTAATCAAGGTGTACACGTTAATCCGTATTATATTTCCAAAATCACTGATGTGAATCATCATGTCATTTATCAGCATAAGACTAAAAAACAACGCGTCTTCCAAAAAGGAACTGCCTATATTATGCAGCACATGATGCACGGCGTTATTGAACAAGGAACGGCTTCATCTTTAACTTATCAATTAAACTTTAATTATAAAAATGCTTTTGGTAAAACGGGAACTTCTAATAATTTCCGTGATAATTGGTTTGTTGGTAGTACACCTGGTGTGACTTTAGCTTCGTGGATGGGTTATGATAATTTATACGGTCATAATTACAACTTAGCTGAGGACTCAACAGAAACTAACCAAACCACTTGGGCTAACTTGATGAATAGTGTTTATCAAACTGATCCGAATTTATTAAAAGAAAATCAGACCATGCCAAAACCTGCCAGTGTCAAAGCACAAAAGGTTTTAAGTGCCACTGGTACTTTGCCAGGAAGTACAACTTATCAAGGTTACGATACTAATTTGACTTCCCCAGTAACTACGAGTTTGTTCTATCGAAGTCAAGCTAAACCACTATCCAAGCATTTTGCTATCGGTGGAACTGCCAAAAATTATCGTCTCTTTTGGAATCATTACTTTGGGTCTGATAATGGTTATGGCGTAACCAGATATTTAGATAACGAAACATTATCTAAAAAAACCACGCGTAAACGGAGCTCTAATGGTTTACCAGATTCGCTCTTGGGCGACTATGTTCCGCCAACTCGTAATTCAGAAAACGCTAATAGCTTTTCCAATAGTGAAAGTAATAATTCTTATAATAATTCAACGATTAGTGGTGCGGGTAGTAATGAAAATCCTACTAGTCCACAAGCTCCAGTTACAGACGGAACTAATAATTCTACCGCCAACTCGTCAGTAACTAGTGGTGAAAGTTCAGCCCCTACTAATGAAACTAGTGATACTACCAGTTCACAAGGCGAAGCAGGACAATAAAATCAAGCTGTGAATGGTCTGCTTATAGCAGTATATAAAACCATATAAAAAAACGTTTTGACTAAAATTTTAGCCAGAACGTTTTTTAATTACTATCAATCAAACAATTTTATTATTTAGTTGTATTACGTCTAATCAAACTGTATGGCAAACGAACATCCAAATCATCAACTTCTTCACTATTCATGAGCTTAGTTAACATCCGCATCGCTACCGCACCAATATCATATAAAGGCTGAGCAATCGAAGTCATTTTTGGACGGGTCACATCACACAAAATCGTATTACTGCTGGTAATCACTTCAAACTCTTCAGGAATCTTAACCCCAGCAGCAGAAGCAGCATTAACAATCCCTGCTGCTAATAAATCGTTGGCCACATAAACAGCGGTGGCACCACTATCGCGAATGGCATCAAATACTGCTGCACCAGCTTGCAAATTATAGACTGTTTCAAAAACATTATTGGAAGAATAAG
Source organism: Bombilactobacillus sp. ESL1202 (assembly GCF_058107125.1). Lineage (NCBI taxonomy): Bacteria > Bacillati > Bacillota > Bacilli > Lactobacillales > Lactobacillaceae > Bombilactobacillus > Bombilactobacillus sp. ESL1202. The sequence goes on along the minus strand of NZ_CM176590.1, from coordinate 1,584,103 downwards.
TTAAACCAGCTTGCTCCAAAGCTTCACGATAACCTTGCAACCGATATTTACCGTTGATTGAATTACCTAAATCATCAGCTACCAAAGCAATCTGTTTATTACCATTATTAATTAGTAATTGTACGACATCACGCACAGCAGTCCGATAATCAATATTAACACTGGCAATTTTACCACTATCATCAATGGCACCAGCAAAAACAACTGGCACCCGTGAATTTAACATTTCCTTGTGTAATTCGTTGGAAACACTTTCGCCCATGTAAATAATGCCATCAACTTGCTTAGCTAACAATTCATTGAATAACTGTTGTTCACTGACAATGCCCTTATTAAGACTTGACAAAATGATATTGTACTTATACATGGAAGCAACATCATCTATCCCTTTAGCTAAATTGGCGTACAATAAGTCAGTCATACTAGGAATAATAACCCCAATAGTGGTACTTTTTTTACTTGCCAAGCCCCGGGCCACGGCATTCGGCCGATAATGTAATTTATCAATCACAGCCATTACTTTTTTACGTGTTGTTTCTTTAACATTATTATTACCATTTACAACTCGAGAAACAGTTGCCATGGATACGCCAGCCTGTCGAGCCACGTCCGTAATCGTTATATCTTTCTCTGGTTTATCCATTTTCAATACCTCAACTTACTTTGGGAAATTTTCATTTATTTTCATAACTAATTTAGCAAAGATAATTACAATTTGCAAGCGCTTATATGAAAATACCTCATTTTTTCCAAAAGTGCTATACTTTACTTAACTATCTTGGGAGGTTTAATATGAATCATTTACAGAGTTTACAAAAATGGGTTGCTGATCAAAACTACGATGTAGTCTATATTAGTAATCCCACTGACATTCTTTATTTCACAGGTTTTCATAGTGATCCTGAAGAACGCGTTTTAGCCTTGTTTGCCTTTCCTGAAGCCGAGCCGTTCTTATTTACACCACAATTAGAAGTTGGTGCCGCCAAAAAAGCTGGTTGGAAACATGATGTTTTTGGCTACTTAGACCACGAAAATCCCTTTGGCTTAATTGCCGATCATATCAAAGAACGGACTAATAAAACAACGAACTGGGCCATTGAAAAAGCTGATTTATCATATATTCGTTATGAAGAGATTAAAAAGCAATTTCCTGATGCTCAATTTCCAGGTAATGCTTCCGAGTTTTTGGATCAACTCAAACTAATTAAATCACCTGAAGAAATCGAATTGATGAAAGAAGCCGGCCGCCAAGCTGATTATGCCTTTAAATTAGGATTTGAAGCTTTATCAACCCAACGGACCGAACAACAAGTGGTTGCAGAAATTGAATATGGCTTGATGAAACAAGGCGTCATGCACACCAGTTTTGATACGATTGTGCAATCCGGTGACAATGCTGCTAATCCACATGGCGTACCTGAAAAACGTAAAATTGAAGCTAATGCGCTAGCCCTATTTGACTTAGGAACCATTAATCAAGGTTACATGAGTGATGCTAGTCGAACCGTTGCTTTTGGCACCCCCAATGCTAAACAAAAAGAAATTTATCAAGTTTGCTTAGAAGCCCAATTAGCAGCGATGGATGCAGCTAAACCGGGAATTACTGCTGAAGCTTTAGATGGTATTGCCCGAAAAATTATTACTGATGCTGGTTACGGTGAATACTTTATTCATCGTTTAGGCCATGGCATTGGTACTTCTACGCATGAATTTCCATCAATTATGCAAGGCAATCAAATGGAGTTAAAACCAGGCATGTGCTTTTCTATTGAACCCGGCATTTACGTTCCTGGTGTTGCTGGTGTGCGGATTGAAGATTGTGTTTACCTAACTCAAAATGGTTGTGAAGCCTTCACCCACACCACTAAAGAATTACAAACGATTCCCGTTCGTTAAAAACATTATCAGAGTTTGAAACTCCCATGGAGAAACAGTTATCCGTGATTGAGCTTCAAACTCTTTTTTTGAATAATTTTAGAAAGAAGACTTTTTGATGAAAAAAATCGTTCAAATTTGGCTGGGATTGAGCTTACTAGCGACCATGATCCTTTCTTATGCCTTATTCCAAACCCAAACACTGGTTTTGGCTGCACCGAAATATCACTCCAGTAAACCCTTTAATCAAGTCAGAATTAGTGTCGTTGATGCTAACGTTAACATTAAAACTGGTAAAAAATTTAATGTCAATTTTCCCACCAATCATCACATTATGGTACTGAGTAATGACGAACAAAAACTTTCACTTGTCCAAAAAAATCACGGTGTCCGCCCTGGCTCGAAATTAGGTCTGACCAAGCCCACGATCACCATTACCGTTCCCAAAACTAATTCGATTAAGCAATTAAATTTAGATCTCGACAGTGCTCAAATAAAAATCGATCATTTAACATTTCAAAAAATGAAAATCTCTGGTAGTGATGTGAACAGTCATTTTAATCATGTTCAAGTCAAAAACCAAACCAAATTAGATAATGTTGACGCCCAAGAAGATTGGCAAAATAGTCAATTACATCAAGTACAACTAGCTAGTGATGATGATGGTCAATATACTTTTAATCATAGTCAAGTGACTGATTTAAAATCATTAAATGACTTAGATGATACTCAATTTAATTTTAACTATTCGACAATTAAGAACTTACAGTTAGAGTTCAATTATTTCACCACCAAAATCTCTTTTAATCAAACTAAACTGCAAGGGAAAAACTTTTTAACGGGTGACAAATTAGCTTTAACCATTAACCAACTCAAAGCACCTTTGAATTTAACTACTAGGGGAAAAGTTAAATTCCAACCAAGTAACTCCAAAACACTCCAGAACTTAAAAAATAATTCTAACCAATCTAACACTTTAAAAATCAACGTTCAACATGGAACCATCCAAACCAAATAAGAAAGGAAAATCAGCTTAAAACCTTACTTAAAGTATCTAGTGATTAGTTAATTGCTTATTTTAGGAGCAACAACTCATACTTCTATTATTCAAGCGACCACCCAACAATTTCAATCTCAGCAATCCGGCAATCGAATGAAGCTAAGTAGGGACTTTGTGTTTAAGATCTTATTTTCGAAGATCTTTGCTGATTTTGACAACGATAATTTAATCTACTTATTGCGTTATCCAAGTCAACAGTTTTTGCCTAACGTTACTAGATTTTTAAAGTAAAACTCAACTTTGAAATTTAATAGCGTTAGTGCGCAACTGCTAACCGACTTTGAATCACAGCATTTTAGAAATCAAACAAAGAAGTCCGAGAACGACCCAGAACAAAGCTTTATTCCTTTCTTCAGAATGTAATTTGTTACAGTTTTTACACCATAAGCCTCACGCTCCTTCATAAAGAAGCCACTAGCTTAGCCTTTGCCTTATGTAAAAATCAACTGTAACATTTTAATTTTCCAGCTAAACGTGTTACAATTTATGTAAATCGAAGTTGGTGCAGGAACACCAACTTCTCATAAGGCTGCTAAAAGCGGCTTCTTATAAAATAATTTAGCCCCTGCTAAGCTTTGAAGCTAAATAGGGACTTTGCGTTTAAGATCTTATTTCCGAAGATCTTTGCTGATTTTGACAACAATAATTTAATCTACTTATTGCGTTCTCCAAGTCAACAGTTTGTGCCTAACGTTATTAAATTTTCAAAGTAAAATTCAACTTTGAAATTTAATAGCGTTAGTGCGCAACTGCTAACCGACTTGGATCACAACCTTTTAAAAATCAAACAAAGATGTCCGAGAACGACCCAGAACAAAGCTTTACTCCCTTCTTCAGAATGTGATTTGTTATAGTTTTTACACCATAAGCCTCACGCTCCTTCATAAAAGAAACCACTAGCTTAGCCTTTGCCTTATGTACATAGTTAGTATAACATTTTTGAGATACACTTTTTAAGATAATTTTAATTATTAAAAAAAGAAAGTCTTCTTTTTACGGAAAACTTTCTTTTATTTTGTTTTAATTAACTTTAATTCAATTTAACATCAACATCTCTAACCCAATCATTATCACCAACTTGATAATAACGATGACCGTTAACCGTTAGAACTTGATCGAAGTTCCAAGTTACTTGGCGAGTTAAATGTTTATCCGTAGAACGACTTAAGAAACCAATTTGTGGTTGGTAATGATAAATCGGTGCCGCTTGTTCTTTCAAACTTAAAGTTCCAGTTTCGGGCTTCGTAACAATTGCTGCCGTCATAACCGTAACATCAAGGGCTCGCACATATTGATGTGGGGCTACTTGATAATAAACTTGTCCGTCAGCTAACGTTTCTTGGGCATTAACTAACCACTGTGTGCCTGTTGGCAATTGTTGCTTCAGCGCGGCACCTTGATCACTATACACGGTGATGAAGTCTTGACCAGCAGTTGGTTGCGCGGTAATTACTCCATCAATGATTTGGCGTTTACCAATCTTGGTGTAGTTAACATCGTCGGCTTTGACATATTCATTAGCCCCTACGCGGTAATACATCGTGCCATCATTTTGCGTATAAATATAATCGACTTTCCAATCAGTATTGGCGGCTAAGACTTGCTCCAACTGGTGACCTTGCTGGTCATACAAGTGAATGAAACCACCCGTGACATCTGGTTTAACAATGGCAATTCCCGGATTGCGAACGCTATGACTTTGACTCAAGCCACCACCTAAATTATCAGCCAAGTTGACACTACCCGTGCCCGCTAAACTATTAATGCGTTGAATGCAATCATTTTGGGCTTGATTAACTGCTGCGACACTTGTTGCTTGTTGAACTTGGTCAGTGCCCGCACTTTCAGCATGCCGTACCGCAAAGATCCGATCTTGACGTTTATCAGCGGCTAAACTGGTATTGTTCTCTAAGTTCTTGACGGCTTGATCAGCTGCTTGATGAATGGCCACAATAGCTTGATTAATTTGAACTTTAATCACTGCATTGTCTATGTTAATTTCGCCAGTAACTTCAGCAGCATTGGCATCTTCAGCAGATTGGCTTTGATCAATTTGGTCTTTGGCGTTTTGATAGGCCACATCAATTGCATGTTGTGCATCGTCTTTGTGTTCCGGTGTTAAGTCGGTTAAATCCTCCAAATGATCCTTGGTATCTTGATAATGTTGCTCTAAAGTGGTCAAACTATCATCCTTAGCTTTCGTCACTTGAACCACTTGTTGCATGTTTTCAATTCCGGTTTGTTTGTGCGGATCAACTTCTGACAAGTTAGCTTCAGTAATGCTGCCTTGCGCTGCTTGATAAGCGGTCTCCAACAACCCCTTCAAACTGCCAATTTGATCCTTATAATGCGTCAAGCCGTTAATCTTAGCTTGTTCATCTTGACAGGTTTGTTTTAATTCCTGCATCGCTTGGTTCTTGTGGTTAATCAAAGTCTTAGTGTCATTTAATTGCGTAGTTCCGGTTTGTTGAACCTGATCCACACCACTTTGATCTGTCGCAGCTAAGATTTGATTAATAGCTGCTGTTGCTTGTTGATTAATCTGACTCTGCAAGGCCGTTTGTTGATCACTATTTAAAGCTTTCGCAGCATTATAAGCTTGTTGAACTTGTTTTTGTGTTTGCTTAATCTGTTGCACTGCCTGGGCTTTTTGTTGTGCCAAAGTAACTTGTTGTTTCATTTGCTCAATCGTTTGTTGTTGTTCACCAACTATATTATTGGCCACCGTTTCTTGTTTAATTTGGTTTAAACCAGACTCATAAGCAGTTGTAACTTGTTGTTGTAATTGGTTAACTTGATCGCTACTTAAGTTACCACCTTGCGCTAAACTACCTAATTCTTGTTGCTCACGATTTAACTCATCATCCAAGGCATTCCAAGCGGCATTTTGTTGTTGCTTCAAGTCTGTTACTTGCTTAATTCTTTCCACACCATCTTTAGCCACTTGGTTAATAGATGTGGTCGAACTAGCTTGATTGATAGCGGCAATCGCCTGCACTTTTTGGTTTTGAACATCTTGTTTTAAGCTGTCTTGGTCAGCTTGATAATGATTTAAACCAGCAATTACCTCATTGGCGGCCGCTGCTGCCTGGTCAACTTGTTGCATGGCTTCATTGATCGTCTCGGCTAAGTCTAACGTTGGTTGTAACTTCTGCTTTTCTTGATCCAACCAATTATTAGGCAATTGACTAATATCAGTAACTTCATTTAAATCATTTAACATCGCTGTTTGTTCGGTTGTAACTTGTTCCAATAAGTTGTTAACTTGACCAGCGATTAAGTGACCGTCTTTGTCTGGTTTACCTAAATCTTTGATCTTTTGCTTGGCGTCATTGACTGCTTGATTAATACTTGCTTGTAACTTCTGCTTCTGTTTAGCAGTTGCTACTAATTGATCTAATGCATTATTTTGTTGACCAGCAGCATTAGTGACATCTTGCGCCGTCTTACTAGAATCTTGTTGTGCCGTTTCAATAGCAGCCACACCCGTTGTTGCTGTTTGGTCAGCTTGGTGTTGTAATTGATTGATTTGGTCTTGGTCTAACTTGTTATCACCTTGACCTAAATCATTAATCTTTTGCTTATTAGCAGCTAATTGTTGCGCTAAAGCCACAATTGCTTGAATGGCGGCGGTTCCTTTGTTAAAGGCCGTAGCTTCGGTGTTACTATCTTTCATACCAGTTAAAGCCGTAGTAGCTGCCGTATTGACTTGATTTAAGAAATCAGTTTGTTGAGTAACACTAATATTAGTTAAACCATTTAAATCGTTGTTAGCTTGACCTAAAGTAGTGGCTAAACTCGTTAAATCCGTAATAACTTGGGGCTGAATTTGGTTAATGGCTTCGACGCTTGCTGCTGCTTTGATTTGAGTAGTTAAAGCAGTTTGAGCTTGATTTAATTGCTCCTTAAATTGCATCTTTTGCGCAGCCGTTAAACCAGCCGTTGTCTCAAGCTGATTCTTAGCTGTGGTAATTTGCGTCTGCAAGGCTGTTAAAGCATCATTTTGAGCCTGCGGTAACTTCAATAACTTATTAATAGCTTGTTTACCATTTTGAGCTAATTGGTTCAAATCAGTTGTTGCTGTAGCATTAGTAATTTGTTCAACAATTGAGTCTTTAGTTGTTGTAACTTGTAGTTTCAAGCCAGCTTGTTGGTCAGTTAATTGATCCAACTTACCAATAGCAGTATTAGCGGCAGTAACAGCTGAATTAACCACACTCATGGCGGTATTCATGGCCGTTGCTTTAGCAGTTACCGCAATTAACTTCTGTTTTTCCGTTTCCAAGTTGAAGTCGGAACTAGGATTTTTCAGATCACTCAAGACTCCATTGTAAGCTGTCGCTAAATCAGCTAATAATTTACCAACTTGAGATTGATGTTCAACATCAGGTGCTGTGGTTGTTAAATGACCTTGTTTATTGTCGCCTAAATTACGAATCTTCTCAGCTTCGTCATTGTACCATTGCGTAACTTCATCAGCAGTCGTAGCTTGACTGACAATATTGTTAATCTTTTTTTGAGCAGCTTGATAAGCAATAGTGGCAGAGTCTGCATCAGCAGCTTGATCAATCGTTGCTTGACCTTTGGCTTGTTCGGTTTCTTTATTTGAATCAGAACTTGTAATTTGTTCTTTATACTGTTGCTTTTGTTCATTTGTCAAATGCGTTAAAGCATCAATTTGATTAACAGCAGCCGTGACCCCATTTTGAAGTTGCGCACTAGCTAACTTCTGGGCAATTTGTTTTAGACCAGCCTTAACAGCATCATTAATTTTAGCTGGCATTGTCGTTGTAGCAATCAAGGAATCTAAGTTACCCACGGCCGTATTATAAGCACCATCAATGTTATCTTTATAATTTTGTGGATTAGTTAAGGCGGTTAAATTAGTGTCGATGGTTTGTTTGGCATCATTTTTAGCAGTTTGTAGATTATCCATGGCTTTATCCAAGTTCGTGGCTAAGGTAATAATCGGCGTAATTTTAGCTTTTTCGTTGGTCTTCCATTCTTCAGTTAAGCCATTAGCAGCTAAATTATTTAAATCAGTCGTAATCACTGCTTGAACGTCGTCTATTAAAGCCCACAATTTGCCAACTTGCTCATTTGTATCGGATGGATTACTGCCAACCGTCAAATGTTTTAAGTCCTTAATCTGTTGTTTAGCTGCCTCAATCCAGCCAGCCAAACCATTATCGGTATCGTCTGTTAAGAAGCCACTATTAACACCGGCCACACCTTGAGCAGCTTGAACAATCTTATTAATAGCTGTTTGGGCAGTGGTAAAGGCACTATTCGCACCGTTGGCGTCACTCGCACTATCAATGTTAGCTTGACCTTTTGCCTGCTCACCAGTCTGGGCATGCGTAATTTGATCCACATAACCCTGAATGACACCAGAACTTAAATGACCACCGTTCGTGGTGCTTAAAGCATTCAGGTCAGTTTGTGCTTTGTTGACACAATCTTGTAGTTGACCACTGGCTAAGCCTTGCGCAATTCCTAATAAACCAGTATCTTCAATCTCTGTTACCTGAGCTTGTGTTGTTTGATCAGTAATGGTATTTAAATTGTTCGTTGCCGTCTCATAAGCAAGATCCACTTGGTCAGTGTACTTCTTCTTATCCTGAGCCGTCGCTAAGTTTGGTAAACGATTAATTGTCGTATTGGCGTTATCATATTGAGTCTGTAACTCATCCATGGCGGCATTAATCTTATCCGCCAAGTCGGTAATCTTTGTAACTTTCGCTTTTTCTTTATCCTTAAAAGCATCAGTTAATTCACCAGCACCTAAATTATTAACATCTTTGGTAATCTCTTTTTGAACATTGTCCACTAATGCCAATAATTGACCAACTTGCGCACTCGTATCAGCTGGTGTATTACCGACGGTCAAATGTTGTAAAGCCTTAATCTGTTGTTTAGCTGCCTCAATCCAGCCAGCCAAACCATTCTCAGTAGTATCTGTTAAGAAGCCACTATTAACACCGGCTACACCTTGAGCCGCTTGGACAATATTATTAATGTTCGTTTGAGCTTCAGTAAAAGCTGTATTAGCAGCATTGGCATCATTCGCACTATCAATGTTAGCTTGACCATTAGCTTGTGCACCAGTTTGGGCATGCGTAATTTGATCAAGATAACCGTTAACTTGGTCTTGACTTAAAGCACCACCTTGAGCCGTACTTAAAGCATTCAAATCATCATGCGCTTGATTGACACAATTTTGCAGTTGCGCACTCGCCAAACCTTGCGCAATTTTCTTTAAGCCGAGATTGGTCTGATCGGTAAACTGCACCGTCGTTTTATTAAAATCAATCAGTTCAGTTAATTGATTGACTGCATCATCATAGGCCGTTTTAACTTGTTCTTTATAACTTTGCGCATTGGTTAATTGACTTAAACTATCAATCTGACTAGTTGCTTGTGTTTGACTGGTATTTAGTTGTTCCATATCGTCATTCATGGCACTCGCTAAAGCCGTTACAGCCGTTAACTTTTGTTGTTCAGTCGTATCCTCAAAAGTGACATTGGAATCTGTAATATCAGACAAAACATTGTTGTAAACCTGTTTTAATTGATCTAACCAAGCTTGTACTTGGGCTGGATGAGTCTCATCTATAGCCACAGTAGTTAAATGACCATCAGCCTGGTCTTCACCAAGATTAGTAATATTAACCTTTTCGGTATCATACCACTGTGTCACTTTATTCGCGGTGTTAGCTTGCGCTAAGATATTATCAATGGCAGTTTTTCCATCTGCCAAGGCAGCATCAGCTTTTTCAATACTGGTGGCCGTCTTAATATTTTGCTCAGCAACTGGTTTGGCACCAGTTGTGACATCAGTAATTTGAGCTTTATAAGCCACCAATTGTTCTGAAGATAAAGCCGTTTGATTATCTAAAGTATTCAAAGCTTGTTGGGCATAATCAGCCAACTGTGCTCGATCCATAACTTTTTGTAAAGCTAACTCACCACTAACTTCGGCATTATCTTGACGTTCAAAAACATTTTGCGCCGCTTGGTCATAAGCTGTTTGTAATGAAGTTAAATAATCTTGTTGATTAGAAATATTAGTTAGGCCACTAATGATTTGTTTTGCAGCTGTATTCTTCGCCGTTAAAACCTGCATGTCGATATCAATCACTTGGGCTAAATCCGTCACAGCTGTAATCTTTTTCTTTTCGGACGTCTGGAAGGCAGCTGAATTATCACTCTGATTCACGTCAGTCGTTAATTGTTCTAACGTTGGTAATTGATCCAGCAATTTTTGAATTTGATTAGGTTGGTTCAAATCTTCTGAATTAGCACCTAATAAGTTGTGTAAACCATCAGTTCCTTGTCCCTTAATCTTATCTTGCGCCGCGGTTAATAGATTCTGTAATTCAGTTAAAAAGTTTGACTTATTATTATCAGCAGTTTGCGCAGTCGTTAAAATTTGATCCAATTTAATTTTGGCACCATTAGTACCACCAAAAGCATCAGCAGCTCCTTGGGCATCAGTCGCGGCATTAATATTTTCTTGACCTTTGGCTTGTTCACCAGTTTGTGGCTTGGTAATTTGTTCTTGATACTTTTGCTTTTCTGCACTACTTAAATGGGTCAAATTATTAATTTGATTAATCACATCTGTTGCGTGATCTTGAAGTTGGCCACTCGCTAATCCTTGCGCAATTCCTAATAAACCAGTGTCTTCAACCTCTGTTACCTGAGCTTGTGTTGTTTGGTCAGTAATAGTATTTAAATTGTTCGTTGCCGTTTCATAAGCAAGATCCACTTGGTCAGTGTACTTCTTCTTATCCTGAGCCGTCGCTAAGTTTGGTAAGCCATTGATTGTCGTATTGGCGTTATCATGTTGAGTCTGTAACTCTTCCATAGCGGCATCAATCTTATTCGCCAAGTCGGTGATTTTTGTAACTTTCGCTTTTTCTTTATCCTTAAAAACATCAGTTAACTCACCAGCACCTAAATTATTAACATCTTTGGTAATCTCTTTTTGAACATTGTCCACTAATGCCAATAATTGACCAACTTGCGCACTCGTATCAGCTGGTGTATTACCGACGGTCAAATGTTGTAAAGCCTTAATCTGTTGTTTAGCTGCCTCAATCCAGCCAGCCAAACCATTCTCAGTATCGTCTGTTAAGAAACCACTATTAATACCAGCTACACCTTGAGCGCCTTGCACAATCTTATTAATAGCTGTTTGGGCAGTAGTAAAAGCACTATTCGCATCACTTGCAGTACCAGCTTGGTCAATGTTCGCTTGACCTTTAGCCTGCTCACCAGTCTGGACATGCGTAATTTGATCAAGATAACCATTAACTTGATCTTGACTTAAAGCACCACCTTGAGCCGTACTTAAAGCATTCAAATCACTCTGCGCTTTGTTGACACAATCTTGCAGTTGCGCACCCGCCAAAGCTTGCGCGATTTTCTTTAAGCCAAGATTGGTCTGATCGGTAAACTGCACCGACGTTTTCTTAAAATCAATCAGTTCAATTAATTGATTAACCGCGTTATCATAGGCCGTTTTAACTTGATCTTTATAACTTTGAGCATTGGTTAATTGACTTAAACTATCAATCTGATTAGTAGCTTGTGTTTGACTGGTATTTAGTTGTTCCATATCGTCATTCATGGCACTCGCTAAAGCCGTTACAGCCGTTAACTTTTGTTGTTCCGTCCGATCATCAAAAGTGACATTGGAATCTGTAATATCGGACAAAACATTGTTGTAAACCTGCTTTAATTGATCTAACCAAGCTTGTACTTGGGCTGGATGAGTCTCGTCTATAGCCACAGTGGTCAAATGACCACCAGCCTGGTCATCACCAAGATTAGTAATATTAACCTTTTCGGTATCATACCACTGGGTCACTTTATTAGCAGTGTTAGCTTGCGCCAAGACATCAGCAATCGCAGTTTTACCCGCAGTTAAAGCAGCATCAGCTTTTTCAATACTGGTAGCCGTCTTAATATTTTGCTCAGCAACTGGTTTGGCACCAGTTGTGGTATTAGTAATTTGAGCTTTATAAGCCGCCAATTGTTCAGCTGATAAAGCCGTTTGATGATCTAAAGTATTCAAAGCTTGTTGGGCATAATCAGCCAACTGTGCTCGATCCATAACTTTTTGTAAAGCTAACTCACCATTAGCTTCGGCATTATCTTGACGGTCAAAAACATTTTGCGCCGCTTGGTCATAAGCTGTTTGCAATGAAGTTAAATAATCTTGTTGATTAGAAATATTAGTTAGGCCACTAATAATTTGTTTTGCAGCTGTATTCTTCGTCGTTAAAGCCTGCATGTCAGCATCAATCACTTGGGCTAAATCCGTTACAGCCGTAATCTTTTTCTTTTCGGCCGTCTGAAAGGCAGCTGAATTATCACTCTGATTCACGTCAGTCGTTAATTGTTCTAACGTTGGTAATTGATCCAATAAATCTTGAACTTGATTTGGTTGATTAGGATCCTGAACATCACCATTTAATAAACTGTGTAAACCATCAGCTCCTTGTCCATTAATCTTATCTTGCGCCGCGGTTAATAGATTTTGCAACTCAGTTAAAAAGTCTGACTTACTATTATCAGCAGTTTGCGCAGTCGTTAAAATTTGATCCAGCTTAGCTTTAGCACCACCATGACCATCTGTTCCTTGATAAGCAGTTGTTACCTCGTCCACACTAGTAGCTGCCGTAATGGTAGCTTGACCTTTGGCTTGTGCACCGGTTTGTGGCTTGGTAATTTGTTCTTGATACCTCTGTTTTTCTGAACTATTTAAATGGGTCAAATTATTAATTTGATTAATCACGTCAGTGACGTGATCTTGTAGTTGACCACTGGCCAAGCATTGCGCAATTCCTAATAAACCAGTGTTTTCAACATTTGTTACATCATCCTCGGTCGTTTGGTCAGTAATGGTATTTAAATTGTTCGTTGCCGTTTCATAAGCAAGATCCACTTGGTCAGTGTACTTTTTCTTATCCTGAGCCGTTGATAAATTTGGTAAACCATTAATTGTCGTATTGGCGTTGTCATGTTGAGTCTTTAACTCAGCCATAGCGGCATTAATCTTATCCGCCAAGTCGGTGATCTTTGTAACTTTCGCTTTTTCGTCAGCTTTAAAAGCATCAGTTAAACCACCAGCACCTAAATTATTAACATCTTTGGTAATCTCTTTTTGAACATTGTCCACTAATGACCACAATTTGCCAACTTGCTCATTTGTATCAGATGGATCACTGCCCACCGTCAAATGTTGTAAGTCCTTAATCTGTTGTTTAGCTGCCTCAATCCAACCAGCTAAACCATTCTCCGTATCGTCTGTTAAGAAACCATTGTTAACACCGGCCACACCTTGAGCGCCTTGCACAATCTCATTAATAGCTGCTTGGGCGGTAGTAAAGGCGCTATTCGCATCACCAGCAGTACCAGCTTGGTCAATGTTAGCTTGACCTTTTGCCTGTTCACCAGTCTGAGCATGCGTAATTTGATCGATATAACCATTAACTAGTTCTTGACTTAAAGCACCACCTTGAGCCGTACTTAAAGCATTCAAATCAGTCTTGGCCTGATTAACACAATCTTTGAGTTGACCACTAGCTAAACCTTTGGCTAAGTCCACCACACCTTGCTTAATTAAATTCTCTTTAGCCGTGGCTGTACTTGCTTGTTGATAAGCCGTGACAATAGCTTTAACATTTTGATCAATTGGCGTTAACGCGGCACTAACTTCAGCGGCACTTAAATGTCCACCATTAGCTTGACTTAAGCCGTTGATACCATGGTTGGCATCATTAAACTTAGTTGCTAAATCAACTAACGTATTTAAAATACTTTCCGCTGTAGTTTCAGTGGCATGGGCAGCTGCGCTAGTTGTTGTTGCCTCAATTTGATCTACAGCCGTTTGGTAAGCCTGATAAATTAAACCTACTTGCGTCTCATCATTTTCATTAAAATAGTTAATTTGGTCAGCGCTTAAACTATGACCTTGAGCTTGACTTAGCTTATTAACCGTTTCTAAAGAAGCATTTAACTTCTCTTTTAATTGACCAAGAGCAGTATCTAAAGCTGTAGCCAAAGTAACTAAATCAGTTAACTTTTGTTCACCAACACCGCCTGCATTAGTAGCAGCTGTTGAATCAGTAGCAGCTTTAATATTTGTGACAGCTTGTTGATAAGCTAATGGTACTTGACCAGTGGTTTCGTCATTAAAGTAAGAAATTTTATCAGAAGTTAGATTATTTAAACCGTTAATTGCTGGCAGAGCACCATTAGTGCCATTATACTTAGCTTTCAAACTATTTAAAGCATCATTTTGCGCTTTCGGTAAATCCATGACGCCAGCCATCGCAGTTAAACCATTTTGCTTAGCAGTATCAATGTCGGTAACTGAATTGGCTGTCTTAACATTATTAACTGCGGTAGTGTAAGCAGTTGTTAAAGAAGTAATTAAATCGTTCGTATTATCCAGATTAGTAGCCATACCTTCTAAAGCGGATTTATCGGTATTAAATTGAGTCTCTAAAGCTGAGAGTGCGGTTTGATATTCAAATAACACTGCTGTATCTAAATCATAAACTGGACTATCTTGAAAGTCTTTTTCAGCAGTTAAAACTAAATGGTCACCTTTTTGTAAAATACCATCTGGAATAACAAAACTAAAGTTACCATTAGCATCTGAATGGGTAATGTACAAAGGTTTGCGCCAATTATCACCATTTTCAACTAAATTAGAATTATTAGGAAAATCAATTAAATGAGCACCACGTTTAATTTGAACATGAATATTTGCATCAGGTAAACTGGTTTTACCAGTCACTTTGTTATCATCAGGTGATGTATGAATTGAATTGTCAACAAAATTTACTAAACTTAAGTCTGTTCCAAAGTGTTTGCCTAAGAAAGTATGATTTTCCAAAATAGACTTAACCGCTATTTCATCTGCTCGTGATGTTCCAACAATATCACTTAAATCTTCATTAGTTACATTTTGAATAATAGTTTGTACAGTGTCACTATTTAACTTAAAATTAAGTTTTTTAAGAACATGCAATTTTGACTTACTATCAACAAATTTGATATTATTAAAGTTAAAATTGACATTACCGTTAAAAAATTGAACTTGGTCATTATCTCCGGCATCTAAGACAAAATCAACTGGATCTTTAACAGTGACTGTTTTTGAACCACAAATATCAACAATTTTGCCATCCCCATCAGTTAAAATACTCAAACTACCACCATCAACATTTAATGCAGTATTAATAATACTCAAATCGGTAGAAGTTGTCATGTTAGAACAGTTAATTTGTAAAATACCATTTTTATTGATATTTAGTTTACCAGCACCCAAAAACACATTACCACCATCCATAATATATCCATCAGTGGTAACACTAAGACGTGCATTATTATCAATATCCAAAATACCATCCAAATAAAAGGCTAGTGTATAGCTATTCTCATCCTCTTTTAAATTCAATGTTAATTCTGAACTATCATCCATCTTGATTTGACTATTTACGTCAACATTAAAAATTCTCATGTCTGTCTTAGTCGTATTAGAATTAATAATAACTTTGGCATTATTACATAATTCAACCAATGCTTCGGTCATATAAAATACGACCATCTGTCCATCCAGAGTTCTAAGTAAATTAAAAGTAGTTTGTGAATCATCTTCAAAGATTAGTTTTGAATTCTTGCTAACCCAAACTGTAAATAGAATAGCAGATTTAACTGATACCTTTAAACCATTTATAGGTGATATATATGAAGGTACATTATTTATTGTATTAATACCACTTAAGTACAATTCCGTTTTGCTACTATCAGATTCCGATATAAATAACGCATTGCCATATATATTGGAATTACATATATAGACATCACCACTTCTTGATTCCATATCAATAAAAGAATAATTAGAATAAATAGTTAAATTATTAAATCTCAAAATTCCCATCGTTGATAATCCAGCTTCGTATGCCGATGATAATGAATACTTAAATTCCAATATGTGTTGTGTATCAGGTTCACTTTCAATCGTTAAATCTGCACTACTGGCAACCAGAGAAGAAGAAGTTTTAATTATCAAATCTTTAGATATAATAATTTTTTTAGTACTAGAACTCTGAAAAGCAGCAATAAATTGTTGAGAAGTCGTTACAGTTACAATTCCGTTACCATCAAGGTTAGCGATACTTGGTTGGGTCGTTTCTTCATTATTATGTACTGCCGCTTCACCACTGTCACTGTTTATTGTATCTGTTGGCTGCTTGGAAGAATTTATCTCGGAATTATCTGGTCGATTTGGTACTTCATTAACTACTGAATTTGCGTTTGCAGCACTACTATTAGTAATATTGCTATTTGTATCGCCATTATTGTTATCGCTTACATCAGAGCTACCTACCGAACTATTGGTACTGTTTACAGTAGTACCGCCCATTACTGGCTGATTGTTATTAGTTGATTCATTTAAACTGCTATCTGCAGTATTGCCGATTGCCGATTGCCGATTGCCGATTGCCGATTGCCGATTGCCGATTGCCGATTGCCGATTGCCGATTGCCGATTGCCGATTGCCGATTCCATTTATTTCACTGGGATCGGTCGTCTGAATTTCTTCTCCGGGAGCTGCCTGATCAAACTTGCCTTGATCATTAACAGTGTCTGCTTTAGTGGTGGTTTTATTAGCCGTCAACCATAACGTTGATGAAAACAGTGTCACGCCCATCGTTGCTAATAGTCTTTTTCTTCTATTCATTTGAATCTTCTCCTTCTATAATCTTAAATCCTTATATTTCTCACACAATTTTGATTATTGTCAGTCCTTATTAGCAAACGTTATTTATCGAATAATAAGTTAACAATAATCTTATTCTCTGATATATCTCATATTATACTTAGTTAATCAGTGATAAATCAAACACTATTTTTATAAAAAGGCTCTCACAAGCTGATTTTGATTTATACGTGACCCAAAACGAACATTTTATTTTTTCACATATCTGGCACAAATCCTATTTTCATCGCCTTAGTCCTTGTGAATGTTTTTTTGAAAAATCTGCAGTTTCTAAATGTTAAGATTTCTTAAACAGTTTAAGTTTTTCTTAAGATCCAACACTAGTGTTGGATTATTTTTCTCCGCTAATACAAAAAAAGCTGACCTCAATTCGGTCAGCTTTCTTCACTACAGATTGAAATTTCTATTTTAAAATAAAACTAGCAAGCACATTTTTATGTTCACTATAAAAAATTAGCCTAATCTTCCTTACTAGGTGTCACAATTTGACTTTCATCTAATTTAATATCATCAAAATTAGTTTGCACAGCACTCGTTTGACCAGCCGCTAATGCTTGCTGTAATTTGTGTGTGTCGTTATCAAAAAGTTGTTGGGCAACATCAAATTTGGTTTGCGGTAACTTACTAAAACGTTCAATTAAGTAATCGGTAATTTCACTGCGGTGAGCTTGCCATTGCTTCAAAGTCCAATAAGTTAAACCAGTACCCACAATTGTTCCTAGAATAAACTTTCCCTTTGCCATTTTTAAGAACCTCTTTATTTTCTTCGATAAATTTTCCAAGCAGCTTTTGCTAATTTACCGGCAGTCTTGGGACTTAATTTAGCAAAATGACCTTTACTTTCTGTTTCAGATTTGTCAGTCATTTTTTGTAAACTAGTACCAACATTTTCCAAAGTACCAAAAATTGGATTTAAACTAGCAACTTTTTCATTAACGTCATCCATTAATACATTAACTTTAGCTGTTAAGTCATTACCTTGATTCGCAATCTTATCAACATCAATAGTCAAAGTTTTCACAGTTTTCGTGGTTTCTTCCACCGTGGCCTGCAAATTCTTCAAAACTTTGGCTAATTGAACTAACATCATTCCCAAAAAGATTACTAAGACTACAAAAGCTAAAGCGGCAATTAAACCGGCTATTTGTCCTAATGTCATAATTGAATTCCTCCAGTTTTTACGTTATCAGTTAAATTTTATCATCAATTCATGACAACGGCAATTTTTGCGGTTATACTTAAATTTAGTTCTTGATTTAAAGGAGAATTTTAACGTGAATAATCTTTTAGGAAAATATAATCTCAACAATAATAACACGAATCAACAGCCAAATAATGCGGCGCATAATCAACTGTTCTGGCAGCAATTAAACAATCCTCAATATTGGATTAATCTGTTAAATACCGTCGTTAGTAATCTGATCAAGATCATTTTACTTTCCATTGCTTTTTGGTTGTTATACAAGTTAGGGCGACGTTTTGTCTCGCGCATTGCCAACAATTTAAAAAGTAATGAAACTAGTTCTAATCGCACCAGAACTATTGCTACTTTGACGCAAAATATTTACTTTTACTTCTTAGCTTTTATTTACATTTACATGGTCTTATCAATTTTAGGTGCGCCCGTTGGGACATTAATTACTGGCGCAGGAATTTTTAGTTTGGCTTTAGGTCTTGGTGCCCAAGGTTTCGTAAGTGACGTGGTAACTGGTTTCTTTATCTTAGTTGAACAACAATTCGATGTTGGTGATTCGGTTACTGTTGGTGAAATCTCGGGTACGGTCACTTATATTGGTTTAAGAACCACTCAAATTCGCAGTAGTGATGGCACTCTGAATTACGTCCCTAACCGCAATATCACAATTGTCAAAAATCTCTCTCGGGGTAATATGACGACAATTATTAATTTACAATTATTTCCCCATACCAACGTTAAGACCGTTACGAAAGTTTTGAGTCAGGTTAACCAACAATTAACGCCCGAAGATCCTGACTTAGTTAGTGCTCCTCATTTATTAGGTCCTACAGACGTTCAAAATGGTTTATTAATCTATCAAATTCAAATTGATACGCGCAACGGTGCCCAACTGATTGTGAAACGTAAATTTTTGGAAGCTTATCTGGCCGCTTTGCAAGCAGCAAAAATTACGCTACCAGAAAATAAACTAGACTTAACTAAATAAGCTGCGAACAAGACTGTTCAGCAAACGTTAGCTAACCCAGACTAATAACTTTAAGATTGGTTTTCATCTTGAGTTATTAGTCGCAGTTAGATATAGGTTGCTAGTCTTGCGAGCGCAATTTTTAAGCTGCGAACAAAGTCGCTTAGAAGTTGAGGATTAACCTAGCCAAGAGACTTAAGTTTGTACTTTAACTTGAGACTCTGGGCGTAGTTAAACGCAAACTTCTGACTTTGTGAGCGCAATTTTTAAGCTGCGAGCAAGACCGCTTAGAAGTAAGAAGCTAACCTAATCTCAGGATTTAAGTCGGTTTTTGACTTGAATCCTGAGTTGTAGTTAGATGATTACTTCTGGTCTTGCGAGCGCAATTCATTAAGCTGCGAACAATGATATGCCACCAAAATCAGGGTAGATTTTTAAAGTTTAACTTAGGACTAATTTTCGATACTCAATCGGAGTTAGTCCTTTTAATTTGAGTTTGATTCTTTGATTATTAGACGTAAGTTTTATTGCTAGTTTCATGATATAAAAAAGCCAGACTATTAGTCCAGCTCCCTAAATTATTTACACTACCATAACACCTCTTAACCATCGCTTTTTTCCTATAACATTTCCCTCTGATTTCCCCTAGATTACGAAATTTTTTGTCAAGATTACATATCTAATCCTATAGCATTCAAGAATTTCTTGCTTACTCTTCTTTTAATTGGTCTCTTTTTGACCTTCTCAATAAAACCAATTTCCTCTAAAGAATCTAATTTTTCTCTAGTCCATTTAGCAGGTAAGTTTTTTTTCTTTTTCATAAACTCTTTCATAGTATTATCATCAATACTTCCATCTATGTCATTAAATGTGAACTACGTCGGCACTAAAGTACCGAGCTTCTGGGAACAGACTTAACTTGCTAAGCTTTGTCTGACAACTTAGTAGCGGTTTATCCTAATTGACCATGGCTTGTTCCAAGCCTAATTGTTTTATATTTAACGCAGCATTGACATCACGGTCATGTTGCATTTTACATTGTGGACATTGCCACTGTCTGACATCTAACTCATGTTTTCCGTCATCATAGCCACAATGTGAACAGATTTGGCTCGTTTTTCTGGGATCGACAGTAATTAATTGTTTACCATGCCACGCACATTTATACTCTAATTGCCGTCGAATTTCCCGCCACGCTTGATTAGCGATGGCTTTAGCTAAATGGTGATTTTGCAACAGATTTTTGGTTTTCAAATCTTCAATCACAATCACATCATAGTCTTTAACTAATTTGGTCGTTAACTTGTTTAGATAATAATGGCGCTGATTAGCTATTTGCTCTGAAATCTTGGCAACTTGCTGCTTAGCTTTAACATAATTGTGACAATCATTTAGATCAATTTTGTTATCAGGATGCAATCGATTATGCATGAAAACATGCTTTTTAGCCAAAGTTCGCCGGCGAGCTAGTTTACGTTGCCATTGACGCTTTTTATGAGATAACTGATTATCAAACCGAACCGTTTTAAACTTTTGACCATCAGAACTAATCATTAAATCGGCAACTCCCAGATCCAAGCCCACAGTTTGACCCGTTTTCTTGAATGGTGTTTGGTTTTCGCACTCAATCAATAAAACACAATAAAACTTGCCTGCTGGACTCAGCTTAATTGTCGCCGACTTAATCTTGGCAGTGGTGGAACAACCGCGATATTTGACGATTCCTAATTTAGGCAATTTCAAATAATGTTGCTTCAGGACTCTAATGTTTTGCTTAACATTATTGCAGGTATAACTTTGCTTGGCATAATGCTTAGATTTGAACTTCGGGAAACGAGCTTGCTTGTGAAAGAAGCGTTCATAGGCAATTCCGAGGTTTTTATTAACATTCAACAAACTAGTAGCTTCAGCGCTTTTTAAGAATGTATATTCTCGTTTTAATTGTTTAACCAAATAATTCATGCCAAAAGTTCTTACGAATCGACCACCATTACTGTGGCGTTCTTGCTGCATCGCTAACATTTGATTCCAAACAAAGCGCACCGCACCAAAGTTTTCGATGATTTGTTGCCGTTGTGTTTGGTTAGGATAGATTTTTAGTTTAACAGCTTTGAACACCACACTCTTGCACCACCCTTGGTTTAATAAATTAATTATAAACCATAAATATTTACAAAACAGCTAAAATTTAAACATGTAGCAATTCATCACGTCCTTAAAAGAGGTTCCTTGCTCGTTTTAAAAAACTAACCAAAAACTAACTAGCCCCATTAACAATCTAGTTAGCTGAAAATTAATTATCAACATTGTTTTATATAGAACACCTTATTGTTTTTTTGGTGCTATCATTTCACTTCTCGTCTTCTTCATTCAACTGCTGGTAGGCGGCTACAAACTTTTGCAAAGCTTGTGCGCGGTGACTAATCTGATTTTTTTGAGTCGTCGTTAATTGCGCTAACGTTTTATTCAACTCCGGTACCAAAAATAACGGGTCGTAACCAAAGCCATCATCACCTCGGGGAACAGTTAAAACCAAGCCATCCAATTGACCCTGAACAACTAACTTTTGGTCTGCAATAGGATCCAAATAAACCATGGTGGTCACAAAATGAGCCGTGCGTTTTGCCAACGGTACACCACCTAATTCTGCTAGCAAGCGGGCATTATTAGCGGCATCATCATGATCACCCGCATATCTGGCTGAGCGAACTCCTGGTTGACCGTGCAAGGCATCAACCATTAAACCAGAATCATCAGCCAACGTGGGCACATTAAAAGCCGCCACGGCAGCTTGAGCTTTTAACAGAGCATTGCCTGCAAAAGTAGTCGCCGTTTCCGCCGTGTCTGGAAATTGCGGATAATCCAATAACGTTTTGAGAGTCACTTCTTCTTGCGCCAAAAGCGGTAATAATTCGCGTGCCTTATTTTGATTTTTGGTCGCAATTAAGATTTCTTTCATCGTTATCCCTCCTTTAACTGAACATTTTGCACCACAACGGACTGTTGTAGCCATTGTTGGGCAATTTGCTGAAAAGCTTGCGGGTCGCCCGTCGTATAATAGCGATGATGAGCCATTTGGTTCGGGCTAGCCGTTAACTTTTGCTGTTGTAAAAATTCTTGCAAATTTTCCACAGCGGCCGCTCCTGCATCAATTAGTTGAACTTTTGACCCCAGAAAATCTTGAATTAACGGTCCTAATAACGGAAAATGGGTACAACCTAAAATTAGGGTATCTAAGTCTAGCTTTTTAAAAGGCTCTAAGACTTGCGCAACTTCTTTTTTGGCCTGTTCACTAGCCAGCTGGTCTTGCTCTACTAAAGTGACGAAACTCGGTGCTGGTACTCCACAAATGTGTAACTGGGGCTGCAGCTTCATCAGCTCTTGTTCATACGCTTGTGAGTCAATCGTTCCTTGAGTGGCAATCAAACCAATTTGCGTTTTTTGGGTAGTGGTTACCGCTTTTTGACTACCAGCACTAATAACCCCAAAAACTGGTACTGAAACTAATTGCTGCATGAGTGGCAAAGCCGCTGCCGTCGCAGTATTGCAAGCAATTAAAATTGCTTTGACATCTTGCTTAATTAAAAAATCCACTAGCTGTTTGGTAAATTGCTGAATTTCTTGAGGTGGCCGCGGACCATATGGCAACCGTTCTTGATCACCAATAAAGACAGAACTCTCATGCGGTAGTAATTTTAAGGCGGCTTTAACTGCCGTTAAACCGCCCACTCCTGAATCTAAAAAACCAATTGGTCGATTATCCATCAGCACACACCTTCACCCTTAAATTATCGTTAATACTTAAGCTTACAGTATACTACAATGAATTTTAAGTATCGAATTTCTACCAGAATTTTTCTCTTAATTTCCAGCAAAAAACCCACCAATTAGTCTGTTCAAAAACTAATTAGTGGGCATTGTTAAACTTTAATTATTGATATAACGTTTTGAAATAGTAGTTGGCTGACGTTGCTGCCAATCCTTCGTGTAAAAATAGTCATGCAAGTGATATTTAGGGTGTTGTGTTTGGCGCTGTTTAACAAAGTGATTAACGTCTTGATCAACACGTACCCAACCACGCCAACCTAAGTGGATAGTATCTTGCATAAAGTACGGAATATCACCGTCATTATGCAAGTCAACAATTTTATCAAAGCCTTGCACCCGTAATTGATAAGAAATTTTCCGGTCAAAATTAGCCAACATCGTTTCTTTTAAGCCCGTATAGGCCATCCACTGACTATTGATCGGCGGAATAATGAATAAGGGAGTAACATCGTGCTTTTTAAACTGATTTAATAACAATTGAAAGTCTGAATATTCAGGACCATATTCATAAGTGTAATGTGTCTGACTATTCTTTAAACCAGCAATTGACCGGCGAAGTTTTTGATTGTAAAACTTGTTATCAATTCCTAAAACATTATTAGTTGAATGTTCCTTACCCAAGTTGCCCGCCATAATATCCAATTGCGGATAACTATATTGATTAGGCAAAGCGCGGGAATGCTCGTCAATCAAACCGCGGCGATCTTTGATAAAAAAGCGGGTAAATAATTGATCTTGATGTTGTAAATTTTTGCTGGCTAAATTTTTAATCAAAAATTTTTGTTCAGCATTAATCGATTGTCCCGCCGCAATATTTTTTAAAGCACTCTCAACATTTTCATCAGCACTCCCTGAAGGCATTGCTAGTAAGCGTTGGGCTGCATAGCGATCAGCTTCAGTTTTGGGCTGGGCGTGATTAATAAAATAAGTGGCTTGTTGTTTGGAATAATAATAATCAAACATATTGGGGTCAACGCCTTTTTTCACAAACCATTGGGGTGAAATAATCACCACTACGCGTTTATGATCTAAATGTTTACCCATGGCTTGTGCAGAAAAAAAATGCGTCAACGACTGTGTACCCGGAGCACCCAATAAAAATGGTTGATACCCCCGTTGATACTTGTGCGTCAAAACGGCGGGATGAAATGTATCAAAACGTGACAATTCCGATGAACCCATAAACATTAAATAACCGTCATCTAAGGCGCGATCTTTAATTTGATCCCCTCGCAAAACATTAGCTGATAATGAAGTAGCCGCTTTTTCCACAGTTGCTGGACTAGGAGCGGGCAACTTCCAGGGACCATATAAGACAATGATTGCTAAGAAGCCGGCCGTTAACATCGGCGCAATAATCTTGATTAACTTTTTAAAGTTACTCATTTCTCAAGCTTTCAACCTTCGCAATAATTTTATTTGGTGTATCCCATTCACTGCGTTCCAATTCTGAAACGGGCACATCAATTTCTAATTGCTGTTGTAATTCTAGTAACAATTGCACGGTGGCCATAGAATCTAATAAGCCACTATCAAATAAGGACTCGTCTAAATTCTCCTTCACAGAATCTGTTCCAGTTAAATCTGCTAAAATGTCTAACACTGTTGTTTTAATATCCATAATAAAATCCCCTTTTTATTTTAAGTCTTTTTTAAAAACTGTTTGTCTAATTAAACCATAACTGGTCCAAAAAACCAGAGAAAATCAAAAAGCTAAAGCAAACGGTATTGAAGGTTAGAACAATCCCCAACGCCTTCGTCCAACGATTTGATGGCAACTGCTCACGGTGTTTTTTCTTAAAGCGCAGCCAAGCATCCGTAATGATGATAAGTGTGGCATGGAATAAACCATAAACAATATAATACCAAGTTTCGCCATGCCAAATACCCATTAAGCCAAATAACAGCAAATAACCAATATTGGCCATTGCCACCCGACTTTTCAGCAATTTATGTTTCATTGCCCAAAAAACAAAACGCATATAGATATAATCACGGAACCAAAATGACAAACTCATATGCCATCGATTCCAAAACTCTTTAATATTGGGCGCCAAAAATGGCTTATTAAAGTTAACGGGAGTTTGAATGCCCATCAAGTAACTCGTCCCAATCGCAAATAAACTATAGCCCGCAAAATCAAAGAACAAATACATACTATAACAGTACATAACTGCAATCACATAAAGTGAAAGGCCTAAAAAATGGCCATTACGTTGCAACAAGGCTAAATGTTCCAGTCGCGGTAACATAACTGTACCAAAAATATAACCCAAAATAAACTTATATAAAAAACCTAAAAATAAATTATGCAGTCCTTTGCCAATCAATTCAACATATTGTTCTTGACTGGGAACATTGTCATAATCTTTAATGAAGCGACGATAACGATCAATCGGACCAGACGATAAGGTGGGAAAGAACAATAAAAAGTGTAAAAATTTACTTAAATTAAATTTTTTAATCGCACCATCCCGAATTTCCATGAGCATGCCGACCGTTTTAAACGTTAAATAACTAATACCCAAAAATGCTACAATCGAATCACGGCCGTTATCAAACAATGGTGTAAATTTAACCAGCACCACTTGCACGATGGATAATGCCACAGCTAGTGCAAATACTCCAAATTTATTGGGCGAGTCTTTTTTAGTTCGATAATGACAATAACTGGCAACAATAATTACTTGAATAATCGTATAGCCAATTAAAGCGAGCCCTTGTTTTAATTTATCATTATCAAAAATTAAAATTAAAAATAGTAATGACACTATAGTCTCATACCAACGCCAGCGTTTACCATGATACAAACCAATCATTAAGGGTAGGAGTAAAATTAATAATAAAATAAAATATTGCGGATTTTGGTAAGGTTGCACATTAGGCATGATGATTTACCTCAGCAATTAAAGCCTTCCGGTCAATCTTGCCATTAGCGGTTTTGGGTAACGCGTCGCGGACTTCAATCCGTTGCGGAATCATATACGACATGACATTTTGGGCTAATTCTTCTTTTAGCTTAGCATTAGGATCCGCCACCTTTTGATTTAACACTACAAAAGCAATTAACTGACTAACTTTTTGTTGGCTATCATAACGCGGTACCGTAATGGCCTGTTCAACTTGGGGTAAGGCCGCCAAATTTTGATCAATATCTTCTAATTCAATTCGATAACCGTGTAATTTAACTTGAAAATCGGTGCGCCCCCGATAAAATAACAAGCCATCCGCATTGATCGTGGCCAAATCCCCAGAACGATAAGCTAAACGCTCTGCTTGATGCACAAAAGCTTGTTGCGTTTTCGCGGGATTATTGAGATAACCCTTAGACACACTCGGACCACTAATAATTAATTCGCCTGCAGCAGCTGGTTGATTATGTTCATCAACTAACGTTACCTCCGTGTCTGCTTTAGCATAACCAATAGGCAAACGCGCATATTGCTCCACAATTTGTGGCGTAATTTCAATAGCCGTCACTGCTACACAAGCTTCTGTTGGGCCGTAAGTGTTAAAAATTTGTGCTTGGGGGAAGCGTTGTAACAATATTTTAGCCGTACTATTCGTCAATTCTTCGCCACAGAAAAGAAAATGTTTTAAATCGGGATGATGCTGCTGATCAAAATTCTTATCTAATAAACATAATTCGACAAATGACGGGGTGGATACCCACTCTTGTAATTGTAACGTTGGCAAAACTTGAAATAATTTGCCAAAATTATCAGTTGTTGCTTGATCTAAGGCCACTAAACAACCACCTAAAGTTAGAGTGGGATATAAATCCATCACCGATAAATCGAAGGAATATGGTGGCTGTGATAAGCACCGAACTTTTTGTGGTAAATCAAAATCACTTAACATCCAGTTAACGTAGCTTAACAAATTATTGTGACTAATTTGCACCCCCTTAGGTACACCGGTAGTTCCAGAAGTAAAAATGATATAAAAATTATCATCACCTTGAACACTCAAACTAGGATCTAACGGTGGCTGCTGTACTGTTAGTGCCGTCTGAATTTGCGTTGGTGTGACGTTAACAATATCTAAAGTAACTGGCAACTCTTTTACGCCAATGACTGCGGCTGGTTGCGCAATTTCACTAATTTGAAGTAAACGCTCATTGGGCGAATGCACATCCACCGGAATATAAGCATGACCAGCTTTAACACTGGCTAACATCGTTACCACAGTTAAAAAACTTTGATCCCCATAAATAATAACTGGTGCTCCCACTGGTAAATCTAAACTTTGTAAATAAGCTGCTAATTGTTGACTGTTATCATATAGCTCTTGATAAGAGTGCTGACCACTTTCATCTTGATAACAAGTGGCTGTATTACCTTGAGCAATTTGATCAATGGTCGTCAAAAGATTAGTTATTGTTTTACTCAAAATACTTCCCCCTAAAATTCATTATAGATAAATTTACTATTATTAATTCCGGAATAACTATACAAGTAAACTAAAGCCATAATGATGAGAAAATACAGTAAAGTCAATAGAATAAATCGCACAGTCGGATGATGCCAAATTTTTTTGAACATAAAATTTCTCCAGACTTAAAAAATTAAACACACATATTATAACGCATTATTTTTAAAAATAAATTTTAAACTAAAAGTTAAAAAAAGAGACTGGGGGACAATTAAGATTAATAAACGTACCGGCAAAAAATCATACGAATATTAATTCATTATTGCTTCTTAAAAGTCGATAATTATTTTTAAAACTTAACGACTTTTATCCCAGCCTCTTTCAATTGGATTATTAAAATTTAAAATTACGAATGCTTAGCAATAATTTGCTTTAATTGATCTTCACTTTGATAACCAACTAAAGTTTCTACTACTTGCCCATCTTTTTTCAAAATCAAAGTTGGAATTGCCCGAATTCCAAATTGTTCTGGCACTTTAGGATTAGCATCTACATCCATTTTAGTAAACTTAACATCATCATATTGGTCAGACAATTTTTCTACAACTGGTGATTGCATCCGACAAGGACCACACCAGGTTGCCCAAAAGTCAGTTAAGACTAAACCGTCTTTAGTTTCGTTCTCAAAGTCTTGATCTGTTAAACTATCAACCATGAGCTCATCTCCTTTAATAATTCCATAAATGATTATAACAATTCTAGCATAATACACAAATTAAGTGCTTAAAGTCAAGCTGCGACAAGAAACGGTTAAAAGTTGAGTACTTAACCTAAACTGACGATTAAGCCCGAATTTGGCTTGATTGTCAGTTGTAGTTAGACGCAAACTTTTGTTTCTTGGAGCGCAATTATTAAGCTGCGAACAAAAGCGGTTAGCGACTGAGTATAACCTAGAATAATCTTTTGAGTTGGTCTTTAACTTGAAAAATTATTCGTAGTTAGACGCAAGTTGCTGCTTTTGTGAGCACAATTTTTAAACTGCTACTAAAGTCCTCAACAAAGTTTTTACCCAAACTTAACAATAGTTGCTCCTTGACCACCTGAACTGGCCGGCGCATAAGCAAATGATTTAACACGCGGATTTTGCCGCAGTTTCTTTTGCACGCCCTTACGAATCACGCCAGTACCAAAACCGTGAACAATTGTTACTTGCCCATAGCCCGCTACTAAAGCAGCATCTAAATATTGCTCTAAATCATGCATCGCTTCTTCATAACGTTCCCCTCGCAAATCTAATTTCAAGGCAACATGACTATGGGCGCGTTTCTGTGAAAAATGAGCTTGGGTCTGTGGCTTCGATGATTTAACTTTCGTTAACTGTTCTGGTTTGAGTGTCATTTTGATAATGCCTAACTGCACTTCAAAGTTGCCTTTTTTATCTTGACCAACAACTACTCCGTCTTGCCCATATTCATCTACATGAACATCATCACCAACTTTAATTTGTTGCTTTCTTTTTTCGCGTTGCAAAACTTTATTTTTCCGCAAGATCGGATCTTGATGTAAATTCTTCAAATCAGTTTTAGCCGAAATAATTTGATCCTCTTTAATTACTTGTGGTGCTTGCTGTTGTAATTGATGTAAATGATGAATGATTTTATCGGCCTGTTGTTGTGAATGTTCGACCAATTGGTTGGCTTTTTGCTTAGCTTGGTTCAAAATCTGGTCTTGTTGTTGCTCTAAGCGTTCTTGGGCTTGTTGCAAGGATTGCTCTTTTGTTTGCACTTCAACAAACTTGGCTTGGTATTGGTCATATTGCTGTTCAAATTTTTTGCGTTGCTGCTCTAAATCCGCAATCATTTCATTTAAATCCTGATCCGCACCACTTTGTAACTGGCGTGCTCGCTGGACAATATTGGTCTGCATACCTAAGCGCTGGGCAATATCAAACGCATTACTGCTTCCTGGAATTCCAATTAGCAAACGGTAGGTGGGTTTTAAAGTCTGAACATCAAATTCCATGGAAGCATTAATTGTTTGCGGATAATTGTAGGCAAATAATTTCAATTCGGGATAATGCGTCGTCACCATTAACGAACAGTGGCTCTGGCTCATCGCTTCCACAAGGGCAATTGCTAAAGCCGCTCCTTGTTTAGGATCCGTCCCTGCCCCTAATTCATCCAATAAAACCAAACTGGATTTTGTTAACTGTGGAATAATTTGAATAATATTATCCATATGTGAGGAAAAAGTACTCAAATTTTGCTCAATAGACTGCTCATCACCAATATCCGCAAAAATTTCTGTCATGACTGCCACTTTACTACCATCATCGGCTGGAATAAACAAGCCTGACTGAGCCATTAATTGTAATAACCCCACGGTTTTCAACGTGATGGTTTTACCACCAGTATTCGGACCAGTAATAATTAAATTGCGATAATCTTGGCCTAAACTAATTGTATTAGCAACCACTTGTTGTGGATCAATTAAAGGATGACGCGCTTGTTTTAAATCAATCACGTAATCAGTTGTTACTTCCGGTTGAGTAGCTTTTAATTGATTGGACAACTGAGCTTTAGCTTGAATTAAATCTAAATTACCAATAATTGCCGCATTGTTTTTAATTTCCGTCAAGTACGGCCGTAATGAATCACTTAATTGACGATAAATTCGCTGAATAATCTGTTTTTCTAAAGCTTGCTGTTCTTGAATTGTGTTATTGAGGCTAATCACGCTTTGCGGCTCAACATAGACGGTTTGGCCACTCGCACTTTGATCATGAATTACCCCACCAAAATGATTGCGCGACTCTTGGCGGACTGGTAAGACTAAACGACCGTCACGGATTGTAATCAACGTTTCACTTAAATATTTTTGATTATTTCCCTGTAAATAATGATCCATTTGCTCCCGAACTTTTTGTTGGGAATGATTAATCGTGCGTCGGATTCGTTTTAACTCAGGATCGGCTTCATCTAATAAATTTCCCTGTTCATCAACCGAGCGTTGCAAACGTTCATTAACACTGGCCAAAGTTAGTAATTGCTCAGCATAAGTGTACAGTTGCTGAAGAGCAACCCCATCCACCCGCAGTTGATCAAAAAAAGACTTTAATTGATTAGTCACTTGTAAAACGGCACTAACTTGATATAATTCACTACCATTTAAAATGGCACCGATCTTTAAGCGTTTCAATTCTGCGTGCAAATCATTAATCGGTTCAATCGGTAAAGCTTGAGCTAAGCGATCTAATTTGACCACATCGGCTGTTTGTTCTAATAAGCGTTGAACTGCTTTCAATGCGGTTTGGGGAACTAGTTGTTGTAATTGAACTTTTCCGGGTTCGGTAATTAAAAAGTTGGACAACATTTTTAAAACTTTATCGTACTCTAAAGTTGTTAAAATTCGGTGATTCATTTATCTCTTCCTTCTTTGAATACATTATCATCAATACCAAATAGCACTGTGCGGTTGAGCAAAGTCAGGAACTTGGAGCACTAACTATAAAATTTTCGTCTAAATTTACGAAAAATTCTTTTTATCCCCGCCTGATTTTTAGAAATTAATTTTAACTACAACAAATGCCGAAAGTATCAATTATACTTCCGGCTTTTATTTTAATCATAGTAAACGTTTGAGACTGCAATTTTATAAAACGCCAATTAATAAATTAGTAAACAAACGTGTTAAACCCGTCGAATAACGAATCATTGTTGCAGCAATAGCCGAATTATTCAAAGAATTCTGTAATCCAGCCACCGGAACTAAGGCCAAAACATATAAAATCATAAAGATTCCTACGTAATTACAAACTAAAGCCAATATTCCACTTAACGGGCGGTTAAATTCACCGCCAAAAGAAATATAGGTTAAATCATTAAAATATGCGCCGACAATTCTGGTTACACACCAACCACCAAAGACAATCACTAAGAAAGCAAATCCTAAATAAAAGGAATTATCTAAACTTAACCGAACCCGTTGACTAAAAAAAGCAAAATAACTTTGGGGAGAAGCTGAAGGATATGGAACAATTAAATCCAATTTAGGTCCTAACCACCGATAAGTGCTAAAAGCCAGCAACATACTAATTAAATAACCAATTGTATAAACACTTTGTAGTGCTAAACCTCTTCTAATTCCAGCATAAATTCCATAAGCTAAAGTTAGAATTATTAATCCACTTAACATTCTGACACCTGATCGTTATAAAATTTATTGTGGCGCGTTATTGTCATCATTAGAAAAAGTATTCAAAACTTCCTGAACCATTTCCCATTCGTCGTCATCATCAATTGGCATCAAATCACCAGAAGTTACATTACCATTTTCATCTGGAATAAAGCTAAACGCTTGAATTTCAATTTCATCGTCATCTTCTTGTGCTGCACGATACATTAGAACATAGGATTTACCATAGTCGTCAGAATCAAAGGTAAATAAAATTTTATAAACTTCTTGGTTGCCTTGATCATCACTTAAAACAAGTTCTTGATCAATATTTTCGGGATTGCCGTTCATTAGTTAACCTCTCTATTGTGGATTAGCCTTTTGGTAGGCCAAGCGATCTAAATAATTTTGTAAAATCATCATTGCTGCAACTTCATCAATAACTTTATGACGCTTATTACGTGAAATATCAGCTTCTTCAATTAGCATGCGTTGGGCTTGTACTGTCGTTAAGCGTTCATCAATATAGTCTACTGGTAAATTAAATTTTGTAGCAATCATTTTACCATACTCTTGAGATTTTTGAACGCGTTCGCCTTCAGAGTTATCCATATTCTTAGGTAAACCAACTACAAATTTTTCAACTTGATACTGCTCAACTAATTGTGCTAAACGCTCTAGGCCAAATTCTTCTTTGTCTTCATCAATTCGAATAATTTCTACGCCTTGAGCCGTCCAGCCTAACAAATCACTTACAGCTACACCAACAGTTTTGGAGCCAACATCTAAGCCCATAATTCTCAAAGCTGATCACCATTTTCTAAATAATAACGAACCAATTCTTCAATAATTTCATCACGCTCATGCTTTAGAATCAAATTACGTGCATCATTATAGCGTGGAATATAAGCTGGATCACCTGATAACAGATAACCAACAATTTGGTTAATTGGATTATATCCTTTATCTTCTAGTGCTTTATAAACTTTCCGTAAAGTATCGCGAACGTCTTGTCTTCGACTTTCATTAAAATCAAAGCTCATTGTATTATCTAAAGAACTCACAAGCTTACACCTCTTTTTATAATCCTTATCATACCCGTGAACTACATCGGAACTAATGTGCCGAGCTTCTGGAAACAGATTTAACTTGCTAAAATCTGACTTATAATTTAGTAGCGGTTTATCCTAATTAACCAAGGCTTGTTCCAAACCCATATTTTTATCATTTTTTAGAACTCTCAGTTTTTGAGCTCTAACTTAAATGTTAACACATTTAAGCTTAGAAGCAATTCATCATGACAGCAAAAGAAAGTGACTCCTTGCTTACTTTCAAAAATAAATCTAATTACAAATCTATTTTTAAATTATTATTATATCATAGTTTGTAACTACATCAGCATCAAAGGTCGAGCTTCTGAAAATAGACTTAACTTGCCTGATTTAAAATCAATGAAGGCTAAGTACATTGGGGGAAGACAAATTCTGGTATTTTCAATCATTCACAATTCATCTATCAATGTTTTAAATATCTAATTAATATCAGAATACTTAATTGGCGGAAATTGCTAACCTTTAAGGGTACAAAAAAAGCTCAACACTATCAGTATTAAGCTTTGAAAAAATAACCTTAACCGCCAATCATAACTCTAACGTCCTCAACTTCAGTAATAAAATCTACACGATTAACTGGAGTAAAAGATATCAATCCAGAAAATGCAATTTTAAGAAGAAGACGATTAATAGCAATTAGTTTTGTGAAATGGTCTTTTTGGCTAACGTTAGTGCTGCTTCTAAGCCCGTTGCATCCTTGCCACCAGCTTGAGCTAATTGATCACGGCCGCCACCGCCACCGTTAATTTTCGGCGCAATTTGTTTAATCAA
This sequence comes from Bombilactobacillus sp. ESL1202, assembly GCF_058107125.1. Classification (NCBI taxonomy): domain Bacteria; kingdom Bacillati; phylum Bacillota; class Bacilli; order Lactobacillales; family Lactobacillaceae; genus Bombilactobacillus; species Bombilactobacillus sp. ESL1202. The sequence continues at coordinate 1,550,944 of NZ_CM176590.1, read as the reverse complement.
TTGGTTAGCCGTTAAACCTTTCTCAATTGCCGTTTGCTTAGCAGCCACTAGCAAATTGGCTTTTTGACCATTTTTAGTCCCCAAAACTAATAGATCTGATTTAGGATCTTGTTTCCAAGTATCTGCCATTTGGCGTAATTCATTCATTCCGGTATCCGGAACTTGGGCAATAATCGCTGTTAAATCACCTAATTGTTCCACCTGATCCAACAAACTACCTGCTTCTTGTTGAGCCAATTTAGCTTTCAAATCCCGTAATTGTTGCTTAGTTTGTTTTAATTCGGCAGTCAATTGCCCAACTTTTTCTGGCAGTGCCTTTAATTGATTAACCTTTAATTCTTGTTGCATTTGTTGTAAATAACTTTGTTGCTCTTGGCTAGCTTCATAAGCTTCTTGACTAGTAACTGCTGTAATCCGGCGCACACCTGAACCAATGGCCGTTTCGGAAATAATCTTAAACATGCCAATTTCTGCTGTATTTTGCACATGTGTGCCCCCACAGAATTCCATAGAAAAATCAGCCACTTTAACCACACGTACTTGATCGCCATACTTATCTTCAAATAAGGAAATAGCGCCTAATTTTTTAGCTGACTCTAAATCAGTTTCAATCGTCTTAACAGGAATTTCCTGCCAAATTTGTTCATTGACAATCCGTTCAATTTGTTGCAATTGTGCAGTAGTTAAGCGATCTAGACTTGTAAAATCAAACCGCAAATAATCGGGTTCAACCAAAGAACCAGCTTGATGTGTTTTATCACCCAAAACATTGCGCAAAGCTTGATCCAGTAAATGCGTGGCTGTATGGTTACGCCGAACTTTTTTACGGAACGTTTGGTCAATTGCTAAACGATATTTTTGCCCCTTAGTTAAGGGAGCTTTAACGTCAACAAAATGCAAATTTTGTCCATTGGGGGCGTGTTGAACATCAGTTACTTGCGCTACGGTATTCCCGTTAGCATCTTGAATCACACCAATATCGGCTACTTGTCCGCCCATTTCTGCATAAAAAGGCGTACGATCAAAAATTAATTGTGCTTGACCAGAAGCTACTTCATCAACCATTTTGTCCGCTACCACAATTGCTTCCAAGCAACCATCGTCAATACTCATCTGGTCATAACCAACAAATTCACTGGAAACTTTCAAGCTCATTAGTAATTGATCTTGATTGCCCATGGATTGTTGATGACCACGGGCTTTTCGTGCGCGTTCTTTTTGTTGTTCCATTTGTTCATCAAATCCGGCGCGATCGACACTTAGGCCTTGTTCCTGGGCCGATTCAACTGTTAATTCATACGGAAAACCATAGGTATCAAATAATTTAAAAGCAGCTGCCCCACTAATTTGATCACTACCCTGAGATTTAACTTGGGCAATCGTTTCATTTAATAAAGCTAAACCATCATTTAAAGTTTCCGCAAACCGCGTTTCCTCACTCGCAATGATTTTTTGAATATAGTCCAATTGTTCTAAAATTTCTGGATAATAGTCATTCATAATCTGCCCAACAACTGGTACTAATTCACTTAAAAATGAACCTTTAATGCCCAGTTTATGACCATTCAAAACTGCTCGCCGAATTAAGCGCCGTAAAACATAGCCCCGACCTTCATTGGAAGGTAAAGCACCGTCACCAATCGCAAAACTGACAGTTCGCACATGATCAGCAATAATTTTAAAGGAAATATCATCCACTGGATTTTGACCGTATTTTTTAGCGGCCGCTACTTTTTCCGTCGCATGAATAATTGGAAGAAATAAATCTGTTTCAAAATTAGTTGGTGCATCTTGAATGACCGACACAATCCGCTCTAACCCCATGCCAGTATCAATATTTTTATGCGGTTGATCCACATATTCACCATTCGGTAAATGATTTAATTCAGAAAAGACAATGTTCCAAATTTCTAAATACCGGGCATTTTCACCACCAGGATAATTTTCCGGGTCATTTTCTGCAACATCATTATTGGCTTGACCACGATCATAAAAAATCTCGGAATCGGGTCCGCACGGACCCACACCAATATCCCAAAAATTATCTTCTACTTTATAAATATGTTCTGGGCTAACACCTTGTTTAATCCAACAATCATAAGCTGCCTGATCTTTCGGATAAACCGTTACATATAATTTTTCTTTATCAAAATCAAACCATTCGGGACTCGTTAATAACTCCCAAGCCCAAGCCACAGCTTGATCTTTAAAATAGTCACCGACTGAAAAATTACCCAACATCTCAAAAAATGTTTGGTGGCGCGCAGTATGACCAACATTTTCAATATCATTAGTCCGAATACTTTTTTGAGCCGAAACTAAACGGGGATTTTTCGGAATTACTTCACCATCAAAATATTTTTTCATGGTAGCAACACCTGAATTAATCCATAGTAAAGTCGGATCATCCTTTGGTACTAGTGAGGCACTGGGTTCAACTGTGTGGCCTTTTTGTTCAAAAAAGTCCAAAAACATTTGGCGCACTTGCGCACTCGTCATTTGCTTCATAATTTAACTACTCCATTCTTTTTTAAAATAAAAAAACAAAATCATTGCTTCCAAAGGACGCCACAGAGCGCGGTACCACCTTGATTGCAACGATTTTGTCGTTTGCCACTTCATTATTAATATTAAAATTTAAACGTTGGGAGCATTAAACTAGCTTGTCAGGTAAGTTCCACCAACCTTACCCTCGCTGATGACAGTTTTAATTTAACATATCCAATTAAGTTTAATGATAATTTCAAATTAAAAGAAAGTCAATTTTTTATCTAATAATTTCTTTGAAAATTCAATTATTTATTAACATTTTGCTGTCTACGCATTTTTTTACGTTGATTACGCTGTGAACGTTGTTCTAATTTTCGCTTTTGACGCCGATCTTGATCAACTGCTTGTTTAATCTTTTTTCGATAACCAGGTTTTTTCTTTTTCTTTTCTTTTTTAACTAAACCGACCAAAGTCGGATCCAATTGGTGTTGCGAAGCATTTCTTTGTTGGCGCCGATCATGTTGATGAGTGGCCACTAATTGACCATTTTTAATTTCTTTAGCTGCAAATTTAATTCCTAAGGTTTCTAAATGCTCTAGACGTTCTTCTTCATCAGGATCATAAAGTGTGATCGCCGTTCCCGCTAATTGGTTCCGGCCAGTTCGTCCCACACGATGAACAAAGAAATCATCATCAGCGGGGATTTCATAGTTAATTACATGGGAAACTCCAGGAATATCAATGCCACGCGCCGCTAAATCTGAGGCTACAACAAATTGGTACTCCATTTGCTCAATAGCTTTCATCGTACGTTTACGTTCCCGAGGCGTCAAATCGCCATGAATTCGGGTAACATTTAAACCCTTAGCTTTCAAAAAATTAAAAATTGTTTCGACTGTTTTTTTCGTATTTGCAAAAATTAAGGCTAAATATGGCTGCCCCAAAGTTAGAACTTGATACAAAACTTCTTGCCGATTCCGTCCTCTAGTAAAGATTGCTAAATTAGTAATATTGGGCGCAATTACGGTCGGAACTGCTAGTTTAATAAATTCCGGTTCATACAAATATTTTTTCAAAAATGGTTGTAATTTATCCGGAATCGTAGCCGAAAAAACTAATGTTTGTAATTTTTTAGGTAAACTGCTAGCAATTTGATCAACGTCTTTTAAAAAGCCCATATCTAGCGTCATATCAGCTTCATCCAGCACAAAATATTTAGCTTGATAAACTAACAATGCCTGATTACGAATCAAATCCCAAATTCGTCCGGGCGTCCCGATCACAATTTGGGGCTGGTGCTGTTTTAAGTGCTGAACTTGTTTTAATTTATCCGTCCCCCCAACATATAAACCAATATGCAAATCTAGTGGACTATTTGCAATCAATTGTTGGGTATCTTCCCGAATTTGGTAAGCTAATTCTCGGCTAGGCGCAGTGATTAAAAGCTGCACCTGGCGCTCGGAAGTCAATTGATTGATTAATGGTAAAAGATAAGCATGCGTTTTGCCACTGCCAGTTTGGGCTTGAACAATGACATCACGACCCTTTTGTACCACTGGAATTACTGCCTGTTGAACTTTAGTTGGCTGTTGAAAATGAATCTCATCAAGCGCTTGATTAAGAAACTCTGCCAAATGATAATCCGTAAAATTAGCCATAATTTTAACCTCAAATTTTCTTTAATTATTATTGATCCATCTTAGCTTGCAATTGTTGATAAATAGTTTCAACTTCAGCTAAATCCTGCGCATTAGCACCGCTAGCTAAGGGATGACCACCACCATCATGCTGAGCAGCAATATCATTAATAATAACCGCTTTGGAACGCAAATGAATTCGATAAGTTCCATCGGTCTTAGCAACGGCCACTACCCAAGCTTGAACATTTTTTAACCGACCGGGAGTTGTTACTACAACGTGCGCATCAGCTTGTTGTAAACCTAGTTGTTGTAATAACTCGGCTGGTAGAATCACTTTAGCTACACCATTCTTAGAAATCTCCAGATGTTCAAAGACATAGCCCTGTAATTTGGCTTGTTCTAACGTTATTTGCCCCATATTCCGGTTCAAAGCCGCAGCATCAAATTGATAACCAATCAATTGTGCAGCCAACATTAAAGTATGAGAAGTCGTTCCTTGATACATGAAACGACCTGTATCACCAACAATCCCTGCGTATAATGCCCGCGCCGTTTGATCTGTAAAAAGTAAATCAGAACCCGCACTATTGATTAAGTCCCCGATAATTTCCGAACAACTAGAAGCACTCGTATTAACATAACGTAAATCACCGTACGCATCAACATTCGGATGATGATCAATCTTAATCAAACAATTGCCTTGATTAAACCGCTGATCACTAATTCGCGGTTGATTAGCTGTATCAACTACAATCACTAATGCATTTTGATATTGTTGATCACTAACTTGATCCATGGTACTGATCCAATCTAAATCACCGACCGATCCCCCCGCTAGTAAGACCGTTTTATCAGGATAAGCAGCTTGAATACTAGTTGCTAGACCTAATTGTGATCCTAATGCGTCAGGATCAGGATTTTCATGGCGGTGAATAATAATTCGATCATACTGCTTAATTTTGGTAATAATTTCTCCAAATGTATTCATATACTCCTCCTAAATTATAAGCTGTGAACAAGACCGTTTAGAAGCAATAAGCTAACTTAAACTCAGAATTTAAGTCGGTCTTTGCCTTGAATGATGAGTTGTAGTTAGATGCTTGCTTCTGGTCTTGTGAACGCAATTTTCAAGCTGTGAACAAAGTTGCTTAGAAGTTGAGGCTTAACCTAGGTAAAAGGCTTAAGTTTGCACTTTAACTTGAGACTTTGACCGTAGTTAAACACAAACTTCTGACTTTGTGAACGCAATTTTTAAGCTGTGAACAAAGTCGCTTAGAAGTTGAGGCTTAACCTAGGTAAAAGGCTTAAGTTTGCACTTTAACTTGAGACTTTGACCGTAGTTAAACACAAACTTCTGACTTTGTGAACGCAATTTTTAAGCTGTGAACAAAGTCGCTTAGCAACTGAAAATTAAAATAATTCAATTTCTTCAAAGTCTTGCGGCATCAAATTTGTCATGGTAATACCCAGCAACCGCAAAGGTTGATTACGCAAAGCTAAACTCGCCAAAAGTTCTTGACTAGTTTGATAAATCACTTGTTCATCATTAGTTAGACTTGATAATGTTTTGCGGCGTGTATATGTGACAAACTCCATCGTTCTAACCTTTAGCACTACTGTTTGTCCATGTAATTGCCGTTGTTTTAAAAGTTGAGCTACTTGTTCAGCTTGTTTTTCTAACACTTGGGCAATTTCTTGTTCACTAAAGATAGGTCGATCAAATGAACGCTCATTGCCAATGGATTTATGTTGTCGCTGTGAACTAACAAGGCGATCGTCAATTCCATGCAACCTTTGATACAAAATAAAGCCCGTCTTTCCCAATAGCTGCGTCAAAAATTGCAATGATACTTGCTGTAATTGTTTTCCAGTAGTCAAATTAACTTTTTCTAGTTTAGCTTGGGTTGCTTTGCCAATACCGTGAAATTTAGCTAACGGCAATGTCGCCAAAAAATTAGTTGCTTGATCACTACTAATGACCGTTCGCCCAAAAGGCTTAGCATAATCTGAAGCCATCTTCGCCAAAAACTTATTATAAGAAATACCCACTGAACAAGTTAAATGTAACGAATCTTTAATCGTTCGTTGAATAATTGTTGCCACGGCAATAGGGTCCGGATTATGCAAATTATTTTCGGTAATATCAAGATAAGCTTCGTCAAAGGCTACCGGTTCCCACTTAGATGTAATTTTAGCAAAAATTTGATGAATTTGGTCTGAAACATGACGATATAACTGAAAATTAGGATCTGTAAATTGTAACTGCGTTGCCGGAATCAATTCAACAGCCTTAATTGCTGGCATGGCCGAATGAACTCCGTAACGTCTAGCACGATAATTAGCAGTAGTAATCACCCCATGTCCGTTATGTTTGCGCGGATCACGAGCAATAATGAGGGCTTTTTGCTTAAATTCTGGATGTTCTCTTTCTTCAACTGAAGCATAAAAAGCGTCCATATCAACATGAAGAATTTGCCGCTGATCGTTAATAACCAAAGGCAATTCTAAAAAATCAGAACTCAAAACTATCTAAACTCCAGATCCATTCATTGCCATCCTTGGTCAAAAGTTCAACACTCGACTGCGGTCCAAAACTATTACTATAATAATTAGGAAATTTCGGCTTAACTTGATCGAAACGCTGACGAATTCGGTCAATAAAACGCCAAGTATAGTACTGTTCCTGCCAATTAGTAAAGTTTGTTTGGTTGCCTAATAAAATATCAAGTAGCAATTTTTCATAAGCTTCTTGAGAATTAACCATAGTTTCATTAGATTCTTGGAAAGCTAATGTTTTCAAAGAATTGCGTAATCCTTCACCCGGTGTGGTCGCATTTAAGCTTAATTGTAGACCTTGAGTCGGTTCAACTAGGATTGTTAATACCGGACGACAAGGACGAATTTGCTCGGGTAAAACTTTGGCAAAGATGTTATCTGCTTGCGCGTTAAAAACAATATCAATACGCGTCGCTTTTTGCCGTAATCTTTTACCTGAACGAACATAAAAAGGAACACCACGCCAATTATCATTATCAATTTGAACTTTACCAGCAATAAAAGTCTCAATTTCAGAATTATCTGCTACACCATCAGCCGAGCGATATGGGCGATGATAACCTTTTTTATCAGTGTCATATTGACCACGAACAAAGTTTTCATCAACTTCTTGGGCTGAGTACAGCTTTAATTGAGAAAATAATTCACCTTTCTTTTGGTGCACTGCATCAGATGTGAATTCTTGCGGTTTTTCCATTGCCAATAATCCCAAAATTTGTAATGCATGGTTTTGAATCATATCGCGCAAAGCACCGGCCGTTTCATAATAACCGGCCCGATCGCCAACCCCTAAAGTTTCCGATAAAGTAATCTGAAAATTATTAATATACTTTTTATTCCAAACGGCTTCTAACATCGGATTGGTAAAGCGAATAATTGGTAAGGCTTGGATCATTTCTTTGCCCAAATAATGATCAATTCGATAGATCTGATTTTCCTGAAAAGTGGCTGCAATACTATCATTTAATTCCTGGGCACTCTTTAAATCGCGGCCAAAAGGCTTTTCAATTACTAAACGATTAAAACCGTTTGGGGTCAATAGATGTTCAGACTCAATGTGTTTGGCCACCAAACCAAAAAATTTAGGCGCAATTGCCATATAAAAAATTTGATTAGCTTCCGCTTCATATTGATCATTTAGTTTTTGCGCTAATTGTTTTAAAGCAATGTAATGTTCAGCATCGTTAACATCATGCGATTGATAATAGAAGTGCTGCAAAAATTGATCAACTTGATCCCGGTCAACTGTTTCATCAGCAATTGATTGTAAAATAGTTTGCCGAAAATAATCATGACTCCAAGGACGTCTAGCCGTTCCAATAACTGCAAAATGGTTTCGTAAATATCCTTTTAAATAAAGTTTAAACAAAGCAGGATACAATTTACGGTGCGCCAAATCGCCTGAACCACCAAAAATAATAAAAATCACACGTTTTTCCTGCATTATTAATACCTCATTTTTTTATCTTATTTTATTGTACACTAGCTTGAAAGAGAATGATTACTAATCTCGATAATGTCTTGTTCAATCTTAAGCTTGTTTGACACACAAGTAAATCTTTCTAAATTTATTATCCAAAAATAAATGAAACATTCAAGTTAAGTACAAACACTTCTGTAAATTATACGAGATATTGTAAAACAAGTCAGAAGTTGCGCACTAACTTCTGACTTGTTAAGCACCATAAACAAGAGAAATTTCATCTAAATCTACGAAAAAAACTTTTTGTCCTAGCTCCTTTTACACAAATAAGAGGCTGGGACAATAAAATTAACGCTCACCTTCGGTGTAGAATTACTTGAACATTAATCATTTATTGTGTTCCAAAAGCCAACAGTTTGTTGTCCAACAAAATTAAACCTTCAATTTTAAAAATTTAATCTAGTCAGTATGCAACTGCTAAATAACTTTTTTCCCAGCCTCTTATTCTCATTTTATCTCTACTCTTACGCACAACTTTGTCTAATTCAAAACAAAGACTGTCCTAATTTTTCCAGTTAAAAACTTAGTCTTAATCAGCCCAGCTAACAACCTTATTTAGTCACAGTCTCATTTGACAAAATTACTTATCTTGTTCGTCTACTTGCTTGGTTGTTTCATTATCTGAAGCTTCAACTTGTTCAGTCGAAGTCTGGGAAACTTCTTTGGTCGCGTCTGAATTAGTTGTTTGTGTTTTAGCTACTGATTTTGCAGACCCTTGAGTAGTTTTATTAATACTTCTAATTGCTGAACGATTAAACGTTAAATAGATCCCATCACAATCTAAAACAATTGTTTTTTCTGCTTCATTAATGGTATCAATGGTTCCGTACAAACCACCAATTGTAATTACTGGATCACCAACTTTTAATTGACCCAACATTTTTTGACGTTGTTCTTGTTGTTTTTTCTGAGGACGCCACATTGTAAAGTACATCAAAACGATTAAAACTACAAAGAACAATAACAACATCATGTTACCATTACCACTAGCTTTTGCTGCTAATAAATTCAATTACTCCACCTCTGACTTATTTTTAATTATTATTTTAACAAACAATGACCCTTAGTGAACACTAAAGTCTCAAATTTCTACAAAAGAAACCTCTTAAAATTAGCCACTTTTTAATACCGAGCCTAACTTTATCCAAAATTAGCTACTACATACCCACTCTTAACTAAGAATTTAGCACTAGCTGTCCATAATTTTGGCGCTCCCAAGCTCGGCAGTTAGCCACAGATTTAACTAAAAATTCTTTGCATTTTTTTGATTAAAACCATACTGTTCAAAAACTTGTTCTTTCAAATCTAACAAACTATCATCACGAATGGCCTGGCGCACTTGAGCCATCAAATGTACTAAATAATATAAATTATGATAGCTGGTTAAATGAATGCCAAATGTTTCGTCAACTTGCAACAAATGGCGAATATAAGCTCTAGTATAATTTTTGCAAGCATAACAATCACAGTTTGGATCTAATGGTCCAAAATCGTGGGCATATTTAGCGTTTTTCACTACTAAGCGCCCATTGGAAGTCATACAAGTTCCATTCCGAGCAATTCTGGTAGGCAATACACAATCAAACATATCAATGCCGCGAATAACACCATCAATTAAAGAATCAGCAGTTCCTACCCCCATTAAATAACGCGGTTTATTTTCCGGTAATAAAGGCGTCGTGTAATCCAGCACCTGATTCATTTCTTTTTTCGATTCACCAACAGATAAACCACCGATAGAATAACCAGCAAAATCTAAAGACACTAAATCTTTAGCACTCTGCTGGCGCAAATCTTTAAAACCCGCCCCTTGCACAATACCAAAAATCCCTTGACTTTGTGGATTACGATGAGCTTTTAGACCACGTTCAGCCCAACGAGTCGTGCGCGCAATTGATTTAGCTAAATAATCATGCGATTCAAAAAAAGGTGGACATTCATCTAAGCTCATCATAATATCTGGACCTAAATCATTTTCAATGTGAATGGCTTTTTCGGGAGATAAAAACATTTTGCGACCGTCGAGATGACTCTTGAAAGTTATGCCTTCTTCACTAATTCCACGCCGTTTAGCTAAGGAAAAGACTTGAAAGCCACCCGAATCAGTTAAAATTCCCCGATCCCAGTTCATAAATTGGTGTAAACCGCCAGCTTCACGAACCAGCTTAGAACCCGGACGTAACCAAAGATGATACGTATTAGCTAAAATCACGGAAGCGCCAATTGTTTTTAATTCTTCGGGAGCCATTGTCTTAACACTAGCTTGCGTTCCTACAGGCATAAAAATTGGCGTTTCAAAGGTTCCATGCGGTGTGATTAACTCACCTAAGCGCGCACCTGTATGCTTTTCTTTTTTAATTAAACGATACTTAATTGGTTGTTCCATATAAACTCCAAATTTCTTTTAGGATTATTACAAACCTTATTACTAACTAACTTTGTTTTAAACTTGACAACGCTTCTAGTCACCGTCTTATTTGATAAACATGGCATCGCCGAAACTAAAGAAACGATATTTTTCTTCCACAGCATGTTGATAAGCATTTAAAATATTTTCCCGACCAGTAAATGAAGCTACTAACATCACTAAAGTTGATTTTGGTAAATGAAAATTAGTAATAAATTCATCAACAATCCGCCAACGGTAACCTGGCTTAATGAAAATATCGGTCCAACCACTATCAGCTTTGATTTGACCATCAAACTTCGTCCCAATCGTTTCTAGCGTGCGAATCGAAGTCGTTCCGGTGGCGACAATTTTACCGCCCTGAGCTTTAACCTCATTCAAAGTAGCAGCTGCCTCTTTGCTTAAGCGATAAAATTCGCTGTGCATCTGGTGATCATCAATATTTTCTTCGGAAACTGGACGAAATGTTCCAAGTCCTACATGTAAAGTTAGATAAACTAATTTAACACCCTTGGCACTAACTTGATCTAATAACTCTTTAGTCCAATGTAAACCCGCTGTTGGTGCCGCCGCAGAGCCTTCTTCTTTGGCATACACGGTTTGATAGCGGTTAGGATCAGCCAGTTTTTCTTTAATGTAGGGTGGCAGTGGCATTTCACCTAATTGTTCTAAAATTTCCATAAAAATGCCCGCATAGTCAAAATGAACCATCCGACCACCATGCTCTAATTCTTTGGTGACGGTACACTTTAAACGACCATCACCAAATTCCACAACTGTGCCTACCGGTGCTCGCCGAGCGGGCTTCATCAAAACTTCCCAGTCATCACCTTCTGTATTGTTCAACAATAAAACTTCCAAATGAGCCTGTGTATCAGCCTTAATACCATACAAACGTGCTGGTAAAACTTTGGTATTGTTCATTACCAAAGCATCGCCTGGCTTTAGATAATCTAAAATATTATAAAAATGTCGGTCTTGATATTCGCCGGTTTGATGATCTAAAACGAGCATCCGCGATTGATCCCGATTTTTAATTGGTGTTTGCGCTATTAATTCGTGTGGTAAATGATAGTCAAAATCTTCTAGTGTTAACAAATTATTGTTCTCCTTTAGTTAATGGAATTCCTAAGTGTTCGTACGCTTTAGGCGTCACAACCCGCCCCCGCGGTGTCCGCTTTAAAAATCCTTGTTGCAATAAATAAGGTTCATTGACTGTCTCAATCGTTTCCTGTTCTTCACCGAGGTTAACTGCCATCGTCTTAATTCCTAATGGACCACCTTGATATAAATTAATCATCATCAATAAAAGTTTACGATCAGTTTGATCCAAACCCTGATCATCAACTTGCAATTGATCCAGTGCACAAGCCGCTAATTCTTGGTCAATTTGTGGTTTAGCAGCGACTTGCATAAAATCACGCACGCGTTTTAACAAACGATTAGCCACACGCGGAGTACCACGAGAGCGCCGTGCTAATTCATGAGCACCAGCAGTTGTAATTTTGACTGCCAAGACTTGGGCTGAACGCTGCACAATTTGTGTTAATTCTGTTTCATTATAGAAAGCCATATGCTCAACAATTCCAAAGCGACTTCTTAACGGCGATGATAATTGACCCGCTCTTGTCGTAGCACCAATTAAAGTAAACGGTGGCAAAGGATAATGAATAGCGTGAGCCTCAGCTCCTTGACCAACAACAATGTCGATATAGAAATCTTCCATTGCCGAATATAAAATTTCTTCAATATTTTTGGGTAAACGATGAATCTCATCAATAAATAAGACATCCCCCGCTTGCAACTCGCTTAAAATAGCGACTAAGTCACCAGGCTTTTCAATTGATGGTCCTGTCGTCGAACGCAAATTTACTTGTAATTCATGGGCAATCACCAAAGCCAAAGTTGTCTTACCTAAGCCGGGAGGACCATAAAGTAAGACGTGATCTAGTGCTTCTTGCCGCTCTAAGGCTGCTTGGATATAAATACTTAATTCTTGCTTAACTTTCACTTGTCCCAAATACTGTTTTAACGTCTGTGGCCGTAATGATTGTTCAACGACCGCTTCTTGCTCATTTAAAACTTGATCACCAGTTAAATGTTCATCTGCCGTCATTTAGTCACCTCACTTAATGTAATAATTTCAAACCTGCGCGGACGTAATCTCCCGCACTGTCCGCTTCAATTTTTCGTAACTCTGCTTCAATTTTTTGTAGTTCTTTAGTTGAATATCCTAAAGCCAGTAGTGCTGCCCAGCCATCACTAAAAGCAACGTCATCAATCGTGGGCGTTGCATGATCCAATAAATTGGTTACATTGGTCGGAATTAACTCCTGTGGTAATTTATCCTTTAAATCCAAAACAATTTGTTGCGCGGTTTTTTTGCCTACCCCCGGAAATTTGGTTAAAAATTTAACATCATTAGTCCTAATGGCCTCCACTAAACCAGAATGATCATCATCAGCTAAAATTGCTAGCGCGCTTTTAGGACCAATTCCGGAAACTGAAGTTAATTGCAAAAAGAGTTGTTTTTCAGACAAATCATAAAAACCATATAATGACTGATCATTATCGCGCACTACTTGTTGAATATAAAGTGTAATGGTTTCGCCTTGTTGATAACGATAGGGATTAGCCACCAACAGATGGTAGCCAATTTGCTGTACTTCTAATACAACATAGGTGGGATAGATATAAGTTATCGTTCCTTGAAAATACTCAAACACACTAAAACCTCACTTAAAACGTCTTGATTGATGGGGATCTTGAATTCGTTTAAACATCTTTTGAATATCTGCATCACTAAAGTGAATCAAAGTTGGGCGCCCATGTGGACAATTATAAGGATTTTGGGCTTGAGATAATTGATCCAAAATGGCTTGCGCTTGCTTTTGATCTAAATGATGATTTGCTTTAATAGATAGTTTACAGCTCATTGTAATCGCAGTTTGTTCACGAAAATCTGCTATTTTAATTTTACCGTCTTGTAAAATATAATCAATTATTTCCCGAATAGTTTGTTCTTCTTGCTCAACGCCAATCCAAGTGGGATGACTAGTAATTACAAAACTGTTCTGCCCAAAAGGTGCAATTTCAATCCCCACTTCGTGTAATAACTCTAAATGTGCATTAACACTAACGGCATCAGCATTTGAATAGTCCAAAATCAACGGCACCAATAATTTTTGTTGATCGGCACTAACTTGCCCCACTTTTTGTCGAAACTGTTCATATTTAACTCGTTCTTGCGCGGCATGTTGATCAATCAAATAAAAACCATCACTGCTTTGGGCGACTAAATAAGTCTCATGAATTTGCGTTAAAAATTGTAAATTAGGAAACTTTTGCTCCGTTAAAATTAATTGATCAGCTTGCATCGGGGCAGCAGTTGGTTCATTTTGTTTGGGTACACTAATTGTTTGAGTTTGAGCTTGATCTTGTTGGGCAATCTGTCGCATCGTCTGATCCCATTGATGTAAATGGTGAGGATCTTGAAATATTTCTTGTAAATGAATTGCTCCGGGTTTGATAAAATCAGTTTTACTAGTAACTGGTGTTTGCGGTGGTTCTCGTAAAAATGAATTGGTCTGATTAAAATTTTGAAGGGTAGACGGTGCTACTGTTGTTGTTTTTGAAACTGCTTCTGGAATCAGATTTAATTGACCTAACGCCTGAGACACTGTTTGCTCAATTAAATTCGCTAATTGTTGTTCTTTACTAAGCCGGACTTCTCTTTTAGTTGGATGGACATTCACGTCAACTAATAAGGGATCGGTGGTAATTGTCAACACCCCCATGGGATAACGACCAACCATTAACTTGGAGCCATACCCGGCTAACCACGCTTTACTTAATTGAAAGTTATTAACAAAGCGCTGATTAATCAAAATGGACAAATAATTCCGATTAGCTCGGGTTTGTTCTGGTAATGAGATGTACCCTTGAATTTGAAAATCAGCATCACTGCCCTGACATGTGATTAAATCAGCAGCCACTTTTCGGCCATAAATTCCCGCCATTGTTTGCTTGAGATCACCGTTACCAGAAGTCCGTACTAACGTCTTTTTTTCATTAGTCAATGTTAAAGCGACTTGCGGGTGTCCTAAAGCCAGATGATTCACAACGTCAATCACTTGTTTTAATTCGGTATTGAGAGTCTTAATATATTTCAAACGCACTGGTGTATTATAAAACAAATCATTGACGACAATCGTTGTTCCTTGACTAGCAGCCACCACTTGCGGTTCTTGAAAAGTTCCACCTTGAACCTCTAAAAACGTTCCGCTGGCTCCATCAGTACTAGTCGTCATTTGTACCTTAGCTACGGCCGCAATACTGGCGAGTGCTTCGCCGCGAAACCCCAATGTCTGCACATTAAATAAATCATGCGTCGAATTAATTTTGCTGGTGGCATGGGATTGAAAGGCTAATTTAACTTGATTGCGAGCAATTCCGTCACCATTGTCTGCCACTTGAATATGCTTTACGCCAGCATCTTGAATATTGATTTCAATTTGTGTCGCATGCGCATCAAGTGCATTTTCCACTAATTCTTTGACGACCGATGCTGGTCGTTCGACGACTTCACCAGCAGCAATTTGATTACTTAAAATTGCTGATAATTTACGGATCTCAGCCATTTAATTCCCCATCTCCAAATATCTTTAATGTAATTTAGACTGCAATTCATACAAAAATTTCATTGCCTCTAAGGGTGTCATATTTAAAACATTGGCGTGTTTAATTTTTTCAATCACGGCTTGATTTTGTTCATGTGGTGGTGCAAATAAAGATAATTGTTGTTCTGAAGGCGCTTCTTGAACTTGATTAATTGGTGGCTTTTTGGGGGCCACTTCTTTTTTAGGAACAGCTGTTTGAGCTGGTTGTTGTTCCAAATCATTTAAAATAACTTGGGCTCGTTTCAATAAAGTTGTTGGTAAACCCGCCAACTTAGCTACATGGATCCCGTAGGATTTGTCCGCGGGACCTGCTAAAACTTTGTGTAAAAAGACTAATTTACCATGTTCTTGCGTCGCATCAACGTGAACATTTTCAACCGTAGTTAACTTATCAGCTAGTTGCGTTAATTCATGATAATGCGTGGAAAAAAGCGTCTTTGCGTGGACTGTTTGGTCCAAATACTCAATAATCGCTTGCGCTAAAGCCATGCCATCATAAGTCGCCGTTCCCCGACCAATTTCATCAAAGATGATTAACGAATTTTGCGTCGCATGCTGCAAAGCATCGTTTGCTTCCATCATTTCGACCATAAAGGTTGAATTACCAGCAATTAAGTCATCAGCGGCACCAATTCGGGTAAAAATTTGATCAAAAATGGGCAACTGGGCTTCATCTGCTGGTACAAAACAGCCAATTTGTGCCATAATCACAATCAACGCAGTTTGACGCATATAAGTACTTTTTCCCGACATATTGGGCCCGGTAATTAATAAAACGTCAGTTTGTTCGGACATTTGAACATCATTAGGAATATAACTTTTTTTACCCAAAACTTTTTCAACAACGGGATGACGACCATTCACGATTTTAATTTGATGATCTGTAGTAAACTGCGGCCGAATATAATGTTGATTTTCACTAATAACCGCAAAACTTTGTAAAACATCTAAGTGCGCCAAAATCCGAGCTAATGTTTGAATCTGGGCAATTTGGTCTTTAACCTGTTGCCGAATTTCTTTAAACAATTGATGTTCTAAAAGCGTTGACTTTTCCTCAGCTTCCAAAATCAAATGTTCTTTATCTTTTAATTCCGGGGTAATATAGCGTTCGGAATTAGTCAGGGTTTGCTTACGTTGATAACGGTCAGTCGGCACTTGCTCCTTATTAGAATTAGTAACTTCAATATAATAACCAAAAACCCGATTAAAACCAATTTTTAGGTTTTTAATGCCCGTCGCCTGCTGTTCATCAGCTTGCATCTGAGCAATCCAAGCTTTACCATTTTTCATTGCATTGCGGTACTGATCCAACTGCTCATTATAATGATCACGAATTAAGTTGCCTTCAGTTACTGAAATTGGTGGATCATCAACAATAGCTTGATCAATTAAGTCCACCACAGCTTGACAAGCAGGCATTTTAGCCAACAAATCATCAATTAACGGTTCATGTAAATCTAATAATGTTTGTTTAATTAGCGGTACTTGACGCAAAGAAGTCGCCAATTGAATTAAATCGCGACCATTGACATTGCCGAAAGCAACGCGACCAGCCAGCCGTTCCAAATCATAAACCTTGGTTAAGTAGTCTTGCAGATTTCCGCGCTGAAAAAAGTTATCTAACAGAATTTGAACAATATCTTGGCGTTTAGTTAAAGCTTTTCGTTCCAACAACGGTCTTTGTAACCATTGTTTTAACAAACGACTACCCATAGCCGTTTTAGTCGCATCTAATAACCAAGCCAAAGTCCCAGACTTTTCACCAGTTCTTAAAGAACGAAATAATTCCAAATTACTTTGAACATTATGATCCATTTGTAAATATTTACTAGTTTGATAAACTTGCGCAACTTGTAAATGAGCTAATGAACGTTTTTGCGTTTCAATTAAATAAGAAATTAAGTAAGTAATCGCTTGTTGTTGTAATTTCTGTTGCACTGGTTGAATGACAAAAGCCACTTCCGCATAAGACTGCTGGGGTTGTTCTAAAGAAACTAATAACCCAATTTTAGTTAATTTCTGTTGTTGTTCTTCGGTCAAGGAATCAGAAACAACCACTTCTTTACAGCGTAAATTTAGTAACTCGTTTTGTACCTGTAACCAATCAGTAAAAGTTGTAACCCGCACCTCACCTGTGGATAAATCGGTATAAGCAAAACCAAATTGATCTTCTTGATAAATAATTGCTGCCAAATAATTATTCTCACGACTTTGATTAGGTTTATCTTCCAAACTAGTTCCGGGTGTAACTAACTTGATGATCCCTCGTTTAACCATGCCTTGAGCTTCCTTGGGATCTTCCAACTGCTCACAAATGGCCACTTTATAGCCCTTATCCACCAAAACATCAATATAACTTTGAGCAGCATGGTGGGGAACGCCACACATCGGAATCGGATCCGCAGCATTTTTATTTCGGGCTGTTAAAGTTAATTCTAAAATTTGTGCCCCTTTAATTGCATCATCGTAAAACATCTCATAAAAATCACCAATTCGATAAAATAAAAAAGCATCTGGATAATCTTTTTTAATAGCCAAATATTGCTGCATCATTGGTGTATCTTTAGTTTTTTGTGGCATTTATAACTCCTTAGTTAATGTTAGTTATCAAAAGGACGATCGGGATTAATTTGCCCGACCTGAATATGATTTTTGGAGGCCAAATCAATAACGCAATAATTAATTTGTGGTCGCCCATGATCACTTAATTCATAGCGTGTTGGTCTTTGCGTCAAAAAACGTCTTAAGCTGCTATTAGCTTGTACACCAATAATCCCATCATAATCACCAGTCATCCCAACATCACTTAAAAAGGCGGTTCCCTGAGGTAATGTTCGGGCATCATTGGTTTGCACATGTGTATGTGTGCCCACCACCGCATCGACACGCCCATCAACGTAGTAAGCTAACGCTGCTTTTTCACTGGTTGTCTCTGCATGGAAATCAATAAAAACACGTGCCTTGCTCGGAACTTGCTTCAACAGATGATCAACTACTTGAAAAGGATCATCAATGGCATTCATTAAAGCCCGGCCTTGTAAATTAATAATCGCTAATTGCTCTTGATTAATTTGCTTAATTGTCATACCACGTCCTGGCACTTCTGCACCAGGATAATTAGCTGGGCGAATTAAGTTATCATTATTAGTCAATAACTCATTAACCTCTCGCTGATCAAAGGCATGATTTCCTAACGTAATCACATCTGCTCCCGCTTTAAGAATCGCTTTAAATTGTTGATCTTTAATGCCACGACCGTTAGCTGCATTTTCACCATTAACAATTGTCACTTGCGGACGAAAACGGGCTTTGATTTGTGGCAAATATTGTTCTAAAGCCTGCACACCTAAATTGCCCATGACGTCACCCACAAAAATAATTCGCATAATACTTCCCTTAATTTTATTTATATTTTTACTTAAATTTTATCATACCATTAAAAGCTAAACTAAAGCAGTACTACTTTATCGCAAAATAGCAAAAAAGCATTTCTTTCGAAATGCTTTCTTGCTATTAAATTAACTAAAATTACATCATACCGCCCATACCAGCATTTGGATCAGCTGGTGCTGGAGTAGCAGGTTCTGGTTTATCAGCAACAACGGCTTCAGTTGTTAAAATCAAAGCTGAAACACTAGCTGCATTTTGTAGAGCAGAACGTGTTACTTTAGTTGGGTCAATAATTCCGACTTCAATCATATTTTCCCATTTATCAGTATCGGCATTATAACCAATTTCTGTACCTTGGGACTTCATATGTTCAACAATCACGGAGCCTTCTTTACCAGCATTTTCCGCAATTTGACGAACCGGTGCTTCTAAAGCCCGCTTAACAATGTTAATTCCAGTTTTTACATCACCAGTTTCATTTTCAGCTAACTTGGCAACGGCCGGAATAACATCCATCAAAGCCGTACCACCACCAGCGACGTAGCCTTCTTCAACAGCAGCACGGGTAGCGTTCAAAGCATCTTCAATGCGATACTTACGTTCTTTTAATTCAGTTTCGGTAGCGGCACCGACTTTAATCACACCAACGCCACCAGCTAATTTAGCCAAACGTTCTTGTAATTTTTCTCGATCAAAATCAGAAGTTGTTTCACCAATTTGCTTCTTGATTAAGTCAACACGTTCATCAATCGCAGCTTTAGAACCAGAGCCTTGAACAATAGTTGTATTATCTTTGGTAACAGTTACACGACCAGCTTGACCTAATTGATCAATTGTGGTGTCTTTTAATTCTAAACCTAAGTCTTCAGTAATCACAGTACCGCCAGTTAAAATGGCAATATCTTCTAATTGTTCTTTGCGACGATCACCAAAGCCAGGAGCCTTAACAGCAACGACATTGAAAGTACCACGAACTTTATTCAAAACTAAAGTTGGTAAAGCTTCACCATCAACATCATCAGCAATAATCAACAAAGATTTACCTTGTTGCACAATTGATTGTAACAATGGCAAAATATCTTGGATATTAGAAATCTTCTTATCAGTAATTAAGATGTAAGGATTATCTAAATCAGCTTCCATCTTGTCATTATCAGTTACCATATATTGTGATAAGTAACCCCGGTCAAATTGCATACCTTCAACGACGTCAGAAGTTGTTTCAATTCCTTTTGACTCTTCAATTGTAATAACACCATCATGACCAACTTTTTCCATGGCATCAGCGATTAATTCACCGACTTTACTATTAGCAGAAGAAACAGCAGCAACTTGCGCAATTTGGTCGCGACCACTAACTTCGTGGGAAATTTTCCGTAATTCATCAACAGCAGTAGCCGTTGCTTTTTCAATTCCGGTTCGAATGCCAACTGGATTAGCACCAGCAGTTACGTTCTTCATACCTTCTTGAATAATTGCTTGGGCTAACACCGTCGCAGTTGTCGTACCATCACCGGCAATATCATTAGTTTTAGAAGCAACTTCGGAAACTAATTTGGCACCCATATTTTCAAAATGATCTTCTAATTCAATATCTTTAGCAATGGTTACACCATCATTAGTAATGTTAGGTGAACCATAAGATTGTTCCAAAACAACGTTGCGACCCTTAGGGCCGATTGTTGTTTTAACTGTATCAGCTAATTTATTAACACCGTTGAGCATTTTTGCCCGAGCGTCTTCTGAAAATTCAATTTCTTTTGTCATTTTTCAGCCACCTCAATTATTATTTAATCGTACTTTTTCAAAAATCTATTTATTTAAAATTAGTCAACAATTGCCATGACATCTTTTTCATGCATTACGAGATATTTTTGGCCTTCATACTTAACTTCTGAACCAGCATATTTATCAAAAAGAACACGATCGCCTTTTTTAACGCTAAGTTCAATTGTTTGACCGTCTGGGGTACGTTCACCGGCACCAACTGCAATAACTTCACCAACTTGTGGCTTTTCTTTTGCATTATTGGCTAGAACAATTCCACCAACTGTTTGTTCTTTTTCTTCATCAACTTGTACTAGAATCCGGTCACCTAATGGCTTTAACAAAGTAATCCCTCCAAATATAAACATTTTTAGCACTCTTAGCACTCATCTTCATATAGTGCTAATACAATTTCTATAATAACATGTTCTTTTGAAGATGCAAGTATTTATCATCAAAATCCCGTCAAAAACTTACGTTTTTACATTAGCATAACTATTACCGTATTGATATTATTCGGCTCACGAATAATATCAACTGGTTGCAAAGAAAAAAGCCTGAAAAAGTTATCCCGGAGAAAATCAGACTAATTACTGAAAACAACTTTTTAACAGACTTTTCCAAATTTATTTTGTTATCGCGTTACTTGAAACATTCCATACTTCTTAGCATAAGCTTTGCCATAGGTCATATCATATTCTAACAACCGATAATCTTTAAAGACTTGCGATTGATCCCATTTAGCATTTTTAGGTCCATGCACATTCTTAGCAGTTAAAGCATACGTATCAGTAGTGACCTTGGTAGTATTTTGTTGACCCGAACCAGAAATTTGTAAAGGTTTAGTCAACACTGGAACTTCCTGATACAGTTGTGTTAATAATTGATAAAATGGCGTTTGGGGATAATCTAATTGCTGTAATAAATGTAAGGACATATAATTTGGTGAAAAATAGTCATAATGATGAGTTTCTAAGGGAAAATTAGCGACCATCACAAAGGGTGTAGCATGCGAATATAACGTATTTTGATTAAACAGATCATCATAAATACCATCACCAGGATAATGATCACCATACATCACAATTAACGTTTTTTGCTTAGCATGCTGATAGTGCGCTACTAAGTTTTTAAAAGCTTGATCAGAATCATGTACTTCTTGCAAGTAAGCTTCTAATTTCTTAGTTTTGTCAGCGTCTCCGCCTACTTGATGCTTCAATTGATAATTACTCTGGGCACCAGACTGTGTTTGATACGGCATGTGATTTTGCATCGTTAACATCAAACTGAATTGTCGATCCGATTTTTGTTGTTGTGCATAAAAATTCGGATACGCTGAAGCATCTGTATCATATAGGCCATGTGGCGACTTTTTCAGTCCTTGTAACTTAGATTGATCTTGAAATTTGTGAATACCAATCGCCGGATAAGCTTGATTGCGTCGATACATGGTGCCTGCGTACGGATGATAAGCTTGGGAATGATAACCAGCCGTATTTAAATAATGCATCACACTCGGGAAATATTTTTTATTCGGTAAAATATCCTGATATGGCGTATTATTCAAAAAATAGTTTGAAAAACCAGTATTAGCTTCAAATTCAATATTAGCCGTCCCGCCACCAAAACCGGGTGAAACCATATAACCGCCAGCTTGCTTAGCAGTTGGCTGAGTAAGAATTTGCGAAATATAAGGCATCGGATTTTTATTGCCAACGATTGGATATTGCTTTTTAGTTCGTAAAGGATTAGTTAATGATTCATTTAAAATATAAATAATATTAACCTTACCTACCTTTTTGCCTTGATTAGCCTGAGCTAATCCATGTTGGTAACGTTGGGCAATTTTTTTCATCGTTGCTTGATTATAATTAGCCGGCTTAATCATCGGCGTTGATTGCAAATTAAAAACAAAGCCAATTAAAGTACCACGATTACGGTAGTTTGCTAATTGGGAACGATCAACATTCGTGATGTTATATTTAGCTAATTGTTTCGAAGCTAGCGAACGGGTATTACCAGCTTGAGCAAAAATCACTAATACAACAACCCCCACAACTAATGTCAATCCTCTAAAAAACCAAACCCAATGATGATTTTTAAAGCGTAACTTTTTAGTCTGACGATGAATTAAATAAGCAATTAAGAATAACAACACAATACTTACTATTAATAAACATAGTGATTGCCAGCTAACCATCTTGATTAAACCGCCAGCTTGATTAGCCATTCGCAAATCATTAGGCAACAGCGGTTCTGAGCGGGAAACAATCTTATTAAAGTCAACATAAAGGCCAATACTTAATAAGGCTATACTAACCGCCAATCCCCACCAATAATCCCCCAACAGGGCAATTATTAACGTCATAATTACTACCAAAATAAACCAATTAATTCTGGTAACTACGGGATTATTTTTAATTTCCCAAAACATTTCGTGATAACCATGAGTTAATTCTCCAGTTAAAGCTAATTGAAATGCAAAATAAAAAATATAAGCTAATAAACAAACTAGTAACAATTGCAATAAACGATAAATAAACCGCTTGATATTTAGATTGTGCACAGCAAATCCTCTTTCAAAATAAATTTATTACAATTTTAGATTGTAGCACAATTCAGTAAGCGATAATTATATCAATTAGTTATCAATTGCTTCAGAAGCAATTAAAGCTAGTTGCTGTCCTTCAATTTGCCAAGATTTAAATGTTGCCGGGACAATAAAATGATCGCCTAAATTTAATTGATATTTTTGATCAGCAATGACTAATTGTCCGTGACCTTTGATTACCGAATATAAAGTATAAGCCCCTAGTTGATGTTTTAAAGTCAATGGATCACTTTGAATATCTAACCCCCAAACTGCAAAATATGGTGAAACTGGTGGTTTGACATAAGTGGTCAGTGTACTATTACCAAAATGTTGCACTTGAGTATTCAGTTTAGGTGCCACAAATGGTACTGTAATCGTATCTTGGGCTTGTTTTAAATGTAATTGTCTTTTCTGACCGGTCGCTTGATCAATTCGATCATAATCATATAACCGATAAGTCGTATCACTACTTTGTTGTGTTTCTAAAGCTACAATCCCCTTATTTAAGGCGTGAACCGAACCACTAGGAACGTAAATAAAATCACCGGTTTTAACTGGTAACTTTTTCAATAAATGTTCCCAGTCACCAGTCTGCAACATTGTGGCTAATTCTTGTTTTGTTCGAGCATTATGACCATAAATCAAATAAGAATCAGGCTGAGCATTAATAATGTACCAACATTCGGTTTTGCCCAATTCACCTTCATGTTTTTGAGCATAATCATTATCAGGATGAACTTGAACAGATAAACTATCTTCCGCATCCAAAATTTTAGTTAATAACGGAAAAACTGGACTTTTAGAATTACCAAATAGTTCAGGCTGAGTTTGCCACACTGTGGCTAAATCTTGCTGTGCTAAAGATCCATTTAGCACTCGGGAAAGTCCATGGGGATGAGCCGAAATCGCCCAGCATTCACCAATTTTGCCATCAGGAATTTGATAACCAAATTCATCTTGTAAACGCCGACCACCCCAGATTTTTTTTTGAAAAGCTGGTTCTAAAAATAACGGTTCCATTATTATCCTCCTAATTAATAATCAATTTTTGCAATAATTAAAAAAGGCCGGGACAAAAGTCGCTTAACCGTTGACTACTAGCGATCTGAAATCTCAAGACTTACAAGATCTCAGAATACTAGCCCTCAACTGTTGACTTTTGAAACAAATTAATGAATTAATAGTCCGTTAATTCGCAACAGCCTATCTTCATTAACGTTATTGTCCCAGCCTCATTTAACATGATTATGCCAATTTTAGTTTATCAACACGGTTGCAAGTGTTATTAACTTTTGACTTTAACTGTAATTATCTAAAAAATAAATCAAAGTCTGTAATTCATTAGCTAAGTCCACATTATGAACCCGCACTGTTTTGGGTGTAGCTAACCGTAACGGTGTGAAATTCAAAATCCCTTTAACATTGGCAGCTACCAATTCACCAGTAACTTTTTGAGCACTAGCTACAGGAACTGTTAGAATGACCACATCAATTTGTTCCTTAGCCAATTGTTGTGCCAAAGAATCAACATTGTAAACCTGTACACCATTAACTACTTGATCAATTAATTCCGGATCTTTATCAAAAGCAGCCGCGATTTGAATATTATTGGTCTGGGAAAAATTATATTTTAACAGTGCACTGCCTAAATTCCCGACGCCAACTAAAGCCACCTTGGTCGTCTGACTTTGATTTAACAATTTTTTAAAAAATTCCAACATGGGTTCAATTTCGTAACCGTAGCCGCGTTTGCCTAACGAGCCAAAATACGAGAAATCCCGCCGAATCGTAGCACTGTCGACTTGAACGGCTTTGGCAAGTTCTGTTGAAGAAATTTTTTTAGTATTAGAATCATTTAAAAATTGAAAATAGCGATGATATAGTGGCAATCTCTTAATTGTCGCATTTGGTATTCTATATCTTGTCATAGTAAGTATATCCCCTTGTGAATAAAAGTAGTGGTTATAGCAAGTATCCACCTTTTGATATCACAATGTCAAGTAAATAAAATCACAAACTTTTTAAGGCTATTTAAAATTGATAGTCCAACCTTATCACAGCTAGCTTTTTAGATTTCAATGGTTTTAATTAAAGTCTGTATATCATACGGCTGTAATTCTAATTTTTGGTCTTCAATTGGTTGAATTTCTTCTAAAGCATTAACCGGTTGAAACCCTTGGTTTAATAATTCAGTTAAGTTTTGCTTGTGGCCTGATTGATTACTCAATCGCACCACTAGTGCTTGCTTAATAGTATAAGCTGGATAAAGGGCTGTCACAGCTACTGGTAAATCTAAAGTCAAAGCTGTTTTTGTCAATGGTAATTGCGGCAAGGTTTCTGCAAATTCAATATCCCACAATTTATTATCTAAACGATTAACAAATAAGTTCAATTTTTGTAATTGATAGCTAACATTGGGGGCTAACCAATTTTCAGCTGCAATGGCTAATTGATTTTCATCCAACTCACCTACAGGTAAAAAACCAAAATTAAACGTATTTTCACCTAATTCTTCGGCCAATGGTGTTGGTGTCATTTGATGACCAACACTAGTTGTATCCCCCGAAGCGCGGCCCGGGCGCCATAGTAGATTGGGTTTACCTAATTGACCTGTGGTTGCCATTAAAGTTACTGCAAAAGCTTGATCTAATAGTTCATATTCTTTCATGCCACCACTTAACAAAAACAATCCATGATTTGGTTCATACATACCGACTACTTTATCAAAGTTGTAAATGTTAACCGGTTTTTCAACAAATTCCTGCTGCCAATTTTTGGCAATTGGTAAATTCTTCGTTGTCCGAAAACCACCTTGAATTTGGGCCTGTAGTTCTTCACTATGAATGCCCGTTTTAATTTGTAAACGTAAACGATGATCCAAAATTTGGTTATCAACTTTTAATTGACCCGTTAAAACTGCTGAATTAGCAGCCAAAGACAATGTTAGCTCAAACTTAACCGGCTTTAATTTAGGATTTTGAACATTTCGTTGGGTTAGATCTGCTGGTAAATTCCAGGTTCCCGTTAAAATTAATTGTTGCAGATCACCAACTGTTTTAACTTGACAATGGCCAACTAACGGTAATTGAACTTCTGTTTCATCAGCCACTGGCGAATAATCATAGGTATCACCATCATTACCCGAATCTAAAATTGTTACTAAATCTGGATACTCATGGCCTAATGCCTTGGCGGTAAACTTGTTTCCTGTATAATCAACCGTCCAAGTTTGATTGTGAATTTGTGGGCGCGAGCTTTCTTGCCAAGTAGGCAAATCTTGCTTGGCATCTTCGGTATACGAGACCACCTGATAGCCAAGACCAGCATATTGCATTTTTAAACGAACCGTTAATTGATAATATCCCGGCTCATCTTTAAATTCAAACCCATTTTGCGTTTGTTGCATAATATGTTCGCGCTTAGGCACATATTTTTCTTTAACCAAAACGGCTTGGTATTCTTCAGCAAATTTTACTTGCTTAGTTTTTGCTAAAAATTCCACTTCTTGGTAACCAGTAAATGGTCGAGGTGAAGTATTAAACATTAGCAATTGATTAGGCTTTAATTGCAGGCGTTGCGCTAAGCGCTTTTTAAGATAATTTTCAATACCGGCAGCAATCTCAAAGCCTTCTTTAAAGCGATGCTGAACATCAACGGCTACATTGTCAGTAATACTGCCACCTAAAGTATCATGTGGCTGACACTTTAACAATTTGTGCCAAAGTTTCAAAACTAAACCATTGGAAACTGAAATTCCACAATTTTTGGCCAAAACCATTAACGGTTCGACTCGGCGTAAAATTTGTTGCTCTAAACTAAAATTATCACGTTTAATTTGCGAACGGACGGAACCAATGGTGCGATGAACCCTTGAATAAGTGGGATAACGTAATTCACCTTGATAAGTCGGTAATTTTTTGGGGGAGCGTAATTGTTGCATAAAATTAGGATAGCTACTAATAAAAATTTGGTGTTTACTATATTGATTTAATTGTTTAATTACCTGGGAAATATTTTTAACGATATTCATTTGATCAATTCCGGATGGAATTAAAACCGCCTGATTATCCCCATGACTAGCTTCAAAATCAATTCCTGGATCTAAGCGTTGTTTTACAAATTCCGCCAAATGTTGTTTCGAATTCAAGTCAATTTGACCAGTATAATAACCTAAAGGAAAATTAGCCGCAAAAACTTGATTATTACCTAAAGCTTGCCACTTAAAATAAACTGACTTGGTTTGACGCTTAAAATTAGTGCCCCGCCAACAAATAAAATCGTGAATTCCAACTTGATTCAATAACATCGGTAATTGGGCATTAAAACCAAAGGTATCAGGCAAATAACCAATCATCATTGCTTGTCCAAATTTCTGCCGACTATCATTAATTCCAATTACTAAATTACGAATAATGGATTCACTGTCCGGAATTAGTGCATCAGTTTGCGTATACCAAGGGCCAATAAATAATTGCTTACGCGCGACTAAAGCCTGGATCCGTTTTTGATCATCGGGATGTAAAGTTAAATATTCATCAACAATTGAAGTTTGACCATCTAAAGTAAAATTTGCTTCGGGATGTTGTTCTAATTCGGTTAAAACTTCACTGAACAATTGATCACTTAAAACCTGTGCATCCTCCGTTGTAAAATACCATTCACGATCCCAGTG
Organism: Bombilactobacillus sp. ESL1202; assembly: GCF_058107125.1. NCBI lineage: Bacteria > Bacillati > Bacillota > Bacilli > Lactobacillales > Lactobacillaceae > Bombilactobacillus > Bombilactobacillus sp. ESL1202. Next base: position 1,523,267 of record NZ_CM176590.1, on the reverse strand, counting down.
CGTATGATTAACAAAATGCACTTTTACCATAATTAACATTTACTCCCTTATTATTCAAAGTTAAGATCAATATCATCATCTTCAACATCATCAGTTGTTGTTTCGCCTTCATCGGAACCAGTTTGGTTGAAGTTCACTGCTAAAGGTGCTAAAAGTCCAATAATTAAAGCACAAGCAAATAAACCAATCAAATAAGCCCACCAATTAGTAACCGTTACAGCACCATAGATCCCACCAACAGGCGGAATTTTAGCTTGCGCACCTAAAAAGATCGCTAACGCCGGTCCAACTGCTCCAGCTAACATATTAATTGGAATTAATTTTAAGGGACTCACTAAGGTAAACGGAATGGCACCTTCAGTAATGCCAATAAAGCCCATAAACCAATCACTACGCCCAGCATCTAATAATTCAGCTGAGAAACGTTTTTTGTAAAACAGTGTGGCAAAAGCATAGCCTAAAGGAATACCCGCAATGGCAATATTGACAATCATGGCTGGTGTATAAACTTTTTCGGCTAATAAAACATTACCAGCCATCCAAGCGGCTTTATTAATGGGACCACCTAAATCTGAACCAATCATGGCCCCCATAATAGCAGCTAAAGCAACAGCACTCATACCACTATTACTCATGGCTTTAATCCAAGCAACTAATGACGAATTAATCCAGGCTAACGGTTGTTTCAACAAGACGCCCATCAATAAAGCAACCACCATTGTCGACAATAACGGCACTACAACTAATGGCATGATGGATTCATATTTATCGCTAACGTGAATTTTATCGTGGCACCATTTAGCAACATAGCCGGCCGCAAAACCAGCGACCAAGGCACCTAAGAAACCCATATTAGAACTTGAGGCTAATGAACCCCCAATAAACCCAGCGGCTAAAGCTGGTTTATCACCGATAGCATAGGCAATATACCCCGCTAAGACCAAGTTAACTAGACCAACACCAATCCAACCAACTGCTTCAATTTGACCCATGTAAAACCAAAAACCAGCTTTATAATGGTCAAAACTAGTAATGCCAAATGCTAAACCAATTAATTTAGGAACAGCAACAACTAATGAGCCCCCGATCACTACTGGTAACATGTAAGAGATACCTGACATCAAGTAACCCTTCCATTGTGCTAATAATTTTTTCATGGTTTAATCCTCCCTTCACTACTTATTTTGATTTCTTTGTGCAACTGCTTTAGTAACTTTGGTAATCACCGCTTTAGGTTTTTTAATACACATGTTAATATCCACACGGACTGTCGGAATTCCGTGAAAGCGTTCCATCTTTTCGATTTTTTGATCCGAACCAATTAATAAAAACTGTGCACTTTGCGCTTCTTGTGGGGTAATTTCATTTTTTAAACCCATAGCGCCTTGTTGTTCCACTTTCGCTGTTAAATTCATCTCCTGTGCTGCTTTTTCTAAAGCCTTCGCAGCCATTGGCGTATGTGCCAAACCTGCTGGACAGGAAGTAATCGCTACAAAATCCATTATTATTATCTCTTTTCTATATTAATGATTATTCGAATTGCTTAGTCATTACTCAAAACTTGATAAACTTCATCAACACTTTGACTATCAATTAAAGCTTGCCGCTGTTCATCTTCAATCAAAGAGGTTGCTAAATCAGCCAAAAGTTGTAAATGTTCCTTGGCACCATCTTGGGGAGCCAACATCACAATTACCTGTTGAACCGGAGTCTCATCAATTGTTTGCCAACTCGTTAGAGGACTTTTTGTTCGCACAAATAAAATTGCTGATTGCTTAATACTAGAAGAAAGCGTATGGGGAATCGCAATTCCATCCTGCAACCCCGTTGAAGCTTGTTGTTCACGCATTACTAATGATTGATAAATTGCCTGCTCATCAGTCCCAATTCCTAAAGCAACGGCTTGTTTAGCAATAAAACTAAAAACTTCAGTTTGAGAGTTTAACTGCTGATTTAGAAAAATTTGTTTCTTAGTCAAAATACTATTCATACTTATTTCTTCTCCTCAATTTTTGTTGGGTGTTTCAAACAATTCAGCACTTCATCAACAGTTTGTGCCGCTTTCAAACGCAATAATTGCTGATCATTTTTAGTTAATTCATAAAAATAGTCATAAACATCATCTAACTTATCTTTAATTGACTCATTAAAAGCCATGAAAAATACTGCATAGACAGTTTCTGTTCCCCAGGTAATTCCTTTTTTGGAAGTCAAAACTCCAATGACGGGTTTTAAAACTTGTTTAGCGTCACCGTGCGGAATAGCATAAATACCTAAAGCCGTGGAAGCCAATTGCTCACGCTTTAAAGCTGAAGCAAACATTTTTGATGTAACATTATGGTTAACAACTAACGCTTGTGTTAAGGTTTCAATAGCTTGTTTGGCATTAGTAACTGGAGCATCAATGATGATTGTCTGCCGCGAAATTAAATCCATAAACGTTGCTTGCAGATATTTTTCTTGCCAAATTTTTTGACTTAATTTTTTCAGTAATTTAATTTCTTGTTCATTGAGTAACGGACTCACTTGAACAATCACCTGCTCCGTTTGCATTTTCAGAGGAATTGTCGTCAAAATTAAATCAGCCGTAATTGGCTGGCGCAACAATTCGGCAATCGACAAGGTAGCAATCACTTTTAATTGGGGCAACTTATCTTGAACTTTTTGTCGAATTAATTCAGCTGTTCCATAACCGGTACTACAGACAATGACAACACTAACTTCTTGTAATGATTTCTTGCGGCGTTCCATATAAGATTCAAAGTGTAAACATAAATAAGCTACTTCATCTTCAGGAAACTTTAATTGATATTTCTGGTCAATCGCTTCTGCCAAATCTAAGGCTTGATCAAATGCTTGTGGAAAATTAGCTTTAATTTGGTTACAGTAAGGATTTTCAATCTTAATCCCGTTTTGAATGCGCACTAACGCTGGTTTTAGATGTAAACTCAAATTTTGGATCAAGACTTTGTCATAGCTAACTAATATTTGTTTCAACCAATCAATTAAATCATTAGTTGTACTAGCCGTTCGTTGACCATCAACATAGCCATCTTCGATGGCCACAATATGCAAATTTAAATTACTAATTTCAGCCGGTGATAATTGATAAGAAAATTCTTGTTCAACTAGTGCCACTAGTCGGTTAGTATTCTGGGCAACTGGTGGTAATTTAATATCCTGTTGCCAGCAAATATTCTTAAGAGGAGGTTTTGGCATCTTTTGAATTGCTAACGCTAAATGAATTAATAACGATTCGTATTGATACTCATTAATTCTGGCCGGCAAATATTTTAAAAATTGCGTCAAGATTTTTTGCGTTCGATTAAGAATATCCTTATTAACGAATTGTTCTAGCGACGGTGGCACTTGAAAGGTTCGTGTTAATTGACCAGTATTTTGATTTTGACTAATCTCTTCACCCCAGTACAATTGAATTAATTGCGTCATAAAATGTCGAATTTCATCTTCCGAATTGTTCAAAATAATGCCCTTGTTAGACGTTACAAACCGCAAATGATAAGTTTGCTTTAAGCGCACTAAATCACGTTCCACAGTGCTACGACTAACATAAAAATGTTCTGCCAAGTCATCCAGTAAAATGGGCTGCTCCTGATTAATTAAATACAAAACTAAATTAACCTGTCGATCCATCGTACTATGCTGCTTGATCGTGGTTGGAAAAAGATTTAGTAAGTCTTTCGTAGAGCCAGAAAAATAAATGCCATAGCCTTTTTTACGCACTAATTCAACACCATATTGGGGAACCATTTGTTCCACTTGTGTTAAATATTTGGCAATCGTCTTTCTGGATAATCCTGTGTAATCCATTAAATCCTGGTAGTGAACTACAGAGCGTGACAAAATCAATTGAATAATTGTACTTGTAATAGTTTTTGGTGAATTCTTTGGCGCCAAACGGATCACTCCTTAACTTTTACAATTTTTATGATAATGTAATCGAATTCAAAAATTAACTTCAAAAAAGTACACTTGTGCTAAGTGTACTCATGGTTTGCTAACCTTAACTGGCTAGTTTTTCCTCAAAGGCGTGTTAAAATAGTAAGTGTTAAGTCGCGAGAAGAAGTGAAAAACTGATTAAGTTCAATTTAAATTAAAAATTGCCTGATCAATATTTCATTTTTTAAAGCACAATTGAATAGAAAAAATTTCACGTAAAATATTATAGTTTAATTTCTAGGAGTTTACTTTGCTAATTGTACAAGGACAAGATATTGAACGTCGTTTTGGGAGCGATGTTTTATTTAATCATTTAAATTTTCAAATTGCTGATCAAGCACGTGTGGGTTTAGTCGGACCTAACGGTGCCGGTAAATCAACTTTATTAAAAATCATCAATCAAGAAAAAGCGCCAGACGCCGGGAAAGTAATTTATCAAAATCAGCTAAGTATGGGCTATTTGGCTCAGAATCCCACTTTTCAATCAGGTAATACTATTTATGAAGAAATGGAACGAATTTTCGAAAGTGTTAAACAAGATGAACAGCAATTACGTCATTTAGAACAACAAATTGCTGATCAAAGTGACCAGGCCAATACCCCAGGTTATCAGAAGTTGCTACAGCGTTATGATCAATTACAGATCAAATTTAAAGATGAAAACGGCTATGGTTTTCGCTCCGAAATTCGTTCTGTCTTGACTGGCTTTGGCTTTAGTGCTGAACGTTTCGATGAACCAGCTCTCCACTTATCAGGCGGTGAACAATCGCGCTTAGCCTTTGCCAAAATGTTATTAGAGCAACATGACTTACTAATCCTAGACGAACCCACCAATCACTTAGATATTGATACTTTAAACTGGCTGGAAAAGTACTTACAAAGTTATCGTGGCGCTTTATTAATCGTATCGCATGACCAATATTTTTTGGATCAGACTGTTAAAGAAATCTACGCTTTGGAAAATGGGACGCTTAATCACTACAACGGTAATTATTCCCGTTACTTAAGACAACGGGCTGATAATTTAGACTTAGCTTGGAAAGCTTACAATAAACAACAAGAAGAAATTAAAAAAACTGAAGATTTCATTCAAAAAAATATTGTTCGAGCTTCCACCACCAAACGTGCTCAAAGTCGCCGCAAACAATTAGAAAAATTAGTACGTTTGCAAAAACCGCAAGGTTCTACCAGCAACGTTCATTTTCAATTTACTATTAATAAAGCCAGTGGCAATGACGTGTTGCAAGTTACCGATTTACAAACTGGTTATCCAGATAAACAGTTAGAACAAAAAATTTCTTTTACTTTAAACAAAGGTGAACGCTTAGGAATTATTGGCCCTAACGGCGTCGGCAAATCAACCTTAATCAAAACTTTAATTAACCAATTGAAACCCTTGAGCGGCGAGATTGATTGGGGTACTAACGTGCAAATCGGTTATTATGACCAGACTTTAAATCAACTCAACTCAAAAAAAGACGTGTTGCATGAAATTTGGGACGCTAATCCTACAATGGATGAAAAAGATGTTCGTACTGTTTTGGGCTCCTTTTTATTCCAAGCCGATAGTGTTTTTAGTACGGTTCAAGATTTATCTGGAGGCGAAAAAGCGCGTCTAACTCTATGTAAATTGTCACTAGAACATAATAACTTATTAATTATGGACGAACCAACTAACCATTTAGACATCCAAAGCAAGGAAATTCTGGAAGAGGCGCTCAAAGAATTTGCTGGTAGCGTCCTTTTCGTTTCACACGATCGTTATTTATTAAATGAAGTTTCTACTAAATTACTAGAATTACAACCCCAAACCAGTCAAATTTATCTCGGTAATTATGATTATTATCTTGCTAAAAAAGCCGAAAACCAAGCTCTTCATGAACAACAGAATAGTCTTGATGAAAATTCAAAAACTACTAATCAGGGTCAACAAAATTATCAACAAGCCAAAGCACAACAACGGGCACAACGTAAAAAAGAGCGGGAAATGACCGCTCTGGAAGAAGAAATTGATACTTTAGATGAAAAAATTAGCCAAATTAATCAGGCTATGTTAGCACCAGAAAATTTGACTAGTTATTCCAAACTACAGGATCTACAAGCCCAATTAACTGAGCTCACAACAAAAAAAGAACAGGTGGAAAACCAGTGGGAAGCCTTGTTAGATTAAAGACCACTTAATTTTCGCCCAACAATTGGTTACCAACCAACATGATAATCAGTTTTTGGAGTCGGAATTTGTTGCAGTTGCAAATCTTGAAAAGCTTGATCAATTAATATGAAGGCACGTTGCAATTGTTTTTCAGTAATAACTAACGGTGGCTGAAAGCGCAAAATACTTCCTTTTAAACTAATCATTATGGCTCCTAGATCAAAAATTCTTGTAATTAATTTGGTGGCTAATAAAGCATCCGGTTGCTGAGACTGCGGGTTAATGATATCAATTCCGCCGTTTAAACCGTACATGCGTATATCACCAATAAAATCATATTTTTCTTGCTCTTGCTGAAAAAATTCGGCCGCTAATTGCCCTAACTGAATTGAACGTTGTAGTAATTGTTCATTTTCAATGACATCTAAAGTCGCATTAGCCGCTGCCGCAGCTACTGGATTACCGGCAGTTGTATAAACATTAGCTGGTGCTGACAAGGATTCCATGATAGCTTTCCTACCTAAAACGGCACTCAAAGGCAAGCCTGAAGCCAATGACTTTCCAACTGACATTAAGTCAGGTTCAATGCCAAAATTTTCAATTGACCACCACTTGCCAGTTCTCCCCATTCCTTGATTAACTTCATCAACAGCTAATAAGATCCCATTTTGCTGGGCAAATTCAGCCACCAACTCCAAATAGCGTTGGGGAGCTTTAATAATCCCACCGTCACCTTGAATCGGTTCAATTAAAATAGCTGCCACTTCTTCAGCCGGTAAATAGGTTTCAAATGGTAATTTAAAAGCTGCAAACATCCGCTGAACAAAACTAGCTGCACTTTCTTGGGCTAATCTTTGATGCAAATCAGGATAAGGTACGCGAATAATATTGGGCAATAAAGGTCCCATCTTCCGCGTCATATTTAAACTAACCCCCGACAAACTCATTGAACCATAAGTTGATCCATGATAAGCGCCAGTAAAACAAACAATATATGTTCTTTTCGTATAAGCTCGGGCAAATTTAATAATTGCATCATTAGCGTCCGAACCGGAATTGCCCCAAGCAACTTCCACTGCACCTGTCATGGGTGCTAACTTGACTAAGCGACTTGCTAACTGAGCTGTTGTCGAATTAGCAAAATAAGCCGGTGTGTATTCAATCAAGTTTTGAGCTTGTTCCATAAGCGCTTGAACAACATGAGGATGACAATGGCCCACATTGGTAGCTGAAGCACTTGATAATAAATCCAAATATTGGCGTTCATTTTCATCAATTAAGATAGCGCCATAAGCTTTTTTGATAACTAAATTAAAATATTTAATTCTGGAGGCTGAAGCCACTACATTATTTTCCAAATGAAGAATTTGTTCGTTGCGATCAAGCATCTTAAACGACCTTCTTAAATTAAATTTTAATTAGTTTAACATTAGAAAAGTTTTTAATCAATAACTATTAATAACATTCTGATTAATTAGTTAAACCAAAAAATCCAATTAACTCTCAACATTAATTAATGTTTGGAAAACAACCACACATTAATCAATTATTGCAGATAATTGGATTTTTATTTAATAATTCAATACTTATTCACCAACATAATCAAAGTCTAAACTCGGATCAGCATTCAAAGTTAACGGACTAAAATCTTTTTGTCGGTATTTTACATCAGCAAAAGCGCCAATCATCGCGGCATTGTCGCCACATAAGCGTAGTGGAGGAAAAATTAATTCAATTTGTGAACTAATTTCTGCCTGTAATTTTTCTCGTAGACCATTATTGGCGGCAACTCCTCCCGCCACAATTAATTGCTTGGTAGGATATTGTTTCAGAGCATGCTGCGTTTTCGTTACCAAAATTTCTAAAACATCGGCTTGAAAACTGGCAGCAATATCTTTTTTATTAATAGTTTCATGCACTTGTTCAGCATGATGAATCGTATTAATGACTGCACTTTTAATTCCACTGAAACTAAAATCCAAATTATCTTCTGTTAACATGGCTCGAGGAAATTGATAAGTCTCCTGGCCTTCATGAGCCCATTGATCTAACGTTTTTCCGGCTGGATAGTTTACACCTAACATCCGTCCAACTTTATCATAGGCTTCTCCAACGGCATCGTCACGCGTATCACCCAAGATTTTAAAATCTCCTGGTGCTTGTAAATAGACCAACTCCGTATGACCGCCAGAAACCACTAATGCCAAGGCTGGATATTTAATTTTGCTAACCAAATTAGCAGCATAAATATGTCCCGCCAAATGATTAACGCCAATTAAGGGAAGTTGATGGGCCCAACTAATCGTTTTTGCCGCCATCAACCCAACTAATAAAGAACCAACTAAACCTGGCCCATAAGTCACAGCCACTGCAGATAAGTCCTGATAATTAACCCTTGCTTGTTTTAAAGCTAAATCAGTACAGTGAATAATTTGTTCCACATGATGGCGACTGGCGACTTCAGGTACTACCCCACCAAAACGTTGATGACTTTTAATTTGTGTGGCAATTACGTTAGCTAAAATATCATGACCATTTTTGATAACTGCTACACTGGTTTCATCACAACTACTTTCAAAAGCTAAAATTAAAACATCTTGACTCATTTTTAACTCCTTCATTTCAGTCAAATATCTTTTGGACAATGATAAATTTGCTCTAAACCATCATCTTAAACATCTTGAACATAATTTTGCTTTTGCACAGCTAATTGCGGATGGTCTTTCATCCACACTAATTCAGCTTGTGTTTTGCGTAAATAATTAGGCAAAAAACCATCTAAATCCTGAACTGGTTGCCGGCGGTATCCTAAATCGACCAATGACTGAGCTAACGGCATTCCATCATTTCTAATTTGAGCTTGTGGTAGTTGTTCTTGAATCAAAGTTTGCATTTCGGAGGACAACTGGCCACTAATGATTATCGGCTGTTCTAAAACTTGGAGATTTTGAATTAATTTTTCAAGTGCAATATGACTTTCTTGAACTAATGGCCGCAATTGATTTTGTTGCATCTGATAAATCCCAGCAAAAACATTCAGATTACGGGCGTCCATAACAGAAACCACTACTCCGTCAAAGTTTTGCACATTACGTGCTAAAACTTCCAAACTAGAAACACCTACTAATTCTTTTTCTAAAGTCCACGCCAACATTTTGGCGGTTGTAACTGCAATGCGCAAGCCCGTAAATGAACCTGGCCCTTGAGCTACTACAATTCGGTCTAAATCTTCAGCTTGCCAGCCAGCTTGTTGAACAACCTGATCAATCGCGGGTAATAGCTCAATACTATGCGATTTCAAATTAGTTTCACTCACTTGTGCAATTACATCGTGATCTTCGGCACTAGCTACACTTAAAGGCTGATTAGAAGTATCAATTGCTAAAATTTTCATTAAATATAACTCCTATTAACACTAATATTAAGACTGTGACAAGAAACGCTTAAAAGCTGAGTATAACCTAGCTTAATTTTTTAAGTTAAGGTTTTTAACTTGAAAGATTAAGCGTAGTTAGACGCAAGCTTTTGTTTCTTGGAACGCTATTTCACACACTATGACAAGAAACGCTTAAAGGCTGAGTATAACCTAGCTTAATTTTTTAAGTTAGGGTTTTTAACTTGAAAGATTAAGCGTAGTTAGACGCAAGCTTTTGTTTCTTGGAACGCTATTTCACACACTGTGACAAGAAACGCTTAAAGGCTGAGTATAACCTAGCTTAATTTTTTAAGTTAGGGTTTTTAACTTGAAAGATTAAGCGTAGTTAGACGCAAGCTTTTGTTTCTTGGAACGCTATTTCACACACTGTGACAAGAAACAGGCATTAATCTTTAAATCAACTATACTTCATTTTTGCGCTTAATGAACAGTAAAATCATGATGTTTTAACCATTTAAATAATAAAACTAAAATAATTGTTTGGATCGGGATAAAAATAATTTCTTTAATTCCTCTAAGCCAAAGCATTTGCCAAAAATTCAAATGGCCCAAAATGCAGACCCAAATCGTATTCAATAATAAATTAACAATTAAAGTTACTGTCGTAGTAACCATTAATAAGACTTTAGTTGTTGGTTGCTTTTGGTATAAAAACACTCCGTACAACCAGCCAGTGACCAAAGCAGATAAAGTAAAGCCCCAGAAAAAACCACCCTGTGGCGGAAATAAAGTATTAGCAATAACGTCTGCAATTAAAGCTGATAAAGTAGATTTAGTAGGACCAAAATAATAGCCAATTAAAGCACTTACTGCAAAGCCAAAGCCTACTTTTAAAAAACTCGGTCCTAGATGAAATCGCCCTACAATCACTTGTAAAGCGGTTAACATCGCCAACCAAGTTAAATTAAATGTTCGATTACGCAATTGTAAATTATTCATTTTAAGCATCTCCTTAAGGAGCTGCCACTGAAATCGTGGCGAATGCGAAAATAAAACCGCAAGCTTTCGCTTTTCGTCTGACGTTCACATCCCGTTCCATCAGCACTTAACGCTTTATTTCCTACTCCAAGATTTAATTAACCCTTTAACCATAACATAGATAGTCGTAAACATGTTAAAATTAAAAATAATAATTACAAAAAGAGGCTTTTGATCTTGAATAAAAAAATTTTAGTATTGCACACTGGTGGCACAATCTCGATGTCTGAAGATGAACAAGGGAATATTAAACCCAATGCCCAAAATCCATTAGCTAATTTAGAATTACCGCGTTCGGACCAATTACAAATTATTACCGAGGAAATATTTAACTTACCATCACCACATATGACGCCTAAGCAAATGTTAATCTTAACTAAACGTTTACGTCAAGCTGAGCAAGACGGATTTTTTGGTGCAGTTGTGACTCATGGTACTGATACTTTAGAAGAAACAGCCTTTTTCTTAGATTTAACCTTACAAGGAAAAATGCCCGTCGTAGTTACTGGCGCTATGCGTTCCTCTAACGAAATTGGTAGTGATGGTTTATATAACTTCCGTTCTGCCATTCAAGTTGCTAGTTCACAGGCATCATTCGGCCAAGGAGTCGTGGTCGTCATGAATGATGAAATTCACTCCGCCCGTTATGTTACCAAAACGCATACCACTAACGTGGCCACTTTTCGAACACCAACTTTTGGCCCAATCGGTATCATTTCAGACGGTCACGTCAGTTATGTGCAAGAAATTGTTCCCCAACAGCACTTGCCCATCACTCAAATTATAGAGCATATTTATCTCATCAAAGCTTATGCTGGTATGACTAATGAACTCTTTGATGTTTTAGATCAACCAACGACTAACGGCATTGTTATCGAGGCTTTAGGTGCTGGTAATTTACCACCTGCAACTTTACCCGCAGTTCAAAAACTATTAGATCATCATATTCCCCTTATTTTGGTTTCCCGATGTTTTAATGGAATTGCTGAACCTGTTTATGACTATCAAGGTGGCGGTGTTAATTTAGAAAAAATGGGAATTACTTTTTGTCGTGGTTTAAACGGGCAAAAAGCGCGGATTAAATTATTAGTCGGCGTTAGTGCTGGACTAAATAAGCAAGAACTTCATCATTATATTAACAATTAATACGCGGCCAAAATTCAAAATAAAAAACGAGCTTGAAGTCTTAATTAAATAAGATTTCAAGTTCGTTTTTAGTTAGACGAGTTTAAGCCTTACCTGGACGTTTAGCTTTAGCCATTTTTTGACCCATGACCATTTCATCGTTATAGCCCCAGAACCAAGTTATGACAAAGGCCACCACAATCGTCACCGCGCTAGCTAACAAGAAAGCATAAAAGCTATTCAAATCACCCGGATTTTTAGGATTGAAGAAGCTAGAAAAGCCAATCAAACCACCCGTAAAACCATACATCGTTCCGTGCATTAAGCCAGTAACTAAACCACCAAAAGCGGCACCAATACAACCTGAGATAAATACTCGCTTATACCGTAAATTAATTCCATAAATTGCCGGTTCAGTAACGCCACAAAAAGCACTGATCATGGCCGCAAAACCCAATTCTTTAATATCTGATTTTTTAGATTTAATGGCAACTGCCAAGACAGCGGCACCTTGAGCAATCATCGTTGAACAAACAATCGCATTGATGGCACTTTGACCAGTACTGGCAATTTGTTGCGTAATGAGTGGCACAACACCCCAGTGGAAACCAAAAATCACTAAGACTTGATATAATCCACCAATAATGAAACCACCAAACCAACCAGAAACGGAAACTAACCAATTAATTAAAACAGCTAAACCATTGGCAATCGTTTGAATAATTGGTCCCGTAATTACTAAAGTAATTGTGGCTACTACTAAAATAGTAATTAACGGTACAAAAATCATTTGTAAATAAGTCGGTAAAACTTTTTTCAGCCATTTTTCGCACTTCATGGCTAACCAAGCAGCTAAAATCATGGGAAAGATTGAATAAGTATAATTGAGAAATTCAAACTTCAATCCCCCGAGTTCAAACATCATTTTACCAGCTTTTCCCCAAGTAATTAATTGTGGATAAGCTAGTACGCCGCCAATGACGGCTGCAATAATGGGATCACTACCTAAACGTTTAGCGGCGCTAAATCCCACTAGCACTGGTAAAAAGAAGAACGCCGAATCAGCCATGGCACTTACTGTCAGATAAATCATACTTTTAGTATTCAGTAAAGCACCCAGTTGGGGCAAAGTTAACAGTGCCAAAATCCCCTTAATAATACCAGAAGCCGCAACGACACCAATGACTGGACTCATGGATCCAGTAATAAAACCGATCAAATTACCAATTGCCCGCGAAACAGGATTACCGCCCTCATTGCTAACAGTTGGTTCAACTTTTTGGTCGTTGTCTTCTAACTCGGGATACTGCTGCAAAATGGCATCAAACGCATTCGCTACGCCATCACCAATCACTACTTGATATTGACCAGAAGCGTGTAAAACATCTAAAATTCCGCGTTGATTTTTTAAAACTTCATCATTAGCTTTGGCTTCATCTTTTAAATAAAAACGCAAGCGGGTAATACAATGAATCACATTGTTAATATTTTCTACGCCGCCAACATTTTTAATTATGAAAGTTGCTAATTCAGTGTACGATAATTTTTTGTCCGTAGCTGCAGCCACAGTTTTTAAATAAGCCGTGGCAACGACTTGCGCAGCTTTAATCTGACCTTCAGTAATATCTAAACCTTCCAAGATAGTTTTGGAATTAGTAATCACTACCATTAACGTTGTTTCCAAATTATGTTCTTTAATCAAGGATAAATCCATTTTAGCCAGTGGTGTTCCTGCTTGAATTTCTTGACCAACTGCAACCAAAGTTTGAAAGCCTTTACCTTTTAAATTGACGGTATCAATCCCCATATGGATTAAAACTTCTAAACCCGTCTTAGTGGTAAGACCAATGGCATGCTTGGTTTCAGCAATCATTGTTATTTTGCCACTAACTGGCGCAACAACTTGTCCATCTGTCGGTATTAAGCCAAAGCCTTGACCCATAGTTTCTTGACTAAAAATGGGATCGCTAGTTTTGCTTAAAGCAATAACTTGTCCATTTGCTGGAGCCAAGATATTTTCTTGGTTAGTCGTCATTATAATCCCTCCTCTGAAACGTTTACAAAAGATATTTTAAACTTGTATATACAAGTTGTCAATCTTTATCTTGTTGATTATTTCTTATGAATCAAACTTCTTTTGCTTACCAACTTTACTTGTACAGACAAAAATAGCTATAATGTAATTAACTTAACGAAAGGATTGATCAATGAACCAATGACTGAATCTAAAACGGCCCTCATTGCCAAAGATCTAGCATCCAAAATTCATCATGAACAATTTAAGTCTGGGACCTTCTTACCGACTGAAAACCAATTGGCCACCTTATATGGAACCTCACGGGAAACAATTAGAAAAGCTTTGGCCCAATTAAATGAATTGGGCTTAATTCAAAAAATTCGTGGTAAAGGATCTATGGTTTTAAACTTGGAAAAATTTTCCTTTCCAATTTCTGGAATTTCTAGCTTTGCTGAATTAAATAATTCTCTCCAAATGAATGCCCAAACTGAGGTTTTAACACTCGAAAAAAGACCTTCTTTTCCCCCAATTTTTCAAAAAAAATTTCCTAAAGATGTCAATAAACCCGGAATTTACTTAGAACGCTTGCGGATCATCGAAGATGAGCCTGAAGTTTTGGATTGTGATTTTTTATTCACACCACCAATTAATGACTTACCAATGCAGGCAGCTCAAACTTCCATTTATCAATATATTGAAACTGAATTAAATTTAGAAATTTCTTACGCTACTAAAACTATTACAGTCGAAAGAGTCGCTGATCAGTTTAGAGAAAAGTTAAAATTGCACAATGATCTCGTGGTTTTAGTGGCTAGTCAAAATTTTTTAAGTGATACCACGGCTTTTCAATTAACTTTATCGTTTCATAACCCACGTAAGTTTAAATTTGTCGATTTTGCTAGACGAAAAAAAATTAAATTTTAGGAGGAACACATGGTTAATTTAGGTCAAAAAGTAATTTATCAGATTTACCCCAAATCATTTTATGATTCGAACAATGATGGAATTGGTGATATTCAAGGCATTATTCAAAAGCTGGATTATATTAAAAAACTGAATGTTGATATGATTTGGTTCAATCCCTTTTTTGTCTCACCCCAAAATGACAATGGTTATGATATTGCTAATTATTATCAAATTGACCCCGTTTTTGGAACAATGGCTGACTTCGAGGAACTAGTGGGCCAACTCAAAAAAATTCATGTTGATATCATGCTTGATATGGTCTTTAATCACTGCTCGACTGAAAATGAATGGTTTCAAAAAGCTTTAGCTGGGCAAAAAAAATATCAAAAATTCTTTTATTTGCGCAAAGCTAAAGCTAACGGTGACTTACCCACTAATTGGCAAAGTAAATTTGGCGGGCCAGCTTGGTCTAAATTTGGTGACACTGATTATTATTACTTACACTTATATGATCAGACTCAAGCTGATTTAGATTGGCATAATCCCCAAGTCCGCCAAGAAGTTATTAACGTTATTAATTTTTGGCGCGCTAAAGGAGTCAAAGGTTTTAGATTTGATGTGATTAATGTTACCGGTAAAAGCCAAACCCTTTTAGATTCTACAGATCCTATTCAAGAAAAAAGTTTATATACTGATACGCCAGTTGTGCACCAGTATTTAAATGAAATCAATCAAAACAGCTTCGGTCAAGATTTAAACGATATTACAGTCGGTGAAATGTCTTCCACGACAATCAAAAATTCCATTGCCTATTCTAACCCACAAAATCATGAATTATCCATGGTTTTTAATTTTCATCACTTAAAAGTCGATTATGCCAACGGTGAAAAATGGACCCAAGAACCTTTCAATTTTATGCAGTTAAAATCAATTTTTACACAATGGCAAGAACAAATGGATCAAGGTGGCGGCTGGAATGCTCTGTTTTGGAATAATCATGATCAACCGATGGCGCTCAATCGTTTTGGCAATCCCCAAAAATATCGAATTAAATCTGCCCAAATGTTAGCGACCGTCATTCATTTAATGCGGGGCACACCTTATATTTACATGGGCGAGGAATTGGGCATGGTCAATCCGCAGTATAATGGAATTGATGATTATGTCGATATCGAAAGTCAAAATGCTTACGCCCAACTAAAACAAAAAGGATTGAGTAACCAAGAAGCTTTAGCCATCATTCAAACTAAATCGCGGGATAATTCACGGACTCCGATGCACTGGGATAATAGCCAGTACGCTGGTTTCAGTCAAGCCAAGCCTTGGTTACTACCAACCAATCAGGATCAGATTAACGTTGCTGCCGAATTAGCGCATGGCCAAATTTTTAATTACTATCAAAAGTTAATTCATTTACGAAAAATTGAACCTTTAATCTCTGATGGTCATATTAAAATGTTTCTCCAAGATGATCCTCAAGTTTTTGCTTATCGGCGGTATTTTGATGACCAGCCACAACAGTTATTGGTTTGGACCAATTTTTATGACACGGCAACTGAAGTGAGTTTGCCATTGGAATTTCAGAATCAGCCTTGTCAGCTTGTCATCAGTAACTATCATTCCCAATTAAATAAACTAACTAAAACACTAAGGCTACAACCTTATGAAGCCTTGGCAGTTAAAATCAATTTGTAATTTAAGCAATTCAATAAACAAAAACAGAATCAACAGCAAAGTAACGGCAGCAATACCAATATCAATAATATCAGTATTCCTAACTCTACTCTCAAGGTTAAGATAGCCACAGTCCTGGTGGCCAAGGTGGAAGTGGTGATAGCCAGAATAGTAATATTCCTACTAATCCCGGTTCAGAATCTGATGGTCAAAGTTCAGCAGGCAATTCTGCTACACGACAAACAGGAACACCTATTGATCAAACATCAGTCGGCCAAGGATCTGGGGCAGAATATGCTCAAACTGGCGGAAGTTCTAAATTGAGTAAATATGGACTTTATAACTTTTTCTACCATCTTTTAGATAAGATTAAACATTTATTAAATTGAAAAAGGATCAGTGCGTTATGGCATAGTTCTTTTTTAAATGATATAGACAAACACAGCAACTCACCCCGAAAAAGGGGGACTATCATGATTCAAACTATCTTCTTAAACGTTATTATTCCCTTAATTGTAAATTTAATAACGCAAGCGTTTATTTATTGGTTGCAAAATAAGCGCAAAATAAAATGAGTTGCTTATCGTGACTGAACACAAAAAAAGCCATTCCTATCGCAAGTAGGAGTGGCTTTTGTGCTATCATGTTAAAATTATCTTCTTCGTTACAGATTTATTATAGCACGATTATTTAAAGAATAGCATATTACTAGTTTTTGCAAAATCCAAAGAAGTCTGATTTACAATCCAAGTGCAAAAAATACTCAATTATCTTTCAGCAGTAGAATATTTTAAACAACAATTCAAAGCCCTAAGTTAGATTTCCCGGATTGTTGCACTTGATTTGACAATTAAGGGGTAAAAAGCACTAAAATCGTTGATCCATAAGGATTTATAAGAATTTTTTATGGTATAATAGAAACAGTAAAGTAAATGCTAAGGCGGTGGCTATTCCTGGAAAGGGAGTGGTGCTTATGGTGTAAAAACTGTAATCCCAGATCCTAAAGAAAGGAGTAGCAAAGTGTCTCTGTTTGAGATTCTTGAACTGATCATTACTGTTATCAAAACGATTTTTGATTCTGTAATGCGAGTTCTTGAATATATCAAAAAGGGTCAAAAATAAAAATAATCGCCTTAGCCGTGCAAGGCTAGCGATTATCTTGCTTAAATAAAAAATTAAATGAAATAGTTACTGTCTTAGCAACTTTACTTAAGGATTAGTGTTCGTAGCACTGATCCTTTTTCAATATTATAATAACACATTACATATAATTTAGGTAATAAGAAGTTATATTTTTTAAATTAAAAGCCACCAAAAGCGTTGATACACAAGGATTTATAAGACCTTTTTATAGTATAATAGAAACAGTAAAGTGAATGCTAAGGCGGTGGTTATTCCTGGAAAGGGAGTGGTGCTTATGGTGTAAAAACCGTGAACCCAGATCCTAAAGAAAGGAGTAGCAAGGTGTCTCTGTTTGAGATTCTTGAACTGATCATTACTGTTGTCAAAACGATTTTTGATGCTGTGATGCGGGTTTTTGAATATATCAAAAAGGGTCAAAAGTGAAAATAATCGCCTTAGCCATGCAGGGCTAGCGATTATTAAAACTTTAATTTAAAAGTGAAATAGTCGTCGTCTTAGCAACTTTACTAAAGGATCGGTGTTTCCAGCACTGATCCTTTTTCAATATTATAATAACACATTACACGCGTGGTGCTAGTTAAAAAATAGTTAAAATAAAAAGCCTGACTAGGCTACACTTTAAATTACCTCTAACAAGAAAGTGATAGCCATGTCAGACCTCCTTAAGTTTAACCAAGATTCTTCTAGCTTGCAATCTTCAATTCAAGTTTGGATTAATATTTTAACCCCACTCTATAAAGAGTTTGTGCCCATTACTATTCAAAAACGCCGCAATGTTCATTTAGCTAAACTATCTGACGTACAATTACTGGCTTTAATGTGTTTTCAGGTCCAAATTGGGATGTCTAATCAACGTAGTTTTTATCGTTTATTAAGCTTGTTAAATTTGTTTGATTTACCAGAAAGATCCCGGTTTAATCGTCTAACCCAAAGGTGTGGTGATTTATTTCAATACATTAGAACTGGAATCGTGAAACAGAAAGTTAAACCACAATATACGATTATTGATAGTTTACCAATGCCTGTTTGTCAGCCAGTTCGCAACTTTCGTGCCAAAATTTTTGAGAACCTGGCAGCTAAAGGCTACAATGCCACCAAGAAATTACATTATTATGGTTTCAAAGGTAGTTTTGAAATTACGGATCAAGGTATTGTCGTTGCTTATACCATTACTGCGGCCAACTTGCATGATATCAAAATGGCGCCTGAATTATTAAATCAATATCCTTGTCCGAACGTTTTAGCTGATCTGGGTTATTTAAGTCAAAAACTGAAACAAACACTAGCTCAAGAAGGCATTAATTTTTGGACACCAGTCAGAAAAAATATGAAACAAAAATCTAATAAAGTTAGTCAGCGATTACTGAATAAACGGCGGAGAAAAATTGAGACAGTCTTTTCTCAATGGAACCAAATGTTTGATATTGAACGTAATCGTGCCCGTTGTTTAGCGGGATTCAAAAGTAGATTAGAATAATGTTTATTTGTAGATACTTGGAGAAAAATTAACTAGCACCACGCGTATATTTAAGACTATGGTCAAATGTTTACGGGATGTTTTATGTTTTATTTCATTGTGCAGTGGATGATAATCAGCTAAAATAGCCTTTAACAAATTATCATCTATAACATTTTGTTTTCGACCCAAAAGTGTTACAATTTATGTAGTCGAAGTTGGCGCTATCAACACCAACTTCTCATAAGGCTGCTAAGAGTGGCATATAATAAATTATAGTCCCTGCTAAGCTTTAAAGCTAAGTAGGGACTTTGCGTTTAAGATCTTATTTCCGAAGATCTTTAATGATTTTAGCAATTACTCTTGCTGCTTGCGCAACAAAATAAATTGTTTTAAAAATCAAACAAAGATGTCCGAGAACGATCCAGAACAAAGCTTTACTCCTTTCTTCAGAATGTGATTTGTTACAGTTTTTACACCATAAGCCTCACGCTCCTTCATAAAGAAGCCACTAGCTTAGCTTTTAAGCCTTATGTACATAGTTAGTATAACATTTTTGAGATACACTTTTTAAGATAATTTTAATTATAAAAAAAGAAAGTCTTCTTTTTAAGGAAAACTTTCTTTTATTTTTTTTTAAATACTTTAACATCTTTAATTTAATTCAATTTAACATCTACATCTCTGACCCAATCATTGTCACCTACTTGATAATAACGATGACCGTTAACCGTTAGGACTTGATCAAAGTTCCAAGTAGCTTGACGAGTTAAGTGTTTATCCGTGGAACGACTTAAGAAACCAATTTGTGGTTGGTAATGATAAATTGGTGCCGCTTGTTCTTTCAAGCTTAAGGTTCCGGTTTGGGGTTTCGTGACAATTGCGGTTGTCATGACCGCAACATCAAGGGCTCGCACATATTGATGTGGAGCGACTTGATAATAAACTTGTCCGTCAGCTAATGTTTCTTGCGCATTGACTAACCACCGTGTGCCTGTTGGCAATTGTTGCTTCAGTGCGGCCCCTTGATCACTATACACAGTGATGAAGTCTTGACCCGCAGTTGGTTGCACGGTAATTACTCCATCAATGATTTGGCGTTTGCCAATCTTGGTGTAGTTGACATCATCAGCTTTGACATATTCATTGGCCCCTACGCGGTAATACGTGGTGCCATCATTTTGCGTATAAATATAATCAACTTTCCAATCGGTATTGGCGGCTAAGACTTGCTCCAACTGGTTACCTTGTTGATCATACAAATGAATGAAACCACCCGGGACATCGGGTTTAACAATGGCAATTCCTGGATTGCGCACCGTATGACTTTGACTCAAGCCACCAGCCAAGGAGTCAGTTAAGTTGACACTACCCGTGCCCACTAAACTATTGATGCGTTGAATGCAATCATTTTCGGCTTGGTTAACGGCTGCCACACTCGTTGCTTGTTGCACTTGGTCAATGCCCGCACTTTCAGCATGCCGCACCGCAAAGATCCGATCTTGACGTTTATCAGCGTCTAAACTGGTATTGTTCTCTAAGTTCTTAACCGCTTGATCAGCTGCTTGATGAATGGCATTAATGGCAACCGCACTAGCTTGCGCCACTTGGGCTTTAACCACTTCATTGGTAATTTGGTTCTCACCGTAGGCTTCCGCAGCATTAGCGGCAGCACTTGTTTGACTTTGATCAATTTGATCTTTGGCCGCTTGATAAGCCGCATCAACCTTTTGTTGAGTATCGTCTTTTTGTTCGGGTGTTAAGTCAGTTAAATCGTTCAAATGATCTTTAGTATCTTGATAATGTTGCTCTAAGTTCGTTAAGCTATCATCTTTAGCTTTCGTCACTTGAACCACTTGTTGCATATTTTCAATTCCAGTTTGTTTGTGCGGATCAACTTCTGACAAGGCAGCTTCAGTAATACTGCCTTGCGCTGCTTGATAAGCGGTCTCCAACAAACCATTCAAACTGCCAATTTGATCCTTATAATGCGTCAAGCCGTTAATCTTAGCTTGTTCTTCTTGGTAGGTTTGTTTTAAGGCTTGCATCGCTTGGTTCTTATGGTTAATCAAAGTCTTAGTGTCATTTAATTGCATAGTTCCGGTTTGTTGAATCTGATCCACACCACTTTGATCTGTTGCCGCTAAGATTTGATCAATGGCTGCTGTTGCTTGTTGACTAATCTGACTCTGTAAAGCCGTTTGTTGCTCCTCATTCAAAGCGGATGCTTGATCATAAACTTGTTGAGCCTGTTTTTGCGTTTGCTTAATCTGTTGCACTGCCTGGGCTTTTTGTTGCGCCAAAGTGACTTGTTGTTTCATTTGCTCAATGGTTTGTTGTTGTTCAACAGCAACGTTGGCAGCGGTCGTTTCTTGTTTAATTTGGTTTAAACCAGACTCATAAGCAGTTGTAACTTGTTGTTGTAATTGGTTAACTTGGTCACTACTTAAGTTACCACCATTGGTCAAACCATTAAGTTCTTGTTGTTCACGATTTAACTCATCAGCTAAAGCATTCCAAGCGGCATTTTGTTGTTGCTTTAAGTCCGTTACTTGCTTAATACTGTCCACACCATCTTTAGCGACTTGTTGAATAGCAGTGGCCGAAGTAGCTTGATTGATAGCGGCAATCGCCTGTGTTTTTTTGGTTTGGACATCTTGTTTCAAACTATCCTGGTCAGACTCATAATGATTTAAGCCCGCAATTACCTCATTGGCGGCCGTTGCGGCTTGATCAACTTGTTGCATGGCTGCATTGATCGTATTAGCTAAGTTTAACGTTGGCTGTAACTTCTGTTTTTCTTGATTGAGCCAACTTTCAGTAACCTCGGTGGTTTCATTTAAATCATTTAACATCGCTGTTTGTTCGGTTGTGACTTGCTCTAACAAGTTGTTAACTTGATCGGCGGTTAAGTGTCCGTCTTTGTCGGGTTTACCTAAATCTTTAATTTGTTGCTTGGCGTCATTGACTGCTTGATTAATACTTGCTTGCAACTTTTGCTTCTGTTTAGCAGTCGCTACTAATTGATTTAAATCAGTATTTTCTTGACCAGCGGCAGTGGTGACATCTTGCGCCGTCTTACTGGAATCTTGTTGTGCCGTTTCAATGGCAGCCACACCATTAGTTGCTGTTTGGTCAGCTTGGTGTTGTAATTGATTGATTTGGTCTTGGTCTAACTTATTGTCGCCTTGACCTAAATCATTAATCTTTTGCTTATTAGCAGCTAATTGTTGAGCTAAAGCCACAATTGCATTAATGGCGGCGACCCCTTTATTAAAGGCCGTAGTTTCCTTAGTGTCATCTTTCATACCAGTTAAAGCCGTGTTAGCAGCGGTATTGACTTGATTTAAGAAATCAGTTTGTTGCTCAGCACTAATATTCGCTAAACCAGTTAAATCGTTGTTGGCTTGCCCTAAAGTTGTAGCTAAATTAGTTAAGTCTGTGATAACTTGCGTCTTGACTTTAGTCGCCTCAACGCTCGTTGCTGCCTTGATTTGAGTAGTTAATGAACTTTGCGCTTGGGTAATTTGATCTTTAAATTGTGTCTTTTGCGCAGCCGTTAAACCAGCTGTGGTCTCAAGCTGATTCGTAGCGGTGGTAATTTGCGTCTGCAAGGCTGTTAAGGCATCATTTTGAGCCTGCGGTAACTTTAATAATTTATTAATAGCTGTGGCACCGTCACTCGATACTTTATTAAGATTAGTCGTTGCATCAGCTTTAGTAATTTGGTTGACAATCTTAGCTTGTTGCTCACTAACTTGTTGCTTCAAGCCAGCTTGTTGGTCAGCTAATTGATCCAACTTACCAATAGCAGTATTAGCGGCAGTAACAGCTGTGTTAACCACACCCATGGCCGTATTCATATTATCAGCTAAATCCGTTACCGACTTAAAGTTTGTTGTTTCTTGACTAGTTAACCAATTTTCTGGTACATCAGTAGCATTCTGTAAGTTAGTTTCAATTGTTGTCTTCGCTGCCGCTAATTGAGCTAATAACTTACCAACTTGTTGAGCTTCATCAGTTGGCGTCGTACCACCCGTTAAGTTATGACCAGTGGTACCGTCACCTAATTCTTTGATGTGATTGACTGCAGTATTGTAGTCAGTTTGTAACTGCTGCATGATTGTAGCTTTTTGGGTGATTGTTTCTTTAATCTTATTTAAAGCAGTAACCCCTGCTTTCCCTTTAGTTTGAGCAATAGTTGAATTTGTAGTACCCAAGACATCATTGACAGCCTGATTATAAGTGGTTGTAATTTCATCAGTGAAATTAGTCTGTTGATCATGGCTTAAATCGGTAGCATTACTTAAAGCTGTTTCCACATCTTGCTTAGCAGTAGCTAACGCCCCTAATTGCGTATTTTGTTCTTTTAAAGCGGCCAACAAGTCGCTGACATTAGATTGCGCTAAGGAACTAACAGATTCTAAAGTTTTTTTGCTTGCAGCTTTAAT
The DNA here is from genome assembly GCF_058107125.1 of Bombilactobacillus sp. ESL1202. Classification (NCBI taxonomy): domain Bacteria; kingdom Bacillati; phylum Bacillota; class Bacilli; order Lactobacillales; family Lactobacillaceae; genus Bombilactobacillus; species Bombilactobacillus sp. ESL1202. The sequence goes on along the minus strand of NZ_CM176590.1, from coordinate 1,499,969 downwards.
ATTACCAACTTCAGTATTGTACTGGTCTTTTAACTTCTTCAAAGCCGCAGTTAAGTTATCACCAAAGTTATTACCAGCAGCACCATTTAAATCAGTCACACCATTGTTATAAATGATTTCCAGAGCGTCCCAAGCCGTTGCTTGGTCTTGTACTAACGCAATTACACCCTCAATGTTTGTCTTTTCAGCAGTAGTTTGCGCTGACATGTTGGCAGTAGTTGCATCTCTTAAATCATCTTGGGCGGTTTGATAAGCTTGCTCTAAAGCCGTTGTTAATTGATTACCAGCAATTAAATCATCATGATGGTGTAAATTACTCAAAGCATCCTTGGCGGTTTGATAAGCGGCTTCTACTGTTTGCATAGCCGTATTCATAGCCGTTGCTTTATCAGTTACTTCCGTGATCTTTTGCTTCTCTATTTCTTCATTAAATTCGGATCCTAGATTTTCTAGATCACTTAAGACTTCATTGTAAGCTGTCTCTAAATCAGCTAATAACTTACCAACTTGCGTACTGGTATCAGTTGAATCAGCAGCACCAGTTAAATAACCACCTTGATTACTACTTGCAGCTAACTCATTAATATTATCCTTAGCAGTATTATACCAACCAGCTACTGTACTTAGGTTACCGGATAAGTTTTTCGCCGCTGTAACAATCGCATCAATTGCTTTTTCTCCAGCTGTTAAAGCATCATCAGCAGCTCCAATACTATCAGCTTTCTCAATATTCTGATTTGCTGTCGTTTGGGCGCCATCAGTGGTATTGGTAATTTGATCTTGATACTTTTGAATATCTGTTGGTTGCAGAGTGGCCGTCAAATGACCAATTATGTCACTCGCAGCTTGCGCATAGCTATCTAATTGGCTTTGATTATCAGCTTTATGTTCCGCCAATTGCGCTTGATCCACCACTTGTTGTAACGCCGTTTCACCGGTGGTTTCCGCACCATCAGTACCATTGGTAATAGCTGTCACTGCATTGTTATAAGCTGTCTTAACTTGGCCTTGATACAACCCCTGTTTCTCTTCGCTTAAATGACCGAGTTTGTCAGCAGTTGTTTCATCTTGGGCCGTTTGGTAAGCAGTTTGTAACTTACCCATGTCTGTATTCATGGTTCTTGCTTTACCAGTTACTGCCGTGAGCTTTTGCTCCTCTGTTTCTTCGTTGAAGCCTGCCCCAGGATTTTCTAGATCACTTAAAACTTCATTGTAAGCCGTACCTAATTGTTCCACTAAGGTATCCACTTGTGACTTATGTTCGGCGTCAGGCGCTGTGGTTGTTAAATGACCATCAGTTTGATCGTCACCTAAATTAGTAATGTTTTCCTTTTCGGTATTGTACCAATCAGTAACTTTATCAGCAGTTGTAGCTTGACTAACAATATTGTTAATCTTTGCTTGAGCAGCTTGATAAGCACTAGCAGCCTTTGTTGCATCAGTAGCACTATCAATCGCAGCTTGCCCTTTAGTTTGTTCGGTTTCTTTAGTCGGATCAGTATTCGTAATTTGTTGTTGATACTTGGTCTTTTGCTTGTCTGTCAAATGCATTAAAGCATTAATTTGGTTAACAGCAGCCGTGACCCCATTTTGAAGTTGCGCACTAGCTAATTTCTGGGCAATTTCTTTCAAGCCCGTATTAACAGTAGCATCAATTTGGTCTTGGGTTGTGGTTGTGACAATCAAAGAATTTAAACCACTAACTGCTGTATTATAAGCACCAGCAATGTTATCTTTATAAGTTTGTGGATTAGTTAAGGCGGTTAAATCAGTGTTGACGGTTTGTTCGGCATCATTTTTAGCGGTTTGTAGTTGCGTCATTGCTGTATTTAACTTGTCAGCTAACGTGGTAATCGGAGCAAAATTGGTTGTTTCTTCACTGCTTAACCAATCGTCAGCCAAAATATCAGCTTGCTGCAAATCGGTTTTAATTGTCGTTAAAGCTGTTGATAATAAAGCTAAGAGCTGTTCAACTTGTTTAGTGTCATCCCCACTAGTTAAATGATTATTGGCTTGCCCTTCAGCCAAGTCTTTAATGGCTTGGACTTGTGTATCATAATCGGTTTGTAACTGAGTTAAAAGTTGATTCTTCTTGGTAATTAAAGTGGCTAAATTATTTAACGCCGTAACGCCATTTTCTTGCGCCGTGTCTAAGTCATCTTCGTCTTCACCAGCCAAAACCGCAGTAACTGCATCATCATAGATCTTGTTAATTTGCGTTGTGAGTGTGTCTTTCTGATCTACCAAATTAGTTGCATTGGTCACTGCCGTATCAGCAGCAGTTTTAGCAGTTTGTAAAGCATTTAGGGCAGCATTCTTGTCTGTAGCTAAACTTAAAACATCATTAAGCTGCATTTGCCCTAATTTCCGTGCTAATTTAGCAGTATCTTTATTAGTGGCAGCAATAATATCAGCTTGAGCAGTTTGGTAGTCCTGATTCAGTTCAGTAATAATCGGGTTCAATTGTTCCGTCGTTAATTGGCCACCATTACTTTGATTTAAAGCATTTAACGCTGCTAAATCATTAGTCTGTGTACCATCAAGTTTATTTAACTCATCATCTTGAGCTTTAACTAATTCCAAAACTTGCTTAATGGCCGTAGTCCCCGCATCTTTCAAATCAGCCAGATTATCCGTCGTTGCGGTCGTCAAATTATTAACTGCTGTTGTATAAGCTTCATCAATTTGACCACTCAACTTGTTCTTGGGATCCAGCAAATCAGCATGGCTCAAATTATCCAAATCTGTGTGCGCATCCGCTTTTGCTGTATTTAAGGATTGCACTGCATCACTCATGTTTTGTGCAAAGGCTGTGATAGTCTTTAATTTTTGTTTTTCCGTTTCCGAGTTGAAATCGGCACTAGGATCTTTTAGATCATTCAAGACTTCATTGTAAGCTGTCTCTAAATCAGCTAATAACTTATCAACTTGGGACTGATGATCTGCATCAGGTGCAGTTGTCGTCAAATGTCCTTGTTTATCGTCACCTAAATTAGTAATTTTTTCCTTTTCGGTATTGTACCAATCTCCAATTTGACTAGCCGTTTGAGCTTGTGTCACAATCTTCTCAATAGCCTGTTGACCCGCAGCTTCAGCAGCATTCACATCTGTCTCACTCGTAGCTTGGTTAATTGCCGTCACGGCTGCTGATTGCGCTGTGGTCTTGGTTGGATCAGAACTAGTAATTTGTTCTTGATAAGCAGTAATTTGATCATTTGTTAAATTATTCAAGTCACCAATGACGGTTAGTTCTTGATTAACGTAATCTTGCAATTGGGCTTGAGCCAAGCCTTGAGTAATACCTAAGACGGCCTGATCTTTGGCTTTGTCAATCGCTGTTTGGTCCGTAGCACTATTAATGTCACTTTTAGCTTGATTATAAGCCGCATCAATTAAAGTTTGGAAGGGTTCTTGTTTAGCGGTGGTATCTAAGGTTGCCAAGTTATTATGCAACGTATTGAAAGCCGTATTATACTTCTCAGTAATAGCTTGCATGGCATCATGCTTAGCTTGCGCTAAACTGACAATTGCCGCAATATCGTCAGCCGGATCACTAGTAGCAGCGGTAGCGGCCGCATTAGTAACATCATCTTTATCTTTCTCTGGATCTTTTTGCGCCGTATCAATAGCGGCTAAACCATTGTTAGCAGCGGTATTAGCCTGATCTTTTAAATTCGAAACTTGATCGGAAGTTAAACCATCCGCACCACCTAAATCATTAATCGTTGTTTCATCCGTGTTTAACTGCGTAGCTAAGGCGGCAATGGCATCCATGGCTGCTTTGCCTTTATCTAAGGCTGTTTGGCGACCAGTATCATCACTAGCAGCATTATAAGCACTTGTTGCCGTAGTCAAAGCTTGGTTAACTTGCGTCAAAAAGTTATTAACTTGCGTTTCGTTTAATTGCCCGGTAGGGTCTTGGAAAGCTTTAATTGTTTGTTGATCAGTATTTAAAGTGTTAGCTAAAGTAGTGACCGCATCAATCAAGGCTTTACCATTATTAATAGCGGCTATTAAAGCGGCAGCAGGATTAGGTCCACCATCAGGATTAGCAGGATCAACGTCATCATCGCCGACTTGACTAACTAACGCTTTTGCTTGTTGTAAAGCCGTATCAAACGCCCCATTAATGGCATTAATTAAATCCGTTTGTCCCGTAATATTAGCTAAATTATCCGCAGTAGTCTCACTACTATCATGGTAGTTCTGTAAAGTAGTCAAGGCATCTTGTTTTGCATCAGCTAAGCCTTCCATGTTAGAAGTAACTTCAGGGTCGAAGTCTAAAACCGGACTGTCTACAAAATCTTTATTAGCAGTTAAAACTAGATGATCACCCTTTTGTAACATATTTGCGGGTAAGGAAAAACTAAAGTTGCCATCAGCATCAGAATTAACAATATAAAGTTTCTGGGGATTACGCCAGCTATCATTTGTTTCAACTAAATTAGAATTGTCAGGAAAATCTACTAAAGTTCCGTTAGCATGTTTAATTTGAACTTTAATATGGGCATTAGCCAAATTAGTCTTGCCAGATATCTTGGTTTTATCAAATGATAACTTGATTGAGTCTGAGACAAAATTAATAGTATTATCGGTAGTAGTCATCGGTTTCAAAGCACGGCCATTCACAAATTGTTGGTTGGCTAATAACTGTAAAACTTGCGTTTCAGCGTCTTTAGTTGGACCGACAATATCACTGACACTTTCACTATTTAAATCCTGATTAATTGCTTGAACTACATCATTTCGTAAATTAAATTTGAGTTTCTGTAAAGCATGTGCCTGTCCTTTTGAGTCCACAAAATTAATATTAGTTAAATTAAAGTAACCCATACCTGTAATCAAATGAGCTTGTGCGTTATTACCCGCATCTAAAATTAATTGTCCAGAATAGGTATATTCACTACGTTGAAGAGCTTTAAATAACGTTAACGCCCCGCCACTACCATCTGTGGTAAAAGACACCGTTCCGCTTTTCATTATTAAAGGATTCCAATTTACATGCTCACCAACACAAACAGCTGTAGTAGCCCCGACTGGCGTAAAATCACTACCATCGTAAATGATTCCATTAAAATCAGGTGCCAAATTAGCTGCCCGTATAATAAAACTACCACCAGTAGTTTCAATTCCCGTTTGAATCCAATGCTCAATGTGTTGCCCATTAGTATTAATAGTTAATTGAGCCGCTGGCGGTAATTGTAAGGGCCAATAATAAGTTTTTGAATTACCTGTAATATCTAATCCCAAAGCTCCTGATAAATCACCACTGGTTGTATTACCATTGACATTAATGGTTAATTGACCTAGTACAGCAATAAAATTACCATCCGTGGCGTAATTTTCGACATTAATACCATAGGCAGTTGAACTAGCGGTACTATGTGGCGTTAGATTAACTTGTGCACCATCATTAATATCAACAGAAGAATAAAACGTATGAATCACATCACTACTAATCGTTTCACCAGTAAATTTTGCCCCACTATCAAAGATTAAATGCTGTGTATTTACCGTACGGTTTCCAATAGAAATTAATGGTTGATCACTATAATTGGTATTCACCGTTATGCCGTTAATCGTATAGGCAGATACTATTTTGCCAGTAACCTGATTTTGGATGTGTACTCTGCGACAATCAGTAGTGTTAACAATTAATTGCGCACCTTGATAATCAACATTATTAATAAAAACTGCGTTAGTATCGTCGGAATAATAAACATAATCATGATTAACACCGGCATCAATTGCTAAACCTGTGCTGTATAATTTAACATTTTCAATAGTAAACTGCTGTGAATGATTAGCTAATTTTAATGAATTACTACGTAAATCCAAAATATGGTTCTGACCATTAATAATTAACCCGTCATAAATATTTAAAGCATTATCAGTATAAGTATCTAAGATAACATCAGAAGTCAAATCAATTTCTTTCACATCGTAAACACCTATAGCTGATATAAATTGAGCTTCATTGCCAACTTGAACGACACCATTGGCATCAATACTTAAAAGATTAGAGATTTCTGGCTTGGTAGTCTCATTATTATTGTTATGTACTACAGTTTGGTTGATATTATTGTCAGAAACTTCATTAGTGGGTTGATTAGAATTGATATTGTTGTCGGCACCAACAGCATCGGCGTTATTATTGGTATTTGCTTCGTTAGCGTTATTGTCATTGACATTATTATTAGAATTAACATCATTATTATTGCTAGCGTTTACATTAGAACCACTTACAGAATTTTGCTCATTGTTAGCAACAGTATTACCAGCTTGTGCTTGATTATTCTGTTGATTGTTCGTTACATTCTCAGACTCATTAGTATCAGCGTTCGTCACATCACCCATGGCTCGCGCACTAATTTGCCCCGCTGTGACATTCGCTGGTTGATTAATTTCCCTAGCGTTAGTAGCTTGCACTGCTTGTCCGGGTGCGGCTTGATCGACTTTGCCTTGATCATTAACTTCATCCGCTTTGGTCGTGGTTTTATTAGCTGTTAACCACAACGTTGATGAAAATAGAGTCACACCCATGGTTGCTAATAATCTTTTACTTCGATGCATTTTTATCTGCTCCTTTAATCGTCTAAAATATTTACATTTTTTGGAAATGATTTTGATTATGTTCAACTCGAATTTGATATATAATTTTATCAAATAATAAGCATTCAATAATCTCAATCTCTCATATATTCAATATTATAATTGGTTAATGAGTGATAAATCAAACCCTATTTGGCAAAAAACTCGCGAAAAAGCTCGTTGTGATTTATACATCACACAAAATGACCGTTTTATTTTTTCACATACTTGCGGTCAATGTTGATTTAATCGCATTTATTCTTGTGAACGATTTTTTCAAAAATGGGCAAAATCTAAATGTTAAGTTTTTCTTAAGATTCTTAAGTTTTTATTAAGTTGCAACACTATGTTGCTTTCAAGACCCACTTTTTCAGTAAATAAAAACAGACTAGCCCCGTTTTTAATCTGTCAGCTAGTCTGCATTTTTGATCTTCGTCTCGATAATTAATTTCTAATAGTTCCAAAAAAATTTAGTTTTCTCAATTTTGAATTAAAGTCATTTACATAGGTACAACTGGTTAACTTTGGAAGTGCAATAACTAATTAACGTCCCGATCAGTTTTTAAACCAAGTCAACATGCAATTGTCCATCTTTAACTAATTTCATTTTCAACATTACTTTATAAATGACGTATGAAATCACTGCCGGAACCACAACTCCCATTACCAAATAAACAACTAAGGCCTTCGGATTACTGGAGGCCAAGTTAATCGGCACAATCAACGAATTCAAACCCAAGCCGGCCAAAGTGTAATTAACTTTAAAGTGGAAGAACATTGTGGCAATTGGAGCCGCCACCACTGCGGCAACAAAGGACGGTATCGCTAATTTAGGATTAATTAATAAATTAGGAAATTGAATTTTCGGGGTAATAAAGCCTTGAGAGATATTAGTTCCTAATTGATTTTGTCGCCAAGAAATGGTCAAAAAGCCCACAAACTGTGCTGTTGTTCCAATTAAGGCTGCTCCTGATGATAATGGATCTAGCATAACCGCCACTGCTAAGGCGGCTGAAGAAGCCGGCGTCATCAAAAACAGTGACCAAGCAAAGGAAACGCAAATCGAACCGAGTAATGGATTAACTTGCATTGATTGTGCAATAAAATCACTCAACCAATTCAAGGCTGGTGTTGTAACACTGGCTAAGCCTAAACCCGAAATGGCGCCGACTAAAGTAGCACCTAACGGCACTAAAATCATATCTAATGGTGTTTTACCAGTTAAATATTTACCAACCAAAGCAGCAATTAAACCAGCTGCTACCGCACTAATTGGCTGACCAGAAGTAAAAATTCCTGAGTGAGCAGCTTCCATTAAGGTATTACCGGTCGGTGTGACCCCTTTCATCGCTGCATTGGTAAAGTAAACAGCATTCGCCCCAATTGTGGAAGAAATCATGGAACTAAACATGACTAATGAATTAGTTCTTAATTGAGTGGCGATAACGGCCCCAAAGGCCGGCGCCAACATCCACTGCGCGATCGCTCCGACTTGATAGAGTGCATTCCAATGAACAAAATTCGCAATAGATTGAATTAATAAACCAACACCTAACATTACTAAAACGGCATTGGATACCCCTGCTGATACCGCATAAACATAATCTTTAACAGTCATTTTATGTTTTTCTTGTTGCGCTGTTTCTTCCATAACAAAACACTCCCATCTTAAAATAATTTTAATGATTAAATTAAAAACTTTGATTTGATAATGACCTGCGCAGTTTTTTACCAGTTGCAAAAAACGCCCTTTTAAAGAGTAATTACTCTTTAAAAGGGCGTTCAACGCGGTACCACCTTTTATTATCTCAATCGAATTTCTTTGACGCGATCAAGGTCAAATTATTCGTAGTAGTGATAACGGCTACCAGCCGGTAAAACTTAATTAATTTCAGTTAACAACTAAGAAGTGAGATTCACATAATACTTTTAACCTGCTTGCACCAACCGCAGGCTCGCTAATAAAAGTAATTATATTGTTTATCTTCCTTAACGTTTTTTAATTTTTAATTTAATTGTTTCTAATCTTACTCATTAAAAAACGAATTGTCAAGCCTAAATTTAATTTCCTTTAATTAAATTATTTTTTCGGCAACTTTTCTCTAATCTGCTGAATATCAGTTGGCGTCGTCCGACAACAACCGCCTAACACTCCTAATCCTAATTGTAACCATTGTGGCACAAAATCTGCCAATTCCCGTGCATCAGCAGTCGCCTGCCAACTCTTAGTTAACGGATCATAAGTATCACCATTATTGGGATAAACAATGACGGGTTTATTGGTATTTTGCACTACTAATGGCAATAGCTGCGCCACATTGTCCATGGCCGTACAGTTAAAACCGAGCGCCACGATCTGGGGATGCTGAGCAAAATATTGAACTGCTTGACTCAGTTTAGTCCCATCACACAAACACTCCTTGCCATCAACGCTAAATGATAACCAAGCTCCCATTTGTGGAAACTCAGTTTCTAATAATTCGACTAAAGCCTGTGTCTCGGCAAAATTAGGCATGGTTTCAAACGCAAACAAATCAACGCCATTAGCCGCTAAAATCTGCATCCGGGGGCGATGAAATTCTTGATATTGCTCTTTAGTTAAGTGATAATCCCCCCGATATTCGCTACCGTCAGCCAAATATGCGCCGTAAGGTCCCACATCCCCAGCAATTAAGACGGGCTGCTTACTAAACTGTTGACGGACTGCTTTAGCTAACTGAACGGAACGTGCAATTAATTCTTGGGCAGTTTGTTCACTATAACCAGCCTGCACAAAAGCGGCAATATTAGCTTGATAACTGTTCGTTGTCAAAACTTCTGCCCCCGCTAACAGATAACTTGCGTGCACTTTTTGGACGGCTGCTGGATTTTCGATTAGTGCTTGGGCTGACCATAAATCATTATTAGTATCAACCCCCTTTTTCTCTAGCTCACCAGCCATTGAGCCATCTATTAAGCGGACTTTTTCGTTAAAAAACTGTTGGACTGTCTGTAATTTCATCCTAACTTCACTCCTCATTGATATTAATTATCTGTTAATGATATTATATGATAGAAACTTTCGTACATAAAAGTAGGGTGAAAATGTTGAAAAAAAACAAAACTGATCTCAAACGAACAATGAATCAATACCAATTGCTGATGATTTCCTTAGGTGGCGTCATCGGCACCGGATTATTTTTAAGCTCTGGTTATACCATTAATCAAGCTGGTCCCATTGGGACTATTTTAGCTTATGCTTTAGGCGCGGTGATTGTCTACTTAGTCATGTTGTGTCTAGGTGAACTGTCTGTCGCCATGCCCGAAACTGGCTCTTTTCATGTTTATGCCACGAAATTTATTGGACCGGCAACTGGATTTACCGTCGCTATTTTATATTGGCTGACTTGGACAGTAGCTTTAGGCTCAGAATTTACCGCGGCGGGCATTATTATGAAGCAATGGTTTCCGCATTCCCCCACTTGGGTGTGGAGTTTGTTATTTATGACGTTAATTTTTGTTTCCAATGCCTATTCCACAAAATTTTTTGCCAATACTGAATTTTTATTTTCGAGTATTAAAGTCATTGCCATTATTGTTTTTATTATTTTAGGGGGCGCAGCCATCTTCGGCATTATCCCCATGAAAGGTTATACCCACGCACCACTCTTTCATAACTTATTTAAAGATGGCTTGTTTCCTAACGGTTTTAAAGCGGTCTTTACGACCATGTTGACCGTGAACTTTGCTTTTTCGGGCACCGAACTAATTGGCGTCACTGCCGGCGAAACCAAAAATCCGGCCTTGGCTTTGCCCAAGGCCATTCATACCACCTTATTACGCTTAGTGCTCTTTTTTATCGGCAGTATTATCGTGATGTCTGCCTTAATTCCGTGGCAAAAAGCTGGTGTTAATCAAAGTCCCTTTGTCTTAGTTTTTAACAAAATGGGCTTGCCGTTTGCGGGCGATATTATGAACTTTGTCGTCTTAACTGCCATTTTATCAGCGGCTAATTCTGGCTTGTATGCTTCCACACGAATGCTCTGGTCCTTAGCTCATGAAAATATGATTTCCCCAAAATGTGCCCAAACTAATTCCCGCGGTGTGCCGATGATCGCTTTATGCTTGAGTATGATTGGTGGTATTTTAGCTTTAGTCTCAAGTGTTTACGCCGCTTCCACCGTTTATTTAGTTTTAGTGTCCATTTCTGGATTAGCCGTAGTCATTGTGTGGATGGCGATTGCTTTATCCGAAATTAATTTTCGCAAGCAATGGCTCAAAGCAGGGCACTCCCTTGCAGAACTCCAATACAAAACTCCATGGTACCCCGTCATTCCGTGGATCGCTTTTTTAGCCAGTTTCTTATCGTGTGTCTTGATTGTGTTTGATCCCACGCAACGTCCGGCTTTATTTTACATGATTCCGTTCTTAATTTTGTGCTATGCCGTTTATTATTTAAAAGAATGGCTGGCCAAACGCAAAGCGTAAACTATGTTTTTTGAAAAGAGGAGTTAACAATGGCTGATTTTTTGATTGTGGTTGATATGCAAACTAATGTCGTGGGTCAAAATACCCCACATGCTGATCCAAAATTAATTACCGCTGTTAATAACAAGATTAAAGAGTATTCAGCTAGTCAAGTAATTTATGTCGTCAATCGTTACTTATGGGATTGGTCGCGCCAGCCCAAGCGCTTGATTAATGAACTGAATATTGTCTCTAATAATCTTTATGAAAAGCGACATGGTTCTTGTTTAACAAATCAAGAATTGCAGCAATTCTTAACAAGGAATCATGCTCAAACTTTAGAAATCATCGGTGTTGACGGCAACTGGTGTATCAATGCTTCCATTCTAGGGGCAATCAAAGCTGGTTATCGTGTCTTTACTGCCCTTTCTTGTATTGGAACCAGTAATCAACACAAGCTTCACGACAAAATTGAACACTGGCGCAAGCTTGGTGTTCAGATTACAGCTTAAACAATGATTAAACTAAAACGGAAATGTTCGTCAATTTCAAAAGTTGACCTGAACATTTCCGCTTTTTAATGTTTGAAAATTATTTATTGATTTAATAATGAAGCCGCTGCTGGATCCAACAAAACAATCACATCTTTGTGTCGCTGCAACACACTGGCAGGCACGTCTTCAGTCACCGGTTCTTCAAGCATTTTTTGCACTGCTTGTGCCTTATTAGCTCCAAACGCTTCTAAAATAATTTTTTTCGATTGCATAATCGACGCAATCCCCATGGAATAAGCTTGTTTTGGAACATCGTCAATCTGATCAAAGAAACGCGCATTAGCATCAATGGTTGATTGCGTCAAATTAGCTACATGCGTTGTTAAACTAAACGGGGTCTGCGGCTCATTAAAACCAATATGACCATTTTGACCGATGCCTAGCAATTGTAAATCAATCGGATTTTGAGCAATTATTTGGTCATAACGTTTGACCTCAGCTTGAGCATCAGTTGCCAAACCATCGGGCAAATAAGATTGAGCAAATGGCTTCTTAGCAAATAAATGCTGCTGCATAAAATAATGATAGCTCTGTTTATTGGTCGGAGCAATACCAACATATTCATCCAAATTAATTGAAACACAACGCGAAAAATCTAAGTCACTATTCACCAAATTTTGATAAGTTAAAATGGGACTGGAACCCGTGGCTAAGCCAAAAGTTTGGGCTCCTTGACTTAATACTTCTGCAAAAATTTGTGAAGCTTGGTAGCTAGCTTCGACTTGATCTTTAGCAATGATAACTTTCATGACAATCGCTCCTATTTCTCACTGATTGGTATAGTCCAATTATAATTGATCTAGACCAATAGTCAAGTTGTCTATAAAAGTTTCAAAAAGACCGTCGCAATCACGACTGATGCTAAAGAGACGGTTGCAAAGCCTCCAACCAACATTTTAGGCAACATTTGATCCAATAAATATTCATGTTGTTGTTTGTCAGTCGTTAAACTATCCACCACTTCATTGGTTAAAATATAATCCATCGGAAAACCAAATAGTGCTGTCAAAGAACAAGCAAAAGCCATTTGCCACGACATTTTTAACGGCTTTGCTAAAACAAAAGATACTAAAAACATGCCTAGTAATCCTAAAATAATTAGCCCCATAATTTGCACAATCAGTCCTAAGACTTGCTGTGGTTTGATCAAACTCAATTGTGAAAAAGCATAGGCTAAAATGCCATACATTAACCAATTATAAACCCCAGCTCGGTTTAAAATTTCATCTTCTAAGAAACCAATTTGATGGAAAATAACCCCCAAAACTAAACACATGATACTCGAATTAATCGCACCATTCATTAATTGTGACAACCAATTGCCCAAAAAGGCAACTAATGCCACCTTCGCCAACATAAAGGACGCAGTTTGATAAGCCTTAGGCATTGTAAAGCGAGCTTTGGTTGAGTCATCTTTTGCTACGATTACTTGTTGAACTTTAACACTTTGTGGTGAAAAGTTTTTTAAGAGCCGTTTACCTTCTTGCTTAAGAACCATCGAAGTTAACGGATAACCGACTAATGAATGCATAACCATCATGGCGATCGGTAATGCTGATAAGGCAATAATTCCCTTTTGCTTTAGGCCTTCTGTCATCAACAAAGCAGCGACAATCCCACCAGTTAAAGGAGGAATTGCCGCCACCACGGTCTGCCAATTAAATAACAATGTTCCAATTGTTAAAGTTAAAATTAGGGTACCTAAAACACCACAGATTGCAATTAAAACTGCTTTCCATTGTTGCAGCAACTTTTTTAAGCTCATCATCGTTCCTAAATGCACCAAAATAAACGACATAAACATGTTCACTGCGGTATCTGTAAAAGAAGCATTCGCTGCTAAATTTTTAGGAAAAAACGTCCAATAACCAATTAACGATAAAATAGCTGTAACAAAAATTGAAGGTAAGTATGCATGGGTTTTAGTTGATACCCATTCCCCCACAAACATACAACTCATGACCGCTAAAAACGAACCAATAATTAGTACCATTTGACTCACCCTCTTCTATTCAAATTAAAATTAGTTTAATTTAATATTACTTAAGAAAGTTTGTCAATAGTTTTTTATTTGCTAATCAGGCAGTCTGTTATAATGCGGATTATCAAAAAATATTTTTAATAAATATTAATTTAAAATTTTGAATTTAAGCTTTTGAAATCACACACAAATTCTTTTTATTAGAAATAAAAGTTACTCAATTAAATAAAAATCAATGTTCATTCTTGATTAAATTATCAATATTTTTGCTCAAATTAATATTTGGTGACTACTATTTTTTATGTATAAAAAAGGTTGGGCAATCAGAATCATAATTTTTTTCTGATTGTGTTCCAAGAAAACAACCGTTTCTTGTTGTCCCAACCTCTCAACTAATCTTTTAACTTACCACACAAATAAACCAACCGTGGCCGCTGACATTAACGAAACTAGAATTCCTGATATTAGTAAATAACTAATATTTTTAGCAATGTAATTATTTTTCTCTCGGTCAATCAAGTCCTTGAAAGCACCAATGATCATGCCAATCGTTGAAAAGTTAGCAAATGAAGTTAAAAAGACCGTTAAAATGGCTTGATAATGCGGAGTAAAATGATGAATCGTCTTGGTAACTTCACCCATTACCACAAATTCATTCGTGACCAACTTAGTTCCCATATACTGAGCAAATTGGAACGCATCCTGGACATTGAGTCCCATTAACCAAGCAAAAGGAAACATCACAATTCCCAATAAATGCTCTAAGCTGAGCCACGGATTAATAATGCCTAAAAGCTTGTCAATCAAAGCTGCTAAAGCTACAAAAGCAATCACATTAGCCGTAATGATCAAAATCAATTTACCGGCTGCTAAAATAGAATCACCAAGAAAAGAAAAGAAGGGCTCTTTTTCGACTTTATCGCCCTTGCCCTCATCAGCTTGCTGTCCCATCTTAGCAATGGTATCCTCACTTGGAGTGACATTCACTGGATTCAAAATACTGGTTACAATAATTGCGTTAATGATGTTCACTGGAATCGCCGTTAATACAAATTGGCCAGGAACCATTTTGGTATATGCTCCGATAATGGAAGCTGTCACACAACTCATTGACATCATAGCAATGGTTAAGTTGCGTTCCCGACTCATTTGACGTAACTGAATGCCTGAGACTGCTAAGGCTTCAGTATTTCCCAAAAACATCATTTCCACAGAAAAGAATGATTCAAAACGAGGTTGCCCTGTAATTTTGGCTAAACCTTTACCAATCCATTTGATCACCCAAGGCAAAAAGCCAATATAGGTTAAAATATCAAACAGGGGCACAATTAATAAAATAGGCATCAAAACACTAATGACAAAATCCATATTTTTAACATGCACCATACTTGGTAAAGCAAAGGCAATCCCCGTATAAGCGACTTGAACCAATTGGTTAAAACCGTTTGCTGCTCCTAAAACAATTTGTCGCCCAATTTCAAAGCCTGTTAAGAACCAAGCAATCACTAAATTAATGACTACCATTACTAAAACTGAACGCCAATCAATTGCCTTCTTGTCCTTTGAAAACAAAAAAGCTACTCCAATAAAAACTAGTAAACCAATTGCGTTAACAATTAAGTACATCGCTCCTTCACTCTCCTATAATATCAGTCTAGCTATATCATTACATTTTTTTGGAGGGGAGGCAACAAACTTTACTATTATTTATTGATTAGATTTTATTAATCTAAAAAAATTGGTAGTAACTTTTTTAATTTTTATCCGTGCTAATCAAGCACTAAAGGAATTTTAAAATTAAACTTTCAAGTGGATTTTCTTAAATTATTACTGCTAAATAATTTTTCACCTTGGTTGCAATAAACTATTCAATTAAACTTATAATATAAGATAATTTTTATATTAACAATTAAAAGGAGTAATCGTATGAATTTAGATCAAATTAAAGCTTTTGCGCAGAGCACTTTGCAAGCGGATGTTAGCGGTCATGACTACTGGCACGTTCAACGCGTAGCTGATTTAGCTTTAGCTTTAAATCACCAAGATCAGGTCGCCGATTCTTTAACAGATAATTTGCTGGTGGCTGCTAGTTTATTACATGATACCGTCGATGAAAAACTCATCACTAATTTAACCAAGCAACAACAAACAGTGACTGACTTATTAAAAAATAGCGGTTTTTCTGCACTACACATCAAAGCCATCTTGCAAACTATCAATAATCTTTCCTTTTCCCATAATATCCAAGCACAACAATCTTTACCGGCATGGGGTTATTATGTTCAAGATGCTGATCGTTTAGACGCTTTAGGCGCCATCGGCATCGCCCGCGCCTTTGCTTACGGCGCTAGTCACCAACAGCCTATCTATGATCCCAATTTAAAACCCATTCAGCTGCACAATCGGCAAGAATACCGGCACCATCAAAGCACGACAATTAATCATTTCTACGAAAAATTACTAAAATTAGAAGGTCTCATGACTACACCAGCTGGTCAAAAAATTGCTCGGCAAAGAACCAAAATTATGCAGGACTTTTTACAAGAATTCTTGGCTGAGTGGAACGGCCAAAAATAATTTACCATAAGAATTGTCCAATTTTTTGGGCAACTTGTTGATTTTCGTGTAATTGACTGTGTTGACCTTGAGCGCCTTTAATTTCCAGTTCCTGATAAGACTGCGCTCGTTTTTGAACAATTGAACGCAAACTTTGCGCAGAGACGGTGGTCACATCACCATCTGAATTCGAACCATCTTCTAAGTTACCAAAAATATTCAACACTTGGGAATCTGAAGGAAAATTCAACCGGTGCTTGTACAGATAACGATAACTGTCATTTTGAAACTTCGGTTGACCATTAGCTTGCAGATAGTTGTGGTTAACTCGATCATCAATCCCAATAATCCCAGCAAAGTGTCCTGCTAAATTAACTTGGCGATGTAATTTGGGCAAATCTTTGGTGCCATGAGGTGTGACTTGATAGTACATCGTCATTAAATTGCCCATGGAATGCGTCACGGTATTATATTCTTTAATCCGATACCGCTGTTGCAGTACTATTAATAGTTGTTCAAACCACTTACTGGTCTGGCGATAATTGGAATTTTTATTATCCTGTAACACGACCTGAATTAACGGATGCTTAACCCGCGTCTGCCAATTTCCTTGTAACTCCACTTGGCCTTTGGAAGAAATTTTAGCTGTTAAAACCTTTTGGGCCTGATGATGCTTTTGCGCATAATTAATCAGATAATCAGTGGACTTAGCCCCCGCACCATAGCCAGGAAGATAAATCGTCGGAATACTTTCTGATTGATTGACACTATGTGGTTGCATAGACCGCCAAGATAAAATTGCTAATAAAATAAAGATAATTATTAAAGCTACAATCATGCCTCCACCAGGCCGCTGTGAATGCGAACTTCTTTTTTCCATTACCGTCAAATTTCCTCCATTGTCTGCATTGTAGTAGATTATGAAATAGTTAAAATTTAAACATTAGAGCAATTCATCACGTTCTTAAAAGAATGTATTTTCTTGCCCGTTTTCAAAAACCAGTTGCCCACTAATATGATTTTTAGTACTATTAGGTTCAATTATTCTATCTTTTTTGCCAAATAGCTTGTGCCTGTGCACTAACACCTGCCGGTGACTTAATTAAATGATGTGTCACTAGTTGTTCTTTTTGAACAAAACTTTGCACAATATCACCGTATTGAACTTCGCGCTCATATTTAATGTCAAATTGTTTCAACTGATAATTTAACAAAAAGTCCCAACCTAATGAATCTAGCATCCAGTTTAAATAAATTGAATTATTAACATGACCATTAACATCAATGTCAAAAAAACGGGTTCGATACGACCGCGGCGGATTGGCATAATCAACCAAATCTACACGTGGAAACTTCCAAATTGCTTTGGAATAAGGGCATGCCAACTGAGCCATAATTTCATCATTAATTGGCAACATCTTACGCGTCTTAATATCTAACATAACCCAATTGCTAGTTAATTTCACCAATGGTTCATCAGCTAATGTTTTCACAATAAAAGTACGATAACAAAAAAATTTATTGTAGCTATTAGCCTGTGTGGTAATTTTAATCTGCTCATTTAGTTGTGGCAAGCGCTCAATTTCTAAATGATATTTGGTCACTACCCAGCCCAAACCATGCTGTACCATTTGCTGAGAATCAATTTGTGCTTGGTGCAATTGATGTTCCGAAACTAATAAAATTTCATTGAAGAGGCTTGATAAATTCATTTCTTTAGTAATGTTAATATCATAAAACGGTACTTCGATTTGTTCTGTAAATTCTGGAATACTCATTATTTTTACTCCAATCCGTGATAAAGATTATAAACTTTTTGTCGCGTTAACTGCTGCTGCTGCGCAATTTGTTTAATAGCAGCATTGGGTTTTAATCCCCGATCAATTTGTTGTTTGACTAAAGCGATAATTTGATCATTTGCCAATTGCGGTTTACTAGCGGGCTGCTCTGGTTTGCCAGCAACAATAATGACGTATTCTCCTCGGGGAGTATGCTCTTGAAAATAAGTTTGAACTTCAGCTAAACTACCACGTAAAAATGATTCATGAATTTTAGTTAATTCTCGTGCTAAAACCACTTGTCTACTAGCACCTAAATTAGCGGCCAGTGTTTGAATTGTTTTTACAACACGATAAGGTGATTCATATAAAATAAAAGTTGCTGTCAATTGAGCTAGCTTTGCTAATTCTTGATGCAATTGTGACTTTTTCCGTGGTAAAAAGCCGTAAAAATAAAAGGGCTGCGGCACCAAGCCAGAAGCAATTAATGCCGTAAGTGCTGCATTGGGACCGGGCAGTGGAACAACTGGAATTTGGGCTTTGATACAAGCAGCGACCAATTCTTTTCCCGGATCACTAATTGAAGGCATTCCCGCATCGCTGACTTGGGCGATACTTTGTCCGTGCTGGAGTTTACTTAATAACTCTGGTAAGCGTTGTTGCGTGTTATGTTCGTGAAAACTAATTTGTGGGGTCTTAATTTGAAAATGATTGAGTAATTTTTGCGTATTTCTAGTATCTTCAGCGGCAATTAAATCAACCATTGCCAGCGTTTGAATCGCTCGGTTACTAAAATCCTGTAAATTACCAATCGGCGTCGGTACTAAGTATAAGCAGCCACTATTTGCTGCGGCAAAGTTTGCCACTTCTTGAATCATTTTGGCCCCCGATCTCCATAAATTACATCTAAACAAAAAGCACATTCTTCGTTATTTTTACGATGGGCTCCATACATAACTGTACAGACGTGAAAACCATCTTCGTATAATTTTTCCAAAGTCCGTCGAGCATGTGGTAATTCCGGTTCTTTTTTTAAATCCATTTCATTCAACCGATTACGCAAATGATCATTTTCAATTTTTAATTCCGCATTTTCTTCTAAAACACGAGAAATATCATCTTTCATGGTTGACAAAGCTGTTGTTAAATCTTGAGCTACCTGTTGTAACTCTGCAAATTTAGCATAATAATCTGGTTGTTTCATGATCAACTTCCTTTAAATGAGCGTCGTCGCCTGCAACGCTAATTGTTCCAAACAATTTTCAAAACTAACATTCGCATGCCACAATTGTTGGGCATGTAAAAAATCCTGTAGCACTTGCGTTACATGTCGTAATTGTACCAAATTAGTCAAATTAGCCTGTAGTTGTTGCTGTAAAAAGGTTTCTATCAAGCCTAATAATAATTCTTGTTGACTCCGATTATCAACAACAGGAACCAGCTTAGCTGCGACTTCCACAAACGCTTGCCATGGTTTTTGTAAGACTAACGGTGTCCAATTAAAAGCGACTTGTTTAAATTTGGCAAACTGGTCACCAGTTAATTCAGCAGCGATTAAATTTTCCAAATCACCCGTCACAATCAAGTCAATATCCGGCTGACTGAAACCTCTTTGCTGTAAATCTTGTTTCAAATCCAAGTCAGCATGTTCTTGTAAATTAAATGATTGCACCCGCGATAAAATTGTCGGCAAAATAACCGCTGCACTATTGGTCAATAATAAAGTTGTTATTTGTCCGCTTGGATCTTCTAAAAATTTCAATAAACTATTGGCGGCCGCCACCGTTAATTTTTGTGCTTGTTCAATTACTAATAAGCGCCGATTACTTTCGACTGCCGTTTGCTCTAATTGTTGTTTAGCTTGTCGAATATCATCGACACCCAAACTAGTTTTAGTGGTTTTAATCCGACTAATATCGGGAAAATCATTTTGCGCAATGCGCCGACAATAATCACACTTTAAACAAGGATATCCCTGATCAGCTTGCGGGCAATAAATGGCTTGCGTAAACCACAAGCCTAAAGCTTGGGTTTGCAATTGATTATTCCCAGCAAACAAATAGGCATGCGAAATCCTTTGCTTGTTAACTTGATTGGCTAATTGTGCAACTAAAGCGGACTGTTCTTGAATAATTGCAGCTGTCATTAAAAATGAACCATCTTTTCCATCGGTAAGATAAAGACGGTTGCACCGCCAACACTCACCTCAACTGGCCTTTCTGGGATTTCACCTAACATACTAGTTGCAATGGCTGTCGAAACATATTCTTGACGAGTTTTCGAATGTTCCTTGATGAGCGTCAATAATTCATCTAAGCGCCCATCTTCAATTCCGACAATAAAAGTAGAGTTGCCATTTCGCAAAAAATTACCAGTCGTTGATAGGCGTGTCGAGCGAATTTGTGCTTGATTTAACGCCTTACTTAAATTGGAATGATCTTTATCTTGAACAATAACAATTACTAATTTCATAATTAGCCCTCTTTTGTTAAAACCCTTTGAATAGCTGTTAAACTAGCAGCTACCACTTGTTCCGGCGACTTAGTAGCATCAATACGTTGAATACGTGTTGGATTAGTTTGCCACAAATGTTGATATTCTTGATAAACACGTTGATGAAAAGCCAAAGTTTCTTGTTCTAAACGATCCTCTTGCCCAGGGCGCTGATGACGAATTCTAGCTAAACCAACTTCTGGCGGAACATCAAAGTATAAAGTTAAATCTGGCAACAATCCACCAGTCGCAAAATGATTAATAGCCGCTACTTCTTCAACGCCTAACTTTCGTCCTGCACCTTGATATGCCAAGGAACTGTCAACATAACGATCGCTAATCACCAATTGATTTTTAGCCAAAGCGGGCATTACTACATCAATCAAATGCTGGCGCCGTTGGGCAGCATATAATAATGCTTCTGTTCGATCATCCATTTGCTGATTAGCTACATCTAAAATTAATTGGCGAATCTTCTCCGAAATGAAACTACCACCTGGTTCTCTGGTTAAAAGTACAGGCATCGTTGTTAATTTTGGTAGTTGCTCGATGATTGTTTTTGCTGCTGTCGACTTTCCTGAGCCATCAGGTCCTTCTAATGAAATAAATATGCCTGTCAAGCTTGCAACCTACTTTCTAATCTACTTTTAAAACTAATTGTGAATTATCGCTACTCATCTCAGCAAGAGCAATTTGGTCTAATTGTAATCCAATTTGCATGAAAAAATGCTACTATATCTCAATTTAGGATATATTGATTTTTAAACAATTCAAATTTGTTGTCGGCCTTCTACAGCACGCCTTAACGTCATTTGATCAGCATATTCAATATCTGCTCCAACTGCTAAACCATGTGCCAAACGAGTAACCTTAATTCCCGCAGGTTTAATTAATTTAGCCAAATACATAGCGGTCGCTTCACCTTCAGGTGTTGCATTGGTCGCTACAATTACTTCTTGAAATTGCGAATTTTGTTGCAGTCGTTCTAATAGATGTTTAATTTGCAAATCCTCAGGACCAATTCCGTTAACAGGTGATAAAACGCCCCCCAAAACTTGATACAATCCATTATAACTTTGCATTTTTTCCATTGCCATAATATCTTTTGGTTGTTCGACCACTAATAATTGACTTTGATCACGGTTGGTACTACTACAAATTTCACAAGGTTCTTCATCTGTAATATTTCCACAAACTTTACAATAATGTAATTGAGTTTTAACAGCTGTCAAACTTTGAGCAAATTCGGTTACATCTTCTTGATCCATACCAATGGTAAAAAACGCTAACCTAGTGGCCGTTTTTTCACCAATTCCCGGTAATTTCATATACGAATCAATTAATTTTGTAACTGGACGTGGATATTGCATACTCTAACTCCTTTAGTCGTGACTAATCTCTACTAAATCCTCACCAAATAAATCTTGAGCTTGTTTCACCAAATCAGGCGTTTTAGGCTTGCTAGTACCAGCTTGGTTATGCAGGTCATGACCCTGTAAAAAATCTTGTCGAATTTTCGGCCAATCTTTGGCCGCCACTAAAACGACATCTGCATCATTTTTTAGTAAGCGATCCAAATTATCTTTTAGCATGTCTAACATTTCTTGATTACTCATCACCCGTTCAAACCACAACGCATAGTCAAAGGAGACAACCACCCCTTGAGCACTAGCCGCTACTGGTTTAGACACTTTCATCACTGCTTTTTGGGTAACATTTAACATACTCATTAAATCCGGCCAAACTTCGCGCACTTGATTAAGGTCATCTCTTGTTGCCGCTTGTAAAATTTGATTAATTTTAGCTTGATCAACATGCACCTTCGTCTTTTTCTTGGCCACGGTGGACTTTGTTTTCAGTGGCTTAGTCATCGTTGTTCCTGCACTAGCTAAATGTTCAGGATGTTGTTTAGCCGTTTGTTGTAATTGTTCGACTTGTTGCGCTAATTTTTGAACTTGTTGTTGCAATTGCCAAAATTGCTGATCAGCGCCCTGAACACCTGTGACGGTCGGTTGTTGTAATTGTTCAATTAACTTAATTGTCAAAACTTCTAAGTGAATCGAAGGGCGATCGGCTTGTTTTAACGCTTGTTGGGTGGCTGAAACCTGCTCAATTAGATTATACAATTGATCCGTTGTGAATTTTTCCTTCAATTGTAATAATTGGTTGGATAACAATGATTGGTCTAAATTAGACAATAACTTTTCATCCGTTTTAGCCAATAATAAATCACGTCCCGTGGACATTAAGGCTTCGGTAAAACGATTAGCTGAGCGACCACTGGCCATGATTTCGTGCAAACTTTGTAACGCTTGGGCGACATTCTGCTCCGCCAAAGCCGTAAAATATTTTTCTAATTGTTGATTATCTAAAGCACCAGTAACTTCTAACGCATTTTTTAACTGCAGTTGACCCTGTCCTAAAGATAAAGCCTGGTCTAAAATACTTAAGGCATCACGCATTCCACCTTCGGCGGCCTGCGCAATTAAATTTAATGCTTGCTCATCAAAATCAATTTGTTTTTGCTCTAGGATTAATTTCATGCGTGCCAACAAATCTTGCGCCCCAATTCGCCGAAAATCAAAGCGTTGGGTTCGCGAAATAATAGTGGCCGGAACTTTTTGTGGTTCAGTCGTTGCCAAAATAAAAATCACTTTGGCCGGAGGTTCTTCTAGCGTTTTGAGTAAGGCATTAAAAGCTCCAGTCGATAACATATGAACTTCGTCAATAATATAGACCTTATATTCTGATTGTGTGGGCGCATATTTAACTTTATCACGGATATCACGAATTTGCTCAACGCCATTATTAGAAGCTGCATCAATTTCCAGAACATCATTTAAACTACCGGCCGTAATTGCTTGACAAATTTCACACTGATTACACGGTTCGCCTTCAACCTGCTGGGGACAATTAACCGCCTTTGCTAAAATTTTAGCACACGAAGTTTTTCCTGTCCCCCGGGGTCCCGTAAATAAATACGCATGACTAACTTGATGCTCACTAACTGCGTTTTTTAAAGTAGTTGTGATAACCTCTTGACCAACCACATCACTAAACTTCTGGGGCCGCCATTGCCGATATAAAGCCTGGTAAACCATCAAAAACCTCCTTTTTAAACTTGTACTACACCAATTACTTAAAAAATTTCAGTTTAATTTTTAACTGCTACTTTTAGCTGTCGTCAATCTTTTTGGTTCCACCAGCTAATTACAAAATTTATTATAATAAAAAAACTCTTAGCTAAACAGCTAAGAGTGTTAATAATCATATCAAAAGGCACATGACCGCACTTACTTAGTGCTGCTTTCTCTCGAACCTGACACGATTCATAAGCCAATCATTGCCTCCGGCCTTGCGGCAAAGATATTATATCTTAATTTCAATAAATTAACAAGTCATTTGGAGCAACTTAAAATTTTATTTAGTAGTTATTTAACATCGACAAATTATAAATTTAAGACTGGGACTACTCGTTGACGTCTTTTGGATCATCCTTATTTTCCGAATCAAACTAGCTTTTTTGACGTCGAATAGCTTGAAAAAAGTTTGTTAATAAACTAGCACATTGCGTTTTCAAAACCCCACCTTGAAAATGCGGCTGGTGATTATACGGCTGCGTAAACAAATTAACTAACGAACCAACTGAACCGGCCTTCGGATCGAAGGCTCCAAAAATCACATTGTTAATTCGACTGTTAATAATTGCGCCAGCACACATTGCACAAGGTTCCAGTGTTACAAATAAGGAACACTGTTCTAAACGCCAAGTCTTAAGCTTTTGACAAGCTGCTGCAATAGCAATCAATTCTGCATGTGCTAGAGCATCTTGTTTAATTTCCCGTTGATTATAACCGGTTGCAATCACTTGGTGACTTGTCTCATCAACTATAATTGCCCCGATGGGTACTTCAGCTTGTTTGCGTGCTTTTTGAGCAACACTAATTGCTTGTTGCATATAGTCAGCTAATTGGGCGGTGGTATATAGTTCTTCAATCGTTGGTCTTAAGACTTTCAATAATATAATATCCTTTATCTCGTTTAATAATTTGGGCGTTACCAAAGGTTTGCAACATTAATTGCTGATAAGTTTTAGCTCCTTGCTTTTTTTGGCCGACAAACCAAAACTGACCATTAACTTGTAAATGAACTTTCGCTTGCGTAATCATCTTACTTACCACTGCTTTGCCAGCCCGAAAAGGTGGATTAGTATAAATTGCCGCATAATCTTGGTTAGTCACATTTTGGTAGACATCCGATGCAAAAATATGAACATTGTCAATTTGATTAACTTGGGCATTTTGGCGAGCTAACTGTAAAGCTCGTTCATTTAAATCAACTAAGTCAACCGCACGTCCAGTTTCTTGAGCCAAGCACAACCCAATTGGTCCATAACCACAACCCAGATCTAATAAAGCTCCCGTTTTTGGTAAGTTCTTTGTTTCAATAGCCATCAATAGTGCACGCGTACCATAATCAACCGTCTTCTTGGAAAAAACTCCACTATCAGTTTGAAATTTCAAATTTTGCTTTCTCAAAGTAAAGTTAAATTCTTGGTAATCATGGTCTGCACTAGGGTTACTAGCAAAATATTGTTCTGTCAAAATTACAACCTCTTTAAAATATAAAATCATGACTGTCCAACTTCAATAATATCATGATTTCAAATAATCGTGATACCCTCCATCGGATTAAGTAACCGTAATTTTTCAATCGTCGAATATTTCAACAATTGATCGTTCAATTTTTTAACACATAATTTTAAATTTATCATACAAAAATAATTATACGATACATAATTTTTTCAGTGCACTAATTAAACCGTTATTTTTTTATTTTAATTCCTATTTTTTATCAAAAAAAATTAATAATTTTGAATATAGTTCTCAATTTTCACGTTTCTTTCCTCAAAAAAATTTCAAATTTAAGTCCACTTGGAAATCGTATACAATTAATCAATATCAAGAAAAACAATAGTTTTCAAATTGTTTCATCAATTATCAAGTTGCCGTTCTTGAAATAATTTTATTCTAAAAAAAGCGCTATATTTTTACCAAAATTTTAGGTTAAGAACGTATACATCAGACAATACGACCAATTATCTAAATTTTTAATTAGGAAAATAATTTTTATCAGTTTACCATGGCTTTTTTATATAAACATTGAAATTGACCACGTATAACTATTAGGTTATGGTTAAGGGTATTTAAACTAATTTTTTAGAATAACATAATTAAGGAATTCAAGACTAAAATGAAAAATACTAAAGCCTCAGGTTTATTCAAAACTATTTTATACATGTTGACTATGGTCATCATTTTATTAAACGCCCAGTCAGTTCATGCCACGCTTAATAGTGAGAGTGAAATTTCTCCCTTTGATCAACTCGTGCAAGAACAAGGTTTACCTTTAAGTCTTTCTTCACAGCTAAAAAGTAAACAGTTAGAAATCAATACTTTAGCCGAAGGCGTCAGTAGCTCAGATTATCAAAATTTATTGAATATGCAATCCAATTTTGATAAAGATTTAACTAGTAAATTAGCCTACAAAAGTTACCATCAATCAGTACCAACCACATCAACAACCGTTACAGTTACTAATTGGGCCGACTTTTGTCTGCAAGTTCAAAATCCACAAGTTCAAACCATTGTCCTCAATAATGATTTAGTTGCAAGTGGTCAATCCGCTCATATCACTTCCGATAAAGTCATTGACTTTAATAATTATCAAATTAACACCACTGATTGTACAATTTCTTTAGATCAAGGTACTACCACCGTTAAAGATGCTCATGTCCTTGCCAATACTACCACTTCTACAACTTATTATAGTTTTACAGCAGTCAAAGGCAATTTAGTTGTGCAAGATAGCGCCACTGCTAGTTTGGAACCTGCAGCGGATATGGATAACACAAATACAGATAGTACTATTAGTAATGGTGGTTTTTATAGTGCTGAAAATGCCAGTACTGCCGTCAAATTAACCTTTGATCACGCCAATGTTTCACAGCAAATGCCTGCCAGTCTCGTAACTGGTAGCCAAACTAGTACTAGTCCTTACGCCATCGTTTTAAATAGCACTATGGGCAGTCAATTAATGATTCAAGATAGTAAATTTCAAGTTGAAGCTAACAATTACGTTATGTTTCCCGGAATGAAAAGTAATTTAAGTATTGATAAAACTGTTAATATCACCAATTCAACCATTAACGCCGTTCAAGCTAGCAATCTTTATACAACAAACACTAACTTTTTTATCAATAGCGATAATAATAGTACTACCCAAAGAAATTACTTTGGCTTAAACTTCAGCATCACCGATCATTCGCAATTGAATGTTTTATATAACAATGCTGCTAATCTGGATGCATCTGGCGTTATTCGCATTTTCGGGGCTAATTCAACCTTTGAATTAGGAAGTGGCTCCAATCTTAATATTAAAAATATCAACGGTTCAGCTATCAGTATCTCCGGTATTAATAGTAAGTTTAACGTCACAGGTGTGGATAATGACCAAACCACTAGCCTAGACGCCACCCGTGGTACTGGTGGTGGAGGCAATTCCACCAACCCGGCGTTGCGTTTTATCTGGACGGGTGGAATGTTATTTGACATCCAAGGTAATGCCAAGGTCAATGTTAATCAAAACGTGCGTGATTCTGATGCCCCTGGAATTCGCATGTATGGTACAGGTAATAAAATTTCCGTTTCTCAAGGAGCCGAATTTAACCTTCACAATAATTCTGCTTATGCAGCTCCTAACAGCGGTGAAAGTGGTGGTCAGGGCATTCTTTACCGCGATAATCGTGCTGACGGAACAGTTGACCCTTACAATTCTTTTGTTTTAAAGGATCCCAATTCACAGGTATTAGTTGACGCTAATAATGGTGCTGCCATTATGACTAATGCTACCCCACTAAAAATTGATGCTGGCGACTCAACGAACGATAAAATCTCGTTCGTAGCTCGGGGTAATTACCCTAAAAATGCCATTTTTTCTGCTAGTTCCAATTTGAATTTCAGTATGCCATATCCCCGTTATTTTGACTTTCAAAATAAAGCACCAATTAATACTGCCAGTTATTTATTTAGTGGGACCGTTAAAGGCAGTACTTTTGCTCATAACGCGCTACCGTTACAAGTTTGGGACAGTAGTAGTGACGTCAATAGTAATCCCTCAGCCAGTTGGCAACACGTCGGTGCTAATTATCAATCAGTCTCTAATTTATTTGATACCATTTCTCCTAGTCCTGATAGTGATGCCACCGAAGCTACGTATTTTAAATCCTATTTGGAAAGGCCACTGGCGGGTTCTAAAGCACCTGGTTTAAATAAAATTATCCGGATGACCGCTAATGTCATGCCTGCGAAAGTTAATTGGTTACAAGACGCCAACCATCAATTAATTAGCCCCGCCAATACTGATAAATATATTTGGCTCCAAGCTAAAGTTCCTGCTGAAAATCATGCGTTACGACCTGGCTTAGATCAAGAAATTAACGTTGACTTACAACTAACTTTTCCAGATGGTTCAACCAAAGAAGTCCATGGCTTTTCTGCCAATCAGGAACAATATTATGATAAGCAATCTTTGAGCGGTGCCGTCAAAATTGCCGTCCCTGACGCCAAACTATTAACCACCGGTACTAAAATCAAAATTTTACGTGTCTGGCGCAATGGAACCTACGAAAATGGTAATTTTAGTACCAGTGCAATTGTTTCTCAACCTAAAGAAGATTACGACGATACCGATCAAGTAGTAGTGAACAAGACGCCACCAGCCCCAGCAAAAGTCTTTAATGCCAAATCGACTTTAAGTAGTCAAGGCTCTACTACACCACTCACTTCGATTGTCCCTTCAACTCATAGCCTATCCGGTACCGGTGCTAGTAATGCTCAGGTTTCTTGGCGCATTATTCATGCTGACGGTTCTACCTACGATTCCAAGCCAACGGAAAATACTACGGTCGGTTCTGATGGTAAGTGGACCTTAGACCAAGTTCATGGCTTAGTTGCCGAGGATCAATTGCAGGTTATTTTAACAGACGCCGAACAAAATTCGAATCCACAAACTACTACCATTTATCATGACACTTCTTTTCCTGCCGCCACAACTTTAACGGTTAAAGGAGATTTGACTTTACAAGTCCCACAAAGTTTAGACTTTGGTTCTCATTTTTCCAATGATAGACGTAATTTTCCTATCGCTAATTTGACCGGCAATTTAGCAGTAACTGACACTTATCATCAAGAAAACAGTTGGTCCATTACCACTCAGTTAACTAATCAGCCTGGTGATGATTTAGGGACGGGAAATTTACCTTTGTACTATGGCAATGCCGGAAGTAGTATTCAAATTACAAATATTCCTGTAAAAATTTTTCAAAATAATCAACCCAATATCGTTGATAATATCTTTAATATTTCCGATAGTTGGACTAATAGTCATCAATCTAGTAGTACGTTACCTCAAGGTCCTTTTGTCAAAAATATCACTGCCAATAATACAATGCCCATTAAAAATCATAATGGTCAGATAACCTGGTCCTTAACTAATAGTCTAGAATAAGCCCTTCCCTATCAAAACTAAAAAAGCATTGAAATCTCATAATTCAAGGTTTCAATGCTTTTTAGTTTTACAATTCAAACTACCAAAATTTTCTGTTTTTAAGACAATTGTTTTTCAATATCTAAAACTTTATTAATCCAAGAACTATCATAAAAATCAGTCTCATGAGTAATCAAAATAACTGTTCCGGCATAATTAACTAAAGCTTGCCGTAAAGCTAATTTGCTATCGTCATCTAAATGATTGGTGGGTTCATCCAACAATAACACATTAGATGGCTGCAACATCAATTGAGCCAATTTAACTTTAACTTGTTCACCCCCAGACAAAGTTTTAATCGCCGAATTCACCTGTTGATTGGTCAAACCTGTTTGTGCCAAAGTACGGCGAATGACTCTTGGTTCTTGTTCACTAAAACGTTGTTCTAAAATAGCTAAGGGAGTCGCTAATGGTGCTGCCCACAGCAAATTTTGTTCATAATAAGCGCTTTTGACCGTTGGTACTAAGTCCACTTGACCACTCACGGCTGGAATTAAGCCCTGAATTGTTTTTAATAACGTTGTTTTACCAATACCATTAAAACCTTTAATGACAACTTTTTCGCCCATCATAATTGAAAAATTAAGTGGTTTAGCGATTAACGGTTCTTGATAACCAATTATTAAATCATTGACTTCTAAAATCATGTGCATTTTATTCAAAACATACGGAAAATTAAACTGGGCTACTTGCCGATTAGCCGGCGGGGTTAATTTATCCAAATGAGCTAATTGTTTTTCACGACTACGTGCACTTTTAGACCGGGAACCCGCTTTATTTTTTTGAATATACGCTTGCGTCTTCGCAATTTTTTTCTGTTGACTGGCATAAGCTTTTAAATAAGTTTTTTGGTCGGCTGCTTTTTGGCGCAAAGCTTGCTTTAAAGTGCCCGTATAGGTTTTTATCTGCCCTAGTTCTACATCACAAACTTTATTAACGACCTGATCTAAAAATTGATAGTCATGTGAAACGACCACAAAGGCTCCCGCAAAGTTTTGTAAATAAGTGGTTAGCCAAGCAATATGCTGTTGGTCTAAATAATTAGTTGGTTCATCTAATAATAAAATATCAGGTTGTTCTAATAACAACTTAGCTAAAATTAATTTTGACCGCTGCCCACCACTTAATTCGGCGACATCATGATCATAACCTAAAGCTACCAATCCTAAACCTTGCGCTACTTGTTCAACCTTTAGATCAATTTCATAATAACCATTAGTTTCCAGACTAATTTGTAACTCACCCGCATGTTCTAGCAAATCAGAGCTAGGATTAGCCTGTTGATAGATCTGTTCTAATTGTTGTGCTTGATCCAATAATGGTTGAAAAGCTGTCGTCAAAAATTCTCGCAGCGTTTGACCAGGTTTTAAATTAGCATACTGATCTAAATAGCCAATTGCTGCTTTCTTTTTCCAAGTAATTTTACCTGCATCTGGCACCAAGGCTCCAGTTAAAATATTAATTAAGGTACTTTTACCGACACCATTTTGACCAATAATTCCTAAATGGTCATGCTCATTAACCTGAAAGCTGGCGTCCGTATATAAAGTTTTATCTAAAAATTGTTGACTCAAATGTTCAACGCGTACAATACTCAAATTCTGCTCCTTTGAAAAGTTAAATTAAAATACTCGCCAGTAGTACTTCATTGACATTACAATAAATAATGTCTTAAACTATTTCTATAGTTACTAAAAACGGGGAGGTAAAAATAAATATGTCAGCCAGATATGCTATTGCTTTCAACCTTGATCAGAAAGAACTTAAAAAGAATTATCCAAATTCTAGTTTTAACAATGCCTATAATGACATTAAAACTTTTTTTATAGAAGAAAACAATTTTGAATGGCAACAAGGATCTTTATACTTTGCTGGTGAATCTCCTGTCGATGCAATTATCACCGTTCAAAAATTATCCAATAAATACAACTGGTTTAAACCATCAGTTAAAGATATCAGATTATTACGTGTTGAAGAGAATAATGATTTAAAATCAGCATTATAATGGTGTTTTATTTAAACAAAAAAGCTATCGAATAAAAATTCGATAGCTTTTTTAACTCTAACAATGATTATTTCAAAGTTACAGTAGCGCCAACTTCTTCAAGTTTAGCTTTCATATCATCAGCATCAGCTTGAGCTACGCCTTCTTTGATAACTGAAGGAGCTTTGTCAACTAAGTCTTTGGAATCTTTCAAGCCTAAGCCTGTGATTTCACGAACAGCCTTGATAACCTTAACTTTTTCTTGACCAACTTCAGTCAATTCAACATCGAATTCATCTTTAGTTGCAGCAGCATCGCCACCAGCAGCACCGGCAACAGCAACTGGAGCAGCAGCTGAAACGTCAAATTCTTCTTCAATTGCCTTTACTAAGTCGTTTAAATCGGAAATACTTGCTTCTTTCAAGGAAGCGATGATTGAGTCTTTATCGAAAGCCATTTTTATTCCTCCAATGGATTATAATTTAATTAAGCAGCATCGCCATCTTCATTGTTTTTATCAGCGATTGCTTTAACAGCATAAGCAACTTTGCGAACTGGGTCTTGCAACATTGAAGCAAGAGTAGCCAACAATTCGTCGTGACTTGGCATATGAGCGTATTCATCAATTTTGGCTAAGCTTTGAACTTCACCTTCGATGATTCCACCTTTAATTTCCAAGACATCAGCAGTTTCTGCAAATTTAGAAATAGTCTTAGCAGCAATAATCGGATCTTCATAAGAAAATGCGACCGCTGTAGGACCTGTAAAGGTTTCATCTAAGCCTTCAAAGCCAGCCTTATCAGCAGCCCGCCGTAAAACAGAGTTTTTGATGACGCGCATTTCAACGTCTTCAGCACTCAATTGGCGCCGTAATTCTGTTACTTGCGCAACATCTAAGCCTAAATAATCAACAACAATAACTGATTCAGCGCGTTTGATTTTATCAGCAACACCATCAACTAATTCTTGTTTAGCTTTTAAAACAGCATCTTTCACGTGGTTTCACCTCCATAATTATTCTACCTAAAATTAAAGGACACCTTGACAAAGCAAGATGTCCTAACGAATACATCTAGCCTCGGCAGGATATTAAGGCATACGCCACCTGAGTCTTAGGTAGTTTCTTTAATAGAATTTAACATTGATTAATTAATTAGTCAATATTTAATTTGATACCAGGTCCAAAAGTTGAAGTTAAGTAAACCGAGTTTACATATTGACCCTTAACGGTTGCTGGACGTGCTTTAACAATCACATCGTTCAATGCATTAAAGTTAGCAACTAACTTATCAGTATCAAACGAAATCTTGCCTAGTGGTGCATGGATTAAGCCTTGAGCATCAGCCCGATAAGTTACTTGACCAGCTTTAATATCATTAACAGCTTTAGTAACATCCATTGTAACTGTACCAGTCTTCGGGTTTGGCATCAAACCTTTCGGTCCTAAAATCCGTCCCAAACGACCAACTTTAGCCATCATCTTCGGTGTTGCTACAACAACATCAAAATCTAACCAGCCATCAGTAATCTTATCAACTAAGTCATCATCACCAACATAGTCAGCACCAGCAGCTTGCGCATCTTTGGCTTGTTGACCATCAGCAAAAACTACGACCCGTTGAGTCTTACCAGTACCATTTGGCAAAACCATTGCGCCCCGAATTTGTTGATCAGCTTGTTTAGTATCCAAGTTCAAATTATAAGAAACTTCAATTGTTGCATCAAAGTTTGCATAGTTAACTTTCTTTAATAAGTCCATTGCTGCTTTTGCGTCGTAAGCTTTATTCTTATCAACTTGCTTAGCAGCTTCTAAATATTTTTTTCCATGTTTAGCCACGTTTTGTTCCTCCTTGTGATTGTGGTCAAGTGGGTTTTACCCCTCCCACTGTGACAAGCTTTTTGTTTAGTTACAGTCAATTAATGAAGTTTAGCCTTCAACAGTAAAGCCCATGCTTCGTGCTGTACCTTCGATCATTCGCATCGCAGCTTCAACATCATTAGCATTTAAGTCTTTCAGCTTAGTTTCAGCAATTTCGCGTACTTGATCTTTAGTAACTGTCGCTACCTTTTCATCACGAGGATTGCCAGAACCCTTCTTGACACCAGCGGCTTGCATCAACAAGACAGCTGCTGGTGGAGTCTTTGTAACAAAATCAAAGGAACGATCTTCATAAACTGTGATCACAACAGGAATAATCATACCCTTTTGATCAGCAGTCCGTGCGTTGAAATCTTTCGTAAATTCAACGATATTAATACCAGCTTGTCCTAAAGCTGGACCAACTGGAGGAGCTGGTGTTGCTGCTCCACCTGGAATTTGCAATTTAACAACATTTGCAACTTTTTTAGCCACGGTACATACCTCCTTAAGTCCGTGATGTGGTAAAAAATGGGAATTTAAATTTTCCCTCCCACAGAAATGTCCAAGACATTCTTAGATAGAATAACACAAATTACAATAACAAACAAATCAGTCTAAACTGAAGAATGCTACGCAAATTAATTTGATTATTAAGCGCGCGTCAAACTAGTGTAATCTAACTCGGCTTCAGTCATTCGTTCAAACATATTAATTTCAACTTTGACTTTGCCATGTTCATTATCAATGGCTGCCACTTTGCCTTCCATATTAGCAAAAGCACCGTCTTTAATTTTAACAGTATCCCCAATTTCAAAATCAATATCATAATTGTTCTGTTCTTGAGTCATACTATTTAAAATAGCATCTGCTTCTTCCGGCAATAACGGAGCAGGCTTACTACCGGCCCCGTGACTACCAACAAAGCCAGTAACACCAGGCGTATTCCGAACCACAAACCAAGATTCATCAGACATCACCATTTCAACTAAAACATAACCCGGAAAAGTCTTTTTCATTTCAGTCTTCGTTTTACCATTTTTGGTTTCAGTTTCTTCTTCTTCAGGAACCACTGCTTGAAAAATATAATCTTCCATGCCCATTGATTGTGCCCGCGATTGTAAGTTTTCCTTAACCCGATTTTCATATCCAGAATAAGTATGTAAAACATACCACATCTTTTGTGTTTGATCTGACATTTGATAACCTTCCTTAACCAAATAAAAAAAACCTCGTTCCAACGAAGTTTTTAACTACAATTCAAGTATAGAATAGCAAATTTTTTAAAAAACTACAAATCATTAACGTGTAACAAATAAAGTAATGAGGGTCTGAAACAGCCAATCACAAGCACCTAAGAATAGAGCAAAGAAAACAGAAGTTAAAATAACGGTCATTGTATCATGCCGATTTTCCTTAGCTGTTGGCCATTGTACTAATTTCATTTCATGTTTAACACTTTTTAAAAATTTCATCGAAAACCCCTCTATCTTGTTTCTTGATGAATTGTCTGCTGATTGCAGTGCTTACAAAACTTTTTAATCGTAAAACGTTGCTGACGGTCTGTGGCTACTGAAGTGCGATAATTATGAGCTCCACAAACTTGACATTCCAAAACAACTTTTGCTCGTTGCATAAATACCACCTACACTAAGTGATAACTATACCGATTCTAATGTACAGTGTCAAGACTCACATGCTGATAAAAAGTTAAAAACTTGATACGGCTACGCTGACTTGCTTGTTCCAATTGAACCGTAGTGTATGGTGAATGTTGTTTAACTTGGTCTAATCTGCTACCTAACAATAATTGTAATCCCTGCAATTCAACCAATGACATTTTGGAAATCAAATTCTTAAATTCTACTGATAAAAATTCGGCTTCATTCTGTACCAGATTATGCTGCCACCGCCAATCATTTTCTAAATCAGGATTGATCTGGATTAAAGCATCCATCGAAATGGCTTGAACATTAATTTGCCGCTTTAAGGCTAACTGTTGTCGAACCAAGTTTGTCCAATGATTTTGTAATCGCAACTTAAAAAAACTACCAAATTTTGAACCTTTTTGTTCATCAAATATTTGACAAGTCTTTAAACAAACGATCCGGGCTTCTTGTCGCCAATCATCTTGATCGAATAATCGTAAACGATACTTATGACTAGTACTTTCAATTAATGGTAAATACTTTTGAAATAATTTTTCTAAAGCTAAAGAATCATTATGCTCACGAACTAATTTTATCCAGGATAACTCTTGATTAATTAATTGTTGATCTACCATAATTTTTGGGAACTTTTAAAGAGTCTAAAATCAATATAACAAAATAGCTTTGGTCTGATAAGCGAACTAATGTTTATTTTTTAGATAAATATTTTAAATATTTAAAATTAAAAACGGTTTTTGACGTAATTTTAGGATTATTTTGCATAATTTCAGCTAAATAATTAACTTTAATTTGTTGATTTAAATTATTAGCAATCCATACTGGCTGTTGTTCTGCCTTTGTCCACTGCTGAAGTAGAACATTGCGCGGTTGTAAATTCACATTCACAAAATCCAAAACTTTTTGAGCCTGTTCAAAGCGTTGTTGGTCATTACTAGCATGTAAAATTACTAATACCAACCGTTGCTGATGTAGCTTAGTTGTTACTACTAAACTAGCACCCGCATGAACCCCGGTCCCGGTCTTGAGCCCATCAACTACATAATTATGAGAAGCCCACTTGCCGCCAGGAATCATTTGGTTAGTATTACTTAAATTGTGTGTGCCTAATTTCACGGCTGGCGGTTTAGTTAGCTGCAAAATCTGGGGATCAATTTGCAGTAAACGCCGCGTAATTTTAGCTATAGCTAGGGGGGTCAACTCATTTTCAGAAGTTGTAGCTTGCGGATTATTATTCACAGCTGGATCGAGATCTTTCGGTAAACCATTAGCATTAACAATTTGGTAATTAGTTAACTGCAATTGGCGGGCTTGCTGAAGCATCTTTTGGACAAAATTTTCCTGACTACCGTAAAGAAATTGACCAATTACCATAATGGCATCATTAGCACTAGCAAGCATTGAAGCTTGTAATAATTGTTGCAATGAATAAGTCTGTCCAACTTGTAAATGAGCATTACTTAAATCACTTTTTTTCTCTAAATTAGCAATTACTGAAGTGGCAACAATTGGTGTTGTCAGTTGCAAATGTCGCTGTTTGATCGTCTCTTCGACTGTTAACACAGCTAATAATTTTGATAAAGAGGCGACCGGTTGGCGAATCTGGGCAGCTTTTTGCCATAAAATTTGGCCACTAGTTTGATCAAACAAAATTCCCGCCGAAATGTCTGAAAAAGTGGACGTCGTAATTGGCGTGGCCGTTTGGTGCGTCCAACTAGCAAATGGTGCCACTTGCTGACTTAGTTGCTGCAACCGGTTAGCAGTTTGTCTAATTTTGGGTAAAGTGTTTTTCGTGGTTAATTTTGTCGTTGTTGTGGTTAACTGAGACCATTGTTGCTGATTAAATTGACTTTGGGCTATTTTTAGTAAGTCAATTTGTTGGCGATATGATCGTGCCTGCGAACCAGATATTTGACGCAGAACCTTCTGTGCCGTTTGATAACGCCCTAATTGAACATAATGTTTAGCTAAATTAAGGCTAATTTGTTGAGATTGTGCGCTACAACCAACCAATAACAATAATCCACAAAAAATTAAGAATCGGAAGACAACTGGTCGCGTAAATTTTCGAGTTGTTTTAATTGATCATCCCTCCACGGATTATTACGTTGTAAATCCCGATCAAAGCGTTGGCGACTTTCTTGATGCAATTGCTGACGCATTTCTTTAATTCGCTTATACAATTCATAAGACGGTATCCGAATGGCTCCACGGGAAAAAACAGTCCATTGTACTGCTTGATCAGAAGTTACAACTGTGACTTGATTAAGCACGGTATTTAACTCATTACTCAAATTTTGAATATAGGTATCTGCAGTCACATCTTCTGGCGTAAAGATAACCTCTAATTCCCACTTGGTAAACTGCTCTTTTAAACCAGGTACATACATTGCATCAAAGACCACAATAATTTGTCCATCAAAAAATTTGCGGTAATCCGCTAATGTTGCCAATAATTGATCACGCGCATCAGCTAATAAATCACGTTGCTTTAACTTTTTTAATTGCGGCCAACTGCCAATCACGTTATAACCATCAACAATTAAAATATTATGCTTCATAATTACTGACTTTCCCGACTACTAAAGGCTTGATATAACAACACCCCCGTGGCCACACTAGCATTCAAACTTTGCACATGACCAATCATTGGAATTGTCAACATTTGATCAGCTTGCTTTTTAACTAACGGTGATAAGCCTTTACCTTCATTACCGATGACTAAGGCAATCTTCCCCCGGGCATTCCAAGTCCGATAATCGCTGCCTTGCATATCCGTCCCAAAAATCCAAATTCCTTGGTCTTTTAAGTCTTGAATGGTTCGGACTAAGTTAGTAACCCGCACAATTGGTAAATGTTCAATCGCTCCAGTTGACGTTTTAGCAACCACTGCCGTTACTCCGACTGAACGACGTTTAGGAATAATAATTCCATTGACCCCAACCGCATCTGCGGTTCGTAAAATTGAACCAAAATTATGAGGATCGTTTAAATTATCCAAAATTAAAAAGAACGGATCTTCTTGTCGATCTTGCAGCTGGTTTAATAAATCTGCTAAAGGTGTGTACAAAAAAGGCGTCACTGTTAAAACAATGCCTTGATGATTACCATTTTGTGATAATTCATCTAACTTTTGCTTGGGCGCATCTTGGATTACTAAATGTTTTTCTCGAGCAATTTTAACCGCAGTTTTAATGCCATCATTATGCAAACCGCGTTGTAAAAAAATTTTGTTAACTTTTTGGGGGGCATCAGCGGCTTGTAAAACAGCTAGCGCAGCATGATGACCAAAAATTATTTCTGCTTGATTACTGGAAGTTGAATTCATCACTATGACCTGCCTCTACTTGTTCAATACACCATTGTGCCAATTCATTTAACCGCTCATTTTGTCCACTAAGTTGTAAATAACCAAAGATTGCTTCAAACCCCGTCGAAATATTATAAGTTTGCACCGAAGTATTTTTAGCATGCGTTTTACTTTTGGCATTACGCCCGCGTTTAAAAATTTCTGCTTCTTGTGGTGTTAAAATATCTTGTTGTTGCATTAAAGCAATCAAAGCTGCCTGAGATTTTGCCGACACGAAATGTGTGGCCCGTTTTTGCAGCCGATTAACCTTAGTCAATCCTTGTTCTAATAAATGCTGGCGGACGAACGTTTCCCAAGCAGCATCGCCTAAGTAAGCTAACGTCACACCGTTTAATTGTTGATAATCAATCATTGTTTATGCCACCGTGTCCCTTGTGGAGTATCTTCTAAAATAATGCCTTGTTGTTGCAACTGATCACGAATTGCATCACTGGTTGCAAAATCTTTTTGACTACGTGCCTGATCACGCTGCGTAATTAAAGCTTTTACTCGTTCATCTAACGTTTCAGTCTTGTGAAATTGTAACCCAAAAATGCCCGCTAAAGTAGTAAAAGTAGTTTGAAATTGTTGCAAATTTTGCGAATTAACGCTTGAACGCTGCAAATAAGCATTGATTAAACCTTGAATTTCAAACAAATCACTCAAGCCATTTTGCACATTAAAATCATCGTCCATATGTGCTTGAAACTGCTGTTCCAGCGTTGCCAATTGCTGTGCCACCGATTCATCAAACTTGGCCGTCGTTGCTAAATTATTTTGACGAAAAACTAAGTTTTGCCACGTAGTTTGTAAATGTTGCAAATTGTTAGCAGCGGTTTGTAAGTTAGTAGCGGAATATTGGATTGGCCGTCGGTATTGTGTACTAGCAATAAATAACCGTAAAGCTTGTGGATCAACTTCTCTTAACAAATCGTGAACCGTTACAAAATTACCTAACGACTTACTCATTTTTTCATTGTCATCACCGACAGTCACAAACCCGTTGTGCAGCCAATAATGTGCAAACTTTTGTCCCGTATGAACTTGACTTTGGGCGATTTCGTTTTCATGATGGGGAAAAATCAAATCTTCCCCACCCGCATGAATATCAATCGTTGCACCTAAATATTTAGTTGCCATTACAGAACATTCAATATGCCAACCTGGACGACCATTGCCCCAAGGCGAACGCCAAGACAACTCATCTGCCGGTGCCTTTTTCCATAAAGCAAAATCCAATGGATCTTTTTTGCGAGCTGTTTCTTGATCTGCGACGCGTTGACTAGCACCTTGTTCTAAATCATCAACGGATTGGTGCGATAATTGCCCATATTGAGCAAATTTCCGCGTTCGATAATAAACATCACCATGACTGGGATAAGCATAACCTTTCACAATCAAATCTTCAATAAATTTGATAATTTCATCAATATTTTGCGTTGCCCGGGGATTGACCGTTGCTGGTAAAACATTTAAAGCTTGGCGATCTTCATGAAAAGCGGCAATATACTTAGCGGTCAGCTGTTGGGGCTCGATTTGTTGTTGTTGAGCGGCATTAATAATTTTATCATCGACATCAGTAAAATTAGAAACATAATTAACCTGATAACCACGATATTCTAAATAACGTCGAATGGTATCAAAAGCCACCAACGAACGAGCATTACCGATATGAATATAATTATAGACCGTCGGTCCACAGACATACATGCGAACTTTATTTTTTTCTAAAGGTATAAACTCTTCTTTGGTTCTAGTTAAAGTATTATAAATTCGAATCATTCAATCACCTCTTACGAAAAAAACAGCGACTGATAGTTAATCATCATGTGCTGTTTTTTTATTATTAATATTAGTCAGCTAGTTGTTTTAAAGTTTCTGCTAAGTGTTTTTGTGAACGTTCATAGCCTAATAATTCAATTGACTCGCCAATTCCTGGTCCGTGCATTGAGCGTGTCGTTGCAATCCGAATTGGCATGTATAATTTCCGCCCCTTGACCCCAATTTCATCACGCACTGCAAAGATTGCTTGCATAATTTGGGTAGCTGTAAAACGTGGCAATTGTGTGATTTTTTCTTGGAAAACTTGTAAAGTCTTGAGAGCATCATCTTTTTGCAATTCAGCCATTGTTTCATCATCCAATTGTTCTGGATCATTAAAGAAAATTTGGGACAATTCTACAATTTGTTTAGTATAACTCATTTGATCTTTAAACAAAGTGACCAATGACCGAGTCCATTCAATTGTTTTGGTATCTAAATGTTCTGGTAATAACTGGGCTTCTTGCAAATTAACGATCGATAAATCAGTAATTTGACTTAAATCAGCAGCTTTGACGTATTGGTTATTAACCCATTCCAATTTCTTTTGGTCAAAAGCAGCGGGGGACTTGCTTAAACGTTTCGGATCAAATTGTTTAATAAATTGCTTCCGCGTAAAGATTTCATCTTCACCAACTGGTGACCAACCTAACAAAGTAATGAAGTTAAACATCGCTGCTGGTAAATAACCACGTTCTTTATATTGTTCAATAAACTGCAACACACTTTCGTCACGTTTACTTAATTTTTTACCTGTAGCACTGTTAATAATTAAGGTCATATGCCCGAACTTGGGTGGTTGCCAGCCTAAATAATCATAAATCATTAATTGCTTAGGTGTATTAGCAACATGGTCATCGCCCCGTAAAACATGTGAAATTTCCATTAAGTGATCATCAATCACAACTGCAAAGTTATAAGTCGGCATGCCATCACGCTTTTGGATAACCCAATCGCCCCCAATCGTATTGGCATCGAATTTAACTTTGCCTTTAACCATATCATCCCATTCGTAAACTTTGTCTTGTGGCACTTTAATACGGATAACTGGTTTAATCCCTTGCGCCTGAGCTTGGGCAATTTTAGCTTGTTTTTGTTCTTCAGTCATGCCCGCAAATTCATATTCATAGTGGGGCATAATCTTAGCAGCTTTTTGAATTTCGCGGTCATGTTCTAATTCTTCTTCTGTCTTATAAGATTCATAAGCGACCCCAGCGTCTAATAATTGTTGAATATATTTTTGATAAATTGCTTGACGTTCAGATTGCCGATATGGACCATAATCGCCACCAATATCTGGGCCTTCATCCCAATCCATGCCCAGCCACTTTAAATTCTCTAATTGACTTTGCTCGCCACCTTCAACGTTACGTTTGGTGTCAGTATCTTCAATTCGGATGACAAATGTCCCCTTATTATGACGCGCAAACAAATAATTGAATAAAGCTGTCCGGGCATTACCAATGTGCAAATGTCCAGTCGGACTCGGTGCATAACGAACACGAATTTTATTATCAGTCAAAATAAACTCCTCTTTCTTGGCAATACTTACTATTATATAGCTTACCTACTTTTATTCAAAAGTCAAAGTTTCATCACCATTATTTTCAATCCCAATTAATAAAAAACAAGAGAATGAAATAATTAAAATAAAATCTTTCATTCTCTCGACGATTATTATTAATGTTTTCGCTTAAAACTCAATTTAGCCAACAATAAATCAACTGCCGCCAACAGTCCACCAAGCATTTGCCAAGAACTTTCGTTACTATCACCCGTTTGTGGATAACTCTTTTGAGCTGGTGCCTTTGAAGATGCTTTAGGATCTTGTCTTTGTAAAACCACTAACCAAGAACTGTTATTAATTGGGTAACTTATTTTATGAGCAGTTGGTTTAAAAGTAGCAACTGGTTGAACAGTATTTGCCGTAGTCGGACTCATCGCAGTCCCAGAGCTTCCAAGTGCTGGAGTAGGATGCGTATTATTGTCCTTGATCTGGACTGTTGCCGTTTGAAGATACAAATTGCCATCTGCTGCGCGATAATAATAAGTGACTGAATAATTGCCAGCTATTTGCGGATTAACATTACTAGAATAATATACCCCCATGGTTGTCGGAACATGATTTTGATCTGTAACTTGTTGCAGCTTATTCGGATCAACTTTAATCTGATTACCATCTTTATCAGTTAGACCGATAAAAGTTGCCTGTGGTGTCCATTGTTGACCACTACCTAAATTAAAACTCATATTAGAAACATAAACATTAAATTTGGGTTTATCAGGTTGAACTGGTAAAGAATTGGTCGGCGCAGTTGTTTCATGATTGGAATTATTTGGTTGCGAATTATTGTGGTCAACAGCAGGTAAAGTTATTGTCGGTGCCTTGACTGTAACTACTGCCGTCGCTTCAGCTAAAATATTGTCTTTGGCATCTTTATAGTAATAATGAATCTCATAAGTTCCAGGGCGTGTAGGATCAACATTCCCCGTAGAAGTAATTTCACTATAATTTAAGTGATTTCCCTTTTCATCCGTATTTTCTGATAAATCTAAATTAAATGACGGATTCCAAGTCACATTGTCACCTGCAATAATAGTACTATCATGCGCCTGAATGTGTGCTTGATTAGCACTCACAGAAACGGTGGCTGTTGCTTCATGTTGACTGCCAACACCGTCAGTGTAAACATAATGAATTTGATACTCACCTGGAGTGGTAGGATCAACTGTAGCATCACTAATTGTAATATCATTTTTATGATCAGCTAGATTAATTGGGTCACCATTCTCATCCAAAATAGAACCGATTAAGTCGAAAGAATCGTCTTGACTCCAAGTACCATTTGAACTAGCCACTAATTGCGTATTGTGAGTTTCAACTTTACCTTCATTTTCACTCACAGAAACGGTGGCTGTTGCTTCATGTTGATTGCCAACACCGTCAGTGTAGACATAGTGAATTTGATAATTGCCTGGTTTAGTCGGATTAACCATACCATTAGGATAAGTGACAGCAGTATTAGCCACTGTTGCTGTTATTGGCGTGCCATTTTCGTCAACTAACTGACTGACTAAGGAAAGCGCGTCTTGATCAGTCCAAGTCTGATGAGAACTAGCTATTAGATGCTTGTCTTTAGCACTAACTTGACCTTTATTTTCGCCTACATAAACGGTGGCTGTTGCTTCATGTTGACTGCCAACACCATCAGTATAAACATAATGAATTTGATACTCACCTGGAGTGGTAGGATCAACTGTAGCATCACTAATTGCAATATCATTTTTGTGATCAGCTAGATTAATCGAGTCACCATTTTCATCTAAAATAGAACCGATTAAACCTAAAGAATCGTCTTGACTCCAAGTAAGATTTCCACCAGCGGTTAAATGTTTGTCATGGGTTTCAACTTTACCTTGATTTTGTTTGACAGTTACTATTGTAGAACAAGTTACAATTTTACCATTATTATCAGTAAAACTGTAATTAATTTGATAATTCCCGGGTACGTTAGTATCAAATGGTTCATCGGTAATATTACCTTCTAAACCATAAGTGACTTTAATCTTACTAGAATCAACCACTTTGCCATCAATGTTTAACAAGGTATTGTTAGTTTCGTTCGCAAGTTTATCAATTAAAGCCAAAGATTTATCTTTATTCCAAGCCGCTTTTGGGTTAGAAGTTTGCATAATATTGGTTTTATTAGCATGGATATCTGAAAGATCAGGAAGAACATTCACAGAAGATTCAGCCGTAACCTTCTTGCCGTAGCTATCTGTGTAACTATAGTAAATCTTATAAATTCCGGTTTTAGTGACATCAACCTTTTTATCGGTGCCATCAGCATTTTTATCGTAACTAATAGTTACTTGGCTTTTATCAAGGGACTGCCCATTCTCATCCACAAAAGAATCAATCAATTCGTTAGTTTGTGCGTCACTCCAAGCCGCTTCTGGCTGAAAGTTTTGGGTAATCGTTCGATCACTAGACTGAATAGCTGTTTGATCAGTTAACACCGTCACTGTGGAACTCGTACTGACAGTTTTACCACGGCTGTTAGTATAACTATAATGAATTGTATAATTTCCTGGTTTAGTAACATCAACCTT
Source organism: Bombilactobacillus sp. ESL1202 (assembly GCF_058107125.1). Classification (NCBI taxonomy): domain Bacteria; kingdom Bacillati; phylum Bacillota; class Bacilli; order Lactobacillales; family Lactobacillaceae; genus Bombilactobacillus; species Bombilactobacillus sp. ESL1202. The sequence goes on along the minus strand of NZ_CM176590.1, from coordinate 1,456,171 downwards.
TTTCTCGGTGCCATCAGCATTTTTATCGTAGCCAATAATTACCTTGCCCGTATCAACCTTTTTTCCATCTTCGTCAACCAAATTGGCAATCAGCTCTCTGGACTGATCATCATTCCAAGCAGCAGTGGGCTTAAAACTTTGCATGACTTGTTGATCAGTAGCAGCAATATCTGTTTGATCCTTTTTAACATGGATAGTAACCGAACTGGTAATATCGTTGTCTAAATCATCTTGATAGTGATATGTGACAACGTAATCTCCCGGTTTAGTGGTGTCAACTCCACTCACAGTCTCCCCATTTAATGAAACGGTCGCAGTAACTTTATCTTTAGCGCCAACAATACTATGATCGTCACCATCTACCACATCAATTAAATTATCATCTTTATTCCAGTTATTCTGATTGTCTTCAACCCAAATAGTAGCGTCATCAGTGGTTTTAATTTTAGTAACCGGAGCAAGAACATGAACAATAGTATGAGTAGTATAAGTATCATTAACGTCTTGATCGATGTCTTGATAGGTATAATAGGCGTCATAATCTCCGACTTTAGTAACATCAACATTACCACTATAATTAACATTAGAAGACGTAGATGAAACTACGGTTCGACCTAAATGATCAGTTGCACCCAATCCGACATTAAAACCAAATGCTGGGTAAGGGTTCTTCATGCTATTTGATTTTTTATTTTCCCATTTATCCGTTAATTTTTGACTTTGTGGAATAGTAATTTCTTTACTGGAGGTAATATGACCTAGGTTTCTCCTAATCGTTACAGTTACATTGTTAGTTAGTTTTTGTCCTGCAGAATCAATAAAACTATATTTTAAAATTACTTTGATTGAATTTTTCTTAGTTCCATTAATGTCTGAATTCCAAAGTAAATCTGAATTATGCAAAGCGGAAACAAACTCATCCCAACTAGTGGGATCAACTGTCACCGAATTTTTCCATTGTTCGCTATTGCTAGTAACAGTATCTCCGTTAGCATCCTTAATTTCAACAAATTGCCCTGCGTTACTTTCAATATCATCTAATGAAGTATTATTAACCGATTGGGCATAAAGTGTATTTTCCATACTGTTGATAGCAGACAAATCTTGATTGACAGAAAAATCCCGTGACCACGTTGTCGTACCATCAGGAGAAGTATATTCAATCTCACCAAAACTACTACTACTAGACCAATCGCCATTACCAAAAAAGTTCACGTTGAAACTAACTTGATCAATTAAATCATTTCCATTAGTGTCGTAATAATGTAGCTCTCGTTTCAAATCGCTATGTTTAATTTGACCATCTGGAGTAGTGTAAGTATATACAGGTAAAGTATTATCTTTTAAATCATCCACAAATCCAGTTTGCTTTTCTTTCGGTGCAGATGTCGGAATTTGATTATTATTAGTTTTACTCTGAGCTGTCATTAACTGATTTTGGTTAGTCGTATTTTGATTTGACGTCGTTAACTGCGATTGCTCAGTTACTGGCGCTTGAACATTCGTAGTTTTCAAAAATGAATTAGATTCTGAACTAGATTGTTCAGTAATTAGCGATTGTTGACTAGTAGCAACTTGGTCATTATTAACTGGCGCTGGTGACTGCTGTTGTTCATTAGTAAGCGACGAATTGCCATAATCTTTGATTTTTACATCAGCATTATTAACATTATTTTGCACGTCAGCGTGTACTGTTTGACTACTTTGATTAAAACCTAATAAAGCCAAGCCGGTAACAGTCATAGTTGCCATTACCCATAATTTATTTTGATTCATTATTTTTTATCCCCCATATCAATAAAAAACAATCCATACTTTCAATTTTAGAAAGCATAGTCCCCATATTGAAAAATTATTCAGCTATTAAATATTGCGAATATTATCATAGGTTAAAGTAAAAACCACTCCGACACAAGCGTTTTAAATTAACGGTTCAAACTTCCATTTGGTCGGTAGTGGTTTAAGGAATAAATTATCATCAGCAAAATAAGTTATTTCTTCATAGCTTTTACATATTAGTTATCAATCAATCATCTTACAATGTTTCATTAAATATAAATTAAAAATTATAGTTTTATAGTATTTCAGTTATAAAAAACGACGAATTTTCTAAAATACTAGCTTAATTGCTTCATTTAAAGTATGCACACCCACTAATTCAATTTGAGGATAATCAGCAGCTGGTAGGTCATTATTAGCCGGTAAATAAATCTTGCGAAAGCCTAATTTTTCAGCCTCTTTAACCCGCTGATCAATCAAATTCACCCGGCGAATTTCACCAGTTAATCCAATTTCCCCTACAAAACAAACATCACTGGCTAAACTCCGGTTTTTACAACAAGAAACAATGGCCATCGCCATCGCTAAATCAATGGCCGGCTCATCTAAACGGACACCACCAGTAGCTTTTAAATAAGCATCCTGATTTTGCAATAACAAGTTGGCGCGCTTTTCCAAGACGGCTAAAATGACCGCCACTCGATTATGATCCAAGCCCGTGGTTGTTCTTTTGGCATTACCATATAAAGTTGGAGACGTCAGTGCTTGAATTTCTACCAAAATTGGCCGTGTTCCTTCCATAGAAACCACTACCGCTGAGCCCGTGGCATTATCTAAGCGCTCAGCCAAAAAAATCTCAGACGGATTTTGTACTTCGCGCAAACCAGTATTAATCATTTCAAACATGCCAATTTCATTAGTCGAGCCAAAACGATTTTTAACGGAACGCAAAATCCGATAGTTATGATGCAAATCCCCTTCAAAATACAAAACAGTGTCAACCATATGTTCTAAAATTTTAGGACCCGCAATCGCCCCACCTTTTGTAACATGCCCAACCACAAAGACCGTTACTCCTTGCTGTTTAGCAATATTCATCAACTCCGAAGTTACCTCGCGAATTTGGGCGACACTACCAATCGCTGATGCTAGTTCTGGCTCATTCATAGTTTGCACCGAGTCAATGATTAAATAATCTGGCTGTTGTTCGTTAATTGCCTGCCGAATTGCCCCCATATCAGTCTCCGGATACAAATACAAATTCTCACCCGTGATCTGTAAACGATTAGCCCGCAACTTGATTTGAGCTGCACTTTCTTCACCGGAAACATATAATACCCGACCGCCGGTTTGTTCTAGTTGTCCCGAAACTTGTAATAATAATGTTGATTTACCAATCCCAGGATCACCGCCAATTAACACTAACGACCCTGGCACCACACCACCACCTAAAACCCGGTCTAATTCGCCTAATCCGGTTTGCACACGCTCTTGTTCATCAAAACTAACCTGCGCTAATTTAACTGGTTGACTGGTATTTTGACTAACTCGACTGGGTGTGGCCTTTGAATTCAAGGGACGCTGAATTTCTTCAACTAATTGATTCCAAGCACCACAATTGGGACAGCGCCCTAACATCTGCGGTGAAACATAACCACAATTTTGACAAATATAACGTGTTCTGGCTTTAGCCATTAACTATCTCACCCTCGATTTCTTTAAATTTAATTCTAAAACATTAATCTCTAGCCGCCTGTTACTATCGTCCTGACGAACCAAATCCGCCTTGGCGTTGGTTAGTACTAATTTGATCATCAACGGTTTTTAAATACTTGATAAAAATTCCCTGGCAAATGCGCTCTCCTTTTTTAATTAAACGGTCAGTCGGATAGTAATTCAATAATTGAACGAAAATTTCGCCTTCATTGTTGGCGTTATTGTAATAATCAGCATCAATGACGCCCACTGAATTAGGTAAAACTAAGCCTCGTTTTAAGGGGCCGCTGGATCGATTAACTAATAATAAAACTTCATCGGCTGGCAAACTAACTTTTAAACCAGTTGGCACTAAAACCGGCTTCAGAACTGCTTGCGCCCATTGAGCACGTCGTTGATCTTTAAGCTGACGGGTTTGGCGCCAAATAAATTGCGCTAACGGATGTCGCCAAATGGTGGGCACGATAAAATCTTCTGCTGCCGCCAAATCATAACCAGCAGCTGCTGGTGTTTGACGCTTTGGTAAAGTTAAACCTTGGTTTTTGTAACGTGTCACAATTTCAAACTTACGTTCTGGCATCATACTACTTCCTTAACTAATTATTTTTAATTTTTTAAAATAGCTTTATACTTAATATAATTAAACATTTACCTTAACACAAAGGAGGCCAAATTAAAGATGGATTTTCAACAAGACGACCAGCAATTTTTTCAAACAACGGCCACTGGTGAGATCATGGTACAATTACATTATACGTTATTGCCTGATCAACAAGCGATTAGCATTGATCAAATTTTTGTTCAACCGCAATATCGTAATCAGGGTTTAGCCGGAAAAATATTATTAGCTACCTTAAAGTGGGTGCAACAAGAAAAATTAAAGGTCATTCCCGTTTGTCCTTTTGCCCGCCAATTTTTCTTGCGTGAACCAAAATTTCAACCATTATTAGCAATTAATACTATCAAAGGAGATTATTATGAATCAAGATGAACTAAAACGGATGGCTGCTATTAAATCTGTTGACTTTGTCGAATCAGGTATGGTTTTAGGCCTAGGTACCGGTTCAACTGCTTCTTATATGGTGGAAGAATTAGCGCGCCGAGTTCGCCAAAATAAATTACAGGTGGATTGTGTCTCCACTTCCAGACGGACTTATCAACAAGCACAAGAACTAGGCATTACTATGCATCCGCTAGCCGATATTGAACAAGCTGACTTAACAATTGATGGTGCTGATGAATTAGACTTTCATTTTCAAGGAATCAAAGGTGGTGGCGCTGCTTTAACTTACGAAAAAACCGTCGCCATTAACTCAAAGCGTAACCTTTGGATTATTGATCAAACAAAAGTTACGAAACAATTAGGTCATTTTCCACTCCCGATAGAAGTTAATCCGTTTGGTTATCACCAACTCATTGAACGTTTAATGCAAGAACGTTTACATCCTAAATTACGTTATGATGCAAATAATCAATTAGTGAAAACGGATATGAATAATTACATTGTTGATTTACATCTCGAACGAATTGAACATCCCCACCTTTTAGCTGATTGGCTAGATCATCAAACTGGCATCATTGAGCACGGTTTATTTTTAGATCTAGTGAATGATGTCATCATTGGGCAACCTGAAGGTCCCCGTGTAATTAAAAACATTCGTTAAAGGATTGGAAAATTTAGTAATTTCCGTTATATTTAACTTAAGTCTTTTTAATTAATGGAGGATTTTGTTATGACTAAAGCAATCAGTCAAACTGATTTACAAAAATTTCAAGCTGATTTTCAACAAACACCAGCTGCTAATGTAATAAAAAATAGCGTTGCTAATAACGGTATTTATCAATCTAGTGAAACTTTACAGTCACAAGTTGCGATGGATCCTACTTTTTCTATTGATTTAACCACCGGCAAAGTTGCTGACCAAAAGCAATCCGGTTTATGTTGGGTCTTTGCCGCTTTGAATACCTTGCGCCATCCGATGCAAAGCAAATTTAAAATTAAGGATTTTGAATTATCTCAAGGTTACGTTTTCTTCTGGGATAAACTAGAAAAATCTAATTATTTTTACGAAAACGTGATTCAAACTGCTGCTTTACCAATTGGTGACCGTAAAGTTGATTTTTTGATGACTACCCCTCAACAAGACGGCGGCCAATGGGATATGGTTTGTGCTTTATTTGAAAAATATGGCGTCGTTCCTAAAAGCGTGATGCCCGATACTGCAAGTCGGACTAATTCATCCGAATTAAATAGTGTGTTAAATACTAAGTTGCGCAAAGATGCTGTGAGCTTACGGCAATGGATTAAAGATGGCGTACCAGAAGATACAGTGGAAGAACGCAAAGAAAAAATGTTATCTGAAGTTTATCGGATGTTGACCTATGCTTTAGGTGAACCACCTGTCCAATTTGCTTGGTCTTATCGCGACGATGATAACAACTTCCATTCTGAAAAAGCGATCACCCCGCAAGAATTTTATAAAAAATATATTGATTTAGATTTACCTGAATATATTTCCACCATCAATGCGCCTACGCAAGATAAACCGTATAACCATGTTTATACAGTCGAAATGTTAGGTAACGTCGTTGCTGGTCGTGGTGTCCGGCATTTAAACTTGGAATTAGCTGATTTTAAGGCAAGTGCAGTGAAGCAACTGCAAAACGGTGAAGCCATCTGGTTTGGTAGCGATGTTTCCGCTATGTCTGATCGCAAAAAAGGAATTTTAGACACTAAAGTTTATAACTTAGACGATTTATTTAATGTTGACTTTTCGATGACTAAAGCGCAACGGCTCGACTACGGCGAGAGCTTAATGAACCATGCCATGGTCTTAACTGGAGTAGATTTAGATGCAGAAGGCCAACCAACGAAGTGGAAAGTCGAAAATTCTTGGGGCGAAAAAGTCGGTACTAAAGGGTACTTTGTTATGAGTGATGCCTGGTTTGATCAATTTGTTTACCAATTAGTAATTAACAAAAAGTATCTACCACAAACAGCCCAAACTGCTTATGACCAAGAATATGATCAACCAAAAGTTTTAGCACCTTGGGATCCAATGGGTGCTTTGGCTCAATAATTTAGCTTTATTATGCCTTTCAAAAGAGGTCGAGACCAAAGTCGCTTAGAAGTTAAGCACAAACTTCTGACTTTTTGTCTCAGCCTCTTTTTTCGTGTCTAATTAGCACCAAATTATCCAGTTAATATTTATCCCTTGGGAAAAACCCCAAAAGAGAATTAATTAGTTTTTTATTAGTTATCCACAACTAGTATCTGTTTTTTTAATCAACTTTTAGGGCAAAATTTCTTTGACTGTAACTGGGCAATAATAGTCTGCACCACTTGCTGTGGTGGTAATGTGTCCGTTTGCACTACTAAATCGGCCACCTGTTGATAACTAGCTTGTCGTTGTTGCTTTAACAATTTCAATTGGGTTAAATTTTGAGCTAACGGTCGTGTCTGATCCGTTTTGATACGTTGCCAAAGCACTTCCATCCGCGCATCTAACCAGATAATTACTGCTGGCGACTTTTTTAACAACTCGCCATTTTTGGGACAACAAAGTGTCCCTCCGCCCAAGGATAGCACACCTTTTTGAGGTAAAATTTGGCTTAGCACTTGTTGTTCCACTTGGCGAAAATAGCTTTCTCCCTGAGTTGCAAAAATATCGGCTATTCTTTGGTGCTGGGTTTGTTCAATAACGGCATCTAAATCCCACATCGGTAATGATAATTGCTGCGCCAATAACTGACCAACGGTCGTTTTTCCAGCTCCCATAAAGCCTGTTAAAATAATATCCATTTGTTCAAACTCCAATTAACTTGTCTAAATCTTGCCAAAACTGCGGATAAGAAATGGCGACGCATTCACTGTTATTTAATTTGACTGGGGTGGTTAAATTTAGCCCCGCAATCGCTAACATCATCGCTAATCGGTGGTCACCGTGGCTATCTAACGGCACTTGATTCCACTGCCATTTAGTAGGACCGTGTATAATCCACCCATCTGCTTGAGCGATAATATTCACTCCTAATTTTTGCAATTCTTGTGTGACCGTTTCAATCCGATCAGTTTCTTTATAATGCAGTTCCTGCGCACCACTAATCCTGCTAGTACCTTGAGCGTTAGCCGCCAGTAAAGCTACTAGTGGTAATTCATCGATTAACTGCGGGATTTGGGCAGCCGTTAGTTGAATTGACTGAAGCAAACTAGTTTGTGCACTAATTTTGCCCCAAATTTCCCCGGTTGTAGTATGCGGTTTGACTTGTAAATTAGCTCCCATGGTTTTCAAAACCTGTAAAAAGCCACTGCGCGTGGGATTCAATCCCACTTGCTGCAATTCAATCTTTGAATGCGGTACTAAAACTGCCGCCGCGAGCCAAAAAGCAGCGGCTGATAAGTCCCCAGGAACTTGAACAGTTCTCCCACTTAAACTAGTCTGGGGCACAACCTGAATCGTCCTTTGATCTGGGGCAGTATTAACATCAGCACCAAATTGACGTAACAATAATTCAGTATGATTGCGCGTTGGTAACTTTTCCACAATGGTTGTTGGTCCTTGAGCTTGTAACGCTGCTAAAATTACGGCACTTTTCACTTGCGCGCTGGCAACTGATAACGTTATCTGCGTACCATGCAATGGTTGGCCTATAATATCAACAGGTAAATGTCCTTGAGTTGTAGTAATTTTTGCTCCTAATCGCGCTAATGGTTCACTGACCCGGGCCATGGGTCGTTGAATTAATGAACGATCCCCCAACAAATGTAAATGCCACTGCCCTGCAGCTAATAACCCCATCAATAAGCGCACTGAAGTTCCCGAGTTATTAAAATTCAAAGTTGTTTGGCTTGGTTGCCATAAGTTCAAAGGTCGTCCTTGAATCGTAATTGTCGTCCCCTGGCAACTAATAGGAATCTGAAAGTTTTTTAAAGCGGCCATGGTTGTTAAACAGTCTTGTCCCAAACTAGCATCTTGTAATTTGGTCGTTTGCTGAGCTAAGGCACCTAAAATTAAACCGCGGTGCGTAATACTTTTATCCCCTGGTAATTTGATAGTTCCCTGAAGGCCATGAGGGGCTTGAGCTAAAATTTTCATCTTAATTAATTCCTTTGACTAGCTGTGAAAAAATAATGTGTGTCTTTCATATAGTATTAAGCACACATCAATTCATTGTGACGTCTGCAACTAATACTGATAGCCCGTACTTTTAATTACGATCACAAAACCAGAAGCTTACATCTAACCACGCCTAAGAATTAAGTTGCAGATCAAAATTAGTCTCTTAGTTTAGGTTAATTGATGGCTTCTAAGCGGTCTTGTTCATAGCTTGTTTTTAATTACGCTTCAAGAAACAAAAGTTTGCGTCTAACTACACCTGTCAAGCAAGCCAAGTTCAGGCTTAATCGTCAGTTTAGGTTAGTACTCAACTTTTAACCGTTTCTTGTCACAGCTTAATATTGATCTAATTCTGCTCGATAAACTTGAACTTGTTCTTGCAAACGGCCAAGACTAGAAGCTTCAAACATCTGCGTAATTTGCCGAACTAATTCAATTGCCACTACGCTTTGAATCACAATTGAGGCTGGGACAATAGCCGTTGTGTCCGAACGTTCAACGTTAGCCTTTTGGACTTCTTTCGTTTCAATATTAACGGACTGTAAAGCATGATACAACGTCGGTAAAGGCTTCATCGCTGCATTAACAATCAACGGCATGCCATTAGTCATGCCTCCTTCAAATCCGCCTAAATGATTGCTTAAACGTCCCCAATGCTGATCTTGGTAAGAAATCGGATCCATAGCTTGACTACCCGGGCGCTCACTATTTAAAAAGCCATCACCAAAACTTACACCTTTCATGGCATTCACGCCCATAACAGCCGCCGCGATTTGCGCATCAAACTTGGTATCCCAACTTGTATAACTGCCTAAACCCGCAGGAACATTTTCTGCTATCACTTGCAAGACGCCGCCGACGGTATCTCCGACTGTTTTAGCTTGATCGATTAATTCATGAATCACTGGTACTTGTTGTGGAACCAAAATTCTTAAATCATTAGTTTGAACTTGTTGTTGGATTTGTTGCACATTAAAATGTTGTGGATTACCAACTCGCTGATTACCAACTTGGTAAACATAACCGACTAAGTGAATTTGCAATTGCGCTAAAAGTTGTTCACATAAATTACCAATCGCTACGCGCATTGCTGTTTCACGCGCTGATGATCTTTCCAAAACATTTCGCAGATCACGCTGACGGTATTTCATGCCTCCGACTAAATCTGCATGTCCCGGTCGGGGACGTTTGACTTGGCGTAAGTTAGCTCGTTTTGACTCCACAGCGATGGGACTCATGATATTTTGCCAATGACTAAAATCACGATTCACTAAAGTCAGTGCAATAGGCGAACCTAAGGTTACTTGCTGGCGAACGCCCCCGACAATTTGGATTTGATCGTGCTCAATTTTTTGGCGATTACCACGCCCATAGCCACCTTGACGAGCAGCCAAGGCAGCATTAACTTGGTCAATATCAATTTTTAAACCGGCAGGAAAACCTTCAATAATCCCAGTTAATTGGGGACCATGTGATTCACCGGCTGTTAAATAAGTAAACATCATTCAACCTCACTTGTTCGAATTTACTAGTTCGTAAAATTGTTTAGCTAAAATAATGAGATTATTAGTGTGGGGATTATGCCGATTACTAAATAAAATCACTGCTGTTTTAGCATCATCACTCATGACAATGACCGTATCGAACCCTTGCTGCACACCATGTGCATAAAAATAGTGATCCTTCAATTCGTGATAAACACCGCCACTATAAATACTATTCGCAGCTGGAGTACGCAATTGCCGAACATGTTTTTGAGAAATAATTTGACCACGCACAATGGCTTTTTGAAGTTGATAAAATTCTTGTGGATTGGAGTATAACTGACCTGCTCCTACTTCCAAACGAATGGCTGACCACTGCCATGTTAAAGGCGTTTGGTAATTAGCAGGGGAACTGTTACCATCATAAGCCGTCACGTGATGACGATTAGCCAAAAAGTTCTGATCAACTTGCGTATTTTTTAAGTGCAATGGTCGGCGAAAATAACACTGAAATAATTGCTGGAACGACTGATGTTCCACCTTAGTTAAAATGCGTGCTAATAAAATATAATTTACATCACTATAATGCCATTGATTAATATACTTAGCTTCAATATGGACGTGCGTATTTAGATAATGATCCAATTGTTGCCCTTTGATTGGCGGATTTTCTTGATGTAAAACTAAACCTGATTGCATCCGCAACAAATTCCACAAAGTTAAATTAGCACTATACGGAATTTTAGGAAAATACTTTTGTAAAGAATCCGTTAATTTCAAACGCCCCTGTTCTTGAGCTTTCATTAATAAGGTCGCCGTAAGGGCTTTTTCCAACGAAGCCAATTGGTACGTCGACTGTTTAGTCAAAAGTTTTTTTTGCGCATAATTACTATATCCTTGAGTTGTTTGGTAATAAGTTTTACCATGCTTAATTAACAGGACATTACCACTGAATTCATTCTTAGTCAGTAATTGTTGATAACTTTGGCGCTGCTGGTCATGAGTACTGGCTTGAACAAATGTTGGTCGACTTAGATTTAACCAACAAATACTGGCAACCACCAGCAACCACTTAGTTAACTTCTTCATAGTGCACCTTCGTCATTTAATCTGTCCTATCATATCATTTAGCTTGGCATTAGAAAAGCTCTGCGACCGTTATCAATTTTTTCTGTTATAATCAAATATGATTAAATAAGGATAAGCGATTAATTATGAAATTTCAAAACACAATTCAACGAAAGAAAAATTTACAAAATAAGCTCTCGATTGGTGGCATCTTGGTGGCCTTAGGTGTTGTCTACGGTGATATTGGAACTTCACCGATGTATACCATGTCATCTTTGATCCATGGCAATGGCGGTTTAAGCCATATTTCCACTGATTTTATTTTGGGTACTATTTCTCTTATTTTTTGGACTTTAACTATTATTACTACAACTAAATATGTCCTGATTGCCTTGCGGGCTGATAATAACGGCGAAGGTGGGATTTTTGCGTTATACACATTAGTGCGCAAAAAAGCCAAGTGGTTAATTATTCCCGCTATGATCGGCGGTGCTACTTTTTTGGCTGATGGGATGATGACCCCTGCAGTAACGGTCACCACGGCCATTGAAGGTCTTAAAGGAGTCCAAATTTTCAAACGGGTGCCCATTACCAACCAAAATACCGTGATTTTAACGACCATTATCATTTTATCATGCTTATTTTTTATTCAACGGTTTGGAACTGAAGCCATTGGTAAAGCTTTTGGTCCGATTATGATGATTTGGTTTACTTGCCTTGGCTTAGTCGGCTTATATCGCTTAGCTGGGGACTGGAGCTTTTTAAAAGCTTTCAATCCTTACTATGCTTTTAAAGTTTTAATTAGTCCCCAAAATAAAAACGGCTTATTTATCTTAGGCAGCATTTTCCTAGCGACGACCGGTGCCGAAGCTTTATATTCGGACATGGGGCATGTGGGACGCAACAACATTTATGGCAGTTGGCCTTACGTCAAAATTTGTTTGTTAATCAATTATTTAGGTCAAGCTGTTTGGATCAACCAAGTTAAAGATCAAGTTGCTTATCAAAAATTAGATAACTTAAATCCCTTTTTTATGATGGTGCCTGCACATTACCGCTTAGCGATGACCTTTCTAGCAACTTTAGCAGCCATCATTGCTTCACAAGCCTTAATTTCAGGTTCTTTTACCCTAGTTTCTGAAGCTACTAAGTTAAAAATTTTACCCCGGTTACGCATGAATTATCCGACTAACTTCAAAGGGCAATTGTACATTCCGGCAGTCAATAATCTAATCTGGATTATTTGTTCATTTATCGTTATTTATTTTCAAACTTCGGCGCGCATGTCAGCTGCCTATGGTTTAGAAATTACAATCACCATGTTAATGACAACCCTGTTATTAAATGTTTGGTTATCAACAACACAAGTTAATCGCTGGTTGTCACATTTAGTAATCACCTTTTTCTTAGCCATTGAAACGGTCTTTTTAATTACCAATAGTGTAAAATTCATTCATGGCGGCTACATTACCTTGGGTATTGCTTTAATCTTAATCATTGTGATGGTCATTTGGCGTTACGGTGAACTCCTGAAAAATGATAATACGTTCCATCGTGAATATGTTTCGCTTTTGGCCTATAAAAATCAATTACGTGAATTAAGTCAAGACCAAAGTTTACCAATGTACACTACCAATTTAGTTTATTTAGCCAAAGTTAAAGATGGCTATAAAATTAAAAAAGATATTCTTTACTCCATCCTAGATAAACGTCCCAAACGCGCACAAGTTTATTGGTTTGTGACCGTTAACGTTACGGATAAGCCATACACTACTGCTTATAGTGTTGATACCTATGGCACTGATTATATGGTCAATGTCCAATTGTATTTAGGTTTTCGGATGGAACAAAAAGTTAATTTCTTCTTACGGCAAATTGTCAATGAAATGATGGTAAAAAAAGAATTACCCCGACAACCACAAAGATACACAACCATTCCGGATCGTAGTGTCGGCGATTTTTCCTTCGTTTTAATTAAAGAAGTTTTATCACCGGATACCCAATTAAACAGTTGGAAAAAGAATTTAATTCAAAGTCGCTTATGGTTACAAAAATATACGGTTACTCCTACAGCTTGGTATGGCTTATCTTATGCAGACGTTGTCACTGAATTCGTACCATTGACCTTAGGTCAGGTACGCTCTGATCGTTTACAGTTAATTCAACGTGAACCCAAAATTAAATATGATCCTAACAATTTAGATGATGATGACGAGGACGATGATGATTAACTATTTTAAGTTTCTGATGTTAATAAAGTTAACTATTATCCATTTCTTGGTATCGTTTTCATTTTTAAAATGCTATAATTGATACGCGGGGAAGTTGGCGCGGAAACACCACTTTCAACATAAAACTACTAATAATAGCTTTTAATTTAGAGTTCCTGCTAAGTGTGAAAACTAAGTAGGACTTTGCCATTAGACCTTATTTTCGAAGTTCCTGAATGATTGTTTTTATAATATTGAGTGTTGATGAATATTTCATTAGCACTCTTTTTATGTAAACGAAAGCGGTTTGGGAAAAAGTCGTTTAGAAGTTAAGTACTAACTTATTATATGGTAAAAAAATCCCTATTCGTAATTAATTTTGTATTTTATATCTTGATTCTTTGTTTCTCATATCCCCCCTCTCCAACTTCTTCTATGCTTATTTTCCCAATAAAATAATCTTTTTCTAATCGTAAATTATAAGGCGTATCGTATTATTTATGTAACCGCTTATAAAAACTCAATATATTTTTTAGACATTTTTTCCAAATATCAAAAAAATATTTCTCATACGGAAAAAATGTACTGAAGAAGGAATAACTAATATGACTAAAACAGCATTGGAGCAAAGCTTAATAGAACTTAACCAACTATTAGATGGAATTGATCCTGGTGTAGAAATTCATAAACGTATATTATCCGAGCTACCTGTTTTTAGCGAAAACGAAATTAAAAAACCGCGAAAAGAAATCGAGCTCAACAAGGATTCGCATTAATTATGAGTGCCTCTATTAGAACTGTAGAAGCTGGGGAAACAGGACGAAGCAAAGCTTAACGGTCCTGCAAGGAGGCTAATGCAAATAAAAAAAAAGAGTCCAAGATTGCTAAAGCTCTAATTTAGATAAAAGTTCGTCCAATAACTTATATAACAAGCCCTCCTAAACCTATCAGGAGAGTTTTATTTTTTTAGATTTAAAAAAGACCGCCCGTCGGCGGTCACATCATTCATCGTAGGAGTAACTTTGGTGTTTAATTCTTAAAAAACTCCCAATATCTTGACAAATCCTTGTAACACGATTATTAACAACCTGTCGTTTTGTTATGCATCATGATCTCCTTATTAGAAAGCTACTAATCAGTACCGTTAATGTTCGGGCAAGTGAAATAATTTAAGGGTTAACAGTACTAAACTTACACCACAACCTATTACTTTAAAACTTGTTTTTGCACAATTTGCAACTTTTCATCTAATTCGTACACAATGGGTTCGCAATTACCCACTTCGACGCCATCAATTGCTTGATCAGATATTTTTTCTAAATACTTAATCAAAGCCCGTAAAGTACTACCATGTGCGACCACTAATTGATTCTGCTGTGCTAAAAGTAACGGGGCAATTACCTCTTGAAAATAAGGAACAGTTCGCTTTAACGCCATTTTTAAACTTTCAGCACGCGGTAGGATATCTCGAGGATAACCTTGATATACTCGTTGGGTCGTATCAACTTGTTTTAACTTAGGCGGCACACTCTCAAAACTCCGGCGCCACAAAGAAACTTGCTCTGTCCCAAATTGTCGGCGCGTCGCTTCCTTATTCAAACCACGCAACGCACCATAATGTCGCTCATTTAACCGCCAAGATTTATTAATGGGCGTCCATAAAGCCTGACACTGCTCTTGAATCAAATAAGCCGTAACAATCGCCCGTTTTAATACTGACGTATGCACACCCACAAAAGTTAAACCTTGTTGTTGGATTAATTGGCCTGCCTGTTGTGCCTGTGAGACACCTTGCGGCGTTAACTCCACATCTGACCAACCAGTATATTCATTTTTCGCATTAGCCGTACTTTGTCCATGGCGCACTAAAATTAACTTAACCATTACTTCCTCGTCATTTAAAAACTAATTGTTACTAAATTCATCAAAATGGGAACCATCACCAAACTAAAAATCGTTGTCGCTGTCACCATGACCGCGGCATAATCGGAATCAGCACCGTATAATTTGGCAACTACAGGCGCATTGGTCATGACTGGCATGGCTGCTTGTAAAACAAAGACTTGCTTCATCAAAACGGGGACATTCGCGGTTTTAACTAGCACTAACATCAATAACGGTGCTAAAATAAAGCGACCTAAAAAAATTCCGACCATATCTTTACTAAAACGAATATTTTTAATACCCACTTGCGCTAATTTCATCCCAATGAAAAACATGGATAACGGAATTGTTAAACTACCAATATATTTAAAATCAGAGTTTAAAAACGTTGGTAATTGAATTTTAGCTAAAACTAAAACCACCCCAATTAAAAAGCCCAGTAATGGTGGTGAAAAGATTTTTTTCAAAATTTCAGTCAATTTCATTTTGGTCGTGGCCGAACCATCTAAGCGAATCAAATAAACTCCTAAGGTCCAAAAGAAAGTCGTATTGGCCATATAATAGATCAAAACATATGGTAAACTGGCCTTACCAAATAGCGCCATATTAACCGGTAATCCAACGAAAACAGTATTGGAATTGGAGAACATTGATTTAAACAAGCCCCGATGACCGAGCGCAATTTGCAATAAATATTGCACGCCCCAAGACACCACAAAAAGTAAAACCATCGATAAAATTGGAAACTTTAAATCCGGAAAAATCCGAAAAAGTTCCCCCCGTGAAAACTTAGACGTGATAGTATTAATCATGTAACACGGTAGTGCTATTTGGGTCACTAATTTGGAAACTGTTTGACTAAAATTTTCATCAAACCAACCACTCAAGGTTAAACAGTAACCGACAATAATCATTCCTAAAATAATTAACACACCGCTAATACTGTGTAATAACATAATTTCATCTCTTTTTTAGTTATAATATCTATGTTAGCATTACTGACTGGTTTTTTCAGATAAAGATGACAGCAAATTTAAGGACGGTAATCACCTCATGCAAAATAAAGCTCATTTTTCTTGGCAACAATTTTGGCATAAAAATCACTTATTTATCAGCATCATCGCTGGCTTCATCATTACGGTCGCCTTATTTACATACCTCGTTTTTAACGTCGTTTGGATTAATGGGACGGTGCATGGTAAGTCCATGCAACCAAATTTTTATGCCCAAGATCGCGTTTTAGTTGCTCCTAATGCGTCTATTAAGCGCGGTGATATTGTGCTCTTAGATCCTCCCGGTTCCACAGAAAATAAATTATTTGTTAAACGTGTAATTGGGGTACCACATGACCAAATTTCTTCCAAAGACGATACCACTTACATTAACCATCACGCCATTAATGAGCCGTATCTTGATCCCTACAAATCCAAACTGCCACCAGATAAATTATTAACCAAAAATTTCAAACTCAAGAACCTCTTTGGCATGACTAATTTGCCAGCTGATACGTACTTTGTGATGGGGGATAATCGCCGCCAGTCTGCGGATAGTCGTTCCTTTGGGCCTGTCAAAAAAGAACGCATCTTAGGTGTTATTAAGATGCGCTATTGGCCATTAAATCGCATTAAGTTTTATTAGTTTTGCTTTTGATGGACTAGTTGTTCTTTTAAGCCATGTTTAAACTCAGGTTGTAAAGTCACATGTTCAATACCATAAGTTTTTAAGATGTGACCAATTTGCTCATATAAACTTTCTAGTTGCGCCACGGTAATATTGGCCTGCACATTAATATGCGCATCAAAGGCAATTAATTGTTCATCAATTCGCCAAATATGAACGTGGTGGACACTAACAACATCCGGTAAAGCCGTAATTTTTTGACAGACACCATGTAAGTCCAGTTGCGGACTAGCTTCCATCAAAATCGAAACCGTTTGTTTAATCACTTCAAAGGATTCTTTTAAAATCCAGATACCCGTTAACAAAGTGATCACCGGATCCGCCCAATACCAATTAAAGAATTGTACCACTAATGCCGCAATAATCACGCCCAAAGATGATAATGCATCGGCAGCCATATGTAAAAACGTAGCCTTGATATTTAAATTATGTTGCGAACCTTGCACCATAATCAGCGCCGATAACAAGTTAGCTGCTAAGCCGACAATAGCAACAACCAGCATCAAGCCACCATTGACTTTTTGCGGATGTAATAGGCGCTGAATTCCTTCCACTGCTAAGACAACGGTAATCGCAACTAAAATCGCC
Source organism: Bombilactobacillus sp. ESL1202 (assembly GCF_058107125.1). Lineage (NCBI taxonomy): Bacteria > Bacillati > Bacillota > Bacilli > Lactobacillales > Lactobacillaceae > Bombilactobacillus > Bombilactobacillus sp. ESL1202. The sequence goes on along the minus strand of NZ_CM176590.1, from coordinate 1,438,645 downwards.
GAATTAACAAACGCGGCTAAAATTTCAGCTCGTTGGTAACCAAAAGTCTGTCGTTCATTATTGGCTTTTTGGCTGATTAAATGTGCAATAAAAGACAACACAACGGACAAAGTGTCTTCCATGTTATGAAAACCATCAGAAATCAAACCCAAACTACCAGAAAAGAAACCACCAATGATTTCTGCAACAGTAATTAGCGCGTTCAAAACCGTCACTAACGCAAATTTAGCATTAGACATTACATTATGAGGTCTGTCAGTCATTTAATCAGGAACTCCTTCAAGTTCCAATTCTAATTTAAAATTCCATAATATTCAATTATTATTTTTAAATAATTAAAAAACCAGCGATTAACAAACCACTGGCAACCTCAAATTTATTTTTTAATGATTAATCTTTGCGTTAACTTTAATTGGACTGTGGACATCCAGGTTATCAGAATACTGGGTTTGTACCCAGTTTTTCATTCGCTGAATCGCTTCACGTCTTGAAACGTTGTGACAAATGCGCTTTGCCACAATCCGTTCACCACTAATTGTATTAAACACTCCAACTACTTCGTAATCACATACCTGACGATTGAAAATCAATTTTATCATTCCTCCATCAGAATCCTTACTTCTTTAGCAACCAGAATGTTATATCATGTTTAACTAATAAATTCAAGACCTAACTTAGTTTTTTAGTTTTACTTTGACTATGAGATCTTTTGTGAATAGCATTTTATAAAATTTACCTGACCACAATTTAATTTTTTCTAGCTGGTTAAAATTTCAAAATTATTGCCACAAGCCTGCTAATCCCTGGGAAATCTGCAAAAAAATTTGCGAAAGCTTTCATTTCGAAATATAATTTCTAAATGAATAATTTTTAAATAGTTACTAAATTAAATTCACCTAACTAGTGGGAAATTTTGTTAACTTTAACTCCATAAATATAAGCAATTTAAAATCAACCAATAAGTCAAATGTTATTTAATTGGAATTAATCACCCTAAATATTAAAGATTTACTTTAATTTTCATCAGAATAGTTTTATTTGTGTGGTAGATTGTATAAGATAAGATAGAGGAGGCTACGAATCTATGCCTGAAAAAAGAAGACGTCAATTTAAAACTAATCAAAATAATAATTTAACGACTAATCAAAGCACTAATCCCCAAGTGCCACAATCCCAACCGCCATTTACCAATAATACTGCACCGACACCCCCACAACAACCAGCTTCCCCGCAGCAGTCAGCACCGATACTACCGAACAATCAAAAGCCCGAGTATCCCAGTGAGCAGCATCCCAACTATCAGATGCCCGAAACCAATCCGACCCCGGAAAAACTTCCGCGTCATTCATCCAATAATAAAGGAAAAGCAACGGCTAAACGCGCGCAACATAACAAAGCCTGGTATAAGCAACCCATTATTTGGATTATTGCTAGTCTAATTGTCATTGTCGCGGCCATTTTACTCATCTTTTTATTGTTACACCCGACTAAACAAGCTGCTAAACCAGCTAGTCATCCCCAAAGTGAGCAATTATCTAATAAGAAAGTGCCTTTAAAAAAATCTAAAACTCCCAAGGTTACACCTGATTTAAAGAAGAGCGCTACTGCTAAGGACGTTCAACATCCAGCTGCCGATGGCCGTCAATGGAAAAATCCGGGCTCCTATGACAATATGAAGTATGATACTGATGATTTTACCATTGAATTAAATAACTCTTCTGACGGCGTTAAATTAATCTCTGACGCCAATAACAAACCGGCTTTATACATTGAGTACACCATCACCAATCATTCTAAACAAGATCTCAAGCCGGCCGACATTGTTAGTCAAGACTTACAGTTAAAGCAAGACAACCAAATCTTAAATGCCAATGGCGACATTGGCGATAATCAAGACCTTAAAGCAAAGCTTGATAACGCACAACAACCGGTCGCGGCTGGGCAAAAGACTGATGCAGCCATGTTATATTCAGTTAATAACACCAAAGACCAAATTTCGATGTTCTTTATGAACTTGAAAACCAAACAACCAATTACTACCACACAACCTTTTAAATTATAAAAATAGAAGCCCAAATGTTAATTAACGACGCCACCTTCACGGTTGTGTCGTTTTTTTGTATAATTGAGGCAACTGAATATTATCAATAATTGTCGTAGGAGCTGGTATTTTGACTCAGATAACTTTAAATGACTTAAAAGAAAAATATTTTTACAAAACTGAATTAATCAAACTATGCCGGGAATACCATTTGCCAACCTATGGCACTAAAGCAGAATTAACTCACTATCTTTCTTTATATTTAAGTGGAAAACCTGCTGACCAAATTAAAGCCCGGCGCAAAATTTCCCAGCAGCCAGTACTTACGGCCAAGCAAATCACTTTAAAAACAAAATTAATTGGTTCCGGTTTTACGTTTAATAATGAAGCTCGGAAATTTTTTGCGGCTTATTTTAAGGTTGATCATTTTTCATTTAAAAAAGAAATGGCCATTATTAAACGTCAAGCTGAAATCGATCACGACACTAATATGACCGTTGGTGATTTAATTGTCCAAGCTCAAAAATTACAAAATAACAGTCAGCAAAGAGCTCACCTTTTAACTAAAAATAACGAAGAAGCAACTTATCAATGGAACAATTTCGTTAAGGATTTTTGTCAAAGTCCTGAAAGCCGTTATTTTACTAATCAATTAAAAGTAGCGGCAATCTTATGGCAACACGTTAAGCAATCAAAGCACCCAAAAATATATTCTCCCAATTTAATCAATAAATTTTCCGAAGAAATTAGCACCTTTAAAAAATAAATATTTACGTATTACATTATTAATAGGAAATTGCTAAATCATTGAGGACATCGAAATTTAACATTATTCAAACTTGACAACTAAACTTTTGCCCATAGCATGCGCTACTGTAGCTAATTTATCAAAAGTTACATTATCGCCACGCTCTATCCGTGCTATGGTTGGTTGTGGTACGCCAGCCCGTTCGGCCAGATCAGCTTGTGTTAAGCCGGCTGCTTCAAGTGCTTTATATAAAGCTATCCACTGGCAGATCGTTCCTTTTCCAAGCGATAAGCCTTAGCAAATTCTGGATCTTTTAATTATTCTTTTAAAACATCATTGACTTTCAATGTTAAACTCAAACTCCCTTCTTAAAGCTATTACATGATTAATTTCTGACTTAGGTGTTTTAGCTAAATTTTTTGTAAATCCATGAGTAATTACGTACCTAGATCCGTGAACATTAAAATATAGTACTCGTTGAATATTGGTAGACACTTTACTACGAATTTCATACAAATTTTTTTCGCCATGTATTTTTTTAACCCAATTAAGACTTTGAGCAATTAATAAGCCCTGCTCTTGCGTATCAGTTATAACCCGCAATTTTTAGCACGGTCAGCTTTGCAACCATTCCTCAAATTCGTCATGTTCATTTAAACGTTTATATGACTCAAATATTGGTCTTTCCATAATATTTTAATTTTGTTATATATGGTATTTTTGTATTTAAAGTAAAATCAAAAAAAGTGCCGACGAAATCACTCATCAACACTCAATATTATAGAACCAAAAAAACACTCCCAAAAGGAAGTGTTGTAAAATAATTTTTAACGTTTGGAAAATTGTGATGCCTTACGAGCTTTCTTCAAGCCAGGCTTCTTCCGTTCTTTCATCCGTGGATCACGAGTTAACATTCCTGCGCGTTTTAAAGGTGTCCGAAAATCAGGATCTACTTCTAGTAAAGCCCGTGCAATACCATGACGGATTGCACCAGCTTGACCAGAAAATCCGCCTCCATGAACATTAACCAAGACATCATAACTATCAGCAGTTTCAGTGATATCTAATGGTTGTTTTAAATCTTTGATTAAACTTGCAGAAGGAATATAATCTTCCGCAGCGCGTTTATTAATTGTAACTTGACCCTTACCAGGGACTAAGCGTACACGAGCAACTGAGTCTTTACGACGTCCAGTTCCAGCATAAGATACTTGTGCCAAATCGTTCTCCTCCTTAAATCAACTTATTAATATCTAAAACTTCAGGTTGTTGAGCAGCATGTTTATGTTCAGAACCAGCATAGACATAAAGCTTCTTAAATTGTTGACGACCAAGAGAATTCTTTGGCAACATACCGCGAACTGAGGTTTCAATTAAGCGTTCAGGCTTTTCAGCCAACATTTTACCTGCAGAAGTAGTTTTTAAACCACCGGGATGGTTACTATGATGATAATACATCTTCTTAGTAGCTTTCTTGCCGGTTAATTTAACTTTATCGGCGTTAATGATAATTACATTGTCACCAGTATCAACGTTTGGGGTAAATGTTGGTTTGTTTTTGCCACGTAAAATTGTAGCAACAGCTGATGATAAACGACCTAAAACGACATCAGTTGCATCAATCAGATACCATTTACGTTCAACTTCGCTTGGTTTAGCTAATGGTGTTGTACGCATTTGTTTTCCTCCAATATCTGTGTTTGTTCACACACTCAATAAGTTTCCGGGGCTCATCGTGGGGTAAACAATACCATTTATCAGTATAGCTTCTAATTTTGATTAAGTCAATGCTAACACAAAGTTAATCGTAATAGACTTGCTTTAAATATAAACCGCTGGCGGGAGCCGTTACCCGAGCTTGCTGGCGATCTTGAACCTCATATAAACGTAAAAAGTCGTGAACTGCACGGCGACCATTACCAATTTCTAGTAATGTTGCAACCATAATACGCACCATATTATATAAAAAGCCATTACCGTGAAAACGAAAAATCAATTGCTGCGGATAAAAACTCAAGTCTAAATCAGCTTGATAAATTTCCCGGACTTTATTTTTAATTACACCGCCACTGGCTTCAAAACTCGCAAAGTTATGCACGCCCACCACATCTTTTAACGCCAAAGCAATTTTATCTGTCTCCAATGGATATGGGTAATGACCGGTATATAATCTTAAAAACGGATCCGTATAACGCCCTAGTGCGACTCGATATTCATAAATTTTACTAACAGTATCAAAACGGGCATTGAAGTTTGCCGGCATAATCGCTGCATTTTGAAACAAAATATCTAATGGCATTAAGCTATTTAAGGCTTTAACCATTTTATCAGTCGGAATATTTCCCGGGTAATTAAAAGAAATAACTTGTCCTAAAGCATGGACACCAGCATCTGTTCGGCCCGAACCAGTTACTTCAACTGCTGTCCCCTTAGTCATCTTTTGCAGTGCTTGTTCAATTGTTCCTTGGATGGTTGCTAAGTGGGGCTGTTTTTGAAATCCATGGTAATTTGTACCATCATAAGCCACCGTCATTTTGTAAACCGTCATTTAATAACTCCGCAAAATTAGTAATAAAACTGTCAAAAGGCCAAATGTTGCCAACATCAGCGTATCAATTCTTTGCCAATGCAGTTGTCGATATTTGCTGCGCCCTTCACTGCCTTGATACCCCCGCGACTCCATAGCAATGGAAAGATCATAAGCAATATTAAAACTGCTAACAAATAAAGGAATTAAAATGGGTACAATAGCTTTAACTTGTTTAACAAGATTACCTTCACCAAAATCAACACCACGGGCTCGTTGCGCGTTCATAATTTTCGTTGTTTCATCAGACAATAAGGGAATAAACTGTAAAGCAATTGACAACATTAAGGCCACTTCATCAACCGGAAAATGTACATAACGTAAGGGTTTGAGTAAAGCCTCAATGGCATCAGACATTTGCAAAGGGGTCGTAGTAATAGTTAACAAAGTAGAAATAAAAATAATTAAAATAAAGCGTAAAAAAATATAAGCACCGTTAGTGAGGCTGAGCGTTGACAAGGTTAAAAAGCCCCAGCGCCAAAAAGGATGCCCCCCTGGCGTTAAAAAAACTTGAAGCGCTACTGTAAATAAGATCAAAATAATCATTGGCCGAATACCACGCAAAAAAAAGCCGAGAGAAACTTGTGATAAGTAAACAGCTCCAATGACAAAGGCCAATAACAAGGCGTACGTCCACCAATTATTGGCTAAAAAAACAATTAAAACAAACAAAAAAGTGGCGATAAATTTAGCACGTGGATCCAAACGATGAATGAAAGAATCGCCAGGTAAATAACGCCCAATTATAATTTTACCCATCTGTCTCTCCTTTTAATTGCGGAATTAACTGCTTAACTAAAGCTGGCGGAGTAATTGGCAACTGAGCAAATTCAAATCCTTTTTGTCTCAACATTTGCGCAAATTTAGCACTTTCTGGTTGTAACAAATGATGTTCTTTTAAAAAGGTTTGATCGCTAAAAATAGCTTGGGGACTGTCATCACGAACTAAACGTGCCTGATCCATGACCAAAACCTTATCACTGTATAAAGCTACATCTTCCATCTGATGAGAAATTAAGATGATCGTCGTTCCTTGTTGATTCAATTTAGCAAATAAACCCATTAACTCTTGATGACCTTGGGGATCCAAGCCAGCGGTTGGTTCATCTAAAATCAAAACTTGTGGTTTCGAAGCTAAAACGCCAGCAATCGCCACTCGGCGCATTTGTCCTCCTGATAAATCAAACGGTGATTTATCAGCTAAAGTCGGTGGTAAGCCCACTAAATCTAACATTTCTAATGCCAATTGCTCAGCTTGCTCTTTAGAAACCCCAAAATTTTGGGGACCAAAACTAATATCTTCTTGAATCGTTTCCGCAAATAATTGCTGTTCTGGAAATTGAAAAACCATCCCCACTTCTTGCCGCAAGGACTTCAAATGTTTATTTTTAGTTGCGGCAGTAATCTGATGATCACCAATCTGTATATGACCACTGGTTGGTTTCAATAAAGCATTCATATGTTGTACCAATGTCGATTTACCACTGCCAGTTTGCCCAATAATCGAAGTAAAACTCCCATCAGCAATTTGAAAACTAACATCTTTTAAACCAGTATAAGCTAAAGGGCCATCTGCTTGATAAGTATGTGTTACCTGTTCAAATGTAATTGCCATAATTTTTCGACCAATTCCTGCTCTGTAAAATACTGACTGTCAATTGCAATCTGTTGCTGCTGTAATTGTAACTGTAATTGTTGCGTAAACGGTGGCTGTAAGCCAAAACTGGTTAACTCTTGTGGTTTTGCAAAAATACTTGCCACCGTGCCAGTTTTTAAAACAGTTCCGTTTTTTAAAACTACTATTTCATCAGCTTGAACGATTTCACTTAAATCATGCGTAATTGATAAAACCGTCATGCCTAATTCAGCTTGTAAACTCTTAATCAGGTTAAGAATATCCTGCCGTCCTTGGGGATCCAGCATACTAGTAGCTTCATCCATGACAATAATTTGTGGTTTTAACGCAATAATTCCCGCAATAGCGACGCGTTGTTTTTGACCACCAGACAATAATTGTGGCGCTTTTTTAGCATAAGCGCTCATCTTGACTTTTTGCAAGGCCCACTGTACCCGCGTAACCATCTGTTCGCGCGGCATACCTTGATTTTCTAGGCCAAAAGCCACATCATCTTCAACTGTCGCCCCCACGAATTGATGATCCGGATTTTGAAAAACAATTCTTAACTTACTGCGAATATCCCACACAGTTTGCTCAGATAATTTTTGACCGTCAATAATAACCTGCCCACTTTGCGGTTGTAATAACCCATTCAAAATTCGCGCCAAGGTACTTTTACCACTACCGTTACGCCCAATAATTGCTACCCAATTGTGAGCTGGGATAGTTAAATCAACGTGGTTCAACGCTGGAGTTGTGGCTTCTTCATAAGTATATGTGACATGGTCTAATTGAATAATATTTTCCATCCAGTCACCTCGTTATCGTCTTTATCAAATATCATACCATACCCCAACCAGATTTTAACCACAAAAAAATCATTCCCGAAAAGTAGCGCAAAAGCATTAGAGCTAGACTTAGCTTTCACCATCATCGTTACGCTCACTACTAATCGAAAGAATGATCATTTAAATAGCTATTTAAAAAACCTAAATTAAACTAATTCAATAATTGCCATTGGTGCTGCATCACCACGACGAGGGGCTGTCTTTAAAATTCTTGTATAGCCACCTTGACGCTCTTGATAACGAGGTGCAATATCACTAAACAATTTTTGCAAAGTTGATTGAATAACAACTGCGTCATCTTCTTCAGTAATACTTGCGACCTCATTACGTAGATACTTAGCAGCTAAACGACGGGAATGCAAATCGCCACGTTTAGCTAACGTAATCATCTTTTCAGCAATTTTTCTGATTTCTTTGGCACGAGCTTCAGTTGTCACAATTTGTTCATTGATAAATAAATCTGTTGTCAAATCGCGTAACATTGCTTTACGTTTATCTGATGCACGACCTAATTTACGATAACTCATCTGTTTACCTCCTTTTTACCTAATCATCCATTCGTAAAGATAAACCTAGGTTCGCTAATTTTTCTTTAACTTCTTCTAGCGACTTACGTCCCAAATTACGAACTTTCATCATATCTGATTCGGACTTATCGGTTAATTCTTGAACTGTATTAATTCCCGCACGTTTCAAACAATTATAAGAACGTACAGACAAATCCAGCTCTTCAATGGTCATTTCCAGTTTCTTCTCTTTACGAGTTTCTTCCTTTTCAACCATCATTTCAGCATCTTTAGCTTCGTCAGTTAATTCAACAAAAACGCTCAAGTGTTCTGTCAAAACTTTAGCAGCTAAGCTAATGGATTCCCGCGGACCAATTGAACCATTAGTCCAAACATCCAAAGTTAATTTATCAAAATCATTTCTTTTACCAACACGGGTATGTTCAACTTGATAATTAACCCGAGAAACAGGGGTAAAAATTGAATCCACAGGTAAAACGCCAATTGGTGTTTCATCAGTTTTATTTTGATCAGCAGGAATATAACCCCGACCAGTCTTCACAGTCAGTTGCATATGCAATTGGCCACCTTCAGCTACCGTACAAATATATTGATCTGGATCCAAAATTTCTAGATCGGCATCTGTTTCAATATCTGCGGCAGTAACCTTTTTAGGACCTTCTACATTGATTTCAACTTTTTTCTCGTCAGTGTTTAACTTCAAAGATAATTTTTTAATGTTCAAAACGATCTCTGTTACATCTTCCAAAACACCATCAATCGTTGAAAATTCATGTAAAACACCGTCAATTTGAATATCAGAAACGGCTGTCCCTGGTAAAGAAGATAATAAAACCCGGCGTAAAGAATTACCTAAAGTAGTTCCATAACCACGTTCCAATGGTTCAATTACATACTTACCGTAATTATCTGTCTCATCAATTTTTGTGATAACAGGTTTTTCAAATTCAATCATTATTTACGTTTTGCCCCTTTCACAACACTGTTTAACAACAAAAGTTTAACACTAATGCTTGGGTCAAAACTAGACACGACGCCGCTTTGGTGGACGTGAGCCGTTATGTGGAACTGGTGTTACGTCACGAATTGCAGTTACTTCTAAACCAGTAGTTTGCAATGAACGAATAGCAGCTTCACGACCAGAACCAGGACCTTTAACAGCTACTTCTACAGATTTCATACCATGTTCCATTGATTCTTTAGCAGCAGCTTCACCAGCCATTTGTGCGGCAAAAGGTGTAGACTTACGGCTACCCTTAAAACCCAACGCACCTGCAGAAGACCAAGAAACAGCATTACCATGAGTATCAGTAATCATTACGATCGTATTATTGAAAGTTGAATGAATATGAGCAACGCCAGATTCAATATTTTTCTTTACACGACGCTTACGTGATGTCTTTGCTTTTTTGTTTGCCATTAATCAGTAACCTCCTTTTTAAATAGTTTTCTTGCCAGCAATTGCCATCTTCTTACCTTTACGTGTCCGAGCATTATTCTTCGTATTTTGTCCCCGAACTGGTAAACCACGACGATGACGCATGCCACGATAGGAACCAATTTCTTGTAGACGTTTAATGTTCATGCTGACTTCACGACGTAAGTCACCTTCAACTTTAATGCCATCCACTTGTGCACGGATTTTTTCCTCTTGTTCAGGAGTCAAATCACGTGTTCTGATATCTTCAGAAACACCGGCAGCAGCCAACACCTTTTGAGCGGTAGTATTACCGATTCCATAGATGTAGGTTAATGCGACAACAATCCGTTTATCACGTGGTAAGTCAATACCTGCAATACGTGCCATGTTGTAACCTCCTTTTTAACCTTGTCTTTGCTTATGCTTAGGGTCAGCAGAACAAATAATCATAACGCGACCCTTACGCTTAATAACTTTACAATGTTCACACATTGGTTTCACTGATGGTCTAACTTTCATAAACTAAATCCTCCCATCTGAAATGACGGACAACTTTGACTAACACTATTTACCGGAAACGATAGGTAATACGTCCCTTAGTTAAATCATAAGGTGAAAGTTCAACCGTAACTTTATCACCCGGCAAAATCCGAATATAGTGCATCCGAATTTTACCAGAAACATGTGCCAAAATAGTGGCTCCATTTTCCAATTTAACTTTGAACATTGCATTTGGCAAAGTATCGGAAATAGTTCCTTCAACTTCGATTACATCATCTTTAGCCAAAAAAGTATCCTCCTCGTTTCTTTTAAACACAAAAATAGTGAGAGCTTGGCACTCACTAGACGATACACGCGCTTAGTGTACCATATAAATGAAGTGATTGCCACCAATTAATTAATCTGTTTTAAAACTTGATCAATTTCCGCAAAAACTTGATCAATTTCTTGTGCACCATTAACTTTATATAAAATACCAGCTTTTTGGTAATAATCAATTAATGGTGTATTCATTTTGACGTTAACGTCCAAACGATTTTTGACAGTTTCAGGTTTATCATCATCACGTTGGTAGAAATCATGACCGCCACAACGGTCACAAATTCCTTGAACCTTCGTCGGGTTATAAAGCTTATGGTAAGTTGCTCCACAATCCCGGCAAATAAACCGTCCAGATAAACGATCAACTAATAAATCAGTTGAAACATCAATATCAATTACTGCATCTAAGCGAAGTTTAATATCAGCATTAATTTGATCTAAAGCCTTAGCTTGATCAAGATTACGCGGAAAGCCGTCTAACATATAGCCGGCTTGAAAAACATCGCTTTGTGCTAATCGCTCTTTAACAATTTCATTAGTCACACTATCAGGAACCAAATTGCCACTATCCATGTAGGATTTGGCTTTTAGCCCAACAGGCGTTTGTTGAGCCATTGCTTCCCGAAACATATCACCAGTTGAAATATGAATCACATGATATTTATCAACAATTTTTTCAGCTTGTGTGCCCTTACCAGCACCAGGCAAACCCATGAGCATCAAATTCATTTAAACTTCCTCCAAGTTTTTAACGAATAAAACCAACATATTCACGCTTCATTAATAATCCTTCTAGTTGCCGATTTGCTTCAATCGCTACCCCAACAACAATTAACAAACTCGTACCACCTAAACCAATTGATTGAGGTAAGCCAAAGAGGTTAGTTGCTAGTTGTGGAATTAAAGCAATCAAGCCCAAAAAGATCGAGCCAACGGTTGATAACCGCATTAATAAACCAGAAATATATTTAATAGTAGCATTTCCCGGCCAAATGCCAGGAATATAAGCCCCTTGTTTTTGAAGGTTTTCAGCTAATTTTTCAGGATTGACCTGAACAAAAGCGTAGAAGAAAGTAAATAGAACAATTAAAACTGTATAAACAATCGAGCCAGTTGTTGTCTGTAAACTAAAAATGTTTTGTAATACTTGATACCAAGTATCACCACCATGTGAATTTTGAAAAGCCATTAAAATCGTTGACGGTGTAACAATTAATGAGCTAGCAAAAATAACTGGAATAACTCCCGCAACGTTAACTTTTAATGGTAAATAACTTTCGGAACCACCGCTAATTGCCCGCCGTGTATATTGAATGGGAACTTTACGATTGGCTTGTTGAACGTAGGTGGTAAATTGCGTTACTAGTAATACTGCAACTAAAATCAAAACTAAGAATAAAATATTTAACCAAAGGTCAGAGCCTGTAGAACTAATAATTTTTTCTTTGATCAATTGATAAGTGCCATGTGGTAAACGTGCTACAATTCCGGCAAAGATAATCATCGAAACACCATTGCCGATTCCCTTGTCAGTAATTTGTTCACCCATCCAAGTCAGCAACATAGAACCACCAGTCATCACAATTCCCAAAACTACAAAAGTTTGCCAATCAGGTTTTGGTACCAGTTTTAAGCCCTTCATTGAGCTTAATGCATTAAAACCAGCTGTAATGCCGACTGATTGAACAAAAGCTAAAACAATAGTCAAATAACGCGTAATTTGGTTTAACTTTCGTCGACCAACTTCACCCTGTTTACTCCATTCTACAAACTTAGGAACAATATCCATTTGTAATAATTGAATAACAATTTGGGCAGTGATATATGGTGAAACACCTAATGAAAAGATTGAATAATTAGATAATCCACCACCACTAACAGTATCTAACAAAGGAATCAGTCCTGAAGAACCAAATTTCTCCATCGCTGCAACGTTAATACCCGGAACTGTAATCTGTGCTCCTAAACGATACACTGCCAAAATAAACAGTGTGAAAAAAATCTTCTTGCGAATCTCTTTAACTTTAAGAGCATTTTTCAATGTTCCTAGCATTAAATCACCTCGATTGAGCCACCTGCTGCTTCAACTGCTTTTTGAGCAGCTTTAGATACTTTGTTAACTTTAATAGTTAATTTCTTAGTTAATTCGCCATCAGCTAACAATTTAACGCCAGCTAATTCTTTCTTAACAAGACCGGCCTTCTTCAAGGCATCAATATCAACTGTACTTCCAGCGCGGAATTGATTCAATTGATCTAAATTAACAACCGCATATTCTTTACGGTTAACATTACTAAAACCACGTTTAGGCATCCGCCGGAATAAAGGCATTTGACCACCTTCAAAACCTAGACGAGTTTTTCCACCGCTACGTGCTAATTGACCTTTTTGTCCACGACCAGAAGTTTTTCCAAAACCAGAAGACGTTCCACGACCAACACGTTTACGTGCTTGACGTGAACCTGCACTCGTTTGTATTTCATGTAACTTCACGATTATGACACCTCCTTCAATTTAAGCTTTAAGCTTCTTCAACATCAACTAAATGAGCAATCTTTAAAACTGCACCCCGAATTGCAGCATTATCAGGTTTTACAACTGAACTGTTAAGGCGACCAAGGCCCAATTCTTTAACAACTTTACGTTGTTCTGGGATTCGGTGTGCCACACTGCGTTTTAAAGTGATTTTAATTTTATTCGCCATTGTGTGCTCTCCTATCCTTGTAAGTCTTCAGTTGAAACTCCACGCAAATTAGCAACTTCTTGCGCAGTCTTCAACTTTCTTAGGGCATCCATTGTTGCACGAATCATATTGATTGGTGTGTTACGGCCCAAGGATTTGCTGGTAATATCATCAATTCCAGCTAATTCCATAACGGCACGAACAGAACCACCAGCGGCAATTCCAGAACCAGCAACAGCTGGTTTCAAAAGTACACGACCAGCACCAAACTGACCAATAATTTCGTGAGGAATCGTTGTTCCAACCTTTGGTACTTCAACCAAATTTTTACGTGCATCATCAACAGCCTTGCGAATAGCTTCTGGAACTTCTTGAGCTTTACCAGTACCTAGACCAACATGACCATTTTTGTCGCCAACAACAACAATCGCTGCGAAACGTAAGCGACGACCACCTTTAACAACTTTAGTAATCCGATTGATGGAAACCAAACGATCTTCTAATTCTAATTGAGATGGGTCAACAAAAGCCATAAATTTTATTCCTCCTTTCTAAAATTTCAAACCATTTTCACGTGCAGCTTCGGCTAAAGCTTGAACTCGACCTTGGTATAAGTAACCGCCACGATCAAAAACAACATTTTCTTTGCCGGCTTTTAAAGCACGTTCAGCAACTAATTTACCAACAGCACTTGCTTGTTCAGTTTTATTAGCAGCTGCTACTTCAGAGTCTAAAGTTGAGGCACTTGCTAGCGTTACACCCGCTACGTCATCAATTAATTGAGCGTAGATGTTTTTGTTGGAACGAAAAACGTTTAAGCGTGGGCGCTCAGCAGTACCAGAGATTTTAGCACGAACTCGACGATGGCGTTTAGCGCGAGTCTTGTTTTTATCTGGTTTAGTAATCACAATTTTCACCTCATAAAATATTAAGAATAAACTGGTCGATTATTTACCAGTCTTACCTTCTTTACGACGAATATGTTCATCAACATATTTAATACCCTTACCCTTATAAGGTTCTGGTGGACGAACATCACGAATTTCAGCCGCAAATTGACCAACTTTTTGTTTACTAATGCCACTAACATTAATTTGTGTGTTTGAAGGAACATCAATACTTAATCCTTCAGGTGTTGTCATGTCAACGGGGTTAGAGTAACCAACGTTTAACACTAAGTTATTTCCCTTCTTTTGGGCCCGATAACCAACACCAACTAATTCCAAGTTCTTTTGGAAGCCTTCGGTAACACCGATTACCATGTTATTAACATTAGCTCTCGTTGTACCATGAATGGCTTTGTCATTTTCATTATGACGTTCAAATTTTAATTGATTGTCTGTTTGTGTAATTGAAATCTTAGGACTAACATTACGGGTTAATTCACCTTTGGGTCCCTTAACAGTAACAGTATTTTGATCATTGTCAATTTTAACTGTTACGCCTTCTGGAAGATCAATTACTTTATTTCCAATACGACTCACGCTAAGCGCACCTCCTTGTTATTGATTTTTACCAAACGTAGGCAATAACTTCGCCACCGATGTCTTTAGCCCGAGCTTCTTTATCAGTAATAACTCCTTCAGATGTTGAAAGAATAGCTATTCCTAATCCATTAAGAACCTTGGGAACGGCATCAGCCTTAACGTAACTACGCAAACCTGGCTTAGAAATTTTCTTCAAACCAGTAATGACGCGTTCATTGTCTTTACTATATTTCAAGTAAACCTTGATAATACCTTGTTTATGATCATCAATCACTTCGTAATCGCGAATGAAACCTTCACGTTTAAGGATCTCAGAAATACTTTTCTTCATATTAGAAGCAGGTACTTCTACTGAAGCATGACGAACCATGTTCGCATTACGAATCCGTGTTAAGTAATCCGCAATTGGATCTGTCATAGACATGTGCTGACCTCCTAAGTTTTATTTTTTACCAACTAGCCTTACGCATACCAGGAATTTGTCCATCATGAGCTAATTCACGAAGGCAAATACGGCAGAGCTTGAATTTACGATATACAGAATGTGGACGACCACAGCGTTCGCACCGTGTATAAGCTTGTGATGAAAACTTTGCAGGACGATGATTCCGAACAATTTGTGACTTCTTAGCCAATAGTTTGACCTCCTAATTTACTACTTTGCAAATGGCATTCCAATTTGCGTTAACAATTCTTTAGCTTCTTCATCGAATTGAGCAGTTGTAACAATGACAACATCTAATCCCCGAACTTTGCTAACCTTGTCGTAATCAATTTCTGGGAAAATTAATTGTTCTTTAATACCTAAAGTATAGTTACCACGACCATCAAAAGAACGACCGTTGATTCCGTGAAAATCACGAACACGAGGCAATGAAATATTGATTAACTTATCTAAAAAGTCATACATTCTTTCACCACGTAAAGTAACTTTAGCACCAATTGCCATACCTTCACGTAAACGAAAGCCAGCAATGGATTTCTTAGCTTTAGTAATTAAAGGCTTTTGTCCAGAAATTAAGCTTAATTCTTCAACTGCATTATCCAAGTTCTTAGAATTGGCAACTGCGTCACCAACACCCATGTTTAAGACAATCTTATCAATCTTTGGTACCTGCATTACTGAGGTATAATCAAATTTCTTAACTAAACTTGGGACAATTTCTTCAACATATTTTGTATGCAAAGCATTTTCCATCTTAGACAAAATCCTCCTTCCTTAATTATTTATCTTTCTTTTCATCGGACTTTTTAGCAGGCTCTTTAGCTGCAGTCACGACTTTAACATTTGATGCATCAAGCGGAGCTTCAACGTCTTTGATTCCACCGTTAGGTTCTGTTTGAGATGGTTTTTGATGTTTTTTCACCATATTAACACCCTTAACAGTTACCTTGTTGGCTTTAGGAAAAGCTTTAATGACTGTTCCAGTCTTACCTTTATCTTTTCCTGCAATGACTTTAACATTATCGCCGGTTTTTACAAACACTGGTCGAGCACCTCCTTATGAATTCCAGATTTTACAAAACTTCGGGAGCTAATGAAACGATCTTCATAAAGTTGTTATCACGTAATTCACGTGCAACTGGTCCAAAGATACGAGTTCCCTTCGGTGTCTTATCAGCATTAATAATAACAGCAGCATTTTCATCAAAACTGATATAAGAACCATCAGGACGGTGAGAGCTAGAAACTGTTCTCACAATAACAGCTTTAACAACGTCACCTTTTTTGACAACGCCACCTGGTGTTGCTTGTTTAACAGTTGCAACAATTACATCGCCAACTCCAGCAACTTTCCGGCCAGAGCCACCTAATACTTTAATAGTAAGCAATTCACGTGCACCAGAGTTATCAGCTACACGTAACCGCGTTTCTTGTTGAATCAAATTAGGATCCTCCTCTCATGAACTATAAAAAGCAAATTAAATTTTAACAGCCTTTTCAACAACATTTAGTAAACGGAAACGTTTCAACCGTGACAAGGGACGAGTCTCCATGATACGAACAATATCGCCAATTTTTGCTTCATTATTATCATCTTGGGCATAAAATTTCTTAGAATATCTAAACCGTTTGCCATATACTGGATGAGTCTTATAAGTTTCAACCACAACGGTAATAGTTTTATCCATTTTATCAGAAACCACGCGTCCTTGATAAACTTTACGATGGTTACGAGTTTTTTCTGTTTCGCTCATTAATTACACTCCCTCCTACTTGTCTTCTAATTCTTGTTGACGTAACACAGTTTTAATCCGTGCAATATTTTTACGCACTTGCTTTAAACGTGCTGTATTTTCTAATTGACCAGTTGCTTGTTGAAAATGCAAATTAAATAATTCTTCTTTATACTGCTTTTCTTTATCATGCATTTGCGCAGTGGTTAATTGTCTAATTTCACTAGTTTTCATCAGATTCGCCACCTACTTCCTCACGCTTAACAAACTTAGTTTTAATTGGGAGTTTGTTAGATGCAAGCCGCAAAGCTTCACGAGCAACTTCTTCGGAAACACCACCGATTTCAAACATGATTTTTTCACGTTTTACAACTGCTACCCAGCCAGCAGGTGCACCTTTACCAGATCCCATCCGGACACCGACACCTTTTGCAGTGTAAGATTTATGAGGGAAGATCTTAATCCAAACTTTACCGCCACGTTTCATGTAACGAGTCATTGCAATACGAGCAGCTTCAATTTGACGGTTAGTAATCCAGTAAGATTCTACAGCTTGTAAGCCATATTCACCAAAAGTCACTTCACGACCGCCTTTAGCAGCGCCACGCATTTTACCACGAAATTCACGACGGTGTTTTACACGCTTAGGTACTAACATCGATTAGTTTCCTCCTTTCGCTCCATTATGATTAGTGCGATTATTTGTTCTTGGCTTATCTGGTAAGATTTCACCACGATAGATCCAAGTTTTAACACCTAAATTACCATAGGTGGTTGATGCTTCAACCCAAGCATAATCAATATCAGCTCTTAATGTATGCAAAGGAACAGTTCCTTCTGTATGCCATTCAGTCCGTGACATATCAGCACCATTTAAACGACCAGAGATTTGAGTCTTAATACCCTTAGCTCCAGTACGACGAGTACGTTGAGTTGCTTGACGTTGTGCACGACGGAAAGCAATCCGCGCTTCCAATTGACGAGCAATGCTTTCGCCAACCAATTTAGCATCTAAATCAGGTTTTTTAATTTCAACGATATTAATGTGAATATTTTTGCCTGTTAAAGAATTTAATTCTTTACGAAGTTTTTCAACTTCTGATCCACCTTTACCAATAACCATACCAGGTTTAGCAGTGTGAATAGAAACATTAATTTTTTTAGCAGCACGTTCAATTTCAATACGTGAAACGGAAGCACTAGCTAATTTCTTTTCGATAAACTTACGAATCTTTAAATCTTCAAGCAAGTATTTAGAAAAGTCTTTTTTATCAGCATACCATCTTGAATCCCAGTCACGGATAACACCAACACGGAATCCAATTGGATTAATCTTTTGACCCACGTTTTTTCCTCCTTATTGGATTATTCGACTTCAGAAACTACAACCGTAACATGGCTTGTCCGCTTATTAATTGGAGATGCGGAACCCTTTGCCCGAGGACGGAAACGTTTCAAAGTTGGTCCTTCATTTACATAAGCTTCACTAACAACTAAATTTTGTGCATCTAAATCATAGTTGTGTTCAGCATTAGCAATCGCAGATTTTAAAACTTTAGCTACAACTGGTGAACCAGCACGTGGAGTAAATTGTAAAATTGCCAAAGCTTCAGCAGCACTTTTACCTTTAATTAAATCTACAACCAAACGCACTTTTCTTGGAGCGATGCGAACTGTTTTCGCGGTTGCTGTTGCAGTAGTAATTGATTCTTCTGCCATCGTATAACCTCTCCTTTCTATGCGCCAGTCTTCTTGTCATCTTTACTATGACCATGGAATGTCCGTGTTGGCACAAATTCGCCAAGCTTATGACCAACCATGTCTTCTGAAATATAAACTGGGACGTGCTTTCTTCCATTATAAACAGCGATCGTATAGCCTACAAAACTAGGAAAAATAGTGGAACGACGTGACCAAGTCTTAATAACAGACTTCTTTTCTTGATCTGCTTGAGCTTCAACTTTTTTTAATAAGTGAGCATCTGCAAATGGTCCTTTTTTCAAACTACGACTCATTAGACAACCTCCCTTAACGTTATCGTGATCAAACTATATTATTTTCTCTTATTCTTACGGTGACGAACAATGAATTTCTCAGATTGAGCACGTTTTGAACGTGTCTTTTTACCAAGAGTTTTCTTACCCCAAGGAGAAAGAGGAGATGGATGTCCAACGGGAGCTTTACCTTCACCACCACCATGAGGGTGATCGTTAGGGTTCATAACTGAACCACGAACTGTTGGGCGAATACCCATCCAACGCTTACGACCGGCTTTACCAAGATTAATCAATTCATGTTGTTCATTACCAAC
Organism: Bombilactobacillus sp. ESL1202; assembly: GCF_058107125.1. Lineage (NCBI taxonomy): Bacteria > Bacillati > Bacillota > Bacilli > Lactobacillales > Lactobacillaceae > Bombilactobacillus > Bombilactobacillus sp. ESL1202. The sequence continues at coordinate 1,419,375 of NZ_CM176590.1, read as the reverse complement.
AGAACCAATGGTTGCACGACAAGCAGAAAGGATCATCCGAACTTCACCAGAAGCTAAACGAATCAATGTGTACTTACCATCACGACCTAAAACTTGTGCTGAAGTACCAGCAGAACGAACTAATTGTCCACCCTTACCAGGTTTTAATTCAATGTTATGAATGATTGTACCAACAGGGATGTTTGCCAATGGCAATGCGTTACCAACCTTGATATCAGCTTCTGAACCAGATTGTAACTTTTGACCAACTTCCAAACCTTTAGGAGCCAAAATATAAGCTTTAACACCATCATCATAATGAAGTAAAGCAATATTAGCTGAACGATTTGGATCATATTCGATAGCTTTAACCGTTGCTGTTACGTCGTCTTTAGTCCGCTTAAAATCAACAATACGATACTTTTGTTTATGACCACCGCCACGATGACGAACGGTAATTTGACCATATGAGTTACGACCAGCCGTATGACTTTGTGATTCTAATAAAGTCTTTTCTGGCTTCGTCTTCGTGATTTCAGCAAAATCAGAGCCAGTCATGTTCCGGCGACCATTAGTTGTCGGTTTGTATTTAATAATACCCATGCTCATTACCTCCTATTTTACTTGTTTTCAAAAATTTTAATTTCTTTAGAATCAGCAGTCAATTTAACAATTGCCTTGCGGCGACGATTAGTTTTACCAACGTAACGACCAACGCGTTTTTTCTTTGGCTTAACATTCATAATGTTAACTTGAGCAACTTTTACATCAAAGATTTCTTCAATGGCTTGGCGTACTTGAATTTTGTTAGCAGTAACTGCAACATCAAAGACGTACTTTTTGTCGTCCATATCAGCCATGGAAGATTCTGTAATTACAGGACGTAAGATGATATCTTGTGCTGCCATTATCCAAGTGCCTCCTCAATTGTTGATAATGCTGATTTAGTAATAACGATTTGATTGTTATTTAAAACATCCAAAACATTAATGCCATCAGCCTTAATTACTTTAACCTTGTCAATGTTACGTGCTGACAAAATCGCATTTTCGTTGTCTGCTTCAACAACAACTAAAGTCCGACCCTGAGCCTTTAATTGATTTAAGGTTTGCTTAAATTCTTTAGTACTTGGTTTAGCAAAGTTTAACGCATCAACAACGATCATTTCTTGATCTGCTACCTTTTGAGATAAAGCAGACTTAATTGCTAAACGAGCAACTTTACGTGGCAATTTATAAGCATAAGATCTTGGTGTTGGTCCAAAAACCACACCACCACCACGCCATTGTGGGGAACGAATTGAACCCTGACGAGCACGACCTGTACCTTTTTGACGCCAAGGTTTACGACCACCACCGCGAACTGCAGAACGATTCTTAACAGCGTGTGTACCTTGACGTAATGATGCTTGCTGCATGATAACAGCATCAGCTAAAACATGATTATTTGGTTCGATACCAAAAACTTCATCTTTGATATCAGTTGAACCATCTTTAGAACCTGTCTGTTTGAACACATCAATTTGTGTCATTAGTAGTTTTCCTCCTTTCCTATCTCACTTATTCTTCACTAGCAGTAGCTTTTTCATCAGCGATTAAAGCACCAATATTCTTTTGTCCTTTAATCCCTTTGATTGTTGATTGAATTTTAACTAATGATTTGTTAGCGCCAGGAACATTACCCTTAATCATTAATAAGTTATTTTCAGTATCAACTTTAGCAACAACTAAGTTTTGAGTTGTAACTTGATTGCCACCCATACGTCCAGGTAACATCTTGCCCTTAAAGACCCGATTAATAATGGAACCCATTGAACCAGGAATGCGATGATAGCGTGAACCGTGAGTTTCAGGCCCACGTGATTGACCAAAACGTTTAATATTACCTTGGAAACCATGTCCCTTGGTAATACCTGTAACATCAATCACATCGCCACTAGCAAATGTATCAACTTTAACTTCATCGCCAACTTTGTAATCATCCAAATTTACATCACGAAATTCGCGAGTATAATGCTTGGGAGTTGTGTTGGCTTTTTTAGCATGACCTTGTTGCGGTTTATTGCTTAAAATTTCACGCCGGTCTTCCAAGCCTAATTGAACAGCTTCATAACCATCGTTTTCATTGGTTTTTAGTTGCATAACAACATTCGGGGTTGCTTGAATAACTGTTACGGGAATTAATTCGCCTTTATCAGTAAAAAGCTGAGTCATTCCGACTTTTTTACCAAGAATTCCTTTTCTGGTCATGATTACACCTCCATTAATTGATTTAGTTTTTTAAAAATTATAATTTGATTTCGATATAAACACCACTTGGAAGATCAAGTTTCATTAAAGAATCAACGGTCTTCGGTGACGGATTAACAATATCAATTAAGCGCTTATGTGTACGCATTTCGAATTGTTCCCGTGAATCTTTAAACTTATGTGGTGAACGAATAACAGTATATACTGCACGTTCTGTTGGTAAAGGAATTGGACCAGAAATTTGTGCACCAGTTCTCTTTGCGGTTTCAACAATCTTATCAGCTGATTGATCGATAATCCGATGTTCATAAGCTTTAAGACGAATACGAATCTTTTGACTTGCCATGGATTTCCCTCCTTTTTGTATCTTTCAAGACACCGGCTCCGTGAAAATTACCGATTGCCCTGCCGTGGCAAAGCGTCCGGGCGTGTCGCAACCTCTCACATCAATGCCGTAGCAACTAATTCAAATTCAGAGCATAATACACCCTTGATTTTGAATTAGCACTCTTATTATATTACACTGATAACTCTGATATTTCAAGGTATTTGTTTAATTTTTTAGTCGGTTTTAGTACCAATATGCTAAGATTAATTTAAAAAAGGAAGCGAAGCAAATGAGTAATGAAGCTTTATTAATTATTGATTATACAAACGATTTTGTTGCAGAAAAAGGAGCACTGACTGCTGGTCAACCAGCTCAACAATTGGAAGACAGAATTGTTCAGTTAGCACAACAATTTTTGACAGAAGACAATTGGGTTATTTTACCAACTGATTTACATCAAAAAGACGATCCGTATCATCCAGAAACAAAACTTTTTCCACCACATAATCTAGCCAATACTTGGGGTCGCGAATTTTATGGTCAACTGCAGACTTGGTACGATAAAAATCAGAATAATCCTTTGGTTTATAATTTTGCTAAAAATCGTTATTCTGCGTTTGCTAATACTAATCTAGACAATTTTTTACGCGAGCGCCAGATTAATACCCTTCACTTAACGGGGGTTTGTACCGATATTTGTGTCTTGCATACCGCAATTGATGCTTATAACCGTGACTATCAATTAATAATTCATCAAGATGGTGTTGCTACTTTTAATCCACAAGGTCAAACTTGGGCTTTGGATCATTTTAGAAATAGTTTAGGAGCAACAATCATCTAGCTTCTGGTTAGATTCCAAATAAAAAAGTCTAATGAGTGCAGTTGACTGCTAAATCTCATTAGATTTTTTGTTGTTCGATCAAAAAATAAAGCTGGGGCAAAAGTCTTTGTCTAGTTTTTGTAATACAAACTATAGTGACGAATTTATCTTACCAAGACTTGTTCCAAACCCATAATTTGATTACTTTTGTATAATGCTTGGTTTTTTAGTCCTAGCTTAAATCCTAACAAATTTAAGTTTAGAAGCAGTTCAACGAGTCCTTAAAAGAACGCATTTCCTTGCTTATTTCCAATAAAAATGCTCGTATTTAAATTAAATACGAACATTTTTCTTTATATTAACCAGCGTTACCGCCGTTTTTCTTAATAATTTCTGCTTGAATACTCTTTGGTGTTTTTTCATAATGATCAAAGGTCATTGTAAATGTACCACGACCTTGCGTTGCAGAACGCAAAGTAGTTGCATAACCAAACATTTCAGATAATGGAACAAAAGCATTAATCAATTGTGCATTACCACGTTCTTCCATACCTTCAATCCGACCACGACGAGCTGTAACTTGACCCATAACATCACCTAAGTAATCTTCTGGAGTTACAATTTCAACTTTCATGATTGGCTCTAAGATTACAGCACCGGCATTCTTAACCGCATTATGCAAAGCCATTGAAGCAGCAACTTTAAAGGCTGCTTCGGAAGAATCGACTTCATGGTAAGATCCATCATATAACTTAGCTTTAATATCAATTAAAGGATAACCAGCCAAGACACCATTAGCCATTGAATCTTTCAAACCATCTTCAACTGATGGAATATATTCTCGTGGAACAACCCCACCAACAATGGCATCTTCAAATTCAAAGCCTTTGCCTTCTTCATTCGGTGTAAATTCAATCCAAACATCACCATATTGACCTTTACCACCAGACTGACGAACAAACTTACCTTCAGCAGAAGCTTGTTTAGTAAAGGTTTCACGGTAAGCAACCTGTGGTTCACCAACTTGAGCATCAACTTTAAATTCACGCCGCATCCGGTCAACCATGATATCCAAATGCAATTCACCCATACCAGCAATTAAAGTTTCACCAGTCTCTGGATTAGTTTCAGCCCGGAAAGTAGGGTCTTCTTCAGCTAACTTTTGAATTGCGATGTCTAATTTGTCACGATCTTCCTTTGATTTTGGTTCAATCGAAACTTGAATCACAGGATCAGGGATTTCCATTGATTCCAAAATTAATGGATGATCAGGATCAGTTAAAGAGTCACCAGTTGTAGTATTCTTTAAACCAATAGCTGCAGCAATGTCACCGGAAAACACTTCTGGAATTTCCATACGGTGGTTAGAGTGCATTTGTAATAAACGACCAACACGTTCACGTTTATCTTTGGTTGCATTCAAAACATAAGAACCAGCTTCCAATGTTCCAGTATAAACCCGTAAGTAAGTCAAACGACCAACAAATGGATCAGTAGCAATTTTGAAAGCTAAACCAGCAAATGGTTTGGAATCATCAGCAATTAATTCAACGTCTTCACCAGAATCTGGATCCTTAGCATTATAAGGACGAACATCTAATGGTGAAGGTAAATAATCAACCACGGCATCCATTAACATTTGAACACCCTTGTTCTTGAAGGCTGAACCAGCTAAAACAGGGAATAATTCTAACTTAATGGTAGCTGTCCGAATAGCTTGACGAATTTCATCGTTACTAATTTCTGCTCCATCCAAATATTTTTCCATAATAGCATCATCAACATCGGCCAAATCTTCAATCATTTGAGCCCGCCGTTTTTCTGCTTCTTCTTTATATTCATCAGGAACATCGACAGTATCCCATTTTGAGCCTAACTCATCTTCATCATAAAGATCAGCTTTCATTTCAATTAAGTCAATCACACCTTCAAACGCATCTTCAGCACCAATTGGCATTTGAATAGCTAATGGTTTAGCGTCTAAACGGTCTTTAATAGTTTGAACAGAATAGTCAAAGTCAGCGCCTAACTTATCCATTTTGTTAACGAAAACTATCCGTGGAACACTATATGTTGTGGCCTGACGCCAAACATTTTCAGTTTGTGGTTCAACACCTGATTGACCATCCAAGACAGTAATTGCCCCATCTAAAACCCGCAAAGAACGTTCAACTTCAATTGTGAAGTCCACGTGTCCTGGGGTGTCAATGATGTTAATTCGATGGTCTTTCCATTGAGCAGTAGTCGCAGCAGAAGTAATAGTGATACCACGTTCTTGCTCTTGTTCCATCCAATCCATTTGGGAAGCACCATCATGTGTTTCACCAATTTTATGAATCTTACCAGTATAATAAAGAATCCGTTCTGTTGTTGTTGTTTTACCGGCATCGATATGTGCCATGATTCCGATATTACGTGTTTTTTCTAACGGAAATTCACGTTTATTAGCCATCTAACTAATACTCCTCTCGATAAATCGGTCTTAAATTACCAACGATAATGTGCAAAAGCTCGGTTAGCATCAGCCATTTTATGAGTATCTTCACGTCTTTTAACCGCAGCACCAGTATTGTTAGCAGCATCCATAATTTCTTGAGCTAACCGTTCATCCATTGTATGTTCGCCACGTAAACGTGCATAGCTAACAATCCAACGTAAGCCTAAAGTAGTCCGACGTTCTGGACGTACTTCAATTGGAACTTGGTAGTTAGAACCACCAATTCGACGAGCCTTAACTTCTAACACAGGCATCACATTTTTCATGGCTTCGTTAAAAACTTCTACCGGATCATTACCAGTCTTATCTTTGATGATATCAAAAGCATCATATAAAATAGTTGAAGCTTTACCTCTTTTACCATCAACCATTAAATGATTAATTAAACGAGTTACAAGCTTTGAGTTATAAATTGGATCGGGCAAAACGTCACGTTTTGCGACTGTACCTTTTCTTGGCATTGGAAGTCCTCCTACATATCTATCTTAAAGTTTTAGTAATTATTTCTTAGGTTTCTTAGCACCGTACTTGGAACGACCTTGCATCCGGCCATCAACACCAGCAGTATCTAGGGCACCACGAACAATATGGTAACGAACACCAGGTAAATCCTTAACACGACCACCACGAATTAAAACAACACTATGTTCTTGTAAATTGTGACCAATTCCAGGAATATAGGCAGTTACTTCGATTAAGTTAGATAAACGAACACGAGCATATTTACGTAACGCGGAGTTTGGTTTCTTTGGTGTCATGGTACCAACACGAGTAGCAACCCCTCTTTTTTGTGGAGCAGGATTATCAGTAGCGATTTTCTTCATACTGTTATAGCCGAAGTTCAAAGCTGGGGAATCAGACTTTGAAGTTCTTGATTTACGACCTTTACGTACCAATTGATTAATTGTTGGCATTAAAAGTTCCTCCTTGTTTTTTAAGCACACACATCCAGGTGGTTCTTTTTTTACTAAATAAAAATACCACTGATGTGGTTTAGTTTACTAAGCTAATTACGGCACACTAATACCTCTAAAAAGCACAACTATCATGTTAGCATCGAATAAATTAAGTGTCAAGTTACATTAATACGAAAAATTCACCCCATTCCACGTAATTAAGTTTGAGGTGAAAATATGATTATATTTCAAATATGCTTGAGTATCTGTTTAGCATCGTTTTGCGGTTTAGTCGCTTTAAGACTTCCATTTGGTTATTCAATCATTCGTGGACGTTCACGCTGTGATCTTTGTTCACACCCTTTAAAATGGTATCAGGAAATTCCCATCATTAGCTATTTAACTCTACATGGTCGTTGTGCCTACTGTCATCGGCGCATTTATCCGGGAATCTTCTGGATTGAAGTCTTAGGTTTATTAATTGGTCTAGAAGCTTGCTATCAAAAAAATGTTAATCCTTACTTGCTTATTGTAGTTGGTTTGACCATTGCTTTAGGTTCCTTGACCGACTACGTTTTCTTAAGCATTTGGCCCGTAACTTTAATTCCGGCTTACTTACTTTGCTTAATATTCAACTTTCCCAGTGTTCAAAAATTTTTATGGATTTTACTATTTGGCATCATCATTATGAGCTTTTATTTCTGTTTTCGACCACAGTTTGGTTTGGGTGATTGTGAAATTCTAATTTTAATCAGTCTCTTAGTGCCAAGCTATATGCTTTTACAAATAATTTTAATTGCTTCTGGTCTCACGCTAATCGGTTTTGCTGTTTTATATCAAAAGTATCATCACCGCGTTATTTTACCATTTGTTCCTTTTATTTTATTAGCAATCCTCATTCGCTTTTTATTTTGACCAATGTTTCTTGAGAAATTTTTCGCGACCACCAGCTTCTTCAATTTGGTAACGAAACGGATTTTTCTTATAGAATTCTTGATGATAATCTTCAGCAGGATAAAAAGGCTGCACGGGTTCAATTTTTGTCACAATTGGTTGATCAAAACGATCACTTTGTTCTAGTTCACGTTTTGATTTTTCAGCAATTGCCTTTTGTTGCTCATTTTTCACAAAAATCACTGGACGATAGCTATCACCACGATCCTGAAATTGTCCCATTGCATCAGTTGGATCAGTCTGTTGCCAGTAAATATCCACTAATGCTTGATAGGAAATAACCTCGGGGTCAAAAACAATTTTAACTGCTTCTGTATGCCCAGTTTGATGACTAGCTACTTGCTCATAAGTTGGATTAGCAACATGACCACCAGTATAACCAGAAATTACTTTTTTAATTCCGGGCATTGTATCGAACGGCTTAACCATACACCAAAAACAACCACCGGCAAATATTGCTGTTTCTTCCATAAAACTTGCCTCCTACCTTTATCTTTTTTCTAGCATAGCACGCCTGAATTTTAAATTCGAATAATTAAATTATGTGAGTTGCAATTGCATAATTTAAAAGTTATAATTCGTATTCGCAGTGCAAGATTAATGGAGGTCTTTTATGGATTTAAAACTGCCCAATCTTAAAAAAGGGTTAACTACTTTTGATCTAAAAATTTTAGGAATTGTGCTCATGGTAGTTGATCATTTTCACCAGATGTTTCAACCATTTGGCGCTCCGAATTGGCTGGACTGGTTTGGTCGGCCTGTGGCAACTATTTTCTTCTTTACTAGCGTTATAGGATTTAGTTACACACATAGTAAAAAAAGTTATATGTTTCGGTTGTATTTAAGTATGGTCATGATGTCTTTTTTGACTTTTGGTACTGAGCACATCGTTAAATATGACAAAGTGGTTTTGTCCAATAATATTTTTCGGGATTTATTCATTGGTACTATTTTTATGTTAGCCATTGATTTTTTCAAAAAGGCGCGTCATTCAAGCAAGCGCTGGTTTAACCTTTTAATCGGTACATTATTATTTCTCTTACCATTCATCACTTCACTACTAATCTTACCTCTTACCAAGGTACCAATTGCGGTCATGGTAACTGTCACTAATTTTTTGCCTGCTATTTTTTTGGCCGAAAATAATATTATGACACTTATGATTCCCTTAATGTATCTTTTTAAAAACAATCGTAAAATTCAATGTTTAATCATCGCCATCGTAGCAATTATCTATGCCTGCCTAAGAATGGATCAATGGTTAATGATTTTTGCCATCATTCCGATCATCTTATACAATGGTCAAAAAGGGCGCGGATTAAAATCTTTCTTTTATATTTTTTATCCCGCACACATCATTATTTTATATTTAATTTCCGCCTTTATGTATCTGCACTAGTTAAATTAACTAGTGCCAAAATAAAAAACCTGTGAAACTAGAATTTCACAGGTTTTTTTATAAAATTTTTAGTCTTGATCTACTTCAGCTTCGGTACTTGCCAAATTAGCATCACTCAGATTATCGCTCAAGGCTGCACCTACTTTTTGTGGTTGCATATGACGATATTTAGCCATTCCGGTACCAGCTGGAATAATTTTACCAATCATAACATTTTCTTTCAAACCAACTAATGGATCATTCTTACCACGAATTGAAGCATCAGTTAGAACACGCGTTGTTTCTTGGAACGAAGCTGCCGATAAGAAACTATTAGTTTCCAATGAAGCTTTGGTAATTCCTAATAATACTGGTGAGCCAGTAGCAGGCAATTGACCTTTAATCAAAGCTTCTTTGTTCGTATCTGTAAAATCACCAATATCCAATAAGGAACCAGGTAAAACTTCAGTGTCGCCAGGATCCAAAATCCGAATTTTACGTAACATTTTACGAACCATAACTTCAATATGCTTATCACTAATATCTACACCTTGCATCCGATAAACCTTTTGGACTTCAGACAATAGATAATTTTCAGTTGTTTGCACATCAGTAACTTTAATTAATTGCTTAGGATCAATAGAACCCACAGTTAATTTATCACCACGGTGTAAGACATCACCTTCACTAACCGCAACACTAGCCGTGTAAGGTACACTGTAAGTCCGTGTATCAATCTTACCTTCAATTGTAATCTCACGCGTATGTTCAGCCGGATTTTCATCAATTGCCGTAACTGTTCCGTCAACTTCAGAAATATAAGCCAAACCTTTTGGATTACGAGCTTCAAAAATTTCTTCAACCCGCGGTAATCCTTGCGTGATATCTTCGCCACCAGCAACACCACCAGTATGGAAGTTTCTCATGGTTAACTGAGTACCAGGTTCACCGATTGATTGTGCAGCAACAACCCCAACAGCTTCACCAACTTCAACTTCTTCACCAGTTGCTAAGTTACGTCCATAACATTTTTGGCAAATACCATGCAAGGTATTGCATGTAAATGCTGAACGAATCGTTACTTTAGTAACACCGGCATCCAATACCTTCTTAGTTAATTCTTCATTTAATAAAACATTTCGACCAACTAATTCTTCGCCAGTCTTTGGATCCAAGATTTCTTTTTGCGTATAACGCCCAATTAAACGATCATATAATGGTTCAATAATTTCATTGCCTTCAGTAATGGACATTACTTCTAAACCACGGTCAGTACCACAGTCTTCTTCACGAACAATCACATCTTGAGCCACATCAACCAAACGTCGGGTCAAATAACCAGAGTTCGCAGTCTTCAATGCCGTATCAGTCATACCTTTACGCGCACCGTGAGTAGACATAAACATTTCTAAGACGGACAAGCCCTCACGGAAATTAGAAGTAACGGGAACTTCCATCATCCCGCCGTTAGGAGCAGCCATCAAACCACGCATTCCGGCTAACTGAGTAAAGTTAGAGATATTACCACGCGCACCAGAATCGGACATCATAGAAATTGGATTTTTAGGATCAAAACTATCAACTAATTGTTGTTGAATCTCGTCCTTAGCGTCATTCCAAATACTAATAACACGATTATGCCGCTCTTCATCAGTAATTAAACCACGACGGAATTGTTTAGCCACAGTTGCAACTTGCTTATGCGCTTCATCAACAATCTCTTGTTTATCGTCTAATTGAGGAACATCAGAAACCCCAACGGTCAAACCGGATAACGTACAGATCTTATAACCTAATTCTTTCATATCATCTAGTAATTCAGAAGTTCGTTGAACCTTATAGACTTTAAAGACTTGCGCAATAATATCACTTAAATAGCCTTTTTTAAACGGATCAACTAATGGCATATCTTGTAAACGCTGATGAATGTCTTCACCTTCATTTAAGAAATACTTATCCGCAACTCCATCAGTTAAATTAGCTTCCGTTGGCTCATTAATATATGGCATTCCTTTTGGCAAAATCCGATTAAAGACGACTTTACCAACACTAGTCATCATAATGCGATCTTTTTGATCATCTTTAAAAGCAAAATCCGTTAGGGACTTGGTTGATAATCCAATTCTTGTATGCCAATGCACTACACCATCGGCAAAGGCCATTTCTACTTCATCCATGTCCTTAAAGATCATACCTTCGCCCTCACGACCGCGTTCTTCCAAGGTCAAGTAATAGTTACCTAGAACTACGTCCTGTGAAGGAGTAACAATTGGTTTACCGTCTTTAGGGGCTAAAATATGATGAGCAGCTAACATTAACATCCGTGCTTCTGCTTGGGCTTCATCAGATAATGGAACGTGAACCGCCATCTGATCACCATCAAAGTCCGCATTATAAGCTTCACAAGCTAAAGGATGCAAACGAATTGATTTACCATCAACTAAAACTGGTTCAAATGCTTGAATTCCTAAACGGTGCAACGTCGGTGCCCGGTTTAATAGAACTGGACGTTCTTTAATTACGTCTTCTAAAACATCCCAAACTGCATCATCTTGCCGTTCAATTTTACGTTTAGCATTCTTAATATTGGAAGCTAATTCCCGCTCAACTAATTCATGCATAACAAATGGTTTGAATAATTCCAAAGCCATTTCTCTTGGTAAACCACATTGATAAAATTTTAAAGTTGGGCCAACATCAATAACTGAACGCCCAGAGTAATCAACCCGCTTACCTAATAAGTTTTGACGGAAACGACCTTGCTTACCTTTAAGCATGTGTGACAAAGATTTTAATGGGCGATTACCCGGACCAGTAACCGGACGGCCACGACGACCATTATCAATTAAAGCATCAACGGCTTCTTGTAACATTCGTTTTTCGTTTTGAACAATAATATTTGGTGCGTTTAAATCTAAGAGCCGTTTTAACCGATTATTACGGTTAATTACCCGCCGATACAAATCATTCAAATCAGAAGTAGCAAAACGGCCACCTTCTAATTGCACCATCGGTCGTAAATCAGGTGGAATAACAGGAATACACTCCATGATCATCCATTCAGGACGATTACCAGAGTCCCGAAAAGCATTCAAAATGTCTAATCTACGAATTGCCCGGGTTCGTTTTTGACCAGTTGCGGTCTTCAATAATTCTTTTAAGCCTGTAACTTCTTTATCCAAATTGACAGCTTGTAATAATTCTTTAATACCTTCAGCACCCATTTTGGCTTCAAATGCATTACCAAACTGAGCACGTTTTTTCCGGTATTCAGTTTCAGTCAATAACTGTTTATCTTCTAAGTCAGTATCACCTGATTTAATAACCACATAAGCTGCAAAATAAATAATTTCTTCTAAAGCTCGTGGACTCATATCTAAAACTAAGCCCATCCGGCTTGGAATACCTTTAAAGTACCAAATATGCGTTACTGGTGCTGCCAGTTCAATGTGTCCCATTCGTTCCCGCCGAACTTTGGAACGCGTAACTTCAACACCGCAACGATCACAAACAATTCCTTTATAACGAATCCGTTTGTACTTACCACAAGCACATTCCCAGTCTTTAGTGGGGCCAAAAATCCGTTCATCAAACAAACCATCACGTTCAGGTTTTAAAGTTCGATAATTGATAGTTTCTGGCTTTTTAACTTCACCATATGACCAACTTCTAATCTTATCTGGTGAAGCCAAACCAATTTGCATACTTTCAAATTTATTGACGTCTATCAATTGGCAACCTCCTATTATTTATCAGTTGTATCGCCATCATCTAAGCTTAAACTACTCATTTTATCCATTAAATTATCTAAGTCAGGTTGCATTTGAGTTTCTTTTTGCTTATTTTTCTCAGCCAATTCTTGTAATTTCTTTTGTTCTTGTTCCTGAGCTAGTTTGGACAAAGCATCAACACTCTTCGAAGTACTATCTTCATCCATATCACGCAGGCCAATTTCTTGATGTTCATGATCTAAAATCTTCATATCCAAACCTAAAGATTCCAATTCTTTAATTAAAACTCTAAAGGATTCTGGAACACCAGGCTTGGGAATTGTTTCACCCTTAACAATAGCTTCATAAGTGTTAACTCGACCGGTAACATCATCTGACTTATAAGTCAAAATCTCTTGCAAAGTATAAGCAGCACCATAAGCTTCTAAGGCCCAAACTTCCATTTCACCAAAACGCTGACCACCAAATTGTGCTTTACCACCTAAAGGTTGTTGCGTAACTAAGGAGTATGGTCCAATTGACCGTGCATGAATTTTATCATCAACCATATGGGCTAATTTCATATAGTACATCACACCCACGGCTACGCGGTTATGGAATGGTTCACCAGTCCGACCATCATATAAAACAGTCTTGGCATCAGAAGCCATATTAGCTTCTTTAACAGCTGACCACAAATCATCATCACTCGCACCATCAAAAACAGGAGTTGCGATATGAATACCTAAATTACGAGCTGCCATCCCTAAATGCAGTTCCAAAACCTGTCCAATATTCATACGTGAAGGAACACCCATTGGATTTAATAAAATATCAATTGGGGTACCATCTGGCATATAAGGCATATCTTCTTCAGGAACGACAATAGAAACTGTCCCTTTATTTCCGTGACGACCAGCCATTTTATCGCCCACTTGAATCTTACGCTTTTGAGCAATATAAACCCGAACCATCGTATTAACACCGGGGCTTAATTCATCGCCAGCTTCACGAGTAAAAACTTTGACATCCTGTACGATTCCGCCGCCGCCATGAGGTACCCGCAAAGAAGTATCACGAACTTCGCGAGCTTTTTCACCAAAAATCGCGTGCAATAACCGTTCTTCGGCGGATAACTCAGTCATACCTTTCGGTGTTACCTTACCAACTAAGATATCGCCATCACGAACTTCAGCACCAATCCGGACAATTCCGGTTTCATCTAAATCTTTTAAGGCGTCTTCACCAACATTCGGAATTTCCCGAGTAATTTCCTCAGGTCCTAATTTGGTATCACGCGCTTCAGATTCATATTCTTCAATATGGATTGAAGTATAAACATCATCTTTAACTAAACGTTCTGATAAGACAACGGCATCTTCGTAATTATACATGTTCCACGTCATGAAGGCGATTAGTGGGTTTTGACCTAAAGCTAATTCGCCTTCTTGCATTGCAGGTCCGTCAGCAATAATTTCACTTTTATCAACGTGATTGCCCTTTTCAACAATTGGTCGTTGATTGTAACATTTACCCGCATTAGAACGCCGATATTTCATTAAGTGATAAGTGTCTACAACATCTTCATCATCACGCTTAACCATAACAATTTTGGCATCAACGTATTGAACAATACCACTATGATGTGCCAATAAAGCTGTTCCAGAATCATGAGCAGCTACATATTCCATACTGGTTCCCACTAATGGAGAATGAGGTTTAACCAACGGCACCGCCTGACGCTGCATGTTGGCACCCATTAATGCCCGGTTGGAGTCATCGTTTTCCAAGAAAGGAATACATGAAGTAGCTACTGAAACAACTTGCCGTGGAGAAACGTCCATATAATCGACTTTATCAGCTGTGGTTTCAATATTGTCATCTTGATGACGCGCTAAGATTCGTTCTTCAGCAAAAGAACCATCATCATTTAAAGGAGTGTTAGCCTGAGCTACCACGTAATTATCTTCTTCATCAGCTGTTAAATAATCAATTTTATCAGTAACTTTATGAGTTTTCCAAGAAACACGGCGGTATGGTGTTTCAATAAAACCGTACTTATTAACAACCCCATAAGTTGCCAAGTTATTAATCAAACCAATGTTTGGTCCTTCAGGTGTTTCAATCGGACACATCCGACCGTAATGCGTATAGTGAACATCCCGGACGGCATATCCAGCCCGATCCCGAGTTAAACCACCAGGTCCTAAAGCTGATAAACGTCGCTTATGTGTCAATTCACCTAATGGATTATTTTGATCCATAAATTGTGACAACTGTGAAGAGCCAAAGAATTCTTTAATGGCTGCCACTACTGGTCGAATATTAATTAATTGTTGGGGTGTAACCGTTGCGGTATCTTGAATCGACATTCGTTCACGGACAACACGTTCCATCCGTGACAAGCCCAAACGAAATTGATTTTGTAATAATTCTCCCACAGAACGAATCCGCCGATTACCCAAGTGATCAATATCATCAGTAGAACCAATTCCTTCCTGCAAGTTCAAGAAGTAATTAATTTCTGCCAACATATCAGCTGGAGTAATATGCTTAACTTTTTCATCAATATTACCATTACCAATAATGTTTACCGCATGATCTTCATCGACCTGTGAATAAACTTTGATAATTTGTAGCTTAACTGGATCGCCTAAAATTCCTTCATCAGCCGGTTGAAAAGTTACAGCTTTAAAATCAGGATCTTTCAGATAAGGTGATAACTTAGCTATAGCTTCCCGGTCAATTTTGGTATCTTTAGCCAAAATTACTTCACCCGTTTGTGGATCGGCTAAGGTTTCAGCTAAGGTTAAACCAAGTAACCGAGTTTTTAAATTTAATTTTTTATTAACTTTATAACGTCCGACTGGTGCCGTATCATACCGCTTTGGGTCAAAGAAACGAGCATATAGTAGCGACCGTGAACTTTCAGCTGTTTTAGGTTCACCGGGACGTAAACGTTCATAAATATCTTTTAAAGCTTCAGCAACACGCGAATCACTTGTATCTTTATGAACATCTTTTTCCAAAGAAAGATTTAAAGTATCACTGTTACTACCAAAAATTTCAGTAATTTCTTGATCGGTGCCAAAACCAATTGCTCGAATTAATTCGGTAATTGGTAATTTACGGGTTCGATCAATACGGACGTAACTAATATTTTTAGCATCATTATCAAATTCTAGCCAAGCACCGCGGTTAGGAATAACCGTCGTGCCATAGATCATCCGCCCATTTTTATCAGTTTCAGCAGTATAGTAAACTCCTGGTGAACGAACTAACTGAGAAACAATAACTCGCTCAGCACCATTAATAATGAAAGTTCCCTGTTCTGTCATTAACGGAAAGTCACCAAAGAAGACATCTTGGGTTTTAATTTCCCCAGTATCATGATTAGTCAAACGCAAAGTAACGTGAAGTGGTGCAGAATAATTGGCATCATGATCCCGTGCTTCTTCAACCGTATATTTTGGTTTGAGAAGCTTATATCCAACATAATCTAAAGATAATGTGCCAGCAAAATCATTAATTGGCATAATATCCTGGAACATTTCCTTCAAACCTTCATCTAAAAACCAATTATAAGAATTAGTTTGAATGTCAATTAAGTTTGGTAATGGTAAAACTTCCTTAATCCGGGCATAACTGCGACGGGTCCGGTGTTTTCCGTAGTTGACATTATGGTAACGAACTGTTTCTTGCGTCAAACTATTCACCCTTTCAAATAAATTACCAGTCAATATTACAATTTCATTACAAATTAGCATTTAACAATTTGAAAGCAAAAAAAAACCAAAAATAGTTCAAATACTATTTTTGCTTTTCTATAATTCCGGCTCGGACAAGATTTCGAGGGAATACGCCCACTGCACCACGCTAATTAATCTTAACTAGAATAAGACAATTTTGGGAAATTGTCAAGAATTAAACTTGAACTTTTTGAGCATGTCGGATATTAAATGTTAATTGATTCTTAGCCACTCCTACTGACAGTCGATCACCAGCATACAATTGATTTGACAATAATAAATCACTAATTTGATCTTCCACCTGGTTTTGAATTGTCCGCCGTAAAGGTCGAGCACCTAATTGTGCACTAAAGCCCTTTTCTACCAACCAATTCAAGGCTCTAACAGTCAGCGTTAACTTAATTTCACGTTGGGCTAAGCGCTCAGTCAAATCTTTGGTCATAATTTTCACAACTTGTCTTAAATCAGACTTAGTCAATTCATGGAAAACCAAAATCTCATCAATTCGATTTAAAAATTCCGGTCTAAAAAATTGCTTAGTTTCCGTTAAAATATGAGCTTTCATGGCTTGATAACTATCAGCATGTGCTTGATTAAAGCCCACACTATGGTCTTCATTCAAGCTCTCAACTCCCAAATTAGAAGTCATGATAATAATCGTATTACGAAAATCAACTTTTCGGCCCTTCGAATCAGTTAAAAAACCGTCATCCAAAACTTGCAATAATAAATTAAAGACATCACGGTGAGCCTTTTCCACTTCATCCAATAAAATAACCGAATAAGGATGATTACGAACCTGTTCTGTTAACTGTCCGCCTTCGTCATAACCAACATAACCAGGAGCTGAACCCACCAAACGTGAAGTACTAAATTTCTCCATGTACTCAGACATATCAATCCGAATCATATCTTCTTCGCTGCCAAAAACTATCTGCGCTAAAGCCTTTGCTAGCTCAGTTTTACCAACGCCCGTTGGCCCTAAAAACATAAATGAACCAATTGGTCGTTTAGGATCTTTGAGACCACTACGTGCCCGACGAATGGCCTTGGCAATCGCACCAACTGCTTCATCTTGACCAATTACCCGCTGGTGTAATTCATCTTCCAAGTGTAATAATTGTTGCGATTCTTGTTGCGTAATTTTAGTTAAAGGTACATCGGTCCATTGTGAAACAATCTCAGCTATATCCGCTTGACCCACGGCTACTACCTGATTGATTTTTGAACGTTCTTTTTGATCTTGTTGTTGAATTAAGCTTTGAACCTTCATTTCTTGCTTACGAATACTAGCCGCCGTTTCAAAGTCTTGTTTAGCAACTGCTTGATCTTTTCGTTTTCCCAATTGGTTCAATTCTTGTTCGAGAGTTTGCATTTTATTAGGCTGTTGAGCATATTGCTGAATATGAACCCGTGCAGCTGCTTCATCAATTAAATCAATTGCTTTATCAGGGAAAAAACGATTAGTTAAATACCGTTGAGAAAAGTCAACTGCAGCCTGCAAAGCAGCATCCGTAATCTTTAGTTGATGATGCTGTTCATACTGGGGACGCAAACCTTTCAAAATTTCAAATGTCTGCGCAGCCGTTGGTTCTTCAACCATAATTTTAGCAAAGCGGCGAGCAAAAGCGGCATCTTTTTCAATGTATTTTTGATATTCATCTAAGGTTGTCGCACCAATCATTTGTAATTCACCACGAGATAGCGGTGGTTTCAAAATGTTAGAAGCATCAATTGCGCCTTCCGCACCACCAGCGCCAATCAAAGTATGAAGTTCATCCACAAATAAAATTACATTTTGATCACGATTAATTTCATTAATAATTTTTTTCAATCGGTCTTCAAATTCGCCCCGATACTTCGTACCAGCTACCAAAGAGCCCATATCTAACATCATTAGCCGTTTATTATCTAATTCAGCTGGAACTTCATGACGAATGATCTTTTGCGCCAATCCTTCAACGATTGCCGTTTTACCAACGCCTGGTTCACCAATTAAGACGGGGTTATTTTTGGTTCGCCGACTTAAAACCTGAACCATTCGTTCGATTTCCTGCTCACGACCAATTAAAGGATCCAATTGTTTTTGTTGAGCTGAAGCAGTTAGATCACGTGCCAAAGAATCTAATGTTGGCGTCGTTGTTTGCGAATTACCATTAAATTGCTTTTGGTTAGCTCGATCCTTACGTTCTGAAACTCCCATATTTTTTAATAATAGTCGTTTAACCTTTGAAAGGCTTAAACTGAGACTTGTCAAGATTCGTGAAGACAAAATAGTTTGATCACGTAACAGGGCTAATAAAATATGTCCCGTTCCTACTTGATTAGCACCTAGTAGCTTAGCTTGTTGGCTGGCTTGTTCTAAAACCTGACCGGCACGCGGAGAATAAGGTAAGTACAATTTATCTTGATTCGCAACTTTATTATCTCCATAACCCGCTAAAGCTTCAATCTCATCTTTAATATCATCAGCAGTAACCGTCATTTCCATAATGGTTTTAGCAGCCACGCCATTATTTTGTTTAACTAAACCATATAATAGATGTTCTGTTCCCACAGCATGATGCCGAAAATCCATTGCAATCTTTTGTGCTAAATTTAAAGCTTCTTTGGCACTGTTAGTAAATAATTCGCCCATAACAGTCTCACTTTCTTTAAATACAATCTCATTAATTAAATAACTACCGTTTAATTATTGTACACCAGATTAAGGCTGGTACAAATTTTTAATAACTGATTATTAACAAAAAAGCACTAATCAATTGAAACTGTGACAAAAATGCTTAATCATTAAATATAATTTAAATGTTAAACTAATTTCTGATCCTAATTATTATCAATGATGAAAACTAGCACGGATCGCAAAACTAGTTTTATCATGTTATAGGATATTACAGCAAAATTAATTTGTTATCAACTAGCACCGATTGTTCACTATTAATTTTTAAAAGGTTCTATAATATTGAGTGTTGATGAGTGATTTCATCGGCACTTTTTTATGTATACCAATTTATTTTGGAATACAAAAAAGAACATTGCCTCCCTATGTTACAATTTAGTCGTCTAAACCTATTGAAAGAAGGAAAAAACAATGCCCTTAGATAATTATTCTACCAGTTTAATTCTTGGAATTAAAGATCAAAACATTAATTTTGAATCTGTTAAGCGTCAATTTATTAATGGTAAGAGTGCTTTGGTGTTTCATGCTACTTTATCTTATCCTCTAAAACGTTGTCCTAATTGTGGTTTTACTGGAAACATAGTTAAGTATGGAACTATAAAAGTTCGTATTTTACTACCAGACAATCACTGTCAATTATCATATCTAGTTCTAAAGAAACAACGATTTTTATGTCGACAATGTCATTCCACAACAGTCGCGCAAACTGATATTGTCAAACCACATTGTCATATTGCCCTAAATGTTTATCGTTGTGTAACCCTGGCTGCACGCAAAAATCAGTCACTCAAAGATATTGCCCAAAGATATAGTGTTTCAGCCACCACTGTGCAAAATGTCTTAAACCAAAACTATCAGCGATTGTTAGGCTATCCAACTTATCGTTTACCTAAACATCTTTTGTTTGATGAATTTAAAGCTTTAAAGAATTATAGTTTTATCTTGATGGATGCCAAAAGTCACCGTTTATTAGATACCTTACCCACCAGATTAACTAAAGATCTGAAACACTATTTTGAACGGTTTTCTTTAGAAAATCGGCAACAAGTGCAGACCATTGTCGTTGATTTGAATGCTGCCTATATTAATTTTATTCCCAAACTATTCCCGAACGCAGAAATCATCCTTGATCGTTTTCATCTAGTACAAATGGCTAATCGGTCACTGAACTCCATTCGTAAACGGGTAATGGAAGGCTGTGTCCACAGGAGTCGTGACTATTGGATCTTAAAAGGTTATTGGCGGCTGTTTTTAACTAATTTTGAAAATTTGGAAGCTAAAAAAATGAATTATCAAACCAAAGTTGGTTATTATGACACGCAAGTCAATTTATTGCATATTGGTTTAGCCTTAGACTGTCAGTTTCAAGCTGCTTATGAAGTTTACCAACAGCTATTAACCGCTGTGAAAACGCGAAATGCTCATCTTTTGAAAACTATTTTGAATGACTATCGACCTCTGCATAATGAGATGGACCAAACAATTAAATCATTGCGTAAGCATTTAACAGCAGTTCTCAATAGTTGTCGCTATGAGTACAATAATGGTGCTATCGAAGGTCTGAATAGTAAGATCAAGAAAATCAAACGAACTAGTTATGGTTTTCGCAATTGGGATAATTTCCGCTTACGCATTAAACTGGAATGTTTACCCACTTTACAGATTTAACGATAACAATTAAATAATTTTTAAAAGCCCAACAGCTTGGGTACCTTTAAGATACCCAAAAATAGCTTAGAATTAAAAAATGACGACTGAAAAGTAAACAAAAAAACTAACTAGACCAATTACTAATCTAGTTAGCTAAAAAATTAATTATCAACACTGCTTTACATAGAACCTTTTAAAACTTATTATTCTCCAACACTAAATTTTATATAATCAAAAAAAAGACAGTCAGATTACTTCTGATTGTCTTTTGTCAGCTAATATGTAGTTAACCAATAATCGGGAAAACAAGATTCGAACTTGCGACCCCTACGTCCCTAACGTAGTGCTCTACCAAGCTGAGCTATTTCCCGTACTATCGGGAAAACAAGATTCGAACTTGCGACCTCTACGTCCCGAACGTAGCGCTCTACCAAGCTGAGCTATTTCCCGATTAAAAAAGCGGAAGACGGGATTCGAACCCGCGACCCCCACCATGGCAAGGTGATGTTCTACCACTGAACTACTTCCGCAAGGATTATTCATCAAAAATTCTAAGGACAATGCACCCAGTAGGAGTCGAACCTACAACCTTCTGATTCGTAGTCAGACACTCTATCCAATTGCGCTATGGGTGCTCATTATAATGCCGAGGACCGGAATCGAACCGGTACGGTAATCACTTACCGCAGGATTTTAAGTCCTGTGCGTCTGCCAGTTCCGCCACCCCGGCGTGATTATAATGAAAGCGGAAGACGGGATTCGAACCCGCGACCCCCACCATGGCAAGGTGATGTTCTACCACTGAACTACTTCCGCAAAAAAATACTAAATTAATAGTAATGAGTCGCGTGGGACCCGAACCCACGACCCACGGCTTAAAAGGCCGTTGCTCTACCAGCTGAGCTAGCGACTCAACACAATCATCAGCTTAACCAATGACTGTATTAGTATAACAATTTAAACTAGAAAATGCAACTCTACTGCCAAAGATTATTTATTTTTTATCATCTGGTCGTAAAGTTGGGAACAAAATCACGTCCCGAATTGATGGTGCATCCGTTAAAAGCATTACTAAACGGTCAATGCCAATTCCCAAACCACCAGTTGGCGGCATGCCGTATTCTAGTGCTTCAACAAAGTCTTCATCAATCGGTTCTGCTTCATCATTACCAGCTTCACGTTCTTTAGCTTGTGCTTCAAATCGTTCTCTTTGATCAATTGGATCATTCAATTCAGTAAAGGCATTAGCATATTCATTACCTAAAATAAATAATTCAAAGCGGTCAACAAAACGGGGATCTTTTTCATTCTTTTTAGCTAACGGTGAAATTTCAATTGGGTGACCATAAATAAAAGTTGGCTCAGTAATGGTTTCTTCAACGAATTCTTCAAAGAAAGCATTGATGATATGTCCCACTTGCCAATAATCTTCATAATGAACTTGGTGCTCATCAGCTATTTTACGAGCTTGTTCAATTGACATTTGTGGCCAGAAGTCAACGCCAGTTCGTTCTTTAATAGCATCTACCATGTGTTGGCGTTTAAATGGTTTGCCTAAATCAATTTCATGACCTTGGTAAGTAACTTTATCAGTTTTTAAGGCTTTTTTAGCTGCATAACGGAAAATACCTTCAGTTTCATCCATTACATCTTCAAAATTGAAATAGGCCGCATAACTTTCTAATTCCGTAAATTCAGGATTGTGCTTAGTATCAATTCCTTCATTCCGAAAAACACGACCAATTTCATAAACACGTTCCATACCACCAACGATTAACCGTTTCAATGGTAATTCCAAAGCAATACGCATGTAAAGATCGATATCTAAAGCGTTGTGATGTGTCAAAAATGGCTTAGCCGAAGCTCCACCAGCTTGACTGTGTAAAACTGGGGTTTCCACCTCTAAGAAACCATTTTGATCTAGATACTCTCTAATCGCTGAAATAATCCGCGTTCTTTTCACAAAACGATCAAAACTTTCTTGATTGGTAATTAAGTCTAAATACCGTTGCCGATAAATCTGTTCGACGTTAGTCAAGCCGTGATATTTATCAGGCAAAGGACGTAAGGCTTTGGTCAGTAATGTTACGTGATCGGCGCGAACAGTCAATTCGCCCATATCAGTTTTCATAACAGTACCTTCAATTCCAAACAAATCGCCTAAATCAGACTTTTTAAAAATTTGGTAATTTTCTTCACCAACAACATCTTTACGAACATAAAGTTGAATTTTACCAGTCCGATCTTTCAAATCAGCAAAACCAACTTTACCCTTGCCACGTTTAGTCATCATCCGACCAGCAATTTTAACTGCTACTGGTTCAATCGCATCTTTATCTAAATCACCATATTTGTCATGTAATTCTTTTGCTGTTGTATTCGGCTCATAACGGTGACCGAACGGATCGATCCCGGAATCACGCAAATCCTGCATTTTTTGCCGTCTAACCCGCAATTGATCATTCATTTCATTGTCTGCCATATTCTCTTCTCCTATCTTTGTAATTGTCTTTGCATTGCCTGTTGAGCAAATTGATCCAGTAAGTCATCAACCTCTTTTTGAGTATTGACTTCATTAATGGCCGCCTTGGTGCGCGCCGAACGTGGAATCCCTTTTAGGTAATATGCCGCTTGCTGGCGAAATTCTGGTACGCCAATGCGTTCACCTTTTAATTCCACGAGCCGTGCCAGTTGCTCTTTAGCAATCTTAATTTTTTCTTCAGGTGTTGGCTCCGGTAATAACTCACCTGTATCTAAATAAGTTGCCATAGCTTTTAAAGCCCACGGATTACCAATGGCTCCGCGCGCAACCATTACTGCATCTGCGCCCACTTCATCAATCATTTTTTTGGCATCCTGCGGTGTTTTAACATCACCATTGCCCATAAAAGGAATTGTTAAGTGTTGGGCTACTTCATGCAATAGTTCCCAATCGGCATGACCACTATACATTTGGGCTCGTGTTCGACCATGCATGGCAACAGCATCAGCACCACCTTCCTGGGCAGCCAAAGCGTTTTCCACTGCTAAAATATGATCACTATCAAAACCAGTGCGCATCTTAATGGTCAAAGGCTTAGAAATTTCTTGCTTAACAGCTTTGACTAAATCATAGATACTATCCGGATCTAATAACCAATTAGAACCGGCTCCCGTTTTAATAACCTTTTTAACGGGGCAACCCATATTAATATCAATAATATCAGCTGCTGTATTTTCAGCTACATATTTAATAGCAGGCACCAAAGTTTCTTTAGAACCGCCAAAGACTTGAATACTGATTGGATGTTCATTGGGATTAACATACAACATTTCATGAGTCTTTTGATTATTATATAAAATCCCACGATCACTGACCATCTCACAAACTACTAAGCCAGCCCCGAATTCTTTAGCGGTCATTCGAAAAGAATAGTTCGAAATCCCCGCCATTGGCGCTACAACAACTTGATTAGGGATTGTAACGTCACCAATTTTCCACTCCATCAATCTTTCCTCTTTCCAAATTACTAGCACATACATCATAGCAAAAGCTAAGGGTTACTGGCAATTATTTCTCGGAGATCATTTGCTGTAATTCTGTCGTTGTGAATTGATATTTTTGACCACAGAATTTGCAAACCACTTCAATTGGTTGGTTTTCAGCTATCATTTGTTGCAATTCCAAATTTGGTAAAGCTGAGATTGTTTTAGCAAAACGTTCTTTTGAACAATCACAAGTAAAACTAACGGGCAGCTTTTCTAAGATCTTAGTTCCAGAACTAAAAAGTGATTTTAAAAGTTCTTCTGGAGTTTTTTGCTGTAATAGTTCATGCAAGGGTGGTAATTTTTGAATTTTGTCAGTTAAAAGTTCTAATTCTTGATCAGTTGCTTGGGGCAGTGCTTGTACCATAAAACCGCCAGCACAACTAACCTGATTATCGCGCTCAACAAAGACTGACAATCCCACTGCTGCTGGAATTTGTTCCGATTGAACCAAATAATAAGCGTAATCTTCAGCTAACTCACCGGAAATCAAAGGTACTTTGCCAGTAAATGGCTGTTGTAAATGCTGATCTTTAGTCACAGCTAAATAACCGTTTTGCCCAACTGCTTTAGCAACATCAATTTTGCCCTTTGCATTCAATGGCAAGCTAATATGGGGATTTTGCACGTAGCCTTTAACTTGCCCCTGAGCGTTACCATCGGCGACAATTAATCCCACGGGACCGCCACCAGCAATTCTAGTAGTTAACAACTCATCGTTCTTGAGCATTGAAGTACTTAATAATAAGGTTCCAATTAAACTGCGACCTAAAGCAGCAGTGGAAGCACTCCAAGTATCATGATTTTTTTGTGCAGTAGCAACCAATTTAGTGGCATTAACCACATAAATTCGAAAATGCCGCTTTTGATCCAATGCTTTGATCAAATAATCTGCCATTTAATTCTCCTTTAGAACTACTTTATCTTAAATTTATCATAATAATTAAATAATCAACAGTTCATATTTCACGAAAAGTAAATTTCGAAAAAATTTAATCTACAATCTTATAAAATTGTTGTCTGCCGCGATTATTAAAATATCCTTTTTTGACATCTTGACTTTTAAGTTCTAAAAATGGCTGAGATTAAAACTTCATCTCAGCCATTGCGTAACTTATTAAATCCTATTCTTCAGTCTGATCGCCATCACTATCGGTCGGATCAGAAGTGATTGTTTCTGGGTCATCATGATGTTGTTGAACTTCATGCGCCTGTTTTTCTTCATCGCGACGTTTGGCCGCTTGTTTAGCTTCTTCAAAAGTAGAAGCTTTTTCAGATGGAAATTCATTTTGATCAGTTTCTGGCAGATGACCAGTATTATATAAACTTAAAATTTGCTTTTCATCCAAAGTTTCATACTTCAACAATGCTTGTGCAATCGCCTTATGTTGTTCACGATGACTTTGAATCACCTCTACAGCAGTTTGATGACCTTCATCTAAAATCTTGCGAATTTCTTCATCAATGGCCGTTGCCGTTTCTTGCGAATAATTAGGTTGACCATAAGCACCAACGGGTGCGCCACCCTTTTCTAATTGAACCATACCCAAGCGTTCGGACATACCATATTCAGTTACCATGGCCCGGGCAATTTGGGTTGCTTGTTCAAAGTCATTGGAAGCCCCGGAAGATTGGGTGCCAAAAATAATTTCTTCAGCCGTTCGACCACCCATCAAACCGGCAACTTGTTCCATTAAATCTTTCTTGGTTAACAGATTTTGATCTTCCTTGGGTAACATGATGGCATAACCGCCAGCGCGTCCCCGCGGAATAATGGTTACTTTACGAACTACGCGTGAATCACTTAAAACCACACCAATAATCGCATGCCCAGCTTCGTGGTAAGCCACCGTCTCACGTTCCTTAGCGGAAATAACACGGTCTTTTTTCGCTGGACCAGCAATAACACGATCTTCAGCTTCATCAATATCAGCAGCATCAATCTGCTTTTTATTGCGTTCCGCTGCTACTAAAGCTGCTTCATTTAAAACATTCTCTAAGTCAGCACCAACAAAACCGGGGGTTTGTTGAGCAATAACTTTCAAGTCAACATCATCCGCCAAAGGTTTATTTTTGGCATGAACTTTTAGGATAGCTTCACGCCCTTTAACATCTGGCTGACCCACTAAAATCTTCCGGTCAAAACGTCCCGGCCGTAACAAAGCTGGATCCAAGACATCAGAACGGTTAGTAGCTGCAATAACGATTAAACCTTCTTTACCAGTAAAACCGTCCATCTCAACTAATAATTGATTTAGGGTTTGTTCCCGTTCGTCATTGCCACCGCCAGTTTTACCGTTACCACGCTGACGGCCAATCGCATCAATTTCATCAATAAAGATAATAGCTGGCGCATTCTTCTTAGCGCTACTGAATAAGTCACGCACCCGTGAAGCACCAACACCAACAAACATCTCAACAAAATCGGAACCCGAAATCGAATAAAACGGTACCGCTGCTTCACCCGCAACTGCTCGGGCTAGTAAAGTTTTACCGGTTCCTGGCGGTCCTTCTAATAATACCCCAGAAGGAATTCGTGCCCCTAAAGCTAAATACTTGCGCGGATCTTTTAGAAAATCAACCACTTCAACTAGCTCTTGTTTTTCTTCCTCTGCACCCGCAACATCGGAAAAACGAACCTTATTTTTCTTAGGATCAACTGGCTTAGTCTGTGACTTGCCAAAACTCATAATCTTGCCAGCACCGCCACCTTGACCAGCTTGACCCATCATAGAATACAGTAAGAATGCAAAGAAAAGAAATGGAATAACCGTTAAGGCAATATTCAACCACATTCCATTCTGTGATTCCTCACGTGTTCTCATTTGTGTTTTCGATTTTTGTGCTGCTTGATTAATTTCTTGCAGAGTGGAGTTATTAGGCAAAACTGTTGCTGTAAAATCTTTTGCCTTGGTCACACCAGCTGCAGAGTGAGCAAATAAATTAACATTCGATTGACTACTTTTATTAGTTTCTGACTTCTTTAAAGTCCCTGAAACTTTATAAACGCCATTGGATGGCTGCAGCGAAAAATGTTTAATTTTATTAGCTTTCAGCTTAGACACAAATTCGCTTGAAGACAGATTTTCCACTTGTGATGAACCTTGTCCACCTACAAACCAACTTGTAGCCAAAATTAATAACACAAAAATAATGATATAAAATAGACTATTATTTCGTAGTCCATTTTTATTATTTTTCAATCTGTTTTTCCTCCACGAGAATTAAATTATTTTCATGCTAGCATACTTCAACGTATGTCGCTAGTTACAATCTACATTTAAAGTTTCTAAATTTAAAGTTTCTAAATTTAATAAATAATTATAACCAGTATAACATAATGCTAAGAACCAGCTTGAGTTAGAGCTAGCTAATCTTGAGAGTAAATTTCTGGTTTTAAAACACCAATATAAGGTAAGTTGCGGTAACGTTCTTGATAGTCCATCCCGTAACCAACCACAAATTCATCAGGACATTGTAAACCAACATAATCAACATGAACATTTTGTTGACGGTTAGCTGGTTTATCCAATAATGTAACAATTTTGACCGATTTAGCATGCCGAGATTTAAATAAATTAGTTAATTCACGCAGTGTAATCCCTGTATCAATAATATCCTCAATGAAAACCACATCGCGGTCAGTTACTGAAACATCTAAATCTTTTAAAATCCGCACCTGACCCGATGAAGAAGTTTGACCATTGTAACTGGAAACATCCATAAAATCAATTTCCGTACTTTCTGGCAATTGTCGCATTAAATCAGTTAAGAAAATAATTGCCCCTTTTAAAATACAAACAAACAACGGATTTTTATTTGCATAATCATTAGCTAATTGTTGGCCCAACTTACGGTTGGCCTGTGCAATCTCTTCCGCAGAAAATAAGACTTTTTGCATATCTTGATCCATTTTCATAATTAATCTCCAATCTGAATTTCAAACAAATACTTTGTTGGGGCAATTTGATAATGATAAATATCTTTAATCCACACAATTTCATCATCAAACGTCACTACCCACAATTGCTCCCGTAAACTTTGCGAAACTTTCAAATTGATTAAACGATCCTTTAATTTCTGATGTTGACCATTTAATAAGCGTAAACGATCACCAGGTCGACGTGACCGAATTTGAATTTTTTGGGGTAAATTAGTGAAGTAAAACGTCTGTGAATTAATTTGTGAAGACTGTTTTATTGTAAACTTTTGACCATTATTTGCAAGAACGGGCTGGTTTAATTTCATTGATAAGTCAAGCTGTAATGGTTCTGGTAAACCTTGGCTAACTTTTAAATTTTGATAAGTTTTAATTAAGTACCAATTGTGACTGAGATTTAAGCGCGCATTGGCTTTTGTCAATAGTTGAATAATCTGTTGTAACTGCCGATTATTCAAATCCACTTGCAAAATATGATGACATAAATATTGAATAAACAGTGCTTGCTGCAATGCTGTTAAATTAACAATTTTTGTCAAATCAAGCTGAATTTGATTGGATGCAACTTGAGTACTTTGCTGCTGCAATTGCTTGAATTGCGTGGTCAGAAATTCGTCGGCAGCTTGGAGTTGTTGGGCAAAACTGGTAATGTGCTCTGCTAATTTTGGATTAAAAACGGTTAATTGCGGCACAATCTGATTGCGCAATTGATTACGCCAAGTAATATTTTCAAAATTAGTTTCATCAACAGCAAAATTAATTTGTTGTCGTTTTAAATAAGCCCGCAGCTCTGTCTTGGAAAAGGTCAGCAGTGGTCGTACTAGTTCGCCCTGGGCAAATTTTCTTTTCCGCTGCATCGCCGCCACTTCCCATAAGCTGCCACTGCGAATTAGCTTCATTAAAATCGTTTCCACTTGATCATCGCGTTGATGCGCCACCAATAATTGTGCTAAATGAAATTTTTTCATTAACTGGGCAAAATACTGATAACGAAAATTACGCGCCGCATTTTCCAAACCAATAACGTTTTTTGGATGTTGCCACGTAGTCGTATGGAAAATAACATCTTTTTGTTGACAATAACGACGCACTAATTGAACTTCAGTTTGACTTTGTGGTCGTAAATTAAAATCCACCGTTGCCACGTGAATTTGGGGACGCAAATTAATTGGCAATTGTAACATTAGTTGCAATAACGCCATTGAATCACTACCACCAGAAACGGCAATTAAAACCCGGGTTTGCTTATTCCAATCCTGAAATTTTTGAACTTGATGAATAAATTTAGTTTCGATTACATCCATTATTATTAACAGTTAACCTTACATCCGTGTTAAAAATTGGTGCCAATAGCACCAGTTATTTAACCCCGACGTCCGCCACGGCCACCTCTTTTGCCCTCAGTATTTTTCTTAATAGTTGCTAGACGATCTTGACTTTCTTTCATAAAATCGGCTAATAAATCGTCAAAATCTTCACCAGATTTATGTGCTCCAGCATGACCGTGACTATGATGAGGGGCATGATGTTTATGATTTGGGACTGGTGGTAAAGCTTTTTTCATTGATAACGCAATTTTACCGTCGTCAATTCCGACAACAATCGCTGTTACTTCGTCACCAATACTTAATTTGTCATGAATATCTTTCACATAGTCATTAGAAATCTGGCTAATATGTACCAGACCACTTTGGCCATTACCAATATCAACAAAAGCTCCAAAATTTTTAATCCCCACTACTTTGCCTGTTACTTTTGCGCCTACCGATACGGTCATTTTCTTTCCCTACTCCTTAAAAATTTAAATTTTTATTTGACTCATTGGGAATATTATAAATAATTTCTCCATTTTTGGAATAGTCAAATCGATAACGAATTAAATTATCTAAATATTCTGGCTGATGTAATTGTTGAACTTCATTTTGTAAATCTACATTTTTTTGCTTCATTTTTGATAACTTTTTCTTCTGGTCAACCAAGTCTTGGCGGGTCACCGCTTGTGTTTGATTAGCCTGATAAAGACGATAGCCAAAAAACAAACTAATAATGGTCAACAAGCCAATTAAAACTGTTACGCGCCGCCGATGAATAACTTGAACATGCCGTTTAAATTGCCGTTCGGCAGAACGATCTTCATTATTAATGTTGATCTGACTAATATTATTCCTTTCAGGCTGATTAGACAAAATAATCCCTCCGTTTAGCTATCCCTATTTTGAGTATAACAACACCGTGATTAAATTGTCTATTATTTAATCAAAATAAACGCCACTTTAATCATCTATTGGTTGATACATTTTCACAGCATCTTCTTTTTTCACAATTTGTGGTGTTGCAATTACCTTAACACTCACGGGCCGATTACCATAATGAATGGTAATTTGGTCACCAATTTCTACATCTGTTGCCGATTTAGCTACCCGTTGATTAACATCAACTCGTCCTTTATCAGCTAATTCTTTAGCTAAAGGACGTCTTTTCACTAAGCGTGACAATTTTAAAAATTTGTCTAAGCGCATCATTTCACCTTCTTTTGTTTTCTATTAATTAACCACTTAAAGCCCGGCAATAAGCGCCACTCAGCCGGTGACAATAGCCTTCCATAATAACTGCCTACTAAAACCCAAATTAGGCCAAATAATATGCCACTTAGCGTTTCCAGCACGGCAAAAGAGCGATTTAAAGGCCAAATTACTTGCCATAGTTGATTAACAATCCCAACTACTAACCCCATTGTACCAACAATTAAAATAACTTTTAAGCAAAAATTGTGCTGCCATAGAATTTTTTGTAAAAATTGGCCGGAATAATGATAAATAATTACTGCCATAACTAAACCAGAAAGCAAAGTTGCTAAACTGGCACCATTAATACCTTGGCGGGGGATTAAATAATAATTGGCAACTAATTTAGTTATCATTCCCCACAATAATGCCCACCAATTTTTTTGTTGGCGATGTTGGGCATGCATAATGGTATTGATAATTGTTACATATGAAATAAAAATTAAAGTTAAAACATAAATGGCCAAGGAAAAACTTTGATCAGCATTCGTAAACAGCAACGTATTGATTTGTGGCATTAAAACGGCTAATCCGACCGCACACGCGCTGGCTAAAAGTAACGTGACATGAAGTGTCGATTGAATTAATTGATTGGTAGCCGCATTTTTGGTGGTGCTAATTTGGGGCAATAGAGTAGTTGCAAAAGAAACTGCAATCACAATACCTAATTGGGCTAACGGCTGGCCGCGATCATAAATTCCTTTAACAATCTGCGGCTGTAAAACGCCGCCTTTGATTAACAAACGTAAAACCGTCAACGAGTCAACTAACTGTAATAAAACCAAAATACTACCAAACAAACTTAGTGCTAATCCTTCTGTTAAAAAGCGTTGTTTTAATTTGAAGGTGGCGGTGGCGGTGGCGGTTTTCTTGCTGGATTGCCGTAATTTTACTTGCGGCCAAAATATTAGCAATACTATAATGCCGGCTAACGCACCAAACATTGAACCAGCATGCGCCCAGGCCCCCATCACATAATAAGACCAATGCTTTGTTTTAAACAAAAGTGCCACCACAATAATAATTAGGACGCGGACAATTTGTTCACTAACCTGAGCCAAAGCTGTCGGTAGCATTAATAATTGCCCTTGAAAAATTCCGCGTAATAAAGCGGCCATGGGCGCCACTAAATAAAAACCTGCTACCACTTGAATTAAACTTGTTAACCGCCCATCTCCCATCACCTGAGCTAATCCTGGCGCCATTATAAATAAAATTCCTGCGGCCACTACTGCCAGCTTCATCATCCAATTACGCAAATGTTGATAATTACTTTTTTGATTAGTCGGATCTTCCACTAAGACTTGCGAAATAAACATGGGTAATCCCGTTAAGGTGACTGCGGTCCATAAACCATAAATTGGATAGATTTGTTGATAAACAAAAAAGCCCCGATCGCCAACAATATTTTGTAAGGGAATACGGTAAAGCGCACTTAAGATTTTGGTAATTAGGGCTGACAATGATAGCAACCATGTACTCTGCCATAATAAATGATTCGATTTATTATTCATCATAATTAGCTTGATTTTTCTAAATTAGTTTGCGCCTGACTTGCAAATGGTTTAATTAATTGTGGTAATTCCACTAACAAATCTGTTTGTGTTGTTAACTGCAAAGAAACCACAAAGTAATCATGTTCGTTAGCCACTTTAGCTTTTAAATCAATTTGAGCCAAATTAGCAAAGATTAATTTGCCAGTTAAATAACGGTTAGCTATTTGATCAAAAGTAATCTCCACTCGCTCGTTGATTTGCACAATTTTTTTAATTAACGCCTGATCGGCTAAAATCTTGATCATACTAATCTGTAACAAATTAGCGACTTCAACAGGAAATTTGCCAAAGCGTTCTTTGAGTTCTTGTTGTAATTGAACAATTTGTTCTACCGACTTAGCTTCCCGCAAGCGCTTATAGATTTCAATCTTTTGGCTTTCATCACTAATATACTCATGTGGTAAATAGGCCTCAACATTCAAGCGAATTTGCGCATCCGTACGGGGATGTTGTGCTTGTTGATTACGTTTTTTAGCAACCGCTTCATTTAACATTTGGGTATACAAGTCATAGCCCACCGAATCAATAAAACCATGTTGCTGTTGACCTAACAGGTTACCAGCTCCGCGAATTGCTAAGTCCCGCATGGCAATTTTAAAACCCGAGCCTAATTCGGTAAAATTTTTCACAGCTTCTAAGCGCTTTTCACCAACTTCGGTCAGTGTTTTATTCGGTTGATACATAAAATAAGCATACGCCACCCGGCTTGAACGACCGACGCGCCCCCGCAGTTGATAAAGTTGTGATAACCCATAATGATCGGCATTTTCCACGATTAAAGTGTTCGCATTGGCAATATCAACGCCCGTTTCAATAATGGTTGTAGTTACTAAGACATCATACTCACCGTTTAAAAAATTGGTAATCACACTTTCTAATTGGTTTTCGGACATTTGACCATTGGCAATACCGACACGGACATCGGGAATTAAGCTTTCTAAGATGCTAACAGTTTGTTCCATATCTTCCACCCGGTTATGCAAATAAAAAACTTGACCACCACGCTGAATTTCCCGTTCAATCGCATTACGAATCACATCATAATTTTGTTCCATCACAAAGGTTTGAATCGGATAACGGTTCGGGGGCGCCGTTTCAATTACCGATAAATCACGAACGCCCATCATCGACATGTTTAAAGTCCGCGGAATTGGCGTAGCTGTCATGGATAACACATCAATCTGTGACTTTAATTGTTTTAAACGTTCCTTATGCTTAACACCAAAACGTTGCTCTTCGTCAATAATCAACAGTCCCAAATCAAAAAACTGAATATCTTTTGATAATAAGCGATGCGTCCCAACTACAATATCAATACTGCCGTCAGCCAAACCTTTTTTAGTTGCTCGTTGTTGAGCTGGCGTCTGAAAGCGTGACATAATTGCCACTTTAACTGGAAAATCTGCGAAGCGATCTAACATCGTTTGGTAATGTTGTTGCGCCAAAATCGTAGTAGGAACTAAAAAAGCGACCTGTTTATTATCATTTACGGCTTTAAAGGCCGCGCGTAAAGCCACTTCCGTTTTGCCAAAGCCAACGTCTCCGACTAATAAACGTTCCATGGGATGCGGTTTTTGCATATCTTCTTTAACTTCGGCAATACTGCGTAATTGATCGGGCGTTTCAATATAAGCAAATTGGTCATCAAATTGCTTTTGTAGGTCATCATCGGCTGAAAAAGCAAAGCCTGGTTCCGCTTCTCTTTTGGCATAGAGTTTAACCAAATCATCAGCAATATCTTCAATATTCTTTTGAACTTTTTGCTTGGTTTTATGCCATTGGGTTCCACCTAATTGGTTTAATTTGGGCGTTTTACCTTCCGCAGAAACATATTTTTGAACCATATTTAATTGCGTGACCGGAATAAACAGCTTACCGTCATCGCGATATTCAATGGTCATATAGTCTTGATGCTTGCCATCAACTTCTAAGGTTTGAGTCCCTAAAAATTTACCAATGCCGTGATTAACATGAACAACATAATCCCCTGGCTTTAAGTCGGTGTAACTTTTTAAGCGTTGGGCGTTACTGATCGTGGAACGCACTCGTTTACGCTGGGGTTGACGGTTAAATAATTCTTTTTCAGTAATAATGACCAATTTTTCATTCGGTAAATCAATCCCCGAGTGCAGTCCGCCTGCTACTAATTGAACCTGGTCAGCAACAAGTGTAGCTAAAGTCGTTTTGACAGCCGTAATTTCAAAATCGGCTAACGTCCGCTGCAATTTTTGTAAATTAGCTTGGTTACTAATTAATAAAATGACGGTATAGCCTTGCTTTTGCCACCGATTAACTTCCGTTTTGAGCAACGGTAAATTACTAAAAAATTGTTGCACACTACGACTATTTAAATTGAGCAGTTGTTGCCAGCGAAAAGCATAACTACTTTTTTGAAACAAGGACAAATAAATTTCTGGTTGCGCTAAATCGGCGGTTACTTGGGTAAAGGGCACGTTAAAACTTTGTTGCGGCAGCAATTTGCCCGCCTCTAATTGACCGCTCATCCACGCCGTATTTTCTTCCACATTTGCCCGTTCTTGTTCTTGTAAACGGCTGTAATCATCATAGACAACAATGCCATCATCTAATAAGTAATCAATAATCGTTGTGGCTTTTGGATATAAGAGATCAGCATATTGGTTAATTTGCTCGGGAAATTCAGCTTGCTGTAACTGTTCAATATCGGCTTGAAAATATTTGGTTAAGGCTTTTTTAGTGGATTGATCCTTCATGGTTCGTAAATCAGCTTGTAACCGTTGTTGTAATTGTTGACCCACCGTAATTAATTGTTGCGAATTAACCAACCGATCGCGGGCGGGGGTTAATTGAATTTGTAATAATTCTTTTTGATTGCGTTGACTTTGAGGATCAAATTCATGAATGGCATCAATCTCATCGCCAAAAACCTCAATCCGAATGGGCTGGTTTTGCGTCAAGGGATAAAAATCTAAAATATCACCACGTAAAGCAAATTCTCCCGGGTGAGCCACGAGGCTTTCGCGCCGATAGCCTAAAGTCACTAGTTGGTTGATTAATTTCGTTAAATCAATTTCTTGATCCAGCTGCAGCGTGGACTGAAACTCCCCAAATTCTTGCACCGTTGGCAAAAAATATTCCAAGCCACTGACAGAACTCACTACCACGCCGGGTTGTTGGGTTCGTAAAAAGTTCAAGGCGGCAATTCTTTTACTTAAAGCCTGCGGCGAACTAGTTGCTATTTGCGTGGCAAATAAAGCCTCCACCTCAAACTTATACAACTGATTTAGCGGTAATAATTGCTGTAAGTCATCAAATAATAAATCAGCATGATAATTATTATCAACCACCACTAAAATCGGCTTTTGCGTCTGGTTCACTAACGTCGCCAAAAATAAAGCCTTAGCTGAACCATTTAAACCGGTTAACAATTGCTTAGATTGCGGCTGTAACTGCGCGATAAATTTTTTTAAATCTTGATTTTGTTTTAAAAAATCAATTAATTTCACCACATCGTCCCCTAATTAAAATCATTCATTGTTTGTTGAAAATTGTCAGTCTCAATCCATTGTTCAATGGCCGCTGCGGCTTGCTTAATGCCCGCTTGAGCCACCGGAGCTTCTGTTTTTGAAAAAGGCGCCAACACCCAGTTAACGACTTGGGAACGTTTTGGGTGACCAATTCCGATTTTGACCCGCTTAAATTCCTTCGTCCCAACAGCCGAAATAATACTTTTAATCCCGTTATGGCCGCCAGAAGCTCCCTGCATGCGTAAGCGAACTTTTCCGATGGGCATATCTAAATCATCTTGAATAATCAAAATTTCGGCTGGTTGAATTTGATAATAACTCATCAACATTTTCACAGCATTACCGGAGGTGTTCATAAAAGTTAACGGTTTAACTAAATAAATCGTCTCCCCCGCCACTTTAAAATGAGTATCAATAGCAGAAAATTCCTGCTTGGTTAGCTCAACTTGATAATGTTGTGCTAAGTGATCAATGGTCATAAAGCCCATATTATGTTTAGTCTGGTCATATTGTTGACCCGGATTTCCTAATCCAAAAATTGCTTTCATATTTGCCCCTGTTTTGTAATTTAAATAAATAAAAAGCGTCCCTACAACTATTTGCAGAGAATCAGCCCATTTATAAAATTTAATTTAACCTTTGTGATTTGATTATAACATTTATAAGCTACATCGGCACTAAAGTACCAAACTACTAAACGCCGATTGAACTTAATAATTGATCGACTATCTGGTTGCTCAAACGGTCTAAAACCGTGACATTCAAACTAACTGTTGAAGCCAATAATCAATCCATTAACTAAAGTTTTTTTAACTTTTTCAGAAAATGTTTAACAAATTTAATAGTGTCAATTTACACAAAGCCCTTTGCGTTTCAGAAATTGAGTGGTAAAATCAAGTCGTGCAATAATTAACAAAGTTAAAAAAAGGGGTAGAATTCATGACAAGTATTACTGATAAAAATCATACTAAAATTTTATTAGTTGGTGATGGGGCTGTTGGTTCAACATTTGCTTATGCAATGACTTTACAAGGTATTGCCAATGAAATCGGCATTACTGATATTGCAAAAGATAAGACAAAGGGTGACGCGTTAGATCTTGCTGATGCTACACCATTAAGTCATCCAACAAAACTTTATTCTGCTGAATATAGTGATGCAAAAGATGCTGACATCGTGGTCATTACCGCCGGTGCACCACAAAAACCGGGTGAGACTCGATTAGATTTAGTTAATAAGAATTTAAAGATTTTACAAACAATTGTTAAACCAATTGTTGATTCTGGCTTCAATGGTATCTTTTTAGTTGCTGCTAACCCAGTAGATATTTTAACCTATGGTACTTGGAAGATTTCTGGTTTCCCAAGAGAACGTGTTATTGGTACTGGTACTTCATTAGATACTGCTCGTTTACGCAAATTTGTTGGTCAAGAATTAAACGTTGATCCTCGTTCAGTTCATGGTTACATCTTAGGTGAACATGGTGACAGTGAATTTGCTGCTTGGTCACACGTTACTGTTGGTGGTTTAACAATGAAAGAATTGGAAGCTACACATCCTGACTTAACTGACAAGCGTTTAGATGAATTAAACGATACAATTGTTAATGCCGCTTACGATATTATTAATACCAAAGGTGCAACTTTCTACGGTATTGGTACGGCTTTAGCTCGCATTTGCCAAGCTTTATTACGTGATGAAAATACTGTTTTACCATTATCTGTTGGTATGGATGGTCAATATGGTGTCAAAGATTTGTACATCAGTTCACCAACTGTGATTAACCGTAACGGTGTCCAAAAGATCTTGGAAATTCCTTTAACTGATGCTGAAAAAGAAAAAATGGCTAACTCTGCAGCACAATTAAGAAAAGTTGCTGATGACAGTTTTAAAGAAGTTGGCATTTAATTTTAAATAATTAATAATTTTGGGAGGCTGGGACGCTAGTTCTGGTCTCTTTTTTTGTGGAAAACAAGGAGATTGCCACAAAATCCAGTGAGTTTAATTGTCAAACAACCAACTTCGCTTTACAATAAGAGTACTGGACATCAATTGGAGGTTATATTAATGAAGAATTTGATGATTATTTTATTAATCTTATGTTTATTAAGTGTACTCGGAGGAATTGCCTTGGAAAACTGGTGGTTGGGCATCGTTCCCTTGTTTGTTGCTTTTTGGCCAGCAGCTTACTTTGCTTCTCGTGATGAGTAAAGGAGAAAATTATGTTAATTAAATCTTTAGTTTTAAAAAAACAATTTCTAACAACCGTGCAAGAATCTGTCACCTTAGAGGAAGCATTACAAATTTTAGAAGATACGGGGTTTCGCTGTGTGCCCATCTTAGATGAAACGGGCACCATTTTTCGCGGCAACATTTATAAAATGCATATCTATCGCCACAAATCACGTGGCGGCGATATGTCCTTGCCAGTTACTTATCTGATTAAAAATGCTACTAAAACCATTCCGGTTAACGCACCGTTTTTTAAAGTCTTCTTTAACATCAAAGATCTACCATATATTGCGGTTTTAGATGAAAATAGCCATTTCTTTGGCATTTTAACGCACACCAAGTTGCTCAATATGTTATCAGAAGCTTGGAATATTAGTACTGGTAGTTATGTCTTGACGGTCATTTCTTCAGGTCAAAGTGGTGAGTTAGCTGCCATGTCTTCAATCATTAGTGATTATGCTAACATTGCTGGTTGCCTAACTTTAGATGCACGCAAAACGGCTTTAGTACGGCGCAATTTATTCACTTTACAGGCTGGAATCAAGCCAGCTACTTTAGAAAAAATTGTCGCCGAACTCGAACAAAATAATTTTCGGGTGGCAGAAATTGATGACCTACAAAAAGGTAATATTCTCAACGAATTACCCAAGGCTTAACTGCAAACCAAATATTTGCTGTTGTGAAGATTAAAAATTACAATATAGTAACTAACTCTTAGGAGGTTACTTAATGATTCAAACAGTAAACATTGGTCAAAGTACCGTTCAAGCTACTAAATTAGGCTTGGGTACGAATAAAGTTGGTGGTCACAACTTATTTGCTAACTTAAATGATCAAGATGGTTATGCCGTTGTTCGCCAAGCTTTAGATTCAGGTATTAATCTATTAGATACGGCCTATGCTTATGGCAATGGTCGTTCTGAAGAAATTATTGGTGATGTGATTCAGGACTACGATCGTTCTAAAATTGTTATTGCCACTAAGGCTGCGCAAGATCCCAACCAAGACATGCAACCTAATAATCAACCTGCTTTTTTGAAACAAGCAGTTGCTGATTCTTTGGCACGACTCAAAACTGATTATATTGATATTTTTTATATTCATTTTCCAGATCAAACAACTAACAAAACCGAAGCCGTCAAAGCTTTGAACGAATTAAAGCAAGCTGGTAAAATCAAAGCTATTGGTGTTTCTAACTTTACTTTAGAACAAATTAAAGAAGCCAATGCTGAGCATTTA
Organism: Bombilactobacillus sp. ESL1202; assembly: GCF_058107125.1. Lineage (NCBI taxonomy): Bacteria > Bacillati > Bacillota > Bacilli > Lactobacillales > Lactobacillaceae > Bombilactobacillus > Bombilactobacillus sp. ESL1202. The sequence goes on along the minus strand of NZ_CM176590.1, from coordinate 1,379,923 downwards.
ATTGATATTGTCGAAGATAATTACAGCTTGGTTCATCGGGAAGCCGAGCAAGCTTTATGGCCTTATTTGCAGGCAGAACAGATTTCCTTTGTTCCTTATTTTCCCCTAGCTTCAGGATTGTTAACGGGCAAATATTCTAGCAATAATTACGAAAAGTTTGCTAAACAATTTACCCAAGAGCAATTTGGGCAGATTTTACAAGCTTTAGAACGAATCCGCCAAATTGCCAATGCTCAACAAGCAACGGTCACGCAAGTTATTCTTGCTTGGTATTTAGCTAATCCTCAAATTAGTGTAGTAATTCCCGGAGCCCGTACTAGTGATCAGGTTAAAGCAAACGCCAAAGCTGGCACAATCAAGTTATCCGAGCAAGACTATCAAACTATTGATCAGGCTTTTTCGAATTTTATTTAAGTATTCAGAGCTAAAAAGCGCTGTGCACACCAATCAGAATAGATTTTTTAAGTTTAATTAAGAACTAATTTTTGTTCTATAATATTGAGTGTTGATGAGTAATTTCATCGGCACTCTTTTTATGTAGACCAATTTATTTTTGGACACAATAAAAGAACATTGCCCCCTATGTTACAATTTAGTCGTCAAAAACTATTGAAAGAAGGAAAAACAATGCCCTTAGATAATTATTATACCAGTTTAATCCTGGAAGTTAAAGATCCTAACATTAATTTTGAATCTGTTGAGCGTCAATTTATTAATGGTAAGGGTGCTTTGGTGTCATACTACTTTATCTTCTAAAACGTTGTCTCAGGTGTGGGTTTACTGGACAAATAGTTAACTTTTTCTATTGCTCAATCCTTAAGGGTACAAAAACTAAACGTAATTCACAGCTTCTATTTATCTTAAGTCTAACGGAATTAATCCATTTTTTATATCCTCTTCAAAGTTTTTTCTCTCTAATTCTTTAGCAAATACTTTTTTAAATTTCTCATCAAAATCTTCTTTGTTATCAGATAATTGCATAACCCCAATTAATTTAGCTAAATGCTGATCAAGTTGTGGTATTCCTATATTGTCCGTCAAAAATTGAAAGTTTTTATGCACCCTATAGACCGTACCATTTGAAGACATAGTTAGAGGATTTTTCTTTCTTATTTCTTCCATTACTTCATCAGGAAATACACCATATACATACTTATTAGTAAAATGCCCTATCCACTGAGGGTGCTTAGTATTTTTAGGATCAAATGATTCTGAAATACCATATAATCTATATATTTCTTGATAATATTCTTTTGGAAAATGTGGCATATATTTAAGTAAATCTTCTGAAACATATGCTTGTAATAATTGTAAAAGAGCTTGACTTTCACGATCGTACTGATATCCAGTAGCTTCATCAATTAAAGCTACCATACCTACTTTAGCCAATGATCTAACAATTATTAAAGACTTTATATACACTTTTTCTTGTATTTTAGTTAATGCACCTTTGTCGTGTGCTTCTATATATAAATCAGCTATTTCTGGAATTACCGATGCATCATATGCTTCTGATACTTTACCATTTTTAGCTTTATATTCAATTGGAAGCAGTTTTTGTCTTAAGTCTTCCGAAATAAACTGAATTAAATTTTTTGCACCTATGAAAGCGTGATAATTAGATACTCGTTTATTTCCTCTTCTTGATCTACTTCTTGATCTCCCCACAGCTCTAAATACACTAGATGCCGTAATTAATCGTTTACCACTTTTAGTTACCATACAATTTAGAACAACATTGTCCAATTCCGCCTTTTTTGAATGCGCTATCATTTTAACCGTTTTTTACCACCGATCCAATATTCACATTGCACTTATAGCACTTTGTTTTAAGTTGTAAAATTAGCATTGTTAAACAAGTGCACATTCATGTTAATAAAGATCAAACTTACAGTGTCAAAATGAATTTTAGTTGACATTGGTCTAAAACATCAATACCATAAGTTATGAGAGAATTAAATCTTAATTGAAAGGATGTTAAATATGAAAATCGAAAAGAAAAATGGTGTCACGGTAATTACCGTAACAAATAATAAAGAACATCAAAAAGTACTTGAAGTACTTAATCCTTCAATTTACGCTAAAGATAAAGATAAAGAAAAAAAAGAAGTATTAAAGGCTGCTAAATTACTTACAAAGGCCGCATTTTGATAGAAAACTGTAGCATATCTAATATTTGTTAAATCTTATGGCAAAGATAACTTAAATCAATTTGACTCTGGAGAGCAAAAAATTAATACCTTCGTTAAACAAAAAGCGTATTTATATGAGCAAGAAGATATTATGTCAACAACGATTTCTATGATGAGAACAGTCATCAAGTAATAGGTCTGTATGCAATTAAATCCAGTATGCTATTAATTAATAGCCTTTATGACGTAGAGTTATTTAATCATAAAAAATCAATTGAGAATGAACACTCATTAGGCACGGAATTACCTTCAGTTGAAATCAGTTATTTTGGCGTAGACAAAAATCTACACAGATAGTACATAGGGACTGCTATGATAAAAGAACTGTTTAGCAGGTTGTTAAAAATACGTTATAAATATGGTTTAGGATTTACTAGCATAACTATAGAATCACTTCCCAACGCTACAGAATTTTATGAAGCTTTTTCATTCAAATCTCTTCACCATAGTGATGATGATCCTTACTATATTACACATAGTAATATTTTCCCTATGTACTTGGATATTCAAAAAGTAAGGGACATATATGCAAACAGTCTGCCTGGTACTAGTTAAAAAATTGAATTAAAAAGTCGGTCTAGGTAAAACTTGAAATTATTACTAATTGGTAAGTAAAATGCAATTAATGAACGGTGAAATCTCTAAGGGAGCCATCGCGAAAAAAGATCACATTAACCGAAGATGTGGTCTTTTTTATTTTAATAATCTTCATCTAAGCTCTTTATCCAAGCTATAATTATGCCTATAACTAAAACTAATACACCCCAAATTGGTAAAAAAGTCAAAAATCTAAACTTGATACGAACCAAAAAATTAGAATAGATGTTTAAAGTTTAATTAAGGACTAGTTTCCGATACTCAATCGAAATTAGTCCTTTTAATTTGGTTATTGCTAGTAGAGAAAAATGAGTGCAGATCCCCATGTGCAACATAATAAAGAATGTTTAATCGCACGTAAACAACTTTAAATCTGCGACTTAATACTTCTGGAACCAATTCATATCAATTTTATCTTGATTAAATAATTTGGACATAAAAATGACCTCCGAAGTTTTCCTAACCTCAGAGGTCACATTACTGTTACTTATTAACTTTAATTCAATTTAACATCCACATCTCTGACCCAATCATTATCACCAACTTGATAATAACGATGACCGTTAACCGTTAGAACTTGATCAAAGTTCCAAGTAGCTTGACGAGTTAAGTGTTTATCCGTGGAACGACTTAAGAAACCAATTTGTGGTTGATAATGATAAATTGGTGCCGCTTGTTCTTTCAAGCTTAAGGTTCCGTTCTGTGGCTTGGTGACAATCGCCGTCGTCATGACCGCAACATCCAGGGCTCGCACATATTGATGTGGAGCGACTTGATAATAAACTTGTCCGTCAGCTAATGTTTCTTGCGCATTGACTAACCACCGTGTGCCCGTTGGCAATTGTTGCTTCAGTGCGGCACCTTGATCACTATACACGGTGATGAAGTCTTGACCTGCAGTTGGTTGCACGGTAATTACCCCATCAATGATTTGGCGTTTACCAATCTTAGTATAGTTGACATCATCAGCTTTAACATATTCATTAGCCCCTACGCGGTAATACATCGTGCCATCATTGTGCGTATAAATATAATCAACTTTCCAATCAGTATTGGCGGCTAAGACTTGCTCCAACTGGTGACCTTGCTGGTCATACAAGTGAATGAAACCACCCGTGACATCGGGTTTAACAATGGCAATACCGGGATTGCGCACCGTATGACTTTGACTCAAGCCACTACCAAGATTATCAGTCAAGTTGACACTACCTGTGCCCGCTAAACTATTGATGCGTTGAATGCAATCATTTTGGGCTTGGTTGACAGCTGCCACACTCGTTGCTTGTTGAACTTGGTCAATGCCCGCACTTTCAGCATGCCGCACCGCAAAGATCCGATCTTGGCGTTTATCAGCGTCTAAACTGGTATTGTTCTCTAAGTTCTTGACCGCTTGATCAGCTGCTTGATGAATGGCATTAATGGCAACCGCACTAGCTTGCGCTACTTGAGCTTTAACCACTTCATTACTAATTTGATTTTCCCCGTCGGCTTCCGCAGCGTGAGCAGCATCCACACCTTGACTTTGATCAATTTGATCTTTGGCCGCTTGATAAGCCGCATCAACTTTTTGTTGAGTGTCGTCTTTTTGTTCGGGCGTTAAGTCCGTTAAATCGTTCAAATGATCCGTGGTATCTTGATAATGTTGCTCTAAGTTCGTTAAGCTATCATCTTTAGCTTTCGTCACTTGAACCACTTGTTGCATGTTTTCAATTCCAGTTTGTTTGTGCGGATCAACTTCTGTTAATTCGGCATTAGTAATGCTGCCTTGCGCTGCTTGATAAGCGGTCTCCAACAAACCATTCAAACTGCCAATTTGATCTTGGTAATGCGTTAAACCATTAATCTTCGCTTGTTCTTCTTGATAGGTTTGTTTTAATGCCTGCATCGCTTGGTTCTTGTGATTAATCAAAGTCTTAGTGTCATTTAATTGCTTAGTTCCGGTTTGTTGAACCTGATCCACACCACTTTGATCTGTTGCCGCTAAGATTTGATCAATGGCTGCTGTGGCTTGTTGACTAATTTGACTCTGTAAGATAGTTTGTTGATCACTATTCAAAGCTTCCGCAGCATCATAAGCTTGTTGGGCTTGTTTTTGTGTTTGCTTAATCTGTTGCACTGCCTGGGCTTTTTGTTGGGCTAAAGTGACTTGTTGTTTCATTTGCTCAATGGTTTGTTGTTGTTCACCAGCAACGTTGGCAGCGGTCGTTTCCTGTTTAATTTGGCTTAAACCAGTTTCATAAGCAGTTGTAACTTGTTGTTGTAATTGGTTAACTTGGTCACTACTTAAATTACCACCTTGCGCTAAACTACCTAATTCTTGTTGCTCACGATTTAACTCATCATCCAAGGCATTCCAAGCGGCATTTTGTTGTTGCTTCAAGTCTGTTACTTGCTTAATGTTTTTTACACCATCTTTAGCGGCTTGGGTAATAGCAGCAGCCGAACTGGCTTGATTGATAACGGCAATCGCCTGCGTTTTTTGGTTCTGCACGTCTTGTTTCAAGCTATCTTGGTCAGCTTCATAATGATTTAAACCCGCAATTACCTCATTGGCGGCCGCTTCGGCTTGATCAACTTTTTGCATGGCTGCATTGATCGTCTCGGCTAAGTCTAACGTTGGCCGTAACTTCTGCTTTTCTTGATTGAGCCAGTTTTCAGTAACATCGTTAGTTTCATTTAAATCATTTAACATCGCTGTTTGTTCGGTTGTGACTTGCTCTAATAAATTATTAACTTGATCAGCGGTTAAGTGACCACCTTTGTCCGGTTTACCTAAATCTTGAATTTGTTGTTTGGCGTCATTGACTGCTTGGTTAATACTTGCTTGCAACTTTTGCTTCTGTTTAGCAGTCGCTACTAACTGATCTAAAGCGTTGTTTTGTTGACTGGCGGCATTGGTGACATCCTGCGCCGTCTTACTGGAATCTTGTTGTGCCGTTTCAATGGCACTAACACCATTAGTTGCTGTTTGGTCAGCTTGGTGTTGTAATTGATTGATTTGGTCTTGGTCTAACTTGTTGTCGCCTTGACCTAAATCATTAATCTTTTGCTTATTAGCAGCTAATTGTTGCGCTAAAGCCACAATTGCATTAATGGCGGCGGTTCCTTTGTTAAAGGCCGTAGTTTCGGTGTTACTATCTTGCATACCGGTTAAGGCTGTGGTAGCAGCGGTGTTGACTTGATTTAAGAAATCAGTTTGTTGCTCAGCACTAATATTCGCTAAACCAGTTAAATCATTGTTGGCTTGACCTAAAGTCGTGGCTAAACTCGTTAAATCCGTAATAACTTGGGTCTGAACTTGGTTAATGGCTTCGACGCTTGCTGCTGCTTTGATTTTAGTAGTTAATGAACTTTGCGCTTGATCTAATTGCTCTTTAAATTGCGTCTTTTGCTCAGCCGTCAAACCAGCTGTGGTTTCAAGCTGATTCTTAGCTGTGGTAATTTGTGTCTGCAAGGCTGTTAAGGCATCGTTTTGAGCCTGCGGTAACTTCAATAATTTATTAATAGCTGTGGCACCGTCACTCGCTACTTTATTAAGATTAGTCGTTGCATCAGCTTTAGTAATTTGGTCGACAATCTTAGCTTGTTGCTCATTAACTTGTTGCTTCAAGCCAGCTTGTTGGTCAGTTAATTGATCCAACTTACCAATAGCAGTATTAGCGGCAATAACAGTTGCGTTAATCACACCCATAGCCGTATTCATATTATCAGCTAAATCCGTTACCGGCTTAAAGTTCTTCGTTTCTTGATCAGTTAACCAACCTTCTGGCAAATCAGTGGCGTTTTGTAAGTTAGTTTCAATTGTTGTCTTCGCTGCCGCTAATTGAGCTAATAACTTACCAACTTGTTGAGCTTCATCAGTTGGCGTCGTACCACCCGTTAAGTTATGACCAGTTGTACCTAACTCTTTGATGTGATTGACTGCAGTATTGTAGTCACTTTGTAACTGTTGCATAATTGTGGCTTTTTGGGTGATTGTTTCTTTAATCTTCTGTAATGCGTCAACTCCTGCTTGGCCCGTTGTTTGAGCAGTAGTTGAATCTGTAGTACCCAAGACATCATTGACAGCCTGATTATAAGTGGTTGTAATTTTTTCAGTGAAATTAGTCTGTTGATCATGGCTTAAATCGGTAGCATTACTTAAAGCTGTTTCCACCTCTTGTTTAGCAGTAGCTAACGACCCTAATTGCGTATTTTGTTCTTTTAAGGTTGCCAACAAGTCGCGGACATTAGATTGCGCTAAGGAACTAACAGATTCTATCGTGCCTTTGTCTGCAGCTTTAATCTTACCAACTTCAATATCGTACTGGTCTTTTAACTTCTTCAAAGCCGCAGTTAAGTTAGCACCAAAGTGATTGCCCGCAGCACCATTTAAATCAATCACACCATTGTTATAAATGGTTTCCAGAGCGTCCCAAGCCGTTGCTTGGTCTTGTACTAACGCAATTACACCCTCAATGTTTGTCTTTTCAGCAGTAGTTTGCGCCGACATGTTGGCAGTAGTTGCATCTCTTAAATCAGCTTGGGCGGTTTGATAAGCATTATCTAAAGCCGTTGTTAATTGATTACCAGCAACTAACTCATCATGATGGTGTAAATTACTCAAAGCATCCTTGGCTGTTTGATAAGCGACTTCTACTGTTTGCATAGCCGTATTCATAGCCTGAGCTTTAGTCACAACATCAGTTAAGGAACTTGGTTCTTGGGTACTATCAAAGCCTGGTTTAGCAGCATCTGTTTTAACTTGTTCATAAGCACTAGCTAAATCAGCTAATAACTTACCAACTTGCGTACTGGTATCAGTTGAATCAGCAGCACCAGTTAAATAACTGTCTTCATTATGACTACTTGCAGCTAACTTATTAATATTATCCTTAGCAGTATTATACCAACCAGCTACTTTACTTAAATTACCGGATAAGTTTTTCGCCGCTGTAACAATCGCATCAATTGCTGTTTTACCATTACTTAAAGCTTTATCAGCATTTTCAATACTATCAGCTTTCTCAATATTCTGATTTGCTGTCGTTTGGGCGCCATCAGTGGTATTGGTAATTTGATCTTGATACTTTTGAATATCTGTTGGTTGCAGAGTGGCCGTCAAATGACCAATTATGTCACTCGCAGTTTGCGCATAACTATCTAATTGGCTTTGATTATCAGCTTTATGTTCCGCCAATTGCGCTTGATCCACCACTTGTTGTAACGCCGTTTCACCAGCAGTTTCAGCATTAGCCGTTCCCGCAGTAATCTCAGCTACTGCAGCCTGATAAGCACTTGTTACTTGTCCTTGATATGAGCCCTGTTGCTCTGTGCTTAAATGACCGAGTTTGTCAGCAGCTGTTTCATCTTGAGCTGTTTGGTAAGCAGTTTGTAACTTACCCATGGCCGTATTCATGTCTGTTGCTTTACCAGTTACTGCAGTTAGTTTTTGTTGTTCTTTTTCCGAGTTAAAATCGGCACTAGGATTTTCTAGATCACTTAAGACTTCATTGTAAGCTGTCTCTAATTGTTCCACTAAGGTATCCACTTGCGACTTATGTTCGGCGTCAGGTGCTGTGGTTGTTAAATGCCCTTGTTTATTGTCACCTAAATTAGTAATGTTTTCCTTTTCGGTATTGTACCATTGAGTAACTTCATCAGCCGTTGTAGCTTGACTAACAATATTATTAATATTTGCTTGAGCAGCTTGATAAGCATTAGCAGCCTTTGTTGCATCAGTAGCACTATCAATCGCAGCTTGCCCTTTAGTTTGTTCGGTTTCTGTACTTGGATCAGAACTTGTAATTTGTTGTTGATACTTTGTCTTTTGTTCATTTGTTAAATGCGTTAAAGCATTAATTTTATTAACGGCAGCCGTGACCCAATTTTGAAGTTGCGCACCAGCTAACTTCTGAGCAATTTGCGTTAAACCAGTCTTAACCGCAGCATCAATTTGGTCTTGGGTTGTGGTTGTGACAATCAGAGTATCAAAACCACTAACTGCCGTATTATAAGCACCATCAATATTATCTTTATAAGTTTGTTGATCAGTTGAAGCTGTCAAATCAGTGTCAACCGTTTGATCAGCACTATTTTTAGCGGTTTGTAGCTTATCCATGGCAGTATCAAGGTTAGTAGCTAAATCAGTGATAACATTAATCTTTGCTTTTTCGTTAGTCTTCCATTCTTCAGTTAAACCATTAGCAGCTAAATTGTTTAAATCATTGGTAATTGCTGATTGAACGTCGTCCACTAATGCCAACAATTTGCCAACTTGCTCATTTGTATCAGCTGGTGTACTACCGACGGTCAAATGTTGCAAGGCCTCAATCTGTTGCTTAGCATCATTAATCCAGCCAGCTAAACCATCCGTTGTATTATTTAAGAAACCATTGTTAGCATCAGCGTCACCTTGAGCGCCTTGCACAATCTCATTAATAGCTGCTTGGGCTGTGGTAAAAGCGCTATTAGCTTTATCAGCGTCACTTGCTGCATTAATTGCCGCTTGACCTTTAGTTTGTTCAGTTTCCTTACTTGAATCAGAATTTGTAATTTTATTTTTATAATCTTGAACAACATTAGCACTTAAATGACCACCATTGGCAGTACTCAAGGCATCCAAATCAACTGTTGCTTGATTAACACAATCTTGCAATTGAGCACTAGCTAAGCCTTGAGCAATTCCTAATAGTTCAGTCTTTTCAATATCAGTTACATCAGTTGTTGTCGTATCAATAGTAATATTATTTAACCCAGTTGTCGCTGGTTTAAAAGCCTGATCAACTTGATCAAGGTAATATGACTTGTTATCCAAGTTCTGCAAGCCATTAATTGTATTAGTTGCTGCATCATGTTGGCTTTGTAACTCACCCATGGCAGTATTCATAGCATCAGCCAAAGCAGTAATCTGAGTAACTTTCGCTTTTTCGCCATTCTTCCAATCATCTGTTAAACCAGCAGCATCAATATTACCTAAATCATCAGTAATAGTTTGTTGAACCTGCTCTAATAAATTAAATAGTTTTCCGACTTGTTGCGTCTGATCACTAGTATTACTTTGGCCTGTTAAATTGTTTAATTCTTGAATGTGTTGTTGAGCAGCACTAATCCAGCCAGCCAAACCATTGTCAGTGTCATCCGTTAAGAAGCCATTGTTAACGTCTGATACTCCTGTAGCAGCCGCCACAATTGCTTCAATCTTACCTTTGGCTCCATCAGTTCCATCAAAAGCAGCTGCTGCTCCTTGCACATCAGTAGCGGCATTAATTGCAGCTTGACCATTAGCTTGTGCACCAGTATCTGTATTAATAATTTCGTTTATATAACCATTAACTTGGTCTTGACTTAAATGACCACCTTTATCCGTACTTAAATTATTCAAATCAGCTTTTGCTTTATTAACGCAATCTTGCAATTGAGCAGTAGCTAAGCCTTTAGCTAAATCAACCAACCCCTCATCCACAACTTTTTGTCTAGCTTCAGAAGTCGTTTTTTGTCGATAGTCGGTAATAATGGCTTGTACCTTTTGATCAACTTGATCTAAGGCTGAACTGACTTCACTGGCGCTTAAATGACCATTCTCATTGTTATCTGAACCTAAATCAGTAATAGCTTGATTGGTATCACTTAACTTTTGCGCTAAGTTAACTAATGCTGTTAAGTCGTTTTCGCCATTTTGTTCAGCGGTATCAACATCAGTACTATTCTGCGCGGCTTTAATTTGTTGCACAGCAGCTTCATAAGCCACATTAGTTAAACATTTACTGCCATCAGTCCCATCTTGATTAAAATAATTAACCTGAGCACTAGTTAAATGTCCATTCTGATCCGCGCCTAAATTATTAATATCATTGACCGCACCATTAATATCAGAACCATTACCATTTAGATGGTCTTTTAACTTATTAATCGCCGTTGTTTGTAGTTGGGGCAAGGCCATAGTTGCGGCCATTGCATCCAAACCTTTTTGTTTGGCAGTCGTAATCTGGCCTAAGGTCGTATTAGTCTTCGCATCTTTAACATTTGTGCCTGCCGTATTATAGGCTTCTTCTAAAGAACCAACCAAATATGGATTACCTAAGGTCTCACCTATATCTGACAAGGTTGGCTGATCCGTATTGAATTGAGTTTCCAATTCTGCCAATGCCGCGTCTACAGCTTCTTGATAAATATCTTCGTTTAGTTCAAAGGTGGCACTATCTTGAAAATCTTTTTGCGCACTAAAGACTAAATGATCACCTTTCTTCAAAACTACATCAGCAATATCAAAACTAAAGTTGCCACCCGCATCACTGTCAGTTAAAAATGTTTGGTCAGTGCGCCAATTATCACCAGGTACATTACTGTTGGGGAAGTTTACCAAAGAATCATCGTCATGTTTAATTTGCACTTTAACGTGGGCATTACCTAAGTTGGTCTGACCAGTAATCTGGTGGTTAGCAATATCTACTTGAATGGAGTTATCATTTAAAGCAATATCATTAACTTCTAAGTCCGTCCCAAAATGCTTGCCCAAAAAGGTTTTTCCTTCTAAAGCAGCCTTCACCGCGGCTTCATCAGCTTTTGAGGTACCAACAATATCACTGGCATCAGCATCAGTTAGATTTTGCCCAATGGTTTGAACCTTGCTATTATTCAATGTAAAATTCAGTTTTTTCAAGACATGCGTCTTTGACTGGCTATCAACAAATTTAACATTATTGAACTTTAAGGTTCCAGTACCATTGAATAATGTTGCAGAAGAATTATTACCTGCATCCAAGACGAAAGACTTCGGATCTGTAATAGTCGTCTTTCCAAAATTACAAATATCAACAAAATTACCAGTACCATCAGTAACAATTTTTAAACTACCGCCATCGACTTTTAGCGAACCGCTCCCAAGATTAATAACTCCAAGATTCGTCGCGTTTCCCATATTGGAACAATTAATTTGTAAAGTACCGTTTTTATTGATATTTAGTTTACCATTGCCATTGAATACATTAGTATTTGAACCAGTTTCAAAAGAGCCCTCAGTATTAACACTTAATACTGCATTTTGATTAATGTCTAAACTTCCATCTAAATCAAAAGGATTGGTATAATGATATTTACTTTCTTTGACGTTTAAAGTCAGTTTGGAACTATCATCCAAAACCATTGAGCTATTTTTATCAAGATTAAAAACTTTAGCATTATTAGTAGTGGCTTCCGAATTAATCGTCACATTAGCATTGGCTTTTAATTCAACTGACGAATTATTAACCAGAAAGAACGTCTGTCCACTTTCAGTTTTTGACAGATTGAAAGTAACTCGTGAGTTTTCTTCAAAGATTAGCTTTGCAGTATTTTGCACAGCCATGATCAAAGTATTACCGTTTGTTTCGCCGTGAATTGTGTGATCAATTGGTGAAGTATAAGATGAAACTCCATAAATCTGTGAAGTACCCAAAAAATGAAATGACTCATTGGCGCCACCAGAATGAGTAAACAACGTCACACAGTAAGCAGTCACATTATTAAAATAAATACTCGGTTCACTGTTCTGAGACCACGTGACGTAACCATTAGAATAGACAATCAAATTGTTTATTCTCAAAATACCTTTTGTAAACAGACCAGAACCAGTAGAACTAGACCGGAGTTCCAAAATATGTGGTGCTTCAGGAGATTCACTCTCAATGGTTAGATCTGAGCTGACAGCTGTTAAATAACCTGAAGAATTGACTATTATATCTGCAGCTAAAATAATTTTCTTGGTACTAGCAGCGGTGTAAGCATTAATAAATTGGTCTGATGTTATAACTGTTACTACCCCTTCACCATCAAGGTTAGCAATATTAGGTTTAGTCGTTTCATCTGCATCATTATGTACTACACTTGGATTATTATCAGTGTCAGTACCATCTGGTTGTTCTAATTGGTTAGAATTATGATCATTTACATCAGAATTATTAGGCAGATTAGTTGTACTGTCATTAGTATTATCTGCATTACCAACATTGTTTTGATTTTGGTCTTGATCTACATTAGCAGCATTATTGTTATCGCTTACATCAGAATCACTTACGGAATTTTGATCAGTGTTAGTAACAGTATTACCAGCTTGTGCCTGATTGCCTTGTTGGTTATTTGTCACATTATTAGACTCGTTAGCGTTAGTTTCATCGTCAATGGAACGCGCACTAATTTCATCCTGTTTGACATTCGCTGATTGATTAACTTCACTGGGATCGGTTGCTTGCATTGCTTGTCCGGGGGCAGCTTGATCAACTTTTCCTTCATCATTAATTTCATCGGCTTTAGTGGTCGTTTTATTAGCCGACAACCACAATGTTGATGAGAATAGTGTCACACCCATCGTGGCTAATAATCTTTTGCTCCTATTCATGATAACTTCTCCTTTACTAGTCTGAAATATTGCAATTTTTTAGAAATGATTTTAATTATCATTAGCATTAATTCGGTAAATAATTTATCGAATAATAATCCATTAATAACTTCAATCTCTCATATATTCCATATTATAATTGGTTAATTAGAGATAAATCAAACACTATTTCGCAAAAAGCGCCTTAAAAAGTCCGTTTTGGCTTATACATCGTATAAAATGGTCGTTTTGTTTTTTCACATACTTGCCGCAAATCTGATATTCATCGCATTTTAGCTTGTGAACGATTTTTTGAAAAATAGGCAAAATCTAAATGTTAAGTTTTTCTTAAGATTCTTAAGTTTTTATTAAGTTCCAACACTAGTGTTGGATTAAATGCTGGTTTTTTTTAAAATCAGGTGCAGGCTAACTCATCATAAAACTGTTAATTAGTCTTCAATTTTGTTCCAAATCTCTCAGTTTTGCGCCTTCTAAAAACCCATCACTGGTATTAAATTATGTTGTCACCTTAGCAGACTTGATGCTTCAATCTATAACTTCGCTGCAAAAGACTGTTTTAAATGGTTGGTTGGCTTAATCTGAGTCGTGATCAAATAAGTGCCAATGAACTTAATCATCAACACTCACTCTTTATCAAGATCAGTAACTAACACTAGCTGAAAATTTTCTTGGATAGAAACCAAAATTTCATAAACATGGTCATATAAACTACGTTATCAGGAGAATTAAAATATCTTTTAACTCCTTGTTCATTTCAGCCGTGATTAACAGAACTAACTTTTTAGAATAATTGGCTGAATACTTCGTTTTATAACGTTCATACAAATTGTTATCTCATTGTTTAATTTAAGCAAGCTAAATCTTTTGTAGCTAGATTTAAATTTGAAAAGCAGTATTCTATATTTAAACAACCCTTTTCCACAGTCGTGCTTAGGTATTTCAGCATGATCGTCAGGCTGAACTAATCACTGTTTGATTATTACCAATTTCAATATATGAAGGATGACTTTTAAACTAATTATGTTATCATACTTATGTAAAGAAAAAGAGCCAGCGCTGTAAACACTGACCCTTTTGTAAAGTTGCCAAAGCGGTAACTATTCAAAAATTCAAATCTAATTTAAATAGCTATCTAGCCTGGCAGGGCTAAGGACAGCTATTTTTTTGTTTTTCATGTTTGACTACCCAAACAAAACTTGCCACGTTGATAATCGTATTGATTATCTGGCAAATTGTGTTGGCGTCTAAATGAAACACCTTGCTACTCCTTTCTTTAGGATCTGCGTTTACAGTTGTTACACCATAAGCACCACTCCCTTTCTAGGAATAGCCACCGCCTTAGCATTTACTTTACACTTATAAATTATATCATAGTCGTTATCCTTTAATTTTCGGATTTTCTTTAAGTGTTTTGCTCCTTAAGTTAAACTAAAAACCACAGTCCTGAGTCTTTCTAAAAAGATGACATTATAAACTAATTATGTTACCATACTTACGTAAAGAAAAAGAGCCAGCGCTGTAAACACTGACTCTTTTGTAAAGTTGCTAAGACGGCGACTATTAAATTTAATTATCTAAATAAAATAATCGCTAGCCTTGCGCGGCTAAGGCGATTATTTTTATTTTTGACCCTTTTTGATATATTCAAGAACCCGCATTACAGCATCAAAGATTGTTTTGACAACAGTAATGATCAGCTCAAGAATCTCAAACAGAGACACTTGACTACTCCTTTCTTTAGGATCTGGGTTCACAGTTTTTACACCATAAGCACCACTCCCTTTCCAGGAATAGCCACCGCCTTAGCATTTACTTTACACTTATAAATTATAGCATAATCGTTATCTTTTAATTTTTGGATTTTCTTTACGTGTTTTTCGTTTCTTAAGTTAAAACTTAAATAATGATATTTTTACATAAGTATGATATCATACCTATGTAAAGAAAAAGAGCCAGTGAGCAAACACTGACCCTTTGTAAAGTTGCCAAAGCGGTAACTATTATAAATTTAAATCATTTAAAAATAGCTATCAGCCCTGCCAGGCTAAGGACAGCTATTTTTTTGATTTTTCATGTTCCTGAATTGTCAGATCAAGTGCAACAATCCAGGCAGGCCTTTTCATTTTCTTAAGCATAACTTATTATTAACAAAATCAAAATAATCATGTTATAATTACTTTGTAGATAAAGACGTCTGCATGATGACACAAAAGCCACTCCTATTGATGGTAGGAATGGCTTTTTTTGTGCTGTTGCAATTGACAACTCACTTCTTAGTATGCTTGTTGCGCAACAATTCAGCAAACAATTGGCTTGCTATACTCACAATTATTGGTGCAATAATTGTGATAAAGACGTCTCTAAACATGACGACACCCCCTTTCGGGGCGAGTTGCCATGTTTGATTATATTATTTAAAAAAGTACCGTTGTAGTAACACAGCGATCCTTTACTTAATTTAACTTTCTAAAGCCTTAAAATACCACGTCCAACGCATCAAAATAATCATCTTTAGCCATATTATCCCCAAGCTATTGTACGTTTTTTAGGAAAATTATTATTCTCTCCCATTTTCATCAATTCAGAATGAAGATAGTCATAGTACATAGATGTTTCATCATCAATTACATTATCAACCTTAGTTTCCTTGCAGATTTACTGTATAGAATCTCCCCTGTTTTACCATTTTCAATTTGATAATTATAAGTCACAATATCATGATTTTTTGATTTGAGCCACATTCTAATCATATAATCTTCCCTCCTTATCTAATTGATTAACATAATTATAAACTTTATTAGTTTCGGCGTGAGCTTTTTCGTACGTTAAACCATCATCCATCAAGATGAACTCATAGAGACCAGTACTTTTTGTCCCAGCCTCTAAAAATAAAATCTATTTTTTAGAACTATGATTTTTCAACCAATTTGCTGCTGCAAGCATAACTTGTTCATCATCCGGTTCATTGGTTACCGTTAAAATGAATAGCTTCCCAGATTCTAAGTCAAATTCTAAATGATAACCATTCATATCCAAAAAAAATGCAGTTGCTATCAAGGCAGTCCTTTTATTACCATCTTGAAAAATATGCTTCTTAGTTATTTTCTGTACAATAAACGCTGCCTTCAGCCAAATAGTCGGATATAATTCCCGACCGAACAAAACCTGTTGTGTCTGTTGAACGATTATATCTAGTCCTTCACTGTACTGAATCCCAAAATCTCCATTGATAGAACGATCAATTACAGATTGATTAATCGCCACCAGCATCTCTTTGCTTAAATATTCCATATCACAAATTCTCTAATTCAGTCATTAATTCACCATTCTTTTGATAAAAATCATCAATAAATTGATTTAATTTTTTTGGAACAGCTTCTTTCTTTTTAAAGGTAATAGACTTCCCATCTGGTGATACCACTTTTTCAAATATGGTATCCTCAGTTAATCCCAGTAACTCACTATCCTTTTTAGTTATTCTAACTGCAAGCGAATTACCTGATTTGAATGGTTTAACACTACTATTTGTCATCATAATCCTCCTCTATTTCGTATATACATTATACCGTATAGTCATCACAAAATAAAAGAGATAATCTTTATTAAAGTATTCGATGATAAATTATTTACACTATCATAATACCCATCAAATCCGGCTTTTTGCCCATAACATTTCCTCTGGATTTCCCTCAGATTACAAAATTTTTTATAATATAATCATAAACGGCAACTCGCCCCGAGAGGGGGTGTTACTGTGTTAAAAATAATCTTCACGACGGTTGTTGCGCCTTTTTTAGTTAGTGCATT
Organism: Bombilactobacillus sp. ESL1202; assembly: GCF_058107125.1. Classification (NCBI taxonomy): domain Bacteria; kingdom Bacillati; phylum Bacillota; class Bacilli; order Lactobacillales; family Lactobacillaceae; genus Bombilactobacillus; species Bombilactobacillus sp. ESL1202. The sequence continues at coordinate 1,362,973 of NZ_CM176590.1, read as the reverse complement.
CAGCCAAATGTTTTCCGATTGGTTGCAAAAATAATGAGTTGCTAATTGCAACTGCACATTAAAAAAGCCATTCCTACTAGAGATAGGAATGACTTTTGTGTTACTGCATTTTAACAATCTTCACGTTTTCCGAAGCAAGTATAACATATCTTTAGTGTTTATTCAAAAAGACCAGCCTCATTACACGTCAAATGCATCAAAATATAAAAACTTCTCTTATTGGTTATTCCTTGCCATTGCTGCTTGAATGGTAGTAGCACCACTCCATTCTAGAGTAGCTATTGCCTTAGCAAACGTTAGCATCTAATTTGCTTAATTGGCACAATTTTCCAAAAATTAAAAAGTGCCGATGAAATTACTCATCAACACTTCTTTACATAGAATCTAATTTACTTAGTTAAATACAAATATTGCGACTGCAAACCCGCAAAAGCTGTTAAAAATTGCTTAATTGGTACTGAACGATCCTTCTTTTTTAAGGGATCATTAACATAAAAATCCTGCTGGTCAATCCCAGTAATAACAACTGAATGAATTAAAGGCGTGACGGTCATGGTTCCTTGTAACGTCGGCCATTTTAGTAAATCCTTTTGCGTAACTGTTTGGAAATCTAAAGTCGTCAATACCCAGATTGGATAGTCGTGATGAATCAATCTCTTTAAATCATTAGCCGGTAAATTTTCGCCACTATGCACTTGATATTTATGCCCCACAACTTTTTTACACAACTGACTAATGGGTTCTACATAAACGCCCATGGCTGCATATCCTTCTTTGATATTACCAACAAAACCTTTGCGAGGGTTGCCATAATGACTGTCGTCAACCATGAACGGTTCATATTGAATCCGCGCAGCCAACTGATTCTTCGTAACATCAAATCCATAATATTGCAACAACATCGACAAAGATGTTACTTCACAACCATTTTTTAAGGGATCATTTTGTAATTGATTTTCATAAGGAACATCAAGCTGCACTGACCGATGATAAGTAAACGGGTTATGTAGTCCATTGTCTGCCCTAAACCAATAATATCCACTACCGATTAAAATAATAACTGCTATTACACTAATAATTACTTTACTAACTTTTGTCATAAATCTAATTATAACGGAATTACTAAAAGTTGTAATACCATTTTTAAACCCGTGCTATTATTAGTCCAACAACTGTAAATAAACTACGTCTGCACTTAATACCAAACGTTGAAAAAAATTCTTTCTAGCTCAGTTTGATAGCCGTCTAATTGTAATTTAGCCTTACAGCCAATAATTGACTTAATTACACGTGGACGCTAATTCTTAAAGCCTTATCCACGGCAGCCATCCTTTCTGCTGACAAAGTCGTCACCTTTTCTCTCAGGCGTTGTTTATCAATGGTGCGAATTTGTTCAGTTAAAATAACGGAATCTTTACTAAAGCCATCCGCCCGTGTAATACCCACGTGTGTTGGCATCTTAGGTTTTTCGATCCGCCCCGTAATCGCCACAATAATTGTCGTCGGACTATAACGATTACCAACATTATTTTGTACCACTAGAACAGGGCGCATCCCTCCCTGTTCTGAACCAACTACTGGTGATAAATCGGCGAAAAAAACATCGCCTCGTTTAATTGAAATAACCACTAACTTGCCTATCTACTTCCTGCTCACAAATTGAAAAAGCATTACTAATTTCTTCGTTAATATCTGCCATATTTACGTATCCATCAACCAATTGACCGACAATTCGATCCTCTTGTTGAAAGAAGTTAAACAATGCTTCGTCGACAACATAACTAGTATCACAAGCATTATCACTACTATAATTTTCCAAGCGATCAACGACATCAGAGTCTAATCGAATTGAAACATTTTTCTGAAATGCGGCCATGGCTAACTTCCCCTTTCAAGTTTCAAAGATTAAATATCTTTTAAGTTATCAAATTGGGACGTTAAAATCAATACCATCTTTATTTTAAAAAATATTAAAGCATTAATCAATTCTCGCGTTTTAAAATTAAAAAACATTTTCCCACTGATCTGCTTGTCCCAACTACCTCAATTTAGATTAATGACTTTAATAATTCGATGTTTAATACCTAGATTTTAACATAGTTCAGATACTTGTCTGACATTGAATTTCAAAGTTCTAACCGTACGTTAACAATCAATTAGCAGTTGAGCTCTTCTAATTGATAATTTAACGTTGTTAAGTAAAAACTGCTGACTAACACGTCAGCAAAAATGAAGAACTGCTTGTTTGATGTACTAATTGATGTAGTTTCGTGGAATGCGATCAGTTAATGAACATAAAATTTCATAATTGATGGTCTGACAATAGTCCGCTACATCATTAACACTAATTGCCTGCTGGTGTTGTCGCCCAATCAAAGTCACTTTAGTAGCTAAAGGATAAACTTTAGGCAATTTAATCATTAACTGATCCATACAAATCCGCCCCACAATGGGACACAATTGGCCATCCACCAAAACACAACTACCACTTAAACTGCGGCGCCAACCATCAGCATAACCAATAGGAACCGTTCCAATAATCTCAGTATCAGCTTGAACCGTATAAGTAGCCCCATAACCAACTTTTTGACCCTTACTTAATTGCCGAATAGAAATAATTTGACTCGTTAAACTCAAGGCGGGTTTTAAAGCTAATTTTAAATCACTGCGTTGATTACCAGCTGGACTTAAACCATATAAACCAATACCGAGTCGAACTAAATTGCCAAATTGTAAATCGTCTTGCCACAAGGCCGTAGCAGTATTTGCAAAATGAACATTTTCAAACTTTAAGGACAATTGTTGGACACTAGTTTGAAAAAGTTTCCATTGTTGTTGAAAATAGTTCAAATCTTCCTCATCAGCCGTCGCAAAATGTGTAAAAATCCCTGTTGGAATTAATAACGAGCTCTTGGCAATTATTGAACACGCTGTTGCTAATTTCTGAGCCGCTTTTTGCGGTTGAAAACCAATACGACCCATACCAGTATCCAAGGCTAAATGAACTTTTAACGGTGTTTTAACTATGGTTGCCACTTGAGCTAACCAAGCGTCATCATCAACGGTCAAAGAGATATCATTTTGGGCGGCTAAAGGTGCTTGCTCAATTGGTACCACATTCAAGACTAAAATTGGCTCGGTAATTTGTGCTGACCGCAATTGGAGCGCTTCGTCTAAAGTCGCGACACAAAAACCATCAACTTGAACTTCATGCAACGTTTGCGCCACTTCAACTGCCCCATGATGATAAGCATCTGCTTTAACTACCGCAAATAGCTTTTGTTGGGCGCCGACAGCCCGGCGAAAACGCAAATAGTTTTGCTTTAAAGCTGCACGATCAATCACAATTTGCGTAGGACGATGAATCGAAGGTTGCATCTAGACCACTTCCTTTTCCAAGATAACTTCTGTCATCACGTACGACTGCGTGTGCGAAATTGAAATCCAAACAATACCAGTATATACCTTTTGTTCGATATAAGGCTGCCCTGAATTGCGATTTAAAATAGTTAAATCTTGAAAACTAATTGGCCCAATGCCCGTTCCTAAGGCTTTACTGAAAGCTTCCTTCGCTGAAAACCGCCCCGCCAAAAATTCTTTTTGCCGCTGACCATGATATTGATAAAAGAGTTCTTGTTCTTTAGCGGTTAGAACTTTGTCTACAAACCGGGGCTGCTTTTGGTAAGCCTGCCAAATTCGTTCAATCTCAGCAATATCGACGCCCATCCCTTGAATCATTTTTGTGCACCTCTATATAAAAAAGTGGAGCAAAAATTTGCTCCACTTACTTAAATTTAATCAAACTAACATTCTCAAACCAGGACACAACGCTTAAAGTGTCTGGATGGCAATGCTCAAAAACTCATCCGCAAATTTTATTACTAAATTTTGACTGCATATTAAAGTTCATGCACGCATTATTTATTATTAGTCCGAATTGTAAAATTGCGCTTATGATGATTTTGTTTTGAGCGATCATTGTGTGAATAATGGCGCCGATCACTATTATGATGATCGTTATTTCGCCGATTACGATGATCATTGCCATGACCGCCGCGATAACGGGAATGACTACCATTGCCCCGATAGTTATTGTTACGATTCCGCCGACTAGGCAATGGACGTTCCGGAGTGATTTTCACTGGAATAGCTTCCGGATCTTTGGTTAAGTTTTTCAACAACAATTCCACTAATTGGAGACCATCGTACTGATCTAATAATTCTTGCGCTACTTTACCAAACTTGTCTAACTTGCCTTGACTCAATTGTTCAGCAATTTTGGCAGTAGCATCTTCTAACTGTCCTGCTAAAGCTTGTTGATCAGTTGGTGGCTTTAAGGGCAACATTCGGACTTTAGTTAATTGTTCAATTGCCCGCAAATAACTCATTTCATTCGGTGAAACAAACGTTACTGACACACCGGAACGACCAGCCCGGCCAGTCCGACCAATCCGGTGAACATAGCTGTCTGGGTCTTGGGGAATATCGTAGTTATAAACATGACTAACCCCAGAAATATCTAAGCCCCGAGCCGCCACATCAGTGGCTACTAAATATTCTAACTTACCAGCTTTAAATTGTTTTAACACACTCATCCGTTTTTGTTGTGATAAGTCACCGTGAATGCCTTCAGCATTATAGCCACGAGCTTTTAATCCGCGGGTAATTTCATCAACCCGTCGTTTGGTCCGCCCAAAAATAACAGCTAATTCTGGTTTTTGAACATCAAATAAACGCGTCATCGTATTAAACTTTTCATATTCTTTAGAACGAATCATATATTGTTCAATATTATCAGCGGTCAATTCCTTTGACTTAATTTGCACAATCGTCGGATCTTTCATGAATTTTTCAGCAATATTCATGATTGGTCGTGGCATTGTGGCTGAATAAAGTAAAGTCTGGTGATCAGCTTGTACGTTTTTCAAAATACTTTCAATATCTTCGACAAAGCCCATATCTAACATTTCATCAGCTTCATCTAAAACCACCGTTTGAACTTGCTCTAACTTCAAAGTATGGCGTTTAATATGATCCAAAACCCGTCCGGGTGTTCCCACAACAATTTGGGGATGGTTGCGTAAAGCTTGAATTTGGCGACGAATATCTGAACCGCCATAAACTGCTTGGACTGCAACATGACGATGCCGACCTAAACGGTGTAATTCTTCTTGGGTCTGAACGGCTAATTCTCGCGTTGGTGAAATTACTAACGCTTGAACATAAGGAGCGTGCGTATCAACGGTCTGCAATAGTGGCAACCCAAAAGAAGCGGTTTTTCCGGTTCCAGTTTGAGCCTGTCCAATCACATCTACTCCGGATAACACCAACGGAATAGTTTTTTCTTGAATCGGCGTTGCTTCTTCAAAGCCTGATTCTTGAATGGCTTTCAATAAGTCTTCATTTAAATTAAGTTCACTAAATTTCAAAAAATATCCTCCTAGAATTGTGAAAGTCAATCACAAAACAGGGGCCAAATCAGATTAAATCAACTGTCTTGTAATTATTATTACTATTTTTCAGAAACTTTCACTAGCTAACTACTTTACCACGTTTTAACCAGAAGATAAAGCACTTTAAATCGTTAATTAACCAACTTGGGCTGCTAACTTAAAAAAATTTCCAGCTAATTTTAACTGAAATTTTCAATTTTAATTAATTTAAAAGTTGTTGTACCACTTCATCAAGGTGTAAACCGTTACTAGCTTTTAACAAAACTAAATCGTTACTCTGAAGTGTTTGTTTCAAGTCGGTAATTAATTGGGGTTTTTGTTCGATTTCATAAAACTTAACGGAAAATTTGGGCGCTAAAGCTTCTTTAAGAGCTAACATTTGGTTTCCGTATAAATAAATTGCGGAAATTTTGGTTAAATCAATAGCCTTTGCTACACTAGCGTGTAATTGGGACGATTTGGCTCCCAATTCTAACATGTCCCCTAAAACCAAAATCCGTCGTCCCGTTGTCGGAATTTTTTGAAAATTTTGAATTACATCAATCATCGCTGTTGGATTAGCATTGTACACATCACTTAAAATCTGAGTGCCTTGAGCTGTTTTTAACCACTGCGTCCGATTTTTAGTTGGTTGAAACTGACTCAAAGCGGTTTTTATTTGGGACAAAGCAACTTGAAAGTGTTGACCTACCAAAATGGCCGCTAATGCATTATCTACGTTGTAATCGCCCATTAACGGCAAACTAAATTCTAAGTTTTTATCCCAATTAATTTTAAAATTGGTTTGAGTTTGGTAGGTTTTGATCGCTGTCGGATATAAATCCAATTGTTCTTGGTGGCCAAAAGTCTTTTGCGCTTGAGTAACTTTACGAGCACGCTGAGTCAGTAAAGGTTCAGAACCATTATAGATAAATAAGCCCGTCGGCTTTAGCGCAGAGACAATTTCCATTTTGGCGTCGGCAATCTTGTCACGCGTCCCAAAAAATTCGATATGTGCCTCACCAATCATGGTAATAACTGCCACATCAGGTTGCACTAACGCCGACAACTTAGTTAATTGGCCGGGACGATCCATCCCCATTTCCACCACTAAAATCTCGGTATTTTCCGCCATTGCCAACACAGTCAACGGGACACCAATTTCATTATTGTAGTTAGCTGGCGTCTTAGCCACTTGATACTTTTGCGCCAACACTGCAGCTACCATATCCTTAGTCGTAGTTTTACCATTACTACCAGTAATCGCCACTACTTGCGGGTGAATCTGTTTTAAGTAAGCTTGACTTAACTGTTGAACCGCTTGTAAGGGATCGGCTACCACTAAGTAATTGGCCACATTGCCAGTCGGTAAAGGATGATCTGCCTGCCATAAAGTTGCTACGGCACCGTTTTTTAACGCTTGGGCCACAAATTCATGACCGTCACGCTGATCAATTAACGGTACAAATAACGAGCCGGGGGTCACTTTGCGACTATCAAATACCACATCACTAACAATAGGATCTACTTCAAAATGTTGATCTAATCGCAATAATTGTGCGATCTTACTGAGATGCATCTTCATAAAAATGCTCCTTAATTAATTTTATTGAAAATAATTGCCAAAGATTAACTTTTAGCGTGCTATAATACTTTCATGTAAATGGAAGTGAAAATGAATGCAAGAAGATCAATATTGGCAACGTAACATGTATATTTTAACCTTCGGTAATTTTATCGCCGGCATTGGTTTTAGCATGGTCGTGCCATTTTTATCCTTATATATTAACACGTTACAGCACTTTAGTAATGCAGAATTATCTTTTTGGTCCGGGATTACATATTCAATTACCTTTTTAATCTCCGCGGCCGTATCACCAATCTGGGGCAAACTAGCCGACCGGAAGGGACGTAAATTAATCATTCTGCGGGCGTCCTTCGGAATGGCCATCGTCATTGGCTGCATGGCGGCCGTAACGAATGTTTATGAACTCTTTTTACTCCGAGCGCTCCAGGGAATTTTTTCCGGTTATATCAGTAACTCCAATACGTTAATTGCCACGACTGCTCCTTCCAAAAATGTTGGTAAAGCCTTAGGGACTTTAACCACCGGAACAGTTACTGGCAACTTACTGGGGCCGTTATTAGGAGGCGTGATTGCCCAAACGTTTGGCTACCGCTTGCCTTTCTTAATTACTGGTATTCTTCTATTATGCGCTTTTTTCCTTTGTTTATTTTTTGTCAAGGAAGATTTTACCCCAGTTGCAAAGGATCAACAGCCATCTTTTCATGAAGTTTATCGGCAGTTATCTAATCCAAAAATTATTATTGGCATGTGTATCACAACTTTTATCATTCAGACGGCGAACAATTCAATTAACCCCATTATTAGTTTATACGTCCACCAATTAATGCATGGTCAAGGCAAAGTCGCCTTTATCAGTGGTTTAGTCACGGCGATGCCGGGCATTCCTTCAGCTTTACTAGCCTCACGTTTAGGTGCACTCGGGGATCGCATTGGAACTAAACGCGTTTTAATTGCTGGGTTGATTTTTGCCACGATCGTTTACATTCCCCAAGCTTTTGTCTCCAACGTTTGGCAATTAATGGGGCTGCGCTTCTTAGTGGGTATCTCAAACGCTGCTTTATTACCCCAAGTGCAGACCATTTTAGCCAAAGAAAGTCCGCATGCCGTTTCCGGACGAATTTTCGGCTACAATCAAAGTTTTATGTACATTGGTAACTTTGCTGGGCCGTTATTAGGCTCCTTAGTTTCCGGAACACTGGGCTATGCGATGGTCTTCTTATCCACAGCTTTCTTAGAATTTCTGAATCTCGGTTTTGTGCAACAAATTACTAAAAAACCAAAAACTTCAACCAAGAGCAATTAATAGGACAATTGGCGAAGTTCGAATCATCAACTGATGCAGTCCCTGCTGATTGTTTGAGCTTCGTTTTTTATTGACTGAATTTTCCTTTAGCCTTCAATTTTTAAGGCTTGGTTGGGATTTTGAGCTGAATCTTCTTAAGGTTCAATAACTCTATAAATACAAAAAAAAGACGTCTTCTTCAAGGCGTCTTTTTTGAGAGCAATTATTTTTCGGATAAACCGTATTTCTTGTTGAAACGATCGATTCGACCATCGGCTTGCGTAAATTTTTGTTTACCAGTGTAAAACGGATGAGAATCAGAAGTAATTTCAACCCGAATTAAAGGATATTCTTTACCTTCATAATCAGTAGTTTCATCTGATTGAACAGTTGAACCAGCTAAAAATTTCTTACCTGTTGCTGAATCCATGAACACAACTTCATGGTAATCAGGATGGATTCCTTTTTTCATAATAGACACTCCTCTGCCCTAAATCATTTGCTGATCTAGAGATTAATTTGACTAACAACTTTTTATGATAGCACCAAATAAAAACAGGCGCAACATCTTAATTTCTAAAATTTTTGGACACCCGTATAAGAAACATCAGCCCGCAAATTACGTAATTTATCAATGATACGGTCATAGCCACGCATAATATTTTCGGCTTGATGAATTACCGTCGTTCCGGAAGCCATTAATCCAGCCACCATCAAACTGGCACCGCCACGAATTTCTTCTGCAGTCACTTCCGCACCAGTTAATTGCTCCGTATGACTCACCTCAATTTGTCCTTCAACTACTCGAATATGTGCGCCCATCTTAATTAATTCGGGAACATGCCGCGTTCTTTTAGGATAAAGCGTATCAATAATCGTACTCTTGCTGTCTGCTCGCAAAAGTAGGGGGGTCAATGGCTGTTGTAAATCGGTCGCAAATCCTGGATAAGGACTAGTTTTAATTTCTACACCACTTAATTGGCTGTTCGGATAGACAAAAATACTATCTTCCCGCACATCAATATTAACCCCTAATTCTTGAACTTTAGCCAAAAAAGCATCTAAATGCTCAGCAATAATATTTTTAATTAAAATACCATCACCCATTGAGGCGGCAATAGCCAAATAAGTGCCTGCTTCAATTCGATCAGGAATAATTGTATGCGCATTTTTAGCGCGCAAACTTTTAACACCTGTAATGCGAATTGTTTGCGTGCCCACGCCACGAATTTTAGCCCCCATATTATTCAAAAAGGTTGCTAAATCAATGATTTCTGGTTCCTTAGCGGCATTTTCAATAATCGTTGTTCCTTGAGCGCGAACAGCTGCTAAAATAATATTAATGGTTGCGCCAACCGAGGCCATATCTAGAAAAATCCGGGCTCCATGTAATCCTTGGGGGGCTTCAACAACAATACAGTGATCTTTTTCAGATACTTGTGCTCCTAAAGCTTTAAAGCCCTTAATGTGCTGATCAATTGGCCGTGGTCCAATATCATCACCGCCCGGAAAGCCGACGACCGCCTTACCAAAACGACCTAATAATGAGCCAATAAAATAATATGAGGCCCGTAAACTATTGACTTTACTATGTGATAAGGAAATTGGATAAATCTTGGTTGGATCAACTTTTAAAACTTCATCTTGAAATTGTGATTGGACGCCCATTTCTTGGAGCAAATCCATTAAATTATAAACATCTTTGATTTGCGGTACAGAATCTAAAACGACCGGCGTATCTGACAAAATGGTCGCGGGAATAATTGCTACTGTACTATTTTTAGAGCCACCAATGGTGACTGATCCGGAAAGTCTTTTTCCCCCATGAATAACCATTTCTGCCATATTTTTCAATCCTTCTTTGTTAGTCGTTGCTAAGCAAGATTATCATTATTTTTGTCGCGCGAAAAATAGGATCGATTAAATTACTGATAATAATAAATCCCACTTTAAAATAATAATATAAACCGTCTCCAAAGTACACCCATTATTAACAGGTTCAATAAAATATCTTCGTTCATTATTAAATTAAATTTTGAAAACCGGAGCGGCACTAAAGTCCGGATTGTTGAAAACAAACTTAGTTTGTTAAATTTTTCATAAAAAAATAAAGCTCCCGCTCAACTACAGCTGTGAAACTTTATTTTTTATTTACTATCTTTTCTTAATCTTACAAGTCAACTTCAGGCAAATCACTAGCCGCCGCCATAAAAGCTTTAAAAATTGGCTCAGGGCGATTAGGACGGGAAAGAAATTCTGGATGATATTGCGTCGCAACAAAGAATTTATTTTGTGGCAATTCAATAATCTCAACTAAATGATTATCTGGTGAAACACCTGACATAACCAAACCTTGATCTTGTAATAATTGCCGATAATCATTATTAAATTCGTAACGATGACGATGACGTTCTTGAATCACACTTTGACCAGCATAAGCTTTTGCAGCAACCGAGTTAGCCTTTAATTTGCAAGGATATAAACCTAAACGTAAAGTTCCGCCAATATCTTCTACATCTTTTTGATCAGCCATCAAGTCAATTACTTTATGTTGCGCTTCTTCATCAACTTCACAACTAGTAGCATCACTAATTCCTGCTACATGGCGAGCAAATTCGATGCTCGCCATTTGCATACCTAAACAAATGCCCAAGTAAGGCAAATCATTTTCGCGCGCATATTGAATTGCTTGAATCATACCTTCTAAACCACGAGTGCCAAAACCACCAGGTACAATTAAACCATCAACACCTGCTAACTTCTCAGCCACATTATCAGCGTTAACTTCTTCTGCACTAATCCGAACAACATCAATATCGGTGTCAAAACAAAAACCAGCATGCTTTAAAGCTTCGTTAATCGAAATATAAGCATCTTTTAAGTCAACATACTTTCCAACCAAAGCAATTTTGGTTCGATGCTTCAAATTTAACACACGTTGCTCTAACTTTTTCCATTCTGTCATGTCCGCCTGCGGAACATCCAAATGTAAATAATCGCAAACAATTTGATCCATTTTTTGTTTTTGTAAGTTTAACGGTACCGAGTAAAGCGTTGGTACATCTAAAGATTCAATCACTGCTTCTGGATCAACATCACAAAATGAAGCAATCTTATTCCGCATTCCTTGCGAAATTGGTTTTTCAGTCCGAACTACCAAAATATTGGGTTGAATACCTAAACCACGTAACTCTTTGACACTATGTTGTGTAGGCTTAGTTTTCATTTCATCAGCTGCTTTTAAATATGGAACTAAAGTTGTATGCACGTAAACGACATTTTCAGCACCAACTTCTGATTTCATTTGCCGCAAAGCTTCTAAATATGGCAAAGATTCAATATCACCAACTGTACCACCAACTTCAGTAATAATCACATCTGAGTCCGTCGTCGTGGCGGCTCGCATGATTTTTTCCTTAATCATGTTCGTGACATGCGGAATCACTTGAACCGTAGCGCCGTTATATTCACCTTTACGCTCTTTACGCAAAATTTCTGCATATAACTTACCCGTGGTAACATTTGAATATTTATTCAAATCATTATCAATAAAACGCTCATAATGACCTAAGTCCAAATCAGTTTCTGCTCCATCATCGGTTACAAAGACTTCACCATGCTGATAGGGACTCATCGTTCCAGGATCAACGTTCAAATAAGGATCAAATTTTTGCAATGTTACTTTTAAACCACGATTTTTCAATAATCGTCCTAAAGAAGAGGCCACAATCCCCTTACCTAAAGATGAAACAACGCCACCAGTCACAAAAATATATTTGGTCATTCAATTTACTCCTTTAATAATTGATTGAGGGAAGATCCGGTCATTAAAATTAAAAAAGCTCCCTATTCTATAAGAACAGAGAGCCTTTATCGCACACTGTAAAGTGCCCAATCGGTATTTTACAATGATTTAAATATCTTGTCAAACTATATTTATGCTATGCTATAATGACAGTGTTTAATCGTCATCCTCGTCTTCATCATCAGAAAACTCACTGAGATCGCCTTCGATTCCATCTTCCAAATCATCAGCCGGATCACTAGTTAAATCATCGTCATCATTACCAAAGGTTAAATCTTGATGTGAAAACTGCGATAAATCCGGCGTATGATCATCACTGTTCTCTTCGTCATCGCTAGCATCAACTGTGTCATCGTCATATTCAATGACATCATCATCGTCTTCTTCGTCATCCAAGAAAGCGTTCACGCGTTTAATGGTTGGTGTTTTAACATTATCTGCATCTTCAGGATGATTGACTTCTTCATCAACAGAGTCATAAGGATACCACGTACGTAGTCCCCAAACATTTTCACCTAAAGAAATAAAACCGCCATCGTCATTTAAATCTGTGTAAAATTGTGGCAACCGTTCACGAATCTCACTGTCGCTTTTACCCATGAATTGCTGGATTTCATTGACAATATCCGCAAAAGGCATTGCTTCTCCTTTTTGCCCCAAGATTGCGTGTGCTACTTCGATCATCGACAAATCTTTTTTGTCTTCACCATCGAATTGTTTAAGTTCTACAACCAACTACGTACACGTCCTTTCAACAGTCTAGTTTTAATATTACAGATTACTTAACTAAAAATCAATCTTAACTTGTAATCACCGACCAAATTAGTGCCCGAATGTAATGAATAATCTAATTTAACCCGTCCGGATAACGGTGCTTGCGAAACCAAGACCTGCAAACGATTAGTATGTGAAATCAACGGGATTTGACCGTATTCTGTTAAATAATTGAAGGCCTGATCATTTTCTTGATCAAACATCATATTAGTTGTTAAATTATCACCAGTTTGACGTTTAATGGTAATCTGATTATTAGTAGCGATTTTCACGATGACTTTAATATTGTCTTGGTCTTGTGGGGACTCTTGATAACGAATATATAATTTATCACCAATAATAACCGCTTGCCCGAGTTGATCAACCTGATAATTATGCACCTGTCCATCTTGAATAACTTGCGTTTTTAGTTGAACTTGAATATCTTGAGCAGTACGTTCCATGATTAATTTTCACCCCGTAGACTTTAAAATTTGAAAAGCTCTTTGCCATTAGGACAATCGGGCTAACAACAAGAATTTTTCGTAACTTTAGACGAACATTTTCTTCTTAGTAAGTACTCCAATTGTCTTTGGACTCAACTAAGCCACTTGCGGCTTTATTTTTCATTATAAGCTATTTATTAATTATTGAGGAAAATTATGCTAGAAAAAAAATATTTAATTTATGACGTAACTTATCAAAAAAAGAACGAACTAGAATTAATCTTTCCACAAACTGATTTTTTACTAGATTATTGTCAAAAAATTCACCAACCACTGATTCATTTTTGGCAAACTAGTCCTACCATTATTTGCGGCTTACGTGATAAGCACTTAGATCATTTAAAAACTGGTGTCAGCTACTTAGCAAAACAAGGCTATCAAATTATGATTCGTAATGCTGGTGGTTTGGCAGTGGTCAGCGATCCCGGCGTATTAAATATTAGCCTCTTACTCCCCACTGCTGAAGAATATTCAATTGATCAAGCTTACGCTTTAATGCTTGATTTAATCAAAACTTGCTTACCAGCCGTTAACATTCAACATTATGAAGTCAAAGATTCTTATTGCCCTGGAAGTTTTGACTTAAGTATTAACCACCAAAAGTTTGCGGGGATCGCTCAACGCCGCCAGCATCAAAGTTTGGCCATTATGGCTTACTTATCAATCAACGGTGACCAAAACAAACGTGGTGAAGTAATTCATAATTTTTATCGACTAGCCAATAAAAATCACAACTCCGCCTACCCCACGGTCAACCCGGCTACAATGAATAATTTAAATCAATTAATCAACACTGATTTTAGCATTGAACAATTTAAAAAATTATTCCAAAAAACTTTAGCAGCCAAAACAGATTTAGGGATCTTAACAGCAGCTCAATTAGCAAATCTTCCTGATTACCAAACGATTATCACCACAAAAATAGCCCAACAGCAACGATTAAATCAGATTATCAAGGAGAGTTTACAATGACCAAAATTGAACGTTTACCCCGGGAAAAAGTTTTGCGCGACCCCGTCCACAATTATATTCATGTCCCTTACCGGGTAATTTTAGATTTAATCAACACGCCTGAATTTCAACGTCTCCGGCGCGTTAAACAATTAGGAACCACCTCACTCACCTTTCATGGTGCCGAACATTCGCGCTTTACACATTGTGTTGGTGTTTATGAAATCACCCGCTTAATCTGTGATTCCTTTCAACAAAATTATCCTACTAAACATCCTGGTGACGGTTTATGGGATGATCAGGAACGCTTAGTCGCTTTATGTGCTGCTTTATTACATGATATTGGACACGGCCCTTATTCACATACGTTCGAACATATTTTTGGTACCAATCATGAACAATGGACCCAAAAAATTATTACTTCACCTCAGACTCAGGTTAATCAGATTTTACGCCAAATCAGTCCGGATTTTCCCGAACAAGTCGCTAGTGTCATTGCTAAAACTTATCCCAACGCACAAGTTGTCCAGATGATTTCTAGTCAAATTGATGCAGATCGCATGGATTATTTGTTACGCGATGCTTATTTCACCGGTACGCAATACGGAATGTTTGATTTAACCAGAATTATGCGCGTCATTCGTCCTTACCAACATGGTATTGCCTTTGACATTGGTGGTATGCATGCGATTGAAGATTATATTGTCTCGCGGTTTCAAATGTACCAGCAAGTTTATTTTCATCCGGTGTCTCGCGGCATGGAAGTAGTTTTAACAAAATTATTACATCGCGCTAAGTATCTTTATGAAAACCAATGCCTGAGTACCTCAGAAAATTCTAGTTTATTAATACCTTTTTTTAAAAATCAGATTAGTGTCAAGGATTATCTTCGCTTAGATGACGATGTGTTAAATACCTATTTCAATCTTTGGCGGGATCATCCCGATCAAATCTTACGCAATTTAGCACATCATTTTTTAGACCGAATTCCGTTTAAATCCGTTACCTTTCAAGACGGACAAGAAGATTTAGTCCAACATATGCAAGAATTAGTTGCAGCGGCAGGGTTTGATCAACAATTTTATACTGCTACTAATAGCAGCTTTGATTTACCATATGACTTGTATGATCCTTCATCTAAAGAACCTAAAACCCAAATTGAGCTCATGCAACCAGATGGTACTTTACAAGAATTATCGACTGTCAGTCCCATTGTTCAAGCCCTCAGTGGGCGCGTGAGTGGCGATTACCGGCTTTATTTTCCTAAAGAAATGCTAGCAGACCCTCAAGGATCTACATTTGCTAATACTTTAACCGAATTTCAAAGTCATATTCGTAACAATTCTTTGCAAAATTAGCTATGATTAAAATAACGGGTCATACTAGATGCTGGGACAAAAAACGTTGCGAAACCTTTAATCTGCTTAGTAATACAACTTTAAAATAGACCGTCCCAACCTCTTCTAGCAAAATTTGTTAGTACCTATTAATTTCAAAGAGGAGTAAAACGTTCATGTTAAAAGAATTCAAAGAATTTATTTCACGCGGCAGTGTCGTGGACTTAGCTGTTGGGGTTATTGTTGGTGGTGCTTTTAATAAAATTGTCAGTGCCTTGACTAAATATATTTTAAATCCCTTTATTGGATTGTTTCTAGGAAAAATTGACTTATCGTCAATCAAGTTTGGCATGTTTCGCGTAGGTGACTTTTTAAATGCAGTGATTGAGTTTTTGATTATTTCATTTGTCGTTTTCTTAATTGTCAAAGCACTTAATGCGTTAGAAAAGCCCCACAAACAAGTGCAAGCAGAACAAACTAGTGCTGAAGATTTGTCAGCCCAGTATCTCCAAGAAATTCGCGATCTTTTGCAAAAACAACAAAATCATTCTTAATAATAAACACTCAAAAAGCTAGAACATTGGTTATATTCTGGATTAATTCAGAAATAGCTATTGTCCTAGCTTTTTTTACATTACATGGTGTTAATATTAAAATCTCTGTTATCAGTAACTACCGCTGGCTTTAAATTTGTTGATTAAGTCTTCTTGAATGGAATCGGGAATTGGATAAACATGGTCGTATTTGTGGAGGTAACCTAGTTTATAGTGGTGATTGTAATATTTTTTAATCCCTTTAACGTGCTTGCGTTCACCAATCACCGGTTGTTGAACCTGCCACGTATTTTTGTTTTTTACTATTTCGTAATTACTAGCATTTGCTAATCTCCTAGCCAAACCTTTAGACGTTCCAGGCCTAAAATTTTCATCTGAACGATCGTACATTTTAGTAATCTGCTCAGTCGATAATTTCTGTTGCCAATCTGTTGGTAATTTATTATATAATGCTGGATTTATTCCAATAGATTCTGGTATTATCGGCCAACTATTAAGTCTTTTTAATGGAACATTTTCATTTTCATCTTCTCCAGTAACATAATAATCTTTAACAAATAATTCAACTTTCCCTTTTGATACTTTATAATTTCCTGAAAAGAATTGAATATCTAGTCCGTCGGATCCACCTTCTTGAGGAGTTCGAACTTTAAAGGCATTATTGTGTACTAAGACAAAAGTTTGGTTAGATTT
Source organism: Bombilactobacillus sp. ESL1202 (assembly GCF_058107125.1). NCBI lineage: Bacteria > Bacillati > Bacillota > Bacilli > Lactobacillales > Lactobacillaceae > Bombilactobacillus > Bombilactobacillus sp. ESL1202. The sequence continues at coordinate 1,346,072 of NZ_CM176590.1, read as the reverse complement.
TAATTTTAAAAAATATTCACCGTCACCTTCTCTGGGAAAGTACTCAAATTCACTAGAGTTGAAAGAAAAAGATTTGCCAATCAAACCTTGGACTGTTTTAGCCCTAAATTTAGGTGTTAACACGGCACCTTCATCTTTACGCGCTTGTAATTTTTTAGTACTCATTTTTTGATACTTTGGCGCCATTTCTGAACGACTGGGCGGATTAGGATTACTACTGAGACCTAAAGTGAAAACACTTGTTATTAATATCATAAATAATAGACTAATTTTCAATAATTTTTTCATAACAATTATTTACCTTTACCTATACTATGATATTTAGAATAACTGATCACATCATGGTATTTATTCTCGCCTTTTCTTTGTGGGGTTTTATATAAATTGTCATCAGGTCTTTTATTTCCTAACATCTCATTGCGATTAGGCATATCTAAATTACCATATGAGTAATCGTAATTGTAATGTGAACTTTTCAAGTTAGGTAAGTTCATATCATTCTTATCGGCATAATTATACGAAGGTCCATTCACAAAACCAGCTAAGTCATTCAAATTCCATTCAGCTAAATTTCGTCCGCTTTTGTCAATAGTAGTTGCTGGATCAACTTTTAGCAATTGACCATTCTTGTTACTAATAATGAATTCAACATGAAAATTAGATAATAACTTATAATTGTGCATATAATTCAAATTATATCTATTATCATCTGGAATATAATACTTTTTATTATGTGCCCGCGCACTTTCACTAGCTACTTTGAACTGGCCAGTTTGACTCAGATCATCCAAATATTCACCTGGGGTCACGTGTAACTTTTTTGCTACTTGTTCAACATATTTTGCATTAGAATAAGAAATATAATAGCGCAGTTGGTGGATCTCCGTCGCTAAAGTTCCACTAGCAGTTGCTAAACCACCTTTCTTGCCTTTGGTAAACGGAAACGCTTTGCGAACGACTTTGGGCAACAAATCTTGAAGCAATTCGTTGGTAAAAGGATTTAAATTTGGAAAACCATGTTCTAATTTTAGATAACCATTTTCTACAGTCGCTCCTAGATACTTCATCATGATTGTCAAAGCTGAACTAGCAGCTTTTTGACTAACGCCTATTTCTGCATAAGGACGAAACAGCGCGTTAAACGCAGTTGAGCCAACTTGCCGTGCTTGTTTAAACAGCTGCTTTAATTGCTCTAATGCCTTTTTGCCCGTTACTTTATCAATTTGGTCATCTAAAAAATGCTCAAAGCTAGTTAAAGCCGCCGCATTCCAACCGTCATGTTCTAAAGCAGTTAGAAAAGCCGCAATTTGAAAATGCTCTTTGCCTTGACCTTTAATGCCTGCAGTGACCGCTAAATCTTTTTTAATATTAACGACATTATTACTTAAATTTCTCAGTGTTAATGGTAACGTCCGGTTATTGTAATTCAGCAATAAACGTTTGGTTCCTTGGACAAAGTGAATTGTTTCGCCTAGTGCCTCGTCAGCTTGATTATCAATTAGTTGACAATTAGCACCCGCTTCAATCGCCAGTCGATAAGCATCATTCAGCTCCGCAACCGTTTGGCGATTTAATTCCCGCGCTTTTTTTAATTGTTGTTCAATATCGTCTAAATTATCCGTATCAATTCGGGCATTGCTACTACTGTCAACATTTTATTTAAAGTCGTCAATCAAGCGCTGCATTCCTTGAGCTAATTGATCTAACTCAGAAATCAAGCTTTGGCTAGTTTGGTGATGCGCTTCTTCAACGTATTCGGACATTTGTTCTTGCGTGTGTCCGCTAAAGCCTTCTGTTTGTGGAACAGCTTGCATTTTGCGATCAGTATTTGCCAACAGATCCTTCAAAGCTTGCGTTTGCTTTTGTAAGTGATAATTATTGGCTTCCAGTTGATTCATATCTATTTTAACCATCATTTTCCCCATTTATTTTTTTAAGACGTAAACAAATTAACATAGGAATTAGATCCAAGTAAAGTTTTTTTAAAGCAACTTAACCAATAGCTTTCAATAAATCATAATGAAAAAAAGTGCTGATGAAATTAATCATCAACACTCAATCTTTTAAAACTATTAATATTATTCAAAGTCAAACATCCATATTTAAGTGAACTACATCAATACTAAAGTACTGAGCTTCTGGGATAAGTCGTTTGTCTAGTCTTTTAACACAAACTAGATAGTGACCACTTTCTCTTACCAAGGCCGCTTCTAAACTTAGGTGCTAACTTTAGAAGCAATTTATCACGTCCTGGAAATAACAGTTTTCCTTACTTACTTCATAAAACTAAATCGTCTTAGTGACGTTTAAACCGCGTTTTAAATAACGGACTAACTGGTGCATTATCATAAATCCGTTTAATTGCTTCACCCATTAACGGAGCAACTGAAATTTGCACCATTTTATCAATTTTCTTTTCTTCGGGTAATTGAATCGAGTCGGTAACAATCACTTGCTTGATTGGTGAAGCTTCTAAACGAGAAATTGCGGGACCTGATAAAACAGCGTGTGTACAAGAAGCATAAACTTCCTTAGCACCAGCATCCATTAATGATTGCGCTGCTAATGAGATCGTTCCGGCAGTGTCAATCATATCGTCGATAATAATGCACCGCTTGCCCTTCACATCACCGATAATGTTCATCACTTCAGAAACATTGGGACGGGGACGACGTTTATCAATAATCGCAATTGGTGCCTTTAAAAATTCAGCTAGTTTACGTGCGCGCACAACACCACCGTGATCGGGTGAAACTACCACTGCATCTTCATCTAAACCTTTTTCTAAGAAATAATCTGCCAATAAAGGAGCACCCATTAAATGGTCCACCGGAATATCAAAAAATCCTTGAATTTGCACCGCGTGTAAATCTAAAGCCAAAATCCGATCAGCACCAGCCGTCTGTAACATATTAGCTACTAGCTTGGACGTAATTGGTTCACGCGCCCGCGCCTTGCGGTCTTGACGGGCATAGCCGTAATAAGGAATGACCACATTAATCATCGCTGCTGAAGCCCGACGTAATGCATCAATCATAATCAACAATTCCATTAAATTATCATTGACTGGATCAGATGTTGATTGAATAATGAAAATTTCTGATCCTCGGATACTTTCTTCAATATTAATTTGAATTTCACCATCACTAAAGCGTTTAACAGAAGATTTACCTAACGGTACCCCAACTTCTTGGGCAATCTTTTCTGCCAAAGGCTTATTTGAGTTTAAAGCAAAAATTTTCATCGGACTATTAGCTCTTAATGTAGACATTTTTATCTCAACTTTCCATTATTTAAATTCAATTATTTTTAATTAATTCCAGTTTGGATCATCAGCAATTGGCAAGTGCAGCCAATAATCAGCCTTATTAACTTGCCGAGCACGCCCTAAAGCTAGATCATGACGAGCTACATCTTTAGTAATGGTGGAACCCGCTGCAACAAAAGCATGATCAGCAATCTTTAATGGCGCTACCAGATTGGAATTACTGCCAATAAAAGCACAATCGCCCACTTCTGTTGACCATTTTTTGACGCCATCATAGTTAACAAAAACGACTCCACAACCAATATTAACATCATGACCAACTGTGGCATCACCCAAGTAACTCAAATGTCCCATTTTAGAACGAGCACCTAAGGTCGCTTTTTTTACTTCACAAAAGTTACCCACATGAGCTTGTGGTCCAATATGAGCCTGTGGCCGTAAATGCGAATTAGGCCCAATATCACTTTGATCCTCCATCACCGCTTCTTGTAAAGTTGAACTCGTGATGGTGACTCCTTGACCAACTGTTGAATCGACAATTCTCGAACCACTGGTAATGTAACAATCTTGACCAATTTGGGTTTTTCCTTTAATGACAACACCACCTTCGATAGTCGTGTCTGCTCCAATCTGAACATCAATATCAATTGTTGTTTGATCTGGAGCAGTTAACGTCACGCCTTGTTCCATCCAAGATTGATTAATGCGTGCTTGCATGATTTTGGTTGCTTGAGCCAAAGCTGTTCGGTCATTCACGCCTAAAGATTCTGTAAAGTCAGCCATCTGATAAGCTAACACTTTTTGTTGATTAGCCTGCATCAAACCAATTACATCTGGTAAATAATATTCACTTTGAACATTGTCATTTTTAACTTGATGCAAATAATGAAATAGCTGTTGATTATCAAAACAATAAACACCAGTATTAATTTCTTGCACTTGTTGCTCAATTGGTGTCGCATCTTTTTGTTCCACAATTCGTAAAACTTGATCATTACTATCACGAATAATTCGGCCATAACCAAATGGTTCTGAAGTTTGGGCAGTTAAAACCGTTACCCCAGCCTGATTTTGTTCATGGTAAGCAAACAATTTTTCTAAGGTATCTGCTGTAAATAACGGTGTATCACCACTAATCACTAACGTGGTTCCCTGTTTTTGACCTAATAAAGCTTCCGCTTGTAAAACAGCATGCGCAGTTCCTAATTGTTCCTGTTGTAAGGCATAAGCTGTTCTCGTTTGTAAAAGTTCTTGAACTTGATTAGAACCAAAACCAACAACTGTTACAATTTGGCTCGGTTGAGTTCGTTCAACTTGCGTTAAAACATGATCGACCATTGCCCGACCACAGACCGGATGCAAAACTTTGTAAAGCTTTGACTTCATGCGTGTACCTTTGCCTGCGGCCAAAATAACTGTGAAACGTTCAGCCATTGAAATTCCTTCACTTCGTTTAAAATTTATTAATTATTACTGATATAATCATACATGAATGTCTAATAGCACTCAATCTTTTGTTTCAAAGGGACTAAAGTCAGTTCGCTGGAGATAATTGCCTAAAGAAATATCTACCATTTGTGTTTGTGCAGTTAAAGGTTTAATTGCAAATAAAGAAGTGGCTGTACTAGCGCTGCCGTCGGTTTGATCTTGAACTTCCACCAAAACGGTCGCTCCAATTAATTGACCCTCAAACTCTTGAACCAAATTGCGCATGCCCAAGACTGTGCCACCGCCCTTCATAAAGTCATCAACTGCTAAAACTTTAGAACCTAACGCCAAGCTACGTTTTGAGAGTTCCATTTTTTCTACATAATTTGAAGAACCGGAAGTGTAATTTACACTTAAAGTCGGTCCTTCAGTAATTTTAGATTCACGGCGAACAATGACAAAGGGAACATTCAGATATTCGGCTACACTTTGTGCAATCGGAATTCCTTTCGTCGCCATTGTCATCACCACATCAATTTCTTGTTTGGCATATTGGGTAGCAATTAATTGACCGATTTGATTGAGAATAGTTGGATTACCCAACAAGTCTGACAAGTATAAATAACCACCGGGTAAAATTCGTTGTGGATCGGCTAACTGTAACCGCAGATTATCTAAATATTCTTGCGCTAATGAACGACTAATCCCTGGCGTGAAAATCACACCACCACTAGCACCCGCAACTGTTTCTACTAAACCAATATTACTTTTTAAAAAAGTTTGCTTAATAATGGAAACATCTTCACTAATAGAAGATTTAGCTGAATGATATCTTTGAGCAAAAAAAGTTAACGGAACTAATTGATATGGTCGTTGCTTCAAATAATTTGTAATATCAATTAAACGTTCGCTTCGTCGTATTTTCATAAAAATTACCTGCTTTAATTCTATTTAATACATATTATACCGAGAAACCGAACATTTTTAAATAAACCACTTCGGAGTTCCAGAAAAAGGTCAAAATATGATCATTAGCTTTAACGTCACAGCCACAAAAAAAGATTGTCTAATAGACAATCTTAATTAATCGAAAGATAATTCAATTGACTTAGTCAATAAATCAGCATAACTATATGAAACACGTTCAAACGAATTTTCCGCTGGATCTAAATCAACTACAAAAACAGAGTGGAATGTTTCAGCTAACTTACCGTGACGGCGAGTAACTTTCTTACGTCCAACTTGAGCAACAACAGTAATTCCTTCACCCAAGTGACTATCCAATTTACGTTTAATAGAAGCAAATGTCATTGGCAATAAACTCAACCCCTTTAACATAAATACTACCATTAAACAATCTAAAATTCAATTTTTAACAAAAAACAGCAAAATTAAGCAAATTGTTGTTTAACTTGCCGTGCTAATTGGTTTAACTGACTAATTGTTAATTGCTCCGCACGCACTTGATGTTGCCAACCTAAATCATTAAAAACCACTTCTAATTTTTGTTTATTCAAGGCTGATTTACCAACAAATGATAATAAATTATTCCACAAATTTTTACGTTTTTGCTTAAAGACTGCTTTAACAACTTGCTCAAAATAAGCTTCATCTGCAATTTGATAATCTGGACGCTTTACTAAATCAAAGCTGACGACGGCTGAATCAACTTGTGGTTGGGGCACAAAGGCACTGCGCGGCACAATTTGGTCAATTGTCACCTGGGCTTTAGTTTGCACACTCACACTCAATGCCCCATATTCACGATGACCAGGAGTTGCGGTAATTCGTTGCGCAACTTCTTTTTGCATCATCAAAACTAACCGCTGCAACGTCACTGGTTCCTGTAATAATTTCCATAAAATCGGGGTCGTAATATAATATGGCAAGTTGGCAACCACCTTGACTACTTGCTTGGTTAAATGTTGTTCTTTAAAAAAACGTGCCAAATCAACTTTCAAAAAATCTGCTGCAATAATCGTTAAGTTTTGATAATCAGCTAAATTTTCCCGTAATAATTCAATTAAATCATTATCTAATTCAAAAGCATAAACTTGTTTGGCAACCTTTGCCAATTGTTGAGTCAAAGCCCCAATTCCGGGACCAATCTCTAGCACTATATCTGTGGGTTTTATCTGCGCACTAGTGACAATTTGGTCAATAACTGCGGGTTCCTGTAAGAAATTTTGGCCCAGACTTTTCTTAGCATGAATCTGATACTTAGCTAAAATTGCTTGTGTCCGCAAAGGATCTGCAATATCGTATTTTTCAACTACCATTTTATTTTCCTTGAAATTTTTGAACTGCTTGAATTAACTGCTCTTTGGTGATATTTAGCATTGCCAAGCGCCGTAAAAATTGTTTGGCATTAGCATAACCAATATGCAATTCATCACCCACTAATTCGCGCAAATGCCGCGATTCACTAGCCCCAATCAAACGTAAATCAACTAGGTCTTGTTTGGTAATTGTATTGGGTGCTAATTGATCTGTTGTAAAAACCGACTCTAAAGCATTCCTAATGACTTGAGCATTCGCATGTTCTAATCCCAAACTACCATGCCGATTACTAGGAACACTGTCTTGTCGACGTAAAAAAGCTTGCTTCACACCGGGAACCTGCTCCACAATTTTTCGCCGAATTCGTTCGCCATTAAAATCTGGATCAGTAATTACAATAACTCCTCGCTTAGCTTGGGCTTGTTGAATTAGTTTGATTGTTTGGTCATTAATTGCTGAACCATTAGTTTCAATAGTATCAATTTCTCGACCAAAGACTTGCTGTAAACGAGCTGTATCGTCGCGACCTTCCACGACAATGACTTCTTTAATTTTTTCCATCTAAACCATAAACCTCATGCGCATTCTGATAAGTCTGTTGCGCTATTTCTTGAACACTTTCTAAGCGACATTTAGCCACCGCTTCCACCACAAAGCGACTAAAAGCTGGTTGATTCATTTCACCACGATGTGGTTCTGGCGTCAAATAAGGAGCATCTGTTTCCACCAATAAACGTTTTATAGGTGTGTGTGTAGCTGCTGCTCTAACTTCTGGCGCATTTTTAAAAGACACGACACCACTATAAGAAATATAGCAGCCTAACTCTAAAAACTTATCCAACCATGATAAACTACCATTAAAACTGTGCATAATGACACCCGACTGAGGCCAATGCTGCTTTAATAGCTGGTAAGTATCAGCCATCGCATCACGAGTATGAATACTGATTGGTAAAGCCAATTGTTGCGCCAATTGTAATTGGCGCACAAAAACTGCTTGTTGAACCTGTGGTGTGGGATTTTGCGACCAGTGGTAGTCAAGGCCAATTTCACCAATAGCAATCGCTTGAGGATCTTGTAATTGTTGGCACAACTTTAGCTCCGCTTGCTTATCAAAGCTCGCACTATCTTCAGGATGCCAACCAAGCACTGCAAACAATTGCGGATAAGTTTGCGCCAACTGCAATGCACGTTCATTGAGTTTGGTATTAGAACCAACAATCGCCATTTCCACAACATCTAAATCTTGCGCCTGTTGTAAAAAAGTGGGCGTCTGTTCCCAAAAGGGATCATCATTTAAATGGGTATGTGAATCAAATATTTTCAAAATCTAACCTCTGTCTTCAACTATAAAACGATATCTCATCCAAAAGTTTATATTAATCCTTCTCAAAAACCACCGTTACAATTAAATTTTATTCAACACCGGAACCATTAACCAAATTGTCAGGGACAGTAACTAATTGGACTTGACCATCATGTTCAGCCGACAATAACATTCCTTGGCTAACTTCGCCCCGCATTTTACGTGGTTTTAAATTCGTAATTGCCAAAACTTTGCGGTGTACTAATACTTGTGGATCTGGATAAAATTCCGCAATTCCAGAGATAATTTGCCGTTCTTGACCACTACCATCATCTAATTTGAATTGTAATAGCCGATCAGCACCCTTAACTTTTTGCACAGTTAAAATTTCAACCACTTGGACTTTAATTTTATTAAAATCATCAATTTTAATTTCTGCTTTATTCTGTGCTTGTTTTTGCTTGGCAGCGGCGGACTTCGTCACCTTTAAAGTACCATTAGTTTGGGCTTTTTGTTGTTCTTGACGCATTTTATCCTTAATGTAGGCAACTTCTTCATCATAATCAAGTCGTGGAAAAATTGGTGTTGGTTTAATAACGACTTGACTCTGTGGTAAATGTCCAAATTCAACATTTTGCCCGTCTTGTTTGTCAAAACCCAATTGGGCAAAAATCTTTTGTGGTGCGTGGGTCATCACCGGGCTAATTAAAATAGCAATAATCCGTAATGCTTCAGCTAAATGAGCCATCACGTTATCTAATTGTGCTTTTTGGGCTGGATCCTTAGCTAAAACCCACGGTTGTGTTTGATCAATATACTTATTCGTGCGCGCGATCAACGTCCACGTAATATCTAAAGCCGTTGAAAATTCAAATTTGTCCATGGCTTGATTATAGTTAGCAATCGTTTGAGCCGCTACTTGTTCTAAATCTTGATCAAGCTCAGTTTGACCTACAACTAAGGCCGGAATTTGACCAGCGCAATACTTATTAATCATCGAAACTGTCCGATTTAACAAATTACCTAAATCGTTAGCTAAATCATAATTAATCCGTTGCACAAAATCTTCTGGCGTAAAGACACCATCACTCCCAAACGGAATGGCGCGCATCAAATAATAGCGTAAGGCGTCTAAACCATAGCGTTCAACTAACATTTCCGGATAAACGACATTGCCCCGTGATTTGGACATTTTGCCATCTTTCATTAATAACCAGCCATGACCAAACACCTGATCCGGCAGTGGTAAGCCTAAAGCCATCAAAATAATTGGCCAATAAATGGTATGGAAACGCACAATTTCTTTACCAACAAAATGAACATTGGCGGGCCAATAGCGTTCAAATAACTCTTGGTCGGAACTACCGTAACCTAAAGCTGTAATATAGTTTAACAAAGCGTCAATCCAAACATAAACCACATGTTTGGGATCACTAGGAATCGGCACACCCCAATTAAAACTAGTTCGAGACATTGCCAAATCTTCCAACCCTGGCTTAATGAAATTGTTAATCATTTCATTCTTCCGGCTTTCCGGTTGGATAAAATCAGGATGATCTTCATAATATTGTAATAAACGATCCGCATATTTACTCATCTTAAAAAAGTAAGACGGCTCTTTAACTAACTTAACTTCGTGACCACTAGGAGCTTTACCACCAATAACTTGACCATTATCATCACGATAAACTTCAGCCAATTGAGATTCCGTAAAGTATTCTTCGTCATCAACAGAATACCAACCAATATATTCACCTAGATAAACATCGCCGCTATCAATTAATTTTTGCACAATTTGTTGGACTGCTGCTACATGTTGCGGATCGGTAGTCCGAATAAATTTGTCATTGGAAATTTCCAACAATTTCCATAATTTTTGAATGCCCACCGCCATCTCATCAACATAAGCTTGGGGTTGCATTTTTTTAGCTTGGGCTTTTTGTTCAATTTTCAACCCATGCTCGTCTGTTCCAGTCAAAAAGAAAACATCAAAACCTCGGGAACGTTTATAACGTGCCAGCGTATCTGCCGCAACGGTTGTATAAGAATTACCAATTGTTAACTTACCTGATGGATAATAAATGGGTGTTGTGATATAAAATGTTGGTTTTTTTACCATTATGTGCCTCGTTTCTACGTTATCGTTATTATAGTATCGAATTTTCTGTGAATAGTTGTTTTTATTATAACCTATTAAATTAGTTCAATTAAACTAACTTTGCAAAAACATCTTGAGCATCAGCTGTAATCATGACACCATGTTGACCCACAGTAATTGGTGTTTTATTGACAGCTACTAATTGAGCTTGCGGCTGACGATACTGAATCAAACCGGCAAACGGATAGACTTGAAAACTAGTTCCCACTACAATAATCACATCTGCTTGTTGAATCGCTAAAACTGCTTGTTCTACCGCTGTTTGACTGATTGGTTCACCATACAAAACAATATCTGGACGAATCACACCACCACAATTTTGATGATGATAATCATTTAAGTAGTCTGGCCAAGCCACTTTTTGACCACATTTAAGACAAGTCGTTTGATATAAACTACCATGAAATTGGACCAGTTCATGATTATCAGCCTTTAAATCCAAGTCATCAATATTTTGGGTGACAACTTTGCCTTTTTGATTAGCAATTTGCGCCATTTTTTGATGGATAATATTCGGTTTAGCTTGAGGAAAATATAAACTTTGCTTGACAAATTCCCAAAATTCTTGCGGATGATCCATGAGATAATCATAACTTAATAATTCTTCTGGCCGTTTCTTACCAGCGTATAAGCCATTTTTAGAACGATAATCCGGAATGCCCGAAGCCGTTGAAACCCCGGCTCCTGTCAAAAAAGTTACATACTGTGCTTGATCAATAATTGCCTGTAAATCACTCATATAATTACTTCCATTTAAATAATATTATTTTTGAACACCGACTATTTAATTTATAATAATTCGGACACCTAAAACGTTCATTCATAAGATGGAGACATCATATTCTATAAATAATTTAGCCGAACATTAAATTAATCCATTATTATATTCCAAAAGTCAACATTTTATCCCCGCCTCTATTCTGAACTAAAAGCCTATCAGTGCGCAAAAATTTTCAATCAAACGATTTTTATCGAATACGATATTCAAGACCATGTGACGTTAAAAATTCTTCAACTGGCTGACGATAAAACTGAAGATATTCTTCTGGCTCTAAATTAACATTCAAATCCAAGATTCCACAACACTGAAAATCTTGCTGACCCATCAATAAAAATGCTGGCCACTTTGTTATTGAATCGACTAATTCAGAGTGCTTAATTTGAAATACTTGCCCAACACTGAGGCGTAATTGCCGTTCACTTAAAATTGGTTCAAAAGAAACAAAATCTTCAAATGGTAATGGTAAATCATAACCTAAATCCCAAAAAATGTCGGAAAATGTTTGTAAAATTATAATTTTATTACGTCTTAAAGCTGTCTTTGTGATTTTAAATTTATACTGGGCAGTATCTAAAAGCTGTTGAGCATAACGATTAGCTTGAGGTAATTTTTGTTGCCACATTTTCAAATCATCATCTAAGCCTAAGATACCAGCATTAACTAACGTAAAAATTTGATTAAAAATGTCATCATAATTTTCCAACACAAATTTTAATCCAGTTAACAAATCATTTTTTACTGCTGTCGTAATTTCACCAGCTAACTTTTGTTGTTGCGTAATAGCAATATGGTCGATAAAATCCGTTAACACTGCTGTAGTTTCTCGCATAAACTTATCAATTTGTGAATCTTGTGTCGTAACTGGAAAAGTTATATGGGAAGCAAATTCCTCCTCCAATAAAACATGACGTAACTCATGAGCCAAAGTGAAATTCAAATCGCTAGATGTCGCTAAATTAATTTCTAAATGCCCCTGAGTATTAAAATAATTCACTGATTGGTCAAAGGCTAACCAATCTTCTTTACGATTTGATTCTAAGTGTAAGTCAATAGCTAAGCCTGTTTGTTGCTGAACTTGTTGATATAAATCTTGTACGTGCTGATCGAATTCAGTAATTTTCATCGTATCTCTTCCATCTTAATTTAATTTAGTTGCATTCTGCTTCACAATTGCTAAAATTTAAGCAAGAACCATCTGACTCAAATTATTATTAATTATAACATTGGTTCTAAAGGAAGTCTTAATCATGAAAATTAGTGTGCCTTTAACTCAAGGATTATTGCCAAAACAGTATGGCAAATTTGCGCCACTGGAAGAATTACTGAATGGTAAAATGCCGATTAAATCTTTTCCCATTGAAATTCAAAATGTTCCTGAACATACCCAATCGTTTGCGCTAACCTTTTTAGATCCTGATTCGATCCCTGTCTGCGGTTTTGAATGGATCCATTGGAGTGTAGCTAATTTAGAACCTACTATTACCAAGATTCCTGAAGACGTCAGCCAAAATCCCAGTATTCCAATGATTCAAGGTAAAAATTCGACTGCTGGTTCTTTGTTAGGCGAAACTGATCCGCAAATTACTCAAACTTATCACGGCCCAACCCCACCGAGTGGGACTCATCAATATGAATTGCGTGTTTATGCCCTGGATAAAATGCTTAATTTATCAAATGGTTTTTGGTTAAACGAATTACTTCATGCAATGGACGGGCATATTTTAGAACATCAAAAATTAATTTTACCTTATCGCGGCTAAAATCTAAGCTGTGAATAAAAGCGAATAACAACTGAGTATAACCTAGAATAATTATTTAAGTTGGTTTATAACTTGAATGATTATTCGTAGTTAGACGCAAGTTGTTGCTTTTGTGAATGCAATCAAATCTAAGTTGTGAACAAAATGCATCGCAACTGATTATGACCTAAATAGTGTTAATCTTATCCGTTAACCTTTAATCATATGTATCCATGAAAACAAGATCGATCACTTTAAGATTGATCTTGCTTTTTTTGTTGCCGTAAGAAATCTACCAAAATTCCATCCCGTAAAGCATAAGAACAAAAATTAACTTGTTGAATTTGAAACAAATCAATGATTGTTTTCAGTGGCATTAATCCTACTGGCATAAAAGGCGCCCGGGCAAATTCCATATTAGCTAACGCCGAATTAGCAGCAATATTGTTATGTTGAATCTGTTTAATCCAACGTAAAATTGTCGTTGCTGAATGCCATTTATTAGCTGCTAATTGCATAACCTCAAATAAAGCCCGATGAACGCCACCAATTACTACTAGTTGGTGCAACTGATGGGTTTGACATTGCTGTAAACAAGGTATTAATAAATCGTTTAATTGTTGCTGTTGTTGAATACTCAAACAATTAGGTTGCCCTAATCGATCATATAATTTAACAGCACCATAAGGCCAACTATGTGCTTGAACTAGTTGACGATCCAGTACCGTTCCAAATTCAAAACTCCCACCACCTGTATCCAAAAACAAAAAATTAGGTTGCAAAATTGCTTTTTGAATGGCTAATGAGTCAAAGTATGCTTCTTGATAACCACTTAAAACCTGAATTTGAATCTGCGCCTGCTCTTGAACAGCTTTTAAAAATGCAGTTTGGTTTTTAGCCTGCCGAATCGCTTCAGTAGCCGTTGCAATGACTTGCGTAATTTGCGCATGATTTAAAATTTGCCGAAAATGCTTTAGTGTAGCTACGCCCGCAGCAAAATTATCATCATTAATGCAGCCATCAACTGTCATTTCTTTAGCTAACTGGACAAACTCACGATAACGTTGAATTTCTTTGGAAACCCGGTAATGTTCAATTTCATAAATGGCCATGCGAATAGAATTAGATCCAATATCAATCAAAGCTAATTTCAAAATAAGATCCCCCTCAATAACTTCATGATTGAACTGTAAGTTTCACTAAGCAAATCTGCAAAAAGAGCCGTTTAATAAACCTCAAGTTAATTTTTATCAACAAACGTTTAGAATAGCTCTAATTTACAATCCGAACTTTTTTAACTATTGTTTCAATATTCATTAATAATATTAGAATACACAATTTCGACCATAATTTCGACCATTAAAATTATTTTATTAAAAAAGTAACCTCCCACTAAAATCCAAGATTACTTTAATCACTTTTATTGTGTATTAGCTTGACCTGTATTATAGTTAATGGCCACGCCAGACTGCGTATTAAAAGTCCAAATATTAAGCTTTAATGCTTTCAGGTCTTTAATGGATTGTGCCTGTACTTGAACACCACGCGGAACTAGTTCATTGCCAACATATTCTGGAATAGCTTTATAGAAAACAACTTCATCTTGATGAGCTCGTAAAAAGTCACGAACTTTAGTTTCCGCATAGGCCATGCCCCCAGGATCATTACTATTATTAGTCCCGACGTTCTGAGCTCTTGTTCCCAGAACAATGTTGTCACTATTCATCGAACCCCCTAACGACCACGCCAAAAGATGGCTTTTATTATAAATGTAACCCCGATAACCAGATAATTGGACAATGCGATTATTAGAATGCGTACCCGACCATTGATGTAGTTGACTATCAAACTGTCCATCAGAATATTCACCAGAAATTTTGGCATTAGTACTAAATGAAGGTCGTTTCATAACTTGAGAAGAATGCTTAACCACATCTTTATAACGAACAAAACTGCTGACTTCACGGGTTCTGCCCAACGAATCAAAGCCACGGTAATTAGTCTCTTGTTGATCATCACCTTGTTGTAAATATTGACCACGTTGTTGCTGCATTCTAGTAATTTGTTGCTTAGTATTGACAGAAAAATTAGGTTGATTATTTAATAATACGGCATAATTTTGGGGATATTTTTGAATATCAAATTTGAGATTAACCAAATTATCATGATTAACGACTTTAATATCCTGAACTGATCCAGGGGCATTCGTCGGTGTTTTCCCTTTACCAAAAATCACAAAGGCAACAATGATAATAACGATTAACCAAAAACTCAAGTTAGAACTTTTACTTTTTTTTCGCATAATTTATCCTTTAAAAAATTGTTTCTTAACGTTTATTAAGCATACCATGATTCATAATTAAACTACGAATTTTTTTGCTAAAAAATCCTCCGAAACCAATTAAAAAATTAATTTTGGAGGATTTATCAATAAATTAGCTCAATTGCTAACTTGATTTAATTAAAAGCTGGCTGATGAAAAATCAATCAAAATTCTTCATCTTGATCATTGTGTTCCAATTGATAAAGGTAAATGCCCTTTTGGGCACTTTTAATTATGGAATCAATCAATTGTTCTCTTGCCAACTGATCACGATAAATAAACAGTTGCAGTAACATCGGAATATTCACTCCAGTAATAATTTCTAGTTGCTGATAACGATCTTTTAAAGAAACTAACGTATTAAACGGAGTCCCGCCCTTTAAATCAGTTAAACAAATGATGGGGCCTTTCAAGGTTTTTATTTTTTGTTCCAATTTTTGTTTTAAATCAGTCAAAGATTGGCCAATTGTAAATGATACAGTTGCGCATTGCTTTTGTTGACCACAAATCATTTCTGTTGATTTAACCAATTCTTTAGCTGAATCACCATGCGTACAGACAATAACTGAAAGCAATTTTTTCTCCTTTACTAATTAATAATCCAAAGCCCGATAGTAACGGCGAATGTCCATTGGATGGCGATTCAAATGTTCAATATGCGCATCAATCCGATTATTAATAGCCCGAAAGACAAATGGTGATAAATTACCACGGTACTGCTTAGAAAAGCCGGGCAAATCATAATCTTTAGCATCAATAATTGTATAATTACCACAAATTTCTGGCAAAAACTTTGCTACGCGTTGGCTTAACGCCCTTTGCGTATCTTCACCAACATAAACGGTCACTGGTGTATCACGATCAATAATTTCAAATGCACCATGGAAGAATTCCGCCGCTTCAATAGCACGTGTCCGTAACCAATGTTGTTCTTCCCAATAACACATGGCATAAGAATAAGTGGCGCCCCACTGATTACCTGCTGCCACAAAATAATGGATTGCATCTTCATGATGTTTTTGTGCGAATTTTTCTGCAAAAACATCTGCCGTTTCTTCAATATTAGCAATATCTTGAGCAAAGTGCGCATCCATTTCTTGATAAAATTCATCATAATCGGGAAATTCACCTGCTAAATACATTAGCCGATCAGCAACCATAAAGAACTTTAATTGTTCATCAGTTGGATAAGAAATACAGTAAGTGACCATTGATGAAAGATCAGCTTTTTGATTATCAATAAATCCTAAGATCTTAGTACCAGCGTCACTCATTTTTTGTACAGCTTGAACCACTTCGGCTGTATTACCTGAAACTGATGATGTAACAACTAACGTTTTTGATGTAATCCGTTTATTTCCTGTAACTAAATATTCACCCGCATTTTGATAGAAAGTTTCTAAAGCTGACTTTTCTTTCATATGAATAACTGCCTGCATTGAAGACGCATAAGTGCCGCCAATTCCCAACCAGCAAATATTGTCATAACCATCAGCATTTATTTGATCAACAATTTCATTAATTTGTGAACGTAATTTTAAAGCTCCTTGCATATTATCAATTAAGGCTTGTTTGTTAAATTTTCTCATTTTTTCTCTCCTGACTTTCTATTAATTTCAAGCTACCAACAAAAAAGATGAGCTAGTGCACGTTAATCAGAATAATTATTGAAGTTTATTTTTACTTGGAATGATTATTCATAGATAGCTAAAAAGCACACCTTTTGTCACAGTTTAAAAAGCTTTTTAAACACCTAAAATTCCAAAAACAGTTAATAAAACGCCAATAATTGTGGCACCCAATAGTTGCCATAAAACATTAACTTTCTTTTTGTTCAAAATCCAAAAAGCATACAAGACAATTAAAGACAATAATCCCGGTAAAATCTCATTCAAAATACTCTGCAAAGAAGTCGCTGTTTTACCAGTACCAAATTTCAGAACTGTTTTAACAACCACCATACTTTGCGTCATAGCACCAATGACCATCACACCTAAAATTCCTGCTGCTTCTTTAAACTTATCCATTAAACCGGATTTTTGAATTTTATCTAAATAACCAGCACCCAAGTTATAGCCGGCTTTAACACCATAAAAACGAACTAAATAAGCTGGAATATTATATATTAATAAAAACAAAATCGGACCCAAAAGATTGCCTTTTAAGGCGATTGAAGAAGCCAAACCAATTGCCAAAACCCGTAATGTTCCTAAGAAAAGCGAGTCCCCAATTCCAGATAATGGACCCATTAAAGCTGTTTTTATCGCGCTAATCGAAGAAACATCAAATTGATCAGCGGTTGCATTCTTTTCTTCCATGGAAGCCACCACCCCACCAATAAACGGTACGATCTGGGGTGTACAATTAAAAAACTCCATTTGTCGTTCTAATGATGCTGTATATTCCTTAGAGTCAGCGTGGTAAAGTTTTTTCATCAAAGGGGTCATCATGTAGGCAAATCCTAAATGCATTTGTCGTTCATAATTCCACCCAAATTCCACTGTTAAAGAACGCCACATAATTTGGCGCAAATCTTTATTAGTTAACTGACCATTCTTAGAAGTCATCGTCATCACTTAAATCCTCCTGATTAAAATCACTAGCGGAAACATGGTTAGTTGAAGTGGAACGCATTTTAATCACCACAATGATCAAACCAAACAACGCTACGCCAACAACGGGAATTTTTAAATATGATGCTAATAAAAAGCCTAAGAAAAAGTACGGCAAGATATTTTTGTTGAGAATCATTTCTAATAAAATTGCAAACCCCATAGCAGGCAACATATTAGCTGCAACCTGTAAGCCATCAATCACATTTTGGGGAATAACTTTTAGTAAAGCATTCATTCCTGAACTACCAACGTAATAACCTAAGAAACAAAGAACTCCTCTTCTGGTACATTCAATGAGGCCAATTCCCCACATGGCGGCCGTTATTCCTCCAGCTTGACCCTTTTTAGCATACCGATCACCAATATGGGCTATAGCCGGAAAAAAAACACTAGTTAAATTACCGACAGCTAAAGAAAGCATCGCAATCGGCATTGCAATGGCAATTGCAGCTCCCACACCTTTTCCTAACGAAATAGCAAAAGCAGTTCCTAAAACACCACCCACAATCACATCAGGTGGTAAATATGCGCCCACCGAAATGGCTCCCATAAAAACTAATTCTAATGAAGCACCGATAATAATTCCTTGGGTTAAATTCCCCATTGCTAAACCGACTAATGGTCCCATGATAATGGGCCGATTTAAGAGATTTGATCCGATCACAAAATCTAACGGGCCAATAAAGCCAATTAAACCAATTAGCAGTGCTGTCAAAATATTACTCATCAAACTCATCTCCATTTATTTTAAAAACGGTTTCAAATATTTGAGTGCTGACTGTTCAATTTCTTTTGGTTCTAAAAAGTATTTTTCCTGAGCAAATTCAAAGGTGAAGTCACCGTGGTATTGATATTTATTGAAAATTACTAAATCAGCACCAGGATTTCTTTGACCTTCTCCCCAACGTAAGTGACCAGTGGGACAGCCATCTACAAAATGACAATGAATTATTTTCTGACCAAAAGTCTGAAAGTATTGAGCAATAGTTTCGTAATGACGTGCCATTGCACCCAAGTCTAAATTAATATAAACGTTGGAATTATCCACATCAGCTAAATATCTTTCTAAGTCAATAATTGAATTTACTAAATGTGATTCATCTGGTTGTAACGCTTCAATAACCAACTTAATTTTTTTCTTTTGTGCGTAATCAGCTAACAGCTTTAAAACCATTACTGATCTCTGCCACGCTTCTTGTGGGTCTTCATCATAAAATTCCCAACCTGGATTTAAAGACACTAGTCCAACATTTAAATCTACTGCCGCATTAATCACGTTTTTAAAATATTGAATGGCTTCTTTTTGTCGACTAATGGGGACTGCCAAATTATACGGATTCGGATTACCTTGCTGTGGCGTTAAACAGATAATTTTTAAGTTGCGTTTTTGCACAGCCACTTTTAAAGGTTGGGGATCCTGATATCCTTGACTGCTAATCCAGAAGTGCTGTGGTCCGGTCCATAATTCAAACTTTTGCAGGCCATTTTGTGCAATTGCATCTAAAAAATAGTCCATTGAGTAATTACGATAGTAATAATTCATCGCCGCTAAACGATTACTTTTAATTTGATTATCCATTTTCTATTTAATGTCCTTATAACTAAGCACTTTATCGTTAGGCACTTGGCGAATTTCTAAATTAATTCCTTGCGCAGACAAAGTATCCAAAAGTTCACGATCTTTGGATGAAACATAGATAGCTTTACTAATTTGCGTGGTATTGTCTAATGGCTTAGTTCCACCTAAGTTAATGTGGCGGATAGCCGGATACGCAGTAGCTAAATCATAAGCATCTTTGACTGATTCAACGACAATAAATAATTTATATTTGTCAGTCACACCACTTTTTAGTGCCTTAATTGAATCAGCAATATTCTTAATCACTAGCTTAACCCCTTGCGGCTTAGCTAATTTCATTGTCGTCTTTCTAATTTCATTTTTAGGAACATCATCGTTAGCAATTAAAATACAGTCAACGCCTAAATCCTGAGTCCAAGAAAAAGCTACTTGCCCGTGCAGTAAACGGTGATCAATTCTTAATAACTTAATCATAACTAACCTCCTTATCAATCTTTAAATTTAATGAACATTCACTCTTATTAAAGCAACTTCCGTGCCAAACTACTGTCAAAGATTTCCAAATGCTTGGTAAAAATAATAATTAATGACCACAATAAAAGGCTAAAACGGCGTGGGCAATGAATCCATATTGTAAAAATATGTTATTCACCGCACTGCTATTTTAGCCTTTAGCTATTAAATCATTAGTTTAGTACAACTTTTTTTGACAGTAATCATAATTTTTGACAGTTGATACCAACTAACCATTAAGACTGTCAAAATGATCGAGTATCAATTTTTTCATCGTCAAGGTCATTTTTTTCAGAATTAAGGATTAATTCATAAACATACTTAATTTCATTCAAAGGAATCCGAATATTATAAATAGTCTCCAAGCTTGTCAATGACTTTTGGATATTTTGTAATGCTTGTTGATTTTGTTGCGTTAGTTTAAAACTAATAGGCGCTGTCTCTAAACTTTGATTACGGATAATTCTTTCAATCATACAACTAAGATGAACGTACAAAGTCATTTTGGTTTGGTTAGATAAGTTCATGTGCAACAGTAATTTAATTTTTTCCAAAACAACGTCAATATTTTTCATAACTGATTTAGTATCCAAAATCGTCAAGGAGTTAATTACTCGTTCAATGGTAAAATTACGTAATATTTGTTGATCAAAAGTCTGTAATTCAGAATCTGTTAACAGTCTCCCAAAAATTTTGCGCAGTAAGGATAATTTAGAACCATTGATTAATTGATCCAAAGAGATAAATGGCACATTTTGATAATGCAGATTTAAAGTTCCAATCAGCGCCAAAATATTATATTGTTGTTTGAGTGATTGCTCTTGCTTATCTAAATGTAAAAAATCATAATCGTAAGCCTTGACAATCAAACGAGTCTGCTTAGGCAAACTGGCAATCAACATCTTTTTTATTTTGCTAGACGTCCCGACTCCGGTAGTACAACAAACAATGATGATATTTTGTTTAACAGTTTGGGGATAAATCAAACGATAATCATTATTAATTGTTAGACGCATCCGCTTGACAATATTTTCAATAGTAGTTCCTTCCTTGACACAACTAGCAATAAATAGCGCTAATTGTGTCGAAACATTATTAAATATCGCCAACGGAAAATTAAGATCTTGGTGAATTAATTCTGGTATTTTTTCTAATGAACCCATATCTACCATTAAAATCAAACCATTAGTAACATGCCGAACATGAATATAGTTCGAAATTTTACGGGCAATGGCTTCAGGTTGAATATCAATTGGCATATCAAATGCATCTAATAACGGCATCCCCGCAATCTCATTTACTGTATCAGCAATACTACTAGCAGTGGAGTAACCATGCGCTAATAACACGCAATATAGTGTTTGGTTCGGTTGGCCTAATTGTAGATTGGCCAAATAAAGCACTAAGAATAAATTATCAATTTCGTCAACATGTAGACTAAGGTCATTGCGTACCACATCCATAATGGTTTGAACTAATTGTTCACTAGTTTTTTGGGTCTGCATTTGGGAAATAATTGTTTGAATACTTTTAATTTGACCATTAGTCAACTGCCAGTAATTTTCCTGACGATAATAAAAATAATGTGCCAACGTTATGATGACATTTCCGTTAAAATTATTACTGAGATTATCTTGTAAATAACCAATCTTTTTATTTAAAACCGTTTTTATCAAGTCCAGTGGTAAAGCACCATAATCTAAAGAAACTGGTTGAAAAATCAAATAATCACATAAAGCGTTCACTTGTTCAACTGCCTTATTTAAAAAAAGAGACCATGAGTTAGTTTCACGAGACAAAGTCAATATTTTACTGAAAGTTCGTTTTAGGTAATTGCAGTTTTGATGTTCATCAAAAAAATTGCTTAAATCACTTTCTGGTTTGATTATTAGAGCTTTCTGTGAATAATTATCAGCTTGTTCAATTAATGAAACGCCCTCGCACAAAATCCACTGTGGTAAATCGACTAATTTAATGTGAATATCAGTATCTTGTTGTCGTTGTAAAGCATTAGCGACAGATAATAGCACCGCATTTTTTAATTGACCAACATTATTAGGATATGTCATATTAGTCAGTGTAAAAAAAACTTGGTGATCTAATTGAATTGAACGCTCAATTTTTTGAGCATGTGTAATATAAAAGTGAATAATTAAAGCTTGAATTTCATTGGTCGTCCGCTGACTAAGCAGTGGCATTTCAACTTGAACCGGAATGCGGCGGATAAAGGTTGCTAAAAAACTACTAGCTAAATCTTCAGTTGTTGCAAAAACTAATCGTAAATTAACTTTCTTCAACGTACCAGCTGCCCCCACCGGTGAAAAAACGCCTTGATCTAAATAGGAAAATAATTTTTCCTGCCCTTTTGCATCTAAGCGATGAACTTCATCTAAAAACAACATACCGTTGTTGGCATCATCAAATAAGCCCCGATGATCTTCATTAGCACCTGTGAAAGCACCCTTCGTATAACCAAATAAAGTACTGGCCAAAAGTTCTGGATTGTCAGCATACTCAGCACAATTAAAACTAATAAAGCGACTATTAGTAGAGATATAACCTTGAGCGACACAATATTCATAAAATTTCCGGGCTAAATAACTTTTCCCAGTTCCAGTTTGACCAGTCAATAAAACGGGCAAACCATCAGGATAAGAAGCCGCTGCTTTTAATTTATTAATTTGACTAGAAAGTGACTCGTTATAACCGATCACTTCACTAAATGTATCCAATTGTAATACTTTGTTGTTAAAGTCTGCCAAACTAGCATATTCACAATTAACAGTATGTTGACTCTTTTTCATAGCCCAATCGCGATCAATAAAAACCACTGGTCGAGTATTAATCTTAATAATTTTTTCTTCTGTTACTAATTCATTTAAGTAATGGCTAACAGTATTTCGTTTAACGCCTAACTTTTGCGCAATTGCTGTCGTGGAACGAAAAAACTGCGGGCTATGATTCATGGATTTAATTTCTAATAAGATTCTTTCTTTGAGCTTCATTCAAACGCACCTTACCCAATTATTAAACTGCAAACAAAAGTGATTATGGCCTAGGATGATAATTAAACGCGAATTATAATTCTTGAAACGTAATTTTTTTAAACTAACATATCTGCATCAGGCTCTGGTTAAATTGTACCATTAATGATAGCGCTATCTAATAATTACTCAAAATACTTGCTGACAATCAAGCTTGACGCCTAACCATTTAATATGTAAAAAAGACAATCTTAGACTAGGGCCAATAAATTAATGCTTATTTTTTGTCTCAGTCGCAATTTTGTCTTCAATAATAATTATTTGAGCTTTAATGGTTACCAACCAATTGTAGAATTGCTTGGCGTTGATAGGTTTGAGTCAAATTTCTAATTTGCTGTTTTTGTTGTGCACTAGACAAATTAGATTGTTTAATTTTTTGCACACCCGGTAACAATTTTTGACTAACTTGTTGTTGTAAAATGCTTTTTGCTTTGGGATTAGCTAATTGCTTCTGTAAAATTTTGGCTTGCTTAGTTGATAAAACTAGCCAATTTTTCCCAACATAAAAAGTATTAACTGTTTTAAGATGCCGATGATTATTTCCTAGCACATTAAACATTAGTTTAAAGCCCTGATTTTGATAAGTCCAAGTTTGTTTCTGTTGAACTAAATAGGGCTGCTTAGTTGTTTGTTTAACTAGATTTTTAGTTTGCTCCGTTGCCGTGTGCTGAACTTTAGTCTGACGCGTAGTTTTGTATAAATATATTTTTTCGGTTTGTTTAGAACCTAAAGTTTGATACATTAACATCGGCATTTGCTTTTTTGGACTGACCGATTTTAAAGACACGGTTGTCGTTTGGGTAACAGGTTTCATTCCCCAATGATAAGTATCATTTAAAACCAGCATTGCTAAAATGGCTACCAAACACAAATTACCACACCAGCGAATCCACAAACTCAAACGACGATTTTTTAAATAAACACTACCTAAATAGGTAATCAAGGTCACAATAATTAATAAAGCAATAATCATTTAAGCCACCTCCTGCTTCACATCTCGGGATGGTTTTTTATCTTTTAACTTCACCGATAAACATAACGTAATTAAACAAAAACCGACAGCGACGGCAAAAGCTGCTCGATAACCAATAATCGTCGCGTTAACCATTTGATTTTTATAAGCCAACGGTGCTTGTTGTAACAAACTGTGCGTCGGTTTGACTGTATTTGTAACATTGGTCAAAACACTAGTCAAAATTGCGGTTCCGATAGAAGTGAATACTTGACGAATGGTATTATTAACTGCTGTTCCGTGACTAATTAAATCAAACGGCAAAGAATTCATACCGGAAGTGGTAACGGGCATGTTGACCATCGAAATTCCAAACATGCGAAAAGTATACAACGCCACAATTAAAACCGTTGAAGTATGCTGAGTAATAAAAATAAAAGGAATCGTCCCAATCGTCAAAAAGAACATCCCCGTAGTTGCTAGGCGTTTAGCGCCATACTTATCAAAGGCAGCACCAGTAATGGGGCTCATGACCCCAGTAATAAGGGCGCCTAATAATAAAGCTAAACCAGAATGAAAAGCTGATAAGCCTTTAACCATTTGTAAATATAACGGTAAGATCATTTCAATGCCCATCATTGCCATATTGGTAACGGATGATAAAACAACTGATAAGGAAAATTCTGGTGATTTAAACACGCGTAATTGTAAAAACGGCTTTTCTAATTTTAATTGTCGCCAACCAAATAACACAATGAAAACTATGCCAATCATAATACTTAGATAAACTTTGGGTGCCTCCCAGCCATCATCACCAACTGAAGAAAAACCGTATAGTAAAGTACCAAACCCAATGGTTGATTCCAAAATAGAAAGGATATCAATTGAACTTTTGGCTGTTTTCAAAACTGAATGCATGGTAAAAAAGCTGACAATTACGACGAGTGCCACAATGGGAATAATAATGCTAAATAAATCGCGCCAATTCCAATTATCAATAACCCAGCCAGATAAAGTGGGGCCAATAGCCGGCGCCAAACCAATCACCAGGCCACCCAAACCCATAGCAATGCCCCGTTTTTCTTTGGGGAAAATACTGAGCATAATGGTCTGCATTAGTGGCATGGTAATCCCTACTGCAACACCTTGAATTAACCGACCGGTCAATAGCATTCCAAAACTATTGGAAAAATAGCAAATAACGGTTCCTACTAAAAAAGTGCTCATCGCAAAAATATAAAGCACTTTAGAATTAATTCTCGTACTAAGCCAAGCACTTACCGGAATCATCACGCCATTAACCATCATAAAACCAGTGGTTAACCATTGAACAGTTGATGCTGAAATGTTAAAAGTGTGCATCAAAGTCGGAAAAGCCGTGGCTAAAATCGTCCCGTTTAAAACAGTACAAAAAGTTCCGCATAACAAAGTAATTACCATGGCCAATCGATTAAAGGACTTACCATTGGTATCAATATTACCATTCATTAACTACACCTCATCTTTATTATTAATTGATTTTAAATGATCCATTTGACTAATATTTTGCGCAATCTTTGTCGTCAAGTTATCTAAAGTTTGCAAATCTTGGCCGGACAAATCTTGAAAGACAACTTGATTTAAGTGCTCTAATGATTGGTTAAAATTTGACAACAATTTTTTAGCTTGATCTGTTGGAAAAACCAACTTTTTACGATGATTTTGGGGATCTTCACGCCGTTGAACTAAATCTCGACGTTCTAATTCACGTAATCCACGTGCGACACTGGATTCATTAGCCAACATTTTTTGGCTAAGCGTTTGTTGATTAATCCCCGGGTGTGCAATAACTGCAAACAGTAAACTACCATCAAAATAATTAATTTGATATGGTTTAAAAAAGTGTTGGATAATTCGTCGCCGACTCCGATCCAACATTAATGCAAAATGAATAAAAGCCTGTGTATCCATCTTTATCACCTCCACATGCTAACAATCTGTGCCAAGAAACGCCTAAAAGTTAAGCACTAACCTCAATTGATGATTAAATTACAAATTTTACGTAATTATTTATGATTAAACGCAATTAAAAACGCAAAAGTTACCTTACGACTACTATTAACAAATGTCAAGTGTTAACAATTGAACAAATATCAAAATTAACTAACTGACCCTTAATTAATAATTGCCAAAATAAAAAAGTCGAACTCTGGGCACCAAAATAAGGTTGAAGCAATACGATCAACGTTTGTATTGTTTCAACCTCATTAATTTACCACTGTTAACAAAATTTAGCTTTCTGCACTTGTTAGCTTGAAAGTTAAGCTTCACTACCAGTAGATTTGTCTAATTCAACTTGATGTTCTTGATTTAAATACTGTTTATCTAGCATCTTAACAAATGGATAATAAATTAAAATACCTAAGATAATTTCTACAATTTGCAGTACTGAGCCCTTCCAACTACCAGTTGCAAGCCAACCAGAAATAATGGGTGGCGTTGTCCACGATAACTGAATACCATTAGTTCGTGGTACCAAACCTAACATGAAGGCTAAACCAGAAATCAAGGTATTAATAGTTGGTACAAAGATAAAGGGTAGAGCCATTACTGGATTTAAAACGATCGGTAATCCATAAATGATTGGTTCATTAATTCCAAAAATTCCTGGTAAAATCGCCAATTTAGATAACTCTTTGATTTGTTTAGAACGACAAACCAGCAACATCACAATTAGTAAAGATAAAGTACTACCGCCACCACCATAAGTTGTAAAGACATCAATAAACGGCTGTGTAAAAATATGAGGCAAAGCTAAATGATTATTGTAAGCTTTTAAATTATCTTGGGTCAACACAAAGAAAATCGGTTGCCAAACTGAATTAGTAATCGTTGGTCCATTAATTCCAAAACACCATAATAAACTAGCTAAAAAGTTATATAGCAAAACTGATGGTAATGAATTACCAACATTTTTTAACGGTGTCTGCAACAGTGTATAAATAAAGTTATACGCCGTGTGAAAATTAGTTAAACTAAACAGGATGTGTATCAAAAAGAAAACCAATACTACTAAAGCACTCGGAATTAAAGCATCAAATGATTGCCCGACAGCAGGTGGAATTCCTTCAGGCATTTTAATCCGCCAGCCACGTTTGAAGGCAAAGCGGTAAACTTCTACACTGATCAAGGCAACAAAAATCCCTAAAAAGACACCATTAGGCCCCAAATACATCATTTGAACTGCATCAATAGTACTTTTACCAGATTTGACAACCGTTGGTGTCAAAATCAAGAAAGAAACTAAGGCAATCATGCTCGAGTGAATTGCTTGTAAGCCCCGATTCTTTCCGTAAGCATAAGCAATCGCCGTACAAGATAAGATTCCCGTAAAACTAAAGACTGCATTCGAAACTGCTGAGAACCAATCGCTCCATCGAGATCCAAAAAGATGACTCCAAAAATCATTCCAACCAGGAATTGGAAAGTTACCGACTAAGAGAAAAATTGAAGTTACAAGAATTAATGGCATGATGATCGCAAAACCATCACGTAAAGATCTTAAAACAACGTTGTTACCCAATTTAGTAGCAACAGGCATGAGAACTTTTTCCATTTTATTACGCATTTTTCATCCCACCTATACTAAAAATAATAGTAATAATAACTAATTTTAAAAGCTGTTAAATAACTTTGATCAATTAAAAACCTAAAGTCTAGTAAAATATGGTTAATGATCAAATTCAATTTTTAATTAAACAACTATTTATTTTTTCTTAGTCAATCGGCTTTTTAATTCGCTTTTCGTAAGCATCCAACCATTGTTGCGTGATGGGTTCAATTTTAGTAGTATCTTGATTTCCAGGATAAGCAATTAAAATTTGCGGTTGTTCTTGAGCAGTCGCTACACTAAAGGTAAATTCTACATTAGTAGCCACGCCCCATTGACCTTGATTATTCATCGCAATTAAAGAAAATTCTCCAGCCTGACCATACCGCCGTTTTAAATCTTTAATAAATGGATAAACGGCTTGATCACAAGCTTGTTGCGGTGTTTTGCCTTCACCCATTGCGCGTACAATTTCGTAGGACAGACAACCTTTCATGATATCTTCACCCAAACCAGTAGCGGCTGCAGCACCAATTTGACTATCGGCATAAAAACCCGAGCCAGAAAGCGGTGAATCACCAATTCGCCCTGGTTGTTTCATAAATAACCCCGAAGTTGAAGTACCAACTGCTAAAGATCCCGTTTGATCCAATGTAATGGCACCAACAGTATCATGACCATCGTAAGGATTAAGATCTTGCTGTTGCAATTCAACTTTTTTCTTTGCCCAAATTTTTTTAGCCCGTTTCGTTAACATATTGGTTGTTTCAAAACCCTGTAATTTAGCGTATTGCGTAGCACCAGTACCAACTAAAAAACTATTGTAATGGTTTTGACTTAAAGACCGAGCCACACTAATCGGATGCTTTACATCTTCAATACCAGCAACCGCGCCTTGAGCTAAAGTATTACCATCCATAAAGGCGGCATCCATTTGCACAACACCATTAGCGTTAGGTAATCCTCCATAGCCAACCGATTTATAGTACGGATAACTTTCAACTTGTTTAATTAATTCTTCAACTGCATCGCCAGCAGCTTTTTGCTGCTGTAACATTTCACTTGCAGTTACTAAACCTTCATAAGACATGCGCCAAGTGGCGATTGTTCCCCAATTCATATTCAATTAATCCTTTCATTGATGTGTCATCGAATAAATAGCTTGCATGTAAATTTCCATCATGGTTAATAAATCAGTTAATTTCATCCATTCATCTTGTTTATGAGCGATCCCTTTTTGGCCTGGAAAAGAAGGTCCAAAAGCCACAATGTTTGGCATTG
Organism: Bombilactobacillus sp. ESL1202; assembly: GCF_058107125.1. Classification (NCBI taxonomy): domain Bacteria; kingdom Bacillati; phylum Bacillota; class Bacilli; order Lactobacillales; family Lactobacillaceae; genus Bombilactobacillus; species Bombilactobacillus sp. ESL1202. Next base: position 1,317,216 of record NZ_CM176590.1, on the reverse strand, counting down.
TACGTGCATAAGTAGCACCTGTCGTTGTTACTGGCGTACCATCTAAACCTGTAACTTCTTGATAAATTTTTGACAATTGTTGAATGTTGGAATCTTTTGGATCATGCATTACACTAGGCAAACTACGAATAATTTCTAACTTGCTATTTTTAAATAAAACTTGCTTCAGCTCTGCAGTTACTTGCTGTTCTGTAACTGAAACGGGATAACGAATGGCAACTTTTAAAACTAAACTTTGCGGTTGTTTTTGTAAAAAATACGGTGTTTGAATTAACTTGCCACTAGCCTGGTCAGCAAAAGCTAAATTTAAACCTTCACCAAAGTGTTGTTCATGAAAACTGGTGACTAACCACTGAAAATATTGCTGTAATTGCCCAGTAACTAACTTTTGTTCAACTATTTTTTTAGCTAAATAAGTCAGCGCATTTTTGCCTAACTCGGGGGCATTTGTTGGCGATCTTTTTCCTTGAACAGTAATGACTTGTTGGTTAATTTTAACTTGTAACCAATCAGGAACATGATCACTGGCTTGCTCACCTTCAATAGTAGACAACGTTTGCAAATCAACTTCATTAAATGGTGTCGTAATTTGATAATTAACAATGCCCCGTTCACCGTAGACAACTGGAAATTTACAATCAGGTGTAAAGCCAAAATTTGGTGCAGCTTCTTGCTGTAAATAACGTGCGATATCTTGGCTACCGCTTTCCTCGTCAGAACCAAAAATTAAACGAATCGTTTGTTGTGGTTGAACGCCCAAATCTTTTAATAATTTCATCCCGTATAAGCAGGCAAAGCTAGGCCCTTTATTATCTAAAATTCCTCTTCCATAAAGCATCTTATCTACTTTAGTCAAAGCAAACGGTTCATAAGACCAACCGCTACCCGCAGCTACCACATCTAAATGCCCAACAATGGCTTGATAATGTTGATCATCATCGCCCCACTGTACATAAGCCATTGCATCATTCACAATTTTAGCCTGAAAACCATATTGATGTGCCAAATCTACTAACACTTCCAAAACATGTTTGGGGCCTTGACCAAAAGGAGCGTGTGGTTGTGCTGTAGTTTTAACGCTTTTAACTTGTAATAATTTTTGTAAATCACTTAAAAAATTATTCTGTTGCGTTTGAATTAATTGTTTAACTTGCTCTTGAGCAAACATTTTTCCTCCCTTAAAATAAACAAAAATAAAATAAATAATTGTTACTTTCTGAAAAATTATTCTAACAACAAGTTTAAAATTATTGCTAAAAAGAAGCTGATACAAAAAAATTCTGAAATTTAAACGAACATTTTCTGCTGATAGTGTTCCAAAAGTCAGAAGTTTGTCCCAACCTCATTTATTCAGATGTGGATAACACTTATCTTTTTATTTTAAGTCTAATATAAACCGTTATGAAATCATTTACAAGAAATTATAAGAAAAATGTCATTCTGTTAAAATGTTATTAGTACTAAATGAGATAAAAAAACACTCCTTTAGTCAACTAATTCTAGTTGACTAAAAGAGCACATTTTAATCAAAATAATTAACGCCGATTGCTGCTCGCACTTCAGCTAAAGTTTGTTGCGCCACTTCATTTGCTACTTGACTACCATTTTTTAAAATTTGATAAACAGCGCCTAAATCTTGAGCATATTCTGCTCGCCGTTGACGAATGGGCATTAATACTTCATTAAGCACTTCTTCTAAATAACGTTTCACTTTCACGTCACCTAAACCACCATGTTGATATTGTTCTTTTAACGAAGCAATTTGTTTTTGATCTTGGCCAAACAAGTCTAAATATTGAAAAACAATATTACCTTCTACTTGACCGGGATCTTGAACGTGGATATGATTAGGATCAGTGTACATCCGCATAACTTTTTGATGAAGTTCTGCTTCCGAATCTGATAAATAAATAGCATTATTCAATGATTTACTCATTTTGGCATTACCATCTAAACCTGGTAAACGTCCCTGACCTTTAGGTGGAAACAAACCCTTTGGTTCCACCAAAACTTGCGTTTGATAAATTGAATTAAATGACCGGACAATCTCGCGTGCTTGTTCCAGCATTGGTTCTTGATCATCACCAACAGGAACTGTATCAGCTTTGAAAGCTGTAATATCAGCTGCTTGACTCACCGGATAAGCTAAAAAACCAGCTGGCACACTTTCACCAAATTCTTTTTGTTGAATTTCTGTTTTAACCGTCGGGTTACGTTTTAAACGCGCTAAAGAAACTAAGTCTAAGTAATACATAGTTAATTCATTTAAAGCTGGAATTTGCGATTGGATAAAAATTGTTGATTTTTGTGGATCAATGCCAACTGCCAAATAATCTAATGCTACTTCAATTAAACTTTGACGAATTTTTTCTGGATTACGCGCATTATCAGTTAAAGCCTGCATATCAGCAATCATAATAAAAGTACGATACTGACCGCTATTTTGCAATCGTACCCGATTTTTTAAAGAGCCTAAATAATGGCCAATATGCAATTTACCGGTTGGCCGATCCGCTGTTAAAATAGTATGTTCTGTCATAATTATTCTCCTTTATAATTATCAAGCCGTGAACAAGACTGGTCAACAATCGTCAGCTAACCTAGACTAAGAAGTTAAGATTGTATTTTATCTTGAGTTCTTGGTCGTAGTTAGATGTAGGTTGTTAGTCTTGTGAGCGCAATTTTCAAGCTGCGAACAAGACTAGTCAGCAACCGTCAGCTAACCTAGACTAAGAACTTAAGATTGTATTTTATCTTGAGTTCTTGGTCGTAGTTAGATGTAGATTGTTAGTCTTGTGAGCGCAATTATCAAGCTGTGAACAAGACTGGTCAACAATCGTCAGCTAACCTAGACTAAGAAGTTAAGATTGAATTTTATCTTGAGTTCTTAGTCGTAGTTAGATGTAGGTTGTTAGTCTTGTGAACGCAATTATCTAGCTACTAACGAGACCGTTTAGAAGCTACAACCTAATTTATTTTTGTCTCAAGTAAAAAAAGTCCCATTGTTCATAGAACAATAGGACGAATAACCGTGGTACCACCTGTTTTGCAGAAAACTACTCTGCCACTTATACTTAGCTTAAGGCGCTAATACCACCAATCATTAAGTTCCACTTCTCATTTAAACGGGCTAACTTTGCAACAACCAGTTAGTTTCTGTTTTCCCAAAATAAATGATACTTTGCACTCAAAAGATACTTGTTAGATTAATGACTAACTGTTAACGTGATTATATCACAAACTATCGTTGGACAACATGGAAAGGAAGTAACTATGTCATTCCCTAATAATTCGCGTCTTCAAGAACAGGATCACTTAAATTTTGTCGAACAACAAATTAGCAATCAACTCCAAGAAACTTCAATTAAATTAGAGCAAGCAAAAAAAGAACGGCGGCGTGTGGAAATTAACTATGGTGCTAACACTCGTGCTAACTATATCGAAACTGATGACATCATGGAAACTTACGCTACCACCCAACAGCAAAAGCAACTTTTAAATAGCGCTACTAGTAATGAAGAAATTTTGCAAAAAAAACAAACCAATCTCCAAACGTTGCAAGGTTCACCTTACTTTGGGCGCATTGATATTGTCGAAGAAGATGAAGCTGATACATTATACATTGGCTTAGCCTCTTTAGATGATGAACAGAACGCTGATTTTTTAGTCTATGACTGGCGCGCACCCATTGCTGCTATTTATTATAATGGGACTCTCGGACAAGTTAAATACCAGACACCGATGGGCCAGCAAACCGTTGACTTAAAGCGAAAACGGCAGTTTTCCATTCAACATGGTCAAATAAAAAATATGTTTGATACCAATGAAACTATTGGCGATGAAATCTTACAAAATGCCCTTGGTCAAGCCAGTAGTGCGCAAATGCAAAATATTGTCGCAACCATCCAGCGCAAACAAAATCAAATCATTCGTGACACTAATGCTAATATTTTAATTGTTCAAGGGGTGGCTGGTTCAGGTAAAACTTCAACCATTATGCAGCGAATTGCTTATCTACTTTATCATAGCCGTAAAAATTTAGTTGCCGAACAAATTATTCTTTTTTCACCAAACCGGTTATTTTCTAACTACATTGCTGCCGTTTTACCAAGTTTAGGTGAAAAAAATATGCGTCAAGTTACACTCAGTGATTTTTTGACCCAGCGCTTGCAGGGATTTCATGTGGAAAACTTGTTTGAACGTTTTGAACGTGATCAAGCACAACAAACGGCCAGTTTTCAACAAATTCGTCAATTTAAAGAAAGCTTAACTTTTGTGCAACTATTAGATCAATATCATCGCTACTTAAAACAGCCAGCGTTTCGTGATTTATATTTTGAGGGGGAAATTTTTTTCTCTGCCAAAAAAATTCAACAAATTTATGATCGTTGGCCGAAAAATCTTTTAGCTAGTGATAAATATTTACAAACCAAGAACTATTTAATTAAACAAGTTAATCACTTGCTTCATTCCCAACAAAATGCAGACTGGTTGGTAGATGAGTTAGATAATTTAAACGATGAACAATACCAACAAATCTTACAAGAACAAAATTTATTAGATGCTAACTTAGATCAACAGCAACAAGCTTTGACTAAATTTTTATTAAAAAAACATTACTTACCACTATATGACGCAATTTATAACGATTATTTTTTTGATGAAACGCAAACCTATCTTAATTTGTTAAAACAAATTAAGCCCACTAAAATTTCTGATACGGCATGGTTTGAAATGATTGCTGAAATTGCTGATGGTTTAGAACGGCATCAACTCCATTTAGACGATGCTACTGCCATTTTATATTTACGCCATTTAGTTAGCGGCCGAGGACAAAATCATCAAATCAAATATTTGTTTATTGATGAGATTCAAGATTATTCTTACGTTCAATTAGCATATATTCACCAAGCTTTTCCAAACGCTAAATTAACCCTAGTCGGCGATATTGAACAAAACGTTTATCAAACTGATGGTTTACCTACCAAACATTTTCAAAATATTGCTCAACTTCTCAACAGTTCCAAAACAAGCATTATTACGCTCAATCAAAGTTACCGTTCAACGGCTGCCATTACTAATTTTGCTAAGCAACTTATTCCTAGTGGGGAGCAAATTCAAGCCTTTAATCGGACTGGCAATCTACCAAAAATTGTTGTCAGTCATCATCTACTAACATCCACCATAAAACAAGCAAAACAATTATTGAAGCAATATAAGACCGTAGCGATCATCACTAAAACGCAAGCCCAAGCACAACAACTAGATGAGCAACTAACCATTGAACATCATCTTTTAACTCAAGAAAATTTTCAAATTCCCCACGGAATAGTCATTTTGCCTGTTTATCTAGCCAAAGGATTAGAATTTGACAGTGTGATCGCCTATAACATCAATCAGCAAAATTATCACACCAGTGGTGATCAAGGCATTTTGTATACTATTGTTACTCGGGCTATGCACCAATTAAATATTATTTGTGATCTAAAACCAGCGAACTTTTTACAACAACTAGACGCAACAACTTATCAGTTAATTAATGATTAAAAAAGCTGTGAACAAGACCGCTTAGAAGCAAGAAGCTAACCTAAACTCATGATTTAAGTCGATTTTTGACTTGAATTACGAGTTGTAGTTAGATGATTGCTTATGGTCTTGTGAACGCAATTATCAAGCTGCGAACAAGACTAGTCAGCTAACCTAGGCTGATGATTAAGCTTGAACTTAACTCGACTAGCAGTTGTAGTTGGAGGCAAACTTTTATTTCTTGAAGCGCAATTTTAATGCTAGCAACTAAGCTAATTGCTAGCAACTCTTACCTAATATTTTCGTAAGAACACTTGATCAATCAGATGGTTATTAGTTTTATGCAAAATAACTTCCGCCCGATTCATAGTCGGCGCAATATATTCCACTAAGTTCTTATAATTCACATCTAGCCAAACTTGATGGGCTTGTTGAATGACTTGCTCCTGCGGCTGTTTTAAATAGTGATAATAATAGTCATCAGGGTTAGGATTATCCCGTTCGTTTTGTAAAAAACCTAAAAAGCGTTTTAAATACCATTGCTCAATTAATTGCGGATCAGCATCAACGTAAATCGAAAAGTCAAAGTAATCACTCACATATAAATTTTGATTTTGAGGTAATTGTAAAACATTAATTCCTTCTAAAATTAGAATATCTGGTTGTTCCAATTTACCTTCCTGTCCAGGAACAATATCATAAATTTCATGAGAATATAAAGGATAAGTTACTGGACCTTGATTAGCCTTAACTGACTCTAAAAATTCCAATAATTTTTCATTATCATAACTCCAGGGAAAGCCTTTTTCATTTAAAATTTGTCGGCGTTCTAATTCCTGATTTGGGTATAAAAAACCATCTGTTGTCATCTGCGCAATTTTATATTGCGGGTAAGCTCGTTCTAGCATTAATTTTAATAACCGAGCTGTGGTACTTTTACCAACTGCTACACTACCACTAATTCCAATTATAAAAGGTGTTTTATGCGTCTCTTGCCCTAAAAATTGTGCTTTTTTCAATAATAATTGTTGATAATTTTTGAAGTAAATATGTAATAAATGCCTCAGGGGCGCATAAATTTCTTGGACATCAATTAATGATATTTGATCATCGACCGACCGAATTTGTTGTAAATCTTCAGTAGTTATTTCGTTATAGTTAGTTCCATGAAATTGTGACCATTGTTGCCGAGAATATTTATTGTAATTGATAAAATCTTGCATTTAGTTGCCTCACTCATGCTATTATTAAATTGAATAGATTTAATATTTTTGCGATTATTATAACAAAATTTATGAACTATCCCAATTAACAAAAGAGGTTTTTTTATGCAGCGAATCATTTTATTCGGTGATGAAATTCTTGGTGGAGTTTACCATAATCAAGTGACCGAGACTTTTACCAAGCGCATTGCCCTTGCTTTTCCCCAAGCTGAAGTAATTAATCAGTCTATCCCCGGTCACAAAACTGCAGACGCTTTGACGCATGTCCAGCGTGACGTTGTTAATTCTCATCCCACCGTGGTAATTTTAGGATTTGGAGTGAATGATGTTTCTATTCACGATGAAATCAAACCCGGATATTTCACTAGTAATTTAACAGAATTAATTGAAGTGATCGGTGCTACCAAAATAATTTTGCTATCACCACCTTATACTGATTATCAAAAAAACACCAACTATAATTGGCCCAGACAATTACAATTTGCTTTAGCGGCTGAACATATTGCACATAAATATCAGCTACCATTCATTAACCTGTTAAAAATTATGCAGGAAGATGAACTACCTCAAAAATATTTACAAGATGATGGCTTACATTTTAACGAAGAAGGATTTGATTTATTATTTGATTTAGTCCAACCGTGTTTAACCAAGGTTTTGCAAAATCAGACAAGATCAAATTATGCTACAATTTCTGACTTTTAAAAGCTGTCAGTCTTTGTGATTTGAGGTTTTTGTACCCTTAAAGATTTAGCAATAGAAAAACCTTCGAAAGGAAGTGATATAAATGCAAACAGTTTTTGTACCCTTAAAGATTTAGCAATAGAAAAACACGAGGAACTCGGCGCCAGCCCTTAATAATGTTTTTGTACCCTTAAAGATTTAGCAATAGAAAAACCTTGCCACCAGCTGTTCTGGAACATTGATAGTTTTTGTACCCTTAAAGATTTAGCAACAGAAAAACATTCGCATACGTCATGGCTAAAGCCAGACTGTTTTTGTACCCTTAAAGATTTAGCAATAGAAAAACTATGAATCTTAGCACCGTTGATCGCCGTGAGTTTTTGTACCCTGATGAGAATTAGTTATCATTACAGACACAAATAAAAGATGCCCTTAATAATCAGATATTTAATTCAATTATTACGAGCACCACCAAATAATTCCAACATAATACGATTATTAGTTAGAAATATTATCCATTTTTTCCAAATGTGGCTTCGGATGTTGCTGTTCTTTTGATAAATTAATAATTGGCACATTACCATCAATCACACCAGAATGTTCTCCCATCAATTGAATCGAACCATTAGCCTTTTGAGTCAACTTATTGTTGGCGTCTAAAAATTCTTTAGAATAACCCTTCACTAAGAAATCACCCAAATTAGTGGCTACGTGATCATTAAAATCTATTAAATCAGCACTAGAATTCACAATTGTTATATTAAAGTTAACTTCCAAACCACAAGTAGCTTGGACTTTAGAATAAACACCCACCCCATCATCAAAATTTAATAAAATCTTTAATTTGGGATTGTTAACATACTGTTGCAACTTTTGTTGAACAAATTGATCGACTTCCACAAACATAATTAAGACCTCCTTATAGTTCTACACCTATATCAGTGTTAATGTAACACAATAGTTAAATTAATACTTGGAGGAACTTTCATGAAAATGACCGATCAACCATTAATTGCTGATTTAAAGCAGTTACTCTTAACTTCCAGAAAGACAGTTTTAATTACAGGTGCCGGTTTATCAACAGCTAGTGGTTACCCCGATTTAGAAGGAATGAACCAGCTAGCTTTGAATAATCCAATTTATCAAGCTCCTTTAATGGAGATTCTGACCAATCGCTTTGCTCAGAAAAATCCAGAAATTTTTTACCAGTTGTATCGTCTAACTCATTTTCGTCCCGATAGTCAACCCAGTCGTGCACATCAAATTATTACGCAATTAACTGAGCAACAACTAATTCAGGGCGTTATTACCTATAATCTAGACTACCTGCATACGCTGGCCAAAACGCCAAGGGTCATTGAATATTGGGGGAGTATTAACGAAAACTATTGTGTTCAGGAACATCATTTTTTTGATCTGCAATTCATTAAACAACAAGCAGTTCCTTATTGTCCCATTGATCATTCTTTGGTGTTACCAGTTTTTGTTCTCCGTAATATGGTAGCTATTAAAGATCGCGTCCTAGCAGGGCAACAATTAATTCAAAAAGCCGAGGTGATCATTGCTTTAGGTACTAAATTAAACCATGGTTTGCCAAAAAATCATGCCCAATTGGTAGTTTTGAATAATCAACCCATTAAAATTAACCAAAAAATTCAACTTTTCATCCAAGGACAATTAGATGAAATCTTAACTAACTTAATAAGTAAGTAAAAAAAGCCACTGAAAAGTGACTTTTTTATATTAAAATTTATTTTTAACGGTTAAACCATGGTTTCGTAGCACATAAATTAAAGCCATAATTATTTCAAAACCAACCCCAATAATAATCGAGATGCGAGTTTCAGGATTAACGAACATAAAGAACAAAGTTACAATTAGACCTAACAAAGCAATGTAGTTACTCCAAGGAGCAAACGGCATTTTAAAAGGATGCTTTTGTAAAATCTGCGGATCAGTTTGTTGACGAAAACGTAAGTGACTAATTAAAATAACAAACCATGGAATCATACCTGGTAAAACACTAGCTCCATAAACTAAGACAAAAGGATTAGTTTTCAAATGCAACATTTGCGGGATAAAATCGTTTAGTAATAAACCAAGCAAAATGCCACCTGACATTAAAATTACTGGCCAATAAGGAACCTTATGTTTAGAAATTTTTGTTAACGATTGCGGAACATCGCCGTTTTGTGCCAATGTATATAACATTCGACTAGCACTAAAAATACCGGAATTACAACCAGATAAAGCCGCCGTTAAGACCACAAAATTAATAATTTCCGCCGCAAAAGTAATCCCCACTTTAGCAAAAGTTTGTACAAAAGGTGAGCCAATTTTGCCTAATTCATTCCACGGATAAATAGCAACAATAACAAAAATCGCGCCAATGTAAAAAATTAAAATTCGAAAAATTAATGATTGAATCGATTTAACAATACTTTTACGAGCATCTTGAGCTTCTCCCGCAGTAATACCAACAATTTCAATACCTTGGTAAGACGCAATAACTAATGACAACGAGAAGAAAAATCCCTTCCAGCCCCCAGTAAAAAAGCCACCGTGTGACCAGAGATTACTGATACCAACGGGGTGACCATGATTACCTAAACCAAAGAAAATCACCAATAAACCTAAAATTATCATTAAAATAATCGTGACCACCTTGATCATGGCAAACCATGATTCCAATTGACCATAAGCTTTAACTGAAGCTAAATTGGCTAAAGCCAAAGTAACAATCACAATAATCCCCGCTATCCAGCCGGGAAAATGAGGCCACCAGAACTGTAAATATTGCCCCACAGCAATAGTCTCACTAATTCCTACCAAAAAGAATTCAAAAATGTTACTCCAAGCAGTCAAGTATCCAGCTAAAGGATGCACATATTCAGTAGCAAAATCTGCAAATGAACCAGTAATCGGGTCAATATAAAGCATCTCGCCTAATGCCCGCATCACTAAATACAAAATTCCACCGGCTAAAGCATAAGCTAACATAACTGATGGACCTGTCCATTTAATAGTGGAAGCTGAACCCATAAAAAGGCCGACGCCAATAGTTCCGCCTAAAGCAATCATTTGCATTTGATGAGGTGATAAAGATTTATTTAACCGTTGCTCTTGTTTTTGCTCCATGGAACTCCTCCAAACAATAATTATCACATTTTAACTAATAAGTTATCTAAATGCAAAAACTGGTTCTAATTTAATTGATTCTCTAATTGAAAATCTTCTACTAGAGTACAATTAGAAATTGTAACATTAAAAACAGCTAATTTAAACTGTAAATATTTCATTTTAAAATTAAAGGTCCACGAATTCTATTATTAAGAGTAAATTGTTTTAATTTCGTAACTAATCTCAAAAAATCAATTAACTTTATACTTTGTTGACCTACCATTTCCAATTTTTGAAACAATACCTTTTTCTTCTAAGATTTGTAAAGTTGTTGTTACTTTGGTTCTTGTTTCCCCAGTTACAGCTTCAATTCTCTTATGCGATAAAGTATGGGTATCGGAATTAGTAATAGCTCTGATAACTTCCTTCTCTCGGTTAGATATTTTTTTATCATTTAAAGTGCTAGCGTATTCTACCTTCCAAATCTTTAAAATAGTCTTTTCATTACTAGTTTCAATTTGTGGTAAAGCATAATTATTTTCGTCTGCTGCTTCTTTAATTTTTTCCCCACCATGTCCAGCTCGTTCGCCATATCCAGCTTGAACAAATAGCTTCGATATAATAGCATTTCGATTTTCAGTATTATTAGTGGTAAAAAATTCATCACTAGGTATTTTCATCTTGCCAGGGTTAATAAACTCATAATAACCAATATAATTATTTAGGATGATAGGTGTATTTCCGTAATAATCAGCGTGCATTAACATATTGACTAAACCTTCACGTAAAGCCATTTTCATTGTTGAGTTAGGATTTATTCGCTGTGAGCCTTCCATTGTAAAAGCATTATTGAGTGTAGCTACAAGTTTTTGATCTACTTGTTTAAAAAAGCTATAAATATTTAAATTATTCTCAACAGAAGAGACTCGATCTGACCATCGATTTTGATCTAAATTACTTTTATCAAAATAATCTAATTGAAAATTATTAAAGGTATGTATAATTGCATCATTATTGCTAAAGAATAATAAGCCACCTACAGTAACTCCAAATTTGCCACTACCTTCATAATCTTTTCCAATAACACCAATTCTTTTTAGAAAGGTTTCATTATTCAATTGTTTATAATTTTCGTAACCACGTCTCTCAATAAGATTTTTTCTATAGTCTAAAACTGAATCCATATCCAAATCTTCTAACGAGTAATTCTTCAACACTTTTGTATCTAAATTTCCCCTATTTAGTCTTAATAAAGATTGCATATCTTCTCCTACTGCCCGGTAATCATTGGGTCCTTTACGAATAAAAGTTCTAGTTGCATCCCTTCCTAAATAAACCGGTTTTTTATTATCCGGAGCTTGATTAACTGTTATTTCAATAATATGCATATCCTTATTTTTAATAGGTATTAATTTAACATCTTCATTTTTGATAGTTGAGTAACTCAATTTTTTATCATTTATAGCTGACCAAAATTGTTCTAACACACTTTGACTATCTTTCACGCCAATAATTTCATGACTATGATCTTGAACATTTTCTTTAATTCCTAGTACTAAAACTCCACCATCAGTATTTTCAAATGCTGAAATGCTATGCCAAGCTTCATTTGGAAATTGACTTTTATACCCCTTACCACCACTACACTCCTTGTACTCTAAATGTTCATCTTCCATAGGTAATTTTCGTAAATAATTCAAGAATATCTCCTTCCATCAGAAGCAAAGATAAGCATAACCTTAACTCCTAATTAAAAACCTGCAGAAAAATTGGCTACATATCAAGGTTTATAAAAAAAACCTGCAGAAAACCTGCGGAAAAAATAGTTAAGTTTGCAATCTCAATAAAAAAACAGCTTTCGAATAAGTCACTAATATTATTATATACTCCGTTTTTTCCAACTACTATTTTTAAAATTAACTTAACAAAAAAAGAATGAAAAATTGATTAACCGATGTACCTCCCCGAAATCAAAAAAACTTTCAGTTCGCATCATAATATGATTAATACTCAGTATTGCACAATCCCGACGAACACTAACTCATCATTGTCATTTTCAGAATTAATAATTGGTCTTATAACTACAAATAAGACGCCGCAACAAAAAAATGCCCGTATCAAATACGAACATTTCTCTTTATGTTGCTCCAAAGATCAGAAGTTTTTGTTGAATTCCGTTCCAGCACGAAAGTAAGTGTGGAACAAAGTTAATACTCAACTTCTTTGCAATTTTGGTCACAATCTTTTATTTTGATTAATAAATACTTTTGTTAATTATTGATCTGTTGTTCAATCATCATTAAATCAAGCTTAGATGTGCTTGGCAATAATAAAGCAGCAGCACTCAATTCATCAGCAGCACCAACGCCGACTGAAAAAGCCCCCGCAGCATTAATTGCTTGAATGCCAGCAATAGAATCTTCAATTCCAATACAATTTTTAGGATCTTCATTAATTCCCGCAGCTGCTGCTAGAAAAATATCAGGTGCTGGCTTACCAGCCTTAACTTTAGCAGGGTCAGCAATGGCCGCAAAATAGTTAGTTAGTTGTAACTTATCTAAAATTACGGGAGCATTACGACTAGCTGAAGCCAAAGCAATTTTTACATTATGAGCTTGTAATTGTTTTAAAAATTCTACAATCCCAGGCAACGTATCACTTGGTTGTAATTGTTCCAGTGATTGCAAGTATAAATCATTTTTTTCAACCATCATGGCTTGAAAATCAGCTTCACTAACTTCAATTTGTAAATAATTTAAGATGGCTGTTAATGAATCGGCTCGACTCACACCCTTAGTCTGTTGCTCTAATTTAGCTGGTAACTCTTTTTGAAAATGGTTGGCAATTAATTGACGCCAAGCTTGAAAATGATATACCGACGTATCAGCAATGACACCGTCTAAATCAAATAATGCTCCTTGAATCATTGTTTACCCTGCTTTCGTTCACTTAAAATTGGCGTCTTCGCCAATAATTGATTCACTTGTTGTAAATGCTCATCAGAAATATTAATGAATGGGAAAGTTACGCTAACTTCGGTTAAATTCATATCGCCCATCCCACCAGCTACTTCATTAGGATTTTGTTTAAAGAAATCAAGAACTGGATCAATAGCCGCAATTTGGGCTACTAATTCTTCATCAGCCATAATTTCCTTAATCGGACTTTGGGCTTGATAACGCTCAATATAATCCGTAGTTGGCTGATAACTAATATGATAAGTTCCTGCTGTTAGGTCAAATTCACCACCATTGAATTGTTGATCGTTAACTTGCACGGTTTGACCATTAGCCCGTGGTAAACGGACTTGGGCTGTTACACCAAAAGGAATCGTCAATTCAATCTTAATTGTGTGTTGGACATCAGTCTCAACCTGATTGTGAATTTTAATTTCACCATAAGAACTTTGATAACGGCCTTGAACATCAGTTAAGCGATAATCAAATTGAGGGGCAAATGTAAACTCTTTAAAGCCTGGAGTATGATCAGTTAAACCTACCAAGTATTTGTATGCCCATTGCATAATGGCCCCAATACTATAGTGATTCAAAGAATTCATTCCTTGCGGATTCATTGAACCATCTTCTTGAACTGAATTCCAACGTTCCCAAACAGTTGTGGCACCTAGGTTCACTGCATAAAGCCAGCTAGGAAAATCTTCGTTTAAAAAGATTTCCGTCGCTAATTTATGTTGACCGTTAGCCGATAACGCTTGGCATAAATACGGTGTTCCCACAAAACCAGTTGTTAAATGATTATGATCTAATTTCAAACGTTGTACTAAATCACTAACGACATGGGCTTTTTGCTCGGGTGTCACTAAATCAAAATACAAGACTAAAGCATAAGCTGTTTGTGAGTTAATCGCCACGCGTCCCTTAGCTGTAATATATTCTTGTTGAATAGCTTGCTTAATGTGTTGCGCTAAAGTCTGATATTTATCAGCATCAGCGGCTTGGTTTAATAGCTGTGCCGTTTGCGCTACAATGTTTGCCGAATAGTAATAGTAAACCGAAGCAATAAAATCTTCATCAGTTTTCCCCGTTGGTTTGGCTGGATTTTCACCATCAAGGGCTAACCAATCACCAAATTGGAACGTCCCTGTCCATAAATTAGGTGTCGTAGTATGTGCGCTAATCCAGTCAACCCATGACTTCATCTCTGCATAATTTTGCTTTAAAATAGCCGAGTCGTCATAAGCCTGATACATATTCCACGGAATAATCGTCGCAGCATCTGCCCAAACTGCTGAACCACCATCGCCTTGACCCATAGCCGGGGCGTACATTGGTAACATACCATCGTGCTGGCGTTGTTCAATGGCCATATCACGCGCATATTTTTTGAAGAAGGCAAAAACATTCATATTAAAAGCGGCCGTTTCGGAGAAAATCTCACCATCACCACTCCAACCTAAACGCTCATCTCGTTGTGGACAATCGGTCGGCACATCAACAAAATTACTGCGTTGACTCCACACAATATTGTCAAATAATCGATTAACTAAAGCATTATTCGTAGTAATCGAACCAGTTTCGGGCATATCAGAATATAAAACTGCTGCTTGATAATCAGCCATTTGTAATGGCTTAGTGTTACCAGTAACTTTGACATAACGATAACCAAAATAGGTAAAGTGCGGCCGCACCCAGCCAGCTTGACCATCGGAAATATAGGTAAAACTAGCGCGAGCTTCCCGTAAATTATCCCGATAAAAATTACCTTGTTGTAAGATTTCGCCCATTTCAAAAGTAATTTTTGTTCCTTTAGGTTCACGATTGTAAAACTCCAACCAACCGGCTTGATTTTGTTGAAAATCTAAAACTTGTTCCTGCGCTGGTGTTTGAATCAATTGTGGCGTTAAGCGTTGATGCACTGTAATTGGCAAACTCAAGCGATCTTTTAAAATTTCCTTGGTATGGTCGATCTCTACTGCTGGTTGCCAATCAGTAATTATTTTTGTCGCATCGTAATCTTCACCGTAATAAATTGCCGATTTAGTGATACGGCCAGCAGTTGTTTGCCATTGAGCGTCCGTTTTAATAACTTCATGGCTACCGTCTTCATAGTCTAAGTGGTACTCAGCAATAGCCATTTGGCGATCACCATAAATACAATCACTACCACCATCAAAACCAAAGTTACCCTTATACCAGCCATCGCCTAAAGAAATCAATAACTCATGTGTCCCAGTTGTTAAAACTTTGGTCACATCATAAGTCTGAACTTGAACCAATTGATCATAAGCAGTAACTCCTGGTGCTAAATACTCAGTTCCTACTTTTTGATCGTCAATATAAGTCTCATATAAACCTAAACCACTAATGTAAAGGCGAGCTTGTTTGAGTGGCTTAGTTAATTCAACTTTTTGTCGTAATAACGTGTTTTGCAGATCCAGGTTAGAATTACCAATCCATTGGGCAGCAAAAGGTTCGGTCATTTTACCAGTTTCAAACCAAGTTGTTTTGGTAGCAGTTTGACTGGCAGTTTGCACATTAATTACAACTTCATACCGAGTGCGCGGTTGCAAAGACTTAGTAACTGCAAAATAATTATTAGTAAAATCTTGCCAACCACTGTCGTAAAAAACTTGTTGATCTGGTGTATAAATTAATAACTGTTTTTGTACTGTCGCTGATTCACTAACTGTTTGTAATTGAAATTCAATTCGTAAATTGCTTAAATCAAAGCCCAATGGTTGTGATAAATGATTAATCAAAACATTCTCAATTTCCATCGAAATCCTCCTTTACTGATAAAAAATATTTTTAGGTTTTAATAAATTAGTTACACGCTGCCAAGATCAACACTGAAACGTCAACTTTTTAATTGCTAAATTCCCCAGATTGATCAAACTAAAAACAAGTAGCTAACACCTGAATTATTATTGAAATTATTCAAAAACTAATTCTCTGACTGATTACTTATTGTCATGGATTGTTAAATTGCGCTCACAAAAGCAACAACTTACGTCCAAGTGGCCTTGTGCGCAGCTTAATTTTTATAATCTAGTTGAGAAATCACCACAAAACGGATCAACTGGATTAATACCCTTAAATTCACTTTGCCCCATTAATTTATCAAATACTGCTTGGATGGTTTCTTCATTACCGGTATAAGCATTGATATAAGTGGAAATATTTGGAATATCAAACAAGTGATATGGATTAGCAGTTGAAACAAAAATTGTCGGAATAGATTTCATAAACCACGGCGCATCGGCAGCCATTAAATGAACCCAATCTAAACGAGTTGTCGTTTGGTTGCTGGCAGTTTCGACATTAGCAACATATAAAGCCAAATCAAATTTTTCTTCTAAATCGGCCACACCTTCGTCAAAAACTTCGTGGAAGTCTAAGTGCTTTTGATCAAATAGAGTAACTTTGAAACCACGTTGTTCTAATTGTTTTTGTAAGCTAGCAGTGACGCTGCCACCTTCTTTAAACCCTCCATCATCGCTATCGCCTAATACCACTAAGCGCACCCGCGGATATTTTTCTGGCGTCATTGGTAGCAACTGATCACGATCTTTAACTAATGTCACCGATTGATCAGCTAACTTTTGCGCTGCTTGGTGATGTTGTTCTAATTGTAAATCAATTGTTGCGGGCACTTGAGCTGTAAATTGACCCTGGACATTCATAATTCCTTGGGCTAATTTAGTAGCCAAAATCCGAGTTACTGCTTCATCCAAACGTTCTTGAGTAATAACGTTATCTGCCACGGCTTGGGTAACAAAGGCATAATCTTCATCAATATTTTTATTAAATAAAATCATATCAATGCCTGCATTGATGGTTGCTGGCAATAAATCTTTTCGAGCCATTGCTGCATTATAACCAATCATTGGCGTTGCATCAGTGATTGTTAAACCATTAAATTGCAAAACATCACGTAATAAACCATCAATCAATAGTTTTGAACTAGAAGCGGGTCGTAAATCTTGATCACTGATTCCTGGTTCCAAGGCTCTTTCCCAAGCTGGTTGCATAATATGGGCAATCATCACTGCTGGAACACCATCATTAATTAACTGATGATAAATTTGACCGTACGAATTCATCCAGTCTTCTTTTGACAAAGAATTAACGGAACTAACCAGATGTTGGTCACGTTCGTCAACCCCATCACCAGGAAAATGCTTGATCACAGGAATTACTTGGTTTTCATCTAAACCTTTAATTTGCGCCTGCGCCATTTTTACAACCCGTTGTTGATCACTACCAAAAGTCCGCGTATTCATAATCGGATTGCGAAAATTATTGTCAATATCAACAATTGGTGCAAATGACATATTGCCCCCAACTTGATGAGCTTCACTACCAGCAACATTGCCTAATTGATAAGCATTATCTGCATTGTCACTTGCAGCCACTTGCAATGGTGTTCCATACCAAGTTCCTTCACTCACTAAACCGTTACCACCAGATTCCAAATTGGCAGCTGTTAATAATGGAATCTGACTGTTAGTTTGGGCAGTAGCTAATTCACGCTTGATTTTTTCAGCTTGATCAGGACGATACATAATGCCACCGGGTTGATATTTCTTCATAAAGGCCGCTAAATCAGTGGCTTGTTCATCGGGACCAATGACAAAAAATAATTGCCCAATTTTTTCTTGATTATTCATTGTTGCTAATTTTTGCTTTAAATAAGTAATTTGTTCTTGCGTTAAGTTATATGGTTTTGCCGTTAAATTTACCATTTGTTAACCTCCATTAGATTACAATCTTGTATCGATTTCATTTTAGCGAAGATAAATTCTTGACACTATTGCTAAAAGGTATAAGTCATCTGTTCATTTCATAGATAATCAAAAAGTCAATGTGCTTTTTTGATAAATAGTTTATTATTAAAGTAAAAGATCCTAACATTGGGGGACTTATCGTGAAGACTGAATTATTAAAAATTTTACGTACAAAAAATCATCCACGCGATTGGGATGAAGTCTCAAAAACTTTTGCCCAACAAGGTAGTATGCTTAAAAAAGTCGGCAAAGTTATTGACGAACCCACATATGAATTTTTTGAAACCTACTCTGACGATCTCGTCTTAAATTTGAATGCGATTACAATTTCACTACAGCCAGTGAACTCCTATATTCCTTATCACCTCCATAATTATGTTGAAATCATGATTCCCTTAGCAGGTGGCTGTACCGTCTATTTAGAAAAACAAAAGGTGCAGCTGAATTGCGAAGATGTTTTATTCGTAGGTAATCATACTCCACATAAAGTTGAACCCATTGGTTCCAATGATATTGTCGTTAATATTGCCTTAAAAAGTTCGGCTTTTTCTCTGAATGACTTAAACTTTTTGCACCGTAATGGCACTAGTTCTAATATTTCCAACTTATTATTTACATTACTTTCTAATGAAAATTATAGCGCTGGACGCTATGTTTGGTTTAAAGTCCAACATGAACCTAAAATCGTCAACAACATTTATGACATTATTGACGAATATTATCACTATGATATTCAATCACACCAAATTATCCGATTTGACATTCTAGCTTTATTTTCACGCTTAATTCGCCAGGCTTATCATTATAAAGCTCAAGCTATGAAAGTTAAAGATTCGCAAATTAACTTACTATCTTTGTTACTCTACATTGAAAATAATTTTCGCACCATTACTTTAGATCAAATGGCTCAATATTTTGGCTTTAATCCTAATTACCTATCAACTTATCTCAAAAAAGAAACTGGTCAAACCTTTATTCAACTAGTGCACTTACAACGAGTCAATACTGCTGGTGAATATTTAATTTATACCAAGGCGCCCATTGAAACTATCGCTAGCGAAGTTGGTTATGAAAACCCTTCTTATTTTTACAAAATTTTCAAAAAAATCCTGGGTGTTTCACCAGCTGTTTATCGTAAAAATAATCAATAATAAAAAGCTGAGAACAAGCTCACTTTCATAAATTAAGTAGCGCCTGGAATAATAAGATTAAAGTTCTTATTCTGAAAAATTAATTTTTTCTACCCTCGGCATCTTCAAATTCAGCAGCATAAATGTTCAGTTTATCAGTTAATTTTATTGATATTAAAATTGTAATTTTTAATTTATGTTGATTTATCACTAAGAAATCAACATAAATATTATTAGTTTTCAATCTAGTTATTTAATTCATATCCTGCATATACTATTCATGAAATCGAATCCATTATTGATAAAAAAAGGAGTCAGTTTGATGAATAAATTCCAAGAAATCTTACAAAAGACTTTGGTTCCGTTGTCCAACAAAATCGGTCAAAGTAAAATTTTACAAAGCATTTCCGCTGGTATGGTCATGACTTTGCCAATTACGATTGGTGCCTCAGTCTTTTCCATTTTAGCTAGTTTTCCGATCAAGAGTGTCAGCAACTGGTTTAATGCTTTAAAAATTACGCAACCGATGAACGCCGTCGTAAACGGTTCAATGAATATTTTGGCCGTCTTTATTGTTTTTTGTATTGCTTATAGTTATGCACAAAAGAGCAAAGCCAATGGCGTTATTGCCGGTTTATTTAGTTTATCTAGCTTTTTTGTTTTAGCACCCCAAAGTGTGGGGCACGGCAAAAGTACCGTCAACGCTTTTGAAATGCAGTACATGGGTAGTCAAGGAATTATTGTTGCTATTATTTTAGCTATTTTAATCAGCATGTTATACGTGCGCTTAAACCAAGTCCAAGGTTTAAAAATTAAATTGCCCGACTCAGTCCCCAGCATGGTCAGCTCTTCTATTGAGCCCTTGATTATTGGAATCATTATTTTTACATTAGTCTTTATTGTCGGTGCTGGTTTCAGCTATACACCATACAAAGACGTCTTCCACTTTGTCAATCAATTAATTACGACGCCTTTGTTACACGTCGGTGGTTCTGCTTGGACTATTATTTTAGTCATTGCCTTATCCAATCTATTATTCTTCTTTGGAGTTCATCCTGCAGCCATCCAATCAGTTTTGATGCCAATCGTAATTTCCATGATGGTGGCGAGTGCTCCAGCTTTTCAAAAAGGCCAGACCATTCCTTATTTACAAAACTTAGTAGCGTTCACTTTTTCCAACAATGATGCTGCTGGTGCTACACTAAGTTTGGTCTTAGCGGGCTTAATTTTTGGTAAATCCAAACGCTATAAAGAATTCTTTAAAGTGTCCTCAATTCCTAATCTGTTTAACATTAATGAACCGATTGTTTTTGGCTTACCAATCGTTTTAAATGCCCTCTTGTTTATTCCCTTTGTTTTATCATCATTAATTTCTGGTTTAATTGCTATCGGAGCAGTTAAAATTGGTTTTATTACGATGTATAATCCAACATTGAGTCTCGGTATGCCTTGGACAATGCCTAAAATCATTTCAGACTTTTTAATTATGGGTTGGCAAGGCATTGTTATTTGGTTAATTAATTTTGTTTTGATGTTTTTACTTTATTTACCGTTCTTCAAAATCTTAGATCAACAAGCTGTGGCTGCTGAAGTTCAAGAAGCCCATGCTCAAGGAGAAAAATAATGACTATTTTAAAAAAATTACCGCAAGATTTCCCTGCAGATTTTTTATGGGGTGCCAGTACTTCTGCTTTTCAAGTGGAAGGTGCTAGTCAAGAAGATGGCAAAGGGGTCACTGTTGCTGATTTACGTTCACAAAAAAGTAAATATTTAAACACTTCTGTTTCAGTTGATCACTATCATCACCTAGAAGAAGATGTCAAATTGATGGCTCAACTAGGCCTAAAGAGTTACCGTTTTTCCATTAGCTGGGCCCGAATTTTTCCCCAAGGTAATGATAAACAATATAACCAAGCAGGAGTAGATTTCTATAATCGTTTAATTAACTTATTAATAGCAAATCAAATTGAACCGATTGTGACCATGTTTCATTTTGATTTACCACAAGGCTTGGTTGACCAATATAACGGTTGGACCAATCGCCAATGTATTGATGATTTTTACAACTATGCCCAGACCTTATTTCAACTATTTGGCGACCGTGTTCATTATTGGCTCACTATTAATGAACAATCTTTACTGGCCAATGTGCCGACAATGAATGGTGTCAAAGCTGAAAATCCACAAGATTTACGACAAAAAGGTGAACAATCTAACTACAATATGTTTTTGGCTCAAGCCAAGGTTTACCAATTATGTCATCAAATGTTACCGACTGCTAAAATTGGCCCCGCTGTGTCTTATATGACTACGTTACCATACGATCATACTTCCAGTGACGTATTAAAAAGTAAACAATTAGAAGATTTTATTGGCTATATTGATATGGATATTGCCTTACGAGGCGAATTACCCAGTTATTATTTACGCTATTTACAAGATAATCACATCAAGCTACAAACTAAGGTGGAAGATGAAGCCATTTTTCAAGCCGGACGAGCTGACTTTTTAGGATTAAATTGGTACTCAACTAGTATTTTTAAATTAAATGAGCAGGCTAATCCCAAAATGTTAGATGGCGTCATTGCTGGCGTGGAAAAAGTTCAAGATAAACGTTTACTAAATTCTGATTGGGATTTTTCTTGTGATCCGCAAGGCTTACGCTACGCTCTACAAAAAGTTAACGATCGTTTTCCCAATATCCCTATTATGATTACCGAATGTGGCTGGTCAGAAAAAGAAACACTTGGTGTTGATGGCCAAATTCATGATCAAAATCGGGTCCATTATTTACACGATCATATTTATCAACTGCGCGAAGCCATCAAAGACGGCGTCAACGTGATTTCCTTTAATCCCTGGTCTTTTCTTGATTTAATCAGTGTTCATGATGGCATTGATAAACGCTACGGTCTAGTGTTTGTTGACCGCGATAATTCTAGTGCAAAACAACAAAAACGTTATCCCAAAGATAGTTATTATTTTTATCAAAAAGTCATTGCCACTAATGCCAAAAATATAAAAACTATGGATTAATCATTGTCATTGACAATGATAGTTCAAGGTTGGGACAAAAGATTAATGTTCGTATCTATTACAAATCAAACGAACATTAGTCTTTTGTCTCAGCCTCTTTTTTTGCCATGAAAAAGGCACTCGCATACTAAACGACTTTTATTCCAGCCATCAGCAACTTTAATATTTTGCTTGCGCCGTTCAGGATCAGAGAAACCGCTGAAATAATTTTTTGACCTCTATCAAGGTAGTTTGATCTAATTATCGTATTATTGTCATTTTTTTATTGAAACTATAATCTGGAAAGCCAACTAGCACCGAATTTAAAATATTATTTTGAAAATAGGAAATGAATATATTTTATCCGTTTTTTCGATATAGCAACTGCATAATTTCAATCTTATACTTGAAATAGTCACTGAAAGCGTAAACAAAGCAAAGGAGAGAAATTTAAATGACTAAAAAACAACTATCAATGGCCGTTGGTATTTTAAGTATGAACCTATTGCTAATGCTCAGCACCACTGCTAGTGCAGCTATTGCCGCGATTACCAAATCGTTTCCTAGTGAACCGGTTTCCAAAGTCCAATTAATTGGTTCTATTCCACAGTTAGGTCAAATTATTGCCACTGCATTATTTACTTATTTAGCTTTTGTCATGACTCGTAAAAACTTAGGACTAGTAGCTGTCGGACTCGTGGCCTTAGCAGGAATGGCACCAGCAGTTTATAGTAGTAATTTAAATATTATTTTAGCTTGTATGGTTTTGGTCGGCTTTGGCACCGGTACCATCACTAATTTAGTACCCGTTTTATTACAAGAAAACTTTGAAGGTGAAACCAGAGCCACCGTTATGGGCTGGGCTGCCGGTGTTACTAATGTCGGTATGATGGTCTTTACCGCTTTAGGTGGTTTTTTAGGTAGTTTAAACTGGCGGAACTTATTCTGGGTTTACGGCTTAGCCTTAATTGTCTTTGTGTTGGCCTTTTTCTTAATTCCACAAGATGTTAAATTATCTGCAACTACCAAAGATTCCAAAGAGACTCAGTCAAAAGTTGGTCTATGGTCTTTACTAAAAGGTTTAAATGGTTATGTTTATATTATCTACATCATTAACTTCATGTTATCTTTAGCCATGATGACTTTCGTTTCCAATCAATCCATTGTTTTAGCCGCCCAAAATAAAGGTACTGCTTATGTTGGTATGGTCACAGCTTTAGGCAATGTTGGTGGTATTTTAACAGCCGCCTTTTTAAAATACATTCGTAAGTTAACCAAGAATGATACGATTGCTTGGGGCTTTGTTGCCTTTGCCCTCTCATTTGTCTGCATCATCTTCTCTTCTAATATTGTGATGCACATCATTGGCAACGCCTTTTCTGGGATGGGGATTGTGTTAGTTAACGCTACGGCGCCTTATGAAATGTCAATTCTAACTGATCAAAAACAATTTACCATTGCCATTTCGATTAATACTTTATTAGGTTCTATTGCAGGCATGATTGTGCCTATTTTATTAGCTGCGTTACAGATTAAACCTGGTTACAATTCATTTATCGCAGGCATGATTGTTTCCATTATTGTTGCCGCTATTTTAATTATTACACGCTTTGGTACTAAAGTTGAAAAAATCAGTCAAGCTAAAACAGCCGCTCAAAAAGATGCTTAAAGATTAAGTTAAACAAGTAGTCTTATAAAGTACCAATTATCAATAACTAATAACATAAGTGAGGTTTTAATTATCATGGTTCAGTTTCAAATTGATTCAACAAAAGTAACAAACTTTCCCCATTACTGGGAACTATGCGTTGGTAGTTGTCACGCCTATACTGCTTTACGGGCTGACTATCAAGCTCAACTAACTAAAGCTCATCAAGAACTTGGTTTTAAATACGTGCGTTTCCACGGTCTATTCGATGATGAAATGAGTGTCTGTATTGAAAATTTTGGCTTTGATGGTCAGTCGCAAGGAATTGTCTACAATTTTACTAATATTGATAAAATCATTGATTTTCTCTTGAGTATTGATATGAAACCTTTCTTAGAATTAGGTTTCATGCCGACTTGTTTAGCTTCGGGCGATGGTCGAGTTTTTGCCTATGGTGGCAATAACTCCATGCCCGCTCATGATGAACAATGGGAAGAACTCATTCAACGTTTTACCAATCACATTATTGATCGTTACGGCAAAACCGAAGTGGAGTCTTGGTTCTTTGAAGTGTGGAATGAACCTAATTTGCCCTTGTTTTTTGCAGGCAATCAACAAGATTATTTTCATTTATATGAGATAACGGCGCGTACTATTAAGAAAATTGATGCACATTTACAAATCGGTGGACCCGCAACCTCTTTTAACGCTTGGATTGCTGATATGGTTGATTTTTGTCACCAAAACCAAGTTCCACTCGACTTTATTTCTTCCCATCACTACCCGACTGATGATCCCTTATGGCAAAGTGGCATGGAGATTGATGAATTCTTCAAGCAAACAGGGGGGCAAAAAACGGAATATCGGCGGGGCGTACTCCAAAAAATGACGCGGATTGCTCACCAAGAAGCCCAAGGTTTACCATTGTATTACACGGAATGGAATGTTTCTGCAATGTTAGGTGACGCCATTCATGATGAACCTTATGCCGCTGCCATGATTGCTAAAACTTTAGCAGATAATGATGGGTTGGTCACAGGTTACTCATTTTGGACATTCTCTGATATTTTTGAAGAACAATCGCAAAAACCAGGTGTCTTTCACGGTGGTTTTGGCCTACAAACTACTGCTGGCATTGCTAAACCAGCTTATCGTTTATTTGAAATCTTCCATCACTTAGGCACCGAACGTTTAGCAGTTACTTCTTCAGATAGTCCAACGGTTGAATTATTAGCTGTTAAAAAGGGCTCAGAGTTGCAGTTAGTACTTTATAATCACAATGTCCCTGATCAGCCAATTGCTAGTGAAGAAGTTAAAATCCAATTGACTATTCAAAAGGACTGTGAAGGTCTTTTACAACGCATAGATGATAATCACGCCAATGCTAAAAAGATTTGGCAACTGCTTGGTTCACCAAAAGATCTTACTGCAGAGCAATTGCAACAATTACAGACTGCATCACAACTACAAACTGAAACCATTACTGCTCATGATGGTCAAATCCAATTGACATTAGCTCCACATGCGTGCTTCTTCATCAGTTTGCCACATTATTTTTAAAAATTAATCTCGATCAAAACCTCCAAATTGAATTAGCAATTTCAATTATGGAGGTTTTTTGTTTATCATTATTTTTTAACTTATCTTTTTGATTTTTTTAAGTTTTTTAAATAATATCTAAGAAATCAACATACAATTACCATTTTTTACATATGGAGAAAGCGATTAACACCTTATATGATAATTAAGGAGTTTACATAGCTCATAATATTAGAAGGGATTTCAACACATGAATCGAAAAAAAACAACTTTAGCAATCGGCATTTTAAGTATGAACTTACTACTAATGACCGGATCAATCATTGGTTCTGCCATTGCGGCCATTGCTAAATCTTTCCCCAATGAACCAATTTCCAAAGTGCAAATGGTTAGCTCTATTTCTCAATTAGGCCAATTAGTTGCCACAATTTTATTTACTTGGTTAACTTATCAAATGACCCGCAAAAATATTGGCTTGATGGCCGTCTTATTTGTTGCAATCAGTGGTGTCATTCCCTTATTTTATCCCAATAGTCTAAACTTAATTCTTGCCTGTATGGTCTTATTAGGTTGTGGTGCTGGCTTAATCAGTAACGTTAGTCCTATTTTGCTACAAGAACATTTTGAAGGTGAAGATCGAGCTAGTGTCATGGGCTGGTCTGTTGGGTTTAACAACTTAGGAATGATGATTTTTACAGCTTTAGGTGGCTTTTTAGGTGGTTCTAACTGGCATAACTTATTTTGGGTTTATACTTTAGCCTTTGTCGTCTTACTAATTGTTTGGTTCTTGGTTCCACAAGATACCAAAATTACAGCTACTAAAGATAATCAGGGTCAAAAGCAAAGTTTTTGGCAGTCATTTAAAAGCTTAAACTGGCATATTTATTTGATCATTATTTTAACTTTCTTTACTTCCTTAGCGTTAATGATCTTTATGTCCAATCAATCGATTGCTTTAGCCTCTCAAGGACGCGGTACTGCTTATACAGGACTAATTACCGCGATTGGTAATATCGGTGGTATTTTAACTGGTTTCTTATTGAAATACATTCGTAAGGTTACCAAATCTAATACTTTAGCCTTCGGCTTCGTGGCCTTTGCCTTATCATATGTTTTTGTGATCTTTTTCCACAATCCAGTTTGCCACATCTTAGGAAATATGTTTTCTGGCATGGGAATCGTGATGGTCAACGCCACTATTCAGTTTGAATTATCAATCTTGGCAGATCAAAAACAATTTCCAGTGGTTATTTCCATGAACACTTTTATTTCTTCAATTGCTGGAATGATTGCCCCAATTTTATTAGCCGCAATTAAAATCCCAGCGGGCAATGCTTCATTCATTGCTGCTACTGTCATGTGCGGTGTCATTGCCTTACTATTATTACTTACTCGCATGGGTAAAGTTATTGAAAAAGAACAGGCAAAACAAACAGTAGCAGAATAATCATTCTTAATTAAGCACAGGGTTATGCTTAACATCAAGAAAAACCTAATTCATAAAAGCTTCTAATAGTTAGTTAAAATCTAATTACTAGAAGCTTTTTATTGTGTTTCTAAATCATCAAAATCATTGCAAAGCAATCATAACATTTTAGTTTTTACTGCAGCGTCCAGCACCCAAATAACCTCTGACTTATCAATTTTAATTATACAAAAAGTGGTGAATAAATAATTCCGTCGAATCATCTATCCACCACTAAACTTAGAATGTTTTTATCTCAACCTTATTTCCTAAATTAATAGTTACTACTTATCTTAGTGCTTCATTATGATCTGGGTCAATTACTACCCACTAATCTTTTTGCGCTTACTGGCTGGCGCAATACCTAATTGTTGCCGATATTTAGCTACCGTACGCCGGGCTACAGGCTGATTTTGTTGTGCTAATAACTGACTAATCTTTTGGTCACTTAACGGATGCTTAACATCTTCTTGGTTAATAATTTGCTTGATTTGCTGTAAAACTTGATCAACTGATTGGTCTGAGTGCAGACTACTGCGTTTGGTAAACAGATTTTTCAAAGGTAAAATGCCTGTATCTGTTTGAAGGTATTTGCCACTAATTGCGCGACTAATTGTGGATTCACTCAAATTCAATTTTTGCGCTACATCTCTTAACAACAAAGGTTTTAATGGTGTCTGGGGATCTAAAAAATAGTCATATTGAACACTTAAAACCAGCTGACCAATCAAACTCAAAGTTTCCAAACGCCGATTTAAATTCTGTTGCAAACTTTGATAAGCTTGTAACTTTTGTTTGACATAATGTTGCACGGCTTGATCAGTGGACTGTTTTAGCGCGTCATAAGTTTCTTGCACAAACACTAAGTTAGGATAACCATATTTAGTCACGCTTAAAGTTAGCCGTTGATTTTGTTGCTGGATTAATAACTCTGGTAAAACATATTCCGTCGTAGAATTGGCTTTGACATAGGGATAGGGACTAAGTTTTTGAACTAAAATAAAAGCTTGTTGCACGGCAGTCAACTCTACCTGCAAAGCACGGGCAATAAATTGCCAGTCGTGCGCAACAACCTGCTCAAAATAATCTTGCAACATCACTTTTGCTAACTGGCGACTTGAAGATACCGGCAATGCGCGCACTTGTAACAGCAAACATTCGCGCAAATCTTGCGCTCCCACGCCTGGGGGATCTAAGTTAAACAACAACTCTTTGGCATCTGCTAATGCTACGGGCGTAATTTGTAATTGCTCCTGTAATTGTTTGTCCGTTAACAATAAGTAGCCATGTTCATCTAGTTCCATAATTAAAGCAATCACTACGTGTTGCAATTTAGTCGGACGCATTGTCAAACGCACTTGTTCCAGTAAGTAATCATAAATGCTGGTCACTTGGTTGTTCGTCTGATTCACTTCAGCGGCTAAACTAATTTCACTCTGTGACAACCGGGGGTTGACATCAAACAACGGATTTTCTAAGCTTTGTTCTTTAACGTACTCATTTAAATCCACCAAATTACTTTGCAGCATCCATAATGACTGCTTCATTGTTTGCGTTAAAACTAAACTATGTATTTGCTTTTGATTCAATTGATAGCCTTGTTGTAAACTCATGTGACAAATTCCCCCCTTGTGTTAATTATGCCACAAGACCTAATTTTAACCAATTTTGAGACACAAAAAAAGGCGGGGTCAAAAGTCACTTCACAGTTGCGCAGTAACGTTATTCAATCTCCCAGTTCGAACTGGAATGGAAAGTTTGAATCGCCTTAGGTAAAAACTGCTAACTTTTAAAACACAATAATGATTAACGCACGGTTCATTTAAAACAGAACCCGCTTAATCTAATTGCTCCCGCCTTAGTCTCAATTAAATTTTCAATTATTTATTAGGTAACGGTTTTTCCGTAGTAATAATCACACCACTGACTAATAGTAAAATTCCTAACAAACCATAAACAACAAAGATTGGGCCAAAAGAGTGAATTTGGCCTTCAACAATTCCGGTTAAAGTCGGACCAATGGCCGCTAACAAATAGCCGACTGATTGCGCAGTGCCGGATAATTTTGCTGTTTGATAAACCGAACTCGTTTTACGCTGGAAAAAGACCATACATAAACTAAAAGCTGAACCCGAAGCTAGACCGGCAACAATGGCTAAGATCACGTTACCAATAAAACTATGCGGTACTAATAAGAAACCAAAGGCTCCGATAGCAAAGCCTCCACCAACAATCGCGACACTAGTATACATGCCCGGTTTTCTGGCGGCTAAAACCGGAATTAGCAACGACATTGGCATCCCACACAACTGATAAATTGTGGCCAATAATCCTGCTTGCGTTGTGGAAAAACTATTATGACTCCAAAAAACGGGCAACCAGGTCAACATAGAATAATATAAGAGTGACTGCGTGCCAAAAAAGAACGTCACAAACCAAGTTAAACGATACTTACTTAAAGGTGGTTGGGCTACTTTTTGTTGATTAACGGCCGTCGTTTTCTGAGGCAATCGCCGTACTACTACCCACCAAACTAAAAAGGCTAGTAAGCTAACCGTTGTCATAATCGCAATTGTCGTGGCTAAATTGGTTTGCTTAACTAATGGTGCGGCTAAGCCAGTGCCGGCTGACGCCACTAATCCCATCGTAAACGTATATAAACTCGTTAACAGCGTTGATTTTCGTGGAAAATATTCTTGAATAACCGCTGGTAACAAAACATTACCGCCGGAAATACCAATCCCAACTAAGACTGTTCCTAATAATAAGACCCAGCTGCTCGGAATGACCCGTAAATAACCCCCAATTGTCAAGGTTAATAACGTGAACCATAAAACGCGAGCATGACCAAATTTAATCCCCCATTTAGCAATTAAGGGCGACAACAAGGCAAACATCACCAACGGAATAGTGGTTAAGAGGCCACTCCAACTAGTAGCGAAACCTAAATTAGCATGTAACCAAGGTAAAATTGGTGGCAACATGGTAATTGGTAACCGCAAATTGGCAGCGATTAAGATAATTCCGATGCCAATTCCGAAATAAGTTTTTTTCTTCAAAAGCTAACATCCCTTTTACATTAATTCTTTTATTGCACTACAAACCAGAACTTAACTTTGTTAATTCGCGAATCTACCATTAAATTCTTGTTTCAGTTCCATTTGTTCAAAAGCACAGCAAAAATAACTTTACTAGTAATTAGTTCTCTTGGCAAGTTAAAATCAATAATCTGTTAGTTTAATTCTCTGCAACTAACCCCCAAACTAGCTTTAGCTAACAAAAAAGCCCCCGTCAAAATAATTTTAACTTAAGGAGGCTCGTTATTAGTACTAGTTCTTTATCGGAAACTTTTGAACAATCGTTATTAACGTTTTAATTGCGCACTAATATCAATGATGGCATTTTTACCAGCTGATAACAATTGCAGTTTATCAATATCATCAGTAATTGCTGATTGATTCACAAAATCAATAATCATGGCTAAATTAATTCCACTAATTACTTGTAACCGTGGGTATTTAGCCATCATCCGTAAAACGACATCTGATGGCGTGCCACCAAAGATATCAACTGCTACTAAAGTGTCTTCATCTAATTTTTGCTCCAAAACAGCCTCGGCACTCTTTTGAAAATCAGCTGCACCTTGATCTTTTCCTAAACCAACAGCATAAACGTTGTCAATTGGTCCCACAATCATTTCTGCACTAGCTAAGGCTTCTATCGCCATCTGACCGTGGCTCATCAATAACATTCGCATTTTTTAATCCCCCAGGTTCAAATTAATTGAGTCTTAACCAAACTTAACCAGTTTAACACATTAAGCAAGCATGCAAAACAACTAACTTTGCTGGGACAAGTTTTGTGGAACTTGAGCTACAATCGGATCCAGCTGGTGCATCGCAAAAACACTTAAACGATGCATAGCTCGCGAAGCAATAGTATAAATTAATTGTCGTTCATCCGCCTGAAAAACCCCCGCACTAGTATTCCACATAATAACCGCATCAAATTCTAATCCCTTAGCTAAATAAGCAGGAATCACAATATTACCACTAGCTAAACGCTGATTTTCAGAACGAATCAAAGTCACATGTTCCGTCGCTTTTAATTGTTGGTAAACTTGTTGGGCTTGCTGTAAATCGCGCGTAATGATGGCCGTAACATAATTACTTTGTTGATTCAGCTCTAGTTGCCGCTTAACAGCTTGGAACATTTGTGCCCGGTCAGCGGTAACTTTAATATTTGGTAAATCACCGTCCCGCTGAAATGGTGTAATTGTCTCACCATAAGTTAATAAGGCTTTGGTAAACTCAGTAATTTGCTTAGTCGAACGATAAGAATGAGTTAACTGAACAACTTTAGTTTTATCAGCATCAAACAATTTGGTAATTTCCTTGAGCAAAACATTGCCCTGATCTTTAATCATAATTGATTGATTTAAATCGCCTAACATAGTATAACGGGCGCGCGGAAAACTATACTTTAAATACGCTAATTGAAACGGCGTATAATCTTGAATTTCATCAATAAAGACAAATTTCATACTCGTATCTCCATGATAACCGGTAATTAAATCATATAAATATAAGTATGGTGAAATATCATTAATTGTAATTTTTTGGTCGTTTAAATTTTGTTTAAACTCTTGTAAATGTTGTTGCCACTGTTCTGCTGTAATCTGAAATTTACTTAAATCTAATAATTGAGGCACTGACTGTAAAAACTTTTGGTAAGTAGCCGTAATATTAATGTAATTGTTATGCTGAATTTTACGTGCCAGTGGTTTAAAAGCCTGGATTACAATCTTGCGTGCCAAAAATTTTTGTTCCGCATCACTATTTTTAAATTCTTGGTCAGGGTAATCATACAAGGATCGTAATTGTTCTTGACTTAAAGATTCAATCGTTTCTTGCACCCATTTTTTGCGCATTTCTTGACCTAAGCGTTGATTAAGAAGTTTCAATAGTTTCTGTTGCGTCGCATCAATTCGGTTAATTAATTTATACTGTGGGCCAAAACTATAATAAATTTCAGCAATTTTTTCTTGAGAAATTAAGACGCGCTGCCTAAATTTTAAATCGCGAAAATACACGCCTCCACTGCCCAAAATCCGGGCATAATTAGTTTCTAATTTAAAAAATTCTAAATCGGTCATTAAATCGGCAACTGGCTGTTTGGCTTGTTTAGTTGCTTGTTCAAACTGTTCAAATAAAGTTTGTAACTGTAAATGCGGCAAGCGCCGAGCAACATATTGCAAATAAGTCATTTGCACCATATTTTGCTCGCCCATTTCTGGTAAAACTTGACTAACATAATCGTTAAACAACATGTTCGGTGAAAACATTAACACTTGCCCAGAAGTTAATTTTTTGCGGTAACGATATAATAAATATGCGATCCGTTGCATAATCGCGGAAGTTTTACCGGAGCCAGCGGCACCTTGAACAAATAATAAATCCGAGGTGGTATCGCGAATAATTTGATTTTGTTCACGCTGAATAGTCGTCACAATCCCGCGCATTTTGGTACTAGCTTTTTCATCTAAAACTTCCAAAAGCATTTGATCGCCGATTGTTTCTTCAGTATCATACAGGGTTTTAATTTGTCCGTCTTCAATGATAAACTGCCGCTTTAACTGTACATCAACCGCTTGTTCGCCATCGGGCGTTTGGTAACTAATTTGGCCTAAGTCACCATCATAGTAAATCGAAGAGATAGGCGCACGCCAATCATAAACTAAAAAATGATCATTCCGATCAGTAAAAGATCCTAAACCGATATAAATCGACTCTGGTTTACCCGCCGGTAACTCTCGAAAATCAATGCGCGCAAAATATGGATTTCGTTCCAATTTTTGCAACACACCTAACTGTTGACGTGAACGTTGCCAAGCATTGTTACGTTCCGCTAGCATTTGTTGCTGTTGATGAATTGATAAAGCCCCCGCCATCGAAATTGAATCATCACCTAGACCAATATGCACATCATCCCCAAATGTGCGATCAATTTCTTTAATATCAGCCTTGGCAGTTGCAATACTTTTCGTTAACTTTAATTCAGCTTGCTTAATCTGGTGCACAACTTGATTCAAATGTGCTTGCTCTTGCTGCTTTGCAGTTTGTTTTGTCATACGAATTTCTATCCCCAAGTTTATGAATTAATGATTAAATATTTAGTCAAATATTCTAGCATACCCTTGACCAAAATAACAGTATTGCATCAAGAAGTGGTAAAAAGTTGAATATCCTAGACAACAACGTCTTAAACAGGGTTGGGACAATAAGATTAATGCTTTTATTCTATTTTTCGTTTTCCATTAAGCCAATATATATTTCAGCAACTAGTTCTTAGTTTCCAATTTTTTCAGTAAGCAGCCATTAACCACGTACAAAATCGCATTGATTATTACAAAAATTAAATCATTAATCAAGGTTGCACCAATGCCACCACGTACTGTCATTTGACCATAACCCACTTGATAAGTAAACCAATCAGAAAAATCAATTAACCGCACACACAAGTAGATGGCGGCAATAATAGCTACTATATAAACTATCCACCGCAGCCAAATTTGATAACCAGCGGGCAGATAATCCAAAACATAATTACTTGTGAAGTTCACTAATTGCATCAACAAGAGTACAAACAGAGCCATAACTACGACAGTAATCACAACGATAACAATAATCGCTACGGTCTGTTCCCCATTAAATGGGTATTTTCCCTGACCAATCCAAGCTTTTTGCTGACGAACAAGGGTTAAAAGATAACTGAGTCCCAGACAGATTCCATAAATCACCCCAATATATAACCAATCTAACAAAACGCTGACTAACTGTAACGTATAGAACTGCCAATCACTGACTGGCACTAGCCGATATTGATTGTGATAAACTTGATTTTTCGCAATTAACATCGTACTAATTAAGAGAATAAGCCCAAAAACAGTTTCCCACATTACTACATTAACAAAAATAGATAATGACCAATCAGATTGAGAACTAAGATCTTTGCCCGTAAATAAAACGCCCCAACAACTAACAACGAAAAACAACAAATTAATTAATAAGATATTAGTTGTTTTTTTAACTTGTTCTTTTGTTAATACTTTTAATAGTTGCCAATTATTAGTCACCTTTTATCACTACCCTTATTATTTAGTGGTCTCTAAATGTTGCGTCAACCAACTATTCAAACCAATTAAAACCAGATCAAACAATAAAAAGACCCCGTTGGTAACTAACATTGATGAAATAATACTAGTACCAAAATTAACACTTGATCCATGTGAACTAACATTAACATTAAAACTTTGGGGATTATCAATTTGATTAAATATTGATAATAAGTCGCCAATCACTTTAATCGTCAAGATAATCACAATAATATAAACAATCCATTTAACTAGTTGTGACGTGCCTCCTGGTAAATAATCTAGGACAAATTTGCTAATAAAGTTCACAAAGTTAATTAATAAGGTCACCATTAAGGCAAATAAAGCGATCGCACAAGCACCTAATAAAATACCTTGTAAAAAGTTACCATTAATTGCTTGTTGCTGATAATGCGCCACAGAGAAGAAAAAAGGAATGGCAAACAAAACTGCTTGAACTATTAACACATAAAGCCAACTAATTAACATCCCTGCTAATTGCATCAAATAGGTTTTCCAATTGGCAATCGGCACCAACTGATAACGATTGCTAAACACTTGATGTTGAATGATAACTGCCGACTGAATTACGACTACCACCGCTGCTACCATGCCCCAAACCATGACGCTTACTGCAGTAGAACCACTCCAAGAATCCATGCCACTATCAGTAAACATCATGATGAAAACTGTGACGACATCAAATAATAAATTAATTAATAACAAACGTGTAATTTTTTGAAATTGTTCTCTTGTAGTTGCTTTGAAAGCTGCTGACCAACTAGTCATTTTTAATCTCCCCCATTGACTTTTTATTTTTTTGGTTCTAAATAATTAATTAACCAAGCATTAACCCCGATTAAAACGACTACTGTCAAGAACGTGAAGACATAATTACCATTAAAATTTAATGCTCCAGAATGATAATCAATGGCTCCTAAAGTAATCATGTGTAAAAGATAAATTGCTTGATTAAACAACTTAATTGCTAAATAAGTAATCACTAAATAAACTACGACAGTTACTATCTTGGATTGGCGAATTGGTAAGTAATCTAATAAAATATTGCCACTAAAACTAATCAGATTAACAAATAACAGGCTTAAAATCACCGTTCCTAATAAAACCAAACCTATCAAAAAACCTGCTGACCAATCAATTTGATCAAAGATTTTAAAATGTTGAATGAAATAATATAAATTTCGATTTTGTTGCCAAATTTCAATTAAGACAATTCCAAAGGCAATAATTAATAAACACAGTTGCATTAGGCCAAAAGCAAACCAATTCACGATTATACCAACAATTTGTGTTACATAAATCTTCCAGTCGGCAATTGGAATTAGTCGATAACGATTACTATTGATTTGCCTTTGTGTTAAGACAATATTCTGAACAACAAAGACCACCGCAAAAATCATGGTTAATAACAAAACACTAAAGAATAAGGATTCCGCCCAATAACGATTACCGGAAAATAAAACCATTACCCAGGAAATAATGATAAATAAACTATTAAAGATTAGATTACTTCTGAGTTGTTTGAATTGCGCTAAACTAACTGCCTTAAACAGCGACCACCAATTAGTCATCAACTATCTCCTCGTCTTCATCTTCTGTATATAAGCTTTCAAAATATTCTTCAATTGAGCATTGTTCCTGCTCTAAAATATCTTCAGTGGCACGATGATTCAAAATCGTTTGATCTTTGATAATAATTAACTCATCCAAAATTTGACTAATTTCTTCTAAATGATGACTACTAATTAAAACTGAAGCGGAGTCATCAACCCAATTAAGCATCCCTTGAATAATCTTCTTACGGCTCATTACATCAATGCCGCTAAACGGTTCATCTAATAAATACAGTTGAGCTTGACGCGCTAAAGTTAAAGCAATCGTCAAACGTTCTTTGGTCCCCTTTGATAAACTACCAAGTTTTTGCTGTTGGTCTAACTTTAAGAATTGAGCTAATTGATTATAACGTTCATTAGAAAAATCAGGATAAACCGTTTGGTAAAAGTGAACAATCTCTTTAATTCTAGTTTGGCGACCAAAACCTAATAGTTCATCAGAATAACTAACATGAGCTTGACGTTCCACTAAATTTTGGTTGCCGTCAAATAAAATCTGACCTTTATAATGTTTGGCTACACCAGCAATTAAACGCATCAAAGTTGTTTTACCGGCACCATTCGCACCCGCTAAGCC
Organism: Bombilactobacillus sp. ESL1202; assembly: GCF_058107125.1. Lineage (NCBI taxonomy): Bacteria > Bacillati > Bacillota > Bacilli > Lactobacillales > Lactobacillaceae > Bombilactobacillus > Bombilactobacillus sp. ESL1202. The sequence goes on along the minus strand of NZ_CM176590.1, from coordinate 1,280,755 downwards.
AATAAAATGACCCGTTTGGAGTTGTAAATTAACATCCTTTAAAATCAAGTGATTATTCTTACGATAGTTTAAAGCGTTAATTTCTAATAAATTACTTGTCATGCTGATTCATCCTTTCACCTAAATACAATTTAATGTAATAAAACATTTCACCCTGATCTAGTCCCATCTGTGATAAAGATTCATACATTGAGCCCAAAGTTTGATCAATAATTTGATTACGCAATTGGTCCACAATTTGTGGATCTTCCGTCACAAAATTGCCTTTGCCACGTTTGGTCATGACAACCTGCTCTTGAATCAATTCCGCCAATGCTTTTTGAATTGTATTAATGTTGACTTCTAAAGTAACTGATAGTTCACGCACTGACGGTAACTTTGCTCCAAGTTGATATTTACCAGCAATAATTTGCCGATTAATTAAATCTTTAATTTGTAAATAGATCGGAATATTATCTTTAAATTTCATAATATCCTCCTTTATCCGTGTACCAATACAGTATAACACCTATTTAAAAAATTACAAGGCACGCTAATTTTAAAACTAAAAAAGTGCTGTGTTCCCAACTAAGTTTTTCTTTCAACTTAGCGAATCACAGCACTTTAATTTAATTGAAAATTTTTCTGTTTTACTTACCTGCTTTTGGTAAAGACGGATTACTATCATCATATTCATATTGGCTAATATAACCATTTTGCATATAATTTCGTAAGCGATCCACTTCCGGTCCATGATCAGCATCCAACAGTTGGGGAAAGCCACCCCGAATAGTATTATCATAGGCCGCTTGTGTATTTTCCTGCGGGCTAATGGCTTGAATTAAATCAAAGGCGCGGCCGGAAACAATGTCATCAAAGTACCACTTTTCTAAATCTTCAAAAATAATTTCAATTTGTCCGTGTGGCACACCTTTCAAACATTTCGCCGTTTTGACTTCAGCACGACTACGATGTTGAAGTGAATCCGATTTTTTTAAATCATAATAATAAATTTTAGTGCCTGCTGTAAAAATAACTTGTTCTAAATCGCCTGCTTCATTTAAGGCAATACTGGTCATTTTTTCTGGAACATCTTTCAAAGCCGGTAAAACTTTTTTCACTTTGACTTCTGGCAAATATTTCCGAACAAATTGTTCATTATCGGCCAAATCAACACTCATCAATAGACCTCCAATTTTTTATAAAAATACTATCTAAACTTCACCCAACTACTGATCAATGTTTATAAATCACAAAGATTAACCCCAAAACCGCTACGAGGACAATCACTGCTGCAAAAATTTTTTCATATTTAGTAAAGACTGGCTGGTGGGGTGCATACTGCTTTCGGCCGTAGATAAAGACGGGAATTCCGAGTGCATAAATAATAAAGGATAAAGTTGTGTATTCAATTCCAGCTGCATAGCCCATAAATAAAGTTCCTAAAGCTCCCAACAAACTAATATAGTGGGCCTTCTTTTGTGATGTCGTCGTCGTTAAATGTTGTGGATTAAAGGTTTGCTCACTACCACTAGCCTTAAAGAGATACATCATTGAAATTAAATACGGTGGCACAGTCATGGTACCAACGATTGTCAACATAGTATTAAACGCATTACCAGCAAAATGAGTCCCGATAATAATAATTTGCATCACAATCGTGGAAACAATCACAGAAAATGAGGGCACATTGTTTTTATTAATTTTGGCAAAAGCTTTAGGAAAAGTGCGGTCTTCTGCAGCTGCGGCCGGCATTTGCGATAATAATAAAGTCCAAGTTAGCCAACTTGATAACACAGCCAAGATAACACCAAAAGTGATAATCAACCGCCCCCAAGGCCCAACGACAATATTCATCAACTCACCAGAAGACGGTGAATGCATTTGCGCAATTTGACCATAGCTCTTTAAGCCTAATGGTAGTAAAGATGCCATCGCATAAAGTACCAGACAAATTAAGAAACCATATTTGGTAGCAGTCCGCACGTCTTTTTGGCTCCGCGCTTTATCAGATAAAACGACCGCTCCTTCAACACCACCAAAGACCCAGAGTGTTGTCATCATCGTGTTCTTAACCTGAGAAGCTAAAGAACCTAGATTTTTATCACCTAAACTGCTAATTGCGTGATTAGCAAACATGTTGGTCGTAAACGTCTGCCAATTAAAGACCACAATCATTGTAATTAAGAAGACCGCTGTGGATAATAACATCACCACCGTTCCTGTAATATCAACCCAACTAGCACCTTTAATTCCGTTTAAAATTAATAAACTCATTCCCCATAGAATTAAGCTATTTAAGATTAAAGATGGAATATTATTACCATTGCCAAAAGTTCCCGGCCATAAGGTATTTAAAGTCGACATCAATAAAACTGCATACGTCACGTTAGCAAAACATTCACAGATCCAATAACCCCAACTGACAAAAAAGCCCGTAAATCGTCCAAAACCATCATCAGCATATTTATATAAACCGGTAGTAAACTGTGGCCGGATTTCGGAAAGCGTCAAGAAGGACCGCACAATAAACCACATGATAATCCCCGTCAAAATCCAGCCCAAAACTTGACCAATCATTCCCGCTTTAATGGCCATATTTTGCGGTAAATCATAGATTCCACCGCCAACCATTGCCGACAAGACAAAAGCAATTAAAGCTAAAACGCCAACTTTTTGGGTATTGGAACTTTTTGTTGTTTGTTTCTTTGTTGCCGCCATTGTTCCTGCCCCCGCCTAATATTTAATATTTTTCGTTTCAACAATGGAATCATAATTCATTTGTTCTAACCATTGTGGTAAGGTCAAATTTTCCATAATTTCCATGTCTTTGTCAGGTGTTAGAATTGAACCATTAGGAATCGAATCAATTGGCAAAGAGAAGTACGGTGCTGCTGTAATGGCATTACCGATTTGTCCCGGTTCCATCATCGTATGCGCAAAACCAATCCAAGAACTAGCAAACGAAGTATCTGCATCTTGACCACAAGCCGCAATTGATTTAGCAATAGCTTTTCGGCGCGTTTTTAAAAATGCAATCAGTTCATCTTCACTCGGAGTATTCCAAACACCCGCATCTTCAATATACATACTGGAGTTATGCTCAGGATCTTTAGCAAAAGAAATCGCAATGGCCGACCACACACCATAACCTTGACCAGGTTTCATTTCCTGATCAGCTTTTGGTCGAGAAGCTGTCACCCCTTTATTAGCACAAACAATAAAACTGCCGGGAGCTGGATAATGGCGGCGCTCATCACGAACACCAAAATATTCAACTAACGAATCTTGCAGTGGTTTAGCATCATAAATTGGCAAACTACTTTGGTCCCATTGATCAACTTCAAATAACGGTTGAACCTGATCAACTTGTGGATTACGCAACAAATCATAGCCCAAAAAATGACCTTGTGGACCAGTAAAACTAGAAGCCGTTGTCATATTAATTTGACCAATGTAAGCATTTTTAGTTTCTGCCCGATCATAAGAAACAATGCCGTCTAACACGTCATCATCGGTTTTATCGCGAACACCGGCATCTACTTTAATCCCTGTCACGTAACCATTACCCAAATTTCCGGGTTCCATATAGCCCCGTGAATATTGGTGATATGGACTAATTGCAATCCGATCAATCCCAATTTTGTTGAGTTTTAAATCCAATTTTGCCATTTGATAACCCCCATAAGTTATTAAAATTGTTAAAACTAATTTCTAGAGCCATCATAAATTGGTGATATTTTTTTATCAAGAAATAAGCAATATAAGTTATATTATTTGACATTAATAATTGCTTTGAAGTTAAATTATGTATAAGCAGATACTTTTTAGAATTGTTATTTTTATTATCTGATTTAATTGTTATATTCAAATCAACGCCTGTATCAAGCCCACCTGTTCCAGCTAAAATCACTTGTTATTTGAATTGGCTTTGAAAAGTAAAATTCAATGTGCTAACTTTAGAAGTGGTGACCACAAGAAAGATCTTTCTTACCTTCTAGTACTTGATTATTGTTCTCAAACTTCAATTTTTGTTCTCACTACTAATTTAAGTTTGAAAGGAAGTTAATCTTAAATGGCAAAAAAGAAAGTTGTAATCGTTGGTGCTTCTCACGGCGGTCATCAATCCATTCTAGAGTTATTAAGTCGTTATCAGGATCAAGTGGATATTACCTTGTTTGAAGCGGGGGATTTCATTTCATTTATGTCTTGTGGAATGGAATTATATCTTGAAAACCAAGTAACTGCGGTTCAAGATGTCCGAAACTTTAGTCCCGAAAGTTTTCCTCAAGAAAATGTTCATATTTTCAATAATCACCAGGTTACTAAAATCAACAGCGACCAAAAAAGTGTTGCTGTCACGGATTTAAAAACCGGCCAGAGTCAAACTGTGGCTTACGACAAATTAATTTTAAGTTCGGGGGTAACACCCAAAGCACTACCGCTTCCTGGCAAGGAACTAGATAACATTTATCTCATGCGCGGATTAGACTGGGCCACGAAAATTAAAGCTAAGTTAACTGACCCTACCGTCAAAAATGTTACCGTGATTGGGGCCGGCTACATTGGCATTGAAGCTGCCGAAGCCGCCACCAAAGCTGGCAAGCATGTCACTTTATTGGATGTTATCGACCGCCCACTGGGAACTTATTTAGATGCTGAATTAACCGACATTTTAACTAAAACTTTAACTGCTCACGGTATTGAAGTGCAAACCAAGGTGCAAATCAATGAATTTATTGGTCACAATGGCCAGGTTCAAGCTGTCAAAAGTAGTCAAGCTTCCTATCCTAGTGATTTAGTAATTCAAGCCACTGGCGTTCAACCAGTTACTGATTGGCTCAAAGGCACCGTTAACTTAGACGATCGTGGTTGGATTAAAACCGACGAATATTTACGGACTAATTTGCCAGATGTTTACGCCATCGGTGATGCTACCTTAGCTTATTCCGTATCTGCTCATCAAAAAATGCCGATTGCTTTAGCAACTGTTGCGCGGCGTGAAGCTCGTTATGTTGTCCAACATCTTTTTGAAGACCAGCCTGCAGTACCTTTTGGTGGTGTAGTCGGCTCGTCAGCCTTAAGTGTTTTTGATTATCATTTTGCTCAAAGTGGTCTGAATAGTTGTACTGCTGAACGTGCTGGTATCAAGCTCAGCAGCTCCTTTTACCAAGACACTTTACGTCCTAACTATGTCCCTAGTGGTGAAAATAACCCCCCGGTTTACACGCAATTATTCTTTGACCCTCAAAGTCATCGTTTATTAGGTGGAGCTGTGCTGTCAACTTATGATACTACAGCTCAAGGTAATGTTTTGGCTTTAGCAATTCAGCAACAATTAACGCTGGAAGATTTAGCAGAAGCTGACTTCTTCTTCCAACCAGGTTTTGATCGACAATGGAGTTTGCTTAATTTGGCTGCCCAACATGCTTTAGGCGAAGTTGAATTCACCAAATAAGCTATAATTAACCATTATTACAGCAAAAATTGAGACTACAATTGCTGCAGCTCTCATCCTTCAATAAAATTAACAACAATTATACGCAAAAATGGTTCAATTTGTGAGTTATTTCAAATTCACAAATTGAACCATTTTCATTTTTTAAATATACTTTTTAAGCTTCACCACAATTGAGCTCTAAAATCCAATTTTGCGCTTTGTCGGTACTATTTAAATTTTCGGGATGTTCTAACAATGAAACGTTTAAACGTACGACTTTCCCAGTCACCGGACTATATAAATCCAAAACTGACTTTGCGGCTTCAACTGATAAAACAACATCACCTACTTTAACGGAATTCAAATGATCTGGAAAATCGGCGAAAGAAATTTCGCCAGCTTCTTGCCGACCTTGATCATTTAAGCCGAGACGCAAAACTCCGGTATCACTTTTTTCTTGCCAAAAATATTGTTCATCATTTCTTGCTTGCATTCTGCACAGCTCCCTTCAATTCTGGATGATGCTGATCAAATAATTGTAAAATAGTCTTCACTTTGCTGACGGCATTCGGAATTTTATCCAAACTAGGTGTCATAAGCTGTTCCAATTGTTTAGGAGGTAATACCTGCGTAATATTATTACTTTTTAAAACAACTTCTCTAATTGACAGTTGTTGTTCATCAGCTGTCAAACGAACTTGGTACAACCAATCATGAGCTGTATGTCGGCCGACCTTCTGACTTAAAGCGGTCATGAGTGCTCCTGAATACAAGGTTCCATCATCATAGTCCAAATTAGCAACCATCCGCTCGGTATCAAAAGTCCCTTTCGTCAACACTACCAAAGCATAATTTAATTGTCCTGATAAATACATACAAATTTCGGGCAATCCTACGTATAAATCGCGCCAAACGGCAGTATCCTTTTCACCACTGACTAACATTTGATCGTACATTAACGTCATTTCATTACGAATTACCGTACTCAAGTTCAACATCGATTCACACATATAAGGTTCTCTTGACGTAGGAATCACGGTTGATCCTTGGCGGCCCAAAGCATAAGGTTCACTAAATTCTTGTACTGGTGTCTGACTCATATATAATAATTCTTTGGCCAATCGACCAATTACTTGCGCAATCTCGGTTAACAAATGCGTATAATCGGTAAATCGTTCGCGTTGCGTATGCCAATACATTTCTGCTTGATTTAACGACAATTCTTGACAAAATCGCGCTTCTACTTCTGCATAATGCTCACCAATCATTCCCGATAAACCATCCGCATTGGTTAAACTACCGCAAAAACTAATCTGAGCTTGTCGTTCTAAATTAGTTAATAAATGTTCCAAATCATTCAAAAAAATTCCCAATTTAAAACCTAATGTTGTGTACGAACCATAAGTTCGATGAGCAACTACGGCAGTCAAATTCGTTTGATATTTCTGCGTTAAGGTGGCTAATTGCAGGACAATTTTATCTAAATAATCAATGATGATCTGATGGGCTTGTTTTAATTGGAGGACATAAGCAGTATCTTCAATATCCTCACTAGCCGCTCCTTGATGTAAAAACTGCCCACCACCACCCTTAAATAAAGGTTGCACATAACTAATTAACCCAGCTAAAAAGTGACCACTCCGCGCTACGGCCAGCCTCAACTTCCGTTCCGAAAAATTTTGCGGTTGCAAAACTTGTTGAATTTCCATAGCGGCCGTTTGGGGAATTTTATTTTGAGCGGCCATGGCCTGTGCTAACGCAATCTCCGTTTGACAAATCACTTGGAGTCGATTTTCATCGGTCCAGACGGCTCGCATAGCAGCCGTAGAATACTCATTTTGATTAAAGATAGAACTTAACATCATTCCGTTAGCCATGAACCTGCTCCTCTTCATAATGCTCATTTAATAAAATATCTGCTAAGGCTGCTGGCTGAAATGCTCCCAGATTTTTAGCCACGTCGCCTCTTTGAAAAGCCGTAATCAAATTCTCCTGTTTTAAAGGAACGCCAATCAGATTAGCCTCAACTTCCGATAATTTACCAGAAGCCAAGGAAAAATCACCATAAATTTTACACTTTGTAATGAAACCTGCATGACTCGTGAAACTAAATTCAATCGTTCCTAAGCCGTTAAAATGTCGCGCATGGAAGTGCTCATTGGTTAGTTTAGAACCATAAATCCAGTGTTTTGTGCCATATTTATCATGAGCAATTTGATATAAACGCTGCCAATCTTGTTTTTGCATTTTGTAAGTGGGAATAGTGGCTAAATCATCGGTTGCAAATTGTGTTTTTAAAAACATTTCTTGGATGGCTGTGACGGAAATATCTTGATATTGTGGCTTAAAATATTGTCGAATATTAGTCACGCGACTATGTACCGATTGCACACCTTTAGACCGTAATTTAGCCTTCAATGGTCGTAAAACTGTACCAGCCGCTGTTAAATCAACATCAATCATTAAAGTTCCGCCACATGAGAATCGGTTGCCAATGCGTGCTGAAGACATGCCCGAAAACTTTTTACCTTCAACAGTTAAATCATTGCGCCCATTCATAATTGCTGGAACGCCTAACTGATGTAAAACTTTTAGTGCTGTTTGCGCATAGAGGTCAAATTGTTGATAATTATTACCTCGATCGCTATCAATATAAAAATAAGTTAAATTCCCCGGATCCACATAAACTGCACCACCCCCAGCATTACGGCGCATTAAAGTGATTTTATTCTTTTTCAAATAGTCAAAATTCACTTCAGCATAAACATTTTGATTCACACCGCAAATTACAGCTGGCTGTAAGGGATGGTAAAAACCGAGCAATGTTTCATTGCCAAACTTTGTTTCGGTTTCTAAAAATTCAGACGTGGCTTGACTTAAATACGGATAATTTAAGTAATCCTTTCCATCAGACATGTCAATATATAACACAAATTTCCCCTTCTTTTTTGTAATCGTTACCATTTATTATTAACACAAAAGCAGTTTAAATTCAATTATTATTTTGCTTTATTGGCAGAAACGCAAAAAATATTTTTGGATAACTCGCTTTTTCAACAAGATAATAGTTTGATTCTTAAACTGCTCAGTAATTTTTATCGCTAATCACTCTTTGATATATTCACTTTAACCTTGTTTGCCTAAAGTTGTTCTTAATTTTACAATCGTGGCCCAAGAACCCGTTAAAATCAAGTGATCATTTTGTTGCAAGAGTGTCTCGCCATGTGGAATTAATGGTTTGCCCTGACGAATAATGCGACTGACAATCACGTCTTTTGGCAATTGTGCAACCTGTGTCCCAACCAAATTAGGATTGCTTAATTTAAATTCAAAAATCCGTGAATGGTTGGCAGTAATTAATGGTAGAATTCGGGAGGATTCAATTGCTGAACGTAAAACCCCAGCCCCAACATCAAATGTATTAAAAAATTCAATATTTTTAGCGGCTAATTCTTGCGCCATCATGTGTGATTCTTCAACATCAGGATTATCTAAGCGCACCAAGACTCGCTGGACACCATATTTTTTGGCAGCCAAAGCCAATTGAAAGTTAGTCTTAGAATGTAAATGTGAGATTACCAAAACATCAGTATCAAAAACATCATTGGCAATTAATTGATCAATCTGAAAATTAGAAAGTAAGGTCACTGGCGCTTGAGCTTGAAAAGTCTCAAAACTGTCACGATGATTAGTATAAAGCGCAACCTCATACCATTCTTGGGGTAATTGTTGTGCTGCAGCAACTGATAAGGAAGTAGTTCCGATAATATGAACATTAGTTTTAACAACTTTTTGTTCCTTAGGTTGATAAAGTTTTTTAAACAGCAAAGGTCCTAACAGACAAGTTATGATGGCTGCCAAAGTAAAAGCTCCCGCTTGTTGAGCATTGAGTGCTTTAATATCTTGAGCAATGGCGACACCAGAAATAACTAAAGTCATAGTTGTTTCAACCAGCCAAGTACCTGCTAAAGAGTTCTTTTTAGAAAACAAGTGCTTGAAGCTAAAATAAGCGGGTAATTTAGCTATTAAAAAGGCGACCAATAACAAGGGAATGAGAATTAAAGTTTTTTTCGCACTTAATAATGTGACTAAATTTAATTTAACTCCCGTTAAAATAAAGAAAAACGGAATCAAAAAGCCATAACCAATGGCATTAAGTTTCATTTCAGTTGCCTTTTGTGGTTCTAGTAATTTAATAACAATGCCCGCTAAAAACGCGCCTAAAATATTTTCAGCGCCTACAGACATCGCCAAAACGACTAAAATAATAATAACTAAAAACGCAAAGCGCATATCTAATTGCGTTGTCGATTTATTAAATTTAATAACATTTTTAAAGAAATTGCGAAAATGAGCCAAGAAAAAAGCCGCTACCACAAAGACCAATGATAATAACCATAGCGTTGCCCCGTGACCTCCCTTTAGTGCTGAAAAAATAGTTAAACCTAGTAATGGAATAATCTCACCTAAAACGCCGAACAATAATAACGTTTGCCCATAAGTATTTCCTAATAAATTATTTTCTTTTAAAATGCCAATCATTACACCTAATGAAACCGTCGCAAATAACACTGATGATAAGAAAATATTACTGAATAAACCACCAAGAGCAAATAAAATTCCTAAAATCACCGCTGTCAATAACGTCATAACATATCCAATCGTTGCGATTTTTAATGGTGTAGTACTTGGCGCATTTTTAGCACGCTTAATCTCTAAGGTCGTCGTTGGTTGAGGCTTTTTAAATAATGAAAAATCAATTTCCATACCACTTAAAAACAACAACATAATGGTTCCCAAAGTTGCCAAAGTGTCCAATACAGAATTAATGTGGATAATATTAAAACAACTTTTACCTAATATAATTCCCACAATAATCTCAGCTATATTGGATGGAAGCAGCGAAATCTTAAAACGTGCCAGAATGGTGGGAGTCAAAAAAGCTGCCACTGCCACAATCACTAATGAAACATCCATAAAAACAAATACTCTCCTCGCTTAAAGTTCATTGATCTTTAGATCAGTACTTAAAATTTAATTATAATACAGAAAATACTGTTATTTTTGTGATTCAGGTAAAATTTGGTAATTAAGTTCGAAGAATAATGCTAAAACTATCGCTTAAGATAAGATTTCGTAAAGTACAGTAAACTTTTTAAATAAAATAATCCAGCTTCAAATTTTCTAAAATTGCTAAAAATTTGAAACTAGATCAATATTTAACGTTTTCCTATTGCTAAATCCTTAAGGGTACAAAAACATTATAGCATGTGTTATCATTGATATTGAAAAAGGAATCAGTGCTTGTACACCAATCCCTTTAGACAAAGTTACAAAAGCGGTAGCTATTAAAAGTTTGATAAACTTAAAACAACCATCTAACCTAGGCGAGGCTAAGGATGGTTATTTTTGTCGTCTACCGATTTTGATTTTTAATCAGTTTGACAACTTCAACTACTATGCGTACAATACCCACAAAACTGTGGATCAAGTAAGCAATTGCTAGTAGTTTCATTATTGCTAGTCCTTTCTTCAGGATCTGGCATTATAGTTTTTACACCATAAGCACCACTCCCTTTCTAGGAATAGCCACCACCTTAGCATTTACTTTATCTGTAACTATTTTAGCATAATGCCTCATCTCTTTTCCTTAAAACTAAAAATCCAGCCCAAAATTTTCTAAAATTGCTAAAAATTTAAAACTGGATCAACATTTGACGTTTTTCTATCGCTATAAATCCTTAAGGATACAAAAAAATAATCAATACCTCTACCCCAGATAATTTAAATAAACTACTTGTTCCCACTTTCTTAAAAATTTAACTATGGCTTATCTAATCAAAGCCATAATTTTTTTAAAACTGTAACATTTAATAAACTACCAGCACATTTCTTGAAAGTTCAATTATGTTAATGACTATCACAACTTTTTATTAACTATTCTTAGTGGTCTGTTTCAAAACTTAATTTTGATTAAAACTTTGGTGCTTATTCAGGTTTTAAAACCAGCTTGTTTACCATCATTAAAGTTTGCTATGATAGAGTAAATTATATCAAGAAAAGAGTGAGTTTATGAAACAAGGTACACATATTTTAACCTTAGATAACGGCTATCATCTATGGACCCGCACCGTTGGTCAAGGTGATATCAAATTACTTTGCTTGCATGGTGGACCTGGTGGTACCCATGAATACTGGGAAAACTTTGGTGATGAACTAGCTGATTTAGGTGTCGAAGTTACTATGTACGATCAATTAGGTTCATTTTATTCTGATCAACCAGATTACAGCGATCCCAAAATTGCCGAAAAATATTTAACTTATGATTATTATTTAAGTGAAGTTGAAGAAGTTCGCCAAAAGCTCGGCTTAGATAACTTCTATTTAATTGGCCAATCTTGGGGCGGTTTATTAGTTCAAATGTATGCTGCTAAATATGGTCAACACTTAAAAGGAGCTATCATCTCCAGTATGGTTGACGAAATTGATGATTATGTGAAGCACATTAACCAGTGCCGTCTTGATTGCTTAGGTGCTGATAAAGTCGCTTATATGGAAAAAATTGAGCAGGAAAATAAACTTGATGATCCAACTTATCAAAGTTACGTTGATATTTTAAATGCTGAATACGTAGATCGTAAACAACCTGAAGCCATTCAACATTTGGTATCAACCATGGCGACAGACGTTTATAATGTTTTTCAAGGTGATAATGAATTTGTTGTGACTGGTAAATTGAGCCAATGGCATTTTCGGGAACATCTCCACGAAATTCAAGTTCCAACCTTGCTGACCTTTGGTGAACACGAAACAATGCCAATCTCCTCTGCTAAAATCATGCAAGAAAAAATTCCGCATGCCCGTTTAGTAACTACACCTAATGGTGGACATCATCATATGATTGACAATGCGCCCGTTTACTTTGATCATTTAAAACAATTCATCAAAGATGTCGAAAGCGGCAATTTTAACGATTAATTAAGTATAACCACGAAGGCTCTGAATTAACTGGCTCTTTTTTGTCCAAATGAATTCAGAGCCTTTCTTTAAAATTTTTCGACTGATTTAAATAAAAATATCAGTCTTTAAACAAATTAACTATTTATCCATAAAACGAGTACAATAATTGACAGGAGGTAGTGGTTATGAAATATACAATTTATTTAATCCGTCACGGCCGTACCTGGTTTAATAACTATAACAAAATGCAAGGTTGGTCAGACAGTCCGTTAACCCCTGAAGGAACTGCGGTGGCTGAGCAGGCTGCCCAACAATTAAAAGACATTCCGTTTGATTTAGCAATTTCTTCAGATGCCAGACGAGCCATTGATACTTGTCGGATTATCGTGAGTGCTAATGTTCAACATGAACAATTATTTCCGCAAAAGGCGCCTCGCTTTCGTGAAGAATTTTACGGTTACTTTGAAGGCATGAATTCTGACGAAGCTTGGCACATGGTCTTATCTCCTCACGGATATACTAACTTTAATGAGGCTAGTCAAAAAGTGGGTTTAGATCAAACTAAAGACTGGATGAAAATGGCTGATCCTTTTCATGATGCAGAAAATGCTGAAGAGTACTGGCACAGATTAGATGCTGGCTTCGGTGATTTAGATCAATTAGCTTTTGACGGGGCCAAAGTTTTATTAGTTAGTCATGGCACTACTATTCGTTCACTAGCCCAAAAATATGGTGATGGTTCTTTCAAAGTTAATCAAGGGCCAGCTAATGCCAGCTTAACTACTTTAATTCGCGAAGATGGTCAAAATACAGTGACCGATTACAATCAGGATTTATTAGCTAATAGTATTTTACCTGATACCACTGATCAAACTGAAATTTAACTCAACTATCAATTAGGATTAGCAAGAAATTAAGACTTTTTACTTAAACAAAAAAAGAATGTTTGAAAAACCTACTACTAACTTTAGGGTAAGTTCTTGAACATTCTTTTTTGTCTCAATTATCGCTTAACTAGCCATCCGTTTATCAATATGATTACCTAATAATGATAAGCTGAAACAAACGATAAAGTATAAAACTGCTAGTGCTGCAAACATTGGCAAGATGTAATTAGCATTTTGCCCATAAATCACTTGCGCATGTTGCATCATTTCTGGAACCACGATAATCGTGGCTAATGAAGTATCCTTAATCAAAGAAACAAATTGACTAATCATTGCCGGAATCATTTTTTTGTAAGCCTGTGGTAAAATAATGTGCCACAAGGCTTGAATAAAGTTCATCCCAACCGAACGCGCGCCCTCCATTTGTCCAATATCAACCGCATTTAATCCCGAACGTACAATTTCGGCAATCATTGTTGATTCAAACAACGTCATCGCAATAATTGCTGCAGGAATAGTATCGGGTTTGAAGCCAAAATTAGGTAAGCCAAAGTAAGTAAAGAAAATAATTAATAGTAACGGCAGATTACGAATAATATCAATTATAAAACCCACAATTGCTGATACATACCTAATTTTTGAATAACGAATAATGCCCAAAATGGAACCAAAGATAAAACTTAAAACCACAGAAATGACCGAAATATAAATCGTCACCCATAAGCCCATCAATAAAAAACGTAGATTTAACCACGAAAAAGCTTGTACCCAAGTTTGCATTACCGGTCACCTCCTAAGCTAATTTCTTTTCTAAGTGTTGCATATAATAACTTAATGGTAAGGTTATTATTAAATACAACATACCTACCACTAAGTAACTATTAATGGTATCAAAAGTTGTCGAAGCAATTGAATTAGCTTGATACATGAGATCAAACCCTGCTACAAAAGCTAAAACTGAAGAATTTTTGACTAAATTAACAAATTGATTGCCCAATGGCGGAATCACAATTTTGACGGCTTGCGGCAAAATAATATAGCGCATCGCTTGCCAATAAGTCATTCCCACCGAACGCGCGCCTTCCATTTGCCCGTTGTCTACTGATTGAATCCCCGAACGAATTGTTTCTGCAATAAATGCGGACGTATAAAGGGTTAAACCAATTGTTCCGGCCGTAAAACCATTGATTTTAACAATGTACATGGGAATTACTAAATAAAAAAACATCGTGATAACTAAGAGTGGAATATTTCGAAAAATTTCTACATAAATTTTACCAATCAAACGCACAGTTTTATTGGGCAAAACCTCCATAATGGCAAATAAAGTTCCGATTATTAAGCTGAAAAATAGCGCTAAAATACTTGATAAGACTGTCCAGCCAAAGCCGGTAAGTAGTTGACTACCAAAATTAGTAAAAATATTAATCATTGTCGATACAACTCCTTATAATTAAATCCCGGCACATCACCAAACCACTTTCTGATTAATTGATTGTACTCACCATCACGTTGCATTTGAACAACCGCGCGATCAACAGCTTTAGCAAAAGATGCTTGACCTTTATTAACGGCAACACCATAAGGTTCTTTCGTAAAAGTCCCACCGCGAACTTCAAAACCCGGATTTTCAACCGCTAAACCATATAAAATGCCATTATCCGTTGTTAAAGCATCACCTTGATGAGATTTCAAAGCATTCATTGCCTGAGCATAATCTTGAAGTTCAACAACTTTAGCTTTAGGAGAAACAGCCTTAATATTGGCAACTGAATTAGCCCCAACCACGCCAATGACTGTTTTGCCATTTAAATCGTGAGCATTTTTAATGGCAGAGTCTTTGGGCACTAATAATGATTGGCCGGCATTAAAATAAGAATGAGAAAAACCAATAATTTTTTTACGTTCGGGGGTGATAGACATGGTTGCAATAACAGCATCAATATTACCATTTTTGAGTAACGGCACTCGGGATTGCGAAGTTACTGTGACAAACTTGGCTTTGCCTTTTTGACCTAACAAATGTTTAGTAATGTGTTTGGCCATATCAACATCGAACCCTTTTTCCTGACCATCGCGGACATCAATCAAGCCAAATAATTTAACATCACCTTTAACACCCCAGGTAATCGTCTTTGATTGGCGCGCATTGTTTAAAACCGATCGGTCTGCAACCGTTTTGTTGCAACCACCAATTAATATGAAACTTAATAATATGGGGAGTAACCAAAATTTATTTTTCATCAGTGGTTCCTCCTAATGAGTAATAATCTTGCTCAAAAATTGTTGAGCACGTTGGGTTTTCGGTTGTTTAAAGAATGTCTGGGAGTCATCATCTTCAACAATTTGTCCAGCATCCATAAAAATAACGCGATTAGCTACCTCTTTAGCAAAGCCCATCTCGTGGGTCACAATCAAGGAAGTCATGTCACTATCCGAAGTAATTTTCTTAATAACTTGCAAAACATCATCAATCATTTCGGGATCAAGCGCAGAAGTCGGTTCATCAAAAAGTAGCAACTTAGGACGCATTGCTAAGGAACGCGCAATCGCTACCCGTTGTTTTTGACCGCCAGAAATTTGACTGGGCATATTTTGCGCCTTAGTTTCTAAACCAACCATTTCTAATAATTTCATCGCTTGTTTTTTGTTATCTTCTTCTGGTAAATGACTAACAATGCGGGGAGCCAACATTATATTCTCTAAAACCGTCTTATTAGCGTACAGATTAAAATGCTGAAAAACCATGCCCACGTCCCGCCGTAAAATATTTAAATTTGTTTTATCCGCAGAAAGATCGTGATTATTGACAATCAACTGCCCTTCTTGAATTGATTCTAAGCCATTAACTGTTCGAGCTAACGTACTCTTGCCAGAACCAGACGGGCCAATTAAAACCACTGTCTCTCCTTGATCAATCTCCAAATTAATATCGTGCAATGCGTGAAATTGTCCGTAATATTTTTGAACATTATGAAATTCAATCATTGACATGTTATCGCCTCTTTCAACATTTATTACCATAGCTTCATTCAAAAAGCCATTTTTATGATTATACTCTATCACTAGCAAAATTAAAATTAATCTTTCTTATGGTTAATTTTTTTTAATTTAATCTGGTAAGCAATGGCTAAAATCACTAAAAATCCCAGAGCCGCAATAATCGTATTTAAAAGAAAAATAGCTCTAATATTCTGTGTCAAAAATCCGGTGACTAGTGGCAGACTAACCGTTGCTAAAGCGCCTGCTGTATTATAAAGTCCTGTTAGCCAGCCTTTTTGCTGCGGGAAAAATTCTAATAATAACGTTAAACCTAATTGCATGACCCCGCCTGCTGCTGTAAAACCAATCACTAATGCCAATAAAGTACACAGCCATGGCGATGGCCAAATCGAAAAAATTATTAACGAAATTAGTGAACCTAACGTATTCCAAAGTAACAATTTCAACGTCTTAATTCCTTGATGCGTTAACCAAACAGTTATTAAAACGCCCAATAAAGAGCCTGCACTGTAATAACTAATTAAACTTTGTGCTCGGGTAAAATTAAGCTGTAGCACTTTCTGTCCAAATTGACTGAGCCACTGACTAAAAATATAGAATGTTGCTTGCGCTAAAAAACCGTAACTAACGAAAAGACCTCCTATTAATGACAAACCAGGACGTGCAAGTAAATTTTTAGGTGTTGTGATTTGATGATGATTACTTTTAGTAGTTGGATAACTAATAAAAATAAACAGTAACATATTAAGAATTAAACCCAGCAAACAACTCAAAACACTCCAAAAAAACCAATAATGATTGGCCATCAACCAACTAATGATTAAGGGCAGGCTAAACTGTCCTAACGACATGAACGCTTTAATTAAAACATTAGCACTGCTGGCTTTAGCCGGAAACAATTCTATTAATTCTGGATAAGTACCCGCATCTAAAAAAGCATTGGCTGCTCCGCCCATCAAACCAGTAAGTAGTGCCCCCGCTAATTTTGAACTAATCATTAAACCGCCAAAAAATAACATGTAACCAAACATTCCCATTACAATGATTTTTTGGCGGCCTAAATAGTCTGATAACCGCCCGGCAATCAATTGTGTCAATAAGCGTCCTACGCCAATACTAGCAACAACTTCAGCAATGCCTGCTAAATTTGTTTGCCAATGAAGCGCCAATTGTGTGGCGTTTTGAGCTACGATTAAAACTCCCATGCCATGAATTAAATAATTAAAATATAAACTAAGCGCTAATAAATAGCGTCTGATTCTCATGATTGTTATCTCCTAGCTATTTAAAAAAAGTCAAACCATCACATAAAATTAGAAATGACTATCGCGAATGTGACAAAAGTCATTGAACAATTGATCAAAGTTGAAATAATAAAGAAAGAGGCTGAGACAAAAATTTTCTTCTTATAGTGCTCCAAAAGTCAGAAGTTGGGCTTTAACTTCTACGCAACTTTGGCTCAACTACTTTCAAATCAAGTTCATAATACTAAAACCACAGTTTTTAAAATTTAATAATAATCAATTTTTCTCTTAACCACAACAATAGCCTTAAGCGTCTGACCAGCTTAAGGCTATTTTCTAGATCAATTTCTGATTTTTACTAACTTGTTAAAGTGCTTATTTTCGCTTTAAAACAATTACTTGATACAAACTAATCGTTATTAAATAATAAACTAAATATAATAGGATAAAAATTAAAATTGGCACCCAAACATTTTGATACGGATTACTTAACAGCGGTTTAAACAATTGTAATCCAAACAACAAATTAACAATTCCCATCATTGCTGGGATTCCAAATAAAACGCCCAGTTCTTGATTAATTGAAGTCTTTAATAATTTTGTTCGTGCCCCAATTTTTTGTAACATCGTATAACGTTGTGTGTCTTGGTTAGCGCTAGATAAGACCTTAAACATTAAACAACTAGCCAGCATTGCCAAAAACGCAAAGCCTAAGAAAAAGCCCATGAATTCTAAGCCACTATACATTTCATTAATCATTTGGTAGGTCAGATATTTAGGCATTGCACCTTGATCTTTCAGCATCGGAAAATGACTTTGTTGTGAACGAACTAATTGACCAATAACTTTTGTATTTTGATAAAAATCAGCTGTTTTGATTAAATACAACTTATTAGTCGAGCCCTTAATTTGGCGAAATTCTTGTTCGTTCACCCATTTCAGTGGCTTTTCTAAGGCGTTAGGAACCAACATATGTTGCAAATGGCTCCCCACTTCAGACGTCGAATGCTGCATTTGTTGAGCTGTTGGTGTTAAAACTTCTGTAGTTTGACCAGAAGTTGTCAATAAATATTTAAAAGGTTGTTGATGCAATTGTTGCTGCACGAAGTAAACTTGGCCATTCTGAACTTTATATTGATATAAAGTTTGTTGCGGTTGTTTTAATTGCTGGAGCAATTGTTGTTCATGAGCATTCGGGTTATTAACCACAACATCATAGTATTCCGCGTGATCAGTTACCATCTTAACATTATTTTGAAAACTCATGCCCACACTTAATGCTCCCAAAGCCAAGGAAAACAAGAGCGAAACCACTGCTAAAATTTTAGTGTAATCGCTCAACCGAAAATTTAATTGCCCCAAAGTAAAGCTGTGCAGCTTTTTTAAGGCAAATTGACTTTTCTGTAAAATTCCTAAAAGCAAGCGAAACAGCGTATTAATTAATAAATAAGTTCCCCAACTGATAGTCACCAGACTAATTGCCAGTGCTAATAACTGTAATTTTGTGATTAAAGTCAGACACCAGTAACCAACCAATAATAAACCTAAGCCTAAAATAGAACCCAAAACTTGTCCTGGACCAAAACCAATTTTTTTAGCTGTTTGCGGACTTTTTTCTTTGAGTAATTGTAATAGCGGTAAATGACTAACCTGCCAACTATTTTTAGTTGCTGCTAAAATAAAAATTAAACCTAAAACAATCACGGTCGAGCAAATAGCTGGCCAATAAAACGCGTGAAAACCCGTCACTGAAGTTTGTAATTTATGACTTAGAGCCTGTGCCACAAAGCGCGTCAACCCGAGCCCCACAATCATGCCACTCACCAAACTAATCAAACCAATGGTTAAAGTTTCGCGGATAACTAAGCGGCGAATTATCTTGGGGCGAGCCCCCAGCATTAAAAACATTCCGTACTCTTTTTGCCGCATACTCATTAAAAAATTATTGGCATACAGTACATAAACAAAAGTAATAATAATCAATAAAACTGTCCCTAGTTGAAAAACAATTGGCGTTACTGCAATTGGTGAATTAGTTTTTAAAAATTTTTGATTAAGTGCCAAAGCTTGAAACATGTAAAAAATTGCCGCCGCAATTAACAAACCGGAAAATAAAACTGCATAATCTTTAAAACGCCGTTTTAAACCGGTTAAGGCTAACTTGTTTATCATTTTAGTTCTCCTCTTTTACTCTGTGGTTGAAACAATCAAATTAAGACGTTTCTGGGCGCAGCTTATTTTATTCGATAAATGTTCCTAAATTATTTAAAATTTGTTGGTAAAAATCACTGCGGCTCGTCTGTTTGCGGCGCAATTCTAAACCAATCTGCCCATCACGAATAAATAAAATTCGTTGACAAAAACTCGCCGAAAAAGGATCATGGGTCACCATGAGAATTGAAGTTTGATCCTCTTGATTGAGTTTCGTCAACGTATCCAATAAAGCCCGCGCACTTTTGGAATCTAGTGCTCCAGTAGGTTCATCACCCAAAACAATTGCTGGATCATTAATTAAAGCTCGTGCTGCCGAAACTCGTTGCTTTTGTCCCCCAGATAATTGAGCCGGGTAATGCTTTAAATACTGATTCAAGCCCAATTTATCCGCTACTGCTTGAACCTTGGCTTTAATCAAGTTAGGCTTTTCTTGTTGCAAGGAAAGCGGCAAGGCAATATTTTCAAAAGCCGTCAAATTATCTAGTAAATTAAATTCTTGAAAAATAAAGCCAATTTCTTGAGCACGAAAATCAGATAACTGATTGCCTTTTAATTGAGTTACGTCTTGTCCATTAATTTTGACGATTCCACCAGTGGGTTGATCAAGCGTTGACATTGTATTCAGTAACGTTGTTTTTCCTGAACCAGAAGCACCCATAATCCCCACAAATTCACCTTGAGCAACATTTAAATTAATATTTTTGAGCACCGAGGTCTGAACCGCTTTTTTCTTACCGTAAACTTTTTGCACATTTTGCAATTCAACAACTAAACTCATCGTAACCTCCACAATAATATTTTTTAACAAACTATATTATATGATGAATAGCATTGTACATCAAATTATATATTTTCGTCAAACTTTTTTTGGCGTATACTATTTACGTTTTTGAATTAATCTGGAGGAGGATAAAACATTGCTTGAAGATTTAGATCCCGATCGTAAAAAATTCATCAGCTGGCCTGTGGTCGCCCTCATGGACTTCGTCACAGTCATTGGGTTTGATGATATTATTTATAATTTTCAAAACCAAGGTTTAGCCGTAGTTACAACTTGGATTTTAATGTTATTTGTTTTTGTTGTACCTTATGAAATGATTGTCGGGCACTTAGGTTCGGTCTTTAGTCATGATGGTGGCGGGATGAGTTCTTGGGTGCGCCATACTAGTGGCGATTTATGGGGCTATATTTGTGCTTGGACTTACTGGGTCTCAGGTTTACCCTATATTGTCGATGTTGCTAATTCAATGGTCATTTCTTTTGGCTGGTTGATCTTTGGTAACAACTCGTTATCCGATAAAATGAGTAATGCGATGTTTGCTTTATTAACAGCGGTCATCTTCACTGCGTTTATCTTTTTAGAACACCGCTTTAAAAATTCACTACAATTCTTTAGTATCATCGGTGGTGGCGCCATGTTTGTGATGACGGTTTTATATGTCATTATGACCTTTATTTATCTGGGGCATGGTGGCGCGCCCCATACGCAACCTTTTACTTGGAAATCATTTATGCCCCACGTTGATATGAAATACTTAGGTTCTTTTGCACTAATTATTTTCGCCATGAACGGGAGTGAATTCGCTGCTCCTTACGTCACAGAAATGAAAGATGGCAAGCGAGACTTTCCCAAGGCAATGTGGATGTTGGCAATTATGACTGGCTTTTTAACAGTTCTCGGATCTTTTGCATTAGGAATCTTCTTTAATGCCCATCATTTACCAAATGACTTAAAGATGAACGGTTCTTATTATGCTTTTCAAAAAATGGGTGCCGAATTTGGTCTAGGAAAATTCTTTTTATATGCGTTTGCGATTACCCAGGCAATTTATATGATGGCTCAATTAGCCGTCTTATTGGACGCTGGAACTAGAATGTTCCTATCTGATACCGCCAAAAAATATCTACCCAAAAATTTAACTAAACTAGATAATCGGGGGTTACCAATTAACGGTTACTGGCTAACAACGGGCATTTGTACCTTTATTATGGTAGCCAGCGCAACGTTGCCGAATATGAATTCCATTTTTAATCAATTATTAAATTTAAATGGTATTGTTTCGCCATATACAACTTGTTTTCTCTTTTCTTCCTTTATATTGGTACGCTTACATGACAAAAAATACCCTTCCGACTTTGTCTTCATTAAAAATAATAAACTAGCTGTCGCTGTGGGCATTTGGTGTTTTGCTATCACCTTTAGTTTTGCCACCTTAGGCATTTGGCCAGTAGATGAAAAACCAGGCACTACCACTTTCTATCATGTTTTAGCTTTAAATATTATTGAACCGCTAGTCATGTTAGCCATTGGTGCGATTTTGCCAATGATTGCTCGTCATCAACGACAAAAAGAGTTAAGTTAACATTGAAACTAAAATTTTTAAAAATCCGATAACCGCCAAAGAGTCCGAACTAAAAGTAATATTAGTTTCCAAAGCCGAACCTAATTTTGGAAATTAATACAATACTTTTTATACTAGGGCTCTTTTTATTACTTATTAACAAGCAATGATTATCTTTCATAAAATGCTGCTACTTATTGAAAACTGTTATTTTTGGTGTTTTTGCCTGTCAACTAAGCTCACTATTCTAACCAAAAACTATCCTTAACATACACAATTAGCTAAAATAGAATACAAAATCCAACAATCAATTCCATTAAGGTTAGTTCAAGAATTTGAATTTTACGATACTAAAATTAAGACAAAGGCAATTATGGATAGGAGAAAACATTATGAATCATTTAACTTCAGTAATTATTAGTGGTGTCAGCCATCTCCAAGCAGACTTTTTTGGTTCAATGGACGAATTGAACCAGTTAGCCCTCGCTGCCAATTTTCAAGTTGCGACTACTTTTACCCAAAACCTTGCACAAATTAATCAGCAAACTTATTTTGGTCAAGGCAAGGTGCAAGAATTAAAACAACTAGCCCAATACTATGACGTCCACTTGATTATCGTTAATGACGAACTAACACCAGCGCAATTACGAAATTTAGAAAAAATGACCCACTTGAATTTTTTAGATCGGACAGAATTAATTTTACAAATTTTTAATCGGCAAGCTCATAGTCGCCAAGCACAACTGCAAGTTAAGATTGCTCAGTTACAATATCAATTACCCCGCATCCATCCTTCGGGTAACCCTTTAGACCAACAACGTGGAGGCGGTGTAGCCAACCGGGGTACTGGTGAAAGTCAATTGGAATTAAATCGCCGTACTATTAAGCAACAAATTTCTCAATTAAAACATGAATTACAACATATCCAAACTGCTTTAAAAACTCAAGGTCAGCGGCAAAATAATTCTGCCTTACCAAAAGTTGCCTTAGTTGGTTATACCAATGCCGGTAAATCAACTACTTTGAACGCCATCTTAGATCTTACTAACTATAAAGCCGCCAAACATGTGGTTGCCAAAAATCAATTGTTTGCTACTTTAGATACGGCTGTTCGCAAAATTCAAGTACCGCGGCAAACTAATTTCTTACTCTCAGACACCGTCGGCTTTGTCAGTAAGTTACCGCATAAATTAATTGAAGCTTTCAAGTCCACTCTCACCCAAGCTCAAGATGCCGATTTACTGATTCAAGTTCTTGATTATGCCGATGAACATCATGAACAAATGCGCCAAATAACTAATCAAACACTCCACGAAATCGGCATTGAAAATAAGCCCATAATTTATGCTTATAATAAAATTGACCTTGAAAAAGAGCGAGTACACACCCAAATTGATGGTAATAGTATTTATTACAGTGCGAAAAAGCCAGACAGCATCAGCCAGTTAATTGATTTAATTGAACAAAATTTAACTAAGCATTACCATAAAATCACCGTGTTAATTCCTTATAATCAAGGTCGTTTAGACAATTACATTCAAAATAATTTAACCATTAAACAAAAATATTTCACGGCCACGGGAACCTATTATTACCTTTTAGTGTCCACGCATCAACTTAAGACCTTACAACCATTTGCAATTTCTGAGCAACAAAAACCAGCTCCACTAACATAAATGTTAAAAAAGGCAATTAACTAAAATTAAAACTAAGTTAATTGCTTTTTATTTTGTTTAACTAATGATTGATCAATGACAAGTACCGCTAGTTATTAAGAAAGCTCCAATCATCATATTTATATTAACTAATCAGCAAGATTTTTTAATTATATTTTGGTGTCCAACTGGCGAAAAACTTATATTTAATTAATTTACAATCACTAAATATAATTTATTTTTAATATTACTATTTACTTTTTATACCAAACTAGGTAAACTAGGGGAAATATTTTGGTCAGGAGTGATTTATCGAATGAAATTCAACCAACTCTTCTTAATTAGTGGCGCACTCTTAGTGACTGGTTCTTTAACCACTGGCTGCCAGTCCAGCAACAACAACGCTGCTAATTCCAGTTCCGTTAAGTTCATGGCTAAAGACGTAATTGCCACCATGGATCCTTCCTTAAACACCGACGTTATTGGCTCGCAAAATCAAAACAACACCATGGAAGGTTTATACCGTTACCGTGGTAAAGCTCTAGAGCCCGGTATGGCTAGTAAAATTGTCAAACCAACTAATAATGGTTTAACTTATACTTTTCCGATTAGAAAAAATGCCAAATGGTCTAACGGACAACCAGTAACTGCCCAAGACTTTGTCTATGCCTGGCAAAGAACAGTTGATCCCAAAACTAAGTCCCAGTATGCATACGCTTTTGAAAACATTGTAAATGCTAAAGACATCTCAGCTGGTAAAAAAGCAGTCGCAACAATGGGAGTTAAAGCAATTAATGATCATACTTTCCAAGTGAATTTAGCTAAACCTGTTCCTTATTTTAATCAATTGATGACGACGCACGCTTTTTTCCCACAAAATAAAAAGAACAATGATAAATGGGGCAAAAAATACGGCACTAGTTCCAAAACCATCGTCTTCAATGGACCGTATAAATTAGTTAATTGGAACAGTCCAGATACTACCTGGAACGAAGTTAAAAATCCGAAATATTGGAATGCTGATAAAGTTAAAGTGAAAAAAATTCAATACCAAGTAGTCAAAGATCCATCTACGGCCTTAAATCTTTATCAATCCAAAAAATTAGATGACGTTGTCATTAGTGGCGATATTGCCAAGCAAATGAAAAAGTCTAAAAGTTATAATATTGTTAAATTAAATGCTACTTTTTATATTCAAATGAACCAAAAAAAGGATCCAATTTTTAAAAATCCAAAAATCCGGCAAGCTTTAGCTTTATCAATTGACCGTCAACAATTAACCAAACAAGTTTTAGGTGATGGTAGTTTTCCAACCTCGTCAGTGACGCCAGCACACATGGCGTATAACCCTCAAGATAAAAAGCAAGACTTTATCAAAGCAGCCAGACAAAACCAAAAGCAAAGTTATGCCAAATATCAACCGCAATTAGCGAAAAAACTCTGGCAAGAAGGTCTTAAAGAAACTGGTCAGGAACAGAAAAAATTTACTTGGACGTTATTGGGTGATGATACGGATACTTCGAAAAAACAAAGTGAATTATTACAGAATCAGTTAGAAAAATTACCTGGTGTGAAAATTAATCTCAGTAATGTTCCTTTCAAGAGTCGTCTTAACCGGACTGATGATGGTGATTTCGACCTCGTAACGACGGGCTGGAGTGCCGATTATCCGGATCCAATTAACTTCTTAACGCTCTTTACAACCGGAGCTAGCAACAACGATGGCTACTGGAGTAATAGTCAATATGATGCTTTAGTCGACAAAAGTTTAAATGCCGATGCTAATAATGCTAACTTACGTTGGCAAGATATGACGAAAGCGCAAAGTATTTTAGATGAACAGCAAGGTGTTATTCCGATGTATCAAAAAGGTGATGCTCATTTAACTAATTCGCGCATTAAAAGTGTTAAGTATGATCCAGCGGGTCAATGCGATATTTTAACTTTGAAATTAAAATAATTTTTTAAAAGAATTATTACCTTCATTAAATAATAAAAATCATAAAAAAAGATATCCAGAAAATATTTTTTATTTTCAGATATCTTTTTTTAGCTAAATTGTCTAAAACTAATTTGGGACTAAATCTCACAAAAGCTTATGAATGAGCATTTTTTAAGATTATCAGTTTACTTTTAATCTTAAACATTGTAAACTTAACTAAATGCTTATGAATGAGGAGAGGTTCTTATGAAGTTAAAACAAGTGTTAGTTGCCAGCACAACAGCACTCGTCAGTATGGGTGTGCTCGCCGGTTGTGGTAGTTCATCAAAATCAGCATCATCGACCGATACTGTGCGAATCATGCGTAAAGATGTGATTGCCACCATGGATTCTTCCATGAATACTGATGTCATCGGTGCGCAAGCCCTAACAGATACAATGGATGGTTTGTATCGTTATCATGGCAAAGATGTTAAACCAGCTATTGCTACTAAGGTTGTTAAACCAACTAACAATGGTTTGACTTACACTTTCCCATTAAGAAAAAATGCTAAGTGGTCTAATGGTGACCCCGTGACGGCTAATGATTTTGTCTTTGCTTGGCAAAGAACGGTTAATCCGAAAACTAAATCACAATATGCTTACATTTATGAAGGAATTGCCAACGCTAAAGAAATTACTGATGGTAAAAAACCAGTTAGTTCTCTTGGAGTCAAAGCCTTAGATAAGCACACTTTACAAGTCACCTTAGATAAACCCATTCCTTATTTTGATGAGTTAATGACATCTGCAACTTTCTTCCCTCAAAATAAGAAAGTTGTTAACAAATGGGGTAAGAAATACGGCACTAATTCCAAGACTTTGGTCTTTAATGGTCCTTATACTTTGAAGAAATGGAATGGCCCAGATAATACTTGGAACGAAGTTAAGAATAATGGTTATTGGGATGCTAAACGTGTCAAAGTCAAAAAATTACAATTCCAAGTTGTCAAAGACGCTTCAACTGCGCTCAATCTTTACCAATCTAACAAACTTGATGATGCTATTTTAAGTGGCGACACTGCTAAGCAAATGAAGAACTCTAAAGGTTTCAACATTAAGAAGATGAATTCCACTTTCTATGTGCAGATGAATCAAAAGAAGGATCCAATCTTTAAGAACCAAAAGATTCGTCAAGCTTTGGCTATGTCGATTGACCGTAAGCAATTGACAAGCAAGATTTTAGGCGACGGTAGTGTGCAAAGTTTATCCACCACACCATCTAATATGTCCTATGATCCTGCTGACAAAGCACAAGATTTTGTTAGTGAAACCAAGCAAAGTGCTAAAACGGCTGAATACAACCCCACTAAAGCTAAGCAACTTTGGAAACAAGGTTTAGCTGAAACTGGTAATACGGGTAAGAAATTTAACTGGACACTCTTAGGCGATGATACTGATGGCTCTAAGAAACAAGGTGAATTCTTACAAAATCAATTAGAGAAATTATCCGGCGTTAAAGTAACGTTGAACAATGTTCCGTTCAAGAGTCGTCTAACTCGTTCAACAAATGGTGATTTTGATTTAGTAGTTACTGCTTGGAGTGCCGACTATCCTGATCCGTCTAACTTCTTGACCCTCTTCACTACCGGTGCAAGCAACAACAACGGTAATTGGAGTAATAGTGAATATGACAATCTTGTTAATAAGAGCTTAACTGATGATGCCAATGATCCAAATGCTCGTTGGAAAGATATGAAGGAAGCTCAAGATGTTTTAAATAAAGAACAAGGTGTTATTCCGATGTATCAGATGGGCGAGGCGCATATGACAAGAACTAACATTCAAAACCTCAATTATGGTCCATCAGGAAATTACGATACAGTTTCACTTCGTGTTCATAAAAAATAATGATTAACTAATGAAAACGGAGTTGCAGGTAGTGCTGGAACTCTGTTTTTATTTTATAAAGGAGTTGGTTACATGACCAAATATATTCTCAAGCGCCTTGGCTACATGCTTTTAACACTATTTATCGTTGCCAGTGTTACCTTCTTCATGATGAAATTGATGCCGGGAACTCCTTTTTCTAATCAAGACAAGCTCTCCGCTGCACAATTAAGAATCATGAATCAGCAATACGGACTAGATAAACCTCTTTGGCAACAATACGTCATTTATTTAGGTAACTTACTACATGGTGATTTTGGAACTTCGTTCCAGTTTAATAATCAACCAGTTTTATCTTTAATAATGACCCGTTTACAGCCTTCCATGTTAATTGGTGCTCAAGCAATGATTATCGGTTCTCTGCTCGGTATTTTATTAGGTGCCATTGCTGCTATTAACAAAAATAACTGGATTGACAGTTTAGCAACTTTTGTTTCCATTGTTGGTATTTCAATCCCTAGTTTTGTGTTAGGTGTTTTATTGCAATTCTTTATTGCCTTCAAATGGCATTTATTACCCATCGCTTTATGGACTGGCTGGCAATCTAGTATTTTACCATCCTTAGCTTTAGCAGTTTCACCTTTGGCGCAAACTGCGCGGTTTATGCGAACCGAAATGGTGGATGTTTTAAATAGTGACTATATTGAGCTTTCCAAAGCTAAGGGTAATACTCGTTGGCAAACGGTTGTTAAACATACACTGCGGAACTCTTTAATCCCCGTTATTACTATTTTAGGACCGTTGACTGCTAATATCTTAACCGGCTCTTTAGTTGTAGAAAACATTTTCTCAATCCCTGGAATTGGTGAACAATTTGTCAAGTCCATTATGACGAATGATTATCCAACTATTATGGGATTAACCATTTTCTATTCCATCATGTTTATGGTCATGTTACTAATTACCGATATTTTATACAGTATTATTGATCCAAGAATTCGGCTAACAAACAATAAGGGGGCTAACTAATGGCTGATCTCAAAATCACAGCTGATAGTTTTGAAAAAATCAGTAGTGACCAATCTAAAAATCAGGAAAAAATTAGTGCACCTTCATTAACTTTCTTCCAAGATGCTGTTCGTCGTTTAAGAAAGGATAAAGTGGCTGTCGTTTCGTTTATCCTTTTAGTTTTGATAGCCGTTGTTGCCTTTTGTGCTCCGATTTTGTCACCACGTGATCCCAATGCACAAAATCCTGATTATGCTAATTTACCACCACGGATTGCGAACACTAATATTCCAGGCTTTCGGGGCGAAATTAAAAATGCTGCGGGCATTAAAACCAATCCTTATGAAACTAACAATGTTCCCAAAAACCGCACTTACATTTTAGGAACTGACTATCTAGGACGTGATTTATTTTCCCGAATTCTTTACGGAACTCGTTTGTCATTAATCATTGCCGTCGTTGCTACCTTAGTTGATTTATTGATCGGGCTACCCTATGGTATTATCTCTGGTTGGAAAGGCGGTACAGTCGATTTAGTTTTACAACGCATTATTGAAATTATTTCTTCTGTACCAAACTTAATTATTGTTATTTTGTTATTACTCGTTTTAAAACCGGGACTTTCCTCAATTATTATTGCCATTGCCTTTAGTAGTTGGGTCACGATGGCGCGATTAATTCGAGCGCAAACCCTACAATTAAAAGAAGAAGAATATATCTTAGCTTCTTTGACGTTAGGTGAATCACCATTTAAAATTTCCATGAAACATTTAATTCCTAACTTGTCTTCAACTATTATTATTCAGACTATGTTCTCCATTCCAAATGCGATTTTCTTTGAAGCTTTCTTAAGCTTTATCGGAATTGGTATTCCTGCACCAAATGCTTCTTTGGGAACTTTATTATCTGATGGTCAAAAGGCCTTTAGGTTCTTACCTTATCAAATGTGGTATCCCGCTCTAGTTCTCTGTATTTTAATGATTGCTTTTAATTTGTTTGCTGATGGATTGCGCGATGCGTTTGATCCTAAATCAGAATAAGGAGGTTGACATAATGGCTAATAATATTTTAGAAGTTAAAAATTTACAAATTGATTTTAAAACCTTCGCCGGTACAGTCAAAGCAATCCGTGATGTCAGCTTTACCTTACGCAAAGGTGAAACTTTAGCAATTGTTGGTGAATCCGGTTCTGGTAAATCTGTTACCACACGCAGTATTATGGGGCTATTAGCTTCTAATGCGCAAATTACGAATGGTGAAATTCTTTTTAAGGGTCAAGACTTACTCAAAGAATCCGAAAAACAAATGGATCACCATCGTGGTAATGACATTTCAATGATTTTCCAAGACCCGATGACTTCACTTGATCCAACGATGCCCATTGGTAAGCAAGTTGCTGAACCATTGCGTATTCATAGCAAAATTTCGAAGGAAAAAGCGCTTAAACGCGCTCAAGAAGTTTTAGAATTAGTTGGTATCCCCAATGCTAAAGAGCGAATGAAAGATTACCCACACCAATTTTCTGGCGGACAACGACAAAGAATTGTGATTGCGATTGCGATCGTTAATTATCCCGAAATTTTAATTGCTGATGAACCAACAACCGCATTAGACGTAACCGTACAAGCTCAGATCATTGATCTCATGCGCGAATTACAAGAAAAATTGGAAACGTCAATTATTTTTATTACCCACGACTTGGGAGTTGTTGCCGGAATTGCTGATCGAGTAGCCGTAATGTATGCTGGTAAAATCATCGAATACGGTACTGTTGATGAAATTTTTTATCATCCACAGCATCCATACACCTGGGGATTGCTAAGTTCCATGCCTACACTGGATACTAAGGGTTCTAAATTATCTTCGATCCCTGGTACACCACCTGACTTACTAGATCCACCCAAAGGTGACGCCTTTGCGCCCCGTAATCCTTACGCTATGAAAATTGATATGGAAGCTCAGCCACCATTTTTCAAAGTTAGTGATACTCACTACGCCGCAACTTGGTTACTACATCCTGATGCTCCTAAAGTACAACCTCCAGTTGCTATTCAAAAGCGTGCTGAAGAATACGATCGTTTATTAAATAAAGGGCAAGTCATTGATCCGATTCAAGGAGGCACTAATTAATGAGCGATAAGAAAAAAATTGTTCAAGTTCAACATTTAAAGCAATACTTTAGTCCCGGTAAACCGAATGAAGTGCGCGCTGTTGATGATATTAGTTTTGATATTTATGAAGGCGAAACTTTTGGCTTAGTCGGTGAATCTGGCTCCGGTAAAAGTACAACTGGGCGTAGCATTATTCGCTTATATAATCCCACTGCAGGTAAAATTTTATTTGACGGCCAAGATGTAAGTAAAATCAAAAATCACAGCTCGGAAATGCTCAATTTCCGACGGGAAATGCAAATGATTTTCCAAGATCCCTACGCTTCTTTAGATCCCCGCATGAAAGTTAAAGACATTATTGCTGAGGGCTTGGACATTCATCATCTAGTAAAAAATGACCAAGAACGTGATCAAAGAGTTAATGACTTATTAAAGATCGTTGGTTTGAATCCCGATCATGCCACCCGTTATCCGCATGAATTTTCTGGTGGGCAGCGCCAAAGAATTGGTATTGCTCGGGCTTTAGCTGTTGATCCGCAATTTATCATTGCTGATGAACCTATTTCTGCCTTAGACGTTTCTATTCAAGCGCAAGTTGTTAATTTGATGAAAGATATTCAACGTAAAAACAATCTAACCTATCTTTTTATTGCGCATGATTTATCAATGGTTAAATATATTAGTGACCGCATTGCTGTGATGCATCAAGGACGATTGATGGAAATGGGTGATGCTGAAGAAGTTTATAATCACCCACTTCACCCTTATACTAAGAGTTTATTATCAGCGGTACCCACACCTGATCCAGAGATTGAACGACAACGTACTCGGATTCCTTATGATGCATCAATTGAAGATAGTACTAATAATGATCGTAAATTACGTGAAATTACTCCTGGACATTCAGTCTTTTGTACTGAAGCAGAAGTGGCTGATTACCAACAGTTAGCCGAAAACCAATAATTGATTACAAAAAAAGTGAGACTGATTTAGCCTCACTTTTTTTGTGGTCTTATTTTTTAAATAACCGCGGCACAATAATGTTAAAACAAAGTACGGCTACCACTAAAACTACAATACATAAAACAAATAACCAATGATAAGTCAAACTACCAATCACCACTGCCCCAAAAATAGGACCTAAAGCTTTACCAGCCGCGGTGAACATTTGTACCTGTCCTTGAAAGTAACCACTCATTTGTGCGGGGGTCTTTGCTGCCACCCAACTCGAAATGCCGGGATACAATAAGATTTCACCTAACGTCAGTATTCCCATCGCTAGAAAATATCCCAGATACTGATGATTGCCTAATAAAAAGCCAAACGAAATGATAAATAAGATTAATCCTACATTCAAACGTGCCCTTAAATGTTGCATTAAAAAGTGATCAAAATGGGTCACGATCGGCTGACAAATGACAATTACAATAGCATTAAAGGTCCATAATAAACTGTAATCCTTGACTTGGTAACCTTGAGCCACCATAAATGTTGATAGATTACTTTGCCACTGTGTATATACTAACCACGCACATAAAACTGTTATTAAGGCCCCTAAAATTCCCAGCTCATAGCCCTGTGGTCGTTTGGTACGCTGAGATTTAGTAGTAGTTGCTGGTTGTTTAATTTGAATCCGATAAAAACGATAAACTACCAGCCAAAAGAAAACTTGAATAATAACTGCTGCTAAAAAAACCACCTGAATGCCTAATGGTAAGATATAGCCAACAATTGCCGTGCCAATAACAATTCCTAAATTGAGTGTAAAATACGTTGCATTAAAAACATAGCTCGAGGGACGATTAGTCACATGCATAGCTAACGAATTTTCACAAGTTGCATTAATTCCATTAGCAAAGCCAACTAAAGTAATTAAAATAGCGTAACTGGGCCAACCATGCCAAATAATGAGCCCACTTAAGGCCAGAATATTTAAACTAACACCAATTAACATCGTATAATAAGGATCCCAATGATCAAATAAGTGCCCACCTAAATAATTTCCCAACATGGTAGCTAATTGATTCAAGCAGAGAACCACTGCTGCTGTAAATAAACTTTGATGTAAAGTTTCATGCATATAAATGGTATTTAGCGGCCAAATAAAGCTCATGGCAATACTAGTAATTAAATTGCCTAACAAAAGCCACTTTAAATCAATAGTGGTTGATCGTTTCATCTGTTCCTCCTGTATTTATCGGCGTTAAGTACCGAACTGCTGACAACCAAGTGTCTTGTTTTCCTAATTTTTGCAGATTACAATGCTGGTTGTTGCCGCAAAAGTTGTTGATATTGCGGTAAGATTTCCACGCCAATACCACTTTTAGTTGGCACCAACATCCGCCCTTGTTCAAAAGTTAAAGCTGTCGTGTAATCTTGCCCATAATAGCGACTATTAGCCGATAAGTCTCCTGGAATTTTGAAATTAGTTAAACTAGCAACTGCTAGATTAACAGCTCGGCCTAAGCCTCCTTCCAATAAACCGCCACACCATAACGGAAAAAATTGTTGTTGCTGCGCTTTAATTAATTGCAAAACCGGACTAATTCCGCCGAGTACTGCTAATTTCATACTAATAACTTGACATTGTTGTAATTTTAAAGAATTTAAGGCCTGCGCTACCGTTGTAATAGGTTCATCAAAACACAGCGGCGTTTGCATTTGTTGTTGTAGCTGACGACTCATTTCTAACTGGTTATCACTAAAAGGATCTTCAATAAAGCCGAGTTGTAATTCATCAATTTTAGCCGCTAAATCTGGCGTCATTTTTAAACTCCCATTGGCATCTAACGTTAAGTTAAAATCCGGCAATTCTTGACGCAATTGATAAATTCGCTTTAAATCTTGATTACCCTGAACTTTAATCTTAATCCGCGTGTAACCTTGAGTAAGCGCTGTTTTGACCGCCGTTCTTGTTGCCGCTAAATCTTGTAAGCCCAGGCTAATGCCCACCGGTACTTGCTTTCTAGTTTTGATACCACTAATTTGTGCTAATAAAGCCGCTAAACTTAATCGTTGCCTTTGAGCCACCAAATCCCAAACAGCCACGTCAATGGCTGCCTTAGCTAAATGATTGGCTTTAACTGCCTGCATTTGTTGCCATAATTGCTGTGGTGTCGTAAATTCTACGTTTTTAATCAAGGGCCACAAAAACTTTTTGATGATGGATTGCGCCATCACTTGCGTTTCTGCTGTATAAAATGGCGTCAAAAAAGCATCTAACTCGCCATAACCAAAATTTCCTTGATCATCTTCTAAAGCAATTAAAGTTACTGGTCGGTGGCGCATTGTTTCATGTGCTGAAGCAAAAGGTTGTTTTAACGTCAATGAAATTGGTAACAACTTCAGTTCTTTAAGTTTCATTAATTAAACTCCGTAAAATCATTTGATAAATTCGTGGTTGTTCTAAATGAACATTATGCCCCGCATGAGCGACCACATAACGTTGAACCCATGGCAAGCATTGCGCCATTTGATAAGTCAAATGACGAAATTTAGCATCTTGATTACCCGCAATTAAGGTCACGGGTAAATTCAATTGCTTTAATTGCGGCCAATAATTCGGCATTGAACCAGTTCCCATTCCTAATAAACTAGCAGCTAATGCTAAAGGATCTTGCTTCAGCCGTTGTTGACGAATTTTAGCTTGGATAGCTGGCTTTAAAGTCATTTGTGAGGCAAATAGCGGCAATTGTTGCCAGTCATCAACAAAGTTGACCAACGGCTGTGTTTGCAATTTATTGGCCAAATGGGCATCATGTTGTTGCCGCTGTTGGCGTTGAACAACGGTCTGCAACCCAGCAGTGCTACTTTCTAGAATTAATTGTTTAACGCGTTTTGGATATTTCAAACTAAAACCGAGTGCTAAACGTCCCCCCATTGAATAACCAACTAAATTAACCGGCGTCTCACCCAGCAATTGTTGTAATAATAATTCCAACGTTTTTATTTGTTGGGCCATTTGATAAGCACTAGAACTACTACTTTTACTGGACTGACCATGACCTAACAAATCCAGATACCAACTAGTTCCGGGTAAAGCGGCACCAATCTCGGCAAAATCTTGACCACTGCCCATAAAACCATGAAAAAAGACCCACTGTGGCTGTCCAGTACCTTGTTTTTGCAGATAAAAAGTTTGTTGATTAAGTTTAATTTTCATTATTTTGTGACTTCCATAATTGCATAATAGTTTGCTTAATTTGTTCATCAAAACCAGTCAATTGTTGTCGATTAGTTTGAACCTCAATTAGTGTCAGACCTTTTTGTCCTTGACTTAATAATTGTTTCAATTCTGCTTGATTAGTTACACAATAATAATTAGCCTGATATAAATGCGCTACATCAGCTATTTGGTAATCTAGCGGCGTTCCGAAAACTTTTTCAAACTGGGTGGGTTCTTGCGCCTGCGGTAAAAATGAAAAAATACCACCACCATGATTATTCTGAATAATGACAGTTAATTGTAAATTTTCTTGGTTAGCGACCATTAAACCAGTTAAATCATGGAAAAAAGCTAAATCTCCCACGTATAGATAAGAACACCCTGGATATTGGCTAGCCATGCCAAGGGCAGTTGAGTTAATACCATCAATGCCATTAGCTCCCCGATTGGCTAAAACTAACTGGGACGTTACCGGCTTAAAGTAATCATCAATTTCACGAATTGGCATTGAGTTGCTGACAAATAATGCCGAATTAGCCGGTAAACACTGCCCCAAAGTCCAAGCCACTTGTGGTTCGGTGAGTTGTTTTTGGTGGGTAATGACGCCTTTTATTGCTTGATTAATTTGTTGTTCCAACTGTTGCCACTGAGCTAACCACGTTTGATCAGTCATTGTTAAAGTTAATTGTGGTAAAATTTGCGTCGGCTTTAAAGCTATAGCAATCGTGGTTTTTAAAGTATGATCTAGTTGTGCACGATTAGCATCTAAATACACAATTTTGGCCGAAGTAGTTGCCAAAAAACGCGTAACAGCGGCCGAAACTGGTGTTGCACCCAAGCGTAAAATCACCTGCGGTTGCAAATTTAAAGCCGCTAAATCCGTTGTTTGCCATAACCAATCGCCACACGTTAATACTCCCGGCTGACCGCGGAGTGAGCTTAAAGGATCAGCTAAAATCGGCCATTTAACTTGTTGTGCAAAATCTAAAATGGCTTGTTGTTCTTGTTGATTAGCTGACATTGGTCCTGCAATAATTAAGCCATGTGGTTGATTTAATAATTCCTGTAGTTGTAACACCAAGTCTGGATTAGCAATTGTTCCCACTAGTTGTTGAGTAACTGTGACTTTGGTTGGTGGTTGAAAAGACGAAGTTTCTGGCAATAAGGGTTTTCGTAATGGTAAGTTTAAATGCACTGGCCCTTGCGGAAATTGTAAAGCCGCTTGAACCGCTTTTTGGGCTACATATAATAGATACTGCTGTGCGGAGGCTGGTAAAGTTGCTTGGGGCGTTGGTAACTGATAGTAAGCTTTAACTTGTTGTCCATAAAAATTATCTTGTTGTAATGTTTGTGGTGCGCCAACTTGTTGTAATTCAAGAGGACGGTCAGTTGTTAAAACAATTAACGGCACATTACTAGCGAAAGCTTCACAAATTGCCGGATAATAATTGGCCGCTGCCG
This sequence comes from Bombilactobacillus sp. ESL1202, assembly GCF_058107125.1. NCBI lineage: Bacteria > Bacillati > Bacillota > Bacilli > Lactobacillales > Lactobacillaceae > Bombilactobacillus > Bombilactobacillus sp. ESL1202. The sequence goes on along the minus strand of NZ_CM176590.1, from coordinate 1,244,475 downwards.
TGCCCGAAGTACAAACTAATAAGACTGGTTTTTGACTAGTTTTAGCAATCCCTAAGCCCAAAAAGGCTGCCGAACGCTCATCAACGTCAACATGTAATTTGACTTGTTTTAAATCCGCTAATTTACCTAATAAAATGGCTACTGGCGTTGACCGCGAACCAGGTGATAAAACAATATCATTGATTCCTTCCTGTAAAAAAGTTTCTAAAAATGGGGTTAACTGCGTTATTAAATAACTTTCACCATGGATCATTTTCTAGTCTCCTTCAATTAGACCTGTAAGGCCTGCTGCAACGATTGCAGTTTGGCACTCGTTTCTTGTACTTCCGTTTTAACTTGAGAGGCGGCCACAATGCCAGCCCCCGCAAAAAAACGCAGCTGCGTCTGTTGGATCAAAGCACTGCGAATTCCCACTGCAAATTCACCGTTATGAGCCACTGACAAGTAACCAACTGGACCACCAAACAAGCCGCGTGCCTGCGTTTCTAAATGCCTAATTAACTGAACCGCTAATTGTCGAGGACTGCCCCCCAGCGCTGGTGTTGGATGTAGTTGTTGCATAACAATCCACGGCTGGACTACCCCACGACCAATAATTGGTGTCCATAAATGTTGTAAATTGGCTGTAGGTAAAATTTGGGGGTGTGCGGGTAGCTGAACTTTTAAACCGGCCTGCTGCAAGACGCGTTTAATTGTTTGAACGACAATTTCATGTTCACCTAAATTTTTAGTATCATGCAATAGCTCTTGGGCATATTGCTGCGCAATGATCGGATCAGCCGAGTTTTTCGTAGTCCCAGCTACTGCTCCTGTTCGAACCAGTCCTGCTTGAAATTGCACCAAGCGTTCCGGTGTAATACTAATAAAAGCCGCTTGTTCTTTTTGTAACAAAATATGATAGCCTGGCTGTTTTTGACTTAGGTTTAGCCAAACTGCCGGCCAATTAGTCGCTTGGACTTGCGCCGTTGCACACCGCGCTAAAACGACCTTTTGTAATTGAGTCTGCTTAATTTCTTGAACAACAGTCTGCAATGCTTGTTGCCACTGAGTCAGATTCCTTTCTTGATAATTAGTCAATTGTATTTGTTGTGGTTGTAACGGTGGCAAGGCACTGACACTTTGCAGAATTTGTGTTAACCGCCGGGAACTAGTATCAATCACTGTCAACTGCCACTGTTGTTCATCATAAAAAAAACTCACTTGGGGTACCCAAGCAATTCCGTTTTGAAAAGCACCCCATTGTTGATTACGAACATCGCTTAGATCAAATAAAAAGCTTCCCACTAACTTCACATCCTGCCAGGAACTACCTCTTGTCAAACGAACAGTTTGTTTGACTTGTTTTAATAAAACTTGGGCTTTAGCAAACGTTAAAGGCTTGGTTGGAGCTTTTGGTAAAATATTACCAGCCGTTAATAATTGTTGTGTTTTGATCGGATTTTCCCACAAAAAAATTTCCTGTTGTTGACTTAACCATTGCAAAATTTGTTCACGCGCAATCGTTTTGGGTAATAATTTTGTATAAACTTTCAATGGTTTCATTTAATTCACCTTGTTTTAAAGCATTAAGATTGTTAATTCACTCTTAAATTTTAACATTAAAAAAGCCAGCAACAATTGTCGCTGGCTAAATCAAATTATTTTAAATTTTATTAATTGATTGCCCGAACACCAAATGATGGATAAAAGTAACTAGAAATTGTTGCGACAGTTACACCTTGACCTGGTTGCGGTGCATGAATATATTGATTATTGCCAATATATAAACCAACATGATAAGAATTACCTTGTGAACCCCAGAAAACTAAGTCGCCAGGTTGTAAATTATTAACCGAAACTTTGGGACCAGCACTTTCTTGGGCTACTGTATAGCCACCAATATTTTTACCTAATGCTTGTTTAAATACATAATACATTAAACCAGAGCAATCAAATGAATTAGGTCCCTTAGCACCCCAAACATAAGGCTTACCACCTTGAATTTGAGCAAAGTTAATTACTTTTTGAACTTTGGCATTACGAGCATCTGCCATATCTATTACATCGCTCGCTTTAATCCAATCATTACCACCTAAGTTATACCACTGACCATCAGCACTAATTTGAGTAACTGCCCAAGAAGAATCTTTCGGAACAGACTGACCAGTTAAAAAGCTATCGTCATAAGGTTGTGTACGTAAAGCAACTTGATTACTGGTTACAGTAACACCATCACCAACTTTAGCAGCTTGTGCATCTTGATTATGATTAAGAATTGCGGAAGTAGATAGACCCATAATACCTGCAGCAATTAAACTAAGAAAATGTTTTTTAGAAACCATTAAGATTGTTCGCCTCCGAGAATAAGTAACGTAATTTATTATGAGAATTATTTAAAATTCAATTGGAAATAACTTAACAATCAAAATAGTACACTTATTACATTGCAGATATGTTACAAACAAGCAAACAAATAATTACAAATTAGTAGAAACTTAAATTTTTAACATTAGTTGATCAATTTGGTTTTGCAAATGCCCCCAAGAATCATTTTGGAGGATTACAGCATCTTTTTTTAACAAACTGGGTAAAACCAAATCTCGCTGAAACTCATGACTAGCTAAGCGTTGCTGAATCAAGTCCGGGTCATCACCTCGTTTTAGTAAGCGAGCAGCCAGTACCTGTTTGGGAGCTGTCACAAACCAAACTATCGCTTGTTGAGGATAAGCTTTTAAATACGCCACTGCGCCCTTCGTATCCAAGACAATACTAACAATATTATTTTTTTGAAACGCACGGTTTAACCCTTGACGAGAAGATCCATATTGATAACCGGCATAAGTTACTTGTTCCAAATAATCATTTAACAAAAAACTTTGGGGTGTTTCAAAATAATAATCAATTCCTGATTGTTCATGCTTACGTCGTGGTCTTGTTGTATGTGTAATAATGCTCGGAATGCGATATTGATCTTTTAAATAATGACTAACGGTCGTTTTGCCAACACCACTAGCACCGGTAATAATAATAATTTTTTTCATTTTTCTACTCCAAATAATTGTCAAACTAACTTTTTTACATTATTATAAGATGAGTCTAGCAGACAAGACTAAGAACCGGTAACGGGTTGGCTTTAGTCTGATCAAGCGAATAGCGAAGCTAAAAAATGAGGTTGGGACAAACTTCTGACTTGTGGAGCACATAAGAATCAAATCTTCGTCTCAATTTACGAAAAATTCTTTTTGTCCCAGCCTCCTGATTATTTAAATAAAGGAGTAATCTTGTATGAAAATTTCTAGTATAAAAGCTGGCGATAAACTTAAGGCTCAAGTTGAAGAAGATTTAGAAAAACCAGTTATTGGTACTGTGGAAAAAATTTATACCAATGCCGTTTTATTAGATATTGAACAATTTGACCCCAAAGATAGCGACAGTGTTACCGAACTTAATCACAAAATTGTTGTTAATGCGCGCAATTTGAAACGCGCACCAAAAACACCTGCCAAATAAATTTAATTCTAAGACAAGACAAAAGTTCCCCAGTTCATTCAATAAATGACTGAGGAACTTTTTTAATTAGCTTTACGAAATAGTTTTCATAAAAGTTGCACTCGGAATTCGAATTAAGGCATAATCAGTCGCCACATTGCCAGCGTGAATGCCTAAACCATTTCGCCAATTATTCTTATAATGTGCCACCATCGTGATTACATAGGCTTGTTGATACTTACTATCGTAATTCTTAGTAGCTGGCCAAGGGTAATTTTTAGCATTTAAATTAGCTGCTTGATCACCATCTAAAACCGAAGCATTATTGCCCGGAATACTGTATTTAGCCCCCTGAATCCAATAATTATAGTATTTAACAGTCTTTTGATTGTCTGATTGTTTCACTTCAACATAGTAACCTTGACTATTTTTCGTCTGCATAACTAATGGTTTTACCGTATAGCTTAATTGAACTCGTTGACTATCTTGAACTGCTACCTTATCTAAAAAAGTCACATAAAACATGGCTCCAACTAAGATAAAAGCACCAATAAACTCACAAAAATCTAATAAAACATTACCGATAGAACGATGTTTTTTACGAACAACAATCATTTTTAAATGACGCCGCCGAATATCAAAAATAATTCCTATGACAATCGCAAGTACTAAAATCCAAATCACGACGCCCAATAAATTCCAGTTTAAACGCATCCCAACTTCTCCAAACTCCTAAATAAATTTATTAGAATTATTATAGCTCAATTTATACTTAGCTGCACTGTAGAAACTTACCAGCAGCAATCATTCATTTGATTTCATTAGTCACCAAATTCTAAACAACTTTTGTCCCAATCTATTAAATTTCCAAAAATTCACCTTGACTTTTCACACAAACTGATGTTCGAAAAAATATTTTTAAATCAAATCCAGCAGTAGCAACCACAGTATCATGTGGTTAGTCTTCTAACAAAACACTATATATTGTATTTTGATTGGAAGGGTCTTATAATTGAGCTCAGTTATTGAGGAGGTAGTTTTATGAAACAAACAGTGACGATTTTTACCAAAAATGGTTGTATGCAATGCAAAATGACCAAAAGATTTTTAAGTGAACATCAAATTTCCTTTGAGGAACATAATATCAATCAACAACCACAAGATCTAACTTATCTTAAACAACAAGGTTTCAAAAGTGTCCCTGTAGTTTTCACAGAGAATCAAGCCCCCATTGTCGGCTTTCGTTTAGATGAACTGAAAGATCTGGTGCAAGCATGAAAATTGCTTATTATACAATTACTGGTCAAACCAGACGTTTTATTCAAAAAGTCCAATTACCGGCCTATGAAATTAGTGACGCTGATCCCTATCATGCCATGGAAGAACCTTATTTATTAGCTGTACCTGCTTATGATGACAACATGATGGATGCCGTCATTGATTTCTTAAGTTACAAAGACAATGCGCAACAATTAGTCGGTGTCGTTGGTAGTGGTAATCGGAACTTTAATGAACTTTATATCCATACTGCCAAAGATATTGCCGCAGGTTTAGACGTCCCTGTCGTCTTTGATTATGAATTTAACGGTACCGAATCTGATGTCAAAAATTTCCGGAAAGTAGTGGAACAACTTGAGTCTAAACAACATTGATATTGCTAAAGTTAGCTATTTTAAACTAAATAATGAATTAAATATTCCCCAAGCTGGTCATATTGCTTTAGAGCGCGATCAAGCAGCATTGAAAGCTTTTTGGCAGGAAAATGTTCAACCAAATTCTCAGATTGAACCTGATATTATTCAACACCTTACTAATCTAGTTAAGACTGATTATTTAGAAGCCGAGTTTTTGAAAAAATATTCAACAGCTTTTATTCGACAACTTTATCAATATTTAAAAGAGCAACATTTTCAATTTAAATCATTTATGGCGGCCTATAAATTCTACAATCAATACGCATTAAAAACTAACGATGGTGGTTATTATTTAGAAAATTATGAAATGCGGGTTTTAAATAATGCTTTATATTTTGCGGATGGCAACGAACAATTAGCTCAACAATTAGCCGATGAAATGATTCATCAACGCTACCAACCCGCTACACCTTCTTTTTTAAATGCTGGCAAAAAACGTCGTGGTGAATTTGTGTCTTGTTTTTTAATTCAGATGACTGATGATATGAACTCAATTGGGCGCGGTATTAACAGTGCTTTGCAATTATCCCGGATTGGGGGCGGAGTTGGTATTGCTTTGTCGAATTTACGCGAAGCTGGGGCCCCCATTAAAGGCGTCAAAGGCGTTTCCAGCGGTGTTTTACCAGTTATGAAATTACTAGAAGATAGTTTTAGTTACAGTAATCAATTAGGTCAGCGCCAAGGCGCTGGCGCCGTCTACTTGAATGTCTTTCATCCTGATATTCTAGATTTTTTATCTGCTAAAAAAGAAAATGCTGACGAAAAAATTCGGGTTAAGACGCTATCTTTAGGCATTATTGTTCCCGATAAATATTATGAATTAGTCCGTCAAGATGCAACGATGTACCTTTTTAGTCCTTATAGTGTTGAGCGCGAATACCACCAACCATTTTCTTACGTTGATATCACTAAAGAATATGATAACTTAGTGGCCAACCCTAAGATTGAAAAGTATACGATCAAAGCACGGGATTTAGAGCTAGAAATCAGTAAATTACAACAGGAATCTGGTTATCCATACATTTTGAACATCGACACTGCTAATCGGGATAATCCGGTTGCAGGAAAAATCATTATGAGTAACTTATGTTCCGAAATTCAGCAAATTCAAACACCGTCTGTTTTAAATGATCGCCAAGATTATGTAGAACTAGGACGTGACGTGAGCTGTAATCTAGGATCAACTAATATTCCGCAATTAATGACTAGTCCGGACTTTGGTCGATCGGTTTGCGCCATGACTCGGGCTTTAACTTTTGTCTCGGATCATTCTCAAATTGATGCTGTTCCTTCCATCAAAAAGGGCAATGATTTAAGTCATGCAATTGGTTTGGGAGCTATGGGGTTGCATACTTTTTTAGCAACACACCAAATTGAATATGGTTCTAGTCAGGCTTTAGAGTTTACAAACGTTTATTTTATGCTTTTAAATTATTGGACTTTAGTTGAAAGTAATCAAATTGCTCGTGAACGTCATAGCATGTTTCACGACTTTGATCAATCAAAGTATGCGGACGGTTCCTATTTTGATAAATACACCAGTCAATCTTTTGCCCCGCAAGATCCGAAAGTTCAAGCTTTATTTAAAAATATTTTCATTCCCACTCCCAAAGATTGGCAATTATTACAGCACAAAGTTCAAGCTACCGGTTTATATAATGCTTATCGCCTAGCAGTAGCTCCGACTGGTTCAATTTCATATATTGATGATACCAGCGCTAGCTTGCAACCAATTACTTGGTTAGTTGAAGAGCGCCAAGAAAAAAAGAATGGTAAATTGTATTATCCTGCACCACATATGTCTAATGAAACTATTCCTTATTACCGTTCTGCCTATGATACTGATATGCGTAAGGTCATTGACACTTATGCTGCAGCTCAAGAACACGTTGACCAAGGATTGAGTTTAACTTTATTTGTTCGTTCAACTATTCCAGAAGGTTTATACGAATGGAAAACTTCTGACGAAGAAAATAAACAAACGACACGCGATCTCACTATTTTGCGCAATTATGCATATTACAAGGGCATTAAGTCATTATATTACGTCCGCACTTATACTGATGATAACTCCGAAGTGGGTGTTAACGAATGTGAAAGCTGTTCGATTTAAAATCAAGCTGCGAACAAGACTGGGCAGCAACCGTCAGCTAACCTAGACTAAGGACTTAAGATTGGTTTGTATCTTAAATGCTTAGGCGTAGTTAGATGAAGGTTGTTAGTCTTGTGAGCGCAATTAAAATCAAGCTGCGAACAAAAGCGGGAGCAACTGAGTATAACCTAGAATAATAATTTAAGTTGGTTTGTAACTTGAATTATTATTCGTAGTTAGACGCAAGTTGTTGCTTTTGTGAGTGCAATTAAAATCAAGCTGCGAACAAAGTCGTTTAGAAGTTGAGGATTAACATCGGCAAGAGATTTAAGTTTGAACTTTAACTTAAGACTCTTGGCGGAGTTAAACGCAAACTTCTGACTTTGTGAGCGCAATTTCAAAGCTGCGACAAGAAACGGTTAAAAGTTGAGTACTAACCTAAACTGACAATTAAGCCCGAATTTGGCTTGATGGTCAGTTGTAGTTAGACGCAGACTTTTGTTTCTTGGAGCGCAATTATTCAAAGCTGCGACAAGAAGCGATTAGGAATTTAGTATAGCCTAGGCTAAGTTCTTAAGGCAGTTTTGACTTGAGTACTTAGTCGTAGCTAGACGCAAATTCCTGCTTCTTGGAGCGCAATTTCAAAGCTGCAAACAAAACTTTTTAGAAACGAGAAATTAACCAAATTTTAGATTATTGTTGAGCATAATTAATTTAAGAAAGGTTTTATCAATGGTTAAAACATACTATGAAGCAATTAACTGGAATCAAATTGAAGATCAAGTCGATAAGGCCACTTGGGAAAAATTAACTGAGCAATTTTGGCTCGATACAAGAATCCCTTTATCGAATGATCGCGACGATTGGCGCAAATTGAGCCCCGTTGAACATACCGTTGTTGGTCATGTCTTTGGTGGTTTAACTCTTTTAGACACCTTACAATCTCAAGATGGCGCTGAAGTTTTACGTAAAGATGCCCGCACCCCTGAAGAAATTGCCGTCTTTAACAATATTCAATTTATGGAATCGGTTCACGCTAAAAGTTATTCTTCGATTTTTAGTACCTTGAATACCGCCGAGGAAATCGAAGAAATTTTCGATTGGACCAACCATAATGAATTTTTGCAGAAAAAAGCCCACGTCATTAATGATTTATACCAAAACGGCGATCCTTTACAAAAAAAGGTTGCCTCTGTCTTTTTAGAAACTTTTCTTTTTTACTCTGGTTTTTATACACCGCTTTATTATTTGGGTAATAACAAACTCACTAATGTGGCAGAAATCATTAAACTAATTATTCGTGATGAATCAGTTCATGGAACTTATATTGGTTACAAATTCCAAGTCGGCTTTAGCGAATTATCGTCAGCCAAACAAGATGAATTTAAAGATTGGATGTACGATTTATTATATAAACTCTACGATAATGAAGAAAAGTATACCTCACAACTTTATGATGAAATTGGTTGGACTGATGAAGTTAACCGTTTCTTACGTTACAATGCTAACAAGGCTTTGATGAACTTGGGGCAAAACCCCTTATTTCCTGATGGTACTGCCGAAAATGTCAATCCGATTGTCATGAATGGTATTTCTACCGGAACTAACAATCATGACTTCTTTTCACAAGTTGGTAATGGCTATTTATTAGGAAAAGTATCTGCTATGAAAGACACTGATTATGATATTGGGCGCAAATAAGTAGAAAATTGTCTAGTAAATTACTCACTGCGAACACACCTTACTAATAAGCTAGTTTCAATTAAACTCCTAGGTATTTCTAGCTGGAGGGCAACTAGTTGGTGGTAAAGTTTGCAGTGTTTTTTTATCTTTTCATGCCGCAATAAATATTACCAAACTATTTAATTATTAGTAATTGATAAATAAAATATTATCTATTTAATGAGAGCGGCCTAATTAGGATCCAAAATTGCATTAATAATCGCATTATTGAATAATGATAGCGTTTTATTTATAATAAAATTATTAAGGAGGACTTCGAATGACTTTAGTTACACATCCAGAATTTACTGATATCAAACTTGAACAAGTTCTATACGCTTTATGTGAACCGCTACGACTCCAAATCGTGGCGGCACTTCAACAAAATGGTGAAACAGCTTGTCAAGATTTTGATTATTTAGGCAAAAAAAATAATTTATCTCATCATTTTAAAGTCTTAAGAGAAAGCGGTTTAATCTATGTTCGCATTGAAGGTCGGCAAAGATTTATTAGCCTACGCTGGGATTCATTAGAACAAAAATTTCCGCATTTAATTGACGTTGTTGTTCGCTGCTATTTAAGTAACATTTAAATTTCCTGACTGCCAATAACGATACTAAAACAGTATGTTAAAATGAGCTGAATTGATTACTCCAGAAAGGAATTATTTAAATGTCTATTTCTCTAGGTAATGTTATCAAAACCGCTCGACTAAAGGTTCATTTATCCCAAACTCAAACTTGCCAAGATATTTGCAGCCAACCAATGTTGTCAGCAATCGAACATGACCGCTATATTCCTAATGCGCAATTACTTTTAGCTTTATGTTCCCGTTTAGGCATTAATTTACAGGAAATTAGTCTGGCTACTAATTATGGCATTAGTTCAAATGTCAAGCTTAATCAAAAATTAGAACGTTTATGTAACGAGCACCTTTATAAAGAACTATGCTCATTTTTAATGGCAGCAGACACCATTGAACAAGTTGGCATACTAATTCAAGAGCAGTCATACTATTATTATTTAGGTATTGCTCAAGTCAATACGGGTGCTTTAGATCAAGGAATTCGAAGCTTACAACTGGCAGTAGCGGCAGTTTTAACACAACAATCAGCCACTACTTTAACTCGTCTGTGTCAGATTGCTTTAGCTTACGCACATGCTCGCAAAAAAAATTTCCAAGCAACTACCACTTTCCAAAAATTGGCTAATCAAAATTTAATTGCAGCTACTTATGACGAAAATCTCAATATTATTGGCTACGTAACTGCCTTAATTTATTATTTAAAAGGTGACTATTTACAAACCAGCAAACAATTATCCGAAACAATTACTTTCATTACCAATCATAATTCTCACTTATGCTAGTTAATTGTTATTACTTATTAGCGAAAGTAGCCGCTCAATTAGATCAAAAAAATCAGGCTCATGATGCCCATGTGCGCCAACAAATTTTAGCCGATTTGTTTCCAGAATTAATTTATGAAATTAATTAACCCTTTCAAATTATTAGTATTCTTATTTTTGCCATAAATTATTTTCTCCTATACTAAGGTCATTCAAGGGAGGAATTAATTATGAAACAAACGTTATTTTCAAACATTGCTTTAGTCCAAGCTAATTTAGGTGCGGTTCATCAAATTTTAGATCATCCTCAGTCATTATTACAGTGGATCCCTGATATTAGCACCGTGGTAAATGAAGACAACCAATTCAAGATATCGCGTTTAGCTCCAGCCTTAAATGAACAGGAAACTATTCAAGTCGTAAGTTCAGAACAGCAAGTGACTTATTTCAGCACTAAGGGTCGTTTAGAGTATCAATTAAACTTTTCTTTAACTGAAAAGCAAGGTCAAGTAACTATTCAAGAAGATCTCATTATTGATGACACTGCTAATCAACATTTACCACTCAAGTTATTAGCTCCAATTGCTAAACACGCCTTTCAAGCTAATCTTAATCGGCTGGTTGCCTTAATTGAAAATAATTCTGCAACTGACTTAGTCAAATAATCAAACGAGGACAGGCCAAAACTTCTGACTGTACGAACATTGGCAAAAAAGTATTCGTCTAAATTTCAGAAAAATTGTTTTTGTCCTAACCTCTAGCAAAACTAGATCAACATTAATACAGCAACGGAACTAACTATTACAAATAAGGACTTAAGATAAAAACCAATCTTAAGTCCTTATTTGAGGTTAACTGCTTTTGTTCGTAGCTTGTTCTTAATTACACTCACAAAGTCAGAAGTCTGCGTTTAGCTACGCTAAAACATTCCAGTCACAAACCGACTAAAATGTTTTTCCTAGGCTATACTCAACTTCTAACCGACTTTGTTCGTAGCTTGTTCTTAATTATACTCAGTTGCTAACCGCTTTTGTTCACAGCTTGTTTTTAATTGCGTTCACAAGACCAGAAACAATCATCTAACTACAACTAAGAACTCAAGATATAAAACAATCTTAAGTCCTTAGTCTAGGTTAGCTTCTTGTTTCTAAACGGTCTTGTTCGCAGCTTGTTATTTATTGCATTTCTTGGGCAGTCGGCATTGATTTTTGACCACCAGTCCGACTCACTTTAATTGCAGCAGCCTTATTGCCGTATTCAATGGCTGCCAATAAGTTTTGGTGTTTTGCATAATGAACAGCCAATCCCGCTGCAAAAGTATCGCCAGCACCTAGGGTATCAACTGCTTGGACTCGATGAGCTTCAATAAAATCAACCTGGCCTTCATGATAAACCAAATTACCCTTACTGCCCATTTTAATAATAACGTTGGCTACACCTTTAGCCGCAATAATCTTCGCTGCCTGCAAGGCGCTGGCTTGATCTACTACTTTGATGCCACTAATTTTTTCAGTTTCTTGAGTATTAGGTGTCACACAATCGGCATATGGTAAAGCTTCAACAAAGAAATTATCAGCTGGTGCTGGATCCAAAATCACAAACATGCCTTTTTGCTTAGCTGTCTTTAAAGCAGCCATGATAGATTCACGACTAGTTTCCATTTGTAACAACAAAACTGGAGCTTCGATTTCTTTCATGGCTTGCTCAATATCAGCTGCAGTTAAAGTGGCATTGGCGCCTAAAGTGCCGACCATCGTATTTTCACCTTGTTCGTCTAACCAAACAATAAAACTACCGGTCCCAGCAGCAGCACTTTGTTTAATATAACGAGGATCAATGCCAAAATTTTGTAGATTTTGAATCATTTGTTGGCCACTACCATCTTGACCAACTGCCCCCATAAAGGCCAGTTTCCCTCCCAAACGTGCAACACCAATGGCTTGATTAGCACCTTTGCCACCAGGTAAGGTTTCCACACTTTGAGCTGTCGTTGTTGCTCCATAAGTCGGGTATTCCTTGATTTTTGCTTTAATATCAACGTTAATACTGCCTAAAACCGCCACATCATATTGCATCTTAATCCTCCTGTAACCATTGTTTAATTGTTTGCACATTTTGGGCTAAAGTAGCACCCGCATGATAAATCGAACTCGTTCCACCAACGAACCAATCGGCACCAGCGGCGACACATTTTGGAATCGTTAGTTCACCTAAGTTACCATCAACTTCAATGGCCACTTCTAAGTTAGCCGCCGTAATTTTAGCTTTTAATTGTTTAATTTTGGCATACATTTCCGGGATAAATTTTTGCCCGGCAAAACCAGGATTAACTGTCATTAACACCACGTAATCCACCACCGGCAAAACATAATCTAAAGTATTCAACGGTGTTGCTGGATTAATCGCCACTCCCGCTTTCATGCCCGCCGCTTTAATCGCGGTTAAGGTTCCTTGTAAATTATTAGTAGCCTCGACGTGAATGGACATCATATTGCCACCAGCTTGGTGGAATAAGTCCACAAAACGTTCCGGTCGTTCGACCATGGTATGAATATCTAACGGTTTGTCCGTTAACTTTCGGACTGCTTGAATAAAGTCGGGACCCAAAGTAAAGTTCGGGACAAAATTACCATCCATAATATCGATATGGTAATAATCGACTCCGGCAGCATCTAACTCTTTAAGATCATGAGCAACATTACCTAAATCTGTACACATTAATGATGGTGCGATTTTTTTAGTCATTTTTTCCTCCGACGGGTGTTGATTCCCGCATAATCAATTGTGGCGTTAAAAGATATTGTCTTGGTTGCTGCTTACTGAGCAATTCTTGTATCATCAAAGTAAAAGAAGCCGGTTTAAACTGTTGCACTGAACTTAAGCGCGGATTTGTAAATTGGCTCAGTTTAGTATTATCGTAGCCGACCAGTTGTAAATCATCTGGCACAATTAAGTGCTGGTCCTGACACGCTCGTAAGGCACCCAAAGCCATGGCATCATTGGAGCAAATAATTCCATCACACTGTGGGTACCGCTTTAAAAACTGCTGGACTTGATCATAACCACTTTGATAAGTAAAATCGCCATATAAAATCCCCAATGACTGACCTGATGTTTGAGCTAAAGCAGCTAAATAACCTTGATAGCGGTCTTTGGAGGACTGTTCTCCTGCTGGTCCTGATAAGAAAACTAATTTGGCCTGCGCATTATTATTCAACACCGCTTTTGTTGCTAAATATTCGCCTTGAACATGATCAACGCCTAAGGCTGCATACGGGTGTTTTAAATTGGTTCGATCGATTGTCATCGTCGGAATGCCATTATGCTCTAATTGGTCTAAGTCTTCACGTTTAACAAACAAAGAATCGATAATGGCCCCAGCAACATAATTGTCCTGCATCGTTTCTAAGTAATACTCAACTTTTTGCCGATTATCTTCACTGTTACATAAATAAATTTGATAACCAGCTTGGTTAGCAGCACATTCAATCTGTTGCACTAATTCACTAAAAAAGGGATTATTCAAGTTCGGAATTAGTAACGCAATTAAATCCGAATGCTGGTTGGACAAAACGCGAGCCGTCCGATTAGGACGATAATTTAATTTGGTAATTAAATCTTGAATCTTTTTGACCGTTTGGGGACTAGCTTCCCCTTTGCCGTTCATCACCCGGGAAACCGTAGCAGTTGAAACGCCAGCCAAACGGGCAATATCTTTTAAAGTTGTCATCTCTACAAGCCTCAATTTTAACGTAACCGATTACGGAACATAGAATAACGTTTTCACACTTTTTTGTCAAGCACCAATTTTAATTTGCATTTTAACTATAAAAGCGTTATATTTTAGCTAATCTCAATTTACGTAACCGGTTACTCACAATTTAAATAGAATTGGAGTAACAAAAATATGATCAATACAATTCGCGCTGGCTTTAACTTCTTCATCGGTTTAGGCGGCGCTGCAATGATGTTTTTTATTATTACCATTTTGGCGCTGTGCTTTGGTGTAAAATTCTCTAAATCCGTGGAGGGTGGCTTGCGAATGGCAACGGCGCTCACGGGAATGAGTGCCGTAATTTCTTTGTTAACAACTGCTTTTGGCCCCGCTTTAAACGCTTTTGTTAAATCGACAGGGGTTAATTTAACCATTACCGATTTAGGTTGGGCACCCTTAGCCGTAATCACTTGGGGCTCGGTATATACGCTTTATTTTGCCTTTTTAGAAATCTTAACGAACTTGGTAATGCTCTTTTTGAAGTGTACTAATACCTTAAACGTGGATCTTTTCAATATTTGGAATGTCTCAATTTTAGGGTTATTAATTCATCATTATTCTGGTAATAATATTTTTCTCACCTCATTATTTGTTGTTATTTTAGTAATGTTGATGCTCTTTAACGCTGATGCCATCAAACCAACTATCAATTATTTGTTGAAATACGATGATACCAATATCACCACGACTGCACACCCGTCGTTGTTGATTATGCCGTTAGCGATGGTCATCAACAAATTAATTGACCTCGTAATTCCGTTCGTAGACAAATTTGATTTTAATGCTGATACCTTAAATGAAAAAATTGGTTTTTGGGGTAGCAAATTTGCCATTGGTGCTTATCTCGGAATTTTCATTGGTCTCTTAGGCAAGCAAAGTGCTGCTAATATTTGTTCGCTCGCTTTTACCGCCGGTGTCGCCTTAGAACTATTTGGGTATGTCGGCGATTGGTTTGGTCCTGCAATTGAACCTTTATCTGGTGGCATTCAAAAATTCATGAGTTCTAAACTCCGCGGACGCCAATTATTCGTGGCAATTGATTGGCCGATCCTCGCTTCGCGTGCCGAAATTTGGGCGGTGGCTAATATTTTAGCGCCCATTATGTTAGTGATTGCGATGGTCTTACCAGGCAACAAAGTCCTCCCTCTCGGGGGCATTATTTTAACCGTCTTGACTCCCGCCTTACTGCTAGTGACTCGCGGTCGGGTAATTCGTATGACGATCATTGGTACCATTTTAGTGCCACTATATCTTTGGGGAGCAACCGCTATTTCCAAATTTATCACTTCCACTTCGATGGCGATGGGCAACTTTCCTAAGGGGTTATCTAAAGGTCAACTCTTTAGTTCCATTGATTCCGATCCAATTGAAAAATTTTTAGCAATTTTATTTGGTAAAACCGTTAAATCCTGGGAACCAAAATTAGTGCTTATCTCCGTGATCGCCATTGTCGTTTATGCTTTAGTCTTTGTTTGGTACATTAAGACTATGAAAAAAGTAACTTTACCAAAAACTCAAACTGACAAAAATTAATGCTAGTAGTTACTGCTAATATATCAAGTGTCATTAATAAACTTCAGCACAAAATTTAACAATCTAGTAGCTACCAAAAAAGCTTTCCTCACCGGAAAGCTTTTTTATAATCAACTTACTTTTATTAACGATTACCAAAATAGCCACCAATCATGGCAATGGCTAAAATAATCAAGACTAACGTGGTGATGGCTACATATAAATAATCATGTTCTTTTAAGAAAGCATAGATGGAAACCACCACGCGCAATACGGGCGTTAAAATCAGCAAGAAAACACCCAACATCATCACTGCAAAAGGTTTTAATTGTATAATTCCTTGAAAAATGGCTCCAAAAGTAGTGGGATGGCTTTGTCCTGGATAACCACTATTGCCTTGGACTAACATCAAGATGATCCCCAAGGCCATCACAATAACTGAAATGAATACACCGACCCGCAAAATTTTACCAATGATTAATTCAATATCTTGCATTTCTTCTTTTTTCATTTAAATGTTCACCCCAAATCCTTTTAAGAACATTTGTAAGCCCAGATATAACAAAATCGGAATAAAAATAATGCGAATCACTTTCGGATGCAAATGTTGCATAATGCGACTACCAATCATAGCGCCAAACACAACGCCTAAAGCTAATGGTACGGCAATATTGGGTAAAATTGTTCCGTTAAAAAAATAAACCGTTGCACTGGCTGCAGCCGTTACCCCCATCATTAAATTACTGGTGGCACTAGATGGTTTCAGTGGCATTTTCATAATATTATCCATAGCAACAACTTTAAAAGCCCCACTTCCAATGCCTAACAATCCACTAGACACACCTGCCACTAACATCATCAAGAAACCACCAGGCACGTTTTTCACTTGGTAATCAACATTCTTTTGCAAAGCTTTGTCGTAGTAACTACCATTTAAGCGCAACTTTTGGGACAAATAGTCTGGTTGCACTTGCAAATTGGTTTCACTCGCTTTTTTATTCATCAACTTTTTAATCATGTTATAACAAGACTGTAACAGCAATAAACTAAATAAAATGTACAAAATAGCTTTAGGAATAATGCCATTTAAAGCCGCACCCGTCACTGCGCCAATGGTCGTGGCAATTTCCAAAAACATGGCAACGCGCAAATTTAACATTTCATCTTTTAAAAACGAAATCGTCGCTCCCGAACTAGTGGCAATCACCACAATAATACTAGCGCCAATGGCATATTTAATGTCCAAACCCATCGCTACCGTCAAAATGGGCGTTACAATCATGCCCCCACCAATGCCTAGAATGGAGCCTAAAGTGCCCGCTAATAAGCCAGTCAGCAACATTATTAATAAATTACTTGTCGTAATCATGATTTTTTCTCAGCCTCTTTTGCTTTTGCTTGATTATCTAACGCCGTTTGGCAATTAGTCATTACCATGTCCTCAATTGCCGTTAATTGTTGTTTCAACTCCGTGGGCTCACTGGCTACTTCATCAATTCGCAAATGCGAAACGTTGATCCATTCACAATCAGTCACTAAGTAAACGTGGACAGCTTCTTTAGCATCCTCATCAAAAAAGCGTGCTACCTTAGCACTATCTTGCCAGGGCAAATTAATTAAACTCATCTGTAAACTACATGTTAAAGCAAAACCCAAACCGTCAATTACTAATTGTCCCTGCGCTAAATAGCCACTATTGGCCGCTTCCGTTAATTGATTACATAACTTTTTGAGCGCGGCTTGAACTTTAGTTTTCGCCAAGCGTTTGGTCAATTTAACCGTTTCTTGAAACGTTTGATATGTTTGTTGCTCAATTTGCTCTTGGAATTGTTTGGTGGTCATTTCCATATACATCACCCCTCTTAAAAAAATCGCATTACGAATATCCTAATCAACTTAACTTATTACTTGTACTTAATGCAATCAAAAACATTATATTACTGGTATCTTGTGGTTGCAATTTTTCACTTACAGCTTGTCATCGTGAGACTTTTTTAACAATTCTTTCACATTAGTTTTACTTTGTGCTAGAATGAGGGCTTAAGTAACTTCGTTAAGATGTCATAATCTTGAAAGGGGTTCAATCCATTATGGCAGAAAAAAAAGCGTTGTCCCGTAGTCTATCAGCCAGACACGTCAGCATGATTGCATTAGGGGGAACAATTGGTACCGGATTATTCTTAGGTTCTGGTGAATCAATTCATAAAGCTGGGCCTTTAATCTTATTAATTTATCTATTAACCGGACTCTTTGTTTTCTTAATGATGCGGGCTTTAGGCGAATTATTATTGTCAGACACGCATAAAATAATTTTTATTGATTTTATCAAAGAGTACTTGGGAGAGCGCTGGGGTTTTATCATGGGCTGGACTTATTGGCTCGGCTGGTTAGTGATTGCAATGTCCGAACTCACAGCAGTGGGGACTTATATGCAGTTTTGGTTTCCTAAAATCCCAACTTGGATTTGGGAATTAATCTTTTTAGTTATCTTATATTCGATTAATATCATTGCCGTCAAAGCCTTTGGCGAAACAGAGTTCTGGTTTGCACTCATCAAAATTGTCGCCATTTTAGCCATTATTGCCGTCGCCGTTATTATGGTCGTTTTACATACGAAAACTAATCACGGCTATGTTCAATTAAGCAATTTATGGCGTTTTGGTTTTACTTCTGGTAAGACCAAAGAAATTATTGCGGCTTTTCAAATGGCGTTCTTTTCCTTTCTCGGAGTTGAATTTGTGGGTGTTTCAGCAGCGGAAACTAAGGATCCGGATACTAATATTCCGCATGCGATCAATTCCGTCATCATGCGTATTTTAATTTTTTACATTGGGGCTTTAGCTGCCATCATGATTATTCAACCGTGGCCCAATTACAGTGCTGGTCGTTCGCCTTTTGTGCAAGTATTTGGTGGCATTGGCATCAAGGCAGCAGCGGGCATCATCAATTTTGTGGTGTTAACGGCCGCCGCTTCATCATTAAATAGTTCCTTATTTACTACCGGACGGATGTTATATTCCATGTGTCCTCCCAAAAGTTACTTTGCTAAATTAAATCACCAGCAGATTCCCATGCGCGCAATTTCCGTTTCTACATTATTAGTAGCCTTAGTTGTTATTATTAATTATATTTTTCCCGAAGGAGCCTTTAAACTAATTACTTCCATTGCTTCAGCAGGATTTTTGGTTATTTATATGTTTTTGATGCTCACTCACGTCAGATATCGCGCTTCCCACAATTTTCAAATTGGTGCTCGTAAATTCTTAATGCCTGGTGCTCCCATTAGTGATTATTTAACAATTATCTTCATGCTCTTAATCTTTGGCATTCTCTTATGGACTCCAGAAACCACTTGGACGACCATCGCCACAGTGGTCTGGTTTGTTCTCATTTACTTGATTAGTTTTAAAAAAGTTAAACCAGTATAGTTGATTATTACGGGCATTGTTTTCCTTTCTGACACGACTAAATTGTAATGTAGGAAGAAAAACAATGCTCTTTTTATACTTCAAAATAAATTGGTCTATATAAAAAAGGTGCCGATGAAATTGATCATCAACACTCAATATTATAGAATCCAAAATCAGAGTATCTTTACAATAAACTATTGGTTAAAGACCAAGTAATGACAGATTTATGATTATACTGTTGGGACGGTGATTGGTGTGAGATGACATCTAACATGGGACCGTTAATTTGCTGTCCTTTGGCATTCCACCAATCTTGCGTAATATCTGTCGTTGCTGTACCATCAATTACCGGCGTTTTAAAACTGGCATATGAAGCCACAGTAGTAAAATTAGATTCATCAACTTGTTGATCTCCATACAGCTTACGATGAGAAACATTCTCTTTATTATTAGAAAGATCATTCCATTTCATCTGTAATTGCCATCTTGGTTCTCCAGTCACATCAACAACTGACAGCATCCCTTTCAAATTATTATCTTTTAGTTTATGGATACCTAAATCATGGGTCAGAATTCTTCCAAAATCTAAATCTTGCGGTACAAATAATGAAATAGCACCAATTTTTTGATTATAAATAATTGGCACATCAACACAATAGCCCTGATCTTCGCCCGCCGTAGCACTGGACTTGAACGGAACTTCAGTAGTAATCAAAGTATAAAAGCTCTTACTTGTCCAAATTTTAGTTGGAAAAGCAGTGGGATTATCGGCGGTGTTTAAAGATTCACCTACATTACCTACAATTCGTTGTTCAACTGGGACATTAGTAATTGCTTGACCGTTTAGATCTTGATAAACCGGTTTGATAATACTATTTTCTTTAATTTTAAAACTGGCGGTTTCACTGACTACCTGACTCCCATTCGTTTGGTCAATCGCATGGACATAAATTGTGTGTCCCCCAACTTTAGGCGTTGCAATAGTCTGAAGAACATTCTGATCATCGATCGTTAAATTCAAGGGCATCGTCTTAGCTTCTGCCTTTTTGGTAAATATACCCAAAGAATGTAGCTTGGGATCTTGTGTATCCGATCCAACCTTTGGTAAAACATCCTCGTCAACGGAATACCATAAATGAAAGGCCGTTTCACCAATATGACTCAGTGTTCCTTTTAATTTCAGTGCTGGTAAATCTTTGTTTTGATAATCATATTTATAAGTTACGGGACTTTCTGTGTTAATAACCGTTAAATTGGGGCGTGAATACCAAACATAAGTCTCACTAGTTTCACGAAATTTAGCCAGACCTTCAGACAACTCATCTTCGTCACGATAAATTGGCCCTGCAGGATGAGTAACACTCCCCGTTCCCACGGCTTGCCACCATGGTTCAAAAATTTTATGTGGAACTCCATCTACCAGAAATTCATCTGAATTATAATAAAGACTGGGCATGTTAAACATAGAGCCAGAAGCCCAATCATCAAATTCAGGGATAGCCTTCACCCCCAGTGTTATTTCATGTAACCTTGGACATTCATAAAATAAACCATAAAGAGCTCCGTTTACATCATACGCTATTGAAGAAAAATCAAAGTTTGTCAAATCCGCAGTTTCTAGACTCCAACAGCCACGAAACATGCTATTCATCATTTTAACGTTAGGTGTATCAAAGCTCAATAAATCTAAGGACGTCAAACTACCACAACTGTAAAACATAAAACTCATATCTTCAACTTTAGCTGTATTCCAGTTTGATAAATTTAATGAATCTAATCCCCTACATTCATAAAACATTCGATCCATTTTTTTAACGTTTGCTGTATTCCAGTGAGATAAATCTAGGAACCTTAGTGCTCCACACTGAAAAAAAGCATTACTCATATTGGCAACTTTCGCTGTATCCCAGTTTGATAAATCTAGGGCAGAGATCCTACCACAGCCCGAAAACATGCTGTCTATAGTCTCGACATTAGAAATCTTGAGCTTAGAAACATCTACAGATGTCAAAGCCCGACAATTAAAAAACATATAGCTCATATCTGTAACATTAGAGGTGTCAAAATTTGATAAATCTAGGGCAGTGAGACTGCTACAGGCTCTAAACATAGCTTGTGTGGTCAAAACACTAGAAGTATTTTTTAACTGAGAAAGATCTATAGCTAACAAACTAGAACAATATTCAAACATACTATTCATATTCCTAAGTTTAGGTGTATCAAAACCTAATAAATCTAGTGAGGTTAGTTTTGTACAGTAATAAAACATTTTTTCCACAGTCAAAACATCAGTAGCCTCCCAGTTAGCTAAATTCACAGAATTCAAACTAGAATAAGCGAACATTTCTTTCATACTCGTTACTTTAGATACATCCAATGTTGATAAATTTAGGGAGGTCAGTCCTGTAGAAGAATAAAACATTTGGCTCATATCTTTAACATTAGAGGTATCAAACGTTGACAAATCGAGGGATTTTAGCTTTCCAATTCCATAAAACATTGATCTCATATCCGTAACATTAGAAGTATCAAATGTTGACAAATCGAGGGATTTTAGATTTTTACAATTGCTAAACATTGAGCTCATATCCGTAGCATTAGAAGTATTTAAATTATTCAAGCCCTCAAAGGTAGTGACAGAATTAAGATTTGCAAAAATACCATATGAATACTCATTTAACTTAACACCCTCATTGATTTTAACTTTAGTAATTAATTTATTGTAGCCGTCAAGTCCCCAATTACCACCATAAAAATTATAAGGATATCCTTGATTAACCCGCGTGCCTAAAGTACCGGCATTAATAGTCAATAGTCCGTCAGAATCAACCGTCCATTTACAGGTTCCGGAAATCCCCGAGATTGGATTAATACTTATTTTTTGGTTTAATATATTGTTTTCAACGGCAATTTTGGCAGATAATGGCTGAATAACATCGCCATTTTCCAATAAGTCCTCATCCGCATTGACCTTAATTGCTTGCGCTATCGATAAACTAGTATTTGCATTCATTAAATTTGAGCTCTTGCTTGCAATGCTTTGCGCAGATACGCTGGTTAAACTGAAAAAAGCCAAAACTAAGGTAAAAGATATAAACAAGCTGCATAGTATTTTAACTAAAAATTTAATATTTCTAAGCATTACTTTCCTCCATAAAAAAGTGAAACTCAAGCGAAATTTCGGATATAGTCACAATAATTATCAATGAAGTAATTTACTAATTACCGTTATTCAAAAGATTAGGTTAAAAGAAATTTTTTTGAATAGTTAGCAGATATTTTTTATCATATTAAATAAATGTTTCACAATTAGTAAACACATATTATAACGTATCTATATCTTAAATTATAATCATTTTTTAATAATTACCAGCACTTTTTAAGGAAAGAGCATTAATTAATGCTTATTTAGTCAAAATCTAAAATAAACACTTTTTAACGTAATATTAATTGTCTATAATTATCATCTGCGATTTGTGGCGAGTTTGATTTGAACTGTCTAAACTTTAATTACTACTTTTGAGCCGTACAAAAAGATCCTCCTAAAAGTTACCCGACTTTGGAGGATCTTCTCAATTAAAGATTATCTTATTTTTATTATTCTGGTGACAAATCGACTAACTATGCTTGGTACCGTAATTGACCATCTAAATAAGTGGCTTGTAGTTGCATTTGGGGATTTAACACAATAAAATCAGCCGCGCGTCCCGGTAAAATGGCTCCCGCACTCTGTTCTACATGAATACTACGTGCTGGTGTCGCCGTAGCCATTTGAATGGCCATTTGGGGTGTCACTGTATTCCAATCAACTAAATTTTTAATCGCGTCTTTTAATTGAAGAATACTGCCCGCCAAATTGTGCGTTTCATCTTTTAAACGCACGGTGCCATCGGCTACTGTGACCGGTAATTCCCCTAACATGTAATCACCATCAGGCATCATGCCAGCTGACATACAGTCAGTCACTAAAACAACATGTTCAGGTGATTTTTGTTTAATTAAAATTGCCGCTGCATTAGGATGAACATGATGACCATCACAAATTAATTCGTCATTCACATTATTTAAACCCATCGCAGCCCCTACCATTCCTGGTTGTCGGTGATTTAAGCCACTCATACCATTATAAGTATGGGTAAAAGTTGTCGCTCCCGCTTCCACACAAGCTTTAGCTTGTTCAAAGGTTGCTGAAGAATGACCTAAAGCCACTACCACGCCGGTTTGACTAATGGCCTGCGTAAATTCCACAGCGCCTTGGCGCTCGGGAGCAATGGTAATCTGGCGTAACAATCCCTGAGCTGCATCTTGCCAGTCATTAAATGTATCAACATCAGGATCACCAAAATACTTGGGATTTTGGGCACCCTTATGTTCTGCTGTAAAAAACGGTCCTTCAAAATTAATGCCTGCCACTTTAGCGCCCGTAAATTGTTGATAATTTTGGGCAATGGTTTGACAAATTGCTTCGAGCTGTTCTTTAGAACCCGTAATCGTTGTGGGCATCCATGAAGTCACTCCACATTTTAATAACGCTTCCGACATTTCATTTAAACCCGGCGCATCATTATCCATTACATCATGACCTGCTAGGCCATGAATATGCGTATCAATTAAGCCCGGTGCGATCCATTGCTGGGTATAATCTAAGATTTCACCTTCAGGACGTTGGTTTTCAGGAAAATATTTACCAAATAATCCGTCGTCAGTAATCGCTAGATAACCGCCATTTTCGGTCGTATTTTTGAGAAAAAACTTGGCTGCATGAATATATTTCATTAGTTTTAACCTCCATTAAGGTCAATTGTAACGAGCTTACCTCTGAAAGTAAAATCAGCAACAAAAATGAGACCGAAACCTTGAGCAAGCACTTTCTTTTGGAAGGATAGCTCATTTGATTTTTATCTCATTTTAACAAAATTAAACATAAATTGGTTCCGATTAGCTAGTTGACACTTCGTTAATCTAAAGCATTATTAACCGTCCACGTCACTGTTGATTGATAATGAGCGGCCGCCGGTTTATCTTGAGTTGGTTGTAAATAAATTCCTTTTTTAGCACCTGTATCTGGCCACCAATCAGCCGCAAATTGAGCTGGTGAACTGGTGTTAACGCTGGTTTGAAAGACCGGCACATTACCACTATTAATAATTTGTTCGGCCCCCGCAGTGCCATTTTGATAAACTAAGTTAAAAATTTCATTCGTGGAAGTACACCGTACATCGATTGTATAGTGAAAACTATGATTAGATCCCGGTGCTGGCACTTCATATTTCAATTGATAAGCCGTCAGTTTATCAGCCGTTGTCGCGGGACGATAACGATCTGTTGTTTTAACAGTCGTCCGCGTATGTCGGCCAAAATCAACATTTTTCGGAACAGTTAAGGTTACATCATACACATTGTTATAAGTTAAAGTTCCTGAACTACCCAAGTCTAATTGCGTTGTTGGTTCTTCAGGATCCGTCGTTTGTAACGTTGAGCCATGTAACGCCAAATTGGTAGCAGCCGCTTGTTTATGATAGGTCAAAGTCGTATCTACTTCAAAACTCGTGCCCGCGGGAAAACTAGTCCCCTTCAAACCAAAGTCACTAGGCTGATAAGTTTGACCATACGAAAAATTACTCAATGTTTGATCTGCTTGATTAGGAAGGTGCAGAATTAACTTGGCTTTAACAGCGGTGACACCCGCTCCTGAACTAGCCGGTTTAGTTAGCCGAAAATCTTTTAAACCAACAGTATTCAGCTTGGGATCATAGCAATCTTTTTGCAAGTAATGACCACTCGTCAAGTAAGCTTGGTGACTAGCAGCATTCGTTGAATCCAACAATTGCTGCGGAGTATTTTGGTTGTACAACTCTTTATAAGCATTAAAGCCCGGCACATTTTCGACATGATAGTTATACTGTAATAAATCTGACGTAGCTAAATTACCAGCACTATCCGGCTTAACGTAAGGACTAAGACCTTGTTGATCATCATGACCTTGAATATACAAAGTGTGATCACCCGGCGTTTGGGTAACTTGACTAACGTCCCAATTATGGGATGTTAACTTAGTCGAAGTTGGGGCAAAGGAGACAGTTTGTGCCTCTGCTGTAGCAGGATTGACACTAGTTGTAGAGCCTGCATCATAACCCGTTAAATGAATCAAATTACTATCATTAATATCTTCTTGATATTCTAAGGGTACTGATACTTTGTCGCCCAATAAGACCTTGGCGCCTTGACAGACATTGTTTGTAACAGCCGTGCTCTTTTGAAAACCTAAATATAAACTATTAATATTTAAAATTTTAGTAGCGGATTCTTGGTTATTCGCCACTGCACTGACTTTAATGGTATCGTTAGGCTTTAATTGCAATGGTGAACTAGCATTAGCCTGATTATAATCTTTAACAGCCTGGTCAATATCAAATGAAAAGTTCGTTGTGCCCGTCGGCCACGTAACAATTTTATTATTGCTTAAATACAACGGCTTATTGGATACCATGGCGCCAATCCCCGTGATGTTTGTAGGATTATTAACATCATAGGCAATATCATCTTCATCGTTTAAAACATCTGGCAGCGACGGACTGAATGCTGGCAGATAACTACCAGCCGAATTAGTAAACTTGCTGACGCGGTAACCTTGAGTGTCACTGTGATCAGCGTTTAAATTGGCTACCGTGCCCAAATCGTAATCCTTGATCCCGTCATTCACAATAACTTTTAACATTGGCGGATTAGGATAAAAATTATCTTTGGAAGTATTCAAATTGCCTTGAACGACTCGTGTTCTAGGATCAATGACGGGCGTCTTTAAATGTTCAACAGGACCATCAATCCCTGAAAAATGAATATGATTAAATTCTTTGGAGATCCCCGAATTATTAGCTGTCTGCATTTGATTTAAATACAGTAACAACCGTTGAATCTGGGACGGATCACCAGTCAAGTCATCTGGTGGGGTTTTGAGCACAAATTTGGTTAAATCAATATAACCCATGCCCCAACTATTAGTAAACGGAATACTTAAGTGCTGCATTTGAACTGGTTTTTGATCTGCTGGTTGTGAATCACTCATTCCAAAAGACACCGGCTGCGATTGGGTATTCAAACCACTAGCGCTCATTTTAATATCGTAAGCTTTAATATTAGTAGCGGCACTAGGAGCCACAATGTTCGAAGAAGCATTGGTATTACCGGCTAAGTCTAAGTCAACATTTTCTGGTTTGAACAACTTAATCGTCGTTGTTCCCGTCAGATTCAACAGTTTAACATTACCGCTACTCGTTGCTGTCCCCGCATCATCAGCTAGTTTAATATTAAAATTACCAC
Organism: Bombilactobacillus sp. ESL1202; assembly: GCF_058107125.1. Taxonomy (NCBI): domain Bacteria; kingdom Bacillati; phylum Bacillota; class Bacilli; order Lactobacillales; family Lactobacillaceae; genus Bombilactobacillus; species Bombilactobacillus sp. ESL1202. The sequence continues at coordinate 1,218,135 of NZ_CM176590.1, read as the reverse complement.
CCTTTCTGACAATAACCGTTGAGGCACCTAAAGTGAATAAGCCTGAATTATTAGCAGTATCTAAATTATGAGCCGTGATGTTAAAATCACCCCGATTTAGATTAGCATTACCACCAGCAAAGTTAACTAGCGGTTTAGTAATCGGTCCGTAGCTATCAATATTAATAGCTTCATCATTTTGATCTTTTTGATAGCCGCCTGAATTATACGTAATATTAGAATTCGTTCCGCTCATATAAACAGCCGTTGCTATGGTCGAAGTACTGTAAGGATCATTATAATTAGCCTGATCATCATAAGCACTAATATCATTGCTCAATAATTGCATAGAATCTTTCATGGAATCGTTTTTAACAGCAATTTTCAACTGGGTATTGGGATTAAGTGTTAAATTACCAGTTCCGTTCAAGTACAAGCCTACCGAACCATTGGGGGCATTTTCACCACTGCCCCGAGGGTAAAGATTGACGGTCGCAGCGTGTTGAGCATTACTTAATAAAGTAGCATTCCCTGTTAGCTCCAACACGTTACCATTATAAGTTGAACCGTTAAAAACCGCATCGGGTTCAAAGGTGACATTAGTAACTTGCATCACCTGCTGATTAGAAGCTTGACTACTATAAACTTGTTGATCCACCGGGCTTCGATAAGTATTGAGCGAATAAGCCGTCGTTTGACCAGCAATATAAATATTGGACGTCCCACCAGTTGTCCATAAAAATTGTGAACCATAATAAGTAATATCGCGATAAAATTCGTTTGAAGTACTTTGAGCCCCATTGCCTAACCGAACAAAGCCATAAAATGTTGAACCATATAGTTTAAAATTATCTAGCGTGATATTATCTGTTTGCCCAGTAGCACTCCGCGCAAAACGTAAACTATAGTTACCAGCATTAATCTTAGGAGTACTGTGATCAGTTCCGTGATTGCCGACAATCGTTAAGTGATGATTAATACTTGAGTCTCCTGGACGTGCTGCTAAAATCGTGAAATTACCGGTTCCGCCACCATCATGACCAGTCGTATCATTGGTTACTCCACTTAAAGCCGTATTTCCCTTAAAATCATATTTTTTTAAAAGCGGCGCTAATTCGGAATTAGCGGTTGAAAAAACATCCGCTGTCACAAAGTCTAAATCCTTAACGACAATGATCCGTTTCACTGGACTAGTCCCCGTGGTCGTATTACCGCCGGTTCCTTCAGCAATATCAACCGTATTGGTGGTATTATCTTTAATCCCATAAACCGCCAACAAAAACTGTAAGACATTCCGAACGTACACGGTTTTACCACCATCAGCGTTAATATTCTCGGTGCCATTCCCCCCGCTGATGGCCCCTGGTGTGACATCAGTTGTCGCATCAGCGTACAAACCATTACTAGGCCAATTAATTTGTTTTGGGTCAATCTTCGTATAACCCAGCACTTGCAGCTGATCGTCATCCCCAAAACCAATTTTTTCAATCTCGGATTCCGATTTTAATAATGAATCGGTCGCACTCGTGACACTCGGTGGTGTTGGCTGCGAGCGATAATACGGCAACACCTGATTAAATTGTTCTAAATCTGCTTGAAAATCCTGGGTATTAGCGGCTCCTTGTACTGTCTGATTACGCCCAATTAACACTATCGTAAATAACAACAAAACAAATAATTGTCCAAATTTTCTCAACATCTTAACTTCTCACCCCGCCATTATGTAATATTTTTTAAAAACCCGAAACCTCGTTTCCTTATTTAACCAACAAAACAATTTGTTGTGAAAAATAATTTGAGATACATAAATTAATTCTAATTAGTTTTTAAAATTAATAGTTAGATAATTATAACACGAATATCTAAATCCCGAAATTCAAAGGCTGACTTTATCGCATTTAATTCGGCAATAAATTAGCTGTCATGTGTTTTTGTCATGTTAGCAGCAGACCAAGTTGAAGCACTCAGGCGCCAGAGTTTTCTAGAAAATAATTAGCTCACAAAAAAAAAGCTAACTAGACCAATTAGTGATCCAGTTAGCTAAAAATTGTCGTCAAAGTTTAATTACTCAGCTTTTTTTAAATCAAATCGTTTGGAGACTAAACCATACAAAATCCAACCCGCAAATGTGACTAATGAACCACCAACTAAAGCTTGGGCTCCCGCAGCGTATAAAGCATACAAACTATAGATACCTGCAAACAGTGCCACTAAGTTGGTAAATTGCTGTGATTTTGTTGGAACATTTTCAGCAATTTGCATTGTCCGCAAAGAAGACATGGATAACAAATATGGAATAACATTGGTGACCACCGCTAAGTTAACCAAAATAGTAAATTGTTTAGATAGCGAAGGACTAATGGTCATTAATGATAATAACGATTGAATAACTGTAATAATCACCATGCCCATTAATGGTGTTCCATTGCCAATTGTTTTCTTGAAGATTTTCGGGAAGTAACCTTCCACCGCTGAACTTCTAAAGACTTCAGCAATCGTAAATTGCCAACCCAATAATGAACCAAAACAAGAAATAACCATCAAGGCCATCACAATCTTACCAATTAATGGGGTAAACATACTGGCAAAGACTAAACCAAAAGGTGCATCCGAATGCGCCAATTTAGCCACGGGCATAATTCCTAGCATAACATTAGTGGAAATAATATACATCACAGCAGCGCCAATCGTGCCGCCTAAAACCGCAATCGGCACATTTTTCTTCGGATTTTCTACAGAGTCCATATTGGCTGATGCAGATTCCAAGCCCAAAAAGGCCCACAAAGTGATGGAAATTGATTTACTAATCCCATTCAAGAACGTAAAGTGATGCGGATTCCAACTCGCAGCATAACGTTGGCCACTAAAGAAGAACCAGCCACCAATTGAAATCACAACAACTGGAATAATAACGCCCCAAACAGTGAAGGTACTAATTTTACCAGTAATGTTCGGACCACCAAAATTCAAAACTGTTGCTAACCATAAAGTCAAAATCGTACCTATTGCTACTTGAACTGGTGATAATTTAACCCCTACCAAATTAGCAGCATAACCAACTGCAGAAATAGCAATCGCCGCATTGGCAATGATCAAAGACATGCCGTAAGTGTAATTAGATAGGAAAGAACCCGCTTTACCAAAGGAATATTCAGCATAGCCACCCATACCACCACTTTTGGAAGTATACATACCAGCCCGTGAAAAGGCATAGGCTAACGCCATCGCCCCTAAGACCGTAATAATCCAAGATAAAACAGACATGGTTCCGACTTGCGCCAAGTTAGTTGGCAACATAATAATGCCAGAACCCATCATATTAATCGCTGTCACGATTGTCAGTTGTACCACGCTCATTTTTTTCTTCTGAGCCATTTAATAACCCTCCATTAATTAAAATTACTTGTTTAAACTAAGAAATTTTATTCGGCAGAGTCATCATAAACGTAGCCGTAAGCAACTGATTTGCCATTTTCTTGTTCGAAATAAACACCTTGAATTTCGGGAGCAAAACCAGGGAACTTATTAATACTATCTTGTAAAATCAAGAAGTACTTTTGCGCCACTTCACTCCATCTTTCACCAGGAACAACACAGAAAATCCCTGGAGGGTAAGGTAAAGCTCCTTCAAGCGCAATCATGCCTTTAATATCTTTTAAAGGTACCAATTTAGCATTGTTCTTTAATAATTGAACGTTGGCATCAAATGGCGTCATAGCTTGTTCTGGCAAGTAATCGCTTAAGAACATCTTCTTTTGGTAATCCTTAGCGTTATTCCCCTTATAAAAGTCATGCACTTCTTGGCATAATTGCCGAATGGTATAACCTTGGTAACGGTCTTGATGTTCAGCATAAATTGAGGGCAAAACTTGACTTAACGGTGCATCTTGTTCAACCAACGATTCAAATTTCACAATTTGGGCTACTAAGTTATCCATTTTAACTTCTGTTTCTGCAGGAGTCATTAAGAATAAAATTGAGTTTAAATCGTTCTTTTCAGGAATAATCCCATTTTCTCGTAAATAACTAGCTAAAATGGTTGCTGGTATTCCGAAATCTTCGTATTCACGAGTTTCATTGTTAATCCCCGAAGTAGTTAATAAGAACTTGTTCGGATCAACGTAGTACTGATTGTCTTCGTAGCCATCAAAACCATGCCACTTAGCATCTTTTTCAAAACGCCAGTAATCAATATCATTCACAATGGTTTCCGTGTCGGCATCTTCCCATTTTTGACCATGAACAACTGGTGGGACAAAGGGCTTGATTAATTTAGCTTGTTTCAATAACTTCTTGCGCGCATTGACTGAAACTACTAACGCATCATGCCATAACTTCTTACCAGCTTGCCCTTCTTGCATCTTAGCATTAACGTCCAAACTAGCAAAGAGTGGATAAAATGGTGATGTGGAAGCATATTGCATATAAGCATTGTTAAAACGTTTGTGGTTAATATACCGTTTTTGACCCTTGATATGAGAATCTTTCTTGTGAATTTGTGAAGCTTGTGAAAAACCAGCTTGTTGTTTGTGCGTGGATTGGGTGACTAAAATCCCAGGATCATCTGGTCCTAAATCTAACAATAACGGTGATGAATTCTTCATCATTGGGATAAATTGTTCATAACCAACCCAAGCAGAATCAAATAGAATGTAATCACACAACGAACCAATCCGATCAACCACTTGACGCGCATTGTAAATCGTCCCATCATAAGTTCCTAATTGAATCACAGCTAAACGAAATGGCCGTTTGGCTTTAGCTTTTTGTGGATCAATCTTGGCAATTTTGGCGCGGATGGATTGTTCATCGAAATCTTTAGAATAAATGCCGCCGATGAAGCCAAAAGAATCCCGTGAAGTTTCTAAGTATACAGGAATTCCACCATTTTTAACCAACGCTGAGTTATAAACGGACTTATGATTATTCCGATCAAATAAGACCAAATCACCAGGCGCTACGGCCGCAGTAATGGCAATATTATTGGAAGTAGTCGTTCCGTTCATCACAAAGTAAGTTTTGTCAGCATTAAAGACTTGAGCTGCATGCTTTTGTGCATCCATGGCTGGACCTTCATGGATTAATAAGTCACCCATGTCCACGTCCGCATTGCAAATATCCGAGCGAAAAACATTTTCGCCAAAGAAATCATACAAAACCCGACCTGCTGGATGCTTGCTAAAGTATTGTCCGCCCTGGTGACCGGGACAATCAAATTGCAAATTGCCACGTTCAACATAAGACTTTAAGCCCTTGAAAAATGGTGGTAAAACTTGTTCTTCATATTTGACTGCTGCTTTTTCAATTGCACGACTATTCAAAGTCTTATCAATTTTGGCAGTAGCATCAATGATATGTTCAATCTTGGTCATCTCGTGCGCGATCGAATCGTCGCTACTTTTCACAACAAAAACGGGAATATTGAAACCAGTTTGAGCAACCTGATCGACAATGTCTTTAGCGGTATCGTTTACAATCACGACCGCTACATCAACGAAATCAGTCTGCTGTGGATCAACAACTTCCCGTTCAGTATCAAAGTATTGTAAAGTATCAGCCGCAGCTGCCACTTTAAATCGTTCTTTATTTAAAGAACCTTTTTTGGCTTTCGCCATTGATGGATCTACTTCGTCCATTTATCTGTTCCTCCTAAATTTATTATGCTAAAATTAGCAAGCTCATTCTACATGCAAATTTGAGCAATTACAATTTTGTCAGTAACCCAAGCGCAATTTTAGAAACAGCATAAATCCGCTCACAAATGCTATTAAATCAAGGATTTAACCCACCAAAGCAAGAGTTATTCGCGGACCACCAACTGTTACAACTTTTAGAAGATGATTATCAATATTCAAATTAGATTTAGTGTTAATTACAATAATAGTTTCATTTTTAAGAATATTTTCAATATTAAATTATGTAATCATTATAAATAGCCAAAACACATATCTGATATCTATCAAGAATAAATTTTATCTAAAATGTTAATTAAGAAAGCATTTTCCAGAGCAATTTAAACTTAAGACAGCGTAATTCGCACCAAAACTGATGTAATCAAAAAACATTACTGACAATTATTAATATCCAAATTAAATGAAATTTAGGTAATACGCTTAAGAAAGGAATAACATTTAAAATTAATAGCTATTGCTGATCTAATCCAAAGCTTCGTTGGATTAGTCGCATACTTGTTAAGTTAAAAAACAGGACAAGAAAATAGCCATCCTTAGCTTGTACAGAGCTAGATGGCTAATTTAAACTAAAAATTTTAAATAGTCGCTACTTTGGCAACTTTACTTAAAAGTCAGTGCTGGACACAATGACTCATTTTCTAGATTGACACCGGCTAAAAGAAATACCAATTTTAATACCCTATTCTGCTATAATATTAATTAGTAAAGTTAGTGCTAAGGTGGCGGCTATTCCACAAAGGGAGTGGTGCTTATGGTGTAACAATCATTCAAGCAGATCCTAGAGAAAGGAGTAGCCAGATTGGTTTGGATGATCGTTGTTTTGGAATCCATCTATTGGTCTGTAAAAACAATTCACGAAATTGTTGATACAATCATAGATATTCTAAAATATCGAAATTCAAAGTAACAAAAAAGCCGTCTTAGCTCTGCAGGAGCTGATGGCTTTAAAAGTTTAATAAAAATTTTGAATAGCCACCGCTTGGGCAACTTTGCTAAGAGTCAGTGTAACAGCACTGGCTCTTTTTCTATACCTATACTAACACAAGTTAAAAGAAATACCAGTTGTAGCGTATTATTCTGCTATAATATTTATTAGTAAAGTTAAACGCTAAGGCGGTGGCTATTCCAGAAATGGGGTGGTGCTTATGGTGTAACAATCATTCAAGCAGATCCTAGAGAAAGGAGTAGCACAATTGGCTTTGATGGTCGTTGTTTTAGAAATCATCTATTGGTCTGTAAAAACAATTCACGAAATTGTGGATATAGTCATAGATATTCTAAAATACCGTAACTCAAAGTAATAAAAAAACCGTCTTAGCTCTACGCAGGAGCTGATGGCTTTTCAAAGATTACCTAAAATTGAATAGCTACCGCTTTGGCAACTTTACCAAAGAGTCGGTGTGTCCAGCACTGGCTCTTTTTCTATGCCTATAGTAACACAAATTAAAAGAAATACCAGTTATAGCGTATTATTCTGCTATAATATTTATTAGTAAAGTTAAATGCTAAGGCGGTGGCTATTCCAGAAATGGGGTGGTGCTTATGGTGTAACAATCATTCAAGCAGATCCTAGAGAAAGGAGTAGCACAATTGGCTTTGATGGTCGCTATTTTAGAAATCGTCTATTGGTCTGTAAAAACAATTCATGAAATTGTTGATACAATCATAGATATTCTAAAATGATATGCACCCCAAAAAATAGGACAGATTTTTAAACTTTAACTTAGGACTAATTTCCGATACTCAATCGGAGTTAGTCCTTTTAATTTGTTAATTTGATTTTGATTCTTTGATTATTATAGTAACTGATATAAGATCTGATTGCTACTTCTAATTCTGTTAAATTCTGAAAATTTTTCTCAAAGCCATAAAACATTTCTCGTTTGAGAATACCAAAGAAACCTTCCATGAGCCCACTATCTAATGAATTTCCTTTGCGGGACATTGATTGTTTGATTTGCTTCTTTTGCAGTAATTCTTGGTACTGCGCATGTTGATACTGCCAGCCTTGATCTGTATGCAGAATTAAATTATCTAGTTTAGGATGTTTTCGTACCGCTTGCTTTAACATGTCCATTGTTTGTTTGAGATTCGGACTACGAGAAATATTATAGGCAATGATTTCTTGCGTACACCCTAAAAATACCTTTTTTTAAACATAAAAATCTTTGTTGTATGTCTCCTTTACATGTACATTATAAACAGATATAATTATAGTTAAATTAAATTATTGGAAAGTAAACTATGATACAATCTTTTGCTGACAAAGAAACAGAAAAAATATGCAATCAAAAATTCTCAAAAAAATTGTCTCAAACAATCCAAAAAACAGCATTACGAAAGTTGATTATGTTAGACAATGCAAACAATATTAACGATCTAAGAATGCCCCCGGCTAATCATTTAGAACAATTATCTGGTAATAGAAGCGACAGTATAGCATTAGAATTAATGAACAGTACAGGCTTTGTTTTTCAATTAGGAACCAAAACGATTTTATTGACGTAGAAATTATTGATTATCATAATTAATGGAGGATCCGTAGATGAATAGTATAACTACACCTAAAATTAGTGAGATTTTAAAGGAAGAATTTATGATTCCTTTAAATCTTTCTGCATATATGCTAGCTAAAAAAGTAAATGTTCCAACATCAAGAATACAGGATATCTTACATGATCGACGTAAAATTACTGTAGACACTTCTGTCAGATTAGGACGATTATTCGGTGTATCAGATAGCTATTTTTTAAATTTACAAAATGATATTGACATCCGTAATGCAGAAAAAAGCATGAAAGATGAATACGATCAAATACAACAATATCAATTCAATTAAATCAAAACTTCTATCATAACTTATGTAAAAAGCTCTCCTGCATTGATGTGACCCCCGAAGTTGTCCTAACTTCGGGGGTCACATCACTTTTCACAGAGCTAGATGACTAACTTAAACTAAAAAATTTAAATAGTCGCTACTTTGGCAACTTTACTAAGAGTCAGTGTAACAGCACTGACTCTTTTTCTATACTTATATTAACACATACCAAAAGAAATATCAGGGTTCAACCCACTATTTAATCTTTAGTATAGTAAATATCTACCACTTGATCTTGATCATTACTGGTAACCGTTTGTGGGTCAACTTGTGTTTGATTAGCCGTATAACCAGTAATAGTTGGAGCTACCACTACGTCCCACGAACCAGTATTCCAAGTCCCATAAACAACCGCACCAGTAACTTGGTCAACATATAAATTACGCTTCAAAACTGCCACTTGATCTTGACTATCAATCGAACCGTCTGGATAGTGTAAGTTGACTGTTCGTGTTAACGTCTTAGTTTCTGAACTAACCTGCATTTGATGCGTCACATTAATTTGTAAATCAGTTTGATCAGCAATAATCGTTGCTGGTAATTGACCAACAGTTCGATACCCCCGTGGCGCATGATAATTAACAGAATCGCCAACATAACCAGTAACTGTTTGCTTACCAACTTCTCGACCATTGTCTAAATAATGAATAGTGATTGTTTGTTCCACTGGTGTATAGTAAATATCAATTGTTTGGTCTTGGGTATCGCCATTAACGGCTTGCGCAGCAACGTGGTTCACATCAGGTTGATAACCAGCAATAGCATCTATATCATAGGAATCCCATTGTGCTGCTGACCAATAACCATAAGTCAAACTATCATCATTATTAACCGTCACTGCTCGTTTCATCGTTGCAGTTTGTGTAATTGTTTGTAATTGACCATTCGGTTGGTGAACATTAATCGTACGTGTCACAGCTTTTTGCTCAAATTTATTCTTGATAATTGGTTCACTATCCCAATCATATGTTGTGACTTGGTCACGACCTTTAATCTGTGAAAATTCTTCTGGTGTATACTTGGTTCCTTGCTGATAACCACTAGTTGCTACCCAGTGTTGTGAGGCAACTACTTTATTAGTTCCAGGAATTTTGGTACCAACTTCAGGAACATCAAAATTTTGAGGTAAATTAACATCAGGACTAGCAATTATATGTGGTACGGTAATGAAGCTTTCAAACATATTTGATTTTTCCATAAAATCAGGGTCAAAGAACTTCCAATCACTCAGATCCAGACTAAGACTAGTAACGTTTCCTAATATCATCCTTGAAAAATCTCCTCGATTTATGTCGGGATCATCTGGATTATTTGGATAAGTTACTCCATTGATAGAATCAGCATAAGCTACTGGTTTTAACTGATTAGGATTAGTAATGTGTAATTGGAAAATTTTAAAATCATTACTAATGTTTGCATATATCAACATGCCGTAGCCAACACCTAAATTATCAAAAACCCATGTACTTAAATCCAAAGACTCCAGTTTCTCACAATCGACAAACATTCCCTGAACAGTAATTACATTTCTAACATTCCAATCAGAAACATCAATTTTCCTTAAAGCCCGGCAAAGCGCAAACATGCCCATCATATCTGTAACCTTGCTAGTATTCCACCCTTTTAGATTAGCCTCCACCAAATTATAGCATTTAGCAAACATACCACACATTGTAGTTACATTAGAGGTATCAAAATGACGTAGATCTGCGGTTGCTATTCCACTGCCTGCAAACATGCCATACATAGTGGTAACTTTAGCTGTGTTAAAACTACTTAGATTAATACTTTGTAATTCGTCATTGTAATAATTATACTCACTAGCAAACATGCCGTACATATCAGTTACATTAGAGGTATCAAAGTTACGCAAATCTAAACTAGTGATACCTAAAATATCATTAAACATTTCTTTCATGGTTGTAACTTGAGAAGTATTCAGTTTGCTAATATCTAAACTTGTAAACGTACTACCAGCAAACATATCGCTCATATCCGTGACATTAGAGGTGCCAAAATTAGTTAGATCTAAATTACCGTAAGAGCCTCGACCAAACATGCCCCGCATATTAGTAACTTTACTAGTGTCAAAGTGACTCAAATCTAAATCAGCAGTCAATTTAATATTTCGAAACATACCTTGCATAGTTGTGACATTGGAAGTGTCTAAGTTGTTTAAGCCCAAAATTCGTTTCACTGGTAGATAAGCAAATAAGAAAGACGAGTTCGCATTAGCTACCACTCCGGGATCAAATTGGATCTGCGTTAATTCATTAATCCAACTAAAGTTTCCATTAAAAATAGCAGAATCACAACCAATACTACCATATTCATATTCATCCATTTTAGGCTCATCATCAGTATCAATTTGAGGCTTATCACTACTATTAAAATGAGAGAAATGAGAGAAATGATATCGGTGACCTTCCCCCAGCGTTCCCGCATGGAAGGTCAAAGTATAGTCATCGCCTTGATGTACATAATCCCAATTACTAGTACCCCAAGTACCACTGGCAATTGTCTCACTATCAGTGGTTGGCGTCGTTACATTATCTGCAACCGCGCTAGATGTATTATTAACATTAGAATTTGAAACGTTATCATTGTTAACCGAATTATTAGTTCCTGAACTAGTTGCTTCATCAATATTAGTTTCCGAATCATTTTGTTCAGGCGTGGTTTCAGTAGCAACCGCTGTCTTTGTTTGAATTGGCGCCACTTCATTTGTTTGGTTGTTGACAACAGTTGAAACACTATCAGCTACTGCGGCTTGTGTCACATTTTCCTCTGTCGTCGTATCTGCTGACACTTGTTGCGTTAAGGCTGCGCCACAAACCAAACCTAATAGGGTTCCCGTTGTTGTCAACCATTGCTTTTTATTCATCTAAGACTCTCTCCCTCTATTGAATTCGTTTACAACAAAGTTATTATAACCCGTGATTTTTAAATCACAAACTGTTTTTAAAAAAGATTTCTTGCTAAACTATTTCAATTTATCAAAAAGCAATTAATTATTTTTAAAATATTAATTTAAAAATATAGCAATTCTAATAATCATGCTGTTTCAAAAATTTACTTGTCATTTTTTAAAAAATAAAATTATAAATTAATGAATAAATATTTTCTTTTTATCATACTATACTCACAAATCATGTGAATCATTTATTATTTGTACATTTGATTAATAAAAGGGTTAGAATTATAATGATTTTGCATAAACTATTATTATTTTTAAAAATTAATCATCAAGTTATAAACTTATCATTTCACAAACTTTTTAAAAGTTCCTGAGGGGTGTATGAATGTCTAAATTAAAAATTATTTTATCAACTATTTTTGCTTTTACTCTTATTTTGGTTACTCAAGTAAAAATTGCCCAAGCCGATTTATTAAAACCGACTACTGGTAATGATGAAATTATTAGTGCTTATACTAGAAATCAGCCGTTACAAAAAACGCCTGCTTTTAATCCACAAGAAATCACACGGGAATCACCCTTATTAAAAGATAATAGTGAAGATGGTGTGGCTTATCCTAATAAACCTACTTACACTGATATGGACAAAATCGTTCCTGATGGTAATAATCCTGACCTATTGTACGCAGGAGAAAAATCAGATGATACTTACACTGTTTATGTGTCTACGCCGAGAGCTTTTTTAGAAGCCGTTTATGACCTAAAAGCTAGTGGTGCCACCCATCATGATTCGGTTAACCCAAGTTCAGCTATTTCACACATTGATAAAGTAGTAATAACAAAAGATTTAGATTTAACAGATGTTCCTCAAACAGACAATTCAGATGCTTTTGGTTTCACAATAGGAAACCCATGGGGATTTTCTTACCAAAAAACCCGGCATTTTAAATTTATGATTGAAGGTCAGACGCTAAAAACCAGCCATGCACCTACTGTAAATTTTGGACACCATTCAATCTCACTAATGGGTAACGGTAATTTACCAAATACTGGAATTCTATACAAAGAGGATTGGACTTTAAAAAATCTTCATTTATACGGTCAAACTTTTTGGGGACCTGTTGCTGCTAATACGGGTATTGCTGAATTAGCTGATGCAAATCTATCAAATGATGAATTAACTAGACCAGCTAAAGGCGTATCCAGTGGAGGGCCATTAAATGGGGGCGGTGGTTACACTAAATTAACATATGATAATATCACATACGTTGGTTCGCAGTTACACAACTCTGTTACTGGTGCTTCCAATACTTTGATTGATATTAAAGATCGAGTTAGTGCGTCTTCAGTTCGATATTATAAATACAATGGTGAAGTTTATAACACTGACAGTAGTGGTGATCAACAAAACTTTGAAGCAGCAGATATAAAATTTGAAAAAAATTCCTACTTCACTGGATATACCTACAATAGTACTCCTATCAGTTTAACTCTTGGTGGAGACTATATGGATACTTCTACAATTGAACTAAATGATGGTGCTCAAGTTTATTTATATCCGCATGGATCTGGTGGCGAAAATAGTGGTAATACTAATGGTGTTGCGTATGCTATGTCTACCGTCAAAGGAACAAATACCAATATTATCATGCACGGTAATTCACAATTAAATATGGTTGAAAATAATGCTCCTGCAAAAGGTCAGTATGCAAACGGAAGTAATTCCTTGCGTCAAACAACTACTAATGTAACTGGCGCATTATACTTTTCTAACAATACTAATATTTCTTACAAACAAGATGATTCTGGAAAACCTATAATCCGTTCCCAAAGTAATGACCAAACTAATATGTACTACGATACAATTGATGCTGATAACGAATTTGGTAGTAAAGATGATGCCAAAAATCTCATTGTCAATAAAACTGTCACTTCTCCAAGTGATACAGGAACTGATCAAACTATCGAAGATGACTATCAAAACGATTATAGTAAATATGTAAACGATCTTTATTCGACAACGGATCCATCTATGAAACAGCCTAGTGATTCAACAGGTAAAATTTTAAGTAATCAACCATTAGTTGACTTTAAAGGATCAGGTAATATCACTCTAGAACATGGTAATTTTGAAATAGAATCTGACAATCTTAATGATTATACGGGCAATTTGTTTCACATTGGTACATCCTCTAATGTAAATATCAAAAAAGACGGTATTTTTAGATTAAGATCCGTAGGTAACACAACCGGGGCTATGACTTTACTTGATGCTGGTGACGGTTTAAATTTACGCATTGATAACCCTCAAGAAATCATGTTAGACGATAGAGCAAACAAACAGAGAAATACCAATATAGTTTACGTTGAGGGAGCAGCTTCTCCAACAAAATCTAACGGTGACGTCGTAGTTTACAATTCAACATTTACCGCTGAAGGGGAACCATATCCAGCATTTAATGGACCAATGGGAGACAGTACATTAGGCTCAAATGCACCAGATAATACAAAAATAAGTTTAAAAGATATTCCTATACAAATGATAGATGTTCCTTTTATTCATCAAGCAATTCCAGCAAATTTCTTTGCTGATGGTACAAAGGCTGTTTATGCAAAAGCAACTGATCTACCTCAATTAAATTCTGGTCTAGCTTCAATGAATGGTAAAGAATTTAACTATATTAAATTTGGTAAACTAGATAGCCCCAAAATTAAAATAGTGCCAAATCAAATTAATCATATAATTCCTAATCACAAAAATAATATGACCATTACTAGAACCATTGAGCATTTTGATGGTGATACACCTTTCACACCTATAACCCCATTAATAAGCCTAAACGTCAAACGTGGAGATGGTACTGTTTATGATTTAGGAACCGAGAGTAATCCTGATCGTGCTTGGGGAATACCTAAAAACAGTAATTCTACTAACACACGAGAAGTTAGTCCCAATATCTTGGGTGTTGATAGCAATGGCAATCAGACTGGTGTTACTGATATCTTAGGCAAATTGACTGATAGTAGTGATCCATTAAATCTTCCACCAAAATATTTAAAAACTGGTACAAATAGCAGTGATATTTCTGCTCCTTTATCCTGGACAGAATCGCCGGGAACTTCTGTTCACAACGAATCTTTCCAATACACTATTGACGTCCAAAAAGCTCTGGATAATTACAATAAAGCTAATCCTAATAATCAGATCCCCGCACTGAAGTCTAATGATATTATCCAAGTCGGTGCCGTGACTAACTTCCAAGGAACACCCTATCAAACGGTTGGTATCACTAATCTATTCTTAGATACCAGTAAAACGACGGATCAATATTTAATTGGTGATACCGTTAAAGTTCCCGTAACCTACTTTGACGGCGATAGTGTAGCCAATAATATTGCTTTGAGTGGTTCAGTTGATGGCGAAGATACTACTAGTAAAAATGTTAGTGGTTCTTTAAAAATTGATACTCACAAAAAAGACGTGGATAGCACATGGAACGTTGATGATATTACAAATAAAGTTGACGCCGCTACTACTAAGCATACTTTGACATTTAGTGGGGAGGACGATGATACTGCTTCACCAAATAAGTACCCTTATGACAGCAGTCAAACTTTGACATATAATTATCAAGTTTTACCTTATCCAAAATATAATGGTATTAAAGAACTAACCAACGTTAACCGTAAGGATTCTACCACTGGTAATGGATCTACTATTGACAAAAGTCCTGTTATTATTGGCAAGGGTTCTAACGTTTTGAGGACTACTTTTACGCCCGTCGGACAACATTCTTTGACTAACATTGGGTTTAATTTAGGCTCTATCAATGGTGATAGTAATTCTCAATCAGTCGCAGCAGTTGATTCTACAAGACCCGCCACCATTACTGCTGAAACGAGCACTGGCGAAAAGGGCACGTATACAATCAAGTCTACTGATGATCTCACTAATCTTTCCTTAACTCCAACACAATTCGGTTTATCTTCAACTGATTTCCCAGCTGGAACTACTTTTACAGTGCGGCGTCCAGTTATGATTACAGGAAATGATGATGATTCTTATATTCCAAGTGCTGATAAGTTAAACACTATTGCTGCGGATGGCTCTAGCAAACTTTTAGCCACCTCTGATTCAAGTGCTTACTCATTAGGCTTACCGGATATTTCTTTGACAGTGCCTGACAGTTTAGAATTTTCCGCCACTTTAAAACATGCCAAAGATAATGTCTATCCTAAAGCTGATGACAACCTAACACCCAAAGTTGTTATTAAGAATAATTACCGCTTACCTTTGAAGGTGCCAGTAACTGCCAGAATTATTGGTCCTGCCGGTTCAGAAAAAATCGATCAATTATTCCGCTTTCATTATGACGATTCTATTACCGATGATCCGTCTATGATCAATGCAGTTACTATTGATCAAGGTCAAACAGCTATTGCTAGTGCATCTGAAGAAGACATCCTACTATCAACTGATAAGACTTCATCAACTGATAAGACTTCATCAACTGAGAAATTTGGTCCCTATTTGCAAGTTCCAGAAGATGATAACGACTTAAAAGCTCTGGCTAAAGAGAAACAGCACACTCAAATTATTTGGACAACTATGAATACACTAAATTAAGATTCTATAAAAAAGTCTTGGTAATTAATTTTTTAACTAACTAGATTAGTAATTGGTCTAGTTAGTTTTTTTTACTTTCTAATCGTCATTTTTAGTTCTAGACTATTTTTAAGAATCTTAAATATACTCCAAGGATTTTCAATATTATTAAGTTGTTACCGTTAAATGTTTACGGAATGATTTAATTGTTTGATCCCATTCTCATTATGCAAGGTTCGAAATAGCTGTTGTTAAACCTGCATAAGCAGCTCTAGGGATAAGAAAACGACTTGCATTGTGCAAACTTGTCGACGCAAAAAACGTTATCTTAAAGCTAGATAAGTTAGTTGACAATGATTTTCTGGTAAATCCGATCTTCTTTAGTTCCATACTATTTGTCCAGTAAAACCATACTTTGGAAAGCGTTTTAAAAGATAAGATAAAGTAGCTTGAAACAACAAAGTCTGCTGATTTTTAGTAAATTTACACTTAATTTTCGGAATTAAACTGATAGAATATTTATCTAAGGGCATTGTTTTTCCTTCTTTCAATAGGTTTTGACGACTAAATTGTCATACAGAAAGGCAATGTTCTTTGTTGTACTCCAAAATGGATTGGTCTACCCATTAATTAAGATTTAACTTAACTAACGGCAGAAAAAAAGTGCCGATGAAATTACTCATCAACACTCAGGATTATAGAACCCTTTTATTAGTTAATGTTTACAGTATACGTTCCAGTGAACGTTGCCACACCTAAATGTTTAGGCGTCGTCCAGTTAAAGGTAAACTTCTTAACATTGGTTGGAACCTTAAATTCATGCTTAGCATCATCATACTGTACTTGATTTGAAATTCCAGAAATTTTTAAATCAGAAATATTATCAACCTCTAATAAATCATCTATTAAATACGCAAAAAAGGCTTTGAAAATATAAATTTCCAAAACCTTTTTGCATTTAAAGCAGTAAGTTTCGCACTTACTTCTTTGTGTTATGCAGTTATCTTATTACGTTTGCTAACAGCTGCAGCTTAGGTAACCCCTACCAAAGTAAGTGCAGCTTTCAGCAAACCCATTTTATTTTAATCAATTATCTAAGAGAATTCAATTCTTATTTTCATTTAAATTGGGTATTTTTCTAATTGTTGCAAATACTAAACAGTTTTTAATCATCATTTGTTAATCTTTTCTATCATGAAATTAATCTATTATTAAGCAAAACTTATCAGAACATTGTGAATCAATAAACTCAGTCCTAATAAATAGACACTTTCATCAATTATGTTTGTGAAAATAACTTGTATCTTCCTATTAAATGGCATATAATATCGGAGCTCATCAAATTAATAATTATAATCTTTTTAACTAAAAAGCAACATTCACAATCATAATTCAATTTAGATAGGTCAAATAAGATAAATGATCAAAAAAAATAATTTTCTCTTTGCTATTCTAATTTTAATCCCCGTTTTTTTTATTTTTAATACGCCTGCGCACGCTGATTTATTCCACCCCGATAATCCAACTGATACTTTTGTCAGCACTTTAGACCGCCAGCAACCTCTGGTCGTCAACAATCAGCCCACTATCGCTACCACACCCTTATTAGCTAATTGGGCTAAAGCTGGTAGTGCTTACCCGGACATGCCGGATTATTCTGATATGGATCAAATTGTCCCCGATGGTTACAACCCGGACGTTGGTAATACTTATACAGCTTATGTATCGACCCCTCGGGCGTTTTTAGAAGCAGTTTATGACTTACACGCCGGTAATATTAGTTCTGCCGAAACTTCGACCAATGCAATCTCGCATTTCGACCGCATTGTCTTAAACCAAAACTTAGATTTATCTAATTTACAAGTTGATGATCCTACCACAGCTACTCTCTTTCATTTTACCAATAAGGCATTTAGTTGGAACTATACGCGCCACTTCAAGTGCACCATTGATGGTGCTGGTCATACAATTAATTTTGGTGAGAACAATATTGCTCTGGACGGCCCCAATACTGGTTCAGTCACAAGTATGCTTTATAAAGAAGACTGGACTTTTCAAAACATCAATTTATTTGGAACTTCTTATTGGGGACCAATTTCTGGTAATTCCGGTCAATCACAAAACATTGATTTAAAAGACAATGCGGCGATTCAAAGCGCCGGTGGCTATACAAAAGTCACCTATGACAACGTTAATTATGTCGGCTCCCAAGCGCACAATTCCTTAAGTAATGTCGGCACCACCGCGGTGGTTATTAAAAATCACGTAAGCTTATCATCCGTTCAAGAGTATAAATACCATAATAAAATCTATCAAACTGATTCCAGCGGCAACCAACAGATTTTTGAAGCTTCCCGAATTATCTTTGATAAAAACAGCCACTTTGATGGTTACACCTATAACGGTAACGCCATTGAATTGACGGGACCAACCGTTAATAGTGTCACCTTAAAAGATGGCGCGCAGGTTTATCTCTACCCACATGGTCAAACTGGTGAGAACAGTCATTACTATTTTGATGCTGGTGAATACCATAATTATGCTCTAGTGTTAAACCCCAGCAATTCCTTGGCAACCTCCAGTATTGATCTGTATGGTAATTCCCAATTAAACATTATTTCTAACGACGCCCCCGCTAAAGGTCAATATTACGATGGATCCAATTCTTTACGCAGCAACCATATGTTAGCTGGTGCCATCTACGCTTCCGGTCAAAGTAGCATCAATTACCACCAAGAAAACGGCGGTTCACCTTTGATCCGCGTTCAAAGTAACGATCAAAGCACCATGGATTATCAAAATGATGCTAATAATTTATTAGATGATCAAGGTCAAATTGCTGACACTGCCACGCAAGCCGTGGGCGATAGTGCCAGCTATGACAGTGACCATGGTCAAGATTATGGGCAATATATTACCCCCGATAATGCTAATACCAATAGTACGCTTAATCACAGCCTGCCCTTAGTAGACCTTAACGGTGGAACAGCCACCTTGGAGCACGGTAGCTTTGATATTCAAGCCAATAACCTGCACGATTTTGGCGGTATTCAATACAATTATTTAAATCCTCATTATGGCAATTTAATGCATATTGGTGCTAGTATGAAAATCACAATTAAAAAAGATGGTATTTTTAAATTGCGTGATACTGGTACCCAACAAGCCAGCAATAAAATGAATTTACTGGATTCGACCGCTGGTTTAAATTTGAATATTTATAACCCCAAAGAAGTAACCCTAGATCTCGGTAATAATAACAATCCTGCTGCGCACATTGTAAACGTGGAAGGTGGGTCTACGACTACGTCTGGTGGTGATGTTGTGGTTAACGATTCAACCTTTAGTGCTCAAGGCGATCCCACAGCTATCAACGGTCCCGCGGGATCATTAGGTACCAGTGGTGCTGATCCCGTAAAATTAGACAAAATTCCCATTCAACGTTTAGATGTTCCTTTTGTTTATTGGGCCATTCCAGCAAATATGTTTCAAGATGGTACTAAAAAAGTATTTGCTCGACAAAATGATTTAACCGCGTTAAATCAAGGCTTAGCTACCATGAATGGTAAAGAGTTTCATAATATTACTTTCGGTAAATTAGGTAGTCCCACCATTACTAACCAAACTGCCCAAGTAGTTCCTCATCAAGATGCAAGTCAAGACATGCACATTCTTGGTAGTGTGCAGCCTTACCAAGAAGACTTGAATGATCCTTTTGTACCTAACCCCGCTTTAATACATTTAACCTTAAGACGTGCTGGTCAAACAATAGACTTAGGAACTATTATTAATTCAAAACAAGCTTACGGGATTTTAACCACCAATCAAATTTTACCAGTTACACCAGGGTTATTAATGGCTGATGCAGACGGCAAACAGACTGGGTTGGTCGATCCTGACCACGAAGGTAGTTTTGCCAATCAAAAAAGCATCTTAGAACCACAGTATCTAACCAGTGATGCTGTCGCTTGGACACCTCAGGCTGATGGCACTACTCAAAATTACGATATTGATCTCCAACAAGTATTAACCGACTATAACAAAGCCCATCCTAATAATCCGCTGGAATTAAATTCTAGTGATATTTTACAGTTAAGTGCCGTGTCTAATTTTCAAGAAACGCCCCTTCAAGAAATCGGCATTACTAATTTGGCTTTAAGTACCAAGTCTACTACCGATCGGTATTTATTAGGTGATCAGCTTCAAGTTCCCCTCACTTATTTTGATGGTGATCAAAAAGCCAACAATATTACGGTTACTGGGCAAGTCACAGATACCACCACCACTAATTTGACCAAGCAAATCCCCATCACTTCACATAGTGCTGAAGTAACGGCTCAAAATTGGAGCATTGACCATGTTACCCAACAAGCTGATACCACTACTTCCACGCACCAATTACGTTTAAGTGGTGTCGATGATGCCACTCCCGCCAATCATTATCCCTTGAAAGCAACCGATTATTTTACCTATAACTATCAAGTCCTGCCCTACCCTAAATACGATGTCCAAAAAACCTTAAGTACTTTCAATCATGATAACAAAACGGTCAGTCGTGGTAACAATTACGTTCAAACCACTTTTAAGCCACTAGGACAACATGATTTAACCAGTGTGCAATTCAAATTAGGTGGCCTCAGTTCTGCTAAAGGTGTAGCCACTTTGGGCGATCAGGTGAAAATTACCGCCCAATTGCCTGATGGCAGTCAATCTAGTATCAACTTAGCCGCTAAAACTAGTAAAACTTATACCGTATCGGGCAGTGATTTTAAATTACCCGCCGGTCAATTTCCGGCTGGCACAACTTTCATTGTTGAACAACCACTGACTATTCAAGGCAGCGACAACCAAAAAGTTACTGCTCATAGTGACCAAATTTTGGCCATTAAAGCCGACAAAACTAGTCAATTGTTAGGTACCAGTAATATATTCAGCGCGCTTATTACTGAACCCGATTTAGAATTAAATGTCGTACCCGAATTAAATTATCACGTCATCTTAAGCCCGCAAAGCCAAACTGTTTTTTCTAATACCGCTGATGCTTCTTTAAAATTAACCAATAATTTCACCCAAAAGCTCAACGTTTCAGTCCTCGCCACCTTTAGCGGTAATCAAACTTTAGCGCCTTTACTTTACTACCAAGCACCCGGGACTTCACTCTCATTAAATAGTCCCGCCCCCATTTTTAAGGGTAGTTTGGCGGCCCAAGCGCAAACCAGTTTGGATTTAAAACCCACTGTTCATCAAAAGCAACAAGGCTTGGCGCTCAAAATCCCCGCCAATGATACGACGCTCAAGTCTGGACAGCAAGGCGGAACCATTACTTGGACCGCTCAAAATAGTTTAGAATAACAATTAATTAGGCATTAATGTCGGTTTAAAATTTAACGATGGGGCCACGTTACGCCACTGCAAGTCAAGTTTTATTTGCACTGCTGCTAAGCGGTGAATTAACTTATAAATACAGCAATTTGTCAAACGCGCCCTAATTTAAAAAATGACCTCCCTTTCTTTAAGCGGAAAAGGAGGTCATTTTTCTACTGAACATAATTTTACGACTGGTCTTGTTGTTCGTACCAGTTCCATTTACTTTGAATAATTTTTTCGCATAAATCGGGATAGCTAATCCCTACTACTTCAGCTTCCCGGGGAATTAAAGACCGTGGTGTCATACCTGGTAAGGAATTAGCTTCCATCACGTAGGCTCCTTCATCACTAACTAAGAAATCAATGCGGCCATAATTCTGCATATCTAACGCCGAAAAGGTTTGGCGCGTTAATTTTTCTAAAACTTGACTAGTTGCCGGATCCAATTTTGGTGGGGTAATGAATTGGGTTTGATCATTATCTTGGAACTTATGTTGAAAATCATACCAACCAGTTGTCACCACAATCTCTACGGGTGGCAAAACTTGACCATCAATAATTGCTACCGAAAATTCACGACCTTTAATATATTTTTCAATTAAAACTTCATCATCAAACAAGAAAGCATCCGCCAAACTAGCGGCCAAATCCGCATAATTTTGCACAATATGCGTTCCAACACTGGAGCCGCCATTTGCTGGCTTCACCACTACGGGAAAATCAAACGGAATATCTGACTCCGCTACTTGTGGTGTTTTAGTCGTGATATACGCAGCTGTGGGAATTTGGTTTTGGACAAAAACTTCCTTAGAAAACTTCTTATTCATTGCTAAACCAGAAGCTAGCGGACCACTACCAGTATAACGAATATCAAAAACGTCTAATACGGCTTGAACCTTGCCATTCTCGCCATCTTCACCATGTAAACCAAGGTAGACTAAATCGGCGACTTGACAAATCCGTAACACATTTTTGCCTAATAATCCCCGCGTGCCGTCGGTACGTAAAGCATTAATCTTGTCATCAGTCAAGACTTCATCGTCAATCACTAACTTTGTTTCGTCAGCTAACTCCGTAGTAAACAAATCAGCTGGCGTTTGATCAGCTGCCAACTCTTGTCCTAAGAACGAATCCACCAATGCCACTTCATAACCCTTGGAACGTAAAGCATTAGTAATTTTAACACCAGACGATAGTGAAACATTGCGTTCAGTGCTGCGGCCACCGGCCAAAACAACTATTTTCATTTGTTTAACTCCTTAAATTAAATTGAAGTTCATTTATCTGTGCTACCTAGAATCTTGAGTATACCACATTTAATTAAGAAATTAATAGAAAAATAGTTCACGCAAACATCAGTCTAAACTTAGATGTTTATTCATAGTGGTTCCAGGCAGAATAAATCTTCACAACTTGCTGCTGGTCATCGACTGAATAAATCACCCGATGCTGTGCGTTAACTCTGATAGAAGATAGAACTTTACTGGGCGGTTGCAATTTTTCTACTGATTGTGTCTTTTGTCTTTTAAATCAGCACCAACTTCTAAGAAACGCTCCTTTAAATGAGACTGTTTCAGTTTTCTCAAATCACTTTTAGCAGAATTTTTAATTATTACTTTGTATGTCATAGACTATCCCAATCAATTTGATCTACCTCAGTAAAGCCACTGTGATTTTTTTGTCGACCATTAACTTTAGCCAATGTCCCAGTATTTTCTAAATAGACCGTTTCAACCATCGCATCCCAATCTTTTTTACTGACGATCACCGCATCTTCATCATGACCATTTCTCTTAGAAGAGATCATAATTGGTTTTCTTTGCTGACTAACAGCTTTGATAATTCCAAAAAAATTTTGACGTGCTTGCGTTGGCGTATAATTGTCCATTTTTTCACCTTCAAGCCTATTATAATGTACACGGGAAGGTGCACACAATTTTTGTGGTAGACATTGCAAAATAAGATTGTAAAAAATTGATCTAACTAAAAAGAGAACGGTACTTTTTGTTCCAACCTTCGAATTAATATTCTTTACGTTTCTCCGTCATATTTCACATTCTTCACACTAGTGATTAATCTTTGCGCAAAAGTAGTCACTATTTCGTTAAATTGCTATAATAAGACTAGATTCCTACGAGGAGGAAATACCATGAAATTACAGACTCGTTTTTTAACCCTGTTAACCGTCTTGGTTGCCAGCTTCATGTTTACCGCAACAACCACACAAGCCGACAATAATTGGGACACGCCCGTCATGACTTTAGGTGATTCCTTATCTAACGGGCAAAAACAAGGGACAATTGACGTTCTATCCAATCAAATTCAAAATAAAAATTTTCAACAAATTTCCATCACTGGTGCCACTTTAGTTCAATATCTGAATCCTGCTGGGGATAATTTTACCGACCAGTCCGGAGTTTGGTCCTCGGCCTTAATTGAAAAAACTAGCCGCGGTTCCGGTATCAACGTTCAAATTTTAAAATATGACGGTCAAAATAATATTACTAAGATTACCGCTAACCAATATCGCAATGCCGCTTTAACTGCGGGGATTAGTGACGCTAATATTTATGTAACTTCAGCGACTCCGATTGATGGTTCTGGTGCTTTAGCTGGGGTGTACGCTGCTTTTGCTCAAAACGGCAAGCAACTCAATGAAAATCAAGTTGCTGCTGCGCAAAATGAAATGGGAACGCTCAGTCAAATTAGTCAACAAAACAAAGGTCAACAAGGTTATAGTGATACGCAATTAAATAATGCGGTCGCGCAAGCTAAGGGCGAAATGGCAAAAATTGGTAATAACGTCACCGTTAATCAAATTACCAATATCGTCAATAACACCATTGAAAATAATAATTTACAAAATATTATTACTGATAACCAAAAACAACAAATTATTAATATTTTGATTCAAGTGCGTGATTCCGGTGCGTTGAAGAATGGTAATTTTAGACAGCAAGCCAATAAGTTAAGCTCAGATATCAAGAGTCACGCCCAAGACTTGTTTAACAAAGTTAATACCCCGCAAAATCAAAACTTCTTGCAACAAATTTGGTCTAGTATTGTGAACTTTTTCCAAAATTTATTTTAAAAGATAATTATTATAGTATGTAAAAAGGCGAGATAAAAGGCCGCAGTTGCGCGACTTTTAACCCCGCCTTTTTTATCTACTTACTTATCTTCTTGATTAAATAAACGATTCTTATAATAAGTGAAAAACGATTCGCGGCCGGTGATAATGGATCCCTGTCCGGACATGCCATAATGTAAATTAGCAAGTTGGTTGGCTGGTACTTGCGCCCAAGCTTCAACAACATAATAATTGCTCTTACCTACGGTCACTGGTGCAATACTAATCGTCTTAATCCGACCACTCAAAACAATCGGTGTCGGCACATTCCGACTAATTTTCACCCGCAAAGTTTGTGTCCGCCGTACAGTTGAAATATCATTAGGTGCAACATAAGCTTGTAATTTAAGTGGCTTTTGCACCGTCAGCGGCGGATAAATTTGTGCCAGCGGGGTGCCCGTCCCCACTAATTTATTACGCTGATTGGGATTTAACACATGCACAATACCGGCAATCGGGGCTTTAACTTTTAAATCATTCTTTGAATTTTGAACTTCTTTTAGTTTTAAATTATTTTGTGCCTGTTTTTGTTTCAGATCAACTTGTTGTTGGGAACAAGACTTTAATTGTTCATTTTGTAAACTCGCTAATTTTTGCTGATTGGTAGCTACGTCATATTGACTGCTATCAAAATCGGTTAATTCTATTTTTTGCTGGTTCGTCGCTTGAATACTGTCTTGCAATTGGTCGATTTGTTGTTGAAGATTACTTAAAGCATCGGCCTTGGCAGCACTCGGGTCTTGCGTCTGTTGCGCGGCAATATAAGCTGTATATAAATAACGATAAGCAGAATTTCCTGGATCAGAACCTTGTTTAATAGCTTGAGCAATATTTTGATAAGCCGTCAATTTCGTTTGTGCTGTTTGTAAACTCAGATTTAAACTAGCAACCAATTTATTCTTCTTATCCGTATTGGTTTGGGACTTTTGTTGTAATAAATCATTTTCCAGCAGATAAACCTGTCGCTGATTTTGATAGCTGTGATACAGATCTTCATAGCCAAATTGATCGGTCTGAGCAAACAAATCTTGATTTTGCTGCAAACTATCTTTTAAAGTCGTTAACGCGGCTAACTGTTGTTGAAATAGTTTTTGTTGTTGCTGTAATAAAGTTGACTGCCGTTGGAGGGATTTTGACTGATAAGTGACCAATAATTGACCTTTGTGAACCCGGGCTCCCTCTTTTAAATAATCATGCGTAATTTGATTGTTACTCGTGGATTGTAAAATGGATACTGCCTTACCAGAGTCAATTTGACCAGGCGCTTTGATCGTAATTTCGCGTTGACCAATCAAAGAAAATAAAACTACCAACACAACCAAAATAGCAACCGGTAGAATTAGGAGTGTTGAAAAATTATTAAAGCGGGCATGATAAAATTCGCTACTTTCTAATTGGGACTTATCCATTTAATCCACCTCCCGTTGCATTTAATAAGCGGAAGTATTCGCCTTGCTGGGCCACCAATTCTTCGTGCGTACCTTGTTCAATTAATTGCCCCTGTTTTAAAACGACAATGTTATTCGTTTTTTCGGCAATCGCTAAACGGTGGGCAATAAAAATCACGGTTTGCGGCAACTTCAATAAAGCATCCACTAACTTGGCTTCCGTAATCGCGTCCAAGCCACTAGTTGATTCATCAAAAATCAAAACCTGGGCTGGTGAAAGTAAAGCGCGCGCAATCGTTAACCGTTGTTTTTGACCTCCGGATAAGATATCCCCATTTTCATCCAGTTGAGTTTCATATTGCAAAGACATTTGTTCAATATCAGATTTAATTTGGGCCACCGCACATGCTTGGCGCACATCATCAAACGTAACTCCTGGGCGATTACCTAATTGGAGGTTTTCCAAAATGGTTCCTGAAAAAACGTATGGATCTTGGGGGACATAAACAATCTGATGGCGCAGGGTAGTTTTAGCAATTTCCTTGACGTTGTGGTCATTAATCAAAACTTGACCTTTGGTCGGCTCAAAAAAATCAACTAATAATTTTACCATGGTGGATTTGCCAGAACCGCTCATTCCCACAATCGTTAATTTGGAGCCAGCTTTAATCGTTAAATTGATTTCGTGCAGGACATCTTGACCATAGCCGTAACGATAGCTAACATCTTTTAATTGTAGATCACCTGCTAATAAAGCAGTCTCTTTGAGGGGACGTTCTTGTTTAAATTCCGATTCCACTAAATAAATTTCATTGAGTCGATTATTAGCCACCTTGGCGCTTTGCAGTTTCGGTTGCAGATTCACAATATTTTGCAGGGGGTTAGTAAAATACGTCAACAAGGCATTAAAGGTCATTAATTGCCCGACCGTCAAAACATTTTTCACCACTAATCTAGAACCAGTCCACAAAACCACGACTCCTAAACCTAATTGCACAAAGAGCTTCAGCGCCTGCTGTAATTGATCGGCTTTCGTATATTTCAGATTTTTCTGGAGTAAATCCACAAATTCATGATCGACTTTTTGATAACTCTGTTGTTCACTGGATAACGACTTAATAGTTTCAATCCCGTGTAAATCTTCAATAATAGAAGAATCTAAAGCGGCGCCACTTTCCATTTGTTTACGATTTAAAGTTTCAAATGGCTTGTTAAATGCCCAAATAATGACAATGTAAACAGGCAATGCAATTAACGTAATTAAAAACAGCGTACCATTTTGTAACGTTAAAACTGTCCCCATAATTACCACAATGGTTAAGTCCAAACCAATAGAAATGATGGAACTAGCTAAAGCGTCAATAATTTTGCTGGCATCATTAAACCGGGAAATGATATCTCCCGTTTTCCGGGTCGTAAAAAACGACATTGGTAATTCAAAAATGTGGCGTACGTAGCCTAAAATAATTTCAATGGACAACCGTTGCCCCAAAATAGCTAAGAGAAAGTTTTGGGCGTACGAAAAAATTGCTTGAAAAACGTAAGCAATAATTAAACCGAAAGCAATAATTGATAAGGTGTGAAGCATATTATTGGGAATATATGTATCAATTAAACTTTGGAGAAAATATGAACCCAAAATACTGATTAAAGTGACTAATAAAGCTGCTAAGATAATGTTGACCAACAACTTCTTTTGTTTAAAAATGATGGGTAAAAATTGCGCTAACGAAGTTTTTTGTTGATCTTTGACCGGCTGGTAAGTCGGTTTCGGTGCAAAAAACAAGCTCACGCCCGTCCATTCTTTAGCAAACTGTTCCCGTGACATTTTTGTCACACGTACATCAGGATCCGGATCAGCAATCAAAATATATTTACTTGTTGATTGTAAAACAACATAATAATGCAATAGGCCACTATCTTTAATAACATGCGCTATAAATGGATACGGAACATCCTTCATTTGAAAAATACTCATATCAGCTTTTAAAGCTTTTACTTCAAAGCCAAAATGTTCTGCGGCTTTCTTCAAACCTAAGGCTGTGGTGCCTTCACTAGTGGTCTTCGTAAAAGTCCGTAACCGTGCTAACGAAAATTCAGAACCATAATTTTTCAAAATCATCGCTAAAGCAGCGACACCACAATCTTCTTCATCAACTTGAGAAACATAAATTTTATTGTACTTCACTACCAAATCCCCCAAACTATTTTGATTTTAACAATTTTACTATTTCACGTGCTTTTCTGACCGATACAAAGGCTTCACTGTCATCTATAAAAGAGATTTT
This sequence comes from Bombilactobacillus sp. ESL1202, assembly GCF_058107125.1. Classification (NCBI taxonomy): domain Bacteria; kingdom Bacillati; phylum Bacillota; class Bacilli; order Lactobacillales; family Lactobacillaceae; genus Bombilactobacillus; species Bombilactobacillus sp. ESL1202. The sequence goes on along the minus strand of NZ_CM176590.1, from coordinate 1,189,889 downwards.
ACGATCATTGTAATTAAAACACTTTAACAAATCTAAGTTTACCAAATAACTCTTGTCACTGCGAAATAACATCGGATACTTTCGTTCTAAATTAGTCAAGTTATCAACAAATTCAGATTCTTTATTAAGGGTATGTAAGTGAACCCTTCCTGGCCTGAATTTAATAGTATTTATATAAACAACTTCAGCAATAGGAACCGAAAAATAACGTGATCCTATATGGTAGGAAAAAATATTTTCTTTTTGATATTTATTAGATTTTAACAGTTCATTGACTCTAACTATATCTGTTTTAATGCAACTTTTAATACGATCAATTCCTGAATCTTTTAAAATAAAATCTAGTGGGGATATCCTTAACTCAAGCGTTTTAAACGAAAGTTCACTATGAATCGTAATGAAAACAATCTGTGCGTTGGGAATTTTTTCTCGGATTATAGTTGCTACTTTTAAACCAGCCTCCTTTTGACCATTAATTCCCATATCCAAGAAAAACAGTCCTTGATAGTGATTATTTATATTACTCAATAGATTATCAACGGAATTAGTCTCACAGATAAGTTTCATCGGAAAATCATTAATCATAATGAAATTCTCAATTGTTTGTGCATATAACCTTCTTTGTTCAAAATTATCTTCCAATAAATAGATCGGGAACATTATTTTTCTCCTATAATTAGTTATCGTGTAAAGTATATAATATAAACATTATTTAGATAGCTACATAAGTAAAAAGTGTTGACGAGATCAACTATCAACACTTTAATAAAACCGTCATATTGAAATAATAAATAATTTTTAGTTTTTAGCCAAAATGTTTGGCAAAAAAGTAGCCTCCTGTAGCCCCAATACCAATGCTAACTATAATTCCAATGCCAATAAATATTGGTAGTATTCCACCATTAACTTGTTCCAAAGAAGAATTATCTAACTGCCTAAAATTGTCTAAGCCATGAAATTTATCCATTTGGTCACCCCTTATTATTTATTTATATGATTTAAGCCCACGACAACCCCACCAAGAAAGCCCACGCTGGTAGTAAAAGCAAAAATAATCCAGATTCCATAGGCATTCCAAACTTCAATTAATTTATCCCGCATCACATCACCCCATTATAATAGTTATTTGCGTTTGCGATTAACTCGGTTGAGGCCTACAGCAATTCCGCCAGTAAATCCGGCCGCCGCTGCTGCTCCCCATATTGCCCAGACTGCAACTGGTATAATAAAACCACCATCAATAGTCCCCAGGTCATCTTCTACTAAATTGACAAATTGATTATCATTGAAATTTGACATCATTTCCATCTCCCTCAAATTAATTAAAGCTCATTGAATATTTTTTCATTTTAATGCATAAAAATTAACAATTATCGTTTTCTTATTAACGTGAATTTATGGATTAGTAACGTAAACCTCTTAATACGCTGTAACATAATTGCAAGAGCAATCATACAAAATTATTGATAGATTCAATTTAAAACCATTTCAATTAAATTACAAGCTCTCTGTGACAGACATATTGCCTGGGGAATAATAGTGAATACTTTAAACAGTAAAACATTTCAAATCTACGATATAATTTGTTATCATAGGTTTGGAGGTGCTATAAATATGACTAGTCAAATTAATTTCAGAATGGACGATCAAGAAAAAAAAGAGTTTGAATTGGTCATCAAGCAAATTGGATTAATTCCCAGTGAGGCATTTCAAATTTTTGTAAAAAAAGCCATCGCAACTGGTGGAATCCCCTTTAAAATTTCTCCCCCCACAGAACGTTTAACCACAGCTATCAAAAGCCAAAACTATTTAGAATTTGATAATGCTAAAGAAGGTTTGGAATGGTTAAATGAATAAATATTTTTACAAGCCGGCTTTCGAAAAGCGTTTTAAAAGTCATTACAGAAACATTTAAAAGGAGGTCGCTATAAAAAAGAACATTTTGAAAAAGTATATAATTTGCTATTACAAAACGAAACACTGCCGCTACAACATAATGACCATCCTTTGGTTAACCGTAGTCCAGAGCGTGATCTACATATCAAACCAGATTAGTTATTAATTTATAAGTATGATGGTCAGTTTGTACGCTTTATTGACACTGGCTCACATGCAGACCTTTTCAGATAATTAAACACATTAAAAATCCTACCTAGCTAACAGCCGAGTAGGATTTTTAAATGATAATAAGCTTATAAAACAAGAAACAAAGCAACACTAAAAATAATATCTAAAATAATTTTGCCAATATTAGTCATATAAAATATGTTTTTAGCGTCCGTCTTCACTGAAGCATTAGTAATTTTGATTTTCCAGTAAAATAGTGTCCAAATAATAATCCCTATAACATAAACACTAGTTAGCAAAAGCTGATAGTGAGCTACTACCGAATGTGATCCATTTCTACGTAAAATTTCATTAACTAAACAAACTGCTAAAGTCCACAGCATTAAATAAGTAAATTCCACATTACGCTTTGCATTCAGGATCTGCTTTACTTCTGTTCCCACACCTGCAAAAGCCCTTTCTTTTTGCGACATTTATTACTTCTCCCCACTATGATTTTTAAATAAGGACATTTAGAATTTTATTCTGGTAAATATGGTTGTAATTGGGTAAGCTTTTGCCGAAAATTTTCTTGGTTATAAACATAATCAATTGATAAATTAATTGTAATTGTCTGCGCACTTTTTAGCGTTAACGTTAAAATAATCGGATTTTTAGTAGCCAAGATTGATGGTACAAAAGCATTATAAGCTGTTGTAGTCGGTAAGGGTAAGGAAATATCGACAAACTTATCGTGGTGCCCTTGGATTTGGTAAGATGAAACCTCACTAATCGCGACACTTTGTGGCTTTTTAAAAGGTAATAAAACTAAAGACATTCGATCGCCAAAACTAGCCATTGGGTAATAATAAATTCTTTGCTCATCAACTTGTAAATAGCCATCTAATGTAGCAATTTTGCGTGTATAATTTAAAATCATCAAAATAAAAGCTACGACAAAAACTACTACACCTAAACCTACATTCCACACCGATCCAACAAACAAACCGAAGATTGCACCAATTAATAAACTCAGTATCAATGGGCGATATAGTGGTTTACGACCAAAAGTTAACATGCTAGATTCCTCTCTTCATTTATTGCTTTCAAAAACATCCCATGCACGATACAACATCATTAAAAATATGCTTTTTATACGTTTACATTTTAAGGCTATTTGGTCAACCTTGCAAGCTTCATCGTACAGACATAGATTGTTAAAGGAATATTTCCAGGGAAATATTTCACTGGAGTCGCTTGCTTGATATTTATAATGTTTGTAGTAAATTTTTAAATCTATCCTTTAAATTGAATTATTTTAAGCTTGAAACTAATCAATTGATTATAACGTTTGTCCAACATTGACGACTTTATACCCTTGTAAAGAGTGTATGGATGGCATAGTAAGTAGTTGTTATTCATTGCAGATATAAATTTTTAAATTGAGTCGTTATAGACAATCAAAGTCAGAAAAGCGATTTAGTGTCTTTGATGTTTGAAAGTAACAGTGACAAAATAATTGTTGTTGATCGACATTTTACTGTTACTGATTATTATTAAAATACCTTTTTAATTAATAAATTATTATGGTAGTGCTAATTAATTTTTCTCCAAATGTCCATAAATAAGCATTGTTCCAATCTACTTTGGAATACCGATAAATAACGGGCACGGTTGCGTTAAATGATATGTACCCCAAAATTAGGACAGATTCAATTTAAATTTGTCTAAATAATATTATTAAACGTAGAAAATGGTTGCTAGATGAATTTTTAGACAGCATCTATCAACCATTATTTTTTATAAATAAATTCTTAATTTTTATTTAGTAAATTTCTAAATTTTTCGCTCATAAAATACAATATAGCAGTTAATATAGTAGCAGTAACTACAAAAATCAAAAAATCTATAATTAAGTTTTGAGAAGCTTGTGGCAATCTATTCATAAAAAGTGAAGTAAGACAAAAACTAATAAATACTATTGGAATTAAATATTTCAGCATATAAAAAATCTCCTAATTAATTTCACAATTGCTTATATTTTTTAGCCAATTGGATCTAGGTCAAACAAAGCAATACTAAAAATAATGTATAAAATTGTTTTGCCAATATTCGTCCAATAAAATTTATTTTTAGCATCCGTCTTCACTGAAGCATTATTCAATTGGACTTGCTAGAAAAATAATGTCCAAATAATAACTCCTATTACATAATATACTAATTAGCCAAATTGGATAGTTAGCCACTGCAACATCAGATCGTAAAATTTCATTAACTAAGCAAATGGCTAAAGTCCACAACATTAAATAAATAAATTCCAAATTCCTTTTTTATTCAGCGTCTGCTTTAACTCTGTCCCCACACCTGAGAAAGCACTATCTTTTTTGTGCCATTTGTTACTTCCCCCCCTCTAATCATAAAGCGCCAATTTTTATTTTTTAACAGTTTTGATTTGCCGATTATCATGAAGAAAATTAGTAATTAGCTTAGCTGATGAATATACCAGCCAGACAGCTACCAGAATTAATGATAAGTTGCCGATCATATCTAGTGGATTTTTCCAATTAAACAATGGTTGTGTCAAGCTAAGTAATGAAAGTATAATTAACACAATATTTAAGATAATTTCTCCAATAAATTTACTACGTTGTTTCATCAAAATCACTCCAAATTATTCTTATTTTGGTAAATATGGTTGTAAATTAACTAACTTTTGCCGAAAATCTTCTTGATTGTACACATAATCAATTGATAAATTAATTGTAATAGTTTGTGAATTTTTTAGTGTTAAGGTTAAAATAATCGGATTCTTAGTAGCTAAGATTGACGGTAAAAAGGAACTGTAAGAAGTTGAAACCGGTAATGGCAAACTAACATCAGTAAATTTGTCATGGCGCCCTTGAATCTGATAAGATGATACCTCACTAATTGCTACACTTTGTGGTTTTTTTAAAGGTAATACGATTAACGCAATCCGATCGCCAAAACTAGCCGTAGGATAATAATAAATTCTTTGCTCATCAACTTGTAAATAACCATCTAATATCGTAATTTTGCGCGTATAATTTAAAACCATCAAAATTATAACTGCTACAAAGACTGCTAAACCTATACTTGCATTCCAAACCGATCCGACAAACAAGCCAAATACCACACCAATTAACAAACTCAATATCAACGGACGATACAAAGGTTTACGACCAAAAGTTAACATCATAAACTCCCCTTTCATTTACTAAAAAAGATTAAAAAATAATAGGTAATTAAGAATAAGTTATAAAAGATTTATACTAAAACGTGATACTCAATTTCTATACGCTTAAATCAATAAAAGAATTCTATGAAGTTACATGATTAGAATTGGATTTACATTCATTATTATAAGACCGAAATTATTCATTTACAATAAATATCTACATTAAATATCCATAAATCCTAGCAAAAATACATAAAGCAACAAAATGTTATTATTATCATAATTTAAAATTAATTTTCATTTAAGCGTAATTAAATAAATTATTTTTCCAAAATAGGATTTTGTTTCTTTAAAAAAGCTATAGCATCTTTATCATTAATGCTTTGATAAATTAAATGTGCCTTTTCAAACTTTCCCATAGATAAGAGAATTTGAACAATTAAAGCTTGTAAATTACCAACATCTTGTTGAGTATCTTCATAAACAAGTCTTTTGTCTAATTTATTTATATCTTCCAACAGATTATTTAGTAAATAATTATAATTAAAATCAATTTTTATTTTTTGAGACAAATAATTCAAAAGCAACAAATTTGTATTATTAGGGAAAATTTTTTTACCAATATTAGTCACTTTATACACCATATCAATCCTTTGCAATTTAAAATTAAAAACAGAATATCTCAAAATCAACGATTTAGTATAATTACTAATTTTTATATTGTCTAAGACAAATCCTTTATCTACATCCAATAATAAGAACTTTCTAAAATATTGATCATATTTTTCTGGTGTTTTTATTAATTCATTAACATCATATAAGGAAAGCCATCTAGGATTTGATGGTTCAATTTGAGACATCTTATGCAGTAAACTGGAATATTTATTAGCCTTATCAAACTTCTTTATCTCTTCCGTACTATTACCCAAATTTTTTACTTCTATTGTTGTCTTTAATATCAATTTTTTACTATTACTTCTAATTTCTTCATGTACTAATCCATAAAAATATTTATTTGATTTTATAAAAATTCTTTCTGGTGTTACATAACTACTAGAAAATTCATTGCATTGATGAATAGTCAAAATGGCTTTCTGACCGTAAAGATAATTTAAACAAGATAGAAATATTTTTAATTGTTTATTATCTATAGAGGACAATATATATTCATCAGAGTCTAAAACAAATATCCAATCATTACTATCTACTCTTTTAAGATTTATATTCCTCATTTTAGCAAAATTATCTTCCCAGTTTCTTTCAAAAAAGCTAATTTTTTCATTCGAATTAGATATATCACAAAGTTTTTCTACGGTTCCATCAGTTGAACCTGTATCCATAACTATTATTTTGTCAACGACTTTATTAAATTGATTAAGTACATTTTCAATTATGCTAACTTGATTCTTAACCATCATACAACCAACTATATTAATAGTTTCATAATGAGAAGCTATATATTCTAACAATCGATTTTGTTCTTTAAAACCGAAATTTTCAATTTCTTTTTTTATTTTTTCAAAAGATTTAACTTCAAGGAAAATTTGAACAATATTCAGCACATCGATAATAGTCATATAATTTAACCTCCAAACAAAAATAAAGGTTTAGCATTGAGCTAAACCTTTTCTAAACAATTAGTATCTGGCACCTGTGTAACCTTCAATAATATCTCCAAAATGGCTTGCCCACTTTCCCCAAGCATTCCATTGATTCCATTGCTTTCTGGAAATTCCTCCTTGAATATTTGAAAGTTTCTCATCTCCAAGTTGGTTACTTAGATTGTTCAACAACATGATATTATCATTATTCTTTTTCATGACATATCCTCCTTAATAAATTTTTACTTAGTTAATAAAATAGAAAATCGACTATTCATCAACCAACATTAATCATTGTTTATAGACAGATATATTGCAAGCCGTTTATTAAAGACATAACTATCTTAAAAATAAAGACAAAGTAATTATGAAGTATCAAATACCAACTGCCAGCGACTTTAACTTAAAATTTAGCTTTGACAAGCTGAAGACCTGACAACTCAATATAACTCTTTTATGTATCGATTATTTATGCAAAAAAATTGAAAAGCCGGGACAAAAAGATCCAGTCTTTACTAAAAAATTCTAAATGAGATTGGGACCAAAGTCTCATTGTTTTTCACAATCATCTACGCGTGGTGCTAGTTAATTTTTCTCCAAGTATCTACAAAATAAACATTGTTCCAATCTACTTTTGAATCCCGCTAAACAACGGGCACGATTATGTTCAATATCAAACATTTGGTTCCATTGAGAAAAGACTGTCTCAATTTTTCTCCGCCGTTTATTCAGTAATCGCTGACTAACTTTATTAGATTTTTGTTTCATATTTTTTCTGACTGGTGTCCAAAAATTAATGCCTTCTTGAGCTAGTGTTTGTTTCAGTTTTTAACTTAAATAACCCAAATCAGCTAAAACGTTCGGACAAGGATATTGATTTAATAATTCAGGCACCATTTTGATATCATGCAAGTTGGCCTCAGTAATGGTATAAGCAACGACAATACCTTGATCCGTAATTTCAAAACTACCTTTGAAACCATAATAATGTAATTTCTTGGTGGCATTGTGGCCTTTAGCTGCCAGGTTCTCAAAAATTTTGGCACGAAAGTTGCGAACTGGCTGACAAACAGGTATTGGTAAGCTATCAAGAATCGTGTATTGTGATTTAACTTTCTGGTTCACGATTCCAGTTCTAATGTATGGAAATAAATCACCACACCTTTGGGTTAGACGATTAAACTGGGATCTTTCTGGTAAATCAAACAAATTTAACAAGCTTAATAAACGATAAAAACTACGTTGATTAGACATCCCAATTTGGACCTGAAAACACATTAAAGCCAGTAATTGTACGTCAGATAGTTTAGCTAAATGAACATTGCGACGTTTTTGAATAGTAATGGGCACAAACTTTTTATAGAGTGTGGTTAAAATATTAATCCAAACTTGAATTGAAGATTGCAAGCTAGAAGAATCTTGGTTAAACTTAAGGAGGTCTGAAATGGCTATCACTTTCTTGTTAGAGGTAATTTAAAGTGTAGCCTAGTCAGGCTTTTTATTTCAACTATTTTTTAACTAGCACCACGCGTAATCATCTGTAAATAACCGACTTTTGAATTCTGATAAACAGTGAATACGATTGTTCTCAATGTCATGTCAACTTTTTGGTTTCATTGATCAAAAATTAATTTTTTAAGTTTCAACTTTCGAATCAAATATCCAAAATCAACTAAAAAACTCATTATAATATCATACAGTTTAGATGTAGTACTGGAATAATTACCACAATACCAATACATTGATCAATAATTTAAAATACATCTTTGGAAACTATGGTAATTAGAAATACCCAGTTCAACTAGAAGACACAATAAAGCCAACGATTGCATGTTTAACGTAATAAAGTTTTAATAGAACAACATTATCACATTTAAAATTAATCATTAAAGATTTTTATTGCTTAACTAGCACTAAAAATAATCATTATGATATCATGTCATGTTTTTTTCTGCCAAAAATGTCCTTCGCATTATAAACAAGATGAAAAATAAAATTCATAATGAAAAGAATCAACAAATGTCATATAATAAAAAATATGTAAGCGTATAAACAAGCAAAAAATAATTAAGCAAGAAGGTCACAAAATGACAATTGGGGAAAAGATTAAACTAAATCGTAAAAAAATGAATCTAACACAAGAACAACTAGGACAAAAAATAATGGTTTCGCGGAAAACTGTTTCTGGCTGGGAAAATAATCGTAGTTTTCCCGATATTAATACCTTAGTTGATTTAAGTAACTTATTTGATCTTTCCTTAGATTATTTAATTAAAGATGATGCTGTGATTTTAGATAATTATGAACAAAAAGAAAAACAAAACAAGAGCAGTAACAAGTTATTACTTTGCTTATATTTCCTAATCATAGTATCTGATATTTTTGTTTATTTACGTATTTTAAATATCATTTCAGCTCCTCATTTCATGGGTACGATTTCTTTAATAATATATGTACTTTTATATTTAATATTATTTTCAAATTGGATTAGATTAAAATCAATAAAAAAAGCAACTATAACAATAGCCTGCTTTTTATGTTTGTTAATTATTAATTCTTTTATCATTGTGAACACTAATTACTTTTCAAATTCAATAAACAAAGGAATATCATATTCCTTTGGATCAATGACAGCTGGACTTCTTATGGTTTTTATATTATCCATTTCAGAAGTAATAGTTATAGTAATTTATCCTAAAATAAAATAATTATCATTTATGATAAATTACAAACCTTTATATACTTACAATGTGTGTTATTGGTTAAAAAATAGTTGAAATAAAAAGCCGGACTAGGTCTCACTTTAGTTATTTCTATTCAAAAAATTAAATCTTATGTCAGACTTAATTAAATTTAACCAGTAATCTCTTATCTTAATTCAAGATTGGATCAATATCTTAACACTACTCTATCAATAATTTGTACCCGTTACTATTCGATGACAGAACAATGCTCACTTATGTTAAATTATCAAACGTACAAATTACTGGGGGTTAATTGTCTGCAAGATTTTTCTAACAAACTTAGTTTTTATCGATTATTAATCTAGCTTAAATTGTTTGATTTGCTGGAAAGATCCAGATTTAATCGTCTAACACAAAGATATAATGCTTTATTTCAATACATTAAAACTGACATCGCTAATCAGAAAATTAAGCTACAATAAAGGATCCACAATACACGATTATTGATAGTTTACCGCTACCGGTTTGTCAGTCCACAACTTCCATGCTAAGGTTTTTGAGAGTATAGCAACTAAAGATTACAATCCCACCAAGAAATTGCATTATTAGTTATAGGTTCAAAGGAAGCTTCGAAATTACGGAGCAAGTGTTCAAGTGTTGTGGTAGCTTGTACCATCACTACAGCCAACTTACTAAAATAGGTAAATGGTATTAAGATGTTAAGTCAATACTCTCGTCCAAAAGTCTTTGCTAATCTAAAAGTTATTAGTTATTAAATCAAGAACTATTGCATAAACGTCGTAGAAAAATTAAATAGCACCACATGTTTATATTACATAAAGTACAATACTCTTAAGAACAGGATTCAAATTAAATATTAAAAATATCAACTTCCAGAATGTGATTTTTAAATCCATTCCACCATTGTGAAAATTTAGATTTCTTCCCACCTACAACCTTATTCAATTCATTATTACTTAAACTTTGAAATTCATTAAACTTATCCATTTAATGTTCCCCCTTTATATCTAAAAGATAACGTTTAACGTTAAACAATTTCAAGCTTAATATCTAAGACAAGCTTTCAAATTACTGTTTTTTTCAACACAACATGGCTCAAAGTTGTACATATTTATTACATTTGATCCATCGTTTGATTTAACAATTTATCTACAAAAACATTGCCTGAATTATCCGCATGCCCTTTCGTCCACAAAAACTTCATTTGCTTAAATTGTGGTAATAAAGCGGCAATTTTTTGCCACAGCTGCGCATTTAAGACTGGATCACCCGCAGCTTTTTTCCAACCACGGCGTTGCCAGCCAATTAACCAGCCTTTATTAATCGCATCCAATACATAACGCGAATCCATAATGACTGCAATTTTTTGCTGGTGCAACTGCAATGCCACTAATCGCTCTAAGCCTTTGGTTAAAGCTGTTAATTCCATTTGGTTATTGGTTGCTCCCAAAACACCGTTAGTTCCTGAATATTCTTGCGAAGTCGTTTGAATTAAATACGCCCAGGCGGCTTTATCGGTTGCTTTGACGTGCCCCCCTAACACATTGCCCGTATTACGAGTGCCACCATCAGTATAGAGTTTGACTTGTGCGACCAAATCCGACTGTACTTTCTTAACCGTAGCTTGTTGAAGCGGCATTTTTAAGAAAGCTTGTGCTTGGGCTAACGTGGTAAAGCTTTTAAAAATTGCCCCCTTAAAGCCCTGTACTTGGCGTTGACAAGTTGGCCAATCATGATAAATTCCGGGCTTTTTGCCCCGCTTAACTGCATAATATTTTGACATAATTTCTCCTCACAACTAGAATTAATCGATTATTACCTGTATCATGTTTAATAGTTAACTCTACAAACAAGAGGGCTATCCCCAAATGAAACTTTGGCATCATTCACTGACACAAACAGCACAAATTCCGATTTGTGAATTGGACGAACAAGTCTCAGTTAATTCAAGTACCGAACAGATCCCAACTTTTTACATTCATGGTTTTCGTGGTGGTAATTATACTACTGAAAAAATGGTTGGTTCGGCACAAAAAATTACTGGTTCGCCCGTTTTTTTGCGTGCCACGGTTGATTGGCGCAGTAAAATTCACTATTCCGGTTATTGGTCAACGGCTAAGTATCCAATTATTCAATTAATTTTTAAAGACCGCTGGATTCCTTCCAGTACCATGGAACGCTGGTTTAACCAAATTTTAAATGATTTAAGCCAACGTTACCATTTTCAACAATATAATGCGATTGGCCATTCTTTAGGTGCTGTGGCCTTAGTTTCTTATCTCTTAAATACGTATAATCGGCCATTACCAACTATTAACCGGCTTGCTTTGATTGCCGGACCATTTGACGGCTTAGTGGCTTTTGGCGACTTACCTAACATTAATCCGCTTAGTGACAACGGTAAACCGGCTTTTATGACGCCTAAATATTTATGGATGTACCTTAATCGCTTTAAGTTTCCCCAAAGTGCCCGCGTCTTAAATGTCTATGGTAATATTAACGATGCTTCCAATACCGATCAGTACGTTTCAGTTAGTTCAGCCCGCTCCATTAAATATATTTTACAAGACCAAGTTCAAGAATTTCAAGAATATAGTGCGTTAGGTGTCAGTGGTGAACACTCACAAATGCATGATGATGCCGAAGTACTGCAAAAACTTAATTCATTTATTTATCCTGAATTTCCCAATTTGGAGGAAAAAAATGATTCAATTTAAGACGTTTCATCCTTTATTAACAGCTAATTACCGCTTAGATTTTTTAAGTTATTTACCTGGTCAAGCCATCCAAACGTTTCTAGCTACTGACTTAACCAGTTCAGCGCAATTTATTAATCAAGCGATGAAACAAATCATGGCTAATCAGGCTTTAATTTGGGGTGTCACTAATCAAAAGTCTGCTACTCTCATTGGCATTATCACACTCAATCATTTTACAACCACAACTTGTACTTTAGATTTAAAATTTAAACAAACCGTACCGCCAGAAATTTTGATCCGCCTTAAACAATTAATAAAAATGCAGTTTCATGATTTAACCATTCAAATTACTTCACAATCAAATTCTGTTTTAGATACGCCAACATTTTTTAACCACTAACACTTTTGAAGGAGTCGTTTCATGCACATCGTCATCACCCTAATTAGTCTCATCTTATTATTAAACACTATTGCTGCAATTATTACTGTTTTTCACCGTCGCCGGAGTATTCCGACCACTCTAGCTTGGCTAATCGTTTTGATTCTGCTACCGTTAATCGGCTTTTTAATTTTTGCTTTTTTTGGTCGGGGCATTGCCCAGGAAAATCTTTTTGCGATCAGTAATGCCGAACACATTGGCTTAGATCGCCTCAAACAAATGGTGACCCGTGATTCCGATCAAAAGCGTCCCTTAACAGCCACTGATACCACACCACTGGCACAACGACAAATTGATTATTTTAATCACAGTGAAGATGCTCCGGTTACCATTCATAATGATACCCAAATTTTTACTGATGGACATGAAAAATTTACTGCTTTGGCTCACGATTTAGAAAATGCTCTGGAAACGATTCACTTAGAATACTATTCTTTTTTTAATGATGAATTAGGCCGGCAGATTTTAAAGATTTTGACTAACAAAGCGCAAGCTGGCGTGGAAGTTCGTGTCATTTATGATCGTTGGGGCTCGCCCGGTGCCAATAAAAAATTCTTTCGCCCACTAGTAGCAGCTGGTGGTCAAGTCATGCCCTTTATTACTTCCCAAAATGCTGTCACCAAATACCGCTTAAATTATCATCTGCATCGTAAAATTGTTGTGATTGATGGTCAAATTGGTTGGACTGGTGGCTTTAATATTGGTAATCAGTATCTTGGTTTAAAGCCTAAATTTGGTTATTGGCGCGATACGCACGTCCGTATTTACGGTTACGCTGCTTTATCTTTGCAGGAACGTTTTATCTTAGATTGGAACGCTTCTGTTGACAAACATCACCAAAAAATATTGTTCCAAGAAAAATATTTTCCCACCACATTAGCTCATTCAACAAACATTACTCCCATTCAAATCGTTTCGGATGGTCCCGATAGTAATTTTGATACCTTAAAAGGCGGGTTCATGAGCTTAGTCATGAGCGCTAAAGAAAGTATTTTAATTCAAACGCCTTACTTAATTCCGGATGAACCCATGATTGATGCGCTACTAGTTGCAGCGCGCTCGGGCATTAAAATTAAAATCTTAATTCCGGATAAACCTGATCATCCCTTTATTTACCGGGCTACCCAATTTTATGCCAACTTATTAAGCGAACATCATATTGAAGTTTATATTTATAATAATGGCTTTATGCACGCCAAAACAGCTGTCTTTGATAATCAAGTTAGTGCGATTGGTTCTATGAATCAAGATTATCGTAGTTATAGTTTGAACTTTGAAGCTGATGCTTTCTTCTACGACACCCAAGTTAGCCAACAATTAACTGAAATTTTTATGAATGACCTGAAAAAAAGCACCTTATTAACTCCTGAAATTATTGCCCAACAATCACGCTGGTTACGTTTCAAGCAACTTTTCTCACGCTTATTATCACCAATTTTGTAAAAAGTAAGTCTGATTTTTGACATTTATCAATAATAGTAGTAATTGGAAAATATGACCTCTATAATGGTCGCGGATGCTCCTTATTAGGAGCGTTTCGTATTTAAATAACCCTGACTAAAAGAATTGTTCTTTGAGACAGGGTTATTTTCGGCTTTAAAGCCGGATTGATTATTGGTTCTATAAAAAAGTACCGCTGAAATTACTCATCAACACTCAATATTATAGAACCATTATTTAAACACTAAAACATGACCAGATTATTGAAGCTCCATTACATATGAGCAATCTCAATTTCAATATTTTGTGGTAAAACTTGCTGCAATTCTTGTTGTAATTGTGTAACCGAATTTTTAAACGTCATCTGAACATTTTGCCGATTAGCCATCGTAAAAATGGAAATCACTTGTGCAGGCGTATTAGGCAATTCCACTGGAATCAAAGTAACATGCGTTAACTTTTGATAATTATAAGATCCCGAGAAAAAGCCACTTGTAATCAACCGCGTACGTCCGATGCCCCCAGTCCCTTGCATTAAAGTCACCGTTAAAAATGAGGCCACCATCACCACGTACCACCACGAATCTTCCGGCACGGATAAGACCCAGACGCCAAACAAAATCGTTATAATTAAGCTGGAAATTTTATATTTGGCATGTACCACAATTTGTGATTGCCAATATAAATTAAAAATTAACGTTACTACAAAAAAGATATCTATGGCAATTAACAGCCAATCAGCCATCATAATGTCCCCCGTTGAATTAAATTTTAGATATAATGACAATGAAGTTAAATTTAAGGAGGTTTACTTATGCAAATTCCCACATTAACTACCTATGATGGATTAATTTTACCACAAATTGGCTTTGGAACTTACAAATTAAACGGCGCCACGGGGGTCAATGCTATCACAAGTGCTTTAGCTGCTGGCTATCGCCTGTTAGATACTGCTTTTAATTACGAAAATGAAGGTGCAGTTGGTCAAGCTATCAAGCAAAGTAACTTAGACCGTTCCCAAATCATTGTTTCTTCAAAACTCCCTGGTCGCCATCATCGTTACCAAGAAGCTTTACAAACCATTCAAGAGTCATTATATCGAGCTGGATTAGATTACTACGATTTATATTTAATCCATTGGCCTAACCCCAAAGAAGATTTGTATGTTGAAGCTTGGCAAGCTTTAATTACTGCGCAAGAAATGGGGCTCATTAAAACGATTGGCGTCTCCAACTTTTTACCGGAACATATTGATCGTTTAGTTCAAGAAACTGGCGTCAAACCAGCCGTGAATCAGATTGAATTACACCCTTACTTTTCGGAAAGCGACTTACGTAAATATGATGCTGAACAAAATATTCTGACTTGGGCTTGGAGTCCGATTGGTCGCGCCAGTTCCATGCTACAAGATCCGATTATTCAAGGCATCGCCCAAGATACCAAACACAGTGTGGCTCAAGTTATTTTACGCTGGGAAACTCAACTAGGTGTCTTACCAATTCCGAAAGCTACCCACTTCAGTCGCCAACAAGAAAATTTGAACATTTTTGATTTTAAATTAACGCCTGAACAAATGCAGACCATTACTAACTTAGATCGTCCTGATGGTCGTTTAGCTAACCAGAACCCTGCTGAATATGAGGAATTTTAATTCTTAATAAAAATAAAACTGAGCTAAACTTCGTTTCAACATTCAAAACACAATCATCAACTAATGTTCGTCCATTAAACATGGCGAGCATTTTTTTGTTTGCTCAAAACACGATAACATAGCATAAATGTTTAAAATTACAAATCAAATTTAAAATTCATACTATGAAACGTCCTTAAATAATTAACTAAATTCTTAAACCCGAAAAATCAAAAACGCTTAAAACTTCCTCTAGTTTTAAATAATCTTTTAAATAACGTCGCTCATTATCTAAATAAGTAGGCGTTTGATTAGTGAGATAAGAAATGAGATTAGCTTTCTTAATTAATCGTAGTCCCGCTTCTTTTTTACCTTTTAAGTAAAATAAAAGTCCTTTTAAATTAAAAATTCGTGCTTTATGATAATAATCCTTTTCACGATCATTAAAATAACCTTCTAATTTAGCGATTAAAGCTTCAGCTTCACTCAAATAATTATTTTTCAAAAGAAAGAGAATCAAATTATTATAAATATAAAAAATGATCGAAAAATTGTCGTTACGAAAGTTATCATAAATAATTTCTTTTTTCTGCAATTCTTGAAACAAACTCAACATAAAGGTTTTATTCAAAAAGGGGATCGAATGACCAAATAGATACAACTCAAAAAAAGTCCAGTTAGTAATACTTTGAAAATAATCCTCCAGAACTCGCAATTCATCTTCTGTTATTTTTCCAGCGTCCAGTGTTGTTAACATCATTTTTAATTGAATCACTTGCAGTTCCGCAAATTTACCAGAGTATTGTTGCCACATACTCTTTTAACTTTCTAATATTACCATTTTGATAAGCTGCTTGAAAATTTGGCAGCAAGTCATTGTTACCAACATTCTGTTCTTGATACAAAAACTCAAATTCCGAAAGTTGTACATTAATTCGATTTAATAACTGTAATAAGTGTGTAAATGAAATATCCGTCAGTCCGCGTTCAAACCGCGACAAAAAAGGAACAGAGACAATTCCTTGACTGGCTTCTTGTAAAGTAATGTGTTTACTGGTTCTAAACTCTTTAAATACATGTCCTATCTTCATAATTTAAACTATATGCAAGTTTTGCACCTCTTTTTTAATTAGCTCTTACACTAAGTTCATTAAATCAATTTTCTCACAATGGAGGAAGAAAATTTGCAAAAAACAAGATCAACATTTAATTATCTCTGGTTAAGTTTTTTAATTTCAGCAATTGGGGATTGGCTGTCTAAATTAGCCATTCCAATCATTATTTTAAACAAAACTAATTCCGCTTATCATGCAGCGACTACTTTCGGCGTTTCTTTTATTCCGTGGATAGTTTTTTCCTTGCTTGGTGGCAGTTTGGCAGATAATTATGGTAAAAAAAATTTTAATTCTGGGAAATCTTTTTTCTACTGTTGCTAGTTTAAGCTTGATTGTCATTTTATCAAAACCAACCATTAATTTTGTCTTACTATACACTGGAGTGTTTATTTTATCTTCAATAGATCCTTTAATCCATCCCAGCTTTCAAAGTATCATTCCAGCAATTGTTACACCAGAAAAGTTTGCTCAAGCTAATGCAACCATTCAAACCATTGATAATACACTATCAATTTTAGGTCCCTTAATGGGCGGCTCAATCGTTACCTTACTAGGCGGCAGCAATGCACTCTGGATCGACACATTCTCATTTTTATTAGCAGCAATAACACTTATTGGACTGCCGAATCAGAAAAAACAATGCACCACTAGCACCCCAAAAATTAAGCGAAAAATGATTAATGATATCATTCAAGGAGCTAAATATAGTGTACATCAACGTGTAATTTTTAGTGGTTCCTTAATGTTTTTATTTACAAATTTTGCATTAAATATGTTTGAAGCTAATTTCATGTTTTACATGACTAAATCACTGCACTATCCCGTAATAAACGCAACAATTGCCATGGCGATTGGCGGAATTGGCGCTTTAATAGCTGGAATGGTCGGCAGCAAAGTCGTCAATCATTTTCGCGCTGGCATCTTATTGTCAAATAGCACAATATTCGCGGGATTAAGCACCTTATTATTACTATTTAATCAAAATTATATCTATATCGGCTGTATTTTAGGTCTAATTAGTTTTTTTGGTAATATTAATGTCATTACCTACTTTACTTTACGTCAAAGAACCGTGCCAACAAAAATTTTAGGTCGCGTTGTGTCTGTGACACGGATGGTGTCGTATGCTTCAATTCCTGTCGGATCTTGGTTTGGTGGCTTTTTACTGGATCATGGTCAACCAATGTTAGTCGTTATTTTAATCGCTGGTATTATCAGAACCTTAGCTGGTTTAGGCGCAATGTTATCGCCTTTAGGAAAAGAAAAATAACGTTACAGTTACTGCAAGGGTTTGACAAAAGTCGTTTAGAAATTGAGTGTTAACCGACTACTTTTGAAATACAATCATCAATTAATGTTCGTCAATTAAAAAATGGCGAACATTTTTTTGTCTCAATTTCAATTATTGCTATCGGATTTCCACTTTCGTTCGATCTTTAATCAATAAGGCCGTTAAAAAGCCCAATAAACTAAGCAACCAAAACACCCCGAACACCAATTGAAATTGATTTTGTTGCCGCAATAAATGAGTTTTTCCAGCCGCGGGTAAAGTTAATAATAAAGTTGCTACTGTTACGCCGAAAGAGCCTACAATTTGTCGTGCCGTCGTAATCACAGCCGTTCCATGAGCTAGATATTTTTTTGGTAGAACATTAGCTCCCATCGTCACAGCGGGCATCATCACAAAAGCATTACCGCCTTCAATTAAAGCTGCTAAGAGCATGAGCCAAAAGACATTCAACTGCTGTTTCAAAATAAATAATAAACTCCAGCCGATAACAATCATGCCCATCCCCATTAACAGTATTGGTTTAAACCCCAAGTGATCGGCTAATTTTCCCGTCCAGGGATTCAAGAAACTTAAGACTAATGCACCTGGTACCAAAGCCAGACCCGAAAGAAAAGCTGATAAATGTAACACATTTTGATAATACAGCGGAAAAATAATTGTCACAACAATAAGCGCAATATACGAACTTCCTGTTAAAATCAATGCTAAATCAAAGTTAAAAGTTTTTAAAACGCGTAATTGTAGCATCGGCTGCTGTACACTTAATTGTCGCCAAATAAAAACCGCTAATCCCCCTAAGCTAGCAACCAAAAGTCCCGTTAAATTAAAAGTCCAAGTCAAAGTTTCCCCCCATTGCGTTAAAACATAGAGTAAGCCAATCAAACTGACAGATGATAGTAACGAAATTAAATCTAGTTTAAACGGATGCAATTCTAACGGACTAGTAATTGTTTTAAAAGCAAGGAAAAACACGATGGTTACAATCAAGGCAAAGCAAAGAAAGATTTTTCGCCAATTAAAAAAGTGCAAAATAATTCCGGAAATAATGGGACCAACCGCTAAAGCTGAACCCATCACCAAACCGGCCATTCCCATGACTGCTCCCCGTTGTTTCTTGGGTGTAATTTGTAATAAAACAGTTTGATAAGCTGGAAACAAAACACCGACAGCAATGGCTTCTAACACTCTGCCCAACATCATCCACCAAAAATTGGGCGCTAAAATAATGACGACCGTTCCGCCATCAAAAATTGCTAGAAGGCTTAAAAATAACGGCTTAAACCTCACATTAGCTAAGAGCCACGGACTAACAGGAATCATCACCGTCATTACTAACATAAAACCCGTTGTCAACCATTGGATCGTTGTTGTCGGCACTAAAAAATAGTGCATTAAAGTCGGATAAGCGGTTGATAATGAAGACTGACTAATCGACATGGTAAAAGTTCCAATTAATAAAGTAATAATAAATGCCCGCCGTTGAGCTTGCGATAATTGGTGTGAAACAGTCATCAAATCCCCCCTCTAGCCCATATTTAGCCATATTATTAAACCCCTTTCTGAAAATAGCAAATAAAATGTTTTTTTAAGTTAACCTAATTTATGGTTTAATTTTGACGAAAGTAGGAGTATCATTGTTTTTTGGAAAAACATGAGGAGGAATACTTTTGGTTGAAAATACAAAGAAAAAACACCATTTGATAGAATATGCCAATGGTCCTTCCTTGGAGGAAATCAACAGTACGGTTGAAGTTCCCCATGGTAAAGGCTTTTGGCGCACATTATTTGCTTATTCAGGACCAGGAGCATTAGTTGCTGTTGGTTATATGGATCCTGGTAATTGGTCAACGTCCATTACTGGCGGTCAGAATTTCCAATATTTATTGATGTCCATCATCTTAATTTCAAGTTTAATTGCTATGCTTTTACAATACATGGCGGCTAAACTTGGCATTGTGACACAAATGGACTTAGCTCAAGCTATTCGGGCACGGACAAGTAAATCTTTGGGTGTTATTTTATGGATCTTGACAGAGTTAGCCATTATGGCCACCGATATCGCTGAAGTTATCGGCGCCGCAATTGCTTTATACCTCTTATTCAACATTCCGTTAGTTATTGCCGTCTTTATTACGGTACTAGATGTTTTGGTTTTACTGTTATTGACCAAAATTGGTTTTCGCAAAATCGAAGCCATCGTCGTGGCCTTAATTTTAGTCATTTTAGTCATCTTTGTTTATCAGGTTGCTTTATCTGATCCTGATTGGAGTGGAATTTTAAAAGGTTTAGTTCCTTCTGCTCAAGCATTTTCATCTCACCCCGTAATCAACGGTATGAGTCCTTTACAAGGAGCGTTAGGTATTATTGGTGCGACAGTTATGCCACATAACTTATACTTACACTCTTCCGTTTCTCAAACCCGTAAAGTTGATCACAGTAAGAAAGAAGAAATTGCCGATGCTGTGAAATTCTCGACTTGGGATTCCAACATTCAATTAACTTTCGCCTTTTTTGTTAATGCTTTGTTATTAATTACTGGTGTAGCGGTCTTCAAGACTGGTGCCGTTAAAGATCCATCATTCTTCGGTTTATACCAAGCTTTATCTGATACTTCTAAATTAAGTAATGGCATTTTAATTGCTGTTGCTAAGACTGGTATCTTATCAACCTTATTTGCAGTAGCTTTACTAGCTTCTGGTCAAAACTCTACAATTACTGGTACCTTAACCGGTCAGGTTATTATGGAAGGCTTCGTTCATATGAAAATGCCGTTATGGTTACGGCGGTTAGTAACACGGATTATTTCCGTCATTCCTGTTTTAATCTGTGTAATGATGACCGGTGGTCAAACACCAATTCAACAACACGCAGCCTTAAATGATTTGATGAATAACTCTCAGGTCTTCTTAGCTTTCGCGTTACCATTCTCCATGCTACCATTACTAATGTTTACCGATAGTAAAGTAGAAATGGGCGAACGCTTCAAGAACTCCATGTGGGTCAAAATTTTAGGTTGGGTTTCAGTTATTGGTTTAACCTTCTTAAACTTAAAAGGTTTACCTGATTCAATCGCTGGTTTCTACGGTGCAAACCCAACAGCAGCCCAATTAAGTCAAGCTAATATCATTGCTTATATTTTAATCGTTTTAGTGTTAGCTTTATTAATTTGGACCATTGTAGAATTATATAAAGGTAACAAGCGTTTTGAAGAATCACAATTAGGACGCGAGTAAGCTTTAATTTCAAAAATAATTATCAAAAAAGTCTAGATAGATTTTTCCTATATTAAAGGAAAATTATCTAGACTTTTTTCGTCTTAGTTTTAAACTAACATTAAAACACTTAATATTAGGAGGCTTCAAGATGACAGCACCGATAAACATTTTAAATAATCCATTTCTCAACAAAGGAACAGCCTTTACTCAGGCAGAAAGGCAACAATATCATTTATTAGGTAGCTTACCACCAACAGTCCAAACTATTGAGCAACAGGCTCAACAAACTTATCAACAATTTAAAAGTAAGACTAGCGCTTTAGAGCAACGTTTATTTTTAATGAATATCTTTAACACCAATCGCACTCTTTTCTTTTACTTAATGCAACATCACTTAGCGGAGTTTATGCCCATCATTTATGATCCAACGGTTGCCGAAGCCATTGAGCATTATCAAGACTTATTTATTCAACCGCAAAACGCAGCTTTTTTATCAATCAATGATGTTGAAAATACCAAAACAGCCCTTCGCGACGCTGCTCAAGGACGAGAAATCAAACTCATCGTCGTGACTGACGCTCAAGCCATCTTAGGTATTGGCGATTGGGGAGTCAATGGAATCGAAATCGCAATTGGCAAACTTATGGTTTATACAGCTGCTGCCGGGATTAATCCCGCTCAAGTTCTGCCAGTAATGTTAGATGTCGGAACTGATAATGAATCTTTATTAAAAGATCCCCTCTATTTGGGTAATCGGCAAGCAAGAATTCAAGGCTCGGCTTACTATCAATTTGTTGATCAATTTGTCCAAGCAACTAAAGAACTATTTCCGCAATGCTTAATTCATTTTGAAGATTTTGGTCGGCAAAACGCCGCCACTTTATTACACCACTATCAAAAGCAAATCTTAGCCATTAATGATGATATTCAAGGAACTGGAATTGTTGTCTTAGCTAGTATTTTAGGAGCTCTCAAAATTTCACAGGCTTCTTTGGCTGATCAAAAAATTCTCATTTTTGGTGCTGGCACCGCTGGCGTTGGCATTGCGCAAATGATAGAATCCGAATTATTAAACAACGGTTTAAGTGCTACAGCTGCCAAAAACTGTTTTTACTTAGTTGATCAACAAGGACTGTTATTTAGTGATACGCCAAACTTAACAACTGGTCAAACCCAATTTACTCGTAATCGACCAGAATTTTCCAATTCTGAACAATTAATCACTCTAAAAGATATCGTGCAAGCAGTTCAACCAACAATTTTAATTGGTACTTCTACAGTACCTAAGACGTTTACTAAAGAAGTGGTTCAAACAATGGCCGCCCATACTAAGCGCCCGATTATCTTACCACTGTCTAACCCAACCAAACGTGCTGAAGCCACTGCTCAAGATTTACTAACCTGGACTAATGGTCAAGCTCTAATCGCCACGGGTATTCCGGTAGCGCCCATTAACTATCAAGGTACGACTTATCACATTGGGCAAGCCAATAACGCTTTAGTTTATCCCGGGGTCGGTTTAGGTGCTTTAAGTGTCCAAGCTCAAATCGTCAATCAGCCCATGTTACTAGCTGCTAGCCATGCATTAGGTGATTTAGTTCAACCAACAAAACGCGGTGCTGGCATCTTACCAGCCGTCAATCAATTACCACAATTTACTAAAATCATTGCCCAAGCGGTAGCCCAAAGCGCCTTAGACCAGGGCCTAGCTCAAAAAACAGATTTAACACCTGCAAAAGCTATTGCTCAATTACAATGGCCAGCTCAATATTAGTGATCACTGCTGGTTTTCAAACCTTGGCAGCGTCTGACTGCTTGAGCCAAGCGTTCTAGTAAATAAACAACCGGCACTTGACTAGTTAAATTAATTGACTGGCCAATGATTCTTTCATCAATATGATAGGAAAAATTCAAATCTGCTAAATTGGCCAAAGAATTATGTTCGTTATTAGTAATACTAATAATCGTCGCCTTTTGATCATGAAAACTAATGACTTGTTCTAACGTTTGCTCTGTTTCACCACTCACTGATAAGACCATCAAGACATGATTTTTCAAATCATTATGGCCTAGTTGAATCGGATAGAATGGATCAGAAATCACGAATGCTTCGCGACCATTATTGACAAATTGTCGAGCACCATAACCTGCTAAATCGCCAGAAGTTCCAACTCCTAAAAAAACAAAAATGGTATCAGATCGAATTAATTGTAAAAATTGCGTGATTTTCTGATCATAATTTTCCATATCAGAAAAATAATTGTGCGCTTGATAGGTAATATCATCAACCCGACCTTGATCAGCCACTTCTTGTTGTAATTGTTGACAGAATTCATAATAGTGATGATAACCTAAGCGATTAATCATTCGCAAAACAGAAGCTGGTGCCACTTTTAATTCATCAGCTAAATGGCGTAAACTAAAATCTTTGACTTGTTCTTTGTGGCTTTGAATATATTGATAAATTTTTTGTTGTGTGGCTGTCAATTGTTCCAAGAATTATCTGCCCTTCTTTCTACTAATCAAAAAGAGGTTGAATCAATAAGATTAATGTTTCAAAAATTGCAACGTTAATCAATATTGTAATTCAACCTCATTTTTTATGAATGACAATTATTTATTGGCTAATTGCTTATATAAATCCACAATTTCACCAGCTAAATCACGAAAAGTGATCGCATTCATAATATGGTCTTGTCCATGAACCATTAATAAAGTAACTTGCTCATGTTCACCGTTAGCTTCTTTTGTTAGCATTCCGGTTTGTGAATTATGAGCTTCTGCTAAAAATTTATCAGCATCTTTCAGCTTAGCATCAGCCGTAGTAAAATCATTCACTTTAGCAGCCTTAATAGCTTCAAAGGCCGCACTTTTAGCATTACCACCATTCATGATTAAACCCATGACAGTTTGCAAATTTTCTTCTTCACTCATTAATTAAATATCCTTTTATTATTGAATTAAACTCAAAGCTTCATCTAAAACTTTGGGACCGTTCATCATTCCGTAATCTTGCATATTAATAACTTCAACCGGAATAGAAACCCGCTTTTTAAAATCATCTAACATGTAACTAACTTGTGGTCCTAACATTAAAACATCTGGTTTTTCAGTTTCAATTTTAGAATCAGCATCTGCTGCTGCTGTGGCAAAAATTTTAGCATCAACGCCCTTTTCTTCAGCTGCTTTTTGCATCTTGCTGACTAATAAACTAGTTGACATACCAGCAGCACAGACTAACATAATTGTCTTTTCACTCATAATTAATTCTCCTTTAAACTTTTAGATACTTATATTAAACCACTAATTTAAGCATTTTGCGCTGCTTTTTCCTCTTTTACTTTTTGATTATCCATACTCTTAAAGAAGAAGTAATAAATTAAGGTATCTAACACAATATTAACAATTTGTAATACTGCACCTGAAAGGTGACCAGTTGCTAAATAACCAGACATAATTGGCGGTGTTGTCCAAGGAACCATCACGCCCATTGTTTTGGCAACCCAGCCCCACTTCATTGTTAAATAAGTGACTGTAACATTGGTTAAAGGAGCAACAATAAATGGAATTACCATTTTATAATTCATGACGATTGGTAGACCAAAAATAATTGGTTCATTGACATTAAAGATGGCAGGCCCTACTACAAGTTCACCTAAAGTTTTATATTCTTTACTCTTGGACATAAAGGCAATCATTAAAGCTAAACCGATAGTAGCTCCAGAACCACCCATATGCACAAAATTATCAAAGAATTGTTGAGTAACAATGTTTGGTAAGGCATGACCAGCTTTTAAAGCGGCCGCATTTTGTGCCATCGCTGCTAACCAGATTGGTTGCATCACCCCAGCAACCGTATTGGAACCATGAATCCCAAAAATCCATAAAATGCAGACTAAACCTTCAGCCACCAAAGCTCCTGGCAAAGTGTTGCTCAAATGACTCAATGGATTTTGTAAGAAGAAGGTAATCACATTTGGAATACTCTTCATTGGTGTTGCTTCAACACCCAAACGAATGAGCCAAACTACTAACAAAGAAATAGCACCTGGAATCAAGGAAGAAAATGAATTACTGATAGCTGGTGGCACACTAGCTGGCATTTTAATCGTCCAATTCTTGTGAACAATCCAAACATATAAGTCAGTAATGAACAAGCCAACTAAGATAGCAATAAACAACCCTGATGAATCTAATTGCTTTAATGGTACCCACAAATCGCCAGCCTTATCCGTTTTTAACGGAATAGTTAATATATAAGCCCCGATTGATACAATCATGGCCGAAAAAGCATCAACTTTATAACTCCGAGCTAAGTTATAAGAAATACCCGCCACAGCAATGAGACCCATAATATGGAATGAGGCGTTAGTGATATATTGAACCACATTTGCCCAATTAGGCCCAAATGTGTGCGCCATAAAAGCTAGATAGCCCTTAATTGGAAATTGCGCAATAATCATAAAAATTGAGCCAATAATGATCATTGGAATTGCCGCTGCCATCCCATCACGTAAAGCAACCATATGTCTAGCAGATGAAATCTTTTGGAAAAATGGAATCAACTTCGTCGTCAAAAAACTATTTTTCGACTTTTCTTCAGCCATTTTTCACGCCCCCTTTTTAATCTAAATCTTCCCCATTTGATGCAATAACTTTTTGATACCAAGCAAAAGAATCTTTTTTGGAGCGATCTAAACTTCCATGACCTTCATCATCTTTATCAACATAGATGAAGCCATAACGTTTAGACATTTGTCCCGTACCGGCAGAAACTAAATCAATACAGCCCCACGGAGTATAACCCATTAAATCAATCCCATCTTCTTGGACAGCTAACTTCATTTGTTCAATGTGTGCCCGTAGGTAATCAATCCGATATTGATCATGAACTGAACCATCAGCTTCTTTTTGGTCAACTGCTCCAAAACCATTTTCAACAATAAATTGTGGTTTATGGTAACGATCAGCCAACCAATTCATGGCGTAACGTAAACCTTCAGGATCAATTTGCCAACCCCACTCTGACGCTTTAACATATGGATTTAGTGTACCGTCTTGGTCTTCATCATAATGATAATTAGCAGGTTCATCCGCTTTAGCCTTGACTGCCCGTGACATATAATAACTAAAACCAATATAATCAACGGTTCCTGCTGCTAACTCTTTTAAATCGTCAGCAGTGATATCCATTTGCCAACCTTGATTAGCTTGATAAGCCCGTAACCAGGCGGGATAACGACCATTAGATTGCACATCTTCAAACCAATAACGTGCTTGGTTAGCGCGCTGGGCTTTTAACATATCAGCAGGTTTAGGACTAGCGGGATACAAGGGCACCATGGCAATCATCGAACCAATTTGAAAATCAGGATTAATTTGATGACCCATTTGAACTGCTTTAGCACTAGCTACTAATTCATAATGCGCTGCTTGGTACATGGTCTTTTCCATATTTTCTCCTGGTTGTTTCATTAAACCAGAATTCGTCATCATGGAAAAATCATTTTTGTAATCAGTTTGATTATTAATTTCGTTAAAAGTCATCCAGTATTTAACTTTATTTTGATAACGTTTAAAGACCGTCTCAGTAAATTTTAAAAAGAAATCGATTACTTTACGACTGCGCCAACCACCATATTCTTCGACTAAATGATATGGCATTTCAAAATGTGACAAAGTAATCACTGGTTCAATTTTATATTTTAAACACTCATCAAATAAGTCATCATAAAACTTCAAGCCAGCTTCATTAGGTTGTTCTTCATCCCCATTAGGAAAAATCCGAGTCCACGCAATCGATGTCCGAAAACACTTAAACCCCATTTCGGCAAATAATTTAATATCCTCCGGATAGCGATGATAAAAATCAATCGCTTCATGATTTGGATAGTACAGACCGTCTTGGACACCAGCAGTAATCTTGCGGGGAACACCATTAGCACCGGCAGTCATGATATCAGCTACGCTGACACCTTTATTACCTTCTTGCCAGCCCCCTTCTAATTGGTGAGCAGCGACTGCTCCACCCCACAAAAAATCTGAACGTAATTGTGATTTATTAGTCATATTTATCTCCTCAACCTTTAAAGCGCTTTTAGATAACGTTTACAAGAAACATTTTACTATTTTGTTTCTAAAATTCAAGGTTTTTTTCAAAAAATCAGAAACACGTTTCATCATTTGCTCGATTAACGACTTCAGAAAAGCTGTTGCAAACTTGATTGGTTCGGTTAAACTGAAACTAGATAGATAAAAGTTATTTTGTTTAATTTAAAAGGAGTTTCTGATGACAAAAAGACAACTGGGCTTATCAATTTACCCCGATCACAGCAACTTTGCGGACGATCAGCATTATTTAGAATTAGGCCATAAATACGGTTTTACCCGAATTTTTATGAGTATGCTAGAAATTTCTGGATCTGCTTCGCAAACTAAAGCCAAATTTCAAAAAATTATTGATGTCGGTAATAAATTAGGTTATCAAACCATTATTGACGTGGCACCCCAAATTTTTGATGATTTACAAATTTCTTATGATGATTTATCTTTTTTTGCAGATTTACACGCGGCGGGGATTCGTTTAGACCAATCTTTTGATGGGGCTACCGAAGCCATGCTGTCATATAATCCCTATGGTCTCATCATTGAATTAAACCTGAGTAACAATGTTGATTACTTGAATAATATTCTGAGTTTTCAAGCCAATACACCTTTTATTTATGGTTGTCATAATTTTTATCCTCAAGTCGGCACTGGTTTACCGTATGATTATTTTATGGAATGTAATCGCCGTTTTAAAAAAGCTGGTCTTCACACCGCGGCATTTGTTGCTAGTCAAGTTGGAAAAATTGGTCCTTGGAACGTAAATGATGGCTTACCGACCCTCGAAATGGATCGCCAATTACCGATTGCTGTTCAAGCTAAACACCTCTTTGCTTCACAGATGATTGATGATGTCATTATTGGCAATGCTTACGCTAGTGAAGCCGAACTAAAAGCCTTAGCTGAAATTGATCGCTATCAATTAGAATTTAGTGTAGAGTTAAACAATCCTGTCAACCCTGTCGAACAAGAAATTATGTTTAAACCTCAACATTTTCGGCGCGGTGATATTAATCAATTGGTCGTTCGTTCCACGATGCCACGAGTTACTTACAAAGATGTGCCAAATCCTGCCCACGATAATGAACAAGTTTTTCAACGCGGTGACATTTTGATTGGCAATGATCAATTCGGTGTTTATAAAAACGAATTACAGATTACCTTAGAACCTCACCAAGATGTTCGGAAAAACAAAGTTGGTCGTATCAAAGATGAAGAATTATTCTTGCTTGACTTCATCAAGCCCTGGACAAAATTCAAATTAACACGTTAAAAGATACCGCCTAATACAATGATTCATAGCTTTTGATCATTAAATTTTATCTTATCCAACAAAAAGCTGAAATTTTAAATGTTTTAGAAAAAACATTCAAAATTTCAGCTTATTTGGGTTTAAATCTCAAAAATCCAATTTCACGGCTTTAATAAATTCACCAAATCGAATTTAGAAATACCCGTAAAATAGCGCTCCACATCAACGTTTTGTAACGCCTGTTTTATTGCATCTTGATCATAGACAAGACCGATTAATTGTTGTTGTAACTGATTAACATCTTTTTGTCCAAAGAAATCACCATAAAAATGAACTTGCGCAATTTTTCCGTGTTCAATTAAAAGTCGGGCATCAATTGTTCCTGCAGTAAAATGTTGCCGTTTTTTAACTGTAAATTCTGGCGATTTTCCATACACCCAATCCCAGTTATAATAAAGTTCTTGATTTAACTGCTCAATGCCAGCTTGATCTGCAGCTGTTAAATGATATTCTTTATCTTTAATCTCTGCTAAATCTTGGGCTTCAAATAAACTCAATAATAAAGCATCACGAAATTGTTCGATCGTTAAGTCTTGATATTGAGCACTTAAATAAGGCTTTAAGTTTGTCACCCGGCTACGCACTGATTTGATACCCTTCGAAGCAATTTTATCTGGTGCAACTTTTAAGGCTTGACTTAATACGTCTAAATCAACATCATACGTTAAAGTTCCGTGCGAAAAAGTCTTACCATTTTTGGTATACATCGCGTTACCGGAAAATTTCTTACCGTCAATTAAAATATCATTGCGCCCCGAAACTTCTGCGCCAGTTGCACCCATGCGGTGCAAAGCATCCACAATCGGTTGGGTCATTTTTTTAAAGTCACCGAAGCGCTCATCTTGCGCATTGATGACAAAACTAAAGGAAACGTTACCCAAATCATCATAAACGGCACCACCACCTGAAATACGCCGAGTCACAGTAATTTGATGGTCTTTAACGTAATCCAAATTCAGTTCTTCTAGTGTATTTTGATTGCGCCCCACAATAATACATGGCTTTTGAATATAAAACAAAACCAAGGGCTCATCAAAATCTTTATTATTCATTAAATACTGTTCAGTTGCTAAGTTATCGCGAATATCACGTGAAGGCATACAAAAATAATACAAAGCTTTATCCCCCTGGCTGCGACACAATCATCGCTTGCTATTTTTAGTTATGGTGTAACCAGCTTAATCAAATCCGCCACTTTAATTCCTGTAAAGTATTGCTCAATATCAATACTATTTAACTTTTGGGCTAGATGATCATAGTCGTAAATCACCCCTTGCAATTGCTGCTCTAGTTGAGCAACATCTTGAGTCCCAAAGAAATCACCATAAAATTTAGCTTGGGCAATTTTGCCGTGTTCAATCAAAAACCGCGCATCAATCGTTCCCATATCAAAATGTTGCCGATTTTTAACTGTGAATTCCGGTGATTTTCCGTACACCCAATCCCAATTATAATAAATTTCTTCTTTTAATTGATCGATCTCTTTTTGGTCAGCTGGTGTAATTTGATACTCATGATCTTTAATTTCAGCTAAACTATCAGCTTGGAAAAGACTTAACAATAAAACATCACGAAATTCTTCGGTCGTTAAGTTTTGATATTGTGAGTCCAAATATGGTCGAATATTAGTCACCCGACTACGAATAGATTTAATTCCTTTAGATTGAATTTTATCTTTTTGCACATGCAAAGCTTTTGTCAAGACGTCTAAATCAACATCGTAAGACAATGTTCCATGTGAGAAAGTTTTGCCATTCTTGGTGTACATTGCATTTCCAGAAAACTTTTTACCATCAATTAAAATATCATTTCGTCCAGAAACTTCTGCGCCAGTTGCACCTAAGCGATGCAAGGCATCAACCATTGGTTGCGTAATTTTCTTGAAGTCACCAAATTTTTCATCTTTGGCATCCACCACAAAACTAAAGCATAGGTTACCCAAATCTTGATAAACAGCACCACCACCAGACAACCGACGCGTAACAGTAATATGATGTTCTTTGACATAATCATTGTTCAATTCTTCCATTGTATTTTGATTATGCCCCACAATAATACATGGTCCTTCAATATAAAATAATACTAGTGGTTCATTAAAATTCTTGTTATTCATCAAATATTGCTCAGTTGCTAGATTATCGCGAATATCATTCGACTTCATTACCACATAATACATTGACAGCACCCTTTCATTAAACCGTTTTCAATCATATTATAAATAATTTCAGTCGAAATAACCACTATAATTTTTAATTTATTTTTAAATTTAACAACTTAATTAAAATATTTTTTAATAAAGCAAAAATAATAATTGCAAAAATTAAACTAGCCAGGGCGCTGCCACCATTAACTAGTAATGACCAAGTCCAAGGGTTAAAGGACTTAGGCGCATATGAGCCCCAGACTAAAACCCCGGCAATAAAGTGTAAGAAATACTTAATAAACAGTGCCACGCTACTACTTAATAATACTAAACCAAGAATTGAACGTCGGTTTTGAATCCGCCGTTGAATAGCAGGTGCCCATAATCCGGCTAAGCCTAAGACCCCAAAAGCCAAAGGATATTCTAGAATTCCTTGCCAAACATTTAGCACTGAACCACTACTTAAACCACGTAAAATTAAATCTAATAACCCCCAAGCAACTCCTGCCGTAACGGCTGCTTTAAACCCACGCCGCCACGAATATAAAAACAGTGGCACGACCCCATATAAAATTTCAATGGAGGAAATTCCTAAACTATGTGGTATATACGATAAAGCCATAGCTAAAGCAACGATAATTGCTCCTTCTACTAAAGTTTGTAACTGATTTTTAGGCATCAAAAAACACTCCTTTTTGTCATTTTGCAAAAAAGAGTGTTAGACACTCATTACAATTCCTACGCATGTTTTAACATAACAGGTTCCAGGGTCTGAACTTAATCACTCTCAGCTAACTAGCTCCCCTTTGCAATGACAATTATTTAATTGCTTTTAGTCTAATAGAAAAATCTACCGAAAACAAGTGTTTAAAAAAAAGAAGCTGGCTTAAAAGACACTAATCTTTCAAACGAGCTTCGGTGAAACCTTATTTAGTTACTGCTTGTTTAATTAATTGCTGTTGAAATTCCTGGGCATACTGTTGACTTAAAGTCTTAACTTTAGCCTGATTAGTTAGTAAGCTAGGATCTTTTTGAACTGCAGCAGCCAATTTTTGTTTAACATAAGTTTGGGCTTGCGCCTGCACTTTAGCTTTATTAGCTGGTGTCTGCATTTGCTTCATTTTCTTTTGCAATTGCTTTACTTGATTCATTGACAAATGAAGCCAAGTTTTTGGCAAATAAAAAGTATGAACCCGTTTAACTAATTTATTTTGTAGTCCAGAAACGCCAAACCAGAATTTAGCTGCTGCTGAATTAAATTGCCACCGTGTTGTCGCAGTTTTTAAAGTAGCCTGCGTTGCCGTTGTGGACTTAATGTGGTTATTAGCCACCGTTTGTTCATTAACTTGAGTATGAACCGGCTTTTTTTGCTTAGCTGAAGTTTTATAAATTTGAACCGTTTCTTGCTCATTTGATCCGAGCGTCTTATATAACATTAAATTCAAGCCATTAGTGGCTTTTGCTGGATAAATTTGTGTTGTTTGATTAGTCGTAACTTGGTGCATGGCATAATGATTATAATTATTTAAAACTAAAAAAAGTAGTGATAAACCAAAAATAATTAGTGAAACAATGGTCGCTAACCCTCGCATCAAGGGCTTGCGTAAATAAACAAAACTAATAAAAGTTGCCACCGCACCGATAATTAATGTTCCTAAAATCATGCTTGGTCACCGCCTTTTTTCATTTCTGCTAAATCAACATCTTGACGTTTAGTTTTATCTTTTAAGAAGAACGCTAAGATCACACCAATCACGGCAAAAACTAATGAGAACATAAAAGAAGCATGATAACCAGCTAAAGTAGCATTTAAATAATCATGTTTGTACTGAAAGGGAGCTGCGTGTAACAAATGTTTTGCTGGTTGCTGCGCATTAGTAACATTGGTCAATAAAGTGATCATGATTGCTGAACCAATTGACGAAGCAACTTGACGAGCTGTGTTATTAGCAGCTGTTCCATCAGCAATTAAATGATCTGGCAAAGCATTCATTCCGGAAGTAGTCACCGGCATCAAAACCATGGAAATTCCTAACGTCCGTACCATCTGTAAAACTACAATATAACTAGTAGGCGTATCAACAGTTAACCACACAAATGGTAAAGTTGACAATGTCAAAATTACCAAGCCAATCACGGCTAAACGCCGACCACCAAAGGAATCAAACGTCCGTCCAGTAATAGGACTCATGAAAGCCATAATCAAAGCGGCTGGCAGTAAAATTAAACCGGATTTTAAAGCACTCATTCCATGTACAATTTGTAAATAAAGCGGTAAAACGGTGGAAACTCCCAGCATAGCAATCATCACAATCGAAGATAAAATCGCTGCTAAGGTAAAATCGCGCGTCTTGAAAACTCGCAATTCCAAGAAAGGCTTGGGAATAACCAATTGCCGCCAAACAAAGCACACAACTACGATCGCCCCAACAATTAGTGAAGCTAAAACATTCATAGAAGTCCAGCCATCATTACCCGCAGCTGAAAAACCGTATAGCAAAGCGCCAAAACCAACCGTGGATAATACTAAAGAAAGCCAATCTAATTTTTGTTTTTCCGTCTTAATGACTGGTTTCATAAAAATCAAGGCCAAAACCACCACGATCACCACAATCGGAATTAGTAAACCAAAAAGATCACGCCAAGAAAAGTTATCCACAATCCAACCAGATAGAGTCGGACCGATTGCCGGTGCAAAGCCAACGACAATCCCCACTAAGCCTAAAGCTGCCCCTCTTGATTCGGCAGGAAATAAGGACAACATAATCGTCTGTAATAAGGGCATGGTAATACCAACACCCACCGCTTGAACCAAACGGGCAATCAACAAGACGCTAAAGCTAGGAGCTAAATAAGCTAAGATCGTCCCGACTAGAAAAATTGCCATTGCCGAAATGTATAACCATTTAGTATTGACAGTCGTTGCTAAATAAGCGGACAACGGAATCATAATCCCATTAACCATTAAAAAGCCCGTGGTCAACCATTGGACAGTTGCTGTCGAAACATTAAAAGTTGACATTAGCTTGGGTAATGCCGTTGACAGTAAAGTTTGGTTTAAAACTGTACAAAAAGTTCCAATTAATAAAACAACAACTAACATAATTTTACTGAATTTAGTGTTGTTAGAATCAGTTTGAGTCAAGAAAAATCCTTCTTTCTATTTAAGTAATTAGTTATTAATGAAGCTGTGACAAGAAGCGTTTCGTTTTAACCAGAATGCAAGCTCGAATCTTAATTGTCGCAGCTTTCTTTTTTAAAATACACTATCGAATTCATATCAAAGCAACAGTAATGAATATAAACTATGTAATAGTATTTGTCAATTAATTGATATTGATATTCAAAATTAAATAACCTTACAATTTTATCTAAAAAAAGGTATAATACTAACTGTTAAATTATAATTTATGTCATTTATAGAGATAGGTGCAAAATGGTACAAGTTAATGATTACGTTACCTGGATTAATAACATTATTCGTCCCGATAATTTGTATTTAAGCATTCGTGATACCGCACGAGCTTGCAATATCACTGACACTCAAGTCCGTTACTGGATTAAGATGGGCTATTTAGAAACAGTCCAAGCAGAAAATGGTGCTGTCAAACTATCATACAAACAAATCACGCGTGCGCGCATGATCAAAAAGTTCTTAGATGACGGCTATACACTACACGCAGCTGTTCAAAAAACCAAAGATAATGCCAAATTGGCGAAGGCTTTACAAAAAGTTCTCTTAACCTGCATTAAAAATATTTCTTCACACGATGACGAAGTCATTTTTGATTTTGGTCCCTTGGCCGAAGATGCAACTAAACACGTTTATGGTATTGCCAAAGGTCAAAAAATCAAATTCACGTTAAATAAACCGTAATTTATTCAAAACTGCAAAGGAGTTATCAGTGGATTTTATTATCAATTTATATAAACCCTTTTTTGAATTACAAAATTGGGAAAATGTTATTCAATCACCTAATGATTGGTTCTTAATTTTATCGTTAATTATTATGGAATGTTTATTGTCGGTTGATAATTCCATCGTCTTGGCTGCTCAAGCCCATACTTTAAAGACCAAAAAGGAGCAAGAAGATGCCCTATTTTATGGTATTTGGGGCGCTTTTATCTTTCGCTTTTTAGTGATTGGTATCGGTACTTACTTAATTGATTTATGGTGGATTAAAATCCTCGGTGCCATTTATCTAATTTATATGGCCATTCATTTTTTCTGGGAGAAGTTTTCTGGCCATCAGAAAAAAATTAAAATGTTTAAGATCAAAGGCCTATCCCCTCTTTGGCAAGTCATTATTTCCGTCGAATTTACCGACATTATGTTTTCACTGGACTCAGTTTTAACTTTAATTGCGGTCTCTAATAATCCCGTTATTATTTTAATTGGTAGTATCATCGGCATCATTGCCATGCGTGGTGTTGCCGAAGTTATCATGAGCCTCATGAATAAAATTCCTGAATTAGAACCCATGGCTTACGTCTTAATTTTATTTATTGCCATTAAACTCTTCTTAACTATTCCAATCATTGATATCGAAATTCCAAATTCAATGTTCACTTTAGTTCTGGCAGTGGCCTTTATTATCACTTTTATTATTCATTTTCTTCGTAAAAAACAGACTAAAAAATAGTCTGTTTTTTGCTTTCAAGCGAAAGCTTAGTTATTATAATCATAAGGTTGCAATAAAGTAGTTTGAATCACCATGATCAATTTGCAAAATAATATATTACAAACTATGACCATTAAGAATTAAAGTTATTAATGAGTTCCCATTACTAATTTTAATTAGCTTTGTTGTACCTATTTTTAATCACGTTGAAAAATTGTAAATCATTGGCTTAAACGACTTTGATTTGATTTCAACTTTGTCTACAAGAAAGGAGTATTTACTGCATGACAGAGAATACACCAATGGTGGAGTTTAAACACGTCACCAAAATTTATAAGGGTAAAACACCCGCCGTTAGCGATGCCAATATTAAGATTGCTCAGGGCGAATTTTGTTGTTTTATTGGAACTTCTGGTTCCGGTAAAACAACTTTAATGCGCATGATTAATCGAATGAATAGTATTACTTCGGGTGACGTTTTAATCAACGGTCAAAGTGTTAATAGCTTTAATCCCGTAGATTTGCGTCGAAAAATCGGTTATGTTATCCAAAATAATGGTTTGATGCCCCACATGACAATTAAAGATAACATTATTTTAGTACCTAAACTTTTAAAATGGCCAAAAGAAAAGTTGGATCAACGAGCCAAAGAACTAATTAAATTAGCCGAATTACCAGAAGATTACTTAGAACGCTATCCGTCAGAATTATCAGGAGGCCAGCAACAAAGAATTGGTGTTGTCCGGGCCTTAGCATCTGACCAAGATTTAATTTTAATGGATGAACCTTTTGGAGCCCTAGACCCCATTACCCGGGAAAATTTACAAGATTTAGTACAAAAATTACAGCAAGATACTGGTAAAACTTTTGTTTTTGTCACTCATGATATGGATGAAGCCTTAAAACTGGCTACCCATATTGTCATCATGCATGATGGACAAGTCGTTCAGGATGATACTCCCGATAATATCCTGCGTCATCCCGCCAATAAATTTGTTGAAGATTTAATCGGTGAAGAACGGCTAGCAGAGGCCAAACATGATATGGTGCAAGTACAAGAAATCATGTTAACCACACCAGTCAAGATCAACTTAGGAGCTTCATTAAAAGAAGCTTTAATGTTAATGAAGCAGCGACACGTGGATACTTTGTTAGTTACTGATGATCAAGATCATCTCAAAGGGATGATCAGTATTGACCGTCTAGAACAAAAGTATCACAAAGCCTCCAGTGTTAGTGATATTCTCGAAACTAAAATCTATACCGTTCGTCCTGAAGCTTACCTACGTGATACTGTTGATCGAATTTTAAAACGTGGCTTTAGTTATGTGCCTGTCGTTGATCATCAAGGTATCTTAGTTGGAATTGTCACCCGCTCAGCACTGGTTACCTTAGTTTATAACACCATTTGGGGTGATAGTGATCCACTAGCTGATAGTCAAACTGCTGCCAATTCAGAAACCAAAGGAGCTGAAATAAAAAATGAGTAATTTTTTAGCCCAACACGGTTCAGAACTACTAGTAAAAACTTGGGAACAAATTTATATTTCCGCTATTTCTTTGGGACTAGGAATTTTAGTAGCGGTTCCCTTAGGGGTCTTACTTTCACGCTTTCCGAAAACTGCTAATGTGGTAATGCAAATTGCCAGTATGTTACAAACGATTCCAGCTCTAGCATTGTTAGCTTTGATGATTCCCGTCTTTGGTATTGGTCAGCTGCCAGCTATTGTGGCTCTTTTCATTTATAGTTTAATGCCCATTCTCAGAAATACTTACATTGGCATGAAGGGCGTTGATCCTAACATCATTGATTCTGCTAAGGGGATTGGCATGACCAATTGGCAATCCATTATCAAAGTCGAAATTCCCTTAGCCACACCAGTTATCATGTCCGGTATTCGTTTATCAGCTATTTACGTCATTGCCTGGTCAACTTTAGCTTCTTATATTGGCGCTGGTGGTTTAGGAGATTTTATTTTTAATGGTTTAAATCTTTTCCAACCTGAATTAATTTTTGGTGGTACGATTCCGGTCATTATTCTGGCCATTTTGACCGATTATTTACTGGGAAAATTAGAACAAAAATTAACTCCTATTTCGAGTAAGTTGGATTAAGGAGGTTAACAAATGAAAAAGAAAATCTTACATTGGCTGTTAGCCTTGACTCTCTTAATAACCACCTTAACAACTAGCGGTTGTAGTTTACCGGGGTTGAGTTCTGCGCAAGGTGGCGATAATACCGTCCGCATTGCTTCTTTAAATACGACCGAATCACAAATCATTGCCAACATTATTAGTGAATTAATCAGTCATGAAACCCATTATCAGACGACCATTTTAAATAACTTAGGTTCTGCACCTTTAATGCACCAAGCTTTGGTCCGTGATGATGCCGATATTCAAGCTGTTTCTTATTCTGGAACAGAACTGACGACTACTTTGAATTTACCACCAACCAAAAGTGCCAAAAAAGCGACGCGTATCGTGCGCCAAACGGTTAAAAAGCGGTATAATCAAACCTTATTTCCCACCTATGGTTTTGAAAACAAATTTGCTTTTATGGTCACTCAA
This sequence comes from Bombilactobacillus sp. ESL1202, assembly GCF_058107125.1. Taxonomy (NCBI): domain Bacteria; kingdom Bacillati; phylum Bacillota; class Bacilli; order Lactobacillales; family Lactobacillaceae; genus Bombilactobacillus; species Bombilactobacillus sp. ESL1202. Next base: position 1,151,759 of record NZ_CM176590.1, on the reverse strand, counting down.
AAAACGGCCCGTAAGTATAGCTTACAAAAAGTTTCCAACTTAAATAAAATTGCCAATAGTTCCACCGTAGGTGTCGATGCTAATTGGTTAAATCGTAAGGGTGATGGTTACAAAGATTTTACCCGTTATTATGGTTTTGAATTTGCTAAGGCTTATCCTATGCAAATTGGTCTAGTTTATTCCGCTTTAGCCTCTAATAAAATGGATGTCGTTTTGGGATATTCTACAGATGGCCGAGTTGACAGTTATCATTTGAAGCAGTTAACGGATGATAAGAAGTTTTTCCCACCTTATAAATGTTCCATGTTGGTCAACAACTCCCTACTTCAAAAATATCCGTCTTTAAAACCGCTTTTGCATCGTCTGGATGGTAAGATTAATGTTCATACTATGCGGAAATTAAATTATCAAGTAGATGATCAACTCTTAGAGCCACAAGTCGTAGCTCAGAAATTTTTACAGGAAAATAATTATTTCCGAGGTGATAAATAAATGTCACATTTAAATATTTGGCAACAATTAATTTATTATTATCAACACAACGGAATGTATATCTTACAACAATTTTGTCGTCATTTCTTAGTCTCTATTTATGGGGTCTTAATTGCCGCCATTATTGGTATTCCCATCGGAATTATGATTGCTCGTAATCATAAACTCGGCAATTTTGTCATTAGTATCGCTAATGTCATTCAAACAATCCCGTCACTCGCCCTTTTATCAATCATCATGATTGGTCTAGGTTTGGGGGTTAATACTGTTATTGTCACGGTCTTTTTATATTCCTTATTACCAATTATCAAAAATACGTATACCGGGATGCGCAATGTTGATGAAAATATTATTGATTCCGGCAAGGGTATGGGTATGACGCGCTGGCAAGTTTTATATATGGTACGTTTACCGTTATCTCTTTCCATTATTATGGCCGGTATTAGAAATGCCTTAGTGTTAGCAATCGGCATTACTGCGATCGGTGCATTTGTTGGCGCTGGTGGTTTAGGTGATATCATTATTCGCGGCACCAATGCAACCAACGGCGGTGCTTTAATCTTGGCCGGTGCTTTACCGACTGCTTTGATGTCGATCATTTCTGATTCCTTGTTAAATCTTCTCGAAAAATGGTTACAGCCAACTGGTTTACGCAACTAATTAGCAATGTAAAATTTATAGTGCTAATTAGTTGAAATTTATAAATGAATTAACTACACTGTATTTATAAATTGAAAGGAAGTAATCAGTTATGAATAATAATTTAACGAATCGTCGTGGCGATATGTTTGATATGTTCAACAACATGGATCGTTGGTTTAATAACTTCACACCTAGTTTTGCTAACTCCAATATGAAGACTGATGTTTCTGAATCTAACCAGGCCTATGATGTTGCCATTGATTTACCTGATCTTGATAAAAAAGATATTAACATTAACTACGAAAATGATCTTTTAACTGTTTCTGCTAAAAGAGATTCTTTTGCAGATGCTGCAACCAAACAAGGGCAACTAATTATGAATGAACGCTCTTATGGTCGTTTTAGTCGGCAGTACCGTTTACCCAATGTTGAGCAAAAACAAATCAGTGCTAAATATGAAGAGGGCGTTTTAAAAATTAATTTGCCTAAAGCCCAACAAGATCGGGGTAATATTACTAACATTGATATTCAATAAAATTAAACTTTTTCAGGAATTAGCACAAAAGGCACTTAGAAGTTGTGTACGCACCATCAAGAAAAATGTTCGTATTTGATACGAGCATTTTTTTGTCTCAACTTCTTTTTTGTTCATTTATTTTATAAAACCATTATCTCAATAAAATAACTTTGAAAAACAATCTATAATATTAACACCTTACGAATTTAAAAAGTGGTAAATTAGTAAAGTAAATATTAAGGAGACTTTGATGAATAAAAAAATAAATTTGTTCCATCTGGTAATGTTGGCGCTAGGCTCATTAATTGGCTCTGGCTGGCTCTTTGGCTCTTGGGAAGCAGCCAAAATTGCTGGTCCCGCGGCTATTTTGGCTTGGATTATTGGTGCGATAATCATCGGGGCTATTGCCTATAACTATGTAGAATTGGGAACCATGTTTCCGGAATCTGGTGGTATGAGTAAATTTGCTCAATACAGCCATGGCTCACTATTAGGCTTCATGGCTGCATGGGCCAACTGGATTTCGTTAATCACTTTAATCCCGATTGAAGCCGTCGCTGCCGTACAATACATGAGTTCGTGGCCATGGTCTTGGGCTCAATTTACGCATCATTTATTAAAAGATGGTGTGATCACCAATTCTGGTTTAATTGTTGTATTTTTATTTATTATTATCTTTACTTTAATCAATTATTGGTCAATTGGATTATTAACGCATTTTACCAGTTTGATTTCCATCTTTAAGGTTCTGGTTCCTTTGTTGACTATCATTTTATTAACCTTAAGTAGCTTTCATCCCAGTAATTATGGCCATAGTTTTCAAACTTTTATGCCTTATGGCAGTGCTCCCATTTTTGCTGCTACTTCCGTTTCAGGAATTATTTTTTCATTTGATGCTTTTCAAACCGTCATCAATATGGGCAACGAAATTACTAATCCGCAAAAAAACGTTGGTCGAGGTATCACAATTTCTCTGGGAATTAGTGCTGTGTTATATATTTTATTACAAGGAACCTTTATCACGACTTTAACTCCCAAAATGTTAAACCATAGTTGGCAAGGCCTGAACTTTAATTCTCCGTTTGCGGACTTAGCAGTCCTCATTGGTTTATCTTGGTTATCAATTTTACTATACTTAGATGCTTTTGTTTCGCCCTTTGGCACAGGAGTATCCTTTGCAGCTTCCAGTTCACGTGCTTTAGCAGCAATGGTAGATAGTGAACATCTGCCCCCAATTATTGGCCAATTGAATGCAACTTACCACACCCCCCGCGTGGCAATGATTATTGATGCCTTTTTAAGTATGATTATGGTCAGCGTTTTTCGGTCTTGGTCGACGTTAGCAACTGTGATTTGCACCTCAACCTTAATTGCCTACCTCACCGGTCCCGTAACCGTCGTAACCTTGAGAAAATTAGCTCCTAATTTAAAACGTCCTGTCAAATTAAAACACTTATCTTGGCTAGCTCCTCTCGCCTTTGTCTTAACCTCCTTAGCGATTTATTGGGGTATGTGGCCTACCACTATTGAAGTAATTTTCGTTATTTGCCTTGGTTTACCAATTTATTTTTACTATGAAGCTAAAAATCATTGGCAGGAAACAAAACTTAATTTAAAAGGTGCTGCTTGGTTACTATGTTATCTAATTTTTATGACTATCATTTCATTAATCGGTAGCCTAGAATTTAATGGTTTAAATTGGATCAAATATCCTTGGGACTTTTTAGTAATAATTTTGGGAAGTTTACTCTTCTACTGGTGGGGCTTAAAGAGTGCTTGGTCATCGAAGTTCTTAACCAAAGCGACTATTGCTAACCAAAACGCTGTTAAAACCAATAATTAAAACATCAGTTACTAATCAACTTTTAGCTCTGCCCTTTTTTCTCCTATCTTGCAATTTGCTATTGCGTAAGGAAAACAAACCTTAAATATTAATTAAAGATCCGCAGCTGATTTAATAGCCAATAACGTAATTTGACTACGCCCACACCACTTGATTGCGTTTAATACAACCAATATAACGACTATCTTTCGAAACACTGCGGTGATCACCCATCACAAAATAATAATTTTTTGGTACTTGATTGGTCTTTTGTATTTATTGTAATTACTTTTTAGAATAAATCTACATGTAATTAGAGGTTTTAGCTAACGAACTAATAGAAAAACCACCCGTATCCGAATATCTAGTACCATAGACAACAGCATTGCCATCATCAACCAATTTATTTTAGATAGTCTTGCTTAATTTTGCGACCATTAACATAAATTTGATTATTATGAGCAGTCACAATTTGTCCCGGTTCATCGGGCGCATTAATGACAACAACATTGCCCCGTTTTAATTGACTATGACGGTAAGCAATTAATCGATCACCATCTTCAAATGTCGATCACTCGCGATTGATCCAAAACATAATGATTCAATAATGAAAGTACGCTAAACAAAATTGCTGTTAAAATTAAGGTTTGTAAAGCCCAAATCTCCCATTCTTTCAGGCCATTAGTTTCATTAGAATTATGTCTTTTATCCATATTTATTTAAGCCTATGCAATAAGTAATTAATAATCGCAAATAATATTATGCGTTTTTATATAATGATAAATTTAATAACTTTTTTAAATCACTCTTCACCAAAGCAGTCCCAGCAACAGTTTAGTTGGCTTTTTGACTATTAGTCATCTTTAGTGGATCTACCCATTGGTCAAATTGAGTGGCTGTTACTTTGCCTGATTTAATCGCTGCTTTTTTCAAAGTTAAGTGTTCCTTTTGTGCTAATTGCGCAATTTTAGCACAAGCCAAATAACCAATATGCGGTGCTAAAGCGGTCACAGTCATTAATGATTGGTCAACCAACTTAGTCATTTGCTGCTGATCAATAGTCAGACCGTGAATTAATTTTTCGCTAAATCCTTGTAAAGTTCCCGTTAATAAGGAAATAGACTCTAAAACTGCTTGAATAATAACTGGTTTATAAACATTCAACTCAAAGTTTCCTTGTGAGGCCGCTAAATCGACTACCACATCGTTGCCCATCACCCGTACGGCAGCCATCGTCAAGGCTTCAGCTTGGGTAGGATTAACTTTTCCGGGCATAATTGAAGAGCCTGGCTCATTGGCCGGAATCAGTAGTTCATGATAGCCTGCGCGCGGACCACTTGCCAAAAAGCGCACATCATTAGCAATTTTTAAAACGTCAGCCGCTAGTGTTTTTAACGCCCCGTGAATAACATTTAAGCCTGAATGAGCTGCTAAACCAGCAAATTTATTGGTTTTAGTTGTTAAGGGTAATTCATAAATTTCTTTTAATTGTGCCACCACTTTTTCTGCAAATTTGGCAGTTGTATTTAAGCCCGTTCCGACCGCCGTGGCTCCTAACGGCAAAGCAAATAAAGTTGGTGATAAAGTTTTTAAATATGAAAAATCGTGTTCTAACATGGCAATCCAACCACTAATTTCTTGACCAAAAGTTAATGGTGTCGCATCTTGTAAATGTGTCCGACCAATTTTAACTACTTGCCAATACTGATCCTGTTTAGTTTTTAATTCGGTCATTAAATTCTCTATTACTGGTAATAGTTTTTGTAAAGCTAAACTAGTTGCAATATTCATCGCCGTTGGAAAAACATCGTTCGAACTTTGACCTTGATTAACATCATCATTAGCTAAAATAATTACTTGATCATTCAAAGTTTTGGCTACATGCACAATAACTTCGTTCACATTCATATTCGTTTGTGTGCCTGAACCTGTTTGATAAACCTTTAAAGGAAAATGTTGTTGCAAATCTTGATTAGCACGAGCCGCTGCTTGCTTAATCCGCAGTAAAACCCGAATTAAACTTAACGGCATTAATTCACCGGTTGTAAAATTATTCAAACTGCGCTGCGTTTGTGGTCCCCACCAAGCAGTTTGGGGAATTTTTACTTTGCCCAAAGAATCTGCTTCAATTCGATATGGTTCCGTCATAATAAAAAATTTCCTTTCAATCCAAAATTAAAAACGCAAACAACTTACTTAACCATTAGTCAATAACTTGATATGACTCTGCCCCTGACCAGTTGCTTTAATTTGAATCTGATTGGGAATCCGTTCTCGCAATAAGTCAACGTGACTAATAATACCAATCAATCGATTTTGGCTTTCAACATGTTCTAAAGCATCCAGCGCAATCGTCAAAGTATCTTGATCTAGTGAACCAAAACCCTCATCAATAAATAAGGTATCAATATTAATCCCCCCAGCTTGTTCTTGAATTACTTCGCCTAAAGCCAAGGCCAAACTTAACGCCGCTAAAAAACTTTCCCCACCTGATAAAGTATGCACACTGCGAATTTGTCCCACATTATCATCATAGACATCGATCTCTAACCCGGTATTTTTTTGGTAAACGCCACTCGTTTGGTTTAGTAATAAATAATAACGTCCCGAACTTAATTGTTGTAAATGTTGATTAGCAACTGTCAAAACTGTGACTAGTTGCGCGCGCAGCACAAACCGTTCCAAACTAAGTTTAGTTTCATTATCCCCCGACATAGTCGTGACTAAAGCACTTAATTGGTTCAATTGTTGTTGCTTTTTATCTAGTGCACGCAAATCGGTTTGTAATTGCTGTAATAACTGATCATTCACTAAAAATTTTTGATAAGCTTGTTCATACTGTTGCTCATTGGCTTGCAATTCTTGTTGTTGCGCTAATAATTTTTTCTGCAAATCCTGAATCGAAACCAACTGCTGCTCACCAACTAACTCTTGATAAATAGCAATTTGTTCTGTCAATTTTTGTTGTTGGGCTTGATAAGCTGTCAGTTGTTGTTGATCTGTCACTAATTCATCTACTGATGCCAATAATTGCGTAAACTTCGACGTATCTTCTCCAAAATAATCCTGGATGACTTGTTGGAAGCTGTGAAATTGTGTTTGATATTCTTGCTGTAAATTAGTTAATTGTTGTTGTAACAATTGCGTTTGCGCCAAATTAGCAGCTCGTTGTTGTTTTAAAGCTGTTATTTGTTGTTGCAGTTGCGTGACTTGTTCTTCAAAATCGACAACCTGTTGCTTTAATTGTTTTAAATATTGATCTAACTGTTTTAAATCAGCAAACTGGGTGGGTAATTGCTGTTTAAATTGTGCTTGCTGTAAAACCAAAAATTGTAACTGATTTTGTAACTCAGTTAGTTGAGCATGTTGTTGTTCTTGTTGACTTTGTACTTGTGCTAATTTTTTCTGCACATCGGCTTTTAATTTCAGTTGTGTTTGCACGTGCACCAATAAGTCTTGTTTGGTCGATAATTCCGTTTCAATTTTATTTTGGACAGTTTGCAACTCGACTAGTAAATCCGTAATAGCACCAACATCCGTTTTGACCACTGATTGTTGTTGCCAACTAACTCTAATTGTGTTAGTTAATTGTTCGATCTCTGATTGTTGGTCATTAATTTGTTGCTGTTGTGTTTGCATGATAGTTTGTAGGCGAACAATATCTTGATCAGCCATGGTTAAATGGTGCTGAGCTTGTTCAACTTGCTGAAAGGTCACTGTTGATTGCGTTTGATTGCTGGGATGAGGGTGCGTTAAACTACCACAAACTGGACACGGTCGATCGACTTGTAGTTGGTGTGCCAAAACCCGTGCTTGATTACTTTGCCAAGCATCCTGTATCTGCTCTACTTGCTGTTTTAAAGACCTAAATTGCTGTTGTTGCTTAACTAAATCAGCTTGATTTTTGGCCAATTGTTGTTTTAAACGTTGCCAAGAATTTTGCCGCTTAATTAACTGCTGAACTTTAGTTGTCAGTGGATTAATAATTTGTAATTGCTGTTGACTATGATTTAAGTCTGTTAAAATTTGGGCTTCTTGGTGGCGGAAATTTTGATACTCTTGTTCAGCAGTTTGAAGTTGTTGCGTTTGCAGTTTGGTTTGCTCCAATTGCTTTTGAGCCATTGTTACTTGTTGCTGCTGTTGTGTTAATTGTAATTGCTGTCGCTGGTATTTTTCAAAAACCGTTCGTTGTTGTTGTAATTGCAACTGCTCTTGTTGTCTTTTGGCCTGTACAGCTTGTTGTTGTGCTAATTCAACAGCTTGGTGTTCTTGTAGATCCAATTTTGTTTGATCGTTTTGTGCTTTTAGCTGGAGTTCTTGTAATTGTTGATTAACATCATTAATTCTTTGTTGCTGTTTTTTTAAAGACTCAGCTTCTTGTTGATGATTCTTGACCCAAGTTAAATCTGCAATCTTTTTGGTTAGTCGTTCAAAATATGGCTGCTGCTGATTTAAAGAATGTTGCTCTTGTCTTTTTTCTTGTAGCACCGTGATCTGCTGATTAATTGTTTGGTAGTGTGTTAATAATTGTTGCTGCTGTTCAATTTGGTGTTGTTGCTGTTTGTGCACTTGTTTTTGCTGTGCCAAAGTTTGTTGTTGTTGCTGCTGCTGAGTTATTAATTGCGCCACTTGGTCATGAAATGTTTTGGCGATTTCTTCAGTACTTGGTTTTAACCAATGAACTTTCGTTAAAGCTACTGCTAAATTCTGCTTTAAACTAGCAACTTGTTTTTTGACGTCTTTATTTTGTTCTTGTAAAACACGTAACCATTGTTGATAAAGTTGAGTTCGAAAAATTTTACGTAAGACGGCCTCTTTATCCTGGCTGGAAGCCATTAAAAAGCGTTGAAAATCACCTTGTGGTAGTAACACAATTTGCACAAACTGTTGTCTAGTCAGTTGCATGACGGCGGCTAACTTTTGATTAATATCTTTCAACTTTGTTAATTCTAAAATTTGTTGCTGCTGGTGAAAAACTTTTAAACAGCCACTACTTTCATACTCTTTGTTTCCTGATCCACGTTTCTTTTTCAAAATTTGTTTTGGCTGGCGCGTAATTTGATAAATTTCACCTTGATGTTCAAACGTAAATTGAACTTGCGTCGGTTCTTTTAAGCTGGCAAAATCGGAGCGTAAGCTTTCCGGCGAACGTTCATCATTCGTCGTTGCGCCGTATAATGCAAAAGTTAACGCCTCAAAAATAGTCGTTTTACCACTACCAGTTTTGCCTGTAATTAAAAACAAACCCGCTTGTTGAAATTGACTAAAGTCAATGGTTTCATCAACATAGGGTCCAAAATTTTGCATTACTAATTTTAATGGTTGCAAACTTTATCGCTCCTTTTGCACTTGAGTTAAGGCCTTTTGGGCCCAATTTAATTGCTCAGGGGTCAAATCAGTTTGCATCGTTTGCTGATAAAAGTCATTGAGCAATTCTATCGGATCTTGCTGTTGTACCTTTGTTTGAGTTAAATCATTATTTTGCGGCATTTGAATTCCATAAGCCCGCTGCATAGTTAAAACTTTAGGATAAATTTCACGCAGCCGAGCTAAGACATTAGGAATAACCTGTCGGTCAGTCAAGATGAAGCCAAAATAATCTTCTAAATCATATTGCTGATAATACTGTGGATCTACTAAAGTAGCAAAGTCATTAGTTATTTGATGTACATCATGTAGTGGCGTCAACGGATAAAATGTTAATTTCAAAGGATCAGTTTCGACTAACCACACACCTTTTTTTTGATGCGCCTCTGATAATGAAAATTTAATCGGCGAACCACTATAACGAACATTGGTTAGATGAATAGCATCTTTACCATGCAAATGTCCCAAAGCAACATAATCAAAAGCAGCTAAGGCGGTTGCTGGCACAGCTGCTAATCCGCCAACCTTGAGTGGTGTTTCTGAATCCGTTTGACCACTACCGGCCACAAAAAAGTGCGCCACTAACACATGCTTCTTGTGTGGTTTAAATTGTTGTTTCATCTTCGCAATAACGGGCTCAATCGCCTGCGGTAAAGTTTGAATGTGGGCGTCAGCAAAATATTGCCGCACCGCAAATGGTTCAAAATAGGGCAGTAAAAAAATTTGTGTATCTGTTAATTCAATGGGCTGAAAAGCTTGTTCCAAACGGGTTGCTAAATACAGATTAGTATTTTGATACCATGAACTCCCCGTTGCTAAACGGGTCGCACTATCGTGATTGCCCGCAATCGCATAAATGGGCAAGTGATCAATTAAATTAAGTTGCTTTAGTTGTTGGTTAAAAAGTTCGACAGCCTGTTCTGCTGGTAAGCTACGATCATACAAATCACCCGCAATAATAATGCCATCAACTCGTTGTTTTAAAGCTATTTGTTCGATCTGTTGAAAGGCAAATTTTTGTTCTTCTTGTAAATCAAATCCGTGCAAACGACGCCCCAAATGCCAATCTGCAGTGTGTAAAAAACGCATTCCGTTTCACTTCCTTAAAGCTATTGTACCTAATTAAGCTGCGTACAAACAAATTTTTTAAAAAGCTAAATCTAGCCTTAAATTAAGTTCTTAAAATGATTAACTTTCAGCGTAGTCAGCTAGATGTAAATTTCTGCTTCTTATTTAAAATTAATGTCCGCTCAACCCAATAGCTAAAATAAAAAGACTGAAATAATAATGAATTAATGTTCGTTCAACTCTCAATAAAAGACGAGCATTAACCCTATTGTTCCAGCCTCTGAGTTTAATTATGAACAACTGTTGGAAAAATCACTTAATATAAACTTTGCTTTCATATGGACGTAAAACCGTAACTTGATCATCAGCATAATTACTTAATAAGAGTTGTCGATAATTAGCCTGCTGATAGTCGCGCTCTAGCGTTTGAGCAGTGAAGTTACTAATTACCAACAATGTTTGTTCTTGGTATTTACGTTGATAAGCAAAAACATGCTCATCTTTAGCAGCTAATAATTGATAAGAACCCTGTGTGACAATTTCTAAATTATGGCGTAGATCAATTAATTTTTTATAATACCAAAAAATCGAATTGTCATCAGCTACTGCGGCTGCAACATTGATGCGTTGGTAATTCGGATTCACCGTATAATACGGTTGAACTGGACTAAACCCCGCATTTTTTTGATTAGACCATTGCATTGGCGTCCGCGCATGATCACGTGAACGTGTATTTAAATAATTCATCATTGTTTGCACATCAACTAAATGATTTTGCTCCACTAATTCTTCATACGCATTGATGGACTCGATATCTTCTAACTCTGAGATTGCTGTAAACTTCATATTAGTCATGCCAATCTCTTCCCCAGCGTAAATATAAGGTGTTCCCTGCATTAAATGAAGTGTAGTAGCTAACATTTTGGCTGAAAGTTCCCGATAAGCTTCTTGGTCATTGCCAAAACGTGATACTACCCGCGGTTGATCATGATTGTTCCAATACAAACTATTCCACCCCTTATTGGCTAAAGCTGTTTGCCAATGGGATAAAACTGTTTTTAAATCAACTAATCGTACCCGTTGATCACTCCATTTGCCCAACTTAGGATCCGGATTACCACCTAAATCAACATGCTGAAATTGAAAGACCATGTTTAATTCACTCTCATCTAAATTACTATATTGGCAAGCAGCTGGGGGTGTTACATCAGGCATTTCGCCCACTGTCATAATGTCGTATTTAGATAAAACTTCTCGATTCATTTCTTGCAAGTAATGATCGAGTTGTGTACCATCAGCCACAATCTTAAAACTATCACCAAACAAAGCATCCGGTGCTTGCGGTGCATTTGGCAAGCCTGCGGGTTTAGCAATCAGATTAATTACATCCATGCGAAAACCATCAATCCCTTTATCTAACCAAAAACGCATAATTTGATAAACTGCCTGCCGAACCTGTGGATTTTCCCAATTTAAATCAGGCTGTTCTTTAGCAAATAAATGTAAATAATATTGCTTGCGCTCAGGGACATAAGTCCAAGCAGAACCACTAAAAGCTGAGCCCCAATTATTAGGCTCATGACCATCAACTGGATCACGCCAAATATAGTAATCAGCGTAGGTATTGGTGCGTGATTTTTTACTTGCTAAAAACCACTTATGTTGATCGGAAGTATGATTAACTACTAAATCCATCATTAATTTTAAACGATGTTGATGGACATTAGTTAATAAATTATCAAAATCAGTCATTGTTCCATAAATTGGTTGGATTTTCTGATAATCTGAAATATCATAACCATTGTCGACATCCGGCGATTGATAAATCGGATTCAACCATAAAACATCAACCCCTAATTTGGCTAAGTAATCCAAACGTTGACTAATACCATTTAAATCACCAACCCCATCACCGTTACTATCTTGAAAACTACGGGGATAAATTTGATAAACCACCGACTTCTTAAACCAATCTTGTTTCATGAATAAATGGACCTCCTTGAGCTTTTTAACTTTAGAATAACTTATTTAAGCCCGAAAGTCTGCTTTTCCACCCAAGATTTCACACCTGAATGCCACTACTTTTTTACAGTTTTTGAATTTAATAATTCAAATGAAAGTCCGTACTTTCAAAGAGATGATGTTGACAAATTCGATTACTTAAAAAGCCCAGAATCACTGGTAAAACCAAGAACAAAACAACAATCAGAATAATATTCTCCGTATTCCAACCACCTTGATCTAGCGCCGTTACCGGACCGATTAATCCTGAAAAACCAAATCCAGCACTTTTAGGCGTTCCTGAAATGTTAAACATTGCACCAAGGCCACCCATAATCCCGGAATTAACAATTAATGGCAGCAACAGTTGTGGTTTAGCTACTATATTAGGCATTTGCATTTTAGGTGAACCCAAAAAGTGGGCTAATGAAGTTCCTATCGTATTGACTTTCCAGCCATAAATTGCTAAAGCAAAACTAGCTGCTGTAATCCCTAAATTTGCAGAACCTGACGCAATACCGTTCAAACCAATCGCGGTGGCAATGCCAACTGAAGATATCGGTGAAACAATCAGTAAGGCAAAAATGATCCCCATCAAAATCCCCATCATAATCGGCTGCAAATTCATTAAATGCTCAATCCCCAAACCAATTACTGTCGTAATTTGACTAATTATTGGTAATGTTAATAAACCAATTCCGCCCGCAATTGTAATCACGATTAAGGGCATTAATAAAATCGTATAAGCCTTTAATTTTTGACCTAATACCAAGATGACGGCATAACCAATCACAATAGTAAGTGCAATATTAATCACGTCACCACTTCCCTGAACTATCAATTGTTGATTTTTCAGATGAATATTTCCTGCACCACACATGGCAGCAATAGCTAACGCTCCAATCTGAATAGGTGTTAATTTGGCTTCCATTCCCACACAAATTCCACTAATCACCGGTAAAAGTATTGTCGCTATCCCTGTCAAAAAACCTAGCACTGAGAGTTGTGGTATTACTTTCACTACTAAACTGACTAAAACTCCAGGTACTAAAGCTAAAACAATCCCTGTTGCTAAACCATTTAAGGTATTCCAACCAATTTTTTTGAATGTTTGCATTTTCCTTCACCTCGAATAAAATAAAAAACCTACATAGACAACTATGCAGGTTCATTTCATTAGATGTTAGAACGCTACACAGTTATCAAAAAATTTCTTAACCTGTGTAGCCCGCAACTCAAAAAATTACCGGTACTCAGATCAATGATCTAAAGTAAAAGTAATAATATGCGTTACTATTAAATGTCGGGTTTGTGCTAGTTATCATCATCTTTAACACCTTTCATTTAAGTTACATTAAATATTACTTAATAATTAATTAAAAAGCAAGCATTTTTATTAATTATGATTTTAGTTTGCTTTCTCCGTGCAAAATCTTTACTGTATTATTAAACAAACTAGTTGAGGAAAATCTTATGAGTTATCTTTATTTATTTATTGCGGTTATCGGTGAAATTATCGGAACTTCTCTGCTCAAAGCATCCAATGGCTTTACGCAAATAACTGCCACTATTGGCGCCATGATCTCCTACGGAATTTGTTTTTATTGTCTATCTCTTTGTCTCAAAACGATGAATTTAAGCATTGCGTATGCTTTATGGTCCGGTATTGGGATCGTTGCTACCACGCTAATTAGTTATTTCATTTGGCATGAGAGCTTAAATGTGCTGACCATCTTGGGTTTAGCGCTTATTTTATTAGGAATCGTCCTTGTTAATCTTTTCAACGGCCATTAGTATAGACAATTGAAAACAACTCGTACTAGCTAGAATGTTCGTGAAGTAAAGCCAGCTAAAACCGCCTGTTATAGGTAAAAATCGAACGACGTTTCACGTGAAACGTTTTCTACGTAATATTTCAAAAATCTAAGAATAGACGTCTAAAAATTTCAGTTATCCTCAGAATAAATTTTCCAACTTACTTAACTAGCGCCCTATCTAAAAAAGCCGTGTGTTTGGAATAATTCCATTCACTCGACTTTTTTAAATTTGATTTTGATCAAACTTACATTGATGTAATAAAGTTTGATATGAACGTTGTTGCATTTCATCAATCGCCTGTTGATCCCAAGAATAAAAGCCTTGATTGGATTTAATTCCTAGTTGATCGGTCATGACTTTATTTTGGAGAACCCAGTCTGTTTGTTTGGCATCAGACAAATTAGAATATAAATAACTACTCAAACGTTCCAAAACATCCAAGCCAACAACATCTGCTTGTGCCAATGGACCAGCGGTTTGCCAATAACGGGCTAAACCGTATTGAACAATCTTATCTATTGTTTCCGCATCTACAATACCGTGATCAATTAATGATGTTGCCTCACGTAAAAGTGCCATTTCCAAACGTTCACTAATGAATCCGGCATCTTCCGCTGACAAATGTACTGGCTTTTTTTTCATTAACGTCAGCCAATCCATTACTGTTTGAATGACAACATTTAAAGTCAATTGTCCCGACATTAATTCCACTAACGGAATTAAATAAACCGGACTGCCAAAACGTAAACCGATAAAACGTTCAGGATGCTTAAGTTGTTTTTGAATATCAGTCGGACATAAATAAGTGTTACAATCAGCCAAAATAGCCGAAGCACTAACATTTGGTTCTACCTGATTCCAAAAACGACGCTCTGAAATCAGAGTTTGAACATCCGTTGCTAAAACAACATCTGCTTCTGCAAACGCATCAGCAGATAATTCTAACAAATGAATTCGACCAAGGACATCTTTGGTATTTGTATCTAATACTTTTTGATCAACCAACTTCTGTAATTCAGCTGATATTAATCGCATACTAGAAGTTAAAGCAACTTTTGGTGCAACTACATTAACTTGATAGCCAAACCAAGCTAACTGAATAGCTAATGACCGGCCCAATTCGCCAACACCAGCTACACAACATTTTTTGATTTGATTTGCCTTCATCAATTAGCCTCCTAATTAAATAAACAGCAAATAATTAATCAAACCCATATCTTCCCCTTAGTTTCATAATAGTCGTCACCTAAAAATATTTCAAGAAAACATTTACATACTACTACATTTATCATTAATATGTTGTTTTTTTAAACGATAAACATTTTTAATGATTCCATTAGTAAAGAAAAAATTAGTTTTCAACCGCTTGTAGATCTTGGTTATTATCAAGTTGTGACTTACCAGCCAAATGCTTTTTTTGTAAGAAATCCATACTAATATACAATAATGCCAAACTAATGATAATAATTGCTAACAATACAATCACTGTTTGAACAAAGGTATTATATCCTAAACCTGAAGTCAGTGCTTCGCGGAAAGCATTAATAGAATAAGTCATGGGCAAGAATGGATGGATTACGTTATAAAAATGATTGGTAATTGGCATTGGGAACGTACCACCGGAACCACCTAATTGTAGCATTAATAAAACCATCGCTAAAAAGCGGCCTGGATTATCAAATAGCATTGCTAAAAACATAATTAAAAACATTGATGTTAATGAAAACAGAATCGCTACTGTAAAGTATTCACCTAAATGATCAGGTTTTAAACCACCAATTAACATTAAACCAGCATTTAAAACACCCATGGCCACGGCAATTACTGTACCAACAGTAACCTTACTTAAGAACCACTTCCAAGCTGCTTGACCCGTTTGGGAAATTCGACGAATTGGATAGATAAAGTTAAAAACTAAAGCTCCAACATATAAAGCTAACGATAAAACATATGGTGCTAAGGCATGACCATAATTAGGTACGTAGCTATAAGATTGATGTTTGGTGGTTGAAGGTGCAGCAATCATTTTGGCTGTCTTATTAGTCGGCTTAACCTTATTCAAGGTTTGCGCGCCTTCATTTAAAGCTTGTCCTAGTTGACCACTACCTTCTAGTAATTGTTGTGAACCAATAGTTAAAGTGGGACCATTGGCATCTAATTGCTCAGTAGCATTTGCTAATTGTGTAATGCCTGAGCCTAACTGTTGACCACCGGAACTTAATTGATTAATTCCGGTTGTGAGAGCTGGTACGGCTTGATTTAATTGTGATAAACCACTAGCTAATTGATTGGCGCCGCCAGTTAAACCAGTTTGCGTTCCTGTACCGTTTAAAGCACCCTTAATTCCTTGAACACCTGAATTTAATTGATTAATAGCTTGACTAGCACCGGGTAAAACTAAATTAGATGCTTGGGCTAATTGGTGAACACTAGCTTGTAATTGACCAATTTGGCCTTGCATTTGTTGCAATTGTGGTTGTGCTTGTTGAACCGCACGCAGATTAGTACTAATTCCTTGAGTAGCGACACCTGCTACTTGCAAGTTTTGCGCAACACTTTGTAACGAAGATTGCACATTATCAGCACTACCTGTCGTTAATTGCGCTAAACTTTGCTGGACAACTTGGCTTAATGTTCCTTGCTGCTCAGCAGTTAATGCCGGTAAACCTTGATCAACTAAAGCTTGATTGGTTTGGGCAACAATATTTTGAGCGCTAGTATTCGGATCTAAATTCGTAGCAGTCCCACCAACATTTAAACCTGCCAAAGTTTGACTAGCTTGTTGAATATTGCTACCAATCGTCTGCGCTTGACTACCAATACCCGTCAGATTGTTTTGTAAACTATTTAAAACCCCTAGCCCATTAGAGTTAGCCTGCAAACTCTGGTTCAACTGTTGTAGGCCTGAATTAATTTGGGGTAACGCTGCTACTACTTGTTGCAATTGAATTTGTTGATTACCAGAAGCACTAGCACTAACAGCATTTTGCAGCTGAGCTAACCCAGAACTAAGCTGATTGGCTCCATTAGTTAATTGACCAACACTGCCTGATAACGGCTGAACTTGTTGTTCCAGTTGAACTAAACCGTTAGTTAACGGTGATACATTAAGACTTAATGTCTGAACGCCATCATTTACTTGTGAAACGGCAGCTGTATATTGATTTAAACCATCATTTAAAGTAACAGTTCCTGTATTTAATTGACTGGCTCCACTAGCTGCTTGTTGCATGCCGTGATTAATCACGTGTAATCCTGCAAACATCGCTTGAGCATAAGCTTGCGTAACTGCTTCACGAACCTGCGCATTCAATTGGGTCACGCCCATCTTACTAATTACACTACCGATATAATTTAATGAGTCATTTGTTTGATACCGCAATTGCATTTTCTTAGGTTTTTTGTCCAAAGCCGTGGCTGCATGCTTAGAAAAATCTTTGGGAATTGTCACTACTGTATAATACCGCTGATCTTTTAATCCCTTTGCTGCTTGCTTAGCAGAGACAAAACGCCAACCTAATTGATGATTCTTTTTTAATTTTTTAACAGTTTGCGCTCCGACTGCTAACTTTTTACCTTCGTAATGAACTGGCTGGTCCTCATTGACTACAGCCACTGGTAAATTTTTAGTATCACCATAAGGGTCCCAAACGGAACGTAAAAAGAAAATAGAATATAAAAAAGGAATCAACGAAATCGCAATTAAAGAAATCCAAACCATCCGATGACTCCTAATAAACTGCCACTCTTTTTTAATCATAAATAACGAACTGCTCCTTAATAATTTTATTCCACAATTTCATCTAATTGTAATGCTAAAAGTTCTTGAAATGACTCCTGCCGCTGTTGCTTTTGTTTGGGTAAAAAACCCATCATTTCAATGGCAGTAAATCCTAAAACGGAACTAATAAAGGCTTGTACATAGCTATGTGCATGCATATTTTTTAGTTTTACTCCCGCAACCAATTTATCCAAAATTTGCCAATTAAGAGCAGTATTTTGATAAAACAAACTGCTATGATTAAATTTATGAACTTCATAAACTAATTCTACCAATTTGCCATGGCTTTCAAAATAATTATGCGCTACCTCTGCATATTTTTGAAAAGCGGCTTTACCTGATAGTCCAATTAAATTTTCAATAAACACTTGGTATAAACCTAACATAAATTCGGCACCAACTTGATTAATTAAATCGTTCAAATTCTTAAAATAGTTATAAATTGTTTGTGAACGAATATCCAGCTGTTTGGCTATTACAGGAAAAGAAAGGGCGTTAACCCCTTGCTCAAAAATGATTTGTTGCGCACTTTGAATAATTTGATCTCTCGTAATACGTCGATTGACCATTCTCCATCTCCTTATAGTTGTAAAAGCAATTTTACAAGTTGTAATTTTAATATAAAATATTAGTTCTTTCAAGAGCAAAATTCCAGAATTAGTTATTCAAAATAAAAAGTTTTATAATATCAGCTATTGGAGGCTCTCATGATTTTAGAACGTAATAATTTTTTAAGTATTGATCAAATTGAAAACCAGATTAGTTCAGTTTTAATTAAGGATCAAGCCATTGATTTATCTCAACTAGTTAACTTATATATGTTAAGGCGCTCAGCCATTAAAGAAATTGGCACTAAACTAGAAAATTTAGACGACGAGTACTCACTAGTTCATCACCATAATCCCATCAGTTTAATCGAAGAACGAATAAAAAGCCCGACCAGTTTATTTGATAAATTAGATCGAAAAAATTTGCCCTATTCTATTGAAAGCATTAATAAAAACATTTTAGATATTGCTGGTATCCGCGTCATCACTAACTATTTAGATGATATTTTACGTGTGAAAGAGGTTCTAGTTAATCAAGACGATATCCGACTTCTAAAAAGTAAAGATTATCTGAATCATCCCAAACCTAATGGCTATCGTGGTTTTCACATTGTGATTAGCGTGCCTGTCTTTTTAGCTAATCAAACTCATAAAGACATTCCCGTTGAAGTTCAATTGCGAACCAGTGGTATGAATATGTGGTCTAGTTTGGAACATAAATTACATTATAAAAATTTAACTAGTCACCAAAAAGCCGATACCTATCTTGATAAGTTAAGTGATTATTCACAGCGCATCAATGATATTGAAGTCGGGATGCAACAAATTGCCAAAGACTTAGATAAATAAAAAAAGGCCCACTTAATGATCAGACGATCTCCCAAAAGAGCTCAAACTGGGGGAACACCTCTTAGTATTAAGTGGGACTTTTTAATTGTAATTATTTTTTGGTTAAATAATGCAAAATTTGATATAGAGCTTGCCGATTAATAGTCGAGATTTTATGATTAATAATCTCTTGAGCTGATTGATTTAAAACTGATCCTTGCAAATATGAATAATCATTAACCACAATTTCGCGAACATTATTGGCCTTGGGTTCTAAATGAAATTGTAAACCTGCCGCTTGATCGTGCCAAATAAAGCCTTGATTATTTAAATTAGCGTTGGAAAATAATAATTGGGCATCTGGAGGCAAAGTAAACATTTCTTCGTGCCAATGTAAGACAGTCAACTGTTTGGGCAAATTAGTGATCACTGAACTCTGAGCTTGAACGGGTGCCCAACCAACTTCTTTAACGGACGCTTTTTTGACAACTCCACCCAAAACTTTAGCAATTTGTTGAGCGCCAAAACAAACTCCAAACAGCGGAACTTTGTAGTTGAGTAATTGTTTAATCAATGCTCGCTCTTGTAAAATCCACGCTTCATTATCATTAGGACTCATCGGACCACCTAAAATGACCAACAAATCTGTAGTTTCAGCTTTTGGTAACTGACCAAATTGATAGGGATGATAAATATAACTCTCATAATCATTTTCTGATAACCAATCTAAAATCATTCCCGGTCCTTCATTCGGTGTATGTTGCAGAATATTAGCTCGCTTCTTCACTACTGCTACTTCCTTTTATACCTTATTTTTAAAGCCTACGGCAATTTTTGATTGGTTTCGCCTGCAATTACCAAGATTTCTTAAAATTAGTATAACATTAAATTTAATTTAAAATATAAAAAAACGAGGTGGCAACAACCTCGTCAATAATTTATTTACCTGTAAAAGAACTAAAGGTAATGTGATAATACTTTCGAAAAGCCCAACGGCCACCAAAGGCCACAACTGCAATGAGAATCTCTGCCCAAGCTGGTAAAATCGGATTGAGGAATGGTGGCAACATAACCGTAAACATCCAAACGATAAACATTAGTAACAAACCAACAATGACAATCAACATCGTTTTCCAAAATGGTTCTCGTTGCTTTTTATCGACCAACATTCGTTTGTTTAACCAACCAAATAAAATTCCCCACACAATAGCAATCAATAAAATTGAAAAAATTCCACTTTGATTATCCCGACTCGGATGTTTAATAAATAAACTCATCACCCCGTACATAATAGCAAAAATAGCAATAAACAAAAGGGAATTATCAATCGCCATTTGCCAAGTAGGCGTATTAGATGCTGTTGCAACTGGTGCTTTTTTATTAACTAAGGAATCAATTTTAGCCGTTACGGGACCATATAATTGACGTGCCGGAATACCCTTAACCTGATTATCTAAAACTTCCTGTAACAAATCATCAACCATTGTTTGTGCTTGTTGTGGTGTTTTTTGCTGCTCGACCAAGCCTTTTTGCAATCTAAATAAGTAATCTTCATTTTTATTACTTAACTTTTGCCGCAATTGTTGTGGCGTAGCTGTTTTTATTTGTTCTGCGACTTCCATTTGGTGCTCTCGTTTTTGCGCTCGCTGTTTGGTTTGTTGCTGTTGTTGTGCTTGAGCATTTTTATCTCTGGGATCCATATTTACTCCTAAACATTAAATCGAAATTCAATAATATCGCCATCTTGAACAACGTAATCTTTGCCTTCTAAACGTAACTTGCCGGCTTCTTTAACTGCATGCATACTGCCATATTGATCTAAATCAGAAAAAGAAACAGTTTCTGCTTTGATGAAGCCCCGTTCAAAGTCTGAATGAATAACACCAGCAACTTGTGGAGCTTTCATTCCTTGCTTAAAGGTCCAAGCTCGTGTTTCTGGACCACCAGCTGTAAAGAAGGTTGCTAAGCCTAATAAATGATAGCTAGCTCTAATCAAACGATCCAAGCCAGATTCTTTAACACCTTCAGCTTCCAAAAATACTTGCCGTTCATCATCAGCTAATTCAGCAATTTCTTCTTCTGTTTTCGCCGAAATGCCAATAACTTCCGCGTTTTCCTTAGCAGCATAATCAGCAACTTGTTGATAATACTGGGACTGCGTCGGATCAGCCATATCATCTTCGGCAATATTAGCAACATATAAAACTGGTTTAGCTGTTAATAAAAATAGTCCTTTAACAATAAGTTGTTCTTCATCATTGAAATCAATGCTACGCACAGCCCCGCCAGCTTCGAGCACTGGTTTGATTTTTTGTAAAACAGCTAATTCAGCGACAGCTTCTTTATCCTTGGTTCGAGCTACTTTTTCCACTTTAGAAAAACGTTTATTGACACTATCTAAATCCGCAATACTCAATTCCAAATTAATGGTTTCAATATCATCTAGTGGGTCAATCTTACCATTAACGTGTGTAATATTATCGTCAGCAAAAGCTCTGACCACATGAACAATCGCATCCACTTGGCGAATGTTTTCCAAGAACTTATTTCCCAGACCTTCACCTTGACTGGCACCCTTGACAATCCCTGCAATGTCGGTAAATTCAAACGTCGTGTGTACGATCTTTTTAGCGGGAATCAATTCGTCAATTCGTTTCAATCGTGAATCAGGAACTTCAACCATGCCAACGTTTGGATCGATTGTTGCAAATGGATAATTAGCCATTTCTGCTCCTGCTTTAGTAATTGCGTTAAACAAAGTCGATTTACCAACATTGGGCAAACCGACAATTCCTGCTGTTAAAGCCATATTTTTAACTCCTTGTTAGTTTAATTGATTAGGTAATTTCAGTTTATCTGGTAGTAAATAAAACGTTTCTTGTTCCGGTTTAACCTCATGACGTTGAGTACTAACTTTTTTCATTTTTTTATTAAATTCGGCACGGGACATCATTACCTGATGACCACAACCTAAACAATGAATTTTAATATCAGCCCCCAAACGCACTACTTCCCAACGATTATGGCCGCAGGCATGTGGCTTTTTCATCATGACAATATCACCAATTTGATACATGTCAAACCTCCATTAATCAATCGAAATGTGTAACAAATCTAAAATGCGGTTTAAATCTTTAGTTGAAGAAAAATCAATTTGGATTTTCCCCTTACCATTTTTACCATCAGTCACTTTCACACTGGTACCAAATTTATCCACCAATTGTTCTTCTGTTGCTCGAATAAACGGTGATTTAGTGACTTTCTTTTTAGTCTTAACTGGTTGATTAGCCATTGCTTCCAATTGACGGACAGTTAAGCCTTGTTGCACCGCCATTTTAGCAATTTGATCAATTTTTTGAGGATCTTTAAAAGTCAACAACGTTCGCGCCTGTGCCATCGTTAAACATCCTGCAATTAAGTATTGTTTAGTCTGCTGGGGCAAACTTAATAAACGTAAATAATTAGCAATGTACGGACGACTTTTACCTAAGCGCTCTGAAACTTGCTCTTGCGTCAAATGTAACTTTTCAATTAGTGTTTGATAAGCTTGGGCTTCTTCAATGGGGTTTAAATCTTCACGCTGCAAGTTTTCTAAAACCCCAATTTCCATCATTTGACTCTCGTCTAATTGCCGAATAATTGCTGGAATAGTTTGCTTTTTCGCAATTTTACTAGCCCGAAAACGACGCTCACCAACCACAATTTGGTAGCCATTGACACTTTTACGAACAACGATTGGTTGAAAGACGCCATTCTCTTTAATGGATTGCGCCAAATCTTCTAAGGCATCTTGATCAAAACTTTTTCGAGGTTGGTAAGGATTAGGTCGAATTTCATCTAACGGGATCTCCACAACATTTTCCGAACTAATTTCATCTTTTTCAAAGTCCGAAAAAATAGCATCAATTCCCCGACCTAACCCACTTCTTTTTTTATCAGGCATCGGCGTTCATAACCTCCTTAGCTAACTGTAAGTACATTTCTGCTCCACGCGATTTGCGATCAAAATCAATAATCGGTAAACCATAACTAGGAGCCTCGGCTAAACGTGTATTGCGCGGAATAATCGTTTGATAAACATGGTCACCGAAATAACTTTGCACTTCAGTAACTACTTGCGTACCCAAATTGGTACGCGCATCAAACATCGTTAATAGCACACCTTCAATCGCTAGATCAGGATTAAAGTGCTTTTGTACTAAGCGAATGGTATTTAATAATTGACTCAACCCTTCCAAAGCGTAGTATTCACTTTGCACTGGAATAATAATTGAATTACTGGCAGTAAAAGCATTAATTGATAATTGTCCCAAAGACGGCGGACAATCAATTAAAATATAATCATAATCATTAGCCACTGAACCAATTGCTTCTTTGAGTCGGGTTTCACGCGCCATCATCGACGTCAATTCCATCTCTGCTCCCGCTAATTGAATGGTGGCTGGAACTATGTCCAAATACTTTCTTTGTGTATGCATAATTGTATCTTTCAAAGGCATTTCATTAATAATAACATCATAAATATCTTGTGTGACATCAACTTTTTTGATACCCAAACCACTAGTTGCATTACCTTGAGGGTCAATATCAATTACTAAAACTCTTTGAGCTAATTCAGATAAACAAGCACCTAGGTTAATGGTCGTCGTTGTCTTGCCAACACCACCTTTTTGATTGGCGAGTGAAATTACTTTAACCATGCTTGTTCTCCTTTTTAATTGTAATAATCATTTGGTATTCTTGTTCATTATCAACTTCTTGAAACTTAAACTGTGCCCCATTTTTTTGCGCTAATTTAACTGAATCACGGACTGTATTAATTGATAATTTAGTGTTTTTAGAAGGCAAAGCGCGAATATGACGCTGAGGCTTCTTGGTTTTTTCTTGCGGATTTAGCAGCCCTTGAACTAATTTCTCGGTTTGTTGAACAGTTAAATTTTGTTTTTTTATTTTGGCTAAAATTTGTTCTTGTTGCTGGTCGGTCAATTTTAACAAAGCCCGACCATGACGTTGCGAAATTTGTTTTTGCGCAATAGCGGTTCTAACTACTGCCGTCAAATTCAATAACCGAATTTTATTAGCAATGTATGATTGACTCTTGCCCAATTTTTTAGCTAATTCTTGTTGGGTTAAATCATTCATTGCCATCAAATTACGGTAGGCTTGCGCTTCCTCTAACGGATTGAGATCTTGGCGTTGCAAATTTTCAATCACCGCTAAAGAAGCGGCCTGATTGTCATCGTAATTACGAATAATAGCAGGAGCTTTATCCCACTGCAAACTATTCATAGCACGCAAACGCCGTTCACCAGCAATCAGTTCGTATTTTTGGTCAGCCAACGGTCGTACCACAATCGGTTGTAACAAACCATTAGCTTGAATGGACTGTGCTAATTCCAAAATTTGATCAGCATCAAATTCCTGCCGCGGTTGAAACTGATTAACGGTAATTTGCTTCAATGAAATTTCTTGGATCTGGTCCGTTTTGGCAGGGCTATTTTTATCTTTAAAGTGTTCCCAAAATGACACTCCATACTCCTCCTAATTCAAACACTACGCTATAACGGCTTCTTGGCTGGAGTTCCGGGCTTACGAGGATATTTTTTTGGTGTAACTTTATTTTTAGTAATCAATAAAATTTCCCGTTCTCCAGCTTGTTCTGGCAACTGCCATTGTTGTTGACTTTGCACTTGACCGCCTAAGATTGCCAGCGCGGTTTGTGCTTGTTCCAGTTCATTTTGAGCTTGTTGTGATTTTAAAGCAATAAAAGTCCCCTGCAATTTAACAACCGGTAAGCAAAGTTCTAAGAGTGTCGGTAATTTAGCTACCGCACGAGCAGTTACAAAATCAAATTGTTCACGATAAATTTTTTGTTGTCCAAATTCTTCAGCCCGCGCATGAATTAATTGCACCTGCGATAAATTTAATTGATGCACAACCTGTTCTAAAAAATTAATTCGCTTTTGTAAAGAATCCACAATTGTTAACTGCAATTTTGGATTAGCGATTTTCAATACAATGCCCGGAAAGCCTGCTCCGGATCCAATGTCCGCCAAACTGACAGCCGTTTGTAATTGGGGCTGAACAAATAAGGGAATCAGTGAATCGTAAAAGTGCTTCACATAGATTTCTGCTGGTTCTGTAATACTAGTTAAATTCATAACTCGATTAGTTTGAATTAGTAACTCGAGGTATAAATTAAATTGTTCCATCTGGTGCTCGGACAGTTGTACGCCTTGTTCTTTAACAGCCTGTTGAAATTCTTGGGGATTCATGTAAACTCCTTACGTGAAACAAAAAATTATGTTTCACAATTAATCCTATCTTAATTACTTAATAAACGCAATAACTGACTACTATTATACATGTTTTTTTCCGAGGCATTATAGTAAAATCTAAGGTAAAACTTTCAGAAACAGTTAAAATTTAAATATCAGAGCAATTCATAAAAATGAATGAGGAAATCATCATGTTACCTTACTTACGTTTAGCACAAAAATCCGATTTACCACAAATATTAAACATTATTCATATCGCCCAAGCCTTACTAAAACACGAACAGATTGACCAATGGCAAGATGGTCATCCCAATATTACACAAATTACCAATGATATTTTACACAAACAAAGTTTTGTCTTATGTCGCCAACAAGAAATCGTCGCCACTGCTGCTTTAATTTTAGGGCCAGAAATTAGTTATCAAACATTGTCTGCCAAACATTATCAAAGTCATGCACCGTATGCAGTAATCCACCGTTTTAGTGTCAATGCTAAGCTCAGTGGTCAACATCTAGGTCGCTATCTAATGTCTAATTTAATCACACAGGCAGTCCAACAAGGCTTCCGCAATTTAAGAATTGATACGCACCCCCAGAATTTGCGCATGCAACATTTAATTACGCAAACTGGTTTTCAAAAGCGCGGCAGTATTGAGCTATTGACCGGTGATCATGCCAAACGATTTGTCTATGAGCTAAATTTGTAAAATTTAAGCTTCAAGATTGAAAGTAACTTGACCTTTTTGCGCATCAATTGTAGCCATAGTTCCTAAGACCGTTGGCAACATTGGAACTGTATGACAGCTATCATAATCGTAAATAATCGGTAATTGCGGATTATTTATAACTTCTTGCAAAATCTCAATTGGCAGCCGATTAGTTTGCTGATCATCAAACAAGGCATGCTTGCCCAAAATGATGCCATTAACTATTTCAAAAATTCCAGCTGCTTTCAGGTGAGCAAAACTCCGTTCAATGGTTGTCGCATCTTTTTCCGCATCTTCAATGAATAACAAATCGCCGGCTTTAATTTGCGGAAAATACTCCGTACCAAAAATTCCCGCCATTGTATTTAAATTACCACCCATCAGCCGCCCGGTTAACTTGGGTTGAACGGTATAATGCCACTGATTATTCTGCCGTTTTTTGGGACGCTGAAACTCTTCCCAATTCAAAGCCTCATCACTCCAAAATGGATGTTTTTGTAGAGTTACTGTTTTTGTTTCTGTCAAAACCTGTAATAAATCATGCCACATATAATCGATGTATGGGGGCCACTCACCAAAAGAAGCTACTACCGCCGGTCCATAAATCACTCGACAATTGGGAGCCTTTTTTTGGATAGCTAACAATAAAGCCGTAGTATCAGAATAACCAATAATCGTTTTCGGATGTTGATTTAAATAAGAAAAATCAACATAAGGTAAAATTGAATTAGTATTATTGCCCCCAATGGCCGCCATTAACACCGACAAATCCGCTTGATGAATGAGTTCGTTTAGTTCTTGGGCTCGTTCTTGAATAGATCCCGAACGATAGTAATCACTTTGACCGGTTAACTTGCCTGGAACAACTTCGACTTTTTGTTGCCTTAAATATTTAATTGCCCGTTGATAGCGTTTAGGTGATAAGGCACTAATCGGCGTTGAAGCGGAAAACATTCCGATTTTCATAATCAAATACCCCTTCTCAATTCCAATTAAATCAAAAAGACACAGTTCAAAGGCTGTTGCTGCGGCTAAAGCAATTAGTTAACGCCCGTCTTCTATACTAAAATCAAACGAACATTAACAAATCCTTGTTTACCGTTTCTCAATCAGCCATTATGCTGTGTCTTTTATTATTTTTTAAGCTAATGGATCCCAAGCTGGCACTAAAATTGGATCTTGTTGCCATTGCTGTTGTTCAACTGGCGTTAAAAATTCTTTTTGAATAATCACTTCATAAACATAGTCACTGAACCATTGATCATCCATCACAAAATAACCTTTGGTTCCTACCTGTTCACCCCAAGAATTTTCAACTTTCCATTTTAATGGCTGATTGTTTTCATCTAAGTCAACACCTGTGAAAACCATGGCATGTGACATTTGTGCCTGCCGTGTATCTAAACGTTGCTCTTTAGTCATCTGCAAATTAAGATCTAACAAAGCTTGATATTGATACAAATTACCTGCTAATAAACCTTGTTGCCGATTAGATTGGGCACCAACATCATTACCAAACCACACAGTATCGCCTGCCTGCAATTGTTGAATAGTCAATTGTTTTAACCGCTCAATTGGTAGATTAAGATCTTTTTGTTGGGGTGCACCAATCATATTAGTATCATCTTTCAAATGATACGTACGCCCGTAAGGCTTCTCGTTTTGTGGTGCATTCAATAACGAAACATAATTTTCAAAAGGATACGCACAATATTGACTAGCAAATTGTTGCGGTGTTAGATTAGTTGCTTGAATTAATTCACCGCTATCCGTCTTTAACTCTAAATCAAATTTTACCGGTGGTTGCCCAAAACAAAGGACACAAATCCGATAAACTTCACTTAACTTTTGTTGAACCATTTGCGTTAATCTTTCTTCTTTGACTTGCTCTTGAACTAATGACCGCAACAAAATTGCATCTTTGCGTAATTTAGTATTTAAAACTTGGGAAAATTCTTGCGTGTGTTCTGAATTATAAGTCTCGGGCATCACATACTTAGGCACTACCCCATACTTATGTACCAAATTATAACCATAATTCCAGCGGCCACCATCTTCATCAGGGCCAGCTAGTAATTGAGCTACCAACCGGTCAGTCAAAGGTTTTGTGGCTGTCTTAATGATCTGTTGATAAAAAACGTTCGCTTTTTCTAGCCGATCATAAAACGACAAATAATTCTGTGATAATTCAAAATCCTTAATTTGATACTGGGTTGCAAATTTAGTTCGTAAAGTTGTTAACGTTGAGAACAGCCAGCAACGACCGGATTTTTTTTGATTAGAAACTTTTCCGGTTGCTACTTCAACATTAAATTCAGGATTTAACAAACGCGTTTTATTCGGGTCTTGCGTAGCTTTATTAAAGCCATTATTCTGCACCAATGATGCTTTAATTGCAGCAGCTGGTTGCCGTTTTAAATCAGCACGAAATTGCTGTAATTGTTGTTGATCAATTGCTTTCAAACTTATTCACTCCTAGACTTTTCTTATCAGACAGTTTAAACTATTGGGGATTAATAGTAAATAGTTTAATGAGGAAATTTTAAGAATGCAACCAATTAAAATTGCTTATTTATATGAAGATTTAATGAATACGTATGGTGATTCCGGCGATGTCAAAATCTTACGCTACTTTTTAAAAAAAGCAGGCTATGCCTGCACCGTCGACAATATTAGTTTAAATGATGAATTTGATGCTTTTGAGTATGATTTCTTATTCTTTGGTGGCGGTCAAGACTTCGAACAAACAGTAGTAGCAAAAGACATTTTGCGCCATCGGCAAACCATTGCTGACTATATTGAAGCTAGCCGACCGATGCTCGGCATTTGCGGCGGCTATCAATTTTTAGGATCTTATTATCAAACCAGTGGCGGTCAAAATATTAAATGTTTAGATATTTTGCCCTTTCATACTGTTTTTAATCCTGACAAACGCATGATCGGTGATACTCATTTTCAGACGGAATTTGGCGAAGTACACGCCTTTGAAAATCATAGTGGTCAAACTTTTTTTGATGATCCAGCGCTGCTAAAACCTTTTGGGCAGATGATTGAAGGCTATGGTAACAATCCTGATGATGGCGTTGAAGGCATGGTCTATAAAAATACAATTGGTAGTTATGCGCACGGTCCTTTACTGAAAAATCAAAATGTTGCCAAAGGACTTGTACAAAGAATAATTAATTCTAAAAAACAAGCGCTTAATAACCCGCAAAACTTTGCTTTATAGTCTAATACCAACTTTTTAATAATGAATAAGTTAAACAGTTCAATTGACTTATCCATTATTTTTTTGTTAGATAAGAATAGTAGTCTACACTAAGGAGTGATTAAAATGGCAAAGATGACTGCTGGTCAAGCTTTAGCAAAAATTTTAGTAAAATGGAATATTAATCATGTTTACGGAATACCCGCTGATTCGATTAATAATACCGTTGAAGGTTTATATCAGGAACGAGAAAATATCAAATACATTCAAGTTCGTCATGAAGAAATTGGGGCCTTAGCCGCAACTGCTGATGCTAAATTAACTGGTAAAATTGGCGTTAGTTTTGCATCTGCTGGACCGGGCGGTGTGCACTTATTAAATGGCCTTTATGATGCTAAGATGGATCACGTTCCCGTTTTAGCCCTAGTTGGTCAATCAGCGACCGGCATTATGAATACTAATTTTTTCCAAGAAATGAATGAAGACCCCATTTTTGCAGACGTGGCACAATTTCATAAACAGGCTAGCAATGCTGAACAAATTCCTTATCTAATTGATGAGGCTATCAGAAGCGCATACGCTACTAAATCAGTTTCGGTTGTCATTTTACCAGACAACTTAGCTGGTCAAATGATTGAATTTGCTGGTTATCAAACCACCGCTATTGCTCAAAAACCAGCTAATTTATTAAAACCAACTGATCAAGAAATGCAACAAGTTATTACTGCACTAAAACATGCTCAACGCCCCGTTTTATGGCTGGGTCAAGGCGCTAAAGGCACACGTGATTTAGCTGTTAAAGTCGTTGAACAATTAAATTTACCGGTCTTAACCACGGTTCCGGCAACTGGTATTATTCCAACTGATCACCCTAACTTCATGGGCTCACGTGGTCGCTTAGGTACCAAACCAGGATTTGAAGTTACAAACGCCAGTGATTTAATTATTTTTGTGGGATCCAATTACCCATTTGCTCGGTTCTTGCCAGACACCGTTAAATTCATTCAAGTTAATAATAATTTAGCTGATTTAGGCAAACAATATGATGCTAGTGTCACCGTGCTGGCTGACAGTAAAGAATTCTTTAAAGCCTTATTAGCAAGCGATTATCACCGTGAAGAATCCAACTTTACCAAAGCAGCCAAAAAAAATAAAATTAATTGGGACAACTGGTTACTGCAATGTGCAAAAGATGATCAAAACGGTCTCCGCGCTGAAGGCGTGATTCAAGCAATTAAAGAACATAGCACTAACAATGCTGTTTACGGTCTAGACGTGGGCAACAATACGGAATGGTCCATTCGGCAATTACCATTTGACCAAGCACAAAAATTTACTATGTCTCCGTGGTATGGAACTATGGGCTTTGGCCTACCTGCTGGTTTAGCTGCTCAATTAAACTATCCTAATCAACAGGTTTGGAGCATTTCTGGCGACGGTGGTTTTGCAATGGTGATGCCAGATCTCTTAACTGAAGTTAAGTATCAATTACCTGTCATTAACGTGGTTTTAGAAAATAATTCTCTGGGTTACATTGAACACGAAAAAATTCAAAATAGCCAATCCATGTACGGTATTAACTTAATTGGAGCCGACTGGGGACAAGTTGCTCAAGCCATGGGGGCTCACGGTTTTACTGTTCATAATCTTGCAGAATTAAATCAAGCGATGAAACAAATTGACGAATTACAAAAGCAAGGCAATCCTCTCCCAGTTGTCTTAGATGCTAAAATTCAAAATATTGACCCAATTGATACTAGTTTTGTTCCAGTTAATGAAGATTTATTTGACCAAGCAACAATTGATCAATATCGTAAATTGTATGATGTTTCTGCAAAACAACAACCATCCTTGCAAACATTAATTAAGCAATTAGAACAATAAGCTAGCTGGTTTCAACCTCAAAAATTAAAAGATGCTTTACTGATAGCAAGGAATTTTCAACTATCGTAAAACATCTTTTTTAATATCAATTATCGTTAATCTTGTAAATGTCATCATCGTACCCATTTACTTTTTAGTAAAATACACTTGCTAACTTCAGGCTTGGTTTCGTTGACAAACTTCAATAACTTCATGATTGGGGCCATAAAAGTTAAAATAGCTAATTCCGTGCTCCCAAAATGGTAAGTGCATCACTTTGTGATCAATGAATTCAAAACCTAGACTCTTAACAAAATCAAAGGCCGCTTGCGCATCATCAGTATCTAACGCCAAATGATTAATTGCTCCATTAACTGGATTAACTTGGTCTTCATACAACTCAATCATCAAATTATTAATTTGTAAGAAGCCCACTTTGCTGCCTTGATTGTCTTCTTGATTAATTAATTCAAAGCCTAACTTTTGATATAATTCAACACTCTGTTCAAAATGAGCAGTTGTAATTCCAACATGAGAAATTCCTTTAAAAAAATTCATTTACTAATCCTCCTCACAATTATTCGACTTTATTATAATCTTTTTTTAATATTCAAAAAAGCCACTTCACAGTTCATGAAAAACTGCCAAGTGGCTTCCTTTTTGACCAAAATAAAAAGTAACAACTAAATTAGTTATCTGACATCATATAAACAAACTGATCAGTTGAAATTTTTTCATTCAAAGCGGTGACCAATTCTGGTGCTAATTTGTGCTTACGCAGTTCCTGTTGCACAAATTCATATTCATATTGAAAAGCAGTAATAATCAATTCGCGCTCCTGATTTTCATCAATTGAACTATTATTAAAACGTTGATGCCGATAAGCATAGTAGTGCTGAACCAAATTAACTTCAGCAATATTATCTGAATTACGTAGTTGTTTTAAATATTTAATAACCGATCGATAACCAATATTCTCTAATTTTCGTAACTGCGCTTTATTACGTTCAATAACTTCCTGGTAATTTCTGATCGTTGATTGTGGACGTTTCTTTTTCAAACGTCGAATCTTGCGCCGCAACTTTAATAATTTCCACCACATTTTAAATTGGATAATTGGATTAGCAATAATTTTACGCATTTGTAAAATTTGTTGACGATTATATTGCCAAACGATTTTTAAATCCACATCTTCATCTTGCACCAGTTGGTCAATGGTTGTAAATTCAATATTCTCTGTTTTTTCCAGCAAATACCGAACTTTTTTCGGATTAGCACGCGAGTTATCTAATTTCTGACTATTCAATAAAGTAATTACGTGACTTACAGCCAAAGGATCCGCATCTTCATTTTCCCGCAATTCTTGGATAGCATAATTAACCAATCGGATCAATTGATCATTAA
Source organism: Bombilactobacillus sp. ESL1202 (assembly GCF_058107125.1). NCBI lineage: Bacteria > Bacillati > Bacillota > Bacilli > Lactobacillales > Lactobacillaceae > Bombilactobacillus > Bombilactobacillus sp. ESL1202. The sequence continues at coordinate 1,119,415 of NZ_CM176590.1, read as the reverse complement.
ATTCATTAATTGAAAAAGGACTTTCTTTGGCCGGCAAAATTCGCGGCAAGATTAAGGTTGGTACAATCAAGCTTAATAAAATAATAATTTCGGCCATAAAAATCAGATCAGTTCGAAAGGGAATTAATTTACCACTGCGCATAATCGGTAAAGAAAAAGCCATTGCTAGGGTGATCGTTCCATGAATTCCGCTTAAAGCTACAATCAAACCGTTTTTAACTAAGCTATTATTAGTCGCTGGTAATTTGATCCATTGCCAGTAAGCCCAAAGAAAGCGCATTATTAACATTAACAAATATAAACCCGTAGCTAGTAACAATAAGGTGGAGAAATGTAGATTATTATAATCAGCAATTGCCAATAAATTCCTAGGCAAACTCACACCTAATAAGACAAAAACAAAACCGTTCAACAAATTGGATAAAATTTCCCAAGTGGAAGTTAAAACCACTTGATTCGATGAAGATGTCAAACGCAATTGTCGCTTGTAAATACCAAAAACAACCCCCGCCGCCACAGCCGCCAAAATTCCTGATAGATGTAATTCTTCGGCAACTAGATAAACAACAAAGGGCGCTAAAACATTAAACGGAACCGTAATTGCTGTCGCGTCAAATAAACGACGCTGAAAAATAATTTGAATACTAACCAAAACTAAGCCCAATAAAATTCCGACAATGACCCCACCAACAAAAGTGGTTAAAAAAGTCCCGACGCTATGAACAACACTAAATTTTCCCGTCGCAAAAGCACCCAAAGCTAGATCTAAAGCTACTAAACCAGAAGCATCATTGAATAAAGATTCATTCTCTAAGTTATGCATAATTGGTTCCGGCACTTCGATATCGGCTGTAATTGAAGATACTGCCACAGCATCAGTTGGCGCTACAATAGCTGTTAAGGCCAAGGCTAAGCTCAAAGGTAAAGCATCCCATAACCAGTGAATAAAATACCCACCAACAATAATCGTGAAAATTGCCAAAATTATTGCCAATGACAAAACATTGCGAAAATTATGTCTTAAATTTTTAAAATCAGTATTTTGTCCATCATTAAACATTAAGGGGGCAATAATAATTAAGAAAAAAATTCCTGGTTTTAAATTAAAATGCATAAACTCTGGCAACCATGATAAAGCAAATCCCGTTGCAATTTGATAAAAAGCAAGGGGAATTTTAGGATACAAAGAATAAATAATATTAGCAGCAATTGTTGCACTAATTAACAACAAGCACGTAAAAAATAATGACATAAATTCCTCCTTATTGTTGAATAAACAGCATGCAGGGGGGAAGATTAACATACTTTCAATCACCAAAATCACTGACTTAAAAGCTCCACCAAAAAAATCCATGTCAGTTGCATTAATTGCCTATCAATAAATATATTACCGGATACAATTTTTCAATTGGTCTTCAATAATTTTTTGATAAAAATTAACCAATTTTTAAGATCCTAAAAACTTGTTAGCTTTTAAAATTGCCAAAGAAATAATTGGCACAATAATAATGGCCGCCAATAATTCAGCGATTCCGTTACTACCAATAACACCCATAATTGCGATATTTAAACCATTCAGCGGTACTTTATAAGCCGAAGCCATTGCCGACGCATACAAAATTCGCATTAATCCTAAAACCACAATTGTATTTGTCAAAGTACCAATCATTGCAGCAATGATCATCGCTAAAGTTTGTTTTTTTAAAGTTTTCATCAGTCCACGATAAGTCCAACCAGCAAAATAACCGACCAAAATTCGCGGTAATACGGAAATTAATGGATTGGTGAAAACAATTGTATCTAAGACACTGGATGGCGCCGTATAAGCACGGACTAAAGAACCCAGTCCCCAAATCAAACCTACTAGCGCACCATCATTAGGTCCTAATACGATAGCCGCCGTGATAACAGTAATGTGAATAATAGTAACATTCAATAATCCCAAAGGAATATAACCTAAAAAAGGAGTCATTGATTGAATTAAAATGATCGCAATTAAAATAGCACGAATTGCAATGGTATAAGCTTTACTTTTATGCAATTTTCTATCCCTGTCTTAGTCATCGAAATAATAAACTTCATTAGCCGAAATTGGTAACAATAAACTTAATGATCTATTCTAAAGTTAGGTAGCCCATTAAATTATCATGTTCCAAGAACCACAGCTTTCGTCTCAACATTTCTTATTCAAGCTTCAAATTCATTCGCAAATAAATTTTAATTAAATAAAAGATTATCAGCTAATTTTAACTATACCATTTTTTACAAATTAAATAAAATTAGCCGACACTAGCGCTTTTATTTTTTTTAAAAACTATACCAATTTTAGTCTGATCATTTTAAATTATTAATAAATTAGCTTTTTTTTACTTGATATTTTAACGAAATCTTGACTTTCATTTAATCTGCGCTAAAATTAAAAAGCAAACAATCAAAGAAGAGGTTGCTAAACTTATGATTAACATTATGGTGGTCATGAAGGATCAAGACCATAATGTGAAAGGACTTTTAGCCGAAATAGTAATTAACTTCATTTAATTACCGTTGGGTTCAGATTGAATAAGTCTGAGACTGTCGCAATCAAATAATAAGATTGCGGGGCGCTATCTACGATTTTATCCAGTAGCCTCTTTGCTTTTCGCAAAGAGGCTTTAATCGTTTTTAGGGTCCTCTCAATTATAGGAGGATTTTTTTATGGCGGACAAAGTACAAAACCAAGTCCAACGTAATCTTAAAAACCGGCATGTTTCCATGATTGCCTTAGGCGGTTGTATCGGTACAGGATTATTTATGACTTCAGGTTCAACTATTTCCAAAGCTGGTCCTGGTGGCGGACTAGTGGCTTATTTAGCAATGGGAATCATGGTTTATTTTTTAATGACTAGTCTTGGTGAATTAGCGACTAATTTGCCGGTATCGGGATCCTTTGCGACTTACAATGCTAAATATGTTGATCCAGCCTTAGGATTTGCCATGGGCTGGAATTATTGGTTCAATTGGGCCATTACTGTGGCAGTAGATATTTCCACTGCTGCTTTGTTAATTCAGTATTGGCTGCCCCACACTCCCGGTTGGATTTGGAGTTTATTAATTTTAGTTCTTATCTTTTTAATTAATGCCCTGACCGTTTCCACATTTGGTGAGACTGAATATTGGCTATCATTAATCAAAGTTATTACCGTAATTGTCTTCTTAATTATTGGCTTTGCCATGATTTTTGGCATTATGTATCACCCGGCTGCTGGTTTACACAATTTCACATATAAAAAGGCGCCTTTTGTCGGTGGCTTTCCCGCCATTTTAAATGTCTTTTTAATTGCAGGTTTTTCTTTTCAGGGAACAGAACTAATTGGTGTGACTGCTGGTGAATCTGAAGATCCTGAACACGCTGTTCCGAAAGCTATTAAAGAAGTTTTTTGGCGCATCTTGTTATTTTATATTTTATCAATTTTTGTGATTGCCGCTTTAATTCCATATACTAGCAAGAATCTGCTCAGTGCTGCCAATGGTAATATTGCCGTTTCACCATTTACTCTGGTTTTTAAAAGAGCAGGCTTAGCTTTCGCTGCTAGTTTAATGAATGCCATTGTTTTAACTGCTGTTTTATCTTCGGCTAACTCTGGGGCTTACGCTTCCACTAGAATGCTTTATGCCCTAGCCCATGATAACTATGCTCCTAAATATTTTGGTAAAACCACCAAACACGGCATTCCGTTACTATCTTTAATTGCTACAATGATCATTGCCTTAGTAACTTTTACTACCAGTATTTTTGGACAAAAAATTTATATGTGGTTAGTGGCCGCTTCTGGCTTAACCGGTTTTATTGCTTGGGTCGGAATTGCACTCAGTCATTATCGTTTTCGACGAGCCTTTGTCCTACAGGGTCATCAACTAAGTGAATTGAAGTATCATGCTAAACTATTTCCTTTAGGTCCAATTATTGCTTTAATTCTCTGTATTGTCGTCATTGGTGGCCAGAATATTGACGCTTTTATTCATTGGGATTGGCAACAAATTGGCATTACCTATATTGGAATTCCATTAGTTTTAATTTTATACTTTGGTTACAAATGGAAACATCATACTAAAATTATTCCATTAGAAGAAATTGATATTTCTAGTGAAAAATAAGCAAACTACCAAAAGTTGGAACAACAGCAATAATGTTCCAGCTTTTTTATTACTATTTTTTGGAAAACAGCCACTATCATCCATCAATTATTCAATATTTAGTTTTATTAGCAACCGAGAAATTACCCTTTGATGAGCATTTGACTTTATTCATAGTATCCAGTATGTTTTAATCATTAAAGGTGGAGGTAAATTTATGCAAACTTCTGAAAAAGTTCAAGCAACTGGATTAAGTCGCTTTACTTCATTAGTCTATTTATATACCGGTTTAGGAATCATTTTCTGGTTGATGGCGGCATTTGCTTTAGCTAAAAATCAAGCTTTCACAATGCCAATTATGTTATGGGCAGCTAACCACTGGCTCTTATCGACCATCGTTGTTATCGGCTTATCAATGATCTTATTAACTATGTGTCAACGCTTCGCACAAAGTTCGTACTTAATGACATTTGTCTGTTACTTGGCATTTTTATTTGTTTTTTCATTTTTAGGTGTGCCAATTTTCTTTAGCTATTCAGCCAAAAGTATTGCTCAAGCCTTAGTATTAACTTCCGTCGTCTTTTTTGTAATGGCTGGTTATGGTTACTTTACTAAAACAGATTTATCATCTTGGAGTCGGACTTTGTTCATTGGTTTAATCGCTATTTTAATCGTCTCACTTTTAGATGTTTTCCTATTTAAGAGTCCAATAGTTGCTTTAATTATCAATATTTTAACCATCGTTATTTTTATGGGTTATATTGCTTTTGATTCTCAAGATTTGAAGCGCATGTATGCTAATAGTCAGGGGCAAAATTTAGGCGCCTTAGCATTAGTGGCTTCAGTCAATTTGATTTTGGATTTCATTAATTTATTAATTAATCTCTTATCCATTTTTGGCAATAATGATAATTAAAATTTAACAACTACTACAAGCAAGTTACTGGCTACTCTTTGATGAAAAAGGGTGGCTTTTTTTATTTGCAAGCTACGACAAAGAGCGGGTAAACACCGCCAAGCTAGCCTAGACAAATTAAAAAGTCTGAACTTGACTTTTAATTTGGCGTAGTTAAACACAAATTTCTGACTTTGTGAACGCAATTATATCAAGCTGCGACAAGAAACGGTTAAAGGTTGAGCACTAACCTCAACTGATGATTAAGCCCGAACTTGGCTTGATTAGCAGTTGTAGTTAGGCTCAAGTTTCTGCTTTTGGGAGCGCAATTTTCAAAAATTTTTAGGAGGATCCTTTTTTGAATACTAAAAAAATACAAATTTCCACGTTAATCGGAATTATCGCTTTAACCACAGTAACGCGTTTAGATTCCATTATGGCGCCATCAATTGTCAAAATCCAACAAGCTTTTCCCCAGGCTGATGCTGCTCAAGTCGAATCCATTGCTTCAATTGGTGATATAGCATCAATGATTGCTTCTTTTATTTTTGGCTTTATTTTAACCAAAATAACTTATAAGTACGCTGCCATCATTGGTTTAAGCTTGCTAGCTGCTGGTGGCTTATTGCCTATCATTATTCATCAAAGTGTCAGTCAATTAATCTTTTTTGCTTTAATCGTCGGCTTAGGAAGTGGTGCTATCACTACGGTTTTGCCCAGTTTATCAGCTGCTGCTTATCAAGGCAATCGACGTTCCAATCAATTTGGTTTAAATGTTGCGTTAGAAGATGGCTTTGCAATGGTGTGGATTGTAATTGGCGGTTATTTAGCCAACATTAGTTGGATTCACAATTATTACGTTTATCTCATTACCCTAGTGGCTTTAATACTAGCGATCTTTTTCATTCCTAATATTCGACCTAATGAAAATACTGAAATTAATGAAACTTATGCTGCCAAAAATCACTGGGGCTTGATTATTAGTTTAGTTGTGATGTCCATGTTTGTGGAAGTCTTATCTGCTGTCATGTCTAATAAAATGGCAATTTACTTGCATACTTATCACATTGGTGGTCCTAGTACTTCTGGACAAGCTTTATTATTTGTGCGGGCAGCTTCTATTGTGGCAGGAATTTTAATTAGCGTCTATCGTAAAACTTTTGGTAATTATTTACTAGCTGCTGGGTTTATGGCTTCAGCTATTGGTTCGTCCTTATTTATCTTTTTCCATGCCTTTTGGAGCAGTGCTTTGGGCGCCTTTTTAATCGGAACCGGGACTTCCATCACTTTAATTACCGTTCCATTTCTCTTATCCAACTTAGCTACGGCAAAAGTTTATCCTATTGTCATGGGTTCTTTTTCAGCATTAACCAGTTTAGGCTTTGCTTTTTCGGTTTGGTTTTTCAAATATACAGCGCCACTGTTTAATCACAATCATTTAACCGGAACTTTTGAAGCAATGATTGCGTTAAGCGTTATAATTGTCATAGTACTGATTAGTACTAACCTGCAAAAGCGGGCAACTCAAGTCGTGATGGATTAATGCTGGGAGGTTTTCAATATGAAAATTGGTTTCATTGGTACTGGTGTGATGGGTAATGCTGTTTGTCTCAATTTACTCAAAGCTGGTCATCAACTATGGGTTTATAATCGCACGAAGAAAAAAACTGACAACTTAGTTGCTAAAGGTGCTACTTGGGAAGAAAATCCTCAAGCAGTAGTCGCCCAAAGTGATGTTATTTTTACGATGCTGGGTTTTCCTCAAGACGTTGAACAAGTTTATTATGGTGACAATGGTATCTTTCAAGCAGATGTGCACAATAAATTTTTAATTGATTTAACCACTTCTAAACCGCAGTTGGCACAAAAATTAGCCCAAAGTGGTGAAAAATTAGGCGCCAAGGTTTTGGATGCTCCCGTTTCCGGTGGCGATATTGGTGCCAAGAATGGAACCTTAACCGTCATGGTTGGTGGTAAAGCCGCTGTTTACGACGAAATTAAAGATTTATTTCCAGATTTTAGTGGGCAAGTTCACTTATTTGGTCCAGCTGGTGCTGGTCAAAATACTAAGATGGCCAATCAAATTATGATTGCAGGCACAATGACTGGCATGACCGAAATGTTTGTTTACGCTAAAGCCGCCGGTTTGAATTTGCAAGATGTTTTAACCACTGTGAACGGTGGTAGTGCTGCTAATTGGAGCCTGGAAAATTATGGTCCACGCGTACTCAAGGGTGATTACACACCAGGATTTTTCAGTAAGCATTTTCTCAAGGATTTGCGCATTGCCTTAGATACCGCTGATGAAATGAACTTAAAGCTCCCTGCTACTCAGCGCGCCAAAGAATTATACGAACAATTAGTCGATCAAAAACACGATGGTGACTTAGGCACCCAAGGTTTAATCAAATTGTGGTGGAATTAAAATTAATTACTCAATAGAAGAGGTTGGCACAAAAAACGCTGTTCAGCGATTTTTATTCTGACCTCTTTTTTCTAGGGTTAGGAACTTTGCCTCAAATTGCTTTTAGTGGCAATGATAATCCAATTTTAGATTGGGACAACAAAAAGCTCGTCAACAAAAATCCTACTGACACGAATAATGAACGCCAAATCAATGAACAACGGGGGAGTAAAACTAGCTTAAATGACTATTTTGATCCTTACCAAGTCACGATTAAAGCGGGCAAATAAACAGCTCACCTCACATATACTATTAAAATGTGCCGTAGACACTTTTACTTACAGCTAGTTAAATTTCAGTATTACTGGAAGCCTAATTTTTTCCAACTAGATTTCCCCTAAAACATCATAGTTTTCCACTCTAAAAAGCGTTAGAATGAGCTAATAAATAATTAAAATATTAATTGGGGAGAAATTTATGCTGAAACTGCAACATATCAAAAAGTATTTCACTGTGGGCGATACCACCACTAAGGCATTAGATGATGTCTCAGTGGCGTTTCGTTCACAAGAATTTGTTTCAATCCTCGGTCCATCCGGTTCTGGTAAAACCACCATGCTCAACATTATTGGTGGTTTAGATCACTATGATTCGGGTGACTTAATCATTGATGGCAAGTCAACCAAAACTTTTAAGGGCGCTGATTGGGATGCTTATCGTAATAATACCGTGGGGTTTATTTTTCAAAATTATAATATCATTAGTCATTTAAGTATTTTAGACAATGTCAGTTTAGGTATGACACTAAGTGGCGTTTCCACAACAGAAAAAAAGCACAAAGCACAGCAAGCTTTAGAGCGAGTAGGCTTAAAAGATCACTTATCTAAAAAGCCCAGCCAATTATCTGGTGGTCAATTACAACGAGTGGCGATTGCCCGGGCATTGGCTAATGATCCCCAAATTTTATTAGCCGATGAACCAACCGGAGCACTAGATACTAAAACCAGTAATGAAATCATGCAGTTAATTCAAGAATTGTCCAAGGAACGCTTAGTCATCATGGTGACGCATAATCCCGATTTAGCTCATCAATATTCTGATCGGATCATCGAATTCTCTGATGGTAAAATTCGTTCCGATTCTAATCCTTACCAAGAACCTGATGAAAAGGCTCATTTCAATCCGGTTCGCACAAAAATGAGTTTTTGGACTGCTTTAAAATTATCTTTTACCAATATTAAAACTAAAAAAGGTCGTACCTTTTTAACTATTTTGGCTTCTAGTATTGGTATTATCAGTATCGGTGTCGTCTTAGCTTTATCCAATGGTTTTCAAAAACAAATTGATTCCACACAATCAGAAACGCTTTCGCAATTTCCAATCACAATTTCGCAAGTCACTGCTGATCAAAAGCAAATGCAAAAAAGTGATAGTTCCGGTAGTTCTAATAATCAAAAATTTGCCACTAATAACCAACTAACTGCTCAAGCCAATCAATTAACGGCTGCCCAACATTTGAATAAGATTACGCCCCAATTTTTAAAATATATTCGCAAAATCAAAAAATCGGATAGTAAAAATATTGCTTACACATACACCACTGGCTTAAACCTAATTCGTAAGGTCGACGGTCACTATCGTCCGGTTTCTTTTGCTACCACTGACAGTAGTAGTTCCGAATCTAATAACGCCCAAAGTATGGTTACCTCAAACTTAGGTGTTGGCGGCAGTGTTTATCCAGTTGATCGGAATAATCAACAAAGTTTTTTAAAGAAAAATTATCGTGTTCTTGCCGGCAAATATCCGACTAATAATCACGAAATCGTCATGATTACCGATAAACAAAATCATTTAAACTTGGATGCTTTAAAAAATCTCGGTTTCAAGTTTAAAGATCAACAAAACGTTCAAGCTAATCAATTGTTAAATACAAAAATCCAAGTCATTGCTAATAATAACTTTTATCAACAATTACCGACCGGTAATTTTGTTCCCAGCCCAAATTATAGTGAGATGGCTCAATCTCAGGACACGATTAATTTAAAAATTGTGGGTATTTTACGCACTAAGTCTAAAAATTCCGATGGTTTATTGTCGAGCGGTATTGCATACTCCGATCGGTTAACTAAAGAAGTTATTAATATTAACAAAACTTCCAAAATTGCCCTGGCTCAAAAAAACAGTACTAATAATGTCATCACCGGTACTCCTTTAAAAGGCATGGAGGGTGCTTTAACACTCACTGCTTTAGGAGCCACGGCCACGCCAAATTCCATTCAAATTTATCCTAATAACTTTAAAGATAAAAATAAGATTACCGCTTATTTAGATCGTTACAATAAGCATAAAAGTAAAGCTAATCAAGTTATGTACGTTGATCTAGCTGGTAATATCACAAGCATTACTGGTGGTTTAATGGATGCTATTACCTATGTTTTAATTGGTTTTGCTGCCATTTCTTTAGTAACTTCCATGATTATGATCGCGATTATTACCTACACTTCAGTAATTGAACGTACTAAAGAGATTGGCGTTTTACGGGCTCTAGGTGCCCGCAAAAAGGATATTACTCGCGTCTTTGATGCTGAAACAACAATTTTAGGAATTGGCTCTGGTATTTTAGGAGTAGTCATTGCTTGGCTTTTAACCTTCCCAGCTAATGTTATTTTGCAAAATATGACTGGTTTAAGCCATGTTGCTAAATTGAATCCAATCCACGCAATTGTTTTAATTATTGTCAGCACAATCTTAACAGTTTTAGGCGGTCATATTCCAGCTCGGATGGCTTCTCAAAAAGATGCTGCTACGGCTCTTAGATCAGAATAGTCATCACTAATTTTGTAATTTAATGCCAAAAATAAAAAACTTGTCTCATGTTTAATTAATAAACTGTGACAAGTTTTTATTTTATTAAAGTCAATTATGATGGTTTATTCTTCACACGCTTTAATTGCCTTAATCAAAGCACCGCGAAAGCCATTTTCTTCTAAAGCAGCTACCCCGCGAATGGTGGAACCACCTGGAGTTGCAGAGTAGTCTTTTAAAGATTCAAAATCTAATTTTTGCGCTTGAACTAATTGAACAGTTCCCGTTAACATTTTTAAAATAATTTCGTGACTATCTTGCCGATTCATGCCGTAAAAGACCCCAGCATCACTTAAAGCATCCATCATTACTGCCATTAAAGCTGGTGTACAGCCAGCAATTGTGCCATAAATACTTAGTTTATTTTCCGGAACCACATAAACTTGACCAATTTGCTTAAACAAATTAACAACCAGTTCTTGGTTAGCCACAGTCTCTTGCTCTTTAAAACTAACTGCAATAATTCCTTGGGCAATTTCCACTGCCGTGTTCGGAACAGCTTTAGCAAAACTAGCTGAACTTGGTAATAATTGATTGATTTGATTCAAATCACCACCAGAAACTGAAACAATCATGCCTTGATAAGCAGCTGCACTTAACTCTTGAATTACTTGAGCAACCGCTGGAGCGGGAATAGCTACCAAAATCAAATTACAAGCTGTTAAAGCTTGCACTGAATCAGCTGCAGACAAACCGTACTGTTCAATTAATTTTTGAGCAGTTTGATGCCGACTTTTTTGAACCATAATATCCTGTGGTGCTAGTTTGGCTTTTAATAAGCCCTTAACCATTGCACTGCCAATGCGACCAGCGCCGATAATCCCAATTTTCATTTTTATCACCTCAATTTTTTCATTGTACATTATTTTTAATTAATAATAAATTATTGGTTTCAAACCGTAGTTTGCGGTAAAATGCAATTAACTAGACAAATTAAAAATAATAGCTTACAAGTACTAATTATTTAAAAAACAAGCTGGAGGTTCTCTTATTATGAAAATAGCAAGACTGATTACGGGTACCATTTCCATTATCTTAGCTATTGTAATCATCATTCAATTCAAATTTGATAGCTTTATTCAAGCCTTAATGGGCTATGCCGACCTTGGAAGCACCGCCAGTGTCTTGGTAGCACTAGCTTTCTTAGTCGCTGGAATTATTTATATTGTCTGCAATTCCAGCACTAGTGTGGTTCCGGCTATCGTTAGTTTTATTATTTTTATTTTAGGCGGGGTTATGGGCATCTTTAATGCTCTTAGTTTTCCCGGATTGATGATTTGGTCATGGATTGGCATTGGTATCGGAACATTGATGGTAATTGCCAATTTAATTAATAAATTTTTCTTCGCCCCACCAGTTGATGAATATGGTAATTCTTACAGTAACAGTGCTTATGATCCCAATAACGCTTATCAAAATCCGACTAGTGGTTATACCAATCAAACAAATTTTGTTAATAATCAACCCAATTCAATGCCGAATGGTTATCAACCACCCCAAAATCCTAATGATCAATATCAGATGTCAAATAACTATCCACAAAATAATCAATATCAAGCACCTAATAATTTTCAACAACCCCCTTTAACTTCTAATAATAATTATCAGGCACCACAGCAACCACAACCGCAGGCACCACTACCACAAGAGCCAAATAATAATCAATTCAACCAACCAATGAACGATTACCAACAACCAGCCCAAGTAGATAATAATATGCCTAATAATCAATCTGGCCAGATACCGATGAATAATTATCCTAATCCAAACGATCCCAACAATTACTATCAACCACCTATACAAAATCCAGTTCCACCGGCCAATAATTCGCACCGGCGCTTTAAAACCAAGAACAATTCTTAAACAATAAAAAGCTAACTTTTGCCACCTTTTCTTCACATTTTCATCATAATTAATTAATATGATTATCAATGTAGTTAACCGTATAGTTGCTACAACATATAAATTGTATTCACATCCTTACTCCTCCAAGAAGTGACAACTAACGTTGTTGCTTCTTTTTTATTGCCATTTTTAGATTATGACTTATAACTGAGAATTGTCATTTATTTAAAAAAAGTAACCACCGAAAAAGAGGCAACCACTAGATAAATAATAATTATGCATTAAACTTAATAAAGTGGTGCTTTACATTTTAAATCATCAAGATTTTGATCACTTAATTGACTAGAATTATGTTATTTTTGGTCAAAAAAGCATTTATTTTGCTAATTTTATGTTACAGTAATAGTTGGTAATTTGTGTATTAATGTAATTAATTTTACATAATCCAAGGAGTGTGAAGTCAAGTGTTAACTTTAAGTTTATCGTTGTTATCATTAGCAAGATTTCAGTTTGCAATGACCACAATTTTTCACTTCTTTTTTGTGCCGTTCTCAATCGGTTTAGGCTTCCTAGTTGCCATCATGGAAACTATCTATGCCATCAAAAAAGATGATATTTACAAAAAAATGGCACAATTTTGGGGCAAAGTCTTCTTATTAAGTTTTGCCGTCGGAATTGTTACCGGCTTAATCCAAGAATTTCAATTCGGAATGAATTGGTCCAATTATTCTCGCTTTATGGGTGATATTTTCGGTGCACCATTAGCCATTGAAGCGTTATTGGCATTCTTTTTGGAATCCACTTTCATTGGTGTTTGGATGTTTACCTGGGATCGTTTCAAGCCGGGAATCCATGCCTTATTTATTTGGTTAACTTCCATTGGTACAATGCTATCAGCCATCTGGATTTTAACTGCTAATAGTTTCATGCAGCATCCAACTGGTTTTACTATCAACGCTAAAACGCATCATGCGCAGATGACTGATTTTGGTAGTATTGTTGGTAATCCTCAATTATGGCGGGTTTTTCCCCATTTGATTTTAGGAGCCTTTGTGACAGCTTCCTTTGTCATTATTGGCATGAGTGCCTGGGCTTTAATTAGAAAGCAAACAGATAAAAAGTTTTTCAAAAAATCATTACGTTTCGGTTTGTGGTTTGGCTTAATTGCTTCCATTGGGGTCGTTGTTGCTGGTGACTATCAAACCCAACAAATCATTGAAGATCAACCAATGAAATTTGCCGCTACTGAAGGTGAATATCAAGATACTGGTTCACCAGCTTCTTGGAAAATTGTGGCAACTTTTGATACCAAAGATCACAAAGTCAACCACGAAATTTCCGTTCCTTATATGTTAAGTTTGTTGGCTTACCACAAACCTCAAGGTTCAGTTAAGGGTATGAATACCATTAACAAAGAACTCAAACAAAAATTTGCTGATAATAAGAGTAAAAGTATTCGTAATTTAAAGAATTTTTATGTTCCAACCACAGCTATTTTCTGGAGCTTTAGAATTATGGCTGGCTTTGGCGCCCTCTTTATTTTAATTGCTTTAGTGGGCTTATATTTAACCAGACCTAAGAAAAATCATATTGAAAACCAACGTTGGTTCTTATATATCGCTGGTATTGCTTTATGGTTGCCATTTGTCGCTAATACCGCTGGTTGGTTAGTGACTGAGTTAGGTCGTTATCCATGGATTGTTTATGGATTATATACTATTGCCGATGCCGTTTCACCTTCAACTACGGTCGGTCAGTTAGTCTTTAGTAATATCTTATATTTCTTGTTATTTACTGTTTTAGGTGGCGTCATGATCTTTTATGCTCGGCAAACTCTGCATAAAGGTTTAAGTGCCATTGAAGGGCCTAGTGCCACACAAAAAGATGCTGTCACTTCCGATCCATTCGCAAAGGAGGCCTTTGACTAATGAGTGCTTTACAATTTATTTGGTTCGTTTTAATTTGTATTTTATTTATTGGCTTTTTCTTTCTTGAAGGTTTTGACTTCGGTGTCGGTATGGCCTCTGGTATCATTGCGCGCACTGATGAAGAAAAACAAACAATGTTAAAAATCATTGGTCCTCACTGGGTGGTTAACGAAACTTGGTTAGTAACTGCCGGCGGTGCAATGTTTGCCTCATTTCCAATGTGGTATGCTAGTTTGTTTTCTGGCTACTACGTGATGTTTATGCTCGTTTTAGCAGGACTCATCATTCGTGGCGTGTCCTTTGAATTTGCTGACCATGCTGAAACTAAACGTGGCCGTCACTTATGGTATAACGTCTTTGTTGCTGGTAGCTTGATTGCTCCCTTAATGCTCTGCATTATTTTCTTCAGTATGATTCAAGGTGTGCCGATTAATGCTAATGGCGATATCCATGCTGGTTTCTTCGATATTATCAATTGGTTATCACTAGTTGGTGGCATTGCAGGCGTCTTAATGTCATTAATTCACGGTTTAAACTATACTCGTTTAACAACTACAGGCATTTTAAGAGAACGAGCACGCAACTTAAATCGTTATTTATACCCCGTTTTATTCGTTGGTGAAGTAGTATTTGCTTTATTAGTCATTTTCCAAACTGATTTCTTTACTAACAAACCAGTTTCTAGTACTTTAATTACCTTAATGATTGTGATTATGTCCATTATTGGTACTTGGGGAACTTACAAAGATCATGAAGTCTGGAGTTTAGTTGGTAGTGGTTTATCCTTAGCCTTTGTTGTTTTATTAATCTTTAACGGCTTATTCCCACGGGTAATGATTGCTACTAACCCAATTCATGACATTTTAATTAAAAATGCTTCTTCCTCACCAGCTGCTTTAACAGTGATGACGATCGTAACTTGTGTCTTATTACCAATTGTTTTAATTTACTTTATTTGGTCATACTACATTTTCGCTCATCGCGTACCGACCAAGAAAGCGACTCGTTAATTTATGATAGATCAGCGATTATTTAAATTACCAAAAATAAAATCGCTCTTTATAATGCTTGCAGGACTAACTGTCTTGCAAGCATTTATGATTTTATTACAAGCTAGTTTTCTAACTAAAGCCCTAGTGCAATCGTGGCAACAACATTCTTTGAACCATTTGTGGTTACCAACGAGTGGTTTTTTAGTCGCCTTTTTATTGCGCCACTTAATCACTTGGGGTAAAAATATTATCTTAGATCATTTTGCCACTAATACGACAGAGGACATGCGCCACCACATTCTTGAAAAGATTTACCAAGCTGGCCCAGATCTAGTTGCTCAAAACGGTTCTGGCAATTTAGTAACTGAAACTTTAGATGGTATGGACAAGGTTAATAACTATTTCAATTTAATTTTATCTAAATTCATGGATATGATGATTATTCCCTGGGTAATTTTGGTCTTCATTTTCTGTCAAAATAAAACTTCTGGCTGGATTTTAATCTTAGTTTTTCCCATTATCATTCTTTTCATGATTATTTTAGGCTATGCTGCTCAAGATAAAGCCGACGCTCAATATGATGAATACGTTGTTTTATCTAATCATTTTTTAGATGCTTTGCGGGGCTTAACTACATTAAAAATGTTGGGTTTAAGTAAAGACTATGCTCAAAACGTTCAAACCGTTAGCGAAAATTATCGTAAAAAAACCATGAGCACTTTACGAATTGCAATTTTATCAACCTTTGCGCTTGATTGGTTTACTACTTTATCTATTGCGTTACTGGCAGTCTTTTTAGGATTAGCGTTAATCAAGGGGACGATTCCCCTTTATCCCGCTTTAGTTACGTTAATCTTAGCGCCAGAATACTTTTTACCATTACGTAATTTTGCCAATGACTATCATGCCACCTTAGATGGTAAAAATGCCTTTAGTGCTGCCAACGAATTACTCCGACACCCAACAGTCCAACGCCAAGCATTGTTAAATGACAAGCAATGGAATCAAGACAGTCAATTGATAATTAAAAACTTAAACTTCCAATATGATGCGGCACAATCATTAGTCAATCTCAAAGACATCAATCTACAATTACACGGTTATCAAAAAGTGGCTATTATTGGTAAATCTGGTGCGGGTAAAACGACTTTATTGGATACTTTAGGGGGCTTTTTAGCACCCAAAACAGGCTCCATTCAAGTTAATGGTCAAGAAGTAACTCATTTATCGCAAACAAATTGGCAAAAGCAAATCACCTATTTACCACAAAAACCATATTTATTTAGTGATACGATTGAAAATAATATTCGCTTTTATCAACCAAAAGCCACAACTCAGCAAGTACAAGCTGCGGTTGAGCAAGCCGGTTTAACTGCCTTCATTGCTAGTTTACCCAAAGGATTACAAACTTATGTTGGTGAAGGCGGTCGTGGCATTTCTGGCGGTCAAGGTCAAAGGATCATGTTAGCACGAGCCTTTTTGGCTCAAAAACGACGAATTATTTTATTAGATGAACCGACAGCGCACTTAGATATCGAAACTGAGTATCGCCTCAAGCAAACAATGTTACCATTATTTGAGCAACACTTAGTAATTTTTGCAACCCATCGACTGCATTGGCTGCAGCAAATGGATTACGTCATCGTGTTGGATCACGGGCAAATTGTCGAGCAAGGTTCTATTACTCAGTTACAACAAGAAACTAGTGGTCCATTTTATGATTTAACTTTCCGAATGCGAGGTGACCTCTAATGTGGAAAAATGATACTTGGGTCAAGCCGTATTTAAAACAATATAAGTTTTTGTTAGCCACCGCCTTATTATTAGGTGTCTTAACTATTTTTTGTGGTGGCGCCTTGATGTTTGCTTCTGGTTATACGATTGATCGTTCTGCCACCCATCCGTTTAACATTCTATTGATTTATCCAGCAATTTTATTAACCCGAGCCTTCGGAATTGGGCGACCAACTTTTAAGTATTTGGAACGGTTAAAAAGTCATAATTGGGTTTTAAAAGTTACCTCTAACTTACGAACACGTTTATACCAAACCGTCGAAAAAGACGCGGCTTTCTTTCGCGAAAAATATCAAAGCGGTAACTTATTAGGTCTCTTGGCCGAAGATATTGACCATTTACAAAATCTATATCTACGCACCGTTTTTCCAACCGTGGTGGGCTTAATTTTAGCAGTTTTAATTACGATTGCCCTCGGTTACTTTGACTTATGGTTTGCTATCTTAATTGCAATTTTATTATTATTAGAAATTTTAGTTATACCATTAGTTTCGACGGCCATTGAAGCTGCACGCCGCAACCACCAAAAGCAACTTAAAGATCAACTTTACACCCAATTAACAGATAATATTTTAGGGGTTCAAGATTGGATTTTGGCTGGTCGCCAACAAGATTTTCAAAATCGTACCTTACAAACAGTGCAGCAATTGAATCAATCTAAATTGACCAGTAAACATTTCCGCTGGCGACGTGATTTTTACTTGCAAGTCATCCTCGCGCTAATTTTTCTAGCGATGCTTATTTTTACTAATTTACACTTTACCGGTAGTCAAGAATTAGCCAATTACACAGCAGCTTTTGTCTTAGCAGTTTCACCAATTGGCGAAGCTATTATTCCAATTAGTCAAGGTTTTGAAGAATATCCAGTTTACAAAGATTCTATCAATCGCTTAAATCATTTAAAACCCACGCTCCAACAATTACCTGCAGCCCAAAGTTTAGCTGCTGTCGATTTTCAAACTTTAAAATTGGAAAACTTACAGTTTGAATACGATGCTGATTCGCCCATTTTACTGACTAATTTTAACCAAACCATCCAACGCGGACAAAAGTTAGCCTTAATTGGTCCTAGTGGTACGGGCAAAACCACCCTTTTACAATTAATCAATGGTGATTTAGCCCCACAAAAAGGCCAAGTCACTTTAAATGGCATTAACGTTCGGGCTCTACAGGCTGAGCAAAAGCAGTTATTTTCGTTTTTAAACCAACAGCCATTTTTATTTAACACTTCAATTATGAATAATGTTCGGCTCGGTAACGAAAATAAATCGGATGAACAAGTTAAAGCCGCTTTAGCGGCGGTCCAATTAACTGATTTAATTGAGCATTTGCCAAACGGTTACGAAACTTCAGTCCAAGAAGCTGGGGCACGTTTTTCTGGTGGCGAGCAGCAACGCATTACTTTAGCGCGTATTTTGCTTCAGGACGCGCCGATTGTCTTACTTGATGAACCAACGGTCGGCTTAGATCCAATTACCGAACATGATTTATTAGAAACTATTTTTACCGTCTTAAAAGATAAAACGATTATTTGGGTCACACACCATCTCCAAGGCATTAATCACGTTGACCAAGTAGTTTTCTTAGACCAAGGTCAAATTAAAATGCAAGGTAATCCCAAGAAACTAGCGCAAACTAATCAACACTTCCAAGACTTATACCACATGGATCGCGGAATGTAAGAAAAATGGAACAACAAACTAAAGTTCATTGCAACTTTTAGTGATAGTTGTTCCATTTTTTTAATTTACAGGTAAAATTTAGTTGTTTGATAATTATAAACATTCTCAGAATAATCAAATATTTGCCCATTGGTTGTATAAAAAACCTCTTGCACAACTAACCCAAAACTATTTTTGGGCAAAACTAGTTGTTGACTTTCCTTATTAGTTAATGGCCGCACTGCAAAATATTTATCGGAAAAACCAACTTGAATTTGATAAGTTTGTGCTAAATAATGAAAAATTGAACCTTGAGCAATATTTTGGTCTAAAAAACACACATATTCTGTATTATAATACGAATTTTCTAAACATAAGACTCGTCCATTATCTAATTTTTTGCGTTGGACTTGATAAACAGACGTGGTTATTGAGCAGTTTAATTTGGCAGCAATTGTTGAATTAGGCTGCTTTTTTTGTACATCTACGACTACATTTTGGAATTGATCAACATCTAGGTCATTAGTCCAGCCGTGATTAGTTTTACAAAAATTAATGTAACCTGACTTAGGTGGCTTTCTAACATAAGTCCCACTACCTTGAACTTGATAAATTAAACCATCCCATTCCAATTCAGATAATGCTTTTAAAATCGTTGTCTTACTTGTTTGATATTTAGCCATCAGCGTTGTTAAACTGGGTAACTTATCTCCTTGTTGTAAATAATTTTGCTGGATAAAGCTTAATAATTGTTGAGCAACTTTTTGATACTTGAGCATTGAATTGCCCCCTTCAGTTTTCTTAATTTTACCCTTAACTCGTCATGTTAACTAATAAATTTAATATTATTCAACAAGAAATCGTTTGCAAAAAAGCATCTTTTGTCTTAAACTGTACGTGTACAATTTTAAATTGTAATACATTGCTGATACTTAAGGACAAAATGAAATCATAATATTAAGGAGAGCTTTTCCAATGAAAGATTTTATTAATAAAAAACTCTTACCACCAGTCATGAAATTGGTTAACACCAAACCATTGCGTTCGATTAAAGATGGCATGATTTATCCCATTCCATTCATTATTGTGGGGGCGATTTTCTTAATTTTAGGTCAGCCACCAATTCCTGCTTTACAGGCCTACTTTAATCAAATTGGAATTGGCCCAGTTTTTATGCAAGCTAGTGATGCTTCGTTTGGCATTATGGCTTTATTTGCAGTTTTTGGTATTGCTTACTCGTGGGTGAAAAACGAAGGCTTTGATGCTGCTCCAGCCGGATTGTTAGCGGTTACCGTAGACATCATTTTACAGCCGAGCACTATCACGACTGTTACTAATATTGCCCATCCCACTAAAACTTCCACTGCTTGGCAAGTCTCTGGTGTGATTGACAAAAACTGGCTGGGTGGCCAAGGGATGATTATTGCCATGCTGGTAGGATTATTCGTTGGTTGGCTCTATTCTTGGTTTTTAAAAAAGAAAATTACAATCAAAATGCCTGAACAAGTACCACCTAACGTTTCTGCCTCCTTTGTCGCATTAATTCCTGCTGCGGCTATTATTTCGTTGGCCGCAATAGTTTATGGAATCTTCAAACTCGACTTTAATACTACTTTGGCGGAATGGATTTATAAAGTAATTCAAATTCCATTACAACACGCAACCGATGGACTTCTAGGAGTTATTATTATCTCACTATTGCCAGTCTTTCTATGGTTTTTCGGTGTTCATGGATCAACTATTGTTGGTGGTATTATGGGACCTTTGTTACTATCAAACAATTCAGATAATTTGGCTTTATATAAAGCTGGTAAATTATCACTGGCACATGGTGCACATATCGTCACTCAATCTTTCATGGATCAATGCTTAACAGTTACTGGCGCTGGCATGACTATCGGTTTAGTTGTCTTTATGTTTATTTTTGCCAAGTCCGCACAGATGAAAACTTTAGGTAAATTAGAAATTGTGCCAGCTTTGTTTAATATCAATGAACCAATTTTATTCGGTCTACCAATTGTCTTAAATCCAGTTCTTGCAGTTCCTTTCATCTTGACACCTGTTCTTTCTGGACTTTTAACTTATGCCGTTATTGCTTTGGGCATTATTCCACCGTTTAATGGTGTTTATGTTCCGTGGACTACACCAGCAATTATTTCAGGATTAATTGTAGGTGGTTGGCAAGGAGCTATCTGGCAAACTTTAATGTTGATCATGAGTTTCTTTATCTATTATCCATTTGCCAAAAAATATGACCGCATGCTGTTAAATCAAGAACAAAATAGTTCTGAGCAAAAGTCTTAATGCTTTAAAATAATCGATCAATCAGTATGATAAAATGAATCTCGAAAATAAAGTTGATGCTATACTTTCTGAATTTTAAAGGAGTAATTTATGAAAGCAACAATTATTGACGATTTTTGGCGTAAATTCCGCCAACAACACCAATTGCTTCGTGATAATCTTCATCACGAGGTTTATAGTTTTGGTGACAATGCTCAGATGGCCACAGACCTAGGTAAACTAGTCTTAAGCAGTCAAAAAACCGCCACTACTTCAGCATTGGAGACCTACGAAGAGCACGAACGTTTACCAAAAGTTGGCGACTATAATATTATTTTAGACGGTCAAAATCAACCACTTTGTATCACACAAACTAAAGTCGTTGAAATTATCCCTTTTGATCAGGTTAGCGCTGAGCATGCTTATCACGAAGGCGAAGGTGATCGAACTTTAAAATATTGGCGTCAAGTTCATGAAGACTTTTTCAAGCTAGAATACCAGCAATTAAAACAGAATTTTAATTTTCAAATACCTTGCGTTTGTGAAGTATTTGAAGTTGTTAAATAGCCTATTTTGAAACTTTGTTTTTCCAAGTAAAAGCTCTTTATGCGTCCCTAAATATTAACCCCCCTTAGCAATTAAGACTTGATAAGATGCACCCCAAAATTAGGACGGATTTTTAAAGCTTAAACTAATTTCTGATACTCATTGAATTTAGTACTTACTTTTATTTTCACCTTGTACATAACAAAAAACTACGGTCGTTAAACCACAGTTTCCAACATCTTAATTAAACTATATCCTAAAGGAGCTGGCGGCTTGGGATTATTCGATGAGTTGGAAAGCAAGCAAAGTAGAGTAAGAATGTTTTAAGTAAATTTAGAATGTGGGCACGAATAGCGGATTATCATATTGACCGCCAATTATTGATGGTAAAGGCTACCAGTGGTGACCATGATGGACAGATGTATAGTTGCTCACTAAATTAGTCCATAAGCATGAAACTCAGATAGATATTGATGAGATGACCACGGCTATTTTAAAGTTAGACAGTGAATAATGTTTGAGTCTGTATTACACATCCATATTTAGTTTCTGATAAACTGAAAGATTTAGTCATTTTGGAACGGATTTAAGACTGGAAAGCCATTTGTTAACTTCAAATAACTATTTTCCTCGGTCGCCCCTACGTTTAACCTCATTAATAACTACCATTTTCCTTAAATTTATTAATTAGATCTTACGGCACTGAATCTGGAATTGGATAAACGTGATCGTACTTGTGAAGATAACCATACCGGTCAATTTCTTTAGAAAATATATACTTACCTTATTTTTTCGGATTGTCCTGCATATCTACTCCAGGTCTCTGTACCTGCCAATGATTATGATATTTATTGATCATATAATCACCAGAATTTTTTAAATACCTTACATATTTTTTAGGATAATTCTTTTCTGCAAAACCATATTCTTTATTGTCATCATAATCATAGTGAACTTTATCAGATGGAATCTTTTTCTGTAAATCTTCTGGTAATTGATTATATAATGCTTGATTTAAACCTATAGATTTTGGCGTTATGTGCCAACTATTCACTCTTCTTAAAGGATGAATTTCGTCTTCATTCTCTACTGTTATCCAATAGTCTTGGATAAACAACTTGATCTGCTTTTTACTTATTTTATAATTACCTGAAAATGTTTCAATACTTATTCCATCTGGACTACCTTCTTGATCCGTCCGCACTTTAAAAGCATAGTTATATACTAAAACAAAGGTTTGATCGGATTTTAATTTTAAAAAGTATTCTCCATCAAAAATAGAGTTAAAGGAAAAAGATTGGCCAATCAAATTTTTTGCCGTTTTAGCTTTAATTGTGGGTGTCAAAACTTCACCTTGATCTTTGAGAGCTCGCAGTTTTTTAGCACTCATCTTTTGATATTTCGGTGCCATTTCCGCTCTGCTAGGTGGGTTACTACTCAGTCCCATGGTAAAAACACTTAACCTTGCTATCATAGCTAACAGAAAGCTTTTATAATTTTTTTCATCGTCTTATTTACCTTGATTTTTGCAATGATAAGCCAAATAGCTGTCTACAGGCTGATATTTATCTTTACCTTCTTTTCTAGGCGTTGTATAAAGAGCATACTGATCTTTGAACTTATCTGTCGTCAACATATCATTTCGATTAGGCATATCCATATTTCCATAAGAGTAATCATAATTATAGTGTGAGCTATCTACATTTCGTAAATTCATATCATTTTGATTGGCATAATTATACGATGGTTCATTCACAACACCAGCTAAATCGTCGGTTTTCCATTCAGCTAAACTTTGCCCACTCTTACCAATCATTGTTGCCGGATCGACATGTAATAATTTACCCGTTTGATTATCAATAATTAATTCGACATGGAAATTGGATAATAATTTGTAATTATTTGAAGAGCCTATGCTAGGATAAACATCTTTAAATTTCACTTTATTATGCGCTCTGGTACTTTCACTGCCGACTTTAAACTGTCCGGTTTGACTTAAATCATCTAAATATTCACCAGGGGTAACATGCAATTTCTTAGCTGCCTGTTCCACATACTTAGCGTTGGAGTTCGAAATATAATAGCGCAATTGGTGAATTTCCGTAGCTAACGTCCTGCTGGCAGTAGCCAAATCACCTTTCGTTCCCTTAGTAAATGGAAAAGCTGTTTGTACGACTTTGGGCAACAACATCTGTAATAATTCATTTTCAAACGGATTTAAGACTGGAAAACCGTTTTTCAATTTCAAATAACCATTTTCCACGGTGATGCCTAAGTTAAACATCATTAATAACTACCACTTTCCTTAAATTTATTAATTAGATCTTCTGACACTGAATCGGGAATTGGGTAAACATGGTCATATTTGTGAAGGTAACCAAATTTATAAGGATTATTGTAGTACCTTTTAGTTCCTTTAATGTGTTTTCTTTCACCAAGCATTGGTTGCTGAACTTGCCAAATGTTTCCCTTTTTTATCAATACATAACTACCAGCATTTGACAATTTTTTAGCCAAACCTTTTGAATTCTCTCTTCTAAAATATTCATATGAATGATCATATCGCTGTTGAATTTGATCATGTGAAATCTTTTGTTGCAAATCTAATGGCAACTTATTATACAATGCTTGATTTAAACCGATAGATGTTGGTGTTACTGACCAGCTATTCATTCTTTTTAAAGGATGAATGTCGTCTTCATTTTCAACTGTTATCCAATAGTCTTGGATAAACAACTTGATCTGCTTTTTACTTATTTTATAATTACCCGCAAATGTTTGAATACTTATTCCATCTGGACTACCCTCTTGATCCGTCCGCACCTTAAAAGCATCGTTATATACTAAAACAAAGCTTTGATCGGGTTTTAACTTTAAAAAATATTCACCATCTCCTTCTCTCGGAAAATATTCAAATTCTGACGAATTAAAAGAAAAAGATTTACCGATTAAATCTTTAGCCGTTCTAGCTTTAACCTTGGGTGTTAAAACAGCGCCCTCATTTTTGCGAGCTTGCAGTTTTTTATCACTCATTTTTTGATATTTTGGTGTCATTTCCGACCTACTAGGTGGATTACTACTTAGTCCCATCGTGAAAATGCTTAATCCCGCTACCATAGTCAGCAGATAACTTTTATATATTTTTTTCATTGCCTTATTTACCTTGCTTTTTGCGATGATAATCTGAGTAGCTGTCTACAGGCTGATATTTATTTTTGCCTTCTTTTTTAGGCGTTGTATAAAGAGCATACTTATTTTTAGACTTATCTGTCGTAAACATATCATTGCGATTAGGCATATCTAGCGCTTTTTCATAACCATAATCATAATTAAAATGTGAGCTGTCCAAATTATTCAAATTCATATCATTTTGATTGGCATAATTATACGATGGTCCATTCACAAAACCCGCTAAATCATCTTTTTGCCATTCAGCTAAATTTTGTCCACTTTTGCCAATCGTGATTGCTGGATCAACATGTAATAATTTACCCGTTTGATTATCAATAATGAATTCCACATGAAAATTGGATAATAATTTATAATTATGCATGTAATTCAAATTATATTTATCATTATTTTGATCATAATATTTTTTATTATGCGCTCTCGCACTTTCACTGCCAACTTTAAACTGCCCGGTTTGGCTTAAATCATCTAAATATTCACCAGGGGTAACGTGCAACTTTTTAGCCACTTGTTCAACATACTTAGCGTTTGAGTCAGAAATGTAATAGCGCAATTGGTGAATTTCCGTGGCTATAGTGCCGCTGGCATTAGCTAGACCACCTTTCGTTCCCTTAGTAAATGGAAATGCAGTTTGTACGACTTTGGGCAACAAGGTTTGTAGCAATTCATTTTCAAATGGATTTAAGACTGGAAAGCCATTTGTTAACTTCAGATAACCATTTTCCACGGTCGCTCCTAAGTATTTCA
This sequence comes from Bombilactobacillus sp. ESL1202, assembly GCF_058107125.1. Lineage (NCBI taxonomy): Bacteria > Bacillati > Bacillota > Bacilli > Lactobacillales > Lactobacillaceae > Bombilactobacillus > Bombilactobacillus sp. ESL1202. The sequence goes on along the minus strand of NZ_CM176590.1, from coordinate 1,094,153 downwards.
GCATAATCGTTAAGGCTGAACTAGCTGCTTTTTTACTAACTCCCGTTTGCGCATACGGTCGAAATAAAGCATTAAAAGCAGCAGAACCCACTTGACGCGCTTGCTTAAATAAATGATTTAATTGTTTAGATAATTTATCTCCCTTTAAGTTCTTGATACTAGCATTCAAGAAATGTTCATAGCTAGTCAAGGCCTCATCATTCCAACCATCGCGTCCTAACTCCGTTAGAAAAGCCGCAATCTGAAAGTGATTTTTGCCTTGACCTTTAATCCCCGCAGTCACTGCTAGATCACTTTTAACATTAACTAAATTCCGATCCAACTCTTTTAAAGCTAATGGCAAGGTGCGATTATTGTAATTTAACAATTTTCGCTTCGTTTGTTGTACCAGCTGAATCGTTTCGCCCAATGCTTCATCGGCTTGATCATCAATTAATTGACAGTTAGCGCCAGCTTCAATCGCTAAGCGGTAAGCTTTGTTAAGTTTAGCAACTGTTTTACGATTTCTTTCTTTGGCCTTTGTCAGTATTTTTTCAATATCATCTAAGTTATCGGTGTCAATTTTAGCTTGACTACTACTATCAACATCTTCCTTAAAGTCATTAATTAGACGTTCCATACCTTGAGCTAATTGATCTAACTCACTCATTAATTGTTGCGGTTCACGACCATGGGCTTCTTCTACATACTCGGACATTCGTTGCTGTGCTTTTCCACTGAAGCCTTCTGAATTCGGAACCGATCTCATCTTGGTACTAGTATCTTGTAACGCACTTTTCAAAGCTTTAACTTGTTTTTGTAAGTCATAATTATTTTCTTCTAACTTACGCATATCAATTTTAACCATTAATTTCCCCATATTCTTAATTATTTTAAAATCAATATGTTATATTCATAATAAATAGTTTTTCATTTTAATGATAATATATTAATTCAATAGTAAAATAACATAATTACAAAGCCTAAGTAAAGAAATATTATTATGCCGATTAAAAAACGAATTATTTATATATTAAGCACTACCTTAGTAAAGACCGGAAAGCTAGGTTAGGGTTACTAGTAGCTAAAATCCCAGCTTAACCCCCTAACTAATTTATAAATAAAAAAATCGTAAATTTTAAAATTAGGTTAGCCACTTAAAAAATACAAAAATACCGAGATAAAAATTGATGTGCCCCCCGAAGTTAGGAAAACTTCGGGAATCACATCAAACAGCCTCTTTTTCAACAAGTTAATACCTGCGTTTGATTTCTTAATAAATTAACTTTTTCTGTATTACTTTCTTGATTAGTAATCAAAGCAGTTATTTCTTGCCAAGAGCAAATATTATATAAGCTTTTACGTTCAAACTTAGTATAATCTCCTAAAATATAGCGTTTCTCTGAATGCTGAATAATGTTTTGATCGACAAAAGCATCTGAAGATGACGGACTAGTGGGACCTGTGAAATTATTAAAACCATCTGTGCCTAAAAAACATAAATCGACTTGAATTTGTTGTAATTGATTAATCGTCCATCCCCCAAACACTGAAGAACTAGCTGAACGTAATTCTCCACCTAAAAAGAATAATTGATTATGTGAAGTTAATAAAAGCTGTGCTATAGGCAAGGAATCGGTAAATATTTTATACCCACTTTTATTAATCAATAATTTAGCTAACTCAACAATAGTACTTCCCGTACCCAAAATAATTGAACTTTTTTCAGGAATTAACGTTAATGATTTTTGAGCCAGTCGCATTTTAGCAGCTACATTTTCTTGTTCTCGAACTTGAAATGAATGTTCTATGGCATGTTGCTTTAAAGTTGCTCCTCCGTGTTCCTTGACTAATAAACCTTTCTTCTCCAAAAAAGTTAAATCCTTACGAATTGTTTCGTAAGAAACATCAAACTCACGGGATAATTCACTAACATAAACCACACCAGTTTGTTTAATTTCTGCCAAAATTAAATTACGTCGTTCTTCCATTAACTGCATTTTTCAGTCTCCTTTTTTTCATCATAGCAAAAAGCTCAAGATAACCCAAGCAAAAGCAAGTAAAGTCAATTAAAAATTGGTAAAAATTGGTAAAAACTATCAATATATCCCTTCAAAAACAAATAAAAGCCTATTGACAACAACTAAAACCAAGTTTATATTGAAGTTGTTGTTAAGCGTATACATTATATTTTACAAGGAGGAATACTAATGACAACAAAAATTGCGATTGCTTGTGACGATATTGGCTTTTCAACTAAAGAAGCACTAAAGCAATATTTAGTTCAGGAAAAAGACGCCGAGATTATTTTTGACCCTGTTAAAACACCTCAAGATGGTCAAAATACGTTTGCTAAATTGGCCGATGAAATGGCGAAAGTAATTCAAGAAGATCAATGTCGTTTAGGTATCTATATTTGTGGCACCGGAATTGGTTTTACTTGCCAGGTCAATAAACATTGGGGAATTCGGGCTGTAGCTGTCACCAATCCTTATTCTGCTCAACGTGCCCGTTTAAGTAATAACGCCCAAATTATTGGTTTAGGCTGTCGCGTTAATAGCTTGGAATACATGAAACAAGTTGTAGATGCTTGGTATGATCAACCTTTTGATTTTTCAACCGCTCGAGAAAATTCAAAGAAAAATTTATTAGAAGCTGAAAAAGATGATAATCGAAATCTAAAAAAACCCGATTATGTTGCTTGGAATATGGGATTTAGACCCGAATAAGGTCACAAGGAGGAGTTCTCGTGGCAATTATCACCCAATTTATCAATGATATTGGTAATTTTATTTTCATTCCCTGTATTTTTCTAATTTTTATGTTGCTCTTACGTCGGCCACTAGGCGAGGCTATTCAATGCGCTATGAAAGTCGGTATTGGCTTTATTGCCCTAACTATGGTTATTAACTTTATGCTTGATAAGATGAGCCCGGCTATCAAAGGTTTAGCTAAGGCCACCGGTTCTTCTTTATCAGCAATTGACGTCGGCGGTGCGGCCACTGCAGTTATGGGATTTGGTTCTAATTTAGGTGCAATCATTATCCCATTATGTGTTGTAACCAACATTATTATGTTAGTCCTCAGATTAACCGATTGTGTCAACGTTGATGTTTTTAACTTGCATCAAAATGCTTCAATGGGCGCTATTGTAGCAGCTTATTCACATAATTTCTTGTATGGCGTTTTAACAGCTGCTTTGTTCCACGTATGGGCACTAATTGCTGCTGATTTAGGTGCTAAACAAAATCAAGAATACTTTGGTTTACCGGAAGGAGTCTCCATTTCACATCCAGTTGCCAATACGTACTTAATTTTTGCTTACCCATTTAATTGGCTCTTCGATCATATTCCCGGATTTCGCAACTGGAACATTACGGCAGAAAATATTCAAAAACGCTTTGGAATTTTAGGTGATCCCACAATTGTTGGCTTCTTTATTGGCATGTTATTGGGTTTGATTGGTTACAGCTGGGCTAATCCCTATCGTACCGTGATCAAAAGTATCCAATTAGGTATGTATTTAGCAGCAGTTATGCTCTTACTACCTAAGATGACTTCTATTATGATGGAAGGTTTAGTGCCTTTATCCAACGCCGCTCGTAAAATGTTAGTTAAGCGATTTCCAAATCGTAATATTACAGTGGGAATGGATACAGCCTTGATCGTCGGAAATCCTTCTGTCATCGCTACATCTTTATTATTAATTCCCATCATCGTTATTTTAGCAGTTATTTTACCAGGAAACCGGGTCATGCCCCTAGGCGACTTATCACAGTTTGTCTTCTTCATTGCTTGTATGTTACCGATTTTTAAAGGTAATATTTTGCGAACTTGGCTAACATCAGCCATTGTCTTCGGTGGCGGTTTGTACATTGCTTCTTGGATGACACCTGCTACTAACACCGTCTTTCACGAATTTGGTGCCGGTGCCAAATCTGGAGTTATGTATTCATCATTAAATCCCTCTGCTAATCCGTTTACCGGTCTATTTGCAGCGACTACACATGTTGGGATTTTCGGTTTTATTCTGATTGGAATTTTATTAATTTCCATTGGTTATTTACTCAAAAAACGTGAACACCGACAACAACAAAGCGATGTTCCAACTAATTAGGCAGGAGAAAATTATTATGAAAAAAATTTTAGTAGTTTGTGGAAACGGCATTGCTTCATCATCAATTATGGTCTCAGTTTTACAAGATTATTTAAAAGAACATCATTTACAAGCTCAAGTGGATAAAGCTTCTATTGCCGATTGCAGTGCTGAAAAATTTAATAGTTATGACATCATAGTTTCCTCAACTAAACTTTCCAATCCCAAAATCACTACAAAAGTGATTGTAGGTGCAGGTTTATTAACCGGAATTGGCGAAGATGAAATCTATGACGCTGTCGCAACAGAATTAGCAAAGTAGGCTGACACAATGACAGATATTAAACTTTACGTTAATGAAATTTCTCAGCCAATTGATTCATATCAAGAAGCGATTAACTTTACAGGACACCAGATGCTTCAAGGAGGCAGTATTACTAAAGACTATATTGATGCTTGTATCAAGCGTGAAATTGATTTTCCAACAGGTCTAATGTTACCTGATGGTCATGGAGTTGCAATGCCTCATGGCAACAGTCAATATGTCAAACAAAATAGTATTAGTGTAGCACGCAACTTACATGGGGTAAAATTTGGTCGCATGGAAGACAATCAGCAAAGTGTTAATTGCCAGTTAATCTTTAATTTAGCCTTAGCTTCTGGTCAAGAACATATTCAAGTTCTCAAACAAGTGGTTTCCCTTTTTCAAGATTCAAACTTTATTGAGCTATGTTTACAGCAACCCATGAACCAAATAAAATATCATCTTCAACAAAGATTAAATCATCAAAATTAATGTTTTGGAGATAACAAAATTCTAAATAGAAATTAAGTGAGGCAAAACATTTGACTTTAAATTATTGGCAAAAAATTTTGGATGAATTGCAACAAATCACGCCCCGGTTAAGTTTACAGCAATTTAATCAATTAGTTAATTCAATCTTATCTGTATCGCAAATTTTTTTAACCGGTGCTGGTCGCTCAGGTTTAATGATTCAAGCATTCGCTAATCGCCTCATGCACTTAGGTCTACAAGCCCATGTGATCGGTGATATTAGTACTCCAGCAGCCCACACAGAAGACTTGCTCCTTATAGGTTCTGCGTCAGGGCAAACTGCTAAATTAATTACTCAAGCTCAGACTGCCAAAAAGTTAGGATTAACTATTGCCATCATTACAGCTAATCCGCAATCTTCATTGGCTCAATTAGCCGATTGGAAATTATTGATTCCAGCACCTTCTAAAAAAGATACGACTATTAAATCCATTCAGCCAATGGGGTCAACTTTTGAACAGAGTTCTTTATTAATTTACGATAGCTTAGTACTAGCTTTAATGGACAAACTTGGTGAAACGAACGCTAAAATGACTCAAAGACACGCTAATATTGAGTAAATTATGGCAATAAAAACTAGTTCAGTCAGAAAAATCATTAGTTCCAATTAATAAATATGTATTAGCACTAGCCCAAACTAAATCAAATTGTTTTTTAAATTTAGTAATTAGTAGCCAGTTTCTCAAAATCCTTTGTCATAACGTCGACTTTTCAAAATAACTTACCTTTTTATAGGTATTCTCCGAAAAATAAATTTTATTTTTCTGGAGAATATTTTTTATCCATTCTTGAACATAATTTCAAAAATTAGCTTTACATTTGTTAAATAAGTTATATAATTAATTTGGATTTACAGAAAGGGGTTTCAAAACATGAAAGAACTTACAAAAAAAGAATTAGCTAAATATTTGGACCATACACTTTTAAAACCAAATGCTACCAAAGAAGACATTTTAAAAACTTGTGACGAAGCAAAACGCTATCAAACTGCGTCCGTTTGTGTCAACGCTTACTGGACCAAGATTGTGCATGAGCAATTAGCCGGTAGTGAGATTAATACTTGTGTCGTGGTTGGCTTCCCATTGGGTGCTACCAGCACTGCGACCAAAGTTTTTGAAGCCAAACAAGCCATGACTGATGGTGCTGATGAGTTAGATATGGTCATTAACGTGGGTGAATTAATCGGTGGTAACTATGATGCCGTAAAAGCTGATATTGCTGCAGTTGTGGCAGCTGTTCATGCTGAAAACAAATTATTGAAAGTTATCATTGAAACATCATTCTTGAACGATAATCAGATCACTGAAGCTTCCAAATTAGCAGAACAAGCTCAAGCTGATTTTGTTAAAACTTCTACTGGTTTCAGTTCTGCTGGCGCTAAAGCAACTGATGTCAAATTAATGCGCCAAACAGTTGGCGAGCGTTTAGGTGTAAAAGCATCTGGTGGTATTCATAGCTATGAAGAAGCCATGAACATGATTAACGCTGGAGCCAGTCGTTTAGGTGTCAGTGCCACTGTAAAGATTTTAGACGGCGCCCCAAAATAAAGGAGAAGAAGATGGCTTATAAAAGAATTTTTGGTATCGTTTTAGATTCTATTGGAACCGGCGCAGCTCACGATGCTGCTGATTTTGATGATGTTGGTTCCGATACTTTAGGTCACATTGGTGAATATTTTGATGGCAATTTAAAATTACCTAATTTGCAAAAAATCGGTCTCTCTAACCAACGTGCTAAAGCTATTGTTGGTGTTCCTAAAGCTGAACAACCAATTGGTTACTTTGGTAACATGCAAGAAATTTCTGTTGGCAAAGACAGTATGGATGGTCATTGGGAAATGATGCAATTGCCCGTCAAAACCGAATTATCTTTCTTCCCTAATGGCTTTCCGGATGACTTACTAGACAAAATTGCTAAATTCTCTGGTCGCAAAATTATTGGTAATCGTCCAGAATCTGGCACCAAAATCATTGCCGAATTAGGCGAACAGCAAATGAAAACCGGTGACTTAATCATCTACACTTCTGGTGATTCAGTGTTACAAATTGCCGCTCATGAAGACGTTATTCCAGTTGACGAATTATACAAAATTTGTGAATACGCTCGTAGCTTAGTCAACGGTCCAGAATATACGGTGGGCCGCATTATTGCCCGTCCTTATATCGGCAGCGATAAAGATCATTTTACTCGGACTGCTAATCGCCATGATTTCACTTTAAAACCCACTGGTAAAACTACTCTAGACTACCTCAAAGACCAAGGCATCACCACTATCGGCATTGGTAAAATCAATGATATTTTCAGTGGTGAGGGTATCGGCGAAGGTTACCATAACGAAAGTAATATGGATGGCATGGATCATTTAGATCATGTGATGCAAAAAGATTTTACAGGCTTTTGTTTTACAAATTTGGTTGATTTTGATGCAATGTACGGACATCGGCGTAATATTAAAGGGGACGGTCAAGCCTTAATGGACTTTGATCAGCGCCTAGGTCACGTTTTAGAACAGATGCACGATGATGATTTATTAATCATCACAGCTGATCATGGTAATGATCCAAGTTACAAAGGTACTGATCACACTAGAGAATTAGTTCCCCTATTAGTTTACTCACCAAGTATGAAAACTCCGGCGAGTTTAGGTACTCGGACAACTTTTAGCGATTTCGGTGCTACAGTTGCAGACAACTTTAACGTTGCCACCAATAATTTGGGGACTAGTTTTTTAAATCAACTCCAATAAAAAGGTGAATCATGACAAATCACGGTGAAACCAAGTTAAAACAAGCTTTAACTGTTGCTCAACTTTATTATGAAGAAAATCTGGGACAAGCAGCCATTGCCAAAAAAATGCACTTATCACGGCCGACAATTTCACGGCTATTGCAACTAGCCAAGGAATCTGGACTAGTTAAAATTCAGATTGAAAATCCTTTTATTAACTATTCGGATTTGGCAGATATTCTTTCGCAAAAATATCAAGCACAAATTGAAATTGTCGCTCCTCATTTTGCTGGTAAAACGACTAATTTGGAAAGCTTAGGCGCTTATGCCGCCCAATTTTTAACTAATTTAGTCGAACCCAATGACATTATTGGCATTGGCTGGGGAAAAACTGTGCACGCTGTCACCACTAATTTAACAGTGCAAACAATTCCAGGCGTTAAAACTGTTCAACTAAAGGGTGGCTTCAGTTTTAGTCATGAAAAAACTTACGCGTATGAAAGTATTAACGAATTGGCACAAGCTTTTCAGACGCAAGCTCAATATTTACCCCTACCAACTATTTTTGATAGTAAAGTTACCAAAGAGTTAGTTGAACAAGATCGTTTCATCAAACAAATTTTGGACTTAGGTCAAAAAGCCAACATTGCACTGTTTAGTGTCGGGACTGCGAGCAGCAATTCTTTATTATTCAATCTAGGATATTTAAATAAGGAACAAAAGACACAAATTCAGACTAAAGCGGTCGGCGATATTGTTTCGCGCTTTATTGATAGCAATGGTCACATTATTGACAATGAATTGAATCAACGAACAGTCGGTATCGAAGCCAAAGCGCTTGGTCAAAAAGAAAATTCCATCGTGGTCGCCAGTGGTTTACAAAAAACCGCCGCTGTCCATGCCGTATTAAAGGCACACTATGCAAACATTGCAATTTTAGACGCCAACTTAGCACAAAATCTAATTGATTGTGAATAATAAGCTGTGACAAGAAACGTTTAAAAGTTGAGTACTAACCTAGACTGATAATTAAGCCAGAACCTGGCTTGATTAGCAGTTGTAGTTAGACGCCGACTTTTGTTTCTTGGAACGCAATTATAATAAGCTGCGAACAAAAAGCACTGAGTACCGAGTATAACCTCTGAAAATTGATTTTTATCTTGATAAGAACAAAATAAAATAATGTTCTGTTCAAAAACTGCTTACTACTAAAACTAAAATTCAATTCTCAAAGATCACATAAAACTTAACCGTTAACTAAAATCAGATTGGCATTAGATGGTCGGTTAACTGTGTTCTTTGAGAACACAAAAGTAAACGCTTTCTTAAAAATAAATTAAATTCAACTATTAAAGGAGTCCATTTAACATGAGAATGGTCGATATTATTGATGAAAAGAGAAACGGTCAGGAACTAACTCCTGAAGAAATTCAATTCTTTATTAACGGTGTTTGCGACAAAACAATTCCCGATTACCAAATTAGTGCTTTACTAATGGCTATTTATTTCCAAGATATGACGGATCAGGAACGCGCCGATCTGACCATGAAGATGATGAAATCTGGTGATCACTTAGATCTGTCAGCAATTCCTGGTATTAAAGTTGATAAACATTCTACTGGCGGTGTGGGTGACAAAATCAGTTTACCTTTAGCTGCAGTTGTGGCTGCCACCGGCATTGCAGTACCGATGATTTCTGGACGTGGCTTAGGTCATACTGGTGGTACTTTAGATAAATTGGAAGCCATTCCTGGCTATCAAGTTGAAATTAGTGAGCAAGATTTTATTCAACAAGTTGCTCAAGAAAACTTAGCCATTATTGGTGCTACTGGTGATATTGCACCAGCTGACAAAAAAATTTACGCTTTGCGTGATGTAACCGATACCGTGGATTCAATTCCCTTAATTGCTAGTTCGATTATGAGTAAAAAAATTGCTGCTGGTACTGACGCCTTAGTTATTGATGTCAAAACTGGAGCTGGCGCCTTCATGAAGACGTTAGAAGATTCTGTAGCGTTAGCCAAAGCACTGGTTGCTATTGGTAAAGGTGTCGGTTTGAAATGTATGGCCGTTATTTCTGACATGAATCAACCACTCGGTTATAAGATTGGTAATTCTTTAGAAATTGAAGAATCAATTGATGTTCTCAAAGGTCAAGGTCCTAAAGATGTAACTGAATTAATGTTAACTTTGGGGAGCTATATGGTCGTTTTAGGTGAAAAAGCGACTAATGCCGACGATGCTCGCAAATTATTAGAAGATGCTATTAGTTCTGGTCGGGCTTTAGACCGTTTTCGGGCCATGATCAAAGCTCAAGGTGGCGATGAACGCGTCATTGATGACTATTCAATTATGACGCAAGCCCAATATAAAATTGAACTGCCAGCTAAAAATAGTGGTGTCATCGCCCAAATTAAGGCTGATGAAGTTGGTATTGCCAGTATGATGCTTGGTGGTGGTCGGCAAAAGGCTGAAGATCCGTTAGATTACAGTGTTGGTATTGAATTACACAAAAAGGTCGGTGACCAAATTCAAACCGGCGAGTCAATTTTAACCATTTATAGTAATCGTGAAAATGTCGATGATATTAAAGATTTGCTCTATCAAAATATTACCATTGCTGATCATGCCGAAACTAACCCCATGATTTATCAAATTATTGATTAAGCACTTATTTTGACAATTCAACAATGTGCAAAAAAGACCCTTAAACCGTCTTGGGGTTTAAGGGTCTTACTACGCTTAGAAAAAAATATTTTAAACTAATTTATCCATAAAAGCAAAAATTTCAGATTGAGAAAGGTGAAAAAAATGCGCTTTGTCTTCTTATTAACAGGTATCCTTTTAGTACTAGCTATCGGTTGGCTCGTCAGTAGTGATCGTAAACACATTAAATTTAAAAAGATGGGAATTATGTTTGTCCTTCAACTAATTATCTCTTTTCTTTGTTTGAACACATCTGGCGGTATTAAAACCATGGGCGCGATTTCTAACTTTTTTAATTGGTTGATGGTTCAAGCTGCTGGTGGCATTAACTTTGTTTTTGGCGGTTTAGTTATTAAAAAAGGTGCTTCCGTCTTTTTCCTAAATGTTTTAATGCCTATTGTCTTCATCTCCGCTTTAGTCGGAATTTTAAATTACATCAAGGTTTTACCGTTTATTATTAAGTGGACTGGTTATGTGTTAAATAAATTAGCAGGCATGGGCGAACTTGAGAGTTACTTTGCTGTTTCCACGGCCATTTTAGGTCAACCAGAAGTCTTTTTAACAATTAAAGACGTCATTCCTAAGTTAGATGAAAAACGGCTGTATACCATTTGTGCTTCGGCCATGAGTGCTGTTTCGGCGGCAGTTTTGGCTTCTTATATGCAACTAGCTCCCGGTAAATTCGTGGTGACGGCAGTTTTTTTAAATATTTTATCAGCTTTAATTGTTTCTTGTATTGTTAATCCGTATGATGTTTCTGATGCAGAAAACAAAGCCATCAATGCTGATTCTGCGAACACTAATCTATCTAATGAACCGTTCTTTCAAGTTGTCGGTAATTACATCTTGGATGGTTTCAATTTGGCGATTACCGTCGCTGCCATGTTGATCGGCTTTGTCGCCCTAGTAACTTTCTTAAATAGTACTTGTACCGTTATTTTCCATATTAGTTTCACTACTATTCTCGGTTATATTTTCTCACCGATTGCCTTTTTAATGGGCGTTCCTGCTTCTGACATTCAAAAAGTGGGTAGTTTGATGGCCACTAAAATGTTAACCAATGAATTCGTGGCCTTAGGTCAATTACACCAAATTGTCCACGTTTTAAGTCCAAAAGCCGTGGCAATTATTTCTTCCTACTTGATTTCGTTTGCCAACTTCAGTGTGATTGGCATTATTACTGGAGCGATCAAATCTATTAGTGCTAAACAAGGATCATTTGTTGCTAAATTTTCACTGAAGTTATTATTGGGTGCTACTTTAGCTTCAATTTTAACGGGTACGATTGTCGGTTTGTACTTCTAAAATCTCTCACTGAATTTATGTAAATACTCCGTAACTATTGTATTAAAATTAATAGCTATGGAGTATTTTTATTTGTTAAAATTATTTTTTATTATTTCAAGGTCAGTTTTTTCCTCATCTTTAAGTTTAGAGTAGCAAAAGCTAATAGTCGTATCATTACAGAAATAATCATATAGTTTAGGTCTTAATAACTTAGTCTTATCAGAGTTACACATACTTCTATTTTGACCTTTAGGATTTCTTCTTAAGCCCATACAATAAATTTTGTCGGGATCTTCAGAATCACTGACACTCAAATAGTGAACCATAGCTTTTTTTTCACTATCAGAATAACGTTTAGGTACTTTTAAGGGAATTGAATTACCCAATCGCATCGAAAATTGTTCTAAAATGTCTCCCAAATTTTTTGAATATTCAATACCAAAATATTTTCTTAAACTTTTTGCATCTATAATCAGTTTATTAGAATTAGCTTCAACTTTAAGATAATCATTTGAATCAGAAAATTTCATAAATCGTAATCCAACAAGAGCGTATTTATTCTTTCTTGGAAAACGTTTAGAGAATCTTTGAACCAAAACAGCATAATTTATTTGTTTGTACCGAAATGAAAAACTTGAAATAACCCATCCTTTTTCTTTCATATCATCTTTTAAACTTTTTAAATTTTGCAGGTTATTCATAGTCATCACCCTTTGTAAATCAACTAATAAACTAATTTTACATGAAAGATTAAAAAAAGATCAATTACTTTGTTGCTTCTCAACTGCAGCATTAGGTAGAAAAAGTGATGCTAATAAGCCAATAAATACAAAGGCAATCATTAAAATAAAACTCCATTGATAGCCAATCTCTGTTGCTTGACCTTGACCAACACTCCCCCTTAAGTTGGCCGCTAAAGCGACCATCAACATTGCCAAGGCCGTACCTAACGCCCCCGTACAGTAAGACAAAGCAGCATTTGCATGGGTCGTTAGCTAGCCCGCCAACAATTTGTTCATTAACTTTACGCATTGTCTCATGGATCGAACTAATGTGCTGTTCTAAAAACTGCATTCTTTGACTAGTCAGTGCCAAACTAATCTGGCGACGGTAACTTTTTAAATGACTAGTGTTAATTAATTGGGCTTGCTCCAAACGTTTAACAATACTGCACATCGTCGGATGACTCAGCGCAAATTTTTGTGCTACTTCCCGCTGTGTAATAGTTTGACCATGAGCTTCATAAAGATAAACTAAAAGTGTGATCTGGGGACCAGTTAAATTATAATTGGGAATTAATTGCGCAATACGCCGGTTTAATTCTTTTTCAATCAATGTATTTGCGACTTTAATTTTTGGTCCTAATTGTTGCAACAAATCATCTTTCATAAATTATCCTCTCAAAAGTGTGGTTTACTACACTTAATCTAAAAGTCAATTAAAAAAAGCATTATTTTTTTCTTCAAAAAGTACTATAATCGTCGTGACAAGAGGGATTGAAAATGAAATTCACTTTCGAAACTGCATTCAGATTTTTCTACTATTGTTAGGTCTTGGGGAATTTGTAGCGGTGCATAATCACTTCAAAAGTGTTCAAAAGAATGCTACTGCCAATACGTCCCGCTTTGTGGCTCTGGTACTATATTCTGGTACTTATTTTCGAGTTTGCTGTTTGATTTTCAGTGTTTTACTAATCTTTAATTTCGCCTAAAAACAAAAATTCGTTGACTTTGATCGCAGTTTTTTTAACCGTTTTCAGTAGCCAACGAATTTTTTATTTATGCAATAAGCTTTTAACGTCAATTAATTCTTCAAATTTAAATTGGTGATTCTCAAACGCAAATTTTAAAATATTACAATTTTTCAAATGTGGCAACTGATCACGTGGCTGGTCAACTGGTAAATGTTGCATTAAAAAGGCATAACAGGCACCCCCATGACTAACTGCTAGTACCCGTTTGTGATCTGATTGTTCCATAATCTGTGTTAGCGTTGTTGTCATCCGTTGTTGGACTTGTTCATCTGATTCACCACCATAATAAACAAAATAATCCCCATAAGAATGCTTTTTCGGATCCAATGGTGGATTCAAGCGTTCACTTTCGCCTTCATACAGACCAAAGTTCCATTCCTTAATTCCTTTTAAGCGCTGATAAGATTGATCAGTCACACATTCTAAAGTATCGCTGGCCCGCTCTTGCGTGGACGCATAAGCATGATCAAAAGTAATTCCTTGCTGCTTGAAATATTGCCCCACTTCTTTAGCATCGGCAATTCCTTGTTGCGTCAATGGTGAATCACAAGCTCCTTGAATGCGGTGCGTTTGATTAAACAAAGTTTGTCCATGACGCATCAGGTATAATTCTGACATAATTAATTTTCCCTTCTAGTTAGATTGGAAACGATTAATTAAATTATACCGCTATTTAGAGGTTGGGACAAAAGTCGCTGAGAAGTTGAGTACCAACTGTGTCCAGTACTAAAGTGCGAACTTTTACCTTAATATTAGACACAGTTAAACACAAACTTCTGACTTTTGGAGCACTATAAGGAGAAAATGTTCGTCAAAATTCACGAAAAATTCTTTTTGTTTCAGCCTTTTCTGTTTTTTTAGTCTGAGTGACCACTGCATAAACCGCTTCTAGCGCCTGACAAAATTCTTGCGCATTTAAATTATTCTCGGTAAATAATTGTTGCCACCAATCATTCATGACCTGGCGTAGATGGCAGACTTGTTTTTGACCATACTTAGTGAGATTAATCCGCTTAGCACGTCGATCATCAACATCACACTGCCGTTTAATATACTTTTTTTGCGCTAAATCGCGTAAATCACGTGCTAGTAAACTGGGATCAATGACCATCTTTTGAGCAATTTCTTGTTGCATACAATTGGGATGTTCATCAATAAATAACAACAAATCACTTTGGGTAGCTCTAACATCTAGACAATTTAAACGCTTATTAAACTCATTCTTGGAGCCACGATAAATTCCTGCCAAATACTTACTTAAATAATAGTAATTAGTTGCCATAACTCCTCCAATTCATGTTCAAATTATGCTTTTTTACTGCTGCCGCTTTAATAATTTTTTAGTTAACCAACGTAAATATTTTTTATATTGATTGGGTGGTAAATCCTCAATTAAATTCAAAGCTTTTTGTGAGTAACGGTAAGCTAATTGTTGTGCCGCCATCAACCCGCCGGAACTTTGTACCCGTTCAGCAACTAATTCAATTTGTTCAGGTGCCAACTTTTTTTTACCGGTTAAAAATTGCTGTAAAGTAGGATCTAATTGTAATGCATAAATTAATGGTAATGAGTAGACTCCGTTTTTCAAATCTTCCAGCTGCGGTTTACCAGTTTTGTGACCTTGATAATCTAAAATATCATCTTCAATTTGAAAAGCCATCCCAATATTATGACCGATAAAGCGCGCATGATGCACTAACTTATCATCCTTAGCTGCTAAAATAGCACCAAATTGGGCACTCAATTCAATTAATTGGGCAGTTTTACCAGCAACCTCGCGCAAGTACATTTTAACTGTCGCTTGCGGATTATAATTAATACGCAGTTGATCCAATTCACCCTTTAAAATTTTTTTCATGCCTAGGGCATTTAACTGAACGTCTGCCTGACTAGTAGCCACCTGACTAATTAGTTCAAAATAAACGGTCATTAAATAATCGCCTGCATAAATCGCATTCCGGTCACCCAAGCGAATTTGAAGAGTTTCAACGTTCCGTCGTAATTTAGAATCATCAATAACATCATCATGAATCAAAGTAGCAACATGCAAGACTTCCATTGCGGCTGCCGCCTTAATTTTTGTTTGATAAGCCACATCACCAAAATCACTAAAAATTAATAAACAAGCGGGGCGAATCATTTTACCACCACTGACCACTTGTTCATGAATTGGTTGAGCAATCGCTTGATCTAACGGATCTAATTGTTTTAAAATAAAGTTTTGGACATCTTGCAATTGCTGTTTTAACTCAGGAATTGCAGACCACATGGGATTAATCATCTACAGGCACCTTTTCATGTATTATAATCTTTATATAGTATATCAAAATTTAAGTGAGGTTTATTGAAAGTTTGAAACCAGCAGTCTTTTTAGAATTAGTCGAAATTAAAGCAAAAACCGCGAGTGTGTTTCCTTTTCTATTGGGAGTCTTTTACACCGTCTATCATTACCAGCATTTAAATTGGCTCAATACCGGCCTCTTTTTTATTGCCATGTTACTTTTTAATATGGCCGTGGATATTAACGATAACTACTGGGATTATAAAAACGCTAATCATACTAAAGGTCAAGCATTTCGCCAACAAACTAACGTCATTGGTGTTAATAAATTAAATCTTCAGCATATCGGGTGGTTAAATTATTCGTTCATGGCTATTGCAGCTATAATCGGTCTAATCTTAGTCGCCCGTGTTGGTTGGTTATTATTAATTTTAGGAATTTTTTGTTTTGCTGTTGGTTTTTTATACGCGGGTGGCCCTTGGCCACTAAACTCTTTGCCCCTTGGTGAATTTTTTGCCGGTTTTACTATGGGCTTTATGATTTTTTTAATCACAGTTTGGTTAAACGTGCATCAATTACTCAACTTTAATTTAGCATTTATCCTTCCAATTTTAATGGCTGCTGGTTGTGCAGCCTGTGCTATCGCTTCGTTACTGTTAGCTAACAATATTTGCGACTACCAAGAAGACTTAGATTTAGGTCGTCACACCATTGTCCGTTATCTCGGCGTCAAAAATAGCCTCTGGTTTTACGCCGGAATTTTAATTCTCGGCTATTTATTATTAATTCTTGCCGTTTTAAAAAATTATTTACCGTGGTTTAATTTAGTCACTTTAGTAACAATTCCTTTAGTTTACAGTAATACGCAACAATTCTTTGCGATTCATGTTAAAAAAGAAACATTTAAATTAGCCGTACAAAATCTTTTCGTAATTACCTTTACTCAAGTATTAACTCTTGGTTTAGGTTTATTAATTCCTTGAGACTACGTCGGCACTAAAGTACCGAGCTTCTGGGAACAGACTTAACTTGCTAGGCTTTGTCTGACAACTTAGTAGCGGTTTATCCTAATTGCTTGATATTTAACGCAGCATTGACATCACGGTCATGCTGCTTTTTACATTGTGGACACTGCCACTGTCTGACATTTAACTCATGTTTTCCGTCATCATAGCCGCAATTGGAACAGATTTGACTCGTTTTTCTGGGATCGACAGTAATTAATTGTTTACCATGCCACGCACATTTATACTCCAATTGCCGCCGAATTTCCCGCCATGCTTGATTAGCAATCGCTTTAGCTAGATGGTGATTCTGCAACAGATTTTTGGTTTTCAAATCTTCAATCACAATCACATCATAGTCTTTAACTAATTGGGTTGTTAACTTGTTTAGATAATCATGACGTTCCTGTTGCATCGCTAACATTTGATTTCAAACAAAGCACACCGCACCAAAGTTTTTAATGATTTGTTGCCGTTGTGTTTGATTAGGATAGATTTTTAGTTTAACAGCTTTGAACACCACAATCTTGCACCACCCTTGGTTTAATAAATTAATTATAAGCCATAGATATTTACAAAACAGCTAAAATTCAAACATGGAGCAATTCATCACGTCCTTAAAAGAAGGTGTTTCCTTGCTCGTTTTAAAAAATAAGATTTCCACAGTCAGAAATTGATAGCTATTGATCCAAAAAGGGGCTAGAACAATAAGATTAACGTTCGTCTTCTATATTAAGAATTACACGAACATTAATTATTACGTTCCAGCCTCTTTTAATACTTTCAGTAATTAACTATATAAATGCTCAGAATTAAGATTGAAAATTCGACTCAATCCTCTTTTGGATCCTACAATTTATTTGATGAGCTGATAAGTGTCGCGCACAATCATTAATTCTTCATTAGTTGGAATTACTAATACTTTGATTTGAGAATCAGGCGTACTAATAATTTTCTCATGACCATGAACTTTATTTTTCTGCGGATCAATTTTAATACCTAAATGTGCCAATTGAGCACAAACATCGGCCCGGACCTCCGGATCATTTTCACCAATTCCGGCCGTGAAAACTAAGGCATCAGGTTGTTCATCCAACAAGGCCAAATAAGAGCCCACATATTTGACAATTCGATTGACGAACATTTGTTGAGCTAATAATGCTCGTTTATTACCATTCTCTGCCGCTTCATCAATATCACGTTTATCGTTCGATAGACCAGAAACGCCTAACAAACCCGATTGATGATTTAAAATATCCATCATTTCCGACACATCAGTCAAGTTTTCTTTTTGCATTAAGTGTTCAATAATTGACGGATCAATATCACCACTACGAGTCCCCATCATAATTCCAGCTAGTGGCGTAAAGCCCATCGACGTATCAATGGCTTGACCATTTTGAATGGCCGTAATTGATGCTCCACTACCTAAATGCAGCGTAATTAAATTAGTTTTCTCAACATCTTGCTGCAAAATCTCTGCCGCCCGTTGCATCACATAGCGATGACTAGTTCCATGCGCGCCATATTTACGCACATGGTCTTGACGATAATATTTCAAATCCAAGGGATATAAATAATTAACTGGCTTCAAACTGGTGAAAAATGAAGTATCAAAAACTGCCACTTGGGTGGCCTGTGGTAATAATTTGGCAAAAACCCGAATATAATAAGCTTCGGTGGCATTATGTAACGGTGCCAGTTCAGCTAAATCGGCAATGGCTTGAGCTACATAAGGTGTAATTTTTGTTGAACGCTTAAATTGTTCACCACCCGAGACGATACGATGACCGATTCCTTTGATATCTTCTAAGTGTTCAATGATTCCTAAACTCTTTAATCGTGTTAAAATTAAAGTAGCTGCAATTTGTTGATTAGTAATAGCTTCTTGTTGCTTAAACTTGTGTTCACCATACTGAGCTTCAAAAACGGCGTCACTTTTGCCCAAACGATCAATCATTCCCTGCGCCACTTTACGTTCGCTAGGTAAATCATAAATTTGCCACTTCAAACTGGAACTACCTGCATTAATTGCCATAATCAACATAATTTAAATCCTCCATTCTTTGCTGTCATTCATTATACTTCAAAGAAATCGGTTACACAAAAAAATCATTAATCTCTAGAAAACTTTAAAATAAATATAGTATATCGGTTTTCAGAACTTAAGAAAAAGTTTATAATAATTGTTAGAATTACATACAAAGAAAGGATTGGGTTTATGGCTCACATTGTAATTTTAGGAGCAGGCTACGCTGGTCTAGGTACTGCCAGAAAGTTAGCAAAAATTGCTCCTGCAGACACACAAATTGATTTAATCGATCGCAACACTAAACATGTTGAATCTATTGAACTTTATCAAGTAGCTGCTGGGACGGCTAATGCTGATAAAATCAGCTTTGACATCCGTGGTGTTCTACCAGATAATGTTAATTTCATTCAAGCAAATGTTTCAAAAATTGATTATGAAAACAAAACAGTTGAATTTTCCGATCATGATGATTTAACTTATGATTATGTCGTGGTCGGTTTAGGTTTTCGATCCGAAAACTTTGGCATGGAAGGTGCCGATCAGTATTCTTACAAACTACAAGATATTCCTTCTGCGGAAAAAATTTATGAAGTTATCAATTCTAACATCCGTAACTACAAGCAATCACAAGATCCGAACGATTTAAATATCGTCGTTTGTGGTGCTGGTTTTACTGGCATTGAATTATTGGGTGAATTAATTGACACTGCTAAAATATTGAAGGCTAAGTATGAAGTACCAGAAATTAACATTACCAGTGTTGAAATGGCTCCACAAATCTTACCAATGTTCGATTCTGAATTAGCACAATATGCGGTCGACTTCTTAAGTAAAAATGGTATCAAGATTATGACTAGTGCTAAAATTAAGAAGATTGAACCAAATGCAGTTGTTTACACTAAGGGTGATAGTGATGAGGAACAACGCATTTACGCTAATTCAATTATCTGGACTGTTGGTGTTAGTGGTAGTGATGTTATTAAGGATTCCGGTTTTAATGCCCGTCGCAATCGGATTACAGTAACTGATTACTTGAACATTGAAGATCATCCTGAGATCTATGTTGTTGGTGATGATTCCGCTTCAATGGATCCTCAGTCGAATCGTCCATTGCCAACCACTGGTCAATTGGCTTTAGCACAATCCGTGGTTGCTGCTGAAAATATTGTTGCCGACATTAACGATGCTCCTAAAAAGAAATTTGTTTATCATTCTAAAGGAACAATTGCTTCTTTAGGACCATCTCATGGAATCGCCGAAATTACTAAACCACATTTAAAACTCAAAGGTGCAATTGCTGCTATGGCAAAACGCTTCTCCTTTGAACAAGTTTTGTACGAAGTTGGTGGCGTTAAAGGTCTCCAAAAGAAGTAATTTATCAATCTCAATGTAGCTCAACTAAAAATTCTAGATGATTTTCCTAATTGGAAAACATCTAGAATTTTTTTATCTGCGATTAATATAATCCCTAATGTTAAAAAACATTCTACCGGTAATCAAAGATTGATTCAGTTGGTAGAATGTTTTTTATGTGTTATCTTTTTTAACCAGACTCATTCACACGTATCATTAATACACGCTTATTGGCGGTCAACTTTCGCGATGCGGCCGCGTTGAATATAGACCATCAAGATACTCAAATCAGCGGGATTAACCCCCGAAATTCGGCTAGCTTGGGCCATAGTCGTTGGATTAATTTTTTGCAATTTTTGCCGTGCTTCAGTAGCTAACCCTTGCACGTCATTATAGTCCAAATTTTCTGGAATTTTTTTCGATTCTAATTTTTTAAGATGAGCAATTTGTGCTTCTTCTTTTTTAATATAACCAGCGTACTTCAAGGAAATTTCGACTTGCTCAGTGACTTCTGGCGGTAATGGTTCATTAGTTGAACCAATGAACTTTACAACTGTTTGGTAATTAATTTCGGGGCGTTTTAAGAAATCTGCAGCAATAACTCCATCTTTTAACGGGTTCATCCCTAAATCTGTTAAAAATTGATTAACCTCTTTATTGGGTTTAATCCGTGTCATTTTTAAACGTAAAATTTCGGCTGAAACTTGTTGATACTTATGCAAAAACTTTTGATAGCGATTATAGTTAATCAACCCTAAGTGGTAACCCTTTTCCGTCAAACGCTCATCCGCATTATCATGCCGTAGAATCAAACGGTATTCTGCTCGACTAGTTAACAAACGATAAGGCTCATTAGTACCTTTAGTTACCAGATCATCAATCATCACACCGATATAAGCTTCATTGCGTCCTAAAATAAATGGTTCTTTATTTTGAGCACTTAAAGCCGCATTTATCCCGGCCATGATACCTTGACCAGCCGCTTCTTCATAACCGGAAGTCCCATTCATTTGTCCAGCAGTATATAAATGGCTAATCACTTTAGTTTCCAAAGATTGCTTCAACTGCCATGGTTCCACAATATCATATTCAATCGCATAACCTGGCCGCATCATCTTGGCATGTTCTAAACCGGCTACGGAATGCAACATCTGTTGTTGAATTTCTTCCGGCATGGAAGTCGAAAAATCACCCACGTAATATTCCTGCGTCGTGCGTCCTTCTGGTTCCATAAAAATCTGATGCCGCGGCTTATCCGCAAAGCGCACTACTTTATCTTCAATTGAAGGACAATAACGTGGACCGACGCCCTCAATCACTCCCGAAAACATCGGTGCTCGATCTAAGTTTTCCCGAATAATTTGATGAGTATTTTCATTAGTATAAGTCATCCAACAAGAAATTTGATCTTTTAAATAATTAGTCCGGTCAGTCAAATAAGAAAATGACCGAGGCGTTTTATCACCTGGTTGTTCCTCCATTTGGGAAAAATCAACACTATCCTTCGCAACTCGCGGTGGAGTACCGGTTTTAAAGCGGCGCAATTTTAGACCTAAACGTTCTAAATCTTCGGATAATTTAATCGATGGTAAAGAATTATTAGGACCAGAAGAATACATCAACTCGCCAATAATAATTTTCCCGCGCGAAGACGTTCCAGCTGTTAACACGACACTTTTAGCACGATAACGGGCTCCGGTACTAGTTACCACACCTTGGCAAACTTGATCTTCAACAATTAATTGATCAACTAAACCTTGCCGTAAAGTCAAGTGCGGTGTTGTTTCAATCGTTTCTTTCATATATTGATGATATTCATTCTTATCAGCTTGCGCCCGTAAGGCACGCACTGCAGGTCCTTTACCGGTATTTAACATCCGCATCTGCAAGTAGGTCGCATCAATGGCTTGACCCATTTGCCCACCTAAAGCATCAATTTCACGAACAACCACGCCCTTAGCCGGACCACCAATTGACGGATTACAGGGCATAAAAGCAATCATATCTAAATTTAAAGTTAAAAGTAGCGTTTCTTGACCCATACGCGCAGCTGCTAATGCCGCTTCACAACCAGCATGACCAGCACCAACAACAATGACGTCATACTTTTTTGCTGTTTCATATTCACGAACTTGATTTTCTGGCATTTTAAACTCCTTATTTTCCAACACAAAATTGCGTAAATAGTTGGGTGATCAGCTCATCCGGCGTACTTTCGCCAGTAATCTCACCTAATTTATCCCAACAATTCGTCATATCAATTTGGACTAAATCTATTGGCATTCCTTCATTGATCCCCGTAATAACGTCACTTAAAGATTTTTGTGCCTGATTTAATAACCCGACTTGCCGCGCATTTGTCACCACAGCCCCATCTTTGGGTTCAATTCCCGCAAAAAACATCGTTTGAATCCGTTGCTCAATCTGATCAATTCCTTGCTGATTCAAAGCTGAAATGTGAATCACATCTTGTCCATCAACCCCGATTGTTTGGGGCGAAAAAGCCGCTGGTAAATCATTTTTATTAATAATAATTATCCGTTTTTGCTGTGCAGTAACTTGTAATAACTGTTGATCTTGTGCATCTAAGTTACGGCTGCCATCTAATACTAATAAAACCAGATCCGCAGTTTTTAATTCCTGCAAACTCCGATCAACACCAATTTTTTCCACTTTATCTTCTGTGTCATGAATTCCAGCTGTGTCAATCAATTGTAAGGGGATACCATTAACATTAGCCATCTGCTCAATCACATCACGAGTCGTTCCAGCAACATCCGTCACAATCGCACGGTCTTGTTTAGCTAAAACATTTAATAAACTAGACTTACCAACATTGGGTTTGCCAATAATGGCAGTTTTTAAACCTTGATTTAAAATTTGTCCTTCTTGAGCAGTTTTTAATAAATTATCAATTTGTTTTTGCACTTGTTGGGCTTTTTCCAGTAGCATTTTGGTCGTCAGCTCTTCAGCGTCATATTCTGGATAATCAATATTAACTTCAACTTGTGCTAAAACTTCTAAAATTTCCTGACGTAAATTTTTAATTAAATGATTTAAAGAACCATCCAATTGTCGGACGGCTTGATCCATTGCCCGATCTGTCTTGGCTCGAATAATATCCATGACCGATTCAGCTTGGGTCAAATCAATTCGACCATTCAAAAAAGCACGTTTCGTAAATTCACCTGGTTGTGCCAGCCGTCCCCCATTACTTAATATTATTTGTAAAACTCGATTGGTTGCCAATAAACCGCCATGCGTATTAATTTCTACAATATCTTCACGCGTAAAAGTTTTTGGTGCTCGCATAACTGAAATCATTACCTCATCAACCACTTGTTTGGTCTGTGGATCGATGACATGTCCATAATTAATAGTATGTGAAGCAACTTTGGTTAAATCTTTACCCTTTGTTATTTTATTAGCAATAGCAATCGCATTATCTCCAGATAAACGAACAATAGCAATGGCCCCTTCGCCCATTGGGGTGGAGATTGCCGCAATCGTATCAAATTCAGTAATTTCCGTCATTCAACTACTCCTTTAAGACACAAAAAAAGTGCTACTAATCCAGACTAAAAATTAATCTCGATAAAAAGCACTTTGACTACTTTTTTAAATTGAAACATACAACTGGAACCCCAAAATTCTTCAACTGCGTATTTTAGAATAATAATTACTTTAGAAGTAAATTATTACTTTTGTGCACGCAATAATAAATTAATATTTGTTGAAAACTCGACCGAATTAGCTCAGCTTATTGCCCCAGTCACAGACAGTATTATGGTTAATATAATAGTAATTTTTGTTCTTGTCAAAAATTACTGCTCACGTACTGGACGAATTACTAAATATTTATCCAATCCCCGCCCCTGGGTACGCACAAAAACTTTTTCATTTGACTCAAGATTTTGATAAATAATTTTGCGCTCAATTGCTGGCATAGCATCTAAATAAACTGGTTTATTGGTTGCGGACACTTGCTCAGCTTTAAAGGCCGATAAGGCAATTAAAGATTCTTGTCGCCGTTTACGATAGTCACCAACATCTAAAAGTACCGGTTGATCGCGAAAATCCAAATAATAAGCAAATTCCTGCACAATCGTTTGTAAAGCATTGATATTTTTACCATGCTTACCAATAATTTTAGCTTGTAACGGTTCGGCCACTTTAATATTGAATTTCAAACAATCAACATTTTTAACATATTCGACTGCTTTAGAAAAACCCATCGCTTGTAATATCTGATCTAAATAGGTCTGAATTTGTTGAATTTTATTTTGCGCTGTTTGATTAGATTCTACTAAATTTTGAATATTCTCAATCGGCTTTAATTCAACAATTGCTGGTTTTCTACCAATTCCAAAAAATCCTGAACGTCCCTCGCTGATTACATCGACTGAAACTTGTTCTCGCTGAACTTGTAATTGTTTTAAACCTTCATCAATGGCTTTTTGAATTGTCGATCCCTTAAACTCTGCCATGTTTACAACTGAACTCCTCCAACATCATAATTACTTATGTTTTTTATATGCTTTTTTACGTGCTTTACGCAACGCTTTTTGGCGTTGTCGTTCCTGTTGAGCTTTAGCTTCCTGCTCACGACGATATTTAAACGGATTTTGTAATAATAAAGTTTGTAAAACTTGAAAAGCATTGGAAACTACCCAATAAACAGAAATTGCTGATGGAAAACTAATTGCTGGAATCAAGACCACAATCGGCATAAACCACATCATCATTTTTGTTGACTGCGGTTGATCAGGCTGTGATAAATTAGCAATCCAAGTACTTAAAAAGGTAAAGACAGCCGCTAAAATTGGTAATACATAAATAGGATCCGGCTTGCCTAAAGCCATCCACAAAAAGCTTCCATTACGTAACTGCGTGGTTCGATAAATTGCTTGGTATAAAGCCCACATCACCGGCAATTGAATGATTAATGGTAAACAACCAATCAATGGATTGACGCCTGCTTCAGCATATAACTTTTTAGTTTCTGCCTGCAACTTTTGTTGAGTTTCCATATCTTTAGCTGAATATTTATCCTGCAAAGCTTTCATTTGCGGTTGAATATCCATTTGTTTTTTCATACTACGTGTTTGCCACCAGTTAAGTGGTAATAAAATCACTCGAATAATAATTGTGAAAATTACAATCGCCCAACCATAATTATTACCAACTAAATTAGCCAGCCACAAAATAAATCTTGAGCATTGATAAAGCACGTAATGGTTCCAAAAGCCACTACTATTTTTAGTAATGGGAACATTAATATTGGAACATCCACTTACTACCAAGACAAACATTAAAAGCGCAACAAGTAACAGCCAACGATGTTTATTTTTTTTCAGCATAGCAACTTCCCTTTAAATAATATTTCTATAATATTTTACCTAATTTTAGAAGATGTATCAGATTTTTTTTTGTTTCCGCCATATTTAATTTAGTCGCAGGACGACGAGCAATAATCAAAAAGTCAATTTCTGCCGGTAACTGTGGCTTTAATTCTAATAATGACTGCCGTAAGTATCGTTTCATTTGATTGCGCAACACTGCCGTATGCGCAATTTTCTTACTAACTGACAAACCCACTCGAAAATGTTTTTGTTGTGGTTTTTTGATTTGATATAACACAAATGCCCGATTAGCCACCGAGTCATGTTGATCATAAACCGCTTGAAAATCTTTTTCTTTTTTAATCCGATAACTTTTTCGCATAATCTAACTATCTACCTCGTCTAATAAATAAAAAAACCACTGAATTTTCAGTGGCCTAGGCGGATAATACTTTTCTACCTTTTTGACGACGACGTGCTAAAACCTTACGACCGTTACTGGTACTCATCCGTTTCATAAAACCATGGACACGTTGACGATGACGTTTCTTAGGTTGATAAGTTCTTTTTGTAGTCATGTTTAAACACCTCCATAACTAATCTCATCGTTTACTATTCTAATGATAATACCATAATAGTTTACCACATTTACAAAATAAAAAACATTATTTTTTATTAAGAAAGTATGACTTTTATTTTTCCACCTGTTAATAAAACAGTGTAAAAACTTTCTTAATTTTAATTTTCCAAACTTTTTCCACAACACAATTAGCAATATATCAACAATTAACTCAATTGTTCACAGCTTTTCCACAGTTGTGGATTTTGTTTGGTTGACACAGGTCATCCTAATCAAATTCTGCGTTACTTGCTTGTGGAAAAATAAAACATCTGACTTTTTTCTTTTTTTTCCACAACCGGTAATTTTTTTAATTTATTTTACGAGAATAAGTTGATTTTAAATATCCACTTGTGGAAAACTTTTATAAAAAATGCTAAAATAATGCAGTTCTATTCTTATTATATTTTTGCTGGAGGAGTAATGTGCCTGAAATAACAAATGGCGAACTAGATTCTTTTTGGGAATTTTTGCAAAAAAAATTTAAATCCGATTTTGCTGCCGTTAGTTATCAAACTTGGATCGAAAGCGCCAAACCTTTAAAATTAGAAAATCAAAAAATTTTTATTTCTGTCCCTTCATCTTTGCACAAGGAATATTGGGAAAGAAATATTAGTACTAAAGTGGTTGAAGCCGCTTATGAATACAGCAATCAAGAAATCGTGCCGGTTGTTTTATTAGAAGCTGATGTCAAAAAAGCTCAACAAATAACAAATCCTAGTACCGATCATAAAAATCCTTCACAACCAAAACAGTCTCCCATTCAAAATGCTCATTTAAATAGTAAATATACCTTTGAATCTTTTGTTACTGGAGGCGGTAATCAAATGGCACACGCCGCTGCACTGGTTGTTTCTGAAGAACCGGGAACAATGTATAATCCACTTTTTATTTATGGTGGTGTCGGTTTAGGTAAGACTCATTTGATGCAAGCGATTGGCCATCAGTTATTAGATCGTGATCCTAGTGCAAATGTTAAATATATTTCTAGTGAATCTTTTGCCAATGACTTCATTAATTCCATTCAAAACCGGACTCAAGAACAATTTCGGAATGAATATCGTACCGTTGATTTATTATTAGTCGATGACATTCAATTTTTTGCAGACAAAGAAGGAACGCAAGAAGAATTTTTCCATACGTTCAATACTTTATATAACACTAAAAAACAAATTGTTCTCACTTCTGATCGTTTACCGAATGAAATTCCAAAATTACAAGAACGCTTAGTATCACGTTTCAAATGGGGGTTATCTGTGGATATTACTGCACCAGATCTAGAAACTAGAACCGCTATCCTGCGCAAAAAAGCAATTGCGGAAAACTTAGAAATTCCAGATGATGCTCTATCTTATATTGCCAGTCAAATTGATAGTAACGTCCGCGAATTAGAGGGAGCTTTAGTTCGTGTTCAAGCTTACTCAACTATTAATAATGCCGACATTGATATTAGTCTGGCAGCAGAAGCGCTCAAAGATTTAAAAGATTCCAAGCATCAAGTTGGACTGACCATTAGTAAAATCCAAACGCAAGTAGCTAAATACTATAAAGTTACAGTTGAAGATTTAAAAGGTAAACGCCGCAATAAAGGCATCGTCGTTCCCAGACAAGTTGCTATGTATTTAGCCCGCGAATTAACAGATAGCTCATTACCCAAAATTGGTCAGGAATTTGGGGGAAAAGATCATACTACTGTCATTCATTCGTGCGAAAAAATTGCTAAATTATTAGAATCAGATTTAAATATTCAACATGACTTAACTAATCTCAAAGCCAGTCTCAAAAATTAACATGTGGATAAAAAAATAAAAACTCAAACTTTTCCACAAAAGTTTTACGCAATTTATTCACAGGACAAAGTTGATTAACTTTTACTTTTACCAACTAATCCACAGAATCAACAAGCCCTACTACTATTACTACTAAGATTTTATTAATTAATAAAGGAGTTTCCCCATGAAATTTACAATTAATCGTACCCAATTCAATCACCAAATTGCCAATGTGCAGCGAGCAATTTCAACTAAAACCACTATTCCGATCTTGACCGGTATAAAATTAGAATTAACCGAAGAAGGTTTGACAGTCACGGGTAGTGATGTGGATATCTCGGTTCAAACCTTTATTGATCAAAAAAAAGCTGATAACGAATTAACAATTGAATCAACCGGTTCGATTGTTTTACCAGCTCGTTTTTTTAGTGACATCATTAAAAAATTACCTAATGATCAATTCTCACTAGAAGTTCTTGATCACTTACAAGTTCAAATTACATCTGGCAGTTCTGAATTTAAAATTAATGGTTTAGATGCTAATAATTATCCCCATTTACCAGAAGTTTCTAGTTCCGATCAATTAATTATTCCAGCAGAAATTTTAAAACAAGTAATTGATGAAACGGTTTTTTCTGCTTCTAAAGAAGAAAATCGTCCAATTTTAACCGGCCTGCATTTAATTGTTCAACAAGAGCAGCTCTTAGCTGTTGCAACTGACAGTCACCGGTTAGCTCAAAGAATTGTTCAAATTAATAATCCTAACGCGAACGATTACGATTTAGTTTTGCCGGCAAGAAGTTTAAAGGAATTAGAACGTTCCATTGATGATAGTAGTTCTGAAATCAATTTATCAATTTCAGAAAATCAAGTTTTATTTAAATTTTCTAATACCCTTTTTTATTCACGTTTATTGGATGGCAACTATCCCAGAACTGATCGCTTAATTCCAGAATCTTCAACAACGCAAATTGAAATGGAAGCTAAATCGTTACTAGCTTCCGTTGAACGGGCTTCCTTGTTATCTCATGCTAGTCGCAATAATGTTGTCCGCTTAGAAATTAAAGTTGACACTAAACAAATAACCATTTATGGTAATTCGCCTGAGGTGGGAACTGTAGAAGAAAATGTCCAATTTGATCAAGTTACTGGTGAAGACTTAGCTATTTCATTTAATCCAGATTATCTCAAGGAAGCCCTCCAAGCTTTCGGTGACACTAAAATCAAATTAGAATTTACCGTCGCTTTACATCCTTTTACACTAAAACCGTTAAATGATGATCATAGTTTTATTCAATTGATAACACCAGTGCGGACGTTTAATTAAATTTTAGCTCATAAAATCCCAGCTATCTCAAAAAAAGATAACTGGGATTTTTGATTTATAAGATAAAAAATGTTTCAAACTGTGTGGTAATCACTCAAATTTTATTTTTTAAATCGCTGATTTTACTTATTATTAATTTTAAGACAATTTTAGTCATTTTAGTCTAAAACTAATTAATTAGCTGATATCGCTTAAAATTGCTACTAATGTTAAAAAGCGTTATAATTAATAACGAAAGTTTCTTGTTTATAAGGATGTGAACAGTATCAATGGACATTAAATTAACTGGCGAATATATCACTTTGACGCAAGCTTTAAAAGAAGCGGGTGTGATTGCCACTGGTGGTCAAGCAAAATGGTATCTTCAAGAAAATCAAGTCTGGGTCAATCAAGAATTAGAAAATCGTCGTGGCAAAAAATTGCGCGTTGGTGATCAAATTAAGCTAATTGATGGCTCACAACTAAACATTGTCTAATGGAATTAACCCAGTTAAAACTTAATAATTTTCGAAATTATCAACAAATACAATTAGACTTTGATCCACATTTAAATATTTTTATTGGTCAAAATGCGCAGGGAAAGACTAATTTACTGGAAGCTATCTCAGTATTAGCTTTGGTTCGTTCACATCGAACAAATAATAATCAAGAATTAATTCGTTGGGGCTGTGATTTTAGCAAGTTACACGCTATCGTTCAAAAAAATAGTGGTCGCTTAACACTGGATTTAATCTTGAGCTCTGCCGGTAAAAAAGCCAGTTTAAATCATTTAGAGCAAAAGCGGCTATCACAATATGTTGGCCAGTTGAATATTATTTTATTTGCTCCCGAAGATTTAAAGTTAGTGAAAGGATCTCCAGGTAATCGAAGACGTTTTTTAGATATGGAAATTGGACAAATAGATGCCGCTTATCTAAAAAACAGTAGTAAATATCGTCAAGTTTTAAAACAACGTAATCTTTATTTAAAGCAGTTACGGGCTAAGAAGGCTCACGATCTAGTCTATTTAGAAGTTATTTCGGATCAATTAGCGGGGTTCGGTGCAGAGTTAATTTATACGCGGGCTAAATTCTTACAACAGCTGCAGGAATTTCTAGTGCCAATTCATCGGCGAATTACACAAGAGCAAGAGCAATTACAATTAAAGTATCTGCCTAGCGGTGTGGATCAAATTAAAGATCCTGACCAGTTATATCAAGCACTCTTGAAGCAATTTAAGCAGTCACAAACAAGAGATCTTCAAGTTGGCTCTACGACTATGGGGCCGCATCATGATGATTTTCAGTTTTTAATCAATGATAATGATGTGCAAAAATTTGGGTCCCAAGGTCAGCAACGTAGTGCGGTCTTAAGTTTAAAATTAGCTGAAATTGAGTTGTTTCATCAAGTCGTGGCTGAATATCCAATTTTATTACTGGATGATGTTTTATCAGAATTGGATCAGTTTAGGCAAACACAGCTACTGAAAACTATTCAGGATCGGATTCAAACTTTTATTACAACAACGAGTCTCCAGGGTGTTAATTTAAAAGAAATTAAACATCCGAAAGTATTTAAAATTAAGGCTGGAGGGATAATATGAGTGATCAAGATAACAAAGATCAAGAAAGTTTAGCGCAACGAGCTAAGGAATATGACGCTAGTCAAATTCAAGTTTTATCTGGATTAGAAGCGGTTCGCAAGCGGCCAGGAATGTATATTGGTTCAACTAGTGTGCAAGGTTTACATCATCTAGTTTGGGAAATTATTGATAACGGGATTGATGAAGCCTTAGCTGGTTTTGCGACAGAAATAAATGTTGAAGTTGAACCAGATAATAGTATTACTGTCACTGATGATGGTCGGGGAATTCCCGTAGATATTCAAGAAAAAACGGGTAAACCGGCTTTAGAAACAGTTTTTAATGTTTTGCACGCTGGTGGTAAATTTGGTGGCGGCGGTTACAAAGTTTCCGGTGGTTTACATGGTGTGGGCGCTTCAGTTGTTAATGCGTTAAGTACACACTTAGATGTCGAAGTTCATCGTAATGGTCAACGCTATTATATGGATTTTGAACGGGGAAAAGTTAAAACACCGATGAAAGTTTTAGGCCCGAATGATGAACATGCTCACGGAACCAAGGTTCATTTTGCGCCTGATCCGGATATTTTTACGGAAACGACGGTTTATGATGACCATACGCTAGTAACAAGAATTCGGGAATTGGCGTTTTTAAATAAGGGATTGAAGATTAATTTTACTGATAAACGTCAAGAAACTGCGGAAAAATTAGAGTTTTGTTATGTTGGTGGGATCAAGAGTTATGTTGAATATTTAAACGAAAATAAAGACGTTATTTTTGATGAACCAATCTACGTTGAAGGTGTCCAAGACGGAATTACAGTTGAAGTAGCTTTACAATATACTGATGATTACCATTCTAATTTGATGACTTTTGCTAATAATATTCACACTTACGAAGGGGGAACTCACGAATCTGGGTTTAAAGCCGCTTTAACGCGAGTGATTAACGATTATGGGCATCGCAATAATTTGCTCAAGGAAAATGAAAAATTATCCGGTGATGATGTTCGCGAAGGAATGACGGCAGTCGTTAGTATCAAACATCCTGATCCCCAATTTGAGGGTCAGACCAAAACTAAATTAGGCAATTCTGATGCCAGAACAGTTACCGATCGGACCTTTGCTGATCATTTTAATAAGTTTTTATTGGAACATCCAGCGCAAGCCCGTAAGATTCTTGATAAGGGCATGTTAGCCTCCAGAGCTCGGGTCGCAGCAAAACGCGCCCGGGAAGTGACCCGTAAAAAATCAGGTTTAGAGATCAGTAATTTACCAGGAAAACTAGCAGATAATACTAGTAAAGATCCAGAAATTTCAGAATTATTTATCGTCGAGGGTGATTCGGCTGGTGGTTCCGCTAAAGAAGGACGTTCTCGTTTAACACAAGCTATCTTGCCAATTCGTGGCAAAATTTTGAATGTGGAAAAGGCCTCTATGGACCGAATTTTAGCTAATGACGAAATTCGGACGTTATTTACGGCTATGGGAACTGGTTTTGGCAATGATTTTGATGTTTCTAAAGCGCGTTATCATAAATTAATTATTATGACCGATGCGGATGTTGATGGCGCTCATATTCGGACGTTATTATTGACGTTATTGTATCGTTATATGCGTCCGGTTTTAGAAGCAGGTTATGTCTATATTGCTAAGCCACCACTATATCAAGTGCGGCAAG
Organism: Bombilactobacillus sp. ESL1202; assembly: GCF_058107125.1. Taxonomy (NCBI): domain Bacteria; kingdom Bacillati; phylum Bacillota; class Bacilli; order Lactobacillales; family Lactobacillaceae; genus Bombilactobacillus; species Bombilactobacillus sp. ESL1202. Next base: position 1,061,799 of record NZ_CM176590.1, on the reverse strand, counting down.
GAAAAATGGCGCGTTATATTGACTCTGATGAGGAACTCAAAGATTTCATGGTTACCTTACAACCCAGTCCGAAACCAGTAATTCAACGCTATAAAGGTTTAGGTGAGATGGATGCTGACCAATTATGGGATACAACAATGAATCCAGAAAATCGCCGGTTAGATCGCGTTGCTAGTTCGGATGCTGCCGATGCTGATCGAGTATTTTCAATGCTCATGGGTAACAAAGTAGAACCTCGGCGGGAATTTATTGAACAAAATGCTCAATATGCTGAGTTAGATTTTTAATTGAAGGAGCTGATAATGCATGGCAGAAACTGATGATCGTCGGATTCAAACGGTTGATTTGTCTAAAACAATGCGTAGTTCATTTTTAGATTACGCAATGAGTGTCATTGTTGCGCGAGCGTTACCAGATGTTCGTGATGGTTTAAAACCAGTTCATCGCAGAATTTTATATGGTATGAACGAATTAGGGGTTACACCGGATAAACCATATAAAAAATCAGCGCGGATTGTCGGCGATGTAATGGGAAAATACCATCCTCACGGAGATTCAGCGATCTATGAGTCAATGGTGCGGATGGCTCAGAAATTTAGCTATCGTTATTTATTAGTTGATGGTCACGGAAATTTTGGTTCCGTCGACGGGGATTCCGCGGCGGCAATGCGGTACACCGAAGCTAAAATGAGTAAAATTGCGACGGAAATGTTGCGTGATATCAATAAAGATACGATTGATTTTCAAGAAAATTATGATGGAACTGAACGTGAACCGGTTGTGTTACCGGCGCGTTTTCCCAACTTATTAGTTAATGGTGCAACTGGGATTGCGGTCGGAATGACGACCAATATCCCGCCGCATAACTTAACCGAAGTTATTAATGGGATTCATATGTTGATGAAAAATCCTGATGTTACGACAGCGGAATTAATGCAGGCTATTCCAGGACCTGATTTTCCAACTGGTGGCGTTGTCATGGGTAAGTCAGGGATTCGGCATGCTTATGAAACCGGGCATGGCAATATTATTTTGCGCGCTAAGGTCGATATTGAGACCTTGAAGAACGGACGTGAACGCTTAGTTGTTACGGAATTACCTTACATGGTTAACAAGGCTAAGCTCATTGAACGAATTGCTGAATTGGCGCGGGATCATCGAATTGAAGGAATTACGAACTTAATTGATGAATCTGACCGGACTGGTATGCGAGTAACTATTGATATCAGAAGGGATATGAGTGCTAATGTAGTCTTAAATAATTTATATAAAATGACAGCTTTGCAGACATCGTTTGGTTTTAACATGGTGGCCATTGTAAAGGGTGCGCCTCAAGTCTTATCATTGAAGGAAATTTTACAATACTACTTAAAACATCAAGAGCAAGTCATTCGGCGCCGGACCCAATTTGAATTAAAGAAAGCCCAAAATCGCGCACATATTTTAGATGGTTTGCGGATTGCTTTAGATCATATTGATGCTGTTATTGAAGTCATTCGGGGGTCAAAAACCGCTGAAATTGCTAAGAGTACATTAATTACGCGTTTTGAATTATCTGATAAGCAAGCACAGGCCATTTTAGATATGCGTTTGGTTCGGCTAACTGGATTAGAACGCGATAAAATTGAAAATGAATATCAAGATTTGATGACTAAAATTGCTGATTATCAAGATATTTTGCAAAAACCGGAACGAATCGATGAAATTATTTATCAAGAATTATTAGAAATTCAAAGCAAATATGGTGATAAGCGCCGGACGGAATTGTTGGTTGGTGAAGTCTTAAGTATTGAAGACGAAGATTTAATTGAAGAAGAAAATGTTTTAATTGTCTTAACTCATAATGGCTATATTAAACGCTTGCCAGCTGATGAATTTAAGGTGCAAAATCGAGGTGGCCGCGGAATCAAAGGCATGGGTGTTAACGACGATGACTTTATTGAGCAATTAATCTATACTTCGACACATGACATTTTGTTATTCTTTACCGATGCCGGTAAAATTTATCGTTCCAAGGCTTACGAAATTCCTGAATACGGTCGTAGTGCCAAGGGGATTCCGATTATTAATTTGTTAGGCATTGATAATGGTGAACAAATTCAAACAGTCGTTCATTTGCAAAAAGATTTACCGAAAGCAAATAATTGTCTCTTCTTTGTCACTAAAAATGGAACCGTAAAGCGCACTGCCCTAGATGAATTTCAAAATATTCGAAAAAATGGCTTACGGGCGATTACCTTAAAAGATGGTGATTCTTTAGATAACGTAATGTTGACTAATGGACAAAATAATATTTTAATTGGTACTCATTTAGGCTATGCTGTGAGCTTTAAAGAAACTGATGTCCGCATGATGGGTCGAACAGCAGCTGGAGTGCGCGGAATTCGGCTACGTGAGCAAGATTTTGTTGTTGGTTCTGCTATTTTAACCGAGCAAAGTGATGTTTTAGTCATTTCGCAAAATGGTTATGGCAAAAAAACTCCTGCTGCGCAATATCCGATTAAAGGCCGTGGTGGTAAAGGCATTAAGACTTCCAATGTGACGGAGAAGAATGGGCCACTAGCAGGAATTACGACGGTGCAAGGTGATGATGAAGATATTATGGTTGTCACCAACCAAGGAGTGATGATTCGCTTTGCTGTTAGTGCGGTATCTAAAACTAGTCGTGCAACCTTAGGCGTCCGCTTAATTAAGTTGGATCATGGAGCACTGGTTTCCACAATGACTAAAGTTGACGCCGAACCAGAAGAAGTATCAGCTGCTGATGAACAAGAAAATCATGAAGAAGATCAGACGGAAGATTAAAAATTATCAAAGTTTTTAGCGTAATCTAAAAGTGGAAGGCTTTTAACGCTAAAAACTTTTTTAGTAGTATTTTGTGGATGATAATGTTAGAATAATAATCTGTGAGTATTAGACTTTAAAACAGTTAATGCTCCTTGAGAATAAGTTAGTTATTCTCCATTAGTCCATAAGGAGGTAAAAATAATGGCTCAAACACATTATGAAATCACTTATATCATCAAACCGGATATTTCTGAAGAAGATAAGAAGGCCTTGATCGACCGCTTTGATAAGATTCTCAAAGATAACGGTGCAGATGTGTTAGATTCTAAGGATTGGCAAAAACGGCGTTTGGCTTACGAAATTGGTGGTTATAACGAAGGCACTTATCATATCGTTAACGTCAATGCTCAAGACCAAGCAGCAGTTAATGAATTTGACCGTTTATCTAAAATTGATGACAACATCTTACGTCATATGATTATCAAGCGCGAAGATTAATCTATTTGAAAAGTTAAAAAGGAGACAGAAGCATGATTAATCGCAGTGTATTAGTTGGACGTTTGACCCGTGATCCCGATTTGCGCTATACCGCAAACGGCACCGCAGTTGCTACTTTTACAGTAGCTGTCAATCGTCAATTTGTGAATTCCAGTGGTGAACGTGATGCTGATTTTATCAATTGTGTGATTTGGCGAAAATCAGCGGAAAATTTTGCTAATTTTACGCATAAAGGTTCGTTAGTGGGAATTGATGGGCGGATTCAAACACGCAATTATGAAAATCAACAGGGACAACGGGTTTATGTGACTGAAGTAGTTGTCGAAAACTTTGCACTTTTAGAACCGAAGTCTGCTAACCATAATAATGGTAATCAAAATCAATCAGCTGCGAACAATTTCGCTTCTGGATCGAATAACTCGAATAATAATTTTAATAAATCTTCGAACGTTAATCAGAATTCCAATTCTACACAGTCATTGGATGAAGATCCGTTCGCAGATAATACGCAGTCAATTGATATTTCAGATGATGATCTACCGTTTTAAAATAATTGAAAATTGAAAGGAGCGTTCAACATGGCACAACAACGTCGTGGTGGCCGTCGTCGCCGGAAGGTTGACTTTATTGCCGCTAACCATATTGAATATATTGATTATAAAGATACTGATTTACTCAAACGTTTTATTTCTGAACGGGGTAAAATTTTGCCTCGTCGTGTTACCGGTACTAGTGCAAAGAATCAGCGTCGTTTGACAATTGCAATTAAGCGGGCACGAGTAATGGGATTATTACCATTTGTTGCTGAAGATTAAACTATCATAATCAATACTTTATGAAAAGTCTGGCTTAAGTCAGGCTTTTTTTTAATGATTAGGAATATGGTAAAATATAGCTAAATTTTAGTTACAAGAGGGTATTATGAAAAAAAGTAGAGTAGCTAAGAAAAATTTATTGGCTATTAGTCAGCCATTACGTTTGGGTTTAATTGCGTTAGTAATTTTGGCATTAGCTTTAGTTAGTTTGATTTTTGGCATTAGCCCAATAATGGGACTTTTAGTTTTTATCATGTTGACATTAATCGTTGCTATTGGTTCTTATTTATTACGGAATTTTGTTGTTCAGACCAATAAGTATTTATATGATTTGTCTTTTCGCGAAAATCGAGGTAAGCAAGAAGCTTTAATTAACATTCCAATTGGAATGCTCTTATACGATGCTGATAAGCAGCATACAATTGAATGGATTAATCCTAATTTACAACGTTATTTTCCCGATAAAGATTTATTAGGACGGGGTCTAAGTCAGATCAATAATTCATTAATTCAATTAGTTGAAAAAAATGAACAGACAAAGCAGGAGTCGATCTTAATTACAATTGGCGATAAGAAGTTCAAAACTTTTGTCCAGTCAAATTTACGAGTCATTTATTTCTTAGATGTTACGAAATATATGGTAATGAAACAGCAATATGAAGATGAAAAAATTGCGATTGGCCAGGTTTTTTTAGATAACTATGATGAATTAGTCCAAGCAATGGCTGATCGTGATCGTTCAGATTTAAATAGTTATGTTACTAATCAATTAACTGATTGGGCTAATCAAAATGCGATGTATTTAAAACGAGTAGCCAGTGATCGTTTTATTGTAGTTGGTTATGTCAGTTCTTTGAAGAAATTAGAAGCTAACAGTTTTGTTATTTTGGATCAAATTCGTAAAACTACTTCCCAGCAAAACGTCCCTTTAACTTTAAGTATCGGCTTTGCTTATGGCAAAGATGATTTGGCGCAGTTAGCCCAAGATGCTCAAAAAAATATTGACTTGGCATTGGGGCGCGGTGGCGACCAGGCAGTTGTTCGTAAAGCAGACGATCAAGCGCGTTTTTATGGTGGCAATACGAATCCAATGGAAAAAAGAACGCGGGTCCGAGCGCGAATGATTAGCCAGGCTTTACGAGAATTATTTAATCAAGTAGATACCGTTTATGTGATGGGACATCAACAACCAGATATGGACTCCATTGGGGCTTGCTTAGGAATTCATCGCATAGCGCAAATGAATGATAAATCTTGTAAAATAGTTATTGATGCAACTGGTGCACATAGTGATGTTAAACGTTTGTTAGCATGGATTGATCAAGATGCAGTTTTAAAAGATGATATTTTGACACCGCAACAGGCGTTGGAACAATCAAGTAGTAACAGTATGTTAATTATGGTCGATTTATCAAAACCTTCACGGGCGATGAGTCCCGAATTATATACTAAATTAGCCCAAAGAACGGTGGTAATTGACCATCATCGTCGGGGCGAAGAATTTCCAGAAAATCCGTTATTGGCTTATATTGAGCCTTATGCTTCTTCAGCCAGTGAGTTAGTGACCGAAATGATTGAGTATCAGCCCCAAAATAAACAATCATTGTCTAAAATTGAAGCCACTGCCATGTTAGCAGGGATTTTTGTTGACACACATTCTTTTACTCTACGTTCAGGAACTAGAACATTTGATGCTGCCAGTTATTTGCGCTCCGTTGGTGCTGATGGTACCAAGATGCAAAACTTGTTAAAAGAAAGTGTTGCATCTTATGTTCAACGCAATCATTTGATTGATACAGTGCAAATGGTGACATCCAAAATTGCCGTTTGTAGTGGCGAGGAAGAGCAAGTTTATGATCCCGTAATTGCTGCTCAAGCAGCAGACACTTTATTAACTTTAGCCAATATTGATGCTTCCTTTGTGATTACAAAGCGGGCTGATAATAAAATTGCTATTTCTGCGCGGAGTTTAGGTGATTTTAATGTACAAGTCATCATGGAAGAAATGGGTGGTGGTGGACATTTATCTAATGCAGCAACCCAATTAAGTGATCAAACTATTGCCCAAACCCAAAAAGAATTGATTGCAATTATTCAACAAAAAGTGGAAGATAAACCTAAAGAGGTTAACCCAACATAGGAGGATTAAATATGCGCGTAATTTTTACACAAGATGTTCGAGGCAAAGGCAAGCGTGGAGAAGTTAAAGATGTTGCTGATGGTTATGCTCGTAATTTTTTGATCAAAAATAATAAGGCGAAAGTAGCCACGGCCAAAGCTATTAGCGAACTGAAGGGACAACAATTAGCTGCTCAACGTGAAAAAGACGAAGAAAAAGCTAGCGCACAAATGATTAAGACGGTTTTAGAAAAAGACGAGACGGTGGTGGAATTAGAATCCAAAGCTGGTAGTGACGGTCGTTTATTTGGTTCAATTCCCAGCAAACAAATTGCGCAAGCATTAGCCAAGCAATATCAAATTGAATTAGATAAACGTAAAATTGAATTGGCAGAGCCTATTAAAGTTTTAGGATATACTAACGTTCCAGTTAAATTGTATCCTGGCATTGAGGCTAAAATTCGCGTGCATGTGATTGAAAAATAATTTAAAGAAAACTAGAATCTTGTGAATTCTGGTTTTTTAACTCCTTAAAAATGTAAAGGCTTACGATTGTGAAATAATGGTCTTGTGAAACACTTGACAAATTGATGAAAACGTTATAAACCATAGGTAGGGAGTTTTATCACTAACTGATCAAATTTGTCATTGATTAAATTTAAAGGGAGTGATCAATTAACAAATATTGGGTAATACAAATGCAATAATACATTTTTAAGAATAGGTGATGTAAAGATGAAATCAGAAGATAAAGAACCAAAATCCGCCCCCTTATTGATTCAAATGTTAATTTATGCAGCAATTTTGTTTGTATCGCAGTGGATTTCTAATATGATGCCTAAATCATTCCCTGTGCCGACTCCAGTTATCGGTTTGATTTTGTTATATTTGTTATTGACTTTCCATATTATCAAATTAGAGTGGGTTGACTCCTTTGGTAGTGCCATGATTGGCTTAATTGCCTTTTTGTTTGTACCATCGGGAATTTCGTTGGCCGCTAATTTGAATATTATGGAAAATGAAGGTATTCAATTAGTTATTGTAATTATTTTATCAACCATTGTTTTATTGGTAGTAACTGCATATACAACAAGATTGTTATTATTTATCAGTAAAAAAATTAAACATACTGATACAGATGTACAAGAACAAGTAGGAGGAGAGAACAAATGATGGCAGGATTATTATCGAATCCCTTATTTGGTATCTTACTTTCATTGGGAGTTTTTGAAATTGGGCAGTACTTATTTAATTTAACGAATGGCTTTTTCCTGTTTCAGCCGTTGTTTGTCGCAATGGTTTTGGGAATTTGCCTATTAGTTTTGTTAGGTAAGAGCATGGGCATGACCACTGCGGCTGCTTATACTAAATTCTATAAGCCCGGTGGGGATTTAATCTTCTGGTTCTTAACACCAGCAACTATTGCTTTTGCCATTCCACTTTATAAACGTAATGATGTTTTTAAGAAGAATTGGTTGGTTATTTTACTAAGTTTGTTAATTGGTACATTTATTTCTCTATTTGTCATTTTAGGTATTTCTAAGCTTTTGGGACTCAGTCGGGTCGGAACAGCTTCGATGATGAGTCAATCAGCCACAACTGCAATTGCTTTACCATTGTCAACAGGTATTGGTGGTAATGCTGCTGTTACTGCGATGGCATGTATTTTGAACGCCGTAATCATTTATGCTTTAGGTAAATGGTTAGTAAAATGGTTCAGATTGGAAAGCGACCCAATCGGTGCTGGTTTAGGTATGGGTACTGCCGGACATACTGTTGGTTCAGCCTTTGCTTTAAAACTTGGTTCCGTTCAAGGAGCGATGGCCGCCGTTTCAGTAGTTATTATCGGTATTGTTGATAATATTGCTGTGCCACTATTTGCTCAAATGATGCATTTGTAAAATATTGAATAAATAGTTATAAATTAATTTCTTTTGACTTGTATCTTTTGTTAGTAAGATACCGGTTAAAAGGAATTTTTTTACGAAAAATTTTAATTAATTTTATATTTTATAAAATAATTGGGTTCATTGCGAAGTATATTATCCTGTTGTAAAATGTTAAAATTAGAGATAGATGCGAGGTTCATTAATGAATGATACTGCAATGCAACGAATTCCACCGAATAATAAAGAAGCTGAACAATCAGTCTTAGGATCAATTTTATTACGTCCTGAAAAAATTGTTGACGCTGCTGAGAGCTTAACTGCTGAGTCATTTTATTATCACGCACACCAATTAATTTTTGCGGTGATGTTGGAATTAAATGAAGCAGATCAAGCGATTGATGTGGTCACTGTCAAAAACAGTTTGGAAGCCAAAAATCAGTTAAGCGATATTGGTGGTACCAATTATTTGGCTGATTTAGCGACGACAGTGCCAACAGCTGCTAATATTAGTTATTACGCTAAGATTGTCGCTGATAAAGCGTTATTACGTCAGTTAATCAATACAGCCACCGATATTGTTGCCAAGAGTTTTGATGACCAAGCTGATGATGTGGCTAATATTGTCGATGAAGCCGAACGTTCAATCATGGAAGTTGGTGAGAATCAAAATAGTAACGGTTTTAAAAAATTAGCTGATGTGCTCAATGAGACTATTGAAAATATTGATCAGTTAGCTCAAGAAGACTCACAAATTACTGGATTAGCTACAGGTTATAGTGAACTTGATAGTATGACCGCTGGTTTACATCCAGATGAATTAACCATTTTGGCAGCTAGACCAGGAGTCGGAAAAACGGCTTTTGCGTTGAATGTTGCCGAAAATGTTGCGGTTCATAGTCAACAAACAGTAGCCATTTTCAGTTTGGAAATGGGCGCTGATCAGTTAGCGAGTCGCTTATTATGTGCGCAAGGCAGTATTGATGCCAATCATTTACGAACAGGAAGTTTGAATGATGATGAATGGCAAAATCTAATTGTTGCCATGGGTATTTTGTCGAAAACTGATATTTATATTGATGATACTCCGGGCGTTAAAATGGCCGAAATTCGTGCCAAATGTCGACGCTTGGTAAAAGAGACGGGAAATATCGGTTTAATTATTATTGATTATTTACAATTAATTGAAGGAACTGGTCAAGAAAATCGCCAACAGGAAGTTTCCACCATTTCGCGGCAATTAAAAAAGTTGGCCAAAGAATTACATGTTCCTGTGATTGCATTATCACAATTGTCACGGGGAGTTGAACAGCGTCAAGATAAGCGACCGGTTTTGTCTGATATTCGTGAATCCGGTTCCATTGAACAAGATGCTGATGTGGTAGCATTTTTATATCGCGATGACTATTACAACGATGAATCAGGAGAAGATGATACCACTGGTGCTGATCCTAGTGATGAAACGAACGCAGGAGAAGTTGAAGTAATCATTGGCAAAAATCGTTCAGGTCCTCGGGGAACAGTTAAGTTATTATTTGTAAAATCGTATAACAAATTTGCCGCAATTTCACCATTAACAGAGGGATAAATCTAATGAATAAAGTGCAACAATTGAAACAAGCCCAAGCTAAGCAGCAAATAGTCGATATTTTTATTCGTCAAACAGGCGATATTTATACTGGTTATGTTAAAGCCTTAGATAATAAATGGGTTATTATTCACACCTATAATGATTATGGTTTGTTAGATGGTTATGTTCTGCTGAAAATTAGCGGAATTGCTGACCTTACTAGTCAAGGTATGGACTTAGAACGTTTAAGAAAGCGCATTGATTTAACCGCTGTCAATCATTTACAGTGGTCTACAGAAACTCCAGTACCTGACTTTCAATCTGATAATCTAATTGTGCAGTTATTAGAATTTTTACAACAACAAGAACAAGCCATATTAATAGTGAAGACCGGTTCGAATCGCTATTTTCAAGTACAATTAGCTGATTTTCAACAGTCGCGCTTGGATTTTAAACTCTTGGATTCTTTTAATTTTTCAAAGACGGGGCGCGATTTCCCGGTGGATTTGGAACAAATAGTGGTCTTGGAATTTGTGGGTGCACAGTTACAAATGGCCACCAATTTTTTTCATCAAGCAGAATTACAGCATACGCCTTCGATTTTGATCAAAAATAATTCGGATATTTTTCCAATTCTGCAAGAATACCAAGAACAGCAGCGCTTGATATTAGTTTATTGTTCTAAAAGTCAGGATGTTTTCTTTTCTGGGCATGTGATGCAATTAAATCACCAATTTTTGGTATTAAAATTACTAGATAATCTCGGCTGTTTTGGCGGCTATGCTATGCTTAATTTAAATGATATTGATTTTGTATCACCTAATTCTGATTATTTATCAATGCTACGGTGTTATTGGAAATATCAACAACGTAATATGACTTATGTTCAGCCGGTTTTGGATGATCAATGGGATTTTGGCACTGACTTTGTGGAAGTAACGTTACAGCGTTTGGTTCGGCAACGTAATATGGTTCGGTTTCGTGAGGCAGACGAAATATTAGATCAATTAGCATATTGTCAAGATGTGAAAAGTGATAGCCTGACCTTGGCTGTCTTTGACGATTTACCAGAGACTCGAACTTTACGCAAAAATCTGAGTTATCAAAAATTAGCGGCAATTACCTGGGGATATTTGAATACCTTTTTCACTAAAAACGAATTAATAGATTAACTATTGCTAGTAATGTTCGTAATTGCTAAAATGTTAGTGGATTTAATTTAGATTAAAAAGGGATGACTGATGATGACAGGTGTTGTAGTAGTTGGAATGCAGTGGGGCGACGAAGGAAAAGGTAAAATAACTGATTTCTTGGGTCATGGTAGTCAAATTATTGCTCGTTATCAAGGTGGTGATAATGCTGGCCATACAGTTGAAGTTGACCAAGTCGCTTATAAAATGCGATTGGTTCCTTCAGGAATCTTATATTCAGACAAATTAACCATGATTGGTAATGGCGTAGTAATTAATCCGAAATCTTTAATTTCGGAAATTACCAATCTTAAACAGCAAAATGTCAGTTTCGATAACTTTTATATCTCCAATCGGGCACAAATTATTTTGCCCTATCATATTCGGATGGATGAACTCCAGGAAAAGAGTAAGGGCGATCAAAAGATTGGCACCACCAATCGAGGAATTGGCCCCGCTTATATGGATAAGGCTGCGCGAGTTGGTATTCGCATGATTGACTTGCTAGAAAAAGATACCTTTGCAAATAAATTACGACAAAATTTAGATTTGAAGAATCAAGAATTTGTTAAAGTGTACGGTGGTGAAGCTTTAAACTTTGACGATATTTTTGAACCATATTATCAATATGGACAACAATTAAAACAATATGTAGTCGATACTTCTAAAATTTTAAATGAGCATTTAGAACAAGGTGAAAATGTTTTATTTGAAGGTGCCCAAGGTATCATGTTAGATATTGATCATGGCACTTATCCATATGTAACGTCTTCAAATCCAGTAGGTGGTTATACGGCCGGAATTGGTGTGGGTCCAACTAAAATTCAACATATTGTTGGTGTGGCAAAAGCTTATACATCAAGAGTAGGTGACGGTCCTTTTCCTACGGAATTAACTGATCAAACTGGTCAATTTATTCGGGATGCCGGTCATGAGTATGGTGTCGTAACCAAGCGGCCGCGTAGAATTGGTTGGTTGGACACGGTTGTTTTACGTCATGCCAAACGCGTTGCTGGGGTAACTGATTTGGCTTTGAATTGTATTGATGTTTTGAGTGGCTTAGAAAAAATTAAAATTTGCACAGGTTATCAATTATCTGATGGCTCAATTATTGATGAGTATCCCGCTAGTTTGAAACAAGTTGAACAATGTCAGCCAGTATATGAAGAATTACCTGGTTGGTCCCAAGATCTTCGCGGACAGACAGATATGAGTACTTGGCCGCAAGCGGCACAAAACTATCTGCAAAGAATTAAAGAATTAACTGGCTTACAGTTAGTTAGTGTTTCTGTCGGACCCAATCGTGATGAAACAATTGTTTTAAAAGATATTTGGAAATAATTAGTGAAACTAAAAAGTTCTTTAAACTAAAAGTAGTTCGTTCTTTTAGTTTGAAGAACTTTTTTAATATAATTAATTGTTTCATGTGAAACAATTAAAATTATTTATTTGAAGCCACACTCTGGTAACCACTGATAAAATCAGTAAAGTTATTTTGATTACGATTAAAAATCAGAGTGTAGTAATAGTGATGATGATTATAAAATTGCGTGAGATAAAATCTTGTTTCACGTGGAACATCACTAAATTCATAGGCGGTAATGGCACTATTTTTTTGATCGGCACCGCCACGATTAATGAAGTGCTGCAGTCCAGCAGCACTGGCGGAACTCAAGCCAATATTATTAGCTAATTGTTGGTACTGTTTAAGCGGTGTTGATGGTTTAGTAACGATACCAGCATTAAGCATTGTGGAATTAATTTTATCAAGAAAATTAGGTGCTTTTGAGAGACCAGAAATACCAATTTGTTGGGTCCAATTAATAAATTTGGGCGGCTTTTGACTGCTAAATTGACCGAGATAATGTGCTTTTTTGATATGATGTTGCTGATAAAATACTTGATAACGATAGCTTTTGATTTTTAGGGTATCATCATGACGATTAACACTAACTATTAGATAGGAGCCCTGATGATTTTTACCAATTGTTAATGGGGTTACACTATAAAGGTATTGATGAGGCTTAGCCTGAACCCAAGTTTTCAATTGCTGATTTTGCTTAGAGGATAAAAAGCCACAAGTTTGTTTTTGTTGATTAAATAGACTTACAATATAATCAGTATTTTTTAATTCTTTCTGATAGGCTGGATTAGTGACCTCGTTAAGATTTATACTCTGTGGTTGCTTGCTTTGATTAACAGTTTGGGGATTAACTACCAATTGAAAAGGAATTGTCTGGCTAGACAACCAAGAACTAGTAGAAGTAATTAATATTTTCCGGTTATAATAAATAGTAACTAGTAAGATAAAACCGAGAATTAAAGAGATTAAACAACCTTTTTTTTTCAATATTTGTTTCAAAAGTGCACCTCATTATATATTATCTTAAGAAAGATTATTCTCTATGAAGATTAATAAGCAAGTACTAATATGGCTATCGAAGAAAATAAGCACATTAATAATAGGTTTGGGACTGCTGATATTTAGTCTAAGTGCCATCAGTGGTTACTTTAATGTTACTACGCAAAAATGGATTGATGATCAATATCAGGATCAACAACATCTAATATTGGTTACGAAAGTTAATACCAAACATTTAAATTCACTTAATTTTTTAGTAAAGACCTCGATGGGAAGCATAATACTACATGATCAGACGCAGCAAAAGTTACATCGTTTACAACGGTTGTTTGCTAGACGACAAGCTGTTAGTCATCAAATTAAACTATATTATGATGGTAAGTATTATGCGAATCGCGTAACAACTAAAAAATTAAATTTAACAGATAAAAAATTATTACAGGAAAAAAATCAAACAGTCTACCAAGCAGAAAAAAATCGAATTGATACGATAAGAATTTGGTATGATCAAACAATGGATGCTAAAAATTATTTAACGAAAAATTTAACTAATCAAAAAGCACAGTCCTCATTGACCTTGACACAAGCCTCAACGATTAATACTTATTATAAACTAATTAAGAATCGTAGCTTGAAAAAGTATTGGCAGCCGAAAGTAAAACAGGTATTAACTAAATTTAAATCAGATCAAAAGCACCAAAGTCAAGCTCAATTAAAAGAACAACAGGCACAATTGGTAGCTTTGAAGAACGCGCCCTTAACTCAAGACTATCGTCCGGCAAATGTTGTTATTATCAATGATGCTAAACAATTAGATCAATTTAGTAATAATTTACAACAAGCAGATGTTAATTCTCAATTAGTTTTATTTTATTCTAATGCCAATCAAACTTTAACCTTATTGCAAAAGAATGGGTCTAAGTATTTACCGAAAATGCCTAGTTTTGCGGCAGTTAATCATTCTTTGGCGGTAGGTAAATACACAATCGAACATTTAATTAGTGATCCGGCAACGACTGCTGGAATTGTCACGGACAATTCTAGTAGTTCATTTGGTCGTTATTTGGAAGATGCGACCGATCTGCATAATCCAGATAATGATATTAGTGATTTTAATCAGGCTGAAACAATTTTTTGGTTGAAAAATAATTTAGCCTTAAAAACTTCAATTTTGATTGAAAATCAGAATCAAATTGGATTTATTGCCAGTTCAGCAATTAGTTTGAATAATACTTTGACACTCAGCACTAGTGACTTGCATAATTTGATGGCGGTTTTAAGCACCGACACAGTGTTATACGTACGCTGATTAGGAGATAATATGAAAAATTTTTTGAGGCATTGGTGGCAAAATGTTTGTAATCACCCAATCAAAAAGATAATAAAATATTTAACACTGATTATTTTACTGCTAGTCTTAATTGTGGGTTGGCATGTTGGCCAAAAGTATTGGCAGGAACTTCAAAAAGATATTACAGCTGGTTATTTGATTAGTGATGAAATCACGGCTAAGACATTTTATCCTAAACAACCAACAGTCATCAAAGATCGACATAATCAAGTAATGAAGAAGTTAACTCATAGTCAATCGACGTATGTTTCGCAACGGCAGATTAATTCACGTTTAAAAAAAGGGGTTGTGGCGGTTGAGGATCGCCGTTTTTATCAACACCATGGTGTTGATTTGACTGGGATTTTTCGAGGAATTATGTCTTTAGCTTTGCGTCATCAGGTGCAAGGGGGCTCAACTTTAACCCAGCAATTAGTGAAAAATGTTATTTTAAAAGATCAAACACAAAATTTTGATCGTAAGATCAAAGAAATGGTGATTGCGCAGTCTTTGGAACGTAAATTTTCTAAGCAACAAATTTTGGAATTTTATTTAAATGATGTTTATTTAGGACATGGCTGTTATGGTATTGGCAGTGCTGCTCAATATTATTTTTCCAAAAATCAAGCGCAACTAACCTGGGGGCAGGCTGCTTTATTAGTGGGAATTCCTAATAATCAAGTTTTATATGACCCAATTTTACATCCTAAATTGGCTATTAATCGGCGCAATACAGTTTTATATAGTTGGTATCAACAAAAAATGATTTCGAAAAAGAGTTATCAGTATTATGCGCATCAATCATTGCAACTCAAAATTCATAATTTTAAGTATGATAATGATATTTCTAAAGATTATGCTCTCAATTATGCTGTCAAAACAGCAGTGCAACAGTTAATGTCGATTCATGGTTTTCAAATGCAATATTTGTTTGATAATGATCAAGCTAAAAATAATTATAAAAATCAATATTCACAGACCTATGATAAATATTATGGTGAATTACTAAATGGTGGATATATTGTTAAAACAACAATTGATCAAAAATTACAACAACAAATTGTACAAATAGTCCAGCAACAATTTGCTCAATACCAGCAGCGCGATCAAGATGGTAAATTAACACCGCAAGTTGCCAGTAGTATTATTGACAATAAAACTGGTGATGTCTTAGCGATTGTGGGGGGAAGAACAACTGATCATGATCAATTTAATCGGGCTGCAGATGCTTACCGTCAGCCTGGTTCGACGGCTAAGCCACTAATTGCTTATGCGCCAGCTTTTGAACGAGGTTATGCACCACAATCTAAAGTGGTCGATGGTCCCGTAGGAAATGTTAATAACTGGTATAGCGGTTATCGTGGAAGTGTCACTTTACGAGATGCTCTGGCTGACTCAATTAATACTGTAGCTTTTAAGTTAGCTTTAGGTGATAAAGACCAAAGTTTTTATCAGGATTTAGGCAAGATGCAATTTCAAGGATTATATCCAGCAGATAAAAATGCTATCTTAGCCGTTGGTGGGTTTACTAAGGGCGTAACAACGACCGAAATGGCGGCGGCTTACAGTTCTTTTGCGCGAAAAGGGGATTTTGTAGCTCCGAATAATTTACGTAGTATTTACGACACTAATCACTCACGGTTGCTCTATGAAAATCCACACGTGCCCGTGAATGTTTATTCGGCTGATGCTAGTTATATGATGCTTAACGCAATGCAAAGTGTTGTGAATAATGGTTTGGGTAAAAAGGCGGCCTTGAGTAACTATCCTTATGTGGCCGGCAAAACTGGGACGACTGATAAAAATTTAGATAGTTATTTTGTGGGCATGACACCGTACTTTACAATCGCCAATTGGACCGGTTTTGATCATCAACGACCTTTAAGTGAGGCACAAGAAGAACTACCGATTAAGACTTTTAAAGCCGAAGGCGAGTATTTAGTTAAAACTTTAAAGGAACCTAAAAAAGATTTTGCCGTTCCGAATACGATTAGGAGAATGGGGGATAATTTATATGTTCGCCATGCTGTGGCTAAGAAAAGTATTGAACAGGTAATTCAGGCTAATTATTTAGCCTTTAATAGTGCAGAAATTAATGCTAATAAAAAAAGGTTAGCCAACTTGGATTACCGCTTGATCTATCATCTAACTAAAAAGCAAGAATTACAGCGTGAGAAAACCGTTCAAAAATCTTTAGCCGACTATCAAAATTTAGCATTTGATAAATTGAGTCAGTACGATCAAAAACTGACCAAATTGCAAAAATTACGTTATCAAAATGAGAATGTTAAACGAATGTCGGCCAAAACGAAGTTTAATCAGCAAATCATGCAGTTGCAGCGAAAGTTGAATTGGCAACAAGCTCAGCTAGAAGCTAAGCGTGACAATGGTCGTTTGGCAAAGTTTGAAGCGCAGAAAAATCGAATTGAAAAGCAACGTGCAGCTAAGAAAAAAGCGCAGATTAATAAGTTAATGCCGCAATATCAAGCACAATTAAGTCGAACGAAAGCTGCTTATCAAGCTGATGATAAGGATAAGGAAGCACAAAAGCAAAAGTTAATTGATTTAATTAATCAGATACGTAGTTTTGGTGGTGATGTTCCAGATCCAGTAATTGAAGTTGATAATTAAAAAAATCACAAATTAAAATTTAAAGTAGGAGTAGTTGAATGAAATACTGGCACCATTTAATGACTCAATATGGTCATGTTATCAGTTATTTGTTTTTTGGAGGATTAACGACCTTAATTAATTTGGTCGTTTTTAATTGCTTATACACTTGGTGGCAGATGGTTGACTACCAAGTTGCCAATGTGATTGCTTGGTTTTTGTCAGTGATCTTTGCTTACGTGACTAATAAATTATATGTATTTGATTCTCATCAAACTACTAAAAAGGCAGTTCGCCAAGAATTAATATCTTTTTTCTTTTTTAGAATCTTGAGTTTGGGTCTAGACTTGGCAATTATGGTAATTGGAATTAGTTGCATGCATCAAAATGCTTTCTGGGTTAAATTAATAGACAATATTTTAGTAGTATTGGCTAATTATTTATTTAGTAAACTTTTTATTTTTACTGCTCATTAGAACGCTACGACAGTAAAGCTTAAAAGTGATTATAAACAAGTGGAATCTACTGGAAATTTTTTAATACGAAGCTAGAGTTAGGTTAATCGCTGCGGACAATATGAAGCCAATTAATAATGAATGCAGGTTCTTTTAAATAAGGAAAAATAAGATTATTTGTCTGCTTAGCTCAGCTTTTTAAAAGAAATAAGTTTGATCACCTTGATATAAGACTTCATTAAAGTTACTAGTCATAACGCTGAAAACATCTTCCATACCACTGGCCAATTGATTATTTCCCGGGAAATCTTTGGGATTCATCCAAAAAACGGGACCTTCAATTGAGGACTGGAGATTACCACTAAAACTTTGAGTACGATATAAAAAGCATAAAAAGCGTCCCTGGGGGGTTAAGGGATATTGTTTAATGCCACAGAGCTCAAGATTGGTGACAAGCAAACCGGTTTCTTCTTGAATTTCGCGTTGAGCGGCATAAGTTAGACTTTCATGTGGTTGAACATGACCACCAGGAAAAGCAATTCCCGGCCAATTAGGATCACGTCGATATTCAACTAAAATCTTTTGGTTGTCTGGATTAACAATTAAAACCATATTGGTTAATTCTACTGGTTCTGTGCGCATAATAAAATCCTTTCCGACAGTTTTACTGATTTATTTCATCGCAGTTATTATATAACAGAAAGAAAAAATGCTGTTAATAATTATTTGCCAACCAGTTTTGCCGATTAATATTAAGTGGTTGATAGTTTGGTTCATCAAGATATAATTGTGGTTAAAAGAAGGTGTAATAGTTATGAAATTTGCAGAATCAAGGTTATTACAGCAACTACCAAACCAATTTTTTGCAACTTTAGTTCAAAAAGTTAATGCGAAGATTGCTAGTGGAGTTGATGTTATTAATTTAGGTCAGGGTAATCCTGATCAACCAACGCCTAATTTTATTGTTCAGGCATTAGCTCAAGCAGCCCAAAATCCCCAAAATCATAAATATTCACCATTTCGTGGTTTACCAGCTTTTAAACAAGCGGCAGCCGATTTTTATCAACGAGAGTATGGTGTGCAATTAGATCCTGAAACAGAGGTTGCAGTCTTAGGGGGATCAAAAATTGGTTTGGTTGAGCTCCCCCTGGCACTTTTAAATCCAGGTGAAACGATTTTACTTCCTGATCCTGGTTACCCAGACTATTTATCTGGGGTTGCTTTAGCACAGACAAACGTCGAACTAGTACCACTACTAGCAGAGAATAATTTTTTACCTAATTATCAACAATTGAACCCCGAAATAGTTAAAGCAGCTAAATATTTATATTTAAATTATCCGAATAATCCTACCGGTGCAGTAGCAACACCAGAATTTTTCCAGGAAACAGTTGCTTGGGCGCAACAAAACCAAGTGGGAATTGTTCACGATTTTGCTTACGGAGCGCTTGGCTTTGATGGACGGAAACCGATCAGTTTTTTACAAACGCCACATGCTAAAGAAGTGGGAATTGAGTTATATACATTTTCTAAAACTTATAATATGGCTGGTTGGCGTCTGGGCTTTGCTGTGGGCAATCCAGAAATGATTGAAGCACTAAATTTAATTCAAGATCATTTATTTGTTAGTGTTTTTCCAGCGGTTCAACAAGCTGGAATAGCTGCTTTATTGAGTGATCAAAGATCAGTGAAACAATTAGTCGCTCTTTATCAACAGCGTCATGATGATTTTGAAGCTGCTGCCAAGGCGATTGGTTGGCAACCAACAACAGCCGGGGGAACTTTTTATGCTTGGATGCCAACTCCTTTAGGAATGACCAGTCAAGAATTTGCAGATATTTTATTAGATCAAGCTGGCGTTGCTGTGGCTGCAGGAACGGGATTTGGTCAGCGAGGAGAAGGCTATGTTCGCATTGGCTTGTTGATTGATAATCCGCGCTATCAAGAAGCGTGTCAACGAATTGCTCAATTAAACTTATTTTAAAAGCGCGCCTGTGCTGGAAAACCTTGAGGAACCTAGGTGAACTAAAAAAGCTGTTACTCTAACTCTTTAAAGTTAAGATAACAGCTTTTAATGATAATAGGTTGATGGGTGGTCAGGGGATCGAACCCTGGACCCACGGATTAAGAGTCCGTTGCTCTGCCAGCTGAGCTAACCACCCGTAAGCACAACTAATATAATAGCATATTTGTGATGCTTTGACAATAACTAAATTAAAAAGTTAATTATTATTCCTAAAATATTGAATTAGTTTGAACTGAAGAAAGGGGTAGCAACCATGTTAGCGATGAAAAGAAAAAACAGTATGGTTATTTCTGAAGATAATCGGTTTTTATTTCAAGTATATTTATTAGGTGGCTTAATGATGCTGGTTTCAGCCATAGTCTCCTATTTAATCTGGCCATTAGTTCAAGCAAAAATTGACGTAAACTCGGGAATGACGTTATTTTGGGGCGTTTTGATTTTTTTTCTACCGATTGTTTTTTTAGTCATTGGTCTTGATGGATGGAAAGCTCACCACTTAATTACTAATTTGTTACTAGTGTTTTTTATTGCCCTGATGATGGGAGTAACTTTTACGACGACTTTTTATATTTTTTTCTCAGCATATACTGATACGGCGTTTTTGGCGATAGCATTGCTTTTCTTTTTATTAGCGGCTATGACGAAAATACGAGCAAATAAAGTCAATTTAACCAGTTTTATTTTTATTGCCAGTGGCTTGTTAGCTACAGGCAGCATGTTTATTTGGAATCATTATTTAAACTATTCGCGCAGTGATGATATTATTACTGTGATTGGGGTTATTTTGTTTCTGATTGCAATTGCTAATATATCGACGAAAGCTTTACAGCAGCTAAAAAACGCTAATCAGAAAGTCCTAATTGGTAGAACGATACTAATGATTTATTTGAATTTTTTATCATTTTTTACCATTCTATTTGAGATTAAATATGATCAAAATTTTCCTATGTTTTAGTAAAAGTTTGTTGTGCAACCATTGGTTAAAATTAGATAATTTTGTTATGAGTTCCAAAAGTTTAGTATACTAGATATATGAGAAACCAAGGAGGTATTCTACCTTATGGCTAATAAAGTATTAATTGTTGACGATGAAAAGCCGATTTCCGATATTATTAAGTATAATCTGGACAAAGAAGGCTTTGTAACAGTAGTGGCTTTTGACGGTGAAGAAGCCTTAGAAAAAGTCGACCAAGAAAATCCTGATTTAATTATTTTAGATTTGATGTTGCCAAAAGTTGATGGTTTAGAAGTTGCACGCCAAGTTCGTAAAACTAAAGATACACCGATTATCATGTTAACAGCGAAAGATTCTGAACTGGATAAAGTTTTAGGCTTAGAAATGGGGGCGGACGATTACGTTACGAAACCATTTTCTAATCGCGAGTTAGTAGCACGGGTGAAAGCTAATTTGCGCCGGCAAAAAGTTAATTTAACCAACAATAATGAAGCAGCGACTTCTGAAATTAAGGTGGGAAATTTAACAATTTTACCCGAAGCTTATACCGTCATGAAAAATGGGCGTGAATTGGAATTAACGCACCGAGAATTTGAACTTTTATACTATTTGGCGCAACACATTGGTCAAGTCATGACGCGGGAAAATTTATTACAAACTGTTTGGGGTTATGACTATTTTGGCGATGTACGCACGGTTGATGTAACCATTCGCCGTTTGCGAGAAAAAGTCGAAGACGATCCCAGCAAGCCAGAATATTTAGTTACCCGGCGTGGTGTAGGTTATTATTTGAAGACTGAGGCTAATTCTAAAGATACGAAGAAAGATTAATAGAGGCTTTGTGCCGTGACAAAACGAACAAAATTTTTTAGTTCAATGCAATTTAAAATTGCATTAGTGTTTATCTTATTACTATTAAGTACAATTGAGATTATTGGGGCTTATTTTGTCCATCGTTTGGAACAACAAAACGTTGAAACTTTTGAAACGCAAGTGCAATTGCCATCTTGGTTGACGACACCTTTAGCGGTTAATTTAACCAGTAATACTGCCAAAGCGCGCAAAAATATTCGAAGTACCATTCGTGACTTTACCAATATTCAAATTTCGGAAATGGAAGTTATTGATAGTCAAGGGCGAATTGTAGCCATCAAAGGAGATAATAATCAAGCATCAGTGGGTAAGCGGACGGCTAACTCACAGATTAAAGATGTTATTTATTCTGGACGCAAGGTGACCCAAATTTCGCATAGTGATCGCGATGGTAGCTATTATTTATCTATTACGCCATTACTAAATTCGAGTGGTGATAGTAATTCGACAGTGGGCGCGGTTTATGTCCGCGCTGATATGGATCAGGTTTATAAAAATATTAATCGCATTGTTTTTATCTTCTTTTTGGCTTCCTTGGTGGCGGGGATTTTAGGTGCACTAATTTCGATTGTGGTAGCACGTGCTATTACGCGACCAATTGCTGAAATGCAACGGCAAGCCATTCGCATGGCCAATGGTGACTATTCTGGACAAGTTCGGGTCTATAGTGAAGACGAATTGGGTCAATTGGCGATAGCTGTTAATAATTTATCAGTTAAGGTTGAAGAGGAACAAGAAAACTCTGATTCTGAACGTCGCCGTTTGGATAGTGTCTTAAGTCAAATGTCTGATGGAGTTTTAGCAACTGATCGTCATGGAAAAATTACGATTATTAATGAAATGGCACAAGAATATTTAAATGTTGATGCTAAACAGGCACAAAACGGTGATTTAATTGAATTGTTAGGTTTAACTGACCATCTAAAATTTGATGATATTTTAAGCAATCAAGAAGAAAGAATTATTGAACCACAAAATACGTTGGATGGTGAAGAATTAATTTTACAAGCTGACTTTTCCTTGATTAAACGAAGTACAGGATTTGTGACGGGGGTTGTTTGTGTACTCCATGATGTCACAGAGCAACAAAAAATTGATCGTGATCGGCGCGAGTTTGTGTCTAACGTCTCGCATGAATTGCGGACGCCTTTAACTAGTTTGCGGAGCTATGTCGAAACGTTAAATGATGGCGCTTGGCGTGATTCCCAGTTGGCGCCCCAGTTTTTAAAAGTTACGCAAGAGGAAACCGAGCGGATGATCCGGATGGTTAATTCCTTACTCAGCTTATCACGGCTAGATCAAGGTACTGCGAAAATCAATGTTGAATTGGTCAACTTTAACGAGATGTTTAATTATATCTTAGATCGATTTGACTTAATGATTCAAAAAGAAACTCAGCATGCTCAAGAAAATCATCAAGCCGTCAAGCATTACCAAATTAAGCGAGCATTTACGAAGCGCGATTTATGGGTAGAGATTGATCCTGATAAAATGACGCAGGCCATTGATAATATTATTAATAATGCGCTTAAGTATTCACCTGATGGTGGAACCATTACTTGTCGGTTATTGGATACTAATCATAATCTGATTTTAAGTATTGCTGATCAAGGTTTAGGGATTCCGAGAAAGGATATTAAACGAGTTTTTGATCGATTTTATCGGGTTGACAAAGCTCGTTCACGTAAACAAGGTGGTACCGGTTTGGGATTAGCAATTGCTAAAGAAGTAATTGAAGCTCAAGGAGGTCATATTTGGGTCAATAGTGCCGAAAATCGGGGCTCAACTTTCTATATTTCACTACCATATGATCCTAACGAAAGCGAGGGTGCATGGGATGAAACAACTGAATAATTGGATTTTACGAACTTTGTTGATGACAGCTGTTTTAATAAGTGTCGTTTTGTCGTGGTTAATTTGGACTAATAATGCGAAATACCAACAGGGGTTAGCGACTGGTGGTAAGCAACAAACTTTGAGTCAACGTAATGTGACGATTTCTAAGACAATGAACGAAATTTTTTTACCAACTAAGTTATTAATTACTCAGAAGAATAAACAGTCTGTGGCTAATAATAATCAATCAAATATGATTGCTTCGACAATGAAAATTTTAAAAGCAGCTAAATTGCGTGGTGTTAAGCAACTGAGTCGACACAATACGGCACGTTATCAAAAATATTTACAGTTAAATCATTCTTTGCAGTTAATTTATCCCACACATTTTACAATTAATTCCTTGGCACAAATGATTGACCAGAATGGATTGCAGCAGCATGGTGATCATAATTTTAATCGTATTGTCATAACGTTACCCCCTAAAAATCAGCGCGCTAAGATTTTTTTGTTAAATGATCATAATCAAGCCGTCTATCAAGTGCGTCAGCGTCAATTGGCGGTTCAACGTTTACGAAAAATTAGTCAAACTGATAATTTTCAAATTCCGGTTAGTATCAAGCAAAATGCTAAAACTAAAACGGCCAATCTTTACTATGAGCGACCATTGAATTTAAGTAAGGTTAGTTATTTAACAGCTAAGCAAACTAACAATACTTATGTTTCTAATTTATTGAACTCGCAGCAGGAAGCTAATATTTCCACGCGTAAAACAGGTGATCTAACCACTTATCGTAGTGGTTCTAATCGCAGTTTAGTGATTGATAATAAAACTAATGAAGTCACTTATAACGATTATTCTAAAACTAGTGTTCCTAAGACAACGAGTGATATCTTTAATCAATCTTTTCAAACTTTGGTGAAGTCAGGTAGTGCACTCAATAGTCTATATTTATTTTCTTACAGTCATAAAGATAATCAATTAGTTTTTCGCGACTATGTTAATGGCTACCCCATTTTTTATTTAGGAATAACTGGGAGTATGAACATCAATTATTCTAATGATGGTCAGATGTTAACTTTCTCCAAGCAGTTTTTACAAGTGCCTTTACCCACTGATCAAGCGCCCGTTCAGTTGCCCTCAACAGCCACCGTTATGCAAAAATTGGCTCAAGCTGATTATAATCCTAAAAATGTGCAGAAAATTTTAATTGGTTATACTTGGATGACTGATCAACAAAATAAACAAATTGTTGATTTAACGCCGGAGTACTATATTTTAATTAACAATCAGTGGCGAACTTTAGATAATTGGTTAAATCGTGGGAGGCAATAATGGACTTTCGCAGAATTGAAATTATTTTTATAGCTGTTTTTATTGCATTAGATGTCTTTTTATTTACTTCTTATACGCAAACGCGCCATCAGGTAGTTATCACCAATAATCCAGTGCATTCCACCTTGGAAAAAGAGATGAATCAAGATAATATCACGATTAATGGAAAATTAAGTACGCATAATGGCGAAGGTTATTATTTAGCTAGTAAAGATAATCAGCATGTTTTACGAACTGATCAAATGAAATTGCGTGATATTACTTGGAGTTATGATGAAATTAAAAAGCAGTTGAATTGTTATTTAGAAACACCGTTAGTTCTAAAACCACAAACGGAAGTTGCGCAGTTAAATCGCTACTTGACTAAAGCGCAAAATGTGACCTATGGCCAGTCTTATCAATATTCAAAACATCTTTCAACAAATAACAATTTAGTTTTTGTGCAAAAGGTTCAATTAGGACAAGTCTATGAACCAACGGGGCGAATTAATTTTAAAATCGTTAATCATCGCCTAGTTAGTTATGAGCAAACTTACGTTAACGCCATGAATGTTTTGCGAGAAAAACAAAGTACTATTAGTGAACAACGGGCCGTTTATAATTTATATACTAATAATGAAATTCCCAGCAATTCCCAAGTTAAATGGGCCGATTTAGCTTACGCTGAATTATTGAAAGTGAAAAACAGTACGATTTATATTCCAGTTTGGTATGTCGCTTTTGTGGCAAAAGGTGCCCATACAACGCAAGTCAGACGTGTCAATGCGTTTAGTGGCGCAGTGTTTAAGAAGAATACTACACAAGGAGTAAAAATTAATGACTGAAGCAATGCAGATTAGTGTGTTGGCAAGTAGTAGCCAAGGAAATTGTCTTTATATTAAAACACCACAACGTCAGGTTTTAGTAGATGCTGGTTTATCCGGAAAAAAAGTCAAAGAACTTTTAGCTAGTATCGGTGAAGATATTAATCAAGTTGATTCATTGTTTGTAACACATGAGCACAGTGATCATATCCAAGGCGTGGGTGTTTTGGCTAGAAGATATGGCATTGATATTTATGCAAACCAAAAGACCTGGCAGGCGATGAGTGCTAAAATAGGACGCATACCAGTACAACAACAACATTTTTTTGCAGCGAATAGTGTTTTAAATTTGGGTGATTTGGATATTGAAAGTTTTAGTGTGTCACATGATGCAATTGATCCACAATTTTATAATTTTCATTATCAAAATCATAGTTTTGTTGATTTAACAGACACGGGTTATGTTTCCGATCGCGTAAAATATGTTATTCAAAATGCGGATGGCTTTTTGATGGAATGCAATCATGATCTAGAGATGTTGCGGGAAGGACAATATCCGTGGTCATTAAAACAAAGAATCATTAGTGATGAAGGACATTTGTCCAATTTGGATGGTGCTGATGTGTTATTAGATGTGATTGGTAATCGGACAAAACAAGTTTTTTTAGGTCATTTAAGTCCGCATAACAATTTACCTAAACTAGCACATCAAACTGTTAGTCAAATATTAATGAGCCACGATTATGGAGTTGATCATGACTTTCAACTTCATGATACTTATTCGCAGCAGGCAACAAAGTTAACAATAATTTGAAGAAATATTCATGATTTTTTTAAATCCATTGTTTAAAATAAATTAAGTAAGATTAAAAGGGGGAACAAGAACTTGAAGAATAATTCAAATCTAAGCCTATTAAAAATAGCAGTTGTCGCTTTAGTTTCGGCATTTATTGGTGTGGGATTAGGCTTCTATGGTTTTAGCCATTGGGGCAGCCAGCAAGCTTCTAATGCGACGCAAATGATGACCGCTGGTTCTGGTAAAGCTGGTACTACTAAAATAAGTAATGTGACCGTGAAATCCAATAATCAGATGACTAATGCTTTTAAAAAGGTTAAGGGTTCTGTGGTTTCAGTCATTAATTATCAGCGTGAGGAACAAAATGATGATAGTTCTTTAGGCGCTTTATTTGGTAGTCTTTATGGTGATAATGGTGGTTCACAAGGTTCTAATTCCGATGATCAAGATAAAGATAAATTGCAAGAATCAAGTGAAGGTTCTGGAGTAATTTACGCTAAGCAGAATGGCAAAGCTTATATTGTAACTAATAATCATGTGGTTTCTGGTTCGCAAAAATTAGAAGTCATTTTAAGTGATGGTAGTAAAATTACGGCTAAGAAAGTCGGTACAGATTCAATTACTGATTTAGCAGTTTTATCAATTGAAGCAGCTAAGGTTAAATCTATTGCTACTTTTGGTAATTCTGATGCAATTAATCCTGGTGAGTCAGTAATTGCTATTGGTTCACCTTTAGGTAGTCAATATGCAACTTCAGTCACAGAAGGGATTATTTCTGCTAAGAACCGGACGATTGATACAACTGATGAAAAGACTGGTCAAAAAACTGGACAAGCAACAGTTTTGCAAACTGATACGGCGATTAATCCTGGTAATTCAGGTGGTCCCTTAGTCAATGCGGCTGGTCAAGTTATTGGTATCAATTCGATGAAGCTAGCTTCGAGCACTGATGGAACTTCGGTTGAAGGAATGGGGTTTGCCATTCCAAGTAATGAAGTAGTCAAAATTATTAATCAGTTAGTTCAAAATGGTAAAATTGAACGTCCAGCTTTAGGCGTGAAAGTTGCCGATTTAGATCAAGTACCAAATCAACAGCAACGCTCAATTTTGAAATTACCAGATAATGTTAACTCAGGGGTTTTGGTCTACTCAGTTTCGAATGATTCAGTAGCTAAGACTGCCGGTTTAAAGAAGTATGATGTCATCGTAGGCTTAAATGGCAAAAAGATTAGTAATATTGCTGATTTGCATACGCAATTATATAATCATTCAATTGGTGATACGATTAAATTACAATTTTATCGTGATGGTAAAGAACAGACAGTTGACCTCAAGTTAACTAAGGCTGATTAGTTTTCTAATAAAAATAAAAATAATTCAAAATGAGGTTGGGTTGAAGGTCTCCTATTAGGTGCACTGCCAATTGATTGAATTTCGAAGTGGAACTTGACTTCAGAGAATTAATCAATCTAGGCAGGCACGGATGGCGGACTTTTAGAAAACAATAGGAGTTAATGCTCGTTTTTTAATCTGAGTGTGTGGCCTATTGACCCGACCTCTTTTTGTCTGGCGTTGTCTAAATAACAAGTTATCCACATGAATGTGGATAATTATGTTTATAACTGCGAGAGCAAACCTTAAAAAAATGACAACTTATCCACAAAATTATCAAAAATTAGTTGATAAGTGGATAAACTTGAGTTGTTTGTTAACTAGACTTGATTTAATCGTGTTTTCAATTTGTGGAAAAGAGTAACTAATGAAAATAAAAATAATTGGTGTTGGTAAAATTAAGAAAAATTTTTTTAGCCAGGGTATTAATGAATATGCGAAACGCTTGAAAAAATTTTGTAATTTTCAAATAGTAGAAGTTAATGATGAAAAAGCACCTGAAAATTTGAGTGCGGCTCAAATGGAGCAAGTAAAATTAATTGAAGGTCAGCGCATCTTAAGGAAAATAAAAACTGACGAATACGTTTTTGCGCTGGCCATTAGGGGGCAGGAACTGACTTCTCCACAATTAGCGGCTAAAATCAGTGAGCTAACAACTTATGGACACAGCAAACTAACCTTTGTAATTGGTGGTTCCCTGGGATTAAGTGCGGAAGTGTTACAACGATCCCAATTCCAATTGTCTTTTGGTCAATTTACAATGCCGCATCAACTCATGCGCTTAGTTTTAAGCGAACAAATCTATCGTTCGATGATGATTAATGCCGGCAATCCTTATCATAAATAAATTTTCGTTTTTAGAAATGTTACTTGAGAGTCAATCTAGTTCAGGTTCATAATGTAAATTTTGGTGTTAATGGCTGAAAATTAGTAACTTTAAAAAACAATAAGCGGCTAATTTTGAAGAATTGTAATATTTGAGAATAAAAAGATTGCTACATTTTTTGCTAGCAATTTTTTTTATGGGCGCAAT
The DNA here is from genome assembly GCF_058107125.1 of Bombilactobacillus sp. ESL1202. Taxonomy (NCBI): domain Bacteria; kingdom Bacillati; phylum Bacillota; class Bacilli; order Lactobacillales; family Lactobacillaceae; genus Bombilactobacillus; species Bombilactobacillus sp. ESL1202. The sequence continues at coordinate 1,033,128 of NZ_CM176590.1, read as the reverse complement.
CAATTGGTGAAAATATTAATTTTGTTAGTTGCAAAGCCTTAAATAATAGGATTTAGTTAAATGCTGATTTTTAAAAGATTTTCATTTCTAATATAAGATAAATCTAAAAAATCAATTAGATTCTATGTAATATTTTTGTAACATAGCTCGGAATTTATTATTAGTTTGAAACACTTTCGTAATATTTCTCTGTTAGTATATCCTTTGTTGAACGGCAGAGCCCGTTTAGTAAATTTATTTTCGTTTTTTATTTTAAAGGAGAGTATATATTCTATGAAATTTAGACAAGTAGCCGTTGCCACAGTTTTAAGTATTGTCTCATTCTTCGGTGCTTCACAGGTTGCTAAAGCAGACAGCATTTATACAGTTAAACCAGGTGATACTTTATCCGGTATTTCCTTACAACTTCGTAATGATCTTAGTTTAATTAATCAAGTTGCTGCTGATAACAGTATTCAAGATATTAATATGATTTATGTTGGTCAAAAATTAGTGATCAAAGATGACGGTCAAGTTGCGCAAGCCACTGATAGTCAAGTGCAAAGCACACCAGCTGTGGCTTCTGTACAACAAGCAGTTAATAACAATGCTACAAGTTACCAACAACCAGCAGTTCAAGCAAGTAACCAACAAGCTGCTGGTAATTATGACAGTGCTCGCGAATGGATTGCTGGCCGTGAATCTGGTGGCTCTTATACTGCCCAAAACGGTCGCTATTATGGTAAATATCAATTAGATTCTTCTTATTTGAATGGTGACTATTCACCAGCTAATCAAGAACGAGTTGCTAATAATTACGTAACTTCGCGTTATGGTTCATGGGCTGGTGCTCAACAATTTTGGATGAGCCACGGCTGGTACTAAAATATCAATTACAATTTAATATTAACTTATCTTCTATTCTAACGTGCTAAAAGGCGGCCTATTATTGGTCGCCTTTTTTAATCTATTAATTCTTTTGTCTTTTAGTATATGATGTAATTGGTAACTTAATTTATCCATTATTGGTATTAAAAAATCTGCTTAAGATTAGAGTTAAACTTTTTTGCTTTTTAGACTTCAACCAATGGAATGACTAGAATTATCAGTTACTAATCATAATTATTTGTTTGAATAAGGGGAGGATTATTATATGAAAAAATTTTACGGTTATAAAAAATGTTCTACTTCGCGTAAAGCACAACAATATTTGGATGAGCATCATGTACAGTATGAATTTCAAGATTTAGTGGCGCAACCACCGACTAAAGAAGATTTAGTTAAGTGGTTGCGTGCTCATCAAGATCGTGATTTAAAATATTTTTTTAATACTCATGGTGCTGATTATCGCCAACAAAACTTGAAAGCTAAAGTAGCTACGATGACTATTGATGAAGCGGCGACTTTAATGTCTCAAAATGGTAAATTAATTAAACGACCATTAGTGGTTGAAGGCGATTGTTTAACTTGTGGTTTTAGTGAGAAAACTTTTGCTGAAAAGTGGTTATCTTAGTAATTTTGTCAATGTTGTTCAAAAATATGTGAAGCGGGCTGAAGTTTAGGTGACTGATAATTTTAGATTGGAGTATAATAGGCCATTATGAAATGGTATAACTGGTAGGTTACTCATGTTTTGTGGAGAATTAAGCAAAAGTTAATTCATTAATGCAGCTACAGTTTTTTAATGACGTTCACAAAAATTTAGTTCGAACTACCTGAACCTTTAAATTTAAAACCTAACCTAAAAATGGGGTTATTCTCAGCTGTTAAAAGTTTCTTGACTCAGTCGATGTAAAAGTCAGCAGTTTATTGTTTAGCTGCAAGACGACTTTTGTTCTAGACATTAAAGAAAAGGATATTTGATTTGAAACAAAAGTTACAAGCTAATAAATGGTGGGGCTTGCTTTTCGTTGTGGCGATATTAATAGGCATTGTTAATTGGCAAAGCTTTCAGCATCAAACCGTAGCACAAGTTCAATCAGTACAAGTAATTAAGCGTCAGAATCAACAAGATTCTTATCAAAATCATGATCAACGGATTACGCAGAAATTACGGGTTAAAATTTTGAATGGGTCTAAACGTGGTCAAGAGGCAACTCTATATAACACGTACTTAAAATCTCAAGCTAATACAAATCGTTATTTTAAATACACTAAATTATTTGTGGGTAAAGATTTAAAGGCTAAACACTATAGTATTATTGGACCGAAACGTGACGGAGTTATGTGGTTGATGAGTCTGTTAGTGTGTGTTTTATTAATTGGACTCTTAAAAAAAGCAGGTTGGCAAGCTTTATGTAGTGCATGTTTAAATATTGTCTTTTTTTTAGGAGCGCTAATTTTAACTACTAATTTACAAAATCAGCATATTTTAGCCGTGAGTTTTGGTCTAACCGTAGTGGTAACGGTGGTGACTTTATGGATTATTTTTGGACATACAAAACAAACGCTCATTGCAGTAATAGCCACTTTATGTAGCACATTGTTGGCTTTGGGCTTGAGTGCAGGAATTTTACAACTGAGTCATAATCAAGGTATACATTTTGAAACCTTAAATTATGGGATCCAACCGTTTGAATTGGTTTTTTTGGCAGAAACTTTACTGGGAGTTTTAGGAGCAGTGATGGATGAAACTACAGACATTACCGCTTCTTTAGCACAACTTCTACAAGAACAACCAGAATTAACCGCACACCAAATTTTTCAATCAGGTTTAATAATTGGTCGTGAAATTATTGGTCCATTGGTTAATATTTTATTTTTTATTTTCTTAGCAGAACTAATTCCAATTGTGGTGTTATATTTACGTAATGGCAATACGTTAGGTTTTGCCTTATCACGAACTATGACGTTAGGCTATACGCAAACTGTGATCAGTGCCATTGGCATTGTTTTAGCAGTACCACTAACAACGCTTTTAGCTGGGCATTTTTTACGAGGACATAAGTAATGATTTATTTGACGATAGTTTTATTAATTCTTTTATTATTAATTTGTGGACAGCAAGGGTGGAAGATTTTTTTAAGTTTAGGTAGTAATTTTTTACTGTTACTTGTTTTAATTATGCTTATTGCGGATGAGTTTCCGCCGATTATTGTGGGCGTTATTTTGATTATTGGACTCACCTTTTTAGCAATTTATCCTAATACTAAAAATCCATTAGTGCAAAAGACGGCAGTTGTAACTACTTTAATCATGTTAGTAGTAGTCTTATTAATGACATTATTAATAGTTAAACTTTCTTTCAGTCATGGTTTTTCTGTGGAAGATACCGAGGAAATTGAGCAGTTCGTTTTAGGCGTGGGGATTTCGTTCCCACAAATTCAAGTAGTAGTGGTGCTCATCAGTGCGTTAGGGGCGATTGCAGAGGCTAGTATTGCCGTCAGCTCTGGTGTTTGGGAGATTGTTCGCTATCAACCTGATATTTCTGAAAAAAAATTATTAAATGCAGGATTAGTTATTGGTCAAAAGAATATTGCTACAGCCTTAAATACGTTATTGTTTAGCTTTTTTGGCAGTTATTTAACTTTGTGGCTTTGGTTTGTACAATTGCACTATTCGTGGCTTAAAATTATTAATAATGCCATTTTTACGGCAGCTATTTTAGAGTTGATTATTTCTTTTATCGGAGTTTTAGGCGCAGTTTATTTAACAAATTATTATATTTTATGGCAGAGACGACACCAATAACGTAACTGAAATAACATTAGACTAGTATCCATCATAAAAAAAACTAAGCCGTTAAGCTTAGTTTTTTAGTTTGTGAGAATATCTCCCAAAGCTAGGATTTTGTCCTAATTTTTTTATGATTCGTAATTAAGAACTAATTGTTCAGAATCTTTTAATTTATGGATCCAACGTTGCATGGAATAGTGTTCCAAAGTTTGAATAGCTGAATCCATTTGAGCCTTTCCTTCAGCTGATAAACCATTAATATAATGAATGGCTCCATTAATGAATTCTCGTAGTAAACGTTCTAGTAATTGATTAGGTGATAATTTAATTTGGTTTAAAGATCCCGCCAAGAGTGCTAATTTTTCAGTTTGTTTTTTTTCAATTGCTAAAAAGGATAAAATTACGTGAATTTGAACTACTAAACTTAATTCACTGGGATAATACATGTATTTGTTGATGTCTTTCATTAAGGTTTGCAAAAAATGATCAATTGCCTTGTTACTAAACGCAAAGATACAGTTCAAAAACAGTGTGATATCGTATTGTGACCAAAATTCTAAATTATTAAAATATTTCAGCAATGGATCTGCTTTTTCAGTATGCACTTGATTTAATAAGTAATCAGATGATAATTCAGCTTGAATGGCTAAATGTTGATATTTAGAATTTTTGTCGTTACCATATTTTTGCTTAATTTCTTCGGATAATTGATGAAGTTCTGTCGCTTTATGATTGCTGAGTAAATCAGCAATTTGATCCTGATAAAGAAAAAAGTCAGTACGTTGAAATTCATTATTAATGTATTGAAACTCTTCTAAAGTCACGTGTAAACGATCTAATAATTGAAAGAAAACGTCAACCGCTAACTGCGTTTGACCATTGATAAACCGATAATATTCCGATCTGGAAACAATATTATCAATTAATTCGGTGACTTTAATACCCTTCATTTTTTGGAGATTAGCAATAGTCTGCCCAATATGTTGCATTTACAACTTCCCTACCTATCACTTTTCAATTCGACGAATTTGGTTCAAAATTAATCTAACGATTGAGTTTAAGTCAAGGATGTTGGTACCAAAAAGCGGATAGTAATGAGCATTAGTCATAACATGTATCGAGGTTATACACTTTGGTTTGAAAATTCAATGCTGCTAATCCCAACGATTTCCTAGTCGAACCGCCTTAAAAATTAATGCCCAAATAATTTATCCAAATATTTGATTATTAATTCTATTTTTCTCAATCATTATTCTAGAAACCAATCTTAGCTTATGGAATATAAGACTTATTTAACTTTCAATGTAAAAGAGTTGATCATAATTATTCCAAGTTTAAGCCTAAACAACCAAAAATAATTCACTTGCTATAAAAAGTATCTACTATTTCTAGTATAACGCTAAATGATTAGAATTATTGCCTTTTTGATGTAATTTATCTAAATAATTATTTCTTGGGATAATTTAGAATAAATAAAAAGTTACCATATTTAATTAATGATGGCAACTTTGAATAAGTGGTAACAAACTTTGAAAAGTTGATTAAATTTAGTTAAAGGTAGTTCTACCATGCCGAGCTTTTAAGGCCCATAAAATAGAAACAGTATCAATCACTTCTTGTAATAATGCGCCAATGATGGTCGGAATAATACCTAATGCAGCAATCAACATTAAAGCAATACAGATAAAAATCCCAATTAAAACAGATTGTTTAGCAATGGCCATTGTTTCACGAGAAATAATTAAAGCACGTGTTAAACGGCTGAGGTCATCTTTAACGATTACCATATCAGCGGCTTCACTAGCAGCAGTTGATCCTTTTGCACCCATGGCAATACCAACATCAGCAATTGCTAAAGAAGGAGCATCGTTTACGCCATCACCAACCATTGCGAGTGGTCGTTGCTCAGCAGGAGTTTGTTTCAGTGCTTTGATTTTGTCTTCAGGTAAAAGATTAGCTTTAACTTCGGGCATTTTAACGACTTGAGCAACATTTTCAGCGGTTTTTTGATTATCACCGGTTAACATTTGCAAATGGTTGATGCCTAACTGTTTTAATTGATCTAAAGTTGATTTAGCTTCAGGACGAACTTGATCTAGGAAAGTTATTTTACCAGCATATTGTTGATTGATACTCAAATAAATTGTTGGTTGATTATTGTTGTCACTAGAAGTGCTTGGGGCGACGAATTCTAGTTTACCCGCTTTAACTAGCTGATTGTCAACTTGGCCTTGAACACCTTTAGCAGTGACTTCTGTTAATTTTTCAACGTTTAATAATGAACCGTGATAGGAACTTAACAAAGAAGTCGCCAGGATATGATTAGATTGCTGTTCAACACTAGCGGCTAATTGCAAAACTTGCTGTTCAGTGAAAGGGGCTTGAACTTCAATTTGATCTAAAGCTAATTGCCCCTGAGTAATAGTGCCAGTTTTATCGAAAGCGATTGTTTTTAAGAGTGCCATCTTTTCGATTGAGGTACCACTTTTGACAATAATACCGTTGCGACTAGTTCGACTCATACCAGAAACTAGGGCAATCGGTGCTGCTAAAATTAAAGGACAGGGTGAAGCGACAACTAAAACTTGAGCAAAACGATTAGGATCTTTAGTAATAATCCAAGCAATCCCCGAAATAATTAAAGCAACAATTGTAAAGGGAACGGCATACCGGTCGGCTAAACGAACAAAATGAGCTGGCTGATTTTGCGACTCTTTAACTAAACGGATAATTTTTTGATATTGTGAATCCGCTGCTAACTTAGTGGCTTGGTATTCAATGGCTGCGGAACCATTAATTGAACCAGACATTAATTCACTACCAATATTTTTTTCAACAGGTTGTGATTCACCAGTTAATGAAGATTCGTCAAAGTTGCCAGCACCTTGAGTGACTATTCCATCAACTGGCACTTGCTCACCAGGCTTAACCAGTAGATGGTCATTGATTTTAACCTCATCTAAGGCCACATCTTTAATTTCACCGTTAGCACTTAATAAATGGGCTTGTTCAGGCGCATTGGCAAGCAAAGCTTTTAATTCACTGCCAGCACGATTGGCGGCATAATCCTCCAATGTATCACCACCAACTAACATTAATAAAATAATTAAGCTAGCCCAATATTGACCAACTGCTAACGTTGAAATAATAGCTAAAATAGCTAATAAATCGACACCGTATTTACCAGAACGTAAGGTTTTAATCATCTCAAAAGTCATTGAAACAGCTAAAATCAAGCCGACTACTGTGATTAAAATTTGCGCCCAAAGATTTAGATGAAAACCAAATTGTAATACGACTGCGAGTAAGGCAATCATAAAGATAACGAGTAACTTCTTATAATGCATAACAGGACTTCCTACCTTTTTCTAGTTTAGAATCATTATAATCTAAAAAAGATAATAGTCAATTGATTAGGCTTTGAAGCAATTCCAGATATGAAAAAAGATTGGTAGCAAGTGATAAATTTTACTTGCATACCAATCTTGAGGTAAAAGTGGAAATTACTTAATAGTTGTGTACAACCTTACCGAATAGAAAATTATATCCGGAAGATGGTTGTTGATTTTATTCAAATGCTGATAAATGATGATCTAACTGTGTTAATGAATCGCTTAATAATTGAGCAACACGCTCACGGTCAACTTGTTTTAATACTAAAACGTTAGCTGTGGCGGTTGCGTCAGGATTAATGCTGACTTGGCCACGCAATTCGCCCCAAGAAGTATCGACTTTCAGGGCTAATTTTTGACCTTGATAAATATCAGGCTGTAGTAAATAAGTGGTTGTTGCTAAATCATGGATTGGTGCCATATCGAAATGATGATGTTTTTGTTCTGCTTTAAAATACGGAACTAAAATTTCGTAAGCCAATTGACTAGCAGGACCGCGATTTTGAAAAGCTTGCATTTCAGTGGTTGTTAGTGCTGTATGATTGGTAACATCTAAACCACACAAAACGATGTCTAAGCCAGATGAGAGAACAATGCTTGCTGCATCGGGATCAACATAAAAATTGAATTCTGCTGCTGGTGTGACGTTGCCCTTGGTTAAAGATCCACCCATAATAACAATTTTGTTAATCTTAGTCCTATCTTGTGGAAATACTTTGAGTAATAAGGCAATGTTAGTTAGGGGAGCGGTAGCGACAACTGTTACTGGTGTAGGACTTTTTTGAATAGTTTCGTGTAAAAAAGTGACACCATTGTCGCTAGCTAGCGGATAATTATCGGCTGCTTGAGGAAAACTTGGCCCCGCAAGCCCATTTTCGCCGTGAAATTCAGAGGCATTTTTCAAATTTTTAATAATGGGCTGGGCTTGTCCTGGAGCCATTGGTGTGGATTGTTTCAGAAACCAAAGAACATGTTGTAAATTGCGGGTAACATTACTTAAAACTTGATTTCCACCAACGGTAGTCATACCCAGTACGTTAAATTTTTCGGGATGGGCAAAAAGTTCTAAGATCGCAATTGAATCATCACTGCCAGGATCACAATCGAAAACAATATTTTCAGTCATTTTTCTCCTCCACGGGCTTATTTTTTACCAATTCGGTTGGTAATTTTTCCAAAGCTTTAACAAAGCTACGACGTTGAAATGTACTTAAACTACTTAGTAATTGTTCATTGTTTGTTTCTAAAAATTGGCTGATTTGCGGTTGCAAAGCTTCAGCCTTTGGCAACACCGAAACAATTTTTAGACGTGAATCTGATGGTGAAATATTGCGGACAATTAATTCGTTTTCTTCCATTTTTTGCAAAACGCTAGTTGCTGTGGAACGCCGGATATTAAATTCACGTTCAATATCTTTTTGATAAACATATTGATTTTGTGGTAAATGATTTAAATAATCGACGATTTGAACTTGCACCCCAGTCAAACCAAATTGTTTAGCAAATTGATTAATTTGTCGTGATAATTGGTTGGAAACCACCTTAATTAAATGCATGACGTTCTCGGTCACAAACAAACCACCCCCTCTATTAATGATGTTAGCATATTGGGAAAATAAATTCATTAATTCGCAAAGGTCAGGACTGAACTGCTTTTAATCTAAAAAAAGAGCAATTAAAATTTTAAGTGAAATTTTCCATAGTTGAAGTAATTATAAGTTATAATTAAAGTTGAATTTAGATATGATGCGTAATTTGAATTGAATAAACAAAAGTCACTTAGTGGTAAAAATGTCTCAGGCACAAATCATTGACTTTTACAAAGCAATAATGATTAGTATTGGCTTAATTTAAACAGAAGCTGATTAGTCAGTTGATTATCTCGACTGCAAATAAAAATTATTTATTTGCAGCGATAGGTAACTTTTGATAGTTAGCTAACTTTGAATCTCAATTCATTGAGTTACGTGAAAGTTTAATTAATTCAGCTGAAAGCTGGTGGGAGGAAAATCCATGAAAATCCAACGTTGTTTAGTGGGATTAATGACCTTGATCTGTAGTTTATGGTTTTTTAATCAGCAAATAATACCAGCACGAGCTCAACAATTAAATATTAATGAATATAATCAGGCTTTAAATCAAGAGTTAAATCGGTTACGACAACAAAATCAGTTGCCAGAGTTACAAGTTGATGAACAGTTAACGACCTTTTCTCAGCAACGAGCGAACGATTTAGCGCAGCAGCAAATTTTAAATCATGATCATAATTGGGGAGCAGTTTATCCTAATAGCTATGCTGGTGAAAATTTAGAACGAATTATGGACACGGGTAATGTTCGCCAAGATGTCATTAATGCGTTATCTTTTTTCTATGATGATTATGGTAATCCTGACTATGGTCATCGAAAAAATATGTTAAATCCATTGTATACGCATGTAGGTGTTGGCGTTGCTAAAAGTGACGATGGTTTATTATATATCGTCCAAACTTTTTGGACACCACAGACCAGCCAATGGTCACCAGCTCAACAACAACAAGCTCAAATTTATTATCAATATACCAAAACTGAGGGAATTGATAAACGTTATGCTTCTACTTACGATCTAGCTGGTAAAGAAGATTGGTGGCATTATCCCCAAAAAAATATTTCCCCGGAAATGTATCGTTTGAAAGGGGTATTAAAAATCAAGCAGACGACATCTTTATATGATCGTTTAGGAAAATTAATACCAGCGCGGCAATTACCAGCCAACTCTAATTGGTATACTAATTGTTTTAAAATGATTAATAATGAACCGTTTTATCAAGTTGCTGCTAATGAGTGGGTACCAGCGGTTGTTGTTGACCGAATGGCGCAAAATTCTAATAATGGTTATTGAATTTAATTAATTATGACTTGAATCTTGCAGCTTTTTTCCGTAAAATAAAATAGTTAGATTAAAATTAATTTTAGAACAGGGAGGAGGATTACGATGGCTAATACACATAAAGGTGTGACCGGACGTCGCCGCCCAGTTTCCAAATTGAACTCTGCTAAGCGTCGTCAACATACAGATAAAGTACTTGCTTTCTTGCAAGATGGTTTAGATGATATGAAAAAAGAATATCATAAAGCTGCTAAGTAGTAAGCAATTAAAAAACTCTCGTTAGGTTTAATGCTAGCGAGAGTTTTTTATATGGTTTTAAATAGAGCTTGTCCTAAGAAGTTAAGATCAAAAAAGGCTGGGACAAAAGTTAGAAGTTTATGTTGAACGCAGTTAGTGCTTAACTTCTAAATGACTTTTGTGCCAACCGCTCTTTAATCTAGTTTTTTGAACATAAAGAGCTTTGTTAAATGAGCATCGTAAGATAATTTAGAAAAGGCGAATAGTTTACCAGTGCTTAGATAAGAATCATCACAAATGCTTAATGTAGGAGCATTGGGACGGGATTTGAAAAACTCAGTCATCTTTTTATCCATTAATTCTGATGTTATGATCGTATCTTGAAAGCCTAGTTTTAAATTAGTTTCTTCTTTTAAGAATTTAAATAGTGATCCATACAGTGCTTTTTTAGGTAGCTTAGGAATTAAATCACGCAAATAATATGAACGTTCATAAATAAACGGCTTACCGTCTAGATAACGAAGTCGTTTAACGGACCAGATAGCAGTAGTCGTTTTTAAATCAGTACTACCAAAGGGACGAAATTCTGCTTCGGCGATAGTACAAGCTTTTATTTCTGCCGTTTTGGTAGTTAGTGTTCTACCTTGGCGAGCAAGATCTTCATTTTGACCAACGGTTGTTTGAATTAAGGTACCATCACTTTTTAATTGAGGGCGGATAAAGGTTCCAATACCATGAATTTGAAAAGTATAACCCATGTCATTAAGTTGTTTGAATGCTTGTCTTAATGTGTAACGTGTTACATGATAACGCTGCATTAATACAGGCTCAGCTGGCAATTTATTAGCTTCATCACTGATAGTTTGCTCCTTAATTTCTTGAATCATTTTTTCGACTAATTCGGCAATTGCTAAAGAACTTTCTCTTTGTGCCATGATTTTCACCTTTTTAAATTGATTAACTTAGCACTATTTTTCGATCTTGATTTGTGCTAATGATTATATTCTAGCTGATTATCATGAAAATATAAGGAATCTAGATCAAATATTTTGATATAGGTCCCTTTTATTTTTGAGCGTAACTTACTTTCTTTGATTTAGATATTGAATTGGAGAAGACAATCACCATGTTGAAGTTCATTTGTCGAAGTGGTCGTAATTTTCTTGAAATCTTTAGTATTGAGAATGATAACTGTTGAAATTAAATTATATCCTGCTTCGGTGATGGCTTGATTATCAAAACTGATTAATTTTTCGCCACTTTGAACGTGATCACCATTTTTAACGAAAGCTTGAAAATATTGACCATTTAATTCAACTGTATTCAAGCCAATGTGGATTAATAGTTCAATGCCAGTATCAGTTTTAAACATGATGCCATGTTTTGTTTTCATAATAGAAACAACTTCACCATTAGCCGGTGCGTAGACAACATTATCTTTTGGTTGAATAGCGATACCGTCACCCATCAACTTTTGTGAAAAAGTAGGGTCTGGTACTTGTTTTAAATCGACAATTTTCCCAGATAGTGGAGAATTAAGACTAGTCGTGTCGATTAATTTTTGGAGAGTTGAATTTTTAGCTATTGTTGGTTTGTCTTGCTTATCATCTTCTTGATGAGGATCTTTAAAACCGAGAACTAAAGTGAAAATAAACGCTGCAATAAAGGAAACTAAAATCATGATTGAACCAAAAGCAAAATTAAGCCACGGTTTTTTACCACCAATAAATGCTGGTAATGCTAACAAACTATTTTGTGGTAAATACAATGTTACTTGAAAAATTCCGCCAATAATCCCCCCAATGCCAGCTGCTAAGCTAGCGGCAATAACCGGTCGTTTCAATTTTAAGGTGACACCATAAAGTGCTGGTTCGGTTATGCCCATTAACGCTGAAATACCGGTAGCTGAACCTAATTGTTTCATTTGCTTATTATGTGATTTAACCGCTACAGCTAGAGCAGCACCACCTTGAGCAACATTAGAACAAACTTGCGAAACAAAAATTAAAGTATCACCTTTGGTAGCCACGGCGTTGAGACCGATGGGTGTTAGAGCATGATGCATTCCGGTCATAACAATATATGGAAATGCTGCTGCTAAGATACCAACAATTACAAAACCTAAATGAGCAGATAAGAAGTCGATGGCAATGGATAACCAATTACCAATAATTCCACCTAAAGGACCAACAATTAATAAGGCTAGTGGCGCACTGATAATAATAATTAATGTTGGTTCAAAAATTAAACGAATAATATCGGGGGAAAATCTTTTAGCAAATTGAGAAATATAAGACATTAGCCAAACCATTAGAATAATAGGAATAACTGAGTAAGCGTAATCATATTTGAACACGGGAAGACCAAAGAAAATAATGGGTGCTTTAGCAGCTACCATTTTAACAAAAGTTGGGCTTAAGAAGACACCAGCTATTAATAATGCCAACGACTGGTTAACGCGAAAAACCTTAGCAGCATTGGCAGCAACAAAAAATGGTAAAAAGTAATACATAGAATCTGCCATGAAATTAACAACTTGGTAAGTAGAGCTGGTTTGTGCTACCCAATTAAAGGTTGTACATAGAGTTAATACTACTTTGATCATTCCAGCAGCAGTTAGAGCTGGAATTAAAGGTGTCATACAACCAGTAATTGCTTCAATAATCTTACTACCGAGTCCTTTATTAACTGAAGCAGTATTAGAGACAGTCCTATTATCTGAATCATCATTAGGCACACCCAGATTAACTAATTCGTCATAAATGCCACCAACATAAGTTCCACAAATTATTTGGAATTGATCATTGCTCCAATTAGTACCGTTAACTTCAGGTAATTGTAGAATTTTATTATCATCAATTAAATTTTTATCCTTTAAGTAAACCCTTACACGGGTCATACAGTGAAACATTCGTGTAATATTATCAATACCACCTAAAGCTTGTGCCATAATTTTTGCATCTTTAGGATAATTCATTTTTACCATTTTTATCCTCCATTACAAGACAATTTAATTAGATTGTTCACCATTATTAGCAATTAGTTGTTGATACCATGCAAAAGAATCTTTCTTATAGCGTTTCATGGTTCCTTGACCTAAATCATCGCAATCAACGTAAACCAAACCGTAGCGCTTTTTCATTTCGCCGGTTCCATTAGAGACTAAATCAATTGCACTCCAGACGGTATAACCCATAAGGTTAATTCCGTCTAAGTTAACAGCATCTTGCATGGATTTGACCGCAGCACTTAAATATTTAATCCGATAGTCGTCATGAATAATTTCATTTTCTTCCAACTTATCAGACCAGCCTAAGCCACTTTCAACAATCCACAACGGTTTGTGGTATCGATCCCATAAGGTGTTTAAAGCCAAGCGTAAGCAATGGGGATCAGTAGCCCAGCCCCAGGCATTAGTTTCTAGGTAAGGATTTTTAACGCCAGTGACGCCTAAATTAGAGGCAGTATTTTGCTTATCATGATGCGTGGTAATGGTTGATGAACCATAACAAGAAAAACTAAGAAAATCGGCAGGATACTTTAGTAATAATTGGTAGTCTTCAGGTCTATCATCAAGCTTGATGTTTTCTTTTTCGTATTGTTGCAGACGATATTGGGGATAATGACCACCAACTTGGACATCAGCATAGAATAGCGTATCTTGTTGTTGTTTCATGACTGCTAATTGATCCTCTGGATCACACGTATAAGCATACAATGGCGAGTAAGCGAGCATTTGACCGACTTGAAGTTTAGGATCAATCTGATGTGCTACACGGACCACTTTGGCACTGGCGACAAATTGATTATGGGCACCCTGAGCGCGATTTTGTGGAGTCGGATTTAGTAGTCCGCCGCCCATATAAGGTGCTAAATCCATAGCGTTAATTTCGTTAAAGGTAGTCCAGTACTGGACTTTTTGATGATAGCGCTTCAAAACGGTAGTAGCATAAGTTACAAAAAAGTCAATTAATTGCCGATTACACCAACCACCAAAACGTTTGACTAAAGATAATGGTGTGTCGTAGTGTGACAAAGTAACCATTGGTTGAATTTGATATTTAGCACATTCATCAAAGATTTGTTCATAAAATTTTAGACCTAGTTCATTTGGCTGGCTATCATCACCATTGGGAAAAATTCTTGACCAACTAATAGATAAGCGAAAAGTTTTAAAGCCCATTTCAGCCATTAATTTAATATCTTCTTGATAATGATGATAAAAATCGGTGCCGTGGTGACTAGGATAATGATAATTAGGTAAAATTTGTGGTGTAGCATCGGCCGGTATTTTAAAATCTTGTCCCCAAACTAAAGGCGAGGTACCAGTAGTACCATTGCTTTTTTTCCAAGTTACTAATCGTGGTTGATTCAGTGATCCATTAGTTAAGACATCAATAGTACTTAAACCCCGACCATCTTGGGCATAACCACCTTCATATTGATTAGCAGCACTAGCACCACCCCATAAAAAATTTTGTTTAAAACTCAAAGAATCAATCCTTTCTATTTAGAAATTTTTAAAGCTAACAAACTGAACTGCAAAATTACTCATTCGAATGAATGTCATTCGGATGAATTAAGAGTAGCACAGTTAGATGTTTGTTGCAATCGTTTTCCTTGAGGGAAATATATAAAATAGAGCTTGTCCTAAGAAGTTAAGATCAAAAAAGGCTGGGACAAAAGTTAGAAGTTTATGTTGAACGCAGTTAGTGCTTAACTTCTAAATTACTTTTGTGCCAACCTCAAGACAATTGGTTAAGGTAAAATAGTTTAATTTATCCTAAATTGACTATATTATCAGGTTTTTGACCTTGAATCATTTTGAGATTTTCATCATGAGCAGTTTGAACCATATTTTTGACAGCCGTTTCGGTATAAAAAGCTGTGTGGGGTGTTACAATAACATTTTGACGCTGCAATAAATTATTTAAATTCTGATCTGGCAGAGTTTTTCCATGCCAATTCTCGTTAAAGATACCGACTTCATTTTCGTAAACATCTAAACCAGCAGTACCAACTTGACCATTATCCAAACTACGAATTAAAGCTGCAGTGTCAATCAAGTCTCCCCGCGAAACATTAATGATCATGACGTTATTTTTCATTGTTTGAATTGATTGGTCATTAATCATGTGAATGTTTTCTGGAGTTGAGGGGACATGTAAACTAATGATATCAGATTGTTGAAATAAGTCTTCCAGACGATCAACGTAAAGACCAGCTTGTTCTAATTGTGGATTGCGATAAGGATCGTAGGCAATAACTTTGGCACCAAAACCTTGTAAGGTTTTAATCAAAACTTGACCGATGTGGCCAGTACCAACGATACCGACAGTTTGCATTCGCAATTCACGACCAATTTCTGGTGCCCAACGTAAATCGCGTTGAGCTATTTTAGCACTGGCTTCAGGTTCACGTCTTAATAAGCGTCCCATTAACCAAATAGCATGTTCGGCGACTGCGTTGGGTGAATAAACAGGAACATTAGTAATTTGAAAACCCAGCTGCTGAGCTGCTATTAAATCAATATTATCAATTCCTACATTACGCAGTGACATTTTATTAATACCTTGCTCATGAACGGCTGTCAAAACATCTTTGGTATATGGCAATTGTTGAAAAGTAACAATGCCATCAGCTCCTTGAGCTTTAATAGCCGTTTGTGGTGTTAGTAAATCCGTTTCAATTTGAACTTCTACTTCTGGATGTTGTTCTTGCCATTCTTGTAAAGCGGGACGTTCATCATTACGAATACTAAAGCTGACAATTTTCATATTTTTCTCCTTATTAATCAAGTTAAGCATTACGGCAGAAAGAGTAAAAGTTGTGGCTTATTTTATAAATTTTTATCCATATTAAAAGTTAACTTGGATAGATTAATGCCTTGGGTCATTAAATCGGCCATGTAATTGAAAGTTTTTTGACGATTTTGTTGAACTAAGGCTTGGTTTTGCTGAGTTAAAAAGTTAGTTAATTCTGCACCGCTTAATTGTCCTGCAGCCTGATCACTAGCTGCCAAAGCACTGCGGAAATCTTGCTTACATTCAGTTAAAAAGTCGATGTCACTTTGGATAAATTGATGGTAGTGACTTTCTACTAAAACTGATAAACCATTATATAACCAATAGGCATCCTTTAAATTAAATTTCATGGCAGTGTCATTAAATGAAGGATCGGTCTCATTCATATTGGTGTAAAACGGTAGATAAGGCGCAAAGCTTGGGAAACCAAAGCATAACCACATTACGCCTGCTAAGTCTTGGGGGACGTTATTGCGCAGTTGTAAAATGTGTGAATTTTGTGTACGGTTTAACCCGATTGGCCGGTAACGATATTTGTCTTTTGATTCACCACTTTGCAACGGATCATACGGGGTTTCATTGTAGTGTGATCCCAGAACATATTCGATGTCTTCGACCGAGATTTTATGATCGGTGTAACAAATAAATGGTAATTCACCATCTTCAGGTTCTTGAGGAATTTCGGGGTTGAAATATTTTTGACCAAACCACACACGTGGATTATTATAGTGCCGATCTTTTTGATTATCTGTTCCAAAAATATGCCGGAAATTCCACCCTGATTGGTCAGTATTAAGTTGATTTTGTGTAACGAATTCTCGAATATTTTGTGACCACATGAATTCTTGTGGCTGGTCAAAATCAACTTGTTGAATAGAAACGCGATTAGCGGCAATGGCATAAGCATTATCTGGAATTCTTTGGGCTACCCAATGATGGCCGGTAACAATTTCCATATACCAAACATCATGATTGTCACTGAATAAAACAGAATTACCAGCAGGTGAACCGTATTGTTTGATCAATTGACCCGTTCGCTCGACAGCTTGTTTAGCCGAAGTTACATAAGGTAAAACCATTCGGACAATACAATCCTCATCTAAACCGTCAACGACGAGCGGATCATAAGCTAATGCTCGCTCGTTGCCATAAGTGCTCTCCGTTGCTGACATGGCAACATTATGATCGTTAATACCGCTTTCGTCATAGTAGCCTTCATTTTGATAGTCAACGTTAGGCACCCCTGACCAACCAAAATTTTTTTCTGGAACTGGGGCTTGAAATTTATTTAACCAAGACTTTACGATTGGTTGTTCACGATGAGCTGCGGGATGATATTCAAATTTATGTGGTGCGACAGCCTCAAAAGTATCATCGTTACGGGCGATCATGGTTGAACCATCTAACGAGGCCTTTTTGCCGACAAGAATGGTCGTACAAGCAGAAAGTTTTCTAGACATTAATGAAACTCCTTTATTCTTTAATTTTCCCTTAAGTCTATCATAAGCGTTAGCAATTGAGCGACTTAATTAGCAATTACCAGTTTAAAACGCTGACTTTTAGTGGCAACAATTTTAAACTACTTATATTTTAAACTTTTACTCATTATCAAGTTAACTCTGTTGCTAATTTCAGCTTAATATTTTTGATAAACATTGATTGCCAATAATTTGGGCTAATTATGTAAAAATTACTCAAACTAATTTACTATTTTTTTTAAAATCCCCATGGGAACTTTCTTGCAGTTAAATCTAGAAATCGGTATTATGAAGTTAATTATTCTAAAAAAAGAGGCAATTTTATGTTATTAGGTAGTGTTGAAGCGGGTGGAACCAAATTTGTTTGTGCAGTTGGTAATGAAGATTATCGGATTTTAGATCAAACGCAATTTCCAACGACCGATCCTCAAACGACAATTCAGCAAATGATTACATATTTTCAGAAGTTTCCTGAATTGGCTGCCATCTCCGTTGCATCGTTTGGCCCGATTGAATTACAGAAAAATAATAAATACTATGGTTATATCACGGATACGCCTAAAGCTCATTGGCATTATGTTGACTTGATTGGACCATTAAAACGTAATTTTGAAGTACCAATTTATTTTACGACGGATGTTAATGGCTCTGCATATGGTGAATATGTCACAGCCAATCTATTTAATGAAAAAATTAATTCCTTGGTTTACTATACTGTTGGAACTGGTGTCGGTGGTGGTGCCGTGTTAAATGGTCAGATTTTGCAAGGTATTGGTCATCCAGAAATGGGGCATACTTTTTTGAAACGCCATCCTGATGATTTAGATTTTGCAGGTGTTTGTCCGTTCCATCATGATTGTTTGGAAGGTTTAGTTTCTGGACCGACGTTTGAAGCCCGACTCAATAAAGCAGGCAAAGACGTGCCTCATGAACATCATGTCTGGGATATTATGGCTTATTATGTTGCTCAAGCGGCAGTACAACAAACATTGATTTTACGTCCTAATAATATTGTTTTTGGTGGTGGCGTAATTAGTGAAGACTTTTTGGTTAAAGTACGGCAGCAGTTTAAAGAATTGTTAAACGGTTATGTTCATGTTCCTGAATTGGACAAGTATATTACAATGCCACGTGTTAAAAATAATGGTTCTGCGACATTAGGTAATTTTGCTTTAGCTTATCAAATTCAAAGCGAGTAAATATTTTAATAAAAAATAAACGGTGCGGGTTAATTTTTTAAAAATTAGTCAGCACCGTTTTTAGGAGTGAAATTTATTTTGATATCCGATTAATAAGAATTTAGTTTGAGCACGACTGCGGATTAATCAAGTCGCGCAAAAGAAATCTTTTCATTAGATGGAACTTTACGGGTGGCGGAATTATTAACTGATGGTTTTCATGATCATAATGTTTGGTCATTATGAAAAAGTGAATGGTGCCTGTCAGTCATTGTGGTTATTTAATGTCTAGGCATTCTTCATATAGTGCTTCTTTTAATTGAGTAAGAGGTCTAGATAAATTAGGTTCTTTCAGAGTGACAACGCCCATTTGAATGGGCAAAATTTGCGAAATGATTGGTAAGACCTGGAGTTCTGTTTGTTTTGATTGTTGCTTCATAAAATATTTAGTTACCATACCAGCAACTTCATTATCCTGGACAATAGCTAAGCAGGCCGAATAGTCATTGACCTCGTATTTAACGTTAGCTTTCAGATTATTTTGATTAAAATATGATTCTAAGTGTTGGCGCACCACAAAATCACGATTCAAAGCGACTAGTGGATTGGTAAAAAGTTCAGCAAAAGTGATTTGTTTTTTATTAGCTAAATTTTTCCATTTTTTAGGTATTAGAGCCACAGTTTTATCTGTAAATAAAAAAGTAAACTCTAAATCGGCATCTTGGGTGATAGAAGAATCTAACGGCGTAATAGCAAGGTCGATTTTTTCATTTTTTAGTTGGTTAATAATTTGGTGAGTATTGAGTTGAGCAAAATTAAAAGTGAACGGATTTTTGAGATGTTGACCAGCTTTAATCATTAGTGGTGTTAAGTAATTGCCACTGACACCAATATGTAAACTAGTTTGTAATGTGCCGTTATTTTTGATACTAGGAATTTTATTTTTGACAATTTTAGTCTGCTGTAAAATTAATTGTACGTGACGGTACAGCTCCATTGCTGCTGCGGTTGGTTGCATAGAGCGACCGATGCGAACAAATAGAGTGACGCCTAATTCTTGTTCTAAATTTTTCATTTGAATACTGAGATTTGATTCGACTGTTTGTGCTACTTTGGCTGCTTCGCGAAAACTGTGGCAGTTGATAATTGTAGCAAAATAGTGTAATTGTTTGAGTTCCATAATCTTTCCTTCCAGCTGTTTTTAACGAAAAGTTGGGGATCAAAATCACATGATAGTTGGCATTATTGCTCTTAATGCACAAGGCCTAAACCTAACTGGAAAATTAGGCGCAATTAGATGCTAACTTGTTTTTTAAACGCAATCTTTAATTAAGATACGTTAAATACGAGCTGCAATTTTATTGTTCCGGTCCCTTATTTCTAAACAGCATTTATTAGAATTTAATACTATTATAATCCGACTTTGTCCAAAAATCTGTTATTTTTTGAATGGTATCATAAGAAACGATACACAATTTGCAACTCAACTTATAATCATGGATTAAAAACCTAAATCAACCAATGATCAATTATTCAAATATTAATGGCCGCTTAGTGGTTTTTGCTTGGTTAAAAGTCTAATCTAACTGATGGGATTTTGTTTTGAGTACTGAAAATTTGCTATAATAACTAAATGGTTAGTTAGAAAGGAGAAAGAGTGTGATTAATCTTTTTATTGTTCGACATGGACAAACTGATACCAATAAATGGGGACAAATTAATGGTTCTGGCACAGATCTACCATTGAATGCTACTGGTGTGCAACAAGTTCAAAATTTACATACTAGTTTTGATATTAGTCAGATTGATTGTCTGTACAGTAGTCCGCTCAAGCGAGCCGTCCAAACAGCTGAAATTTTGAATCAAAATCAGTTACCAATTCAAACAGATGATCGATTGATGGAAATGAATTATGGTGATTGGGATGGCAAAGATTCAGCATTAGTGCAGCAGCGTTATCCCCAAGTTTTTGATGAACAAGGATATTTAACTGAAGAATATGTCAACTACAGTACCGGTGAAAGTTATGATCAAGTTGCTCAACGTTTGCAGAGTTTTTTACAAGAGGTGCGACTCAAACGGGCAGGCCAAAATGTTTTACTAGTTTGTCATGGGACAGTTTCGCGGATCTTAGTTCAGCGTCGATTAAGCATTCCGACAATCAGTCAAGTAGGCGAAATTCAAAATGCAGCAGTCATTAATTTAAAACTGAATGAAGAAACTGGAAAAACTTACCTTCATTATTACAATCGTTTAGCGCCAAGTGAGTTTTTCTAATGGCAGGTGAACTAAAGCGTTGCCCTTGGGTTGGTGACGATCCGTTAATGATTAAATATCATGATCAAGAGTGGTGTCGACCAACACACAACGATCGTCAATTGTTTGAACTGTTGGTATTGGAAACGATGCAAGCTGGTTTAAGTTGGGCCACCGTTTTGCACAAACGTCAAGCTATGCGCCGAGCCTTTTTTAATTTTGATTGTCAAAAAATTGTACACGCTGATGAACCAGTGATCGCTAGTTGGCTGCAGAATAAAGATTTAATTCGTAACCGACTAAAAATTAGAGCCATGATTAATAATGCGCGAATAGTCATTAATGTCCAGCAACAAGCTGGTAGTTTTGATCATTGGCTGTGGTCTTTGGCGCAAAATCGGGTTTATAACCATCACTGGCAAAACCAAGCGCAAGTGCCAACGACTGATCAGTTGGCTCAACAAATGACTAACAAATTTAAGCAACAAGGTTTTAAATTTGTGGGACCAACGATTATGTATTCTTATTTACAAGCAGTAGGGATTGTTAATGATCATTTACAGTCTTGTACTTTTAAAACAAGAACTTAGGTTAATAGTTTGAGAAATAAGAGCTAATTTTTTTAACGGAATGAGTTTAGGTTTGAAAAAATTTAAGCTCATTTTTTGATTTTAATAACCTTTTTCTAATAGATTAAAAATATTTGTGGATAAAAACTTACATCAAGCGATTTTATTTGTTAAGATAATCTGGTTGCGAAAAAAACGTGAAAATAGAAGGAGTTTTTACATGGATGAAATGAAAGCAGTTGTTAAAGTGCAAAAACCCTGGCTAGTAATGTCAAGTATGTTAATTGGGGCTTTTGTGGGAATGTTATCTGAAACTTCCTTAAACATTGCCCTACCACAATTGATGCACGCCTTTAATGTGAGTGCAGCAACAGTACAATTGTTAGTCACTGGTTATATGTTAGTTATTGGGATTGTGTTACCTTTTTCGAGTTTATTAACTAAATGGTTTACTACAAGACAAATTGTCATTTTTGGTTTAGCTGATTTTATTGTTGGAGCAATTATTGCCGCCTTAGCACCAAATTTTGGTATTTTACTATTAGGTCGGGTCATTCAGGGGTTAGGTACCGGTTTAATTTTGCCGCTGATGTTTACCGTAGCAATGACCATTTTTCCACCATTTAAATTAGGTGCAGCCATGGGTGTTTGTGCATTGGTGATTATGTTAGCACCTGCTGTGGGGCCTACTTTAACTGGATTAATTTTAGGTAAATTATCTTGGAACTGGGTTTTCTGGGCATTTGTACCATTTTTAGCGATCGGTTTGTTATTAGCGATCTTTGGCTTGAAAAATGTTGGTAAAATTTCCAAACCGCATGTTGATGTGTGGTCTGTGTTGGAATCCATTGTTGGTTTCTCTGCTTTAGTTTTAGGTGTTAGTTTTGCCAGCGAATGGGGCTGGAGTTCACCGTTTGTTTTAGGTTTATTAGTCGTCGGTATTGTTGTACTAGTCTTTTATGCGCGACGCCAATTAAAATTAGAAACACCCGTTTTGAACTTACGGGTCTTTAAGCATAAAGCCTTTACTTTAGGGGCCTTAGGTGTCATGTTAGATTTTGCGATTATTTTGTCAGCAATGTACTTGTTGCCACAATATTTACAACAGGGTCTCTCATTACCAGTTGCTTTGACCGGGATGATTATGTTACCAGGTGGAATTATTAATGCTATTGTTTCCGCAGTGGCTGGTCGGTTATACGATACTTTGGGTGCGCGTAAACCAGCAGTCGCCGGTTTTGTGGTAGCTGTAATTGGGGTTGTAATGTTGCTCTTATCCAATCAGCATTCCGCTTTATGGTATATTATCTTAGCGCACGTTGTGTTGATGGTTGGTTGTCCTTTAGCAATGTCACCAGCGCAAACACACGCTTTGAATTCTTTATCCGGTGTTGAATCTGCGGATGGTAGTACTATTTTAAATACTATGCAACAAGTTATTGGTGCAGTGGCAACTGCTTTATCAACTAGTTTCTTAAGTTTAGGTCAAAATGCTGTTAGTGGTAATTTAGCAACTAAATTTACTAATGGTGTTCATTACGGCTTATACTTTACTTTATTGTTGGCGGTTGTTGGTGTGATTATTGCTCTTAATTTACGGCATCAAGCTGCGCAAACGCACGTTGAATAACTAGGTTAATGTTAAATTTTAAATATAATAAGCATTGAAATTGGGAGTTTTGTTCTGGATTTCAATGCTTTTTTAGTTTACAAAAATATTGACGAGTGTCAGTCAGAAATTGATGGTTATTGTTTGACTTCGAGTGAGCTTTAAGTATTATGATAAATTTAAGTTGTCATTAAATTGAAATCATGCCGGCTTGAGGTTCCAATTAGATGGGATTGTTAGTAGATATTTGTGAGAATTGAGCCCAAAATTAAATTTGAATTTAATTGGCAACGGATTTGATAGAATTTAATTTTTTAAAGGAGTACTAAAAATGAGTGTATTGACCCAAAATTATACTTTGACTAACGGTGTTCAAATTCCGAAACTAGCCTTTGGAACTTGGTTAATTGATAATGATCAAGTTCAAGAATCAGTCCAAGCTGCTTTAGCAGCTGGTTATCGCCACATTGATACGGCTCAAGCCTATGGTAATGAAGCAGGTGTTGGTCAAGCTTTACAACAATCAGGCATTAAGCGCCAGGACATTTTTGTAACGACCAAATTGGCCGCCGAAATTAAGTCTTACCCTGAAGCAGTTCAGGCGATTGATGAATCGTTAAAAAAATTAGATTTAGAATATCTTGATTTAATGATTATTCATGCGCCAGAACCTTGGGCAGATTTTCGCAATGGTAATCATTATTTTGCAGGCAACCTAGAAGCCTGGCGGGCGTTAGAAGATGCTTATCAGGCTGGTAAAATTCGCGCCATTGGGGTCTCTAATTTTGAAAAAGTAGACTTAGATAATATTTTAGAACATGGAAAAATCAAACCGATGGTCAATCAGGTTTTAGCTCATATTTCTAATACGCCGTTTTCTTTGATTGATTACTGTCAACAACAAGATATCTTAGTAGAAGCTTATTCACCGGTTGCACATGGTGCGATTTTACAAAATCCCCAAATTCAAGCAATGGCTGCTAAATACCAAGTTGAACCAGCACAATTATGTATCCGCTATTGTTTACAATTAGGTTTACTACCGTTGCCAAAATCACAAACTCCGGCTCATATTAAGAGTAATACACAAGTTGATTTTGTGATTTCAGACACAGATTTAACACAATTAAAGCAAATTGCGCAGATTAAAGATTATGGTCAAGCTAATGATTTTCCAGTTTATGATAAAACTGACAAAGCTTAAGGTCAAGATAAAAGTCGTTTAACAGTTGAGCACTACCAAAATGAAATTTCAAAGCCCAAACTTGACTGTGAAAATTTAATTTTGTTAGGCAAAAACTGTTGACTTTGGGAAACGCAAGAATGAATTAATGTTCGTTTAATTTGCGATATAATAAGAACCTGTCCCAACTTCATTGAATAAAAAACAAGACTGGAGTGCAATGATTTCATTAATGTTCGTTCAATTAGGCGATCATTAATGGAATTGCTCCAGTCTTGTTTTTTTGGGACTTTTTAGAATTGATTATTTGACGCGTTCTTCAGCACGTTTTTGTTGTTTACGCTCATATTGTTTTTGATTAGCTTTCTCTTTGGTATCCTTAGCTGCACCGCTAAAGCGATCTTGTAAACTAACGGAATCTTTTTCATGTTGCTGTTGTGTCTTGATATCAACGACACTGACGTTAACTTCGACAACGTCTAAGTCCGTCATTGACTTAACGCGATCAAAAATTTGTTGTTTAATTTGATCATACAATTTGGAAATATCAATTCCATATTCAGCGACAATATCAATATCTACGGCCACTTGCTTTTTACCGACTTCAACATTAATACCTGAAGTAACATCATCGTTATTGACCAATTTATCAGTTAAATTGGAAAAGAAGCCGCCATCAACTGTTAATAACCCATCAATATCAGATAGGGCAATTCCAATAATTTTTTGAATAACTTTAGAATCATATGATAATTCACCTTTAATTTGTTCTGCATTTTTTTGTGTTGTTTCTGCCATGTTTGACCACTCCTTTTGAAAAATTATTTATCACGTAGCTGCTGTAACTTTGGCCAATAATGACCAATGATGCCACCACAAGCGGTAATTGCTGCCAAAAAAACGGTGCGTAAAAAGCCTAATTCTAAAAAGCAAATTGCTAATAGGAGACCGATAATGACACCAATTGTTTCCGACATGTGTTGGTCTAACCAATCCTTCATTAGTAGATCCCCCCTTAATAAACCCGCTGTTTGTTGTGATCAGAATTATCCTGGGCGTCGAAGTTAGTGAACCTAATTTCAATCTTAGGTTTTTGTTGAATACCCAACAATTGCTTTAGATCATCCTCTAATTGATTTAAGTAATTGGTTAAGTGCTTTTTGACACTATCACCAGGTGCTAAATCGCCACTAACCTTGACACGCAAGCGGCGATTAGTCAATTTGGAAGTGATTTTAGGATATTGAAGATAAGGTAATTGGGTTATAGAAGCATTAATAAAGCCGTTAATGGCCTTACTAGTAATTTTTACTTGACCATCTTTTTTATGAATTAATTGGAATTTGTTGCGTGTTGGCCAAAATAAACTGATTAAAATACTAATAATAATTAAAACCAAGGCTAGAACACTAATCACAATTAGATACCATGCAAAACCACGATCTAAATTGGTAATCGCGGGTAATTTTAGATCTAGATAGCGCTGCCAAAAACGACTATTATTCCATAAAATATAAGTTGGCAATGGCAACACTAAAATTAAACTAATAATTAAAAACCATTTCTTGCTCCGTTTCAATTTTTCACCATCCTTCCTGCTACCAATTTTGATGATAGCACGCTGACATCAACTGGTCTAATAATATGATTATGAAAAATCAGGTCATAGACAACTTTCATATAATAAAAACTCAACCAAGATTAAAGCTAAGAATCCAGGTCGAGTTTTTTAATGGTTAATAAATTTTTAAAACTAGCGAATTAAATTGACAATATTCTTTTTGGCTGCCCGCCGAGCCGGAACATAACTAAAAATGATGCCAACAATTAAGACAATGATCAACACCACTGTAATATTGGTGCTGGAAATATTCATCGCGAAATGAGAAATGTGGAGCGCGTTGATTCCGGTTTGGATTAGTAATGCTAATATAAGTGAAATTAGACCACCTGATAGTGTGAGCAGAGTTCCTTCCAGTAAAAATTGTAGCGTAATATCATGTTTGCTGGCACCGATAGAACGGCGTAAACCGATCTCTTGGGTTCGTTCGGCAATATTAGCAGTCATGGTCGTCATGATCCCCATGCCTGCCGTAATGAGCGAAATTCCAGCAATTACAGCAATAAAGGCGGCTAACATTTTGATGATTTTATCCATTTGTTTTTTAGCACCACTAGTATCCGGACAACTGTAATCGCCTAAAGTATGGTAAAAACCTTTATTTTCTAAAGTTTGTAAAATTTTGGCTTTAGCCTGTTGTTCTTGTTTAGCAGAGAGGTTTTTTTGTAAAGTAACATCCATTTCGTCATAGTTATTAGCATGCCGGCCTTTTAATAATTGATAATCTTGTTTGCTGATCCGGCCACCAGCTGGTCCAACGCCGATAAAGGGGATAGGCTTACTATACAACTTGGTAACTTTAAAGGGACGGTCTTGAATGAAAAGGTAATCGCCGACTTTAATATTACTAAAATTAGTATCCTTGAGTAAGGCTTTATTTAATTCGATAATATTAGTTTGATGAGCCTTAGATCCTGATTTAATCGCTTCTAAATCTAACGATTTATTTTGACCTTGCCAAACTAAATTTTTACTTAAAATATCATAAGAAGGCAATGTGACCTTTTTGACATTCGGTAAATGACGGATTAATTGTAAATCAGATTTTTGAAAGCTTCCTGTATCTTCGTTAGGAATATACTCAATCATTAATTTATCGCCTTCATAGCCTTGGAAAAAAAGGTGGCTGACGGTTTTGCTTAAGCCGTTACCAATTCCTAAAACTAATAAAACACTCAAGGTTCCGACGATAATCCCCATCACGGACATTAAATTGCGAAAGAAACGTTTACGCACACTGACTAAAGCAATGCGTAGGTTGTTAAAAAATTTCATTGATATAACCGCCCATCTTTAATTTTGATTGTTCGATCGGCAAATTCAGCAACCATCTCACTATGTGTGACCATAATGATAGTTTTGTGTTGTTGGTCGTGTAATTTTTGCATTAACTGCATGATTTTTAAAGAAGTTTCTGAATCAAGTGCTCCTGTTGGCTCATCAGCGATAATTAATTTGGGATCATTAATTAAAGACCGCGCAATGGAGACACGTTGTTGTTGCCCACCAGATAATTGTGTGGGGTATTTATTAGCTTGGTCTTGAAGACCAACTTGATCTAAAATTCCTAAGATCTTTTTTTTGCGCGAGGCAAACGGTTTTTTACTATACAAGTGGGGTAGATTAACGTTATCAATGACGGTATAGTTACGCAATAATTTGAAATTTTGAAAGACAAAACCAATATATTGATTACGTAAGCGCGATAATTTACGATCACTTTTAATTTGTTTGACGTTGGTACCGTTAAGCTGATAAGTTCCTTGATAAGCAGTATCTAATAAACCTAAGATATTGATAAAAGTTGATTTTCCAGAACCAGAAGGTCCCATAATGGCCACAAATTCACCATCTTGAATCGTTAATTCTGGAATACTTAAGGCATAATTGGACTGTTGGTCATAGGACTTTTGAATTTGGGAAAGTTCAATTACATTTGCCATTTATTTATCCTTATAAATTAATTTAGTTTGTGGTTTTAGATAGTTACGATCGACATAGTAGTATTCATGGTCGGTTTGCTTGATTTGGTCTGGTCCGATGGCTTGCTTAGTTTTATTACTTAATTGAACTTCATGGTTCTTAACTACTTTTTTAGGAATTTGCGTATATGGTGAAGGAATAGAAATAATCACATGTTGACCGAGACGATAATTTTGCGGTAGTGAAGCTTCGAAGGTGTAATAAGAAACGCCAGCAGTTTGACGAGTACTATTTAACTGTAAATAAGTTATTTGACCGGTTTGGTTTTTCTGGTTGTTATTACCAGTTAAAGCTTTGACATTAACTGAGTTATTCACGGCAATTTTATCTAGGTCATATTCAGAAACACTACCTTGCGCTTTGAATGGCGTTGTATAAACAAAGTTTTGCTCAGCACCTAATTCAAAAACACCGTTAGCAGGAGCTAATTGACCTGTGGTGTCTAACTTCTCACCCTTATAAACAGTCTCACCGTTGTTCACTAATAATTGCCAGCTATTGACTTTGATTAAATTGTATTTTTGTTGGTAGGTCACATTGGCCGATAATTCTAACGGACTGGCCGCTTTGACAACGAAAGAGTGTTGTTGCTGTTTGGGCTTAGCACTGGCTGTTTTGGCCTTTTGCTGGTTTTGAAACCAGAACGCTCCACCTAATAGAATAATAATTACGATGATGACCGTAATCCAAATACTTTTTTTCTTCATAATAATGACATCCTTTAACTTCAAAATATGTAACACATTTGCTGTGTACTACTACACTATAACTCTAAGCCTGAGGTTTCGCAACAATTTTTTAATTTAATATTTTATTTTCTCATTCAAAAGCATCTTTGTTGCTCCACCAATTTTTTTAAATTAACTATTAACATTCATAATATGATGGATAAATATGAAAACTCTTTTGATAGTATGAATTCTTAACTGGGTATATTCTTAATGATGTTGCAACGGATCAATAATTTAAAAAATTCAGGCTACGTTAATTTTTAAATTACTAGGTTGCCTTGTTTCATGGTAATCTAATAGAAAAAATAGAATTTTCTATCATTTTCGGTAATAGAAAATGATATAGTATTTTCTATGAGTACTAAGTTATTTTGAGGAGGATTTTATGTCAACAATTAAGTTTCCACAAAACTTCTTATGGGGTGGCGCTACTGCAGCTAACCAATTAGAAGGTGCTTATCAAAAAGATGGCAAGGGACTATCTTTACCAGACGTAATGCCTGAGGGTAAAGATCGGATTCAAGTTATGAATGACCCAAACTTTGATTTTTCAATTAATGAGGATAAATATTTCTATCCTAATCACATTGGTAATGATCATTACCATCATTTTAAAGAAGATATTAAGTTATTTGCTGAAATGGGCTTCAAATGTTATCGGTTCTCTATTGCTTGGTCACGGATTTTTCCTAACGGTGATGATGCTCAGCCCAATGAAGCAGGTTTAAAGTTTTATGATGAATTGATTGCGGAATGTTTGAAATATCAAATTGAGCCGGTTATTACAATTTCACATTATGAATTACCGTTGAATTTGGTTAAAAAGTATGGTAGTTGGAAAAATAAGCAGTTAATTGATTTTTATGAACGGTTTGCACGGACAGTATTGACTCGTTATTATAAGCAAGTCAAATACTGGATGACTTTTAACGAAATTAATAGTGCAGCTCATTTTCCAGTGATGAGTCAAGGCTTAGTGAAAGCTAACGGTGCTGATGATAAAAAGAATATCTATCAAGCTTGGCATAATCAGTTTGTCGGTAGTGCCAAAGCAGTTAAAATTGGCCATGAATTAGATCCTGATTTACAGATTGGCTGTATGATTTTATATGCCACGAATTATAGTTATGATGCTAATCCAGTCAATCAATTGGCTTCTTTGCAGGATAATCAAGCTAATAATTTCTTCTGTGCTGATGTTCAAGTTCGTGGTCACTATCCGGCTTATACCAAGAGTTTATTGGCGCGTAATGGTGTTCAACTCAGTGATTTGGATTATACCCAAGAACAATTAGATTTATTAGCCAAATATCCAGTTGACTACATTGGCTTTAGTTATTATATGTCTACAGTTACAGAGGTTACTCGTTCGGATAATAAAACGACGGCAGGTAATTTAATGGGTGGTGTGGAAAATCCATTTTTGAAATCCAGTGATTGGGGCTGGCAAATTGACCCCACCGGTTTGAGAATTGCTCTCAATGAATTATCAGATCGTTATCAAAAACCGTTGTTTGTTGTAGAAAATGGTTTGGGTGCGATTGATGAACCTGATGAAAATCATTATGTAGCTGATGATTACCGGATTGACTATTTACGACAACATATTCAAGCTATCGGTCAAGCAATTGATGATGGTGTCGATGTAATGGGTTATACACCGTGGGGCTGTATTGATTTAGTGAGTGCGTCAACCGGTGAAATGTCGAAACGTTATGGTTTCATTTATGTTGATGAAGATAATCAAGGCCAAGGTACTTTTAAACGCTATAAAAAGAAATCCTTTGATTGGTATAAACAAGTTATTGCTTCAAATGGTGATAACTTAGATTAATTAGTAAAAAGTAGGTCATTTCTGGTAATAACTTATTGAAATTGAAACGTAGTTCAACACAGACTTCTGACTTTTGGAGCACCATAAAGCGGCCAGGGCAAAGGTTTTGGATCTGAACAAAAAAGCAAGGCAATCTGGAATTTATTTTCTTGATTGTCTTGTTTTTTACTTTAAAAGATATAAAAATTAATAAATTGGAATAATCGTATTTTGCTTTGAATTAGATCAAATTAATTCATGATGACATTTTAAAAATCAACGGTCGGGCCTCAGATTCATAAATATTTGATGTATCAGATATGGTTTTTTATAGCAATTACATGGCAACTCATGTCAATGAGCCAGACAAAATCGGCTTTTTTGGTCATACTAATAATAGTTTTTGTGAAAAAGGAGAACTTTAATGCTCATTGAAACTTTTAATTTAACTAAAAAATACGGTCAGAAAACGGCTTTAAATGCTGTTAATTTAAAAATTGCTTCGGGTCAATTGGTGGCTTATCTTGGCACCAATGGCGCTGGCAAATCAACAACTATTAATTTACTGACAGGTTTTTTAAAACCAACTGCAGGAACCATCCAATATGCTAAAAACCTAAAGATGGGCGTCGTTTTTCAAGATAGTGTTTTAGATGACGCTTTATCTGTCAAAGACAACATCTTATTAAGAGCTCAAATGTATAAATATTATGATCGAAAATGGCTAGAAAAATTAGTTGAAATAATTGGCTTGAAAAAATTTTGGCGACAAAAATATGGCACTTTATCAGGTGGGCAAAAGCGTCGCGTTGACATTGCCAGAGCATTAATTGATCAACCTAACTTATTATTTTTAGATGAACCCACAACGGGTTTAGATTTACAAACCAGATTAGCCATTTGGGACTTGTTACAGAAATTACAGACTGAACAAGGTTTGACGATCTTTTTAACTACGCATTATTTAGAAGAAGCTCAAAATGCTGATCAGATGTACATTTTAGAAAATGGTAATCTGTTAGCTAGTGGTTCGGCTGCCATGATTAAGGAACAATATGCACCCAGTAAGTTAAGGATTACATCAGCTTGTATGGACCAAATTCAGGTAGGCAACGTAGTCCAGAAAGTATCGCGAAATGAGCTGGAATTATCGGGACTAACCAGTCAGCAGACAATTGAGGTTTTACAAAAGAATTCTGGTTTAATTAACACTTTTGAATATCGTCCGGGTTCGATTGATGATGCCTTTATTAATATTACCGGAAAGGAGCTGCAATAATGTTAGCTTTAACGTACAGAAATATTAAAGTTTATTTTAGTAATATTGCCAGTGCCTTGATGTCATGTTTAGGTGCTTTAATTGGCTTCTTTATTTATATTTGCTTTTTACAAAATTATTTACTCAGTTCCTTGCCGAATATTGCTAATAAAAAACAGTTACTGGATTTGTGGATGTTGGCTGGCTTAATCGCAATTGCGGGAATTACAACATCGTTTCAAGCACTCAGTCAATTTGTTATTGATCGACAAACTAATACCGAAATGGATTTTCAATTAACTGATGTTTCACCGGCAAAACGTAGTTTGAGTTACATTTTTTCAGCCACCTTGATTAGCTTTTTGATGCAATTGTTATTATTACTAGTGGTCGGAATCTATTTTAAGTTAGTTGATGAAGTAACTATTCCACATGATTTTTATTTACCGGCAGTGGGTTTAATATTGTTGAGTGGCTTTGCGGCCACTTTAGTTAATCAATTGTTTGCTCTATTAGTCCATTCTAGTGTGACTTATAATCATTTGGCTTCAATTATGAGTGCGGCGGCTGGCTTTATTGTGGCGACTTATATGCCGTATGGAACGCTCTCAAAAAGTATGCAATTTTTAGTCAAATTAATTCCTAGTAGTTATGAAGCCACCATTTTGCGTAGTCTTTTGTTAAATAATTTAAAAGGACAAAATGTTCCTGTGCCAATGAGAATAAAAATGATGAAAGATTTAGCAATTCAGTTTGAAATTAATGGCTCGCAAATAACTAACACAATAAACATTTATATAATGGTAGTGATGATTGTCATTTTATTGATAGTGGTGATTGTTTTATCCACTGTAATTAATCAGAGAAGAAAGAAGAAATAACGTGAAAATAGATCTTCAAATCGACGCTTCATTAGGCAAAGATGAAATTGAAATTGAGATCAAGTCAGGCTCCCAATCGGTGGCAGTTAATAATTTTTTGTCGTACATCAAACAATATGAGTTGCAGGCGCAAACTTTATTGCCTATTAAAACGGCAGAGCGGATTTTGACTATTAAAATTAAAGACTTAATTAAAATTGAGGTCCAAGGAAAAAATTTAACTTACTATACAAAAAGTTCCATCATTGAAGCGACAGGAAGGTTATATCAAGTTTTAGAAAAGTTGACACCAGATTTTATTCAAGTTTCACGGCATTGCGTGATTAACTTGAATTGTTTGGACTCATTAGAATCAGGTTTTGCTGGCAATATGATTGCCATTTTGCAGTGTAATTTAAAAACTGATGTTTCACGTAAATATTTAACAGAGTTAGAACAAAGGTTGGGCTTATAATGAAGTTAT
The DNA here is from genome assembly GCF_058107125.1 of Bombilactobacillus sp. ESL1202. Taxonomy (NCBI): domain Bacteria; kingdom Bacillati; phylum Bacillota; class Bacilli; order Lactobacillales; family Lactobacillaceae; genus Bombilactobacillus; species Bombilactobacillus sp. ESL1202. The sequence continues at coordinate 1,000,150 of NZ_CM176590.1, read as the reverse complement.
TACGCAAAGTATTAGAGCATTTTGTTATTGGCATGGGATTTGGATCCATGGTTTATTTACTGGTCGTGGCATGTGGTCCTCATGAAATCAATATTTCTTTAGTGACAGTTTTAGGAGTTTTTTTATTTAGTGGCTTAATGGGTGAAGGCTCTTTTATAATGGAAACCGATTGGCCATTTTTAGTAGCACTATTTTTACATTTAATTGTGACGTTTACTTTGTTCTTAATGATGATGCTAGTTTGTCATTGGCCGATTGTTATCTGGACGATTGCTGTTTTTTTGATTACGTATATTATAATTTGGTTGATTATTTTAATATTGCAAGAACATCAAATTAAACGGATCAACAATCGACTAAAAAAGCGAAGAGAATGATAATTAATATCTGAACCTAAATGATTAAATAAATTGAAATATCTAAATGGTGACCCCGTTGCGGGGCTTTTTGTTTGGGATGGCGGGGACGAATTTTAAAATAATATACAATATGGGGAAATTAATGGTTAAAGTTGGTTCCTGAATTGTCAAATCAAGCGCAAAAATATCAAACTATGGCTTCATTCTGGCGTGGTCAACAGAAAAAGAAATTTGAACAATTTCAAACTGATACGTTACCAATTTTGCAGATGAACTTCCATAAACATGACAATAATTTGAATTACATTCAACAAAGAATACAACAGCTAGAAGCACAGATTATCGCCTTAAAAAATGATTTAGCGTCAGTAAAAGGTAAGTAGAAATCATCATGATAGTTATCAAAATGGTTAAACTTACTTATAATTACAAAATTCAACAAGCTAAAATGTAGTTCAGCAATAAGTCCCCCACCTCAAAGCTGCATTCTATTGTCTTAACAGCAACAGTGGTAGTTGGTTGTTAACAAAAAATCTTCTAAGTCCGGTCCGGATTTAGAAGATTTTTTATTACCTTTAAATTATTTTATTTATTAATTTTTTAAACTTTTTTTGATTAAATCAGCTTGTAAATCAGCTAATTTAGTCGTGATATATACAGGATAAAAATCTGGATTAACAATCCTTAAGGTAGCCTCTGGTAATTCAGCTAGTTTTTCTTGACAAGTTCGTTGGATTTTTAGAACATCAGTTTCAGTTTTGACGACCTGGCCGTGATTTAAAACTAGTTGTGATAATTCTACCGCTTTGAAATCTTGCAGTTTAACTTGATCTTTAACGGATAAAGGATTGGAATTCACAACAGTAATTTGTTCAGTTAATTGTTCATCTGCCAAACTAATCACATCAGCAATTGCTTTGTGCGTTTGACGATCATACAAGCGATAAGTCTTTTTAATGCCCGGCAAAGTCAATTTATCACGGTTATCACTAACTTTAATCTTAGGAATTAATTGTCCATTATCAATGACAGCAGCTAATTTATACACACCACTTAAAACGGGTGATGAAGCACTAGTGATTAATTTTTCACCAACACCGAAATTATCAATTTGTGCTCCTTCAGCCAGCAACGATTGGATGACGCGTTCGTCCAAGGCGTTAGAAACAGTAATTTTAATTTGAGGTAGGCCAGCTTGATCTAAAGCTTGCCGCGCTTTTTTAGTTAATTGTGCAATATCACCTGAATCAATGCGAATTCCACCTTGAATCTGCCGACCATTGGCTTGTAATTCTTGAAACACCGTAATAGCGTTCGGTAAGCCAGATTTTAAAACGTCATAAGTGTCAATTAAAAATGAAGCATTATCGGGATAAATTTGCGCCCACTTACGAAAAGCTGTTAATTCATCGGGAAAAGATTCCACCCAAGCGTGAGCCATGGTCCCAGCTGGTGGGATGTTAAACATTTTAGCTGCTAAAACATTGGAAGTACTAGCGCAACCACCAATGACAGCAGCACGGGCACCATTAATCGAACTATCTGGTCCTTGGGCACGACGGGCACCAAATTCCATGACCGGTTTGTTTTTGGCAGCAAAAGTAATTCGCCGCGCTTTAGTAGCAATTAATGATTCGTGATTTAAAAGATTTAAAATTAAAGTTTCTAATAATTGTGTTTGAATTAAGGGACCTTGAACAGTCATAATTGGTTCCCGTGGAAAAACGGGAGTTCCTTCGGGAATGGCTGTAATTGAACAATCAAATTGAAAATCTTTTAAATAATTTAAGAAACTGGTACTAAAAATTTTCAATGAAGCCAGATATTGAAGATCTTCATCATCATAATGAAAATTTTCGACGGCTTCGACGACTTGTTGAAGTCCCGCATTAATGATAAAGCTACCATTATCTGGTACTTTGCGGAAGAAAACGTCAAAGACACCTTGTTTATCTTTATTAACTGCATCATAACCGTTAGCCATGGTGAATTCATATAAGTCAGTCAACATTGCTAAATTTCTCATGAGATTATTTGTCCTTTTAATTTTTTGACAGAGTTCAACCAACTAATGATGGTTTGAATAATCGGTCAAAGCTATCACAGCTAGTATAGCATAATCTTCAAGTCTTTAACCGCAATAACTAATTCACCTTGACTTTCACTATTTAAAATGTTAACTTATCGTTTGTATTAGGTAAAAATGATTAATGACAATAATAAAATAAAAGAGGCTCCTACACGGACATATGCTACTGTACAGAAACGTTGCGAAACGCCAATGTATAGGACAGGGCTTGCCGATCGAAGGCAAGCTCCCAAGTAGCTAGACAATCGTCTTTACGCCGGGTAGTGCTAAACTAAAAAGTTGGGGTCGCAAATTTTTTTGCGACCCTTTTGTGTTTATTGAGCCTCCTTTGTTAAACGAGGAGGTCTTTTTATGTTATCTGATCAAAAGTTGTTGCAAATTGCCCAAGCTTCGGTATCAGCAATTAAGCAGCAATATCAAACTCCTAGTTCGGGCTTAACAAAAAAGCAAGTCCAAACCTTGCAGCAAAAATATGGCAAGAATACTTTGGCTTATCAGCAAAAAATTCCACTTCAGCGGCAAATTTTTCAAGCTTTTGTGACACCCTTTACGCTAGTTTTAATATTATTAGCTCTAATTTCTTTCTGGACAGATTATCTTGTGGCTGCGCCCAAGGATAAAAATTTAACTGCAGCCATGATTATTTTAGTCATGGTTATTGCCAGTGGAACAATGACCTTAATTCAATCGGTAAAATCAAATAATGCGGCAGCACAATTGCAATCACTGATCAGTGTTAATACTCAAGTTTTACGAAAGCAAAAGTTAACAGTAATTCCGCTAGATGACTTAGTACCAGGAGATATTGTTAAATTAGCCGCCGGTGATATGATTCCGGCAGATTTACGCTTAATCCAAACTCGTGATTTATTTGTTTCGCAAGCTGCTTTAACAGGCGAAAGTTATCCGGTTGAAAAACAAGCCCAATTAGATGCTGACACTTATGAGCAAAGTACAGATTTAAAAAACCTAACTTTTATGGGCAGTAATGTGATTAGTGGTACCGCTTGGGGGGTAGTGATTGCGACTGGTCAAGCAACCCGGTTTGGCAAAGTCAGTCAGACCTTAACTAATGATCAAAAAACAGTAACTAATTTTGATCTGGGTATTAGTCAAACTTCGTGGTTATTAATTCGCTTTATGGCAGTTATGGCGCCTTTAGTTTGTGTTTTGAATGGTTTGACTAAGGGCGATTGGATGCAGGCACTCTTGTTTGGTATCTCCACAGCGGTCGGGTTAACACCCGAAATGTTGCCGGTGATTGTGACGACTAATTTAGTACGTGGCGCTTTAGAAATGTCTAAGCAAAAAGCAGTTGTCAAAAACGTCAATGCTATTCAAAATTTAGGAGCTATGGATGTCTTATGTACGGACAAAACTGGAACTTTGACACAAGATAAAATTATTTTGAAATACCATTATGACCCTGAGCAGCAAACAACAAAGCAAGTTTTATACTATGCCTACTTGAATAGTAATTTTCAAACGGGTTTAAATAATTTGATGGACCAAGCAATTATTAAGAAAGCACAATCAGAATTGAAATTAGATGATGATCAACATCAAAAAATTGATGAGCTACCGTTTGATTTTACAAGAAGACGTATGAGTACCATTGTCAAAACGCCACAGCAAAAGGTCGAACTGGTCACGAAAGGTGCCATGGAAGAAATGCTGCAAATTTGTTCCAAAGTCTTTAAGTACGATCAAGAGTTGCCTTTGACCCCAGCTTTGATTAAGCAATTACAAGCTCAAGCGGCTAATTTAAATCAAGCAGGGTTACGAGTTTTAGGCTTAGCACGTAAGGTTAACCCCCAGCCAGTTAATGGTGAAAAATTGACCACGGCTGATGAACAGGACATGACGTTTTTAGGTTATTTGGCTTTCTTAGACCCACCCAAAGCTACAGCCAAAAAGGCGATTGCTTCCTTAAAAGAATACTGTACGCAAGTTAAAATTATTACTGGTGATAGTAAATTAGTGACTTTAGCGGTTTGTCGGCAAATTAATTTTCCAGTGCAAAAGGTTTTAACTGGCCAAGAAATTAGTCAATTATCAACCTCACAGTTAGCAAAAGCTGTTGAACAAGCAAATGTTTTTGTAAAAGTTGCCCCCGAACAAAAAGCTTTGCTGGTTCAAACTTTACGACAGAATCAGCATGTTGTCGGCTTTTTAGGTGATGGTATTAATGATGCTCCTGCTATGAAAGCAGCTGATGTGGGGATTTCTGTGGATACAGCAGTGGATATTGCCAAAGAATCGGCTACCATTATTTTGTTGCAAAAAGATTTGATGATTTTAAAACGGGGCATTTTAATTGGCCGTAAAACCTTTGGCAATATTATGAAATATATTAAGACAACTTGCTCTTCTAATTTTGGTAATATGTTGTCGGTTTTATGTGCCAGTGCATTTTTACCATTTTTGCCAATGCAACCTTTACAGATATTATTTTTAAATTTAACTTATGACTTGTCTTGCTTATCAATTCCTTGGGATCAAATGGATCAAGAGTATCTGAAAGTGCCACGTAAATGGGAAGTACAATCTATCGGTCGGTTCATGAAAATTATTGGCCCGACGAGTTCCATTTTTGATATTACAACTTATTTAGCAATGTATTTTTTAATTTGTCCACAAGTTGTTGGTCAAGCCTTTCAGCAAACTAGTGGTTTAGCACAGCAGAAATTTATTCAACTATTTAATAGTGGTTGGTTTGTAGAATCACTTTGGAGTCAAACTTTTGTACTTCATGCTTTAAGAACTAAAAAGTTTCCTTTTCTTCAAAGTCGTGCTTCTTGGCTCATGACTTTGGTTACTACAGGAGCGGTTATTTTTGGCTCACTCGTTCCATTTACGAAGCTAGGTCGATTTTTAAAGTTGGTGGCCCTACCACCTGATTTTTGGCTTTTGTTAGCAGTGACTATGGTGATGTATTTGTTAGTGGTAACCGTGATTAAACGAATCTATGTTCAATATTTTGGTGAACTACTCTGAGGTAACAATATGAAAAATAAAATGCGGTATCCTGTTCAATTTTGGCTAGCCATCTCTTGGCTATGTATTGGAGTTTCTTGGTTATTATCAAGCCCTTTGACACGAGGCAAGTTAGTAATTAGTGGTTTGTTTATTTTGATATCCAGCTTAATTTTATGGGATTGTACCAAGTGGGGGCATAACTTTTTAACTAAAGTTTTGCGGTTTTGGTTGTAAGTATTACAAATTTAAAATAACGAAATTAATTTTTAGGTTGTTAATCGTTTCTTGGCGCAAGTTAAGAGATTGCGCTCACAAGACCTAGCAACCTTACGCCTAAGAACTTAAGATAAAAACCACATTTAAATCCTGAGTTTAGGCTAGTTTCTTGTTTCTAAACGGTCTTGTTCACGGCTTAATTGATAATTTGCTACTCATTTTGATGGACTTCTTTTTTCTTTTTAAATAATAGTTCGCCAATTAATTGAGCTAAAACGTAGCCTAATGCAATGGCTCCCGTTAATAAAGTGACATGTAAAACTTGAGTTAAAGCACTATCTAATTTTCCGGTCATAAATTGTTCCAAAGCTTGATAAGCACTAGCCCCAGGCACTAACGGCACTAAGCCCGGAATGTTGAAGATAGTACTGGGCTGCTTTTTGACGCGTGCTAAAATTAAACCACTTAAGCCAACGACTAAGGCACCTAAAAAATTGGCAGCAATTTTACCGACATGAACTTGCACCAATAACCAATAAACGGTCCAGCCCAAGCTACCAGCTAAACCGGCCCAACTTAACTCTTTGACGGGGACTTGGATAAATAAACCAAAAGCAACTGTTCCGATAAAACTTAAAATGATTTGTACTAATAAATGATACATGGCTACAACTCCTCAGCGAATTAAGTAAAAAGCAATACCCACACCAACAGCAATAGCACCAACAACCATTGTTGATTCGATACCGCGTTCTATTCCGGCTAATAAGTTGCCTTCAAATAAATCTCTAAGGGCGTTGGTCATGGGAACACCGGGCACAAGTGGCATAATGGCACCAATAATAATGTTATTAATACTTTGACCACCTAAAAATTGTACGTCAAAAATTGTGAGTAGCGCGATAATCAAAGCCCCAATTAGCTCACCAATAAAACGTAAACGGCTATGTTGACCAATTAAGATGGCTACTAAATAGCCTAAAGCACCAATAATGAAAGTGCTGATAAAATCTTTCCAATCATAATGTTGTGTGAAAATGATCATGAGACAAGCACTTTCTAAACCAGCACCGAAAGTTTGCATTGGTAATCTAAAAATAGGCGGTTCTTGTTTAATTTGTTGTAACTGATGTTCAAAAGTTGTGAGATCAATTTCTTGGGCTTCGTATTTTCGGGATAAGGTATTGACTTTGGTGATGTTGTTCATGTCAATTCCCCGGCGTGATATTTGTAAGAAGCGCGTGTAGGGAGCTTGCTTAAAACTAATTAAGACACCGGTTAAACTAGTAAAAGCGGCATTATCAGCTTCGTGTCCACAAAAAGCAATGCGGCGCATAGTGTCCTCCACCCGATACATTTCCGAACCAGCTTCGACTAAAATTTGGCCAGCTAAAAGACAAACTTCCATTAGTTGATCTTGTTTCATTTGAGCACCTTCTTTGAAACGTAATAATCAATATTATACTATGATTTTTAAAATGAAGACTGGCGGTGAGATTGTTGCAAATTGGAATAATGGGCGGTTCTGGTTATTTGGGTCAGGATTTATTACGAAAATTTAGTCAGCAACCAACTTGGAAATTGGTTAGTTTGTCCCGTAGTGGTGAACAAAAAGTACCGCCTGCTTTAAGAACCAAAGCCCAGTTTATCCAAACGGACTTTGTGCATGATAAAAATTGGCAGTTAGCAGTGAGTCATTGCGATTGGTTGCTTGATTTAATCGGGATTTTACGCGAAAAACCACAAAAAGACTTAACTTATCAAAGGTCAACTTTTCAGCCGGCTCAAGTAGTGACCGACTATTTAGTGCAACACCAATTGACAACTAAAATGCTTTTTGTAGCTGCTAATTTTGCTCCAATTGGTTTCAAAAAATATTTATTTTATAAAGATAAAACCGCCATTTATGTAAAACGCAAATTAAAAAATCAGGCAATAATTGTCTATCCTAATTTGATTTATGATACTGATCGTCAAAGCAGTTGGTTGTTAGCTCAATTGCTCAAAATTTTACCACTTAATAAATTACAACCGCTAACGCGGAGCAGGTTTAGTCAAGAAATGACACATATTATTCAAGGACAGCCAAGTTTTTTGGAATATCGACGAAAATAATCTGAAAAATTTAATCGTTTTTACTGTAAATGAAGAGCAAATGTTTTAAAATTAAAACATTGTTATGTAAAGTGAAAGATTTTTTGAGGAGAAATAAAATTTATGAGTAAAAAAGAAAAAATTATTACAACTTTAGGCTGGATTGCAACTGGAACTGCGATTTTAATGTATGTTTCCTATATTCCCCAAATAATCAATAATTTACAAGGAGTTAAAGGCAGTCCGATTCAACCCTTAGCAACGGTCATTAATACCTTGTTATGGGTTGTTTATGCCTTGTTTAAGGAACATCGTGATTATCCATTGGCTGTCAGCAATGGTGTTGGTGTAATTTTTGGCGCTCTGGCAGTGATTACAGCTTTATAAAATAAAATTTAAACAAACGACTAGAACAAGAAAAATTTGGCGTTTAACTATGGATAATTAGCAGTTGGGACAAAATTTTGACGTTTGGAGCACTATTAAGAAGACAATATTCGTCTAAATTTACGAAAAATTATTTTTGTCTTGGCCTCTTTTGTTCAGATCTTCTTAAACGTTTTTTGTTCTAGTCTTTTATTTGGCAAAGAATAATTTGAAATTATTTAGCGCCTTTAATTAGTTTAACTTAAATTTGGCGAACTTTTTTTGCGTCACCACTATTAATAACTCGAAGCCCAGTGTTAGTTTGTAAAATTAAATTAGCAGATTGGCTGACTCCCACTAGCCGCCCACGAATGGTTTTTGTGCCTAATTGTACTTGAATGATTTGATTGCGCCAAGCTAGTTTGGTTTCATAATCTTTAAGAAAAAAACCATTAGCAAAGTTTTCTTTTAAATACCAGATTTGTTGAATTAAGACAGTGATAAACTGGCATAATTCTTTTTTAGTGGGCAGATAGTTTAAGAGATTGGTTCCCGTTACTAAATTAGTCTGCTGTAAGTTCAGACCAATGCCAATAATTGCGAGTTTTGGTTGTGGTTGTTCCACTAAAATACCGGCAATTTTCTGACCATTAAGTAGTAAATCATTAACCCATTTAATTTCGGTGGTTATTTGCCACTGGGTTTGAATCGCTTGATTTAAGCACCAAGCAATACCAGTTGTTAACAGGCCTTGATTTTTAAAGGTTAATTGGGGAACAGATAAACCGACTGACAGATATAGTCCGCCAGATTCGGAAATAAAATTACGCCCTTGTTTGCCATAACCAGCGCTTTGTTTTTGACTAATAATTAATTGGCTTTGCTGTTTAATGGTTGTTGAATGTTGTTTTAATAATTGATTGGTTGAAGTAACTTCATCATACCAAGCAATCGTTAAGGGAAAGTCGGTTAAGTTTTGCTGTAACTGTTTTTCTAAAAGTTTTAAATGTTGGTTCATTAATTTTAACTCCCGGGTAGAAAAAAAACTAATTTGAGTTTCAAAATAAAATATGATTATTATAAATTAAGGCTCAAGTGCTGATTATACCGGTTTTTATAATAGTAAAATTTGACATTTAAAGCAAGTTGCAATATGATACTGCCATCAAACACTTTGATGTTTGAAATAAAATGAAGGAGCTGTTGGAAATTTAATGGAACTAAATTCTAGTGAAATACGGGCACTAATTCCTAATCGTTATCCGATTTTTTTCATGGATGGTGTGCAATCCATGGAAGCTGACCAATCGATTCAGGCGATTAAAAATGTGACCGCTGATGAATCTTTTGTTGATAGTTATCGTCCTGGTCAGTTTATCATGCCGTCCACGTTAATTGTTGAAACGCTAGCTCAAGCAGCCTCAATTTTTATTTTGAGTTCACCTAGTTTTCAAAATAAAACGGCTTACTTAGGAGGAATTCCTAAAGCTGAATTTTTGTTTGATGTCCATGCTGGTGATCAATTACAGTTAAAAGTAGAATTAAAAAAGCAGCGTCAAAATATTGGCTTAGTTAGTTGCGTCGCTTTAGTTCAAGATAAGCCAGCAGTAACTGCGGAATTGATGTTTATCGTTGAGGATGCTTAAAATCCTTACGAATCAACTGATAAGTTGCAATTATTTTGATATTCAACAGGAGTCTTACGAATGACAGATAAAATGCAACGAATCAACCGGTTATTGACCATTGTGTATACCGATATTATGCGTGTGGAAGAACGTGAATTAAAGAAAAGTGATTTTAAAGATATATCGGTAAAAGAGATGCATGCTATTGATGCCATTTCAATGTATGATCACAAAACAAGTTCACAATTAGCTGAAGAATTAATGATTACACCGGGCACAGTGACAACTATGGTCGGTAATTTAGTTCGAAAAGGCTACGTAGTACGGTTTCACGGTGATGATGATCGACGCATTGTTCGTTTGGGCTTAACCAGAAAAGGGCGCTTAGTTTATCGTGCACATGACCTATTTCATCGACAAATGGTAGCAAAGTTTATTGAAAATTTTGATTCCGCGCAAGTTGATATTATTGAACGCGCATTATTAAACTTACGGGCTTTTCTAGAGTTTCCAGCTCATATCGATAAAACAAAGGAGTAATCCAGATTGGGATTGAGAATTAAGCAAACATCTTACTATGTACCGGACAAGATCGTTAGCAACGATGACTTGACAAAGTTTATGGATACTTCAGATGAGTGGATTGCTTCAAGAACTGGTATTAAACAGCGCCATATTGCTCAAAATCAGCAAACGTCTGATTTAGCCTTTAAAGTAGCACAACAATTATTAACAGCGGCTAATTGGCCAGCTGGTAGTTTAGATTTTATTATTGTTGCTACGATGTCACCAGATTACCAGACGCCTTCAACGGCAGCTTTAGTGCAGGGCAAATTAAAAGCGGATCACGCCTTTGCGTTTGATATTAGTGCTGCTTGTTCGGGATTTATCTATGCTTTAGCTTTAGCAGATAAGCTATTACAAGGCACTTATCAACGTGGTTTAGTTATTGGTGCAGAAACTTTATCGAAACTAGTTGATTGGACTGATCGTTCAACGGCAGTATTGTTTGGTGATGGAGCTGCTGGCGTTTTAGTAGAAGCCACTAATACACCAGGTTTAATTGCCGAAGATTTACAAACATTAGGTGATCAAGCACAGGCTTTAACTGCGGGTTATTTACCTGTTGAGTCTATCTTTAATCAAGATGCAACTGATGCTAAAAAACATTATTTTATGATGGATGGTCATGCAGTTTACCGTTTTGCAACTCACGAAGTACCTAATTCCATCCAGCGCTTATTATCGAAAACTGATTGGAATTTAGAGGCAGTTGATTATTTCTTATTGCACCAAGCTAATGGACGTATTATCAAAAGTATTGCGCAACACTTAAAGCAATCAGAAACTAAGTTTTTACAAAATGTTGCCGAGTTTGGTAATACTTCTGCTGCCAGTGTACCAATATTATTGGCTCAAGGTGTTGCTAATGGTCAAATCAAGCGCGGTCAAAAATTAATTTTGAGCGGTTTTGGTGGCGGTTTGACCGTTGGTAGTGTAGCATTAATTTATTAAATTTTAATTATTATAAAGGGGTTTTATATCATGACAGATCAAGAAATTTTTAACAAAGTAAAAGAAATTATCGTCGACCAAACAGGTGAAGAAGAAGAAGAAGTTACCTTACAAGCAAACATCAAAGATGATTTGAATGCTGATAGTTTGGATATTTTTGAAGTTATTAATGAATTAGAAGACGAATTTGATATTAAAATTGAAAATGAAGATGGTATTCAAACTGTGCAAGATTTAGTTGATTTTGTAAAGCAACAACTAGAAGCAAAGGAAGATTAAGCATGCAGTTAAGTCCATTTATTCAAAGCTTAGGTTTAAAGTATCCAATTTTTCAGGGTGGTATGGCCTGGGTCGCTGATGGTAAATTAGCAGCTGCTGTTTCCAATGCTGGTGGTTTAGGCATCATTGGCGCTGGTAATGCTCCTGGTGACGCTATTGCCGAAGAAATTAAGATTGCCCGTTCATTAACTGATCGACCTTTTGGCGTGAACGTCATGTTGCTTTCTCCTCACGTAGAAGAAGTGGTCGAAGTTGTCTTGGAATATAAAGATAGTATCGCTTTAGTAACGACAGGTGCTGGAAATCCGGGCGATTATTTCACACGCTTTAAGGCGGCAGGGATTAAAGTGATTCCGGTTGTTGGTTCCGTTGCTTTAGCTAAAATGATGGAACGCGTTGGCGCTGATGCAGTAATTGCTGAAGGTATGGAATCTGGTGGTCATATTGGTAAGTTAACAACCATGGCGTTAGTGCCTCAGGTTGTTGATGCCGTTGGGATCCCTGTGATTGCTGCCGGTGGTATTGGTGACGGCCGTGGTTTAGCTGCCGCTTTAATGTTAGGTGCTCAAGGTGTCCAAATGGGAACTCGCTTTTTAGTTGCCACTGAATCAAAAGTACATCCAACTTATAAAAAGGCTGTTTTAAAAGCTAACGATGCCAGCACAATGGTGACGGGTGATTTTGCGGGTCATCCTTCCCGGGTTTTGAAAAATAAGATGGCTAAAACCTACGTTAAATTAGAAAAAGCCGAAGCAGCCAAAGATCATCCTGATTACAGTAATATTGAAGAATTAGGTAATGGTAGTTTACGGCGCGCCGTATTAGATGGTGATGCAAAAACTGGTGCTTATATGGCTGGTGAAATTTCTGGATTAGTGAAAAAAGAACAGCCAGCTGCTGAAATTTTAGCTGACGTTTATAATCAAGCGGACAAGCTTTTAGGCGGTGAACGGTAAATGTTGGGATTACTGTTTAGTGGTCAAGGTGCCCAAAAGACAGGAATTACACAAGATTTATATGAGAGTTTACCAAATTTTAAGCAAAACATTGACCAAGCTGCGCAAATCTTACAGTTAGATTTGCCTAGTTTGTTGTACGATGAAGCTTTTAGTGAGCAATTAGCACAAACCAAGTTTGCTCAACCAGCGATTTTGGCATTGAGTTGGAGCTTGTACCAAGAAGTTAAATCTTATTTGCCACCCAAATACTTTGGCTTAGGTCTCAGTTTAGGCGAATACAGTGCCTTAACTAGTAGTGGTTATGTGGATTTTGCTACGGGGTTACAAGTTATTAAACGTCGTGGTGAATTGATGCAACAGGCTAGTGAACAAACACCTAGTCAAATGGTTGCCATCATGAAAGTTGATCTAGCTGATGTTGAAAAAGCAGTGCAAAGCGCTAGTGCTCTTGGTGAAATTGGTGTGGCTAATGTTAATACGCCACAACAAATTGTCATCGGTGGTGTGCCAGCAGCTGTTGCGCAAGCAGTCGCCCTTTTAAAACAGGATCAAGAAAAATTACGTGCGGTACCTTTGAAAGTTAGTGGCGCTTTTCATACACCACTAATGCAGCCCATTCAAGCTCAATTAAATGAGGTTTTAACTAAAGTTAATTGGCAACAAGGCACTTTTCCCGTTTTTAGTACAACAACTAAACAGGAATTTGTTCCGCAAACTTTAAGTACTAATTTAACTAACCAGTTAGTTTCAACCACTTATTTTGCTGCTACTTTGCAACAACAGGCCAAAGATTTGACAGCTGTGCTTGAATTAGGACCAGGTAAGACCTTGTTAGGTTTTGCCAAAAAAGTTGTGCGGAAAATTCCAACTTATCAAGTTGATAGTTATGCTGCTTTACAGCAAACTATTACTGCCTTAGAGGAAGTGGACTAATGGAACTCAAAGATAAAGTAGTTTTAGTAACAGGCAGCTCACGGGGCATTGGCTTAGCTATTGCCAAAGCTTTTGCTCAACAAGGAGCGAACATTGTTTTGAATGCACGACATCCCATTGCTGCGGATATTAAAGCTCAAATCATGGATTTGGGTGTGCAGTGTTTTGATTTTAGTGCTGATGTGACGCAAATGGATTCTGCGGAGCAATTAATCAAACAAACTTTAGCCGCAGCTGGAAGATTAGATGTTGTAGTTAATAATGCGGGCATTACTCATGACGGTTTATTAAATCGGATGTCACAGGATGATTTTAATAGTGTTTTACAGACTAATTTAGTTGGAACTTTTAACGTTATTCGGCAATCGTTACGTTCAATGTATAAACAACGTTCAGGTTGCTTTATTAATTTAGCTAGTGTGGTTGGCTTGACTGGAAATATCGGTCAGGCTAATTATGCTGCCAGCAAAGCCGGTATTATCGGTTTAACGAAGTCTGTCGCTAAAGAAGTGGCACTACGTAATCTGCGGTGCAATGCAATTGCTCCAGGAATGATTGATACCCAAATGACGCAACAATTAAGTGACAAACGTCAACAAGAGATTGTCCAACAAATCCCATTACAACGTTTCGGTCAAATTGAAGAAATTGCCCAAACAGCAGTCTTTTTAGCCCAAAATAATTATATTACGGGTCAAACTTTGACTGTTGATGGCGGTTTAACGATGCAGTAAGGAGATAGCAATGACAAGAGTAGTAATAACAGGACTGGGAGCATTAACACCAATTGGTAATGATGTTGCTAGTTTTCAAGCAGGTTTGAATTCACAAAAAATTGGTTTTGAACCAATTACTTATTTCGATGCTACAAGTACTGGTGTGACCGTAGCCGGACAAATTGATGATTTTGATCCGTTACAACACTTAACTAAAAAAGATACTAAGCGGATGGATGCTTTTACGCAATACGCGGTTTATGCAAGTGATGAAGCAATGGAACAGGCTCAAATTAATGCCAAAAATACTGATTCGGATCGCTTAGGTGTGATCTGGGGTTCAGGTATTGGCGGCTTGACGACCATTCAAGAACAAGTTATCAAAATGCATGATAAGGGTGCTGATCGTGTTTCGCCAATGTTTGTGCCTACGGCAATTGCCAATATGGCAGCGGGAAATTTATCAATGCGCTATCAAGCCCACAACATTAGTACGACAATTGTAACGGCTTGTGCGTCGAGTACGAATGCAATTGGTGAAGCTTATCGGCAAATTAAAGAAGGTCGCAGTGACGTAATGATTACTGGTGGTTCTGAAGCTTCAGTCAACCAAATTGGAATTGCCGGATTTGCAGCTTTATCTACGCTTTCAACTGCAACTGATCCTGCTAAAGCTAGTTTGCCATTTGATGCCAAGCGTTCTGGTTTTGTGATGGGTGAGGGTGCTGGTACCTTGATTTTGGAATCCTTAGAACATGCACAAGCTCGGGGAGCTAAAATTTTAGGAGAAATTGTTGGTTACGGCACGACTTCTGATTCATATCATATTACTTCGCCTGATCCTAAGGGAACCCAAGCAGCGCGGGCAATGAGTTTAGCCATGCAAGAAGCCGGCATCACACCAGAACAGGTTGGTTATATCAATGCTCATGGAACTGCTACTAAAGGTAACGACTCGGCTGAATCGCGGGCAATTAATCAAGTCTTTGGCGAAAATAGTTCAGTTTTAGTTTCGAGTACTAAGAGTATGACTGGTCATTTGTTAGGAGCTGCTGGTGCCGTAGAAGCAGTAGCAACGACTTTAGCTTTACAATCAGGTCAACTACCAGTTAATGTTGGTTTAACCAATCAAGATGAAGAATGTAATGTTAACTTGGTCACAACCGCTAATGCACAACAAAGTGTTGACTATGCTTTAAGCAATTCATTTGGTTTTGGTGGCCATAATGCTGTGTTGGCAATGAAAAGGTGGCAAGATTAGATGACTTTTGAAGAAATTCAAGCTTTGATGAAGCAAGTTAACCAAAGTAATATTAATGAATTGGATTTGGATTTTGACGGTGGTCATTTGTATTTGAGTAAGCAGACTCAAAATAATACTGCTGATGCAAGAACTAATGTGGCACCAACAGTTTCACAACCAGCAATTTCTGAGACGGATGCGCCCTCTATTGAACAATTGCCACAAATTAAGGCTCCTTTAGTGGGGATTGTTTACTTACAATCTGCCCCTGATCAACCACAATTTAAACAAGTTGGTGATCATGTGGAAGTCGGCGATGTGGTTTGCGTTATTGAAGCCATGAAAATGATGACCGAAGTTAAAAGTGAACTGCGAGGAACAATTAGTGAAATTCTGATTTCTGATGAAGAAGTCGTGGAATATGATCAGCCGTTGTTTACGGTTACTCCGGATTAAAAAATACTAAGCAGAATAATTTCTTAGATTTGTTGATAAAACGTAAATCTTATGAAAATAATAAAAATTTATTTTTTCAAATTAGTTTGATTTTTGGTGATTAATTATTTTAATCACGATGAGAAAGGTAAGTAAAAATGACAGAAAACCAAAATAGTTTAGATGTTGTACAAATTCAAGAAATTTTGCCTCATCGTTATCCAATGCTTTTGGTTGATCGAGTTTTAGATTATCAACCAGGTGAATATGCAATCGGACGTAAGAATGTTTCCGTTAACGAAAGTTATTTTCAAGGTCATTTTCCCGGAAATCCAGTCATGCCAGGCGCTTTAATTTTAGAAGCTTTGGCACAAACTGGCGCCATTGCTTTGTTAACCATTCCTGAATTTAAAGGAAAAACTGCTTACTTTGGTGGTGTCAAAAAAGTTAAGTTTCGTCAAATGGTCCGTCCAGGTGACAGCTTGCGTTTAGAAGTTAAATTAGATAAGTTACGCGGTAATGTTGGAATCGGCAAAGCGACAGCATATGTTGAAGACCAAATCGCATGTTCTGGTGAATTAACTTTTGCTGTACAGTAGGTGATGATTGAATGTTAGAGAAAGTTTTAATTGCCAATCGCGGTGAAATTGCAGTCCGCATTATTCGAGCATTACGTGAATTAAACATTGCTTCAGTGGCAGTTTATTCGACAGCTGATCGCAATGCGCAACACGTTAAAGAAGCTGATGAAGCTATTTGTATCGGTGGGCCACAACCTGCGAGTTCATATTTGAATATGCAAAATATTGTTAGTGCAGCCTTGTTAACAGGCGCCCAAGCCGTTCATCCAGGTTATGGTTTTTTATCTGAAAGCCCCGAATTCGCTCAGCTATGTGAAGAATGCCACTTGATTTTTATTGGTCCGAAAGCGACAACGATTGCTTTAATGGGCAATAAGGCCAACGCTCGAATCACTATGCAACAGCATAATGTGCCGGTTATTCCTGGCAGTGAAGGCTTTGTTAAAGATCCCCATGAAGCTTTGGCTGTTGCCCAAAAAGTTGGTTATCCGGTCATGCTTAAAGCAGCAGCTGGCGGCGGCGGTAAGGGAATTAGAAAAGTTTTTCATCCAGAAGACTTAACAGATTCGTTTGTCCAGGCTCAAGAGGAAGCTAAATTATCCTTTGGCGATGATCGGATGTATTTGGAAAAAATTATCTCTCCTGCTAAGCATATTGAAGTGCAGATTATGGCGGATCAAGCTGGTCATGTGGTGGCGTTACCAGAACGTGATTGTTCATTGCAACGACGCCAGCAAAAAGTTTTGGAAGAAACCCCTTGTGTAGCTATCAATGATCAAGAACGACAACATCTACAAAAATTGGCGATAAAAGCTGTTCAAGCTATTCATTATCAAAATGTTGGCACAATTGAATTTTTAATGGATCCACAACACAATTTCTATTTCATGGAAATGAACACGCGGATTCAAGTAGAACATTCAATTACGGAAGAAGTTGCGCAGATTGATTTGGTGCAAGAACAATTGAAAATTGCCTCGGGACAAGATTTATCAATTAGTCAAGCTGATGTTAAAATTCATGGTGCTGCAATTGAAGCGCGAATTAATGCCGAAGATCCGAAAAAGAATTTTCAACCACAAGCTGGTCAAATTAACCAAATGTCTTGGCCAGGTGGTTTAGGTGTGCGCGTTGAAAGTGGTGTTAATAGTGGTGACGTTATTTCGCCGTTTTATGATTCAATGATTATTAAAATTATTGCTTCTGGCAATGACCGTTCGTTAGTTTTACGGCGGTTACGTAATTCTTTACAAGAGTTTCAAGTAAAGGGCGTAACGACTAATCGCGACTTCTTAATTCAATTGTTACAACAAGATGTGGTTCAACAAGGCGAATATTTGACAACTTATGTTGATCAAGAATTTTTGCCTAACTATATGAAAGAACCTGTAAAGGAGGCCCGGGAAGATGAGTAAGAGTCATTTTGCCCCGCATCCAATTCAAGCTTTAAATAGTTATTATCACAACGTTCCCCAAGGAATTTTTCGTCACTGTCCACATTGTGGATTAAAATTTTATTTTCGCCGTGCCGGTAAATTTCAACTTTGTCCAGAATGTGGCTATGGTTTTCGGGTTAATGCGCTTCAACGTTTAAAAATGTTGACGAAGGATTTTACAGAGTGGGATAGTGATCTGGCAACGAAAGATCCGTTAGACTTTCCAGACTACCAGGAAAAATTGCATAAAGCGCAAACTAAAACTAAGTTAGCTGATGCTGTTTTGACTGGGCAAGCGGGATTAATGGAACATCAAGTGGCCTTGGGAATTATGGATCCTAATTTTGTGATGGGTAGTTTGGGAACAGCGACTGGTGAGCGAATTACACGCTTATTTGAACGAGCCACTAAAGCATCGTTACCTGTTATTATGTTTACCGCTTCTGGAGGCGCCCGGATGCAAGAAGGAATTCATTCTTTAATGCAAATGGCTAAGATTTCCCAAGCTGTTAATGAGCATCGCCAAGCGGGATTATTATATATTGTTGTGATCATGGATCCCACAACAGGTGGGGTCACGGCTAGTTTTGCCTCGCAAGCGGATCTGACGTTAGCAGAACCGCAAGCCTTACTAGGTTTTGCTGGTCGGCGGGTGATTGAACAAACTATTAATAAAAAGTTACCCCATGATTTTCAGAGCGTGGAAAATGCACAACAGCATGGCTTTATTGATGAAATAGTCGCTCGTCCACAACAATTACAAAAGTTTGATCAAATTTTGACTGTTTTTGCTGGTCAAAAGTGGAAGGGAGCAAATTTTAATGAAGCAACAAATTGATGCCATCATGGAAGGTGCTCGCAGTGATAGTAAAGCTAATTTGCAACCACTAATTGACCAAATTTTTACTAATTTTGTAGCTCTTCATGGCGATCAAGTTGATAGTGATGATCCCGCAATTATTGCTGGTTTTGCAATACTTGACAACCGGACAGTTGCAGTAATTGCAACTAATAAAGGTCAAGAGCTAGAAGAACGCTTAGCTACTCATTTTGGCAGTCCTACACCGCAAGGATATCGTAAAGCTTTACGAATAATGAAGCTAGCCGAGCAAATCGGGGCTCCGATTATTACCTTGATTAATACTCCTGGTGCTTATCCAGGTGAGGAAGCAGAAGCTAAAGGTCAAGGTCAAGTTTTAGCTAATAATATTAGTCAAATGTTACAATTAAAAGTCCCTATTTTGACCATTATTATTGGCGAAGCTGGTTCGGGTGGGGCGTTAGCTTTAGCATGTGCCGATCAAGTCTGGATGTTGGAACATAGTATGTATACAGTGTTATCACCTGAGGGTTTTGCTTCTATTATGTGGAAGGATGCTAAATTAGCTGCTAAAGCCGCTCAAGTAATGCATATTGAGCCAGATTGGTTAAAAGAAAATAAAATTATTGAGCAGGTCTTGCCAGAATCAGTTTTGGCCGATCAAGCGCACCAATTAAAAAAAATGATTTTACAACAATTAATTCAATTTGACCAATTAAGTTTGAATGAGCTATTAAAACAACGTCAACAACGATTTCGTAAATTTTAATTAAGCGTCTAATTAAGCGCAGCTAGCACAAATTTTGCTGGTTGCGCTTAATTTGTTTACCAAAATTAATTGATAAAATTTAGCAAATCTTCATAATTATCCTTTAAGATATAGGAGTATGAATGAAATTTTTCATTTGGTAAGTTGATTGATAATTTTTGAAAATTAGGATGTATGAGAGGATGATTCAAGATGCGTTATTGTCCTAATTGTGGTGCTAAATTAAAACTAAATGCTAAAAAATGTCCAATTTGTGGATTTAAGCTAAATTCTGATGAGTCGTCATCACCAGTTACAGAACAACCGATCGCTAATGAACAAGGTTATTCGCGCGCCCGTCGTTACCATCAAGCTTCGAAAAATTCGCTATTAGTATTTTTGTTATGGTTAAAAGCTAATCCAATTATGGCTATTTTAGCTGTGATTTTTGCTATTTTAACATATATTTATATTGGCAAATGGCTAAGTTTGTTAGTGGCGGTGGGCTTAATTGTAGCTGGTTATTGGCATGCAAATCAACATCAAACTAATTTGGATCGAAAAATTCGTAGTGCTTTTGGACGAACGAAACAGCCAGCTCCAACTGCACCGAAAATTGTATCAGTTCGAACTAAAAAAGTTTCTCAACCACCCCAGTTTTCTCAACCGCTGCAACCGCAACAACAAGCAGGAGTCAATGAAATAACCCAGAATATTAAATCATGGCCTGGTGCTAAGGCGCAAAGGTCTTGGCTATTATTAATAGTGGCAGTTATTTTATTGAGTAGCAGTTACTGGCCTAATTTTTTTGCGAATAATCCGTTAGGAAACCTGATAGGCAATGCAGGTATTGTAGCCCCTTCATTAGCTAAAAGTATTCAACAAGCTTTAAATTTGGTTAATTATTATTTACATTTTCAGATTAATCCAGATTTGGGTTTATGGTTAATTGCTAGTGGCCCCATCTTGACGATTTTAGGCGCTTTAATGCCCAATCGTTTTGGCAAAAAGCTCATGAAATGGGGGAGTAGTTTAAGCTTGATTTGGTATATAGGTGGTTTATTGATTCTCTATTTTGCCTTGAATTTTGGTGCTCGTGTTGGCGTTACTCCACCATTGGCGCTGGGGTCCAGTGCACATGTTGCAATTGGTTTAACCATTTTGTCAGTGGGTTTAACTTTTTGGGATATTCATCGATTTAATCAAAAATATATTCGGCATTGAGCCAATTAGTGATTATGGTATGATATGTTTAAACGGGGATTTAAAGTCACATGTGAGGCGGTAGTTTTTGAAAATATTAGTTGTCGATGACGATCAAGATATTGTTGAATTATTGAGTATCTATTTAAAAAATGAAGGTTATCAGCCAATAGTTGCTAATTCTGGTTTGGAAGCTTTAAATCAGTTAAAGAATAATCCCGATATTACTTTGATTATTTTGGATATTATGATGCCAGGAATGTCAGGGATTGAAGTGATTAAAACTTTAAGAAAAGATTCTGAGGTACCAATTATTGTAGTTTCAGCTAAAACTAGTGACTTAGATAAAATTCAAGGTTTAGTTACCGGGGCAGATGACTATGTTGTTAAACCCTTCAATCCGCTGGAAGTGATGGCGCGTGTGAAATCATTATTACGCCGCAGTCATACTAATCAAGATGTCATACCGGATGAATTAGAAGTCGGGCCAATTACGATTAATCGCAATACACATGAAGTAATTACGGCTGCTGGTTTGAAAATCCAACTGACGGCTTTAGAATTTGGTATCTTATATTTATTGGCTAGTCATCCCAAACAAGTTTTTTCTGCTGGAGAAATCTTTGAACGCGTTTGGAAACAAGATAGTGGAGTATCTGCTAAAACAGTTATGGTTCATGTTAGTCATCTAAGAGATAAATTAGAAGAAGCAACCAACGGGGAACAGGTCATTAAAACTGTTTGGGGAGTTGGCTATAAAGTGGAGGCTTGAGATGTTTCAGAAGTCTTCTAAAAATTGGCTATTATATCTAGCTTGGCTCTTTTTTCTGATTTGTTGTTTGGCTGAGATTTGGTTATTCCAAAAAAATATTGATTCACTGGTTATTTGGTTAGTGTTTTTGGGCTTAGATATTTTGAGTATTAGTCTTTTATGTTACCAGCACTTTTTTCATAAACAATTACGTCAGACACAACATTATTTTCAAAAAATTGCCCAAGAACCTGGAGGAAACAAAAAACCAACATTACAAATTAAAATGCCCGAATTGAAGCAATTAGTTAATCAAATGGATAATTTAATAGTGGCATTACAAAATTCAATGCAAGAACAATTAAAAACTGAACAAAGTAAGGATGAATTGATTACCAACGTTAGTCATGATTTACGAACCCCCTTAACTTCGATCTTAGGTTTTTTAGGTTTAATTGAACAAAATCCCCAAACTCCTGATGCGGAGATTCAGCGTTATGTTCATATTGCCTACCAAAAATCTTTACAGTTAAGCTCTTTGGTTAATGATTTGTTTGTGTATGTTCGTGCTAACAATTCTAAAACTGAGTTGAACATTCAGCAGTTTGATATGATTCAAATGTTAGAACAAATTGATGCTGATTTTGAATTGGAGGCTCAGAAAAAAGAAATTACAATTGAGGTTGTTAGTACGGTTGATCAGCTAATGATGAATGCGGATAGTCAAAAGCTAAGCCGCGTTTTTAATAACTTAGTTATTAATGCCATTAAGTATGGTAAAGGGGCCGATCATATTTGGCTTTGTGCAGAAGACTTAGATGATCATGTTATTTTACGAGTGATTAATAATGGTCAAGAAATTGCTCCAGAAAATCAAGAACATTTATTTGATCGTTTTTATCGAGTTGATCAATCCCGTTCCAGTGAAACGGGAGGTACGGGATTGGGCTTGGCAATTGCTAAAAGTTTAATTCAAATTCAAAATGGTCGAATTTCAGTTCAATCCGATAATCAACAGACTTGTTTTCAAATTGATTTACCTAAAAAAATAGTTAACAAAGGAGCTAACTCATGACTTTAATTCTGAATGGTTGCATTTTATTATTACAAGAGCATCAATTGCTAAAACATGCTGATATCGTATTTGATAATGAAGTTACTGCTGTCACATATGATTCACGACAGGCTCAAAAAGATGGAATGTTTTTTTGTAAAGGAACCCATTTTAAGGAAAAATATCTCAGACAGGCGCAGGCTAATGGTGCAACAACTTACGTATCTGAAGTAGCCTATCCTGACATTAAAGGAATGAATGCTTTAATTGTCAATGATGTTCAAAAAGCAATGGCTCTGTTAGGTGCGGCTTTTTATGATTACCCGCAAAATGATTTGTTTATTATTGCCTTTACTGGAACTAAAGGTAAAACTACTTCAGCATATTTTACGCGGGGAATTTTACAAAATTATTCCAATAAAAAAACAGCTTTGTTTTCAACAATTGATCGGATTCTAGGACCGGAGCCGAGTCAAACGTTTAAATCTAATTTGACGACACCAGAATCTTTAGATCTATTTCATGATATGCGAGAAGCTGTCGATAGCGGTATGACTCATTTGGTGATGGAAGTATCCTCACAAGCCTATAAAAGAAATCGCGTCTATGGTTTGAATTATGATGTGGGATTTTTCTTGAATATTACACCCGATCATATCGGTCCCAACGAACACCCTAATTTTGCTGATTATTTACATTGTAAATTACAATTGTTAGTTAATTCCAAAAATTGTGTTATTAATGGTGATACTGATTATTTTGATGAAGTTTACTTGGCAGCTAAAGCAACCACGCAACCGCAGAATCTGTATGTATTTGCCCGCCAAGATAGTGATAATCAACTAGCCGATTTTGTGTATCAAAGTCAGGAGAGTACTTTAGCTGATAGTGAATTTAAGCTGATTGCCAAAACTGATAAAGCCCGTTATTTAAATATTGCTGGTAATTATCAACTTAGTTTAATTGGTGACTTTAATGAAGCTAATGCAACCGCAGCTATTATTGGTGCTGGTATTGCCGGTGCTCCGTATGAGTTAGCCCAAACGTCAATTACTGATGTGCATATTCCTGGTCGAATGGAATCCCTTAAAACTAAGTCTCATGGAACAATTTACGTCGACTATGCGCATAATTATGCTAGCATGTCAGCGCTATTACATTTTTTGAAAAATAAAAACCCGCAAGCGAAGATTATTGTAGTTGTCGGTAGTACAGGTGATAAAGGGGTATCTAGACGGCAAGGATTTGCTAAGGCTTTAAGTAAATATGCTGACGTGGCTTATTTAACAACTGATGATCCTGGATTTGAAGATCCGCAGACTATTTGTCAAGAAATTGATCAATCAATTGATCATCAAAAAGTGCAAGTATCTATTATTTTAGATCGACAGCAAGCAATTAAGACAGCTATTACACAGAGTAAGTTAGCAGATATTGTAGTCTTAGCTGGCAAAGGCGAAGACCAGTACCAAAAAATTCGTGGCGTTGATACTGATTATCCAAATGATATTAACGTTGCCAAACGCGTAGTTCAAGAAATTGAGGGTTAAAAAATGAAAGACTTTTTTACTGTTCTGGGCGGTATGGGGACTGCCGCGACTGAAAGCTTTGTCCGCTTGTTAAACCAGCGGACGCCCGCCAAAAAAGATCAAGAGTATTTAAATTATTTATTAGTTAATCATGCTAGTGTTCCTGACCGAACGCAATATATTTTAGATCATCAACAACCCAGTTTTTACCCTGATTTGTTAGAAGATATTAAACAGCAGTCATTATTGAATCCGGCATTTATGGTGATTATTTGTAATACGGCTCATTATTTTTATTCTCAATTACAAGAACAAACTACAGTTCCTTTATTGCATATGCCTAGAACAGCGCTCAATTTTTTGAAGCAAACATATCCGCAGATAAGACGAGTAGGTTTGATTGCGACAAAAGGAACGATTGCTGACGGTGTCTATGAGCAGGAAATCCATAATCAGGGCTTGGATTATACTTTAGGAGACCAACAGCTACAAGCTGACGTGATGACTTTAATTTACGATGATATTAAAGAGCATAATGAGGTTGATGCTGTTTTATACCATTCTATTTTACGAAGAATGAAACAAGATTTTGGTGCAGAAGCCATTATTTTAGGTTGTACCGAGTTGTCGTTAGCTCAAGAAAAAGCCGCCGATCATCCGTATTTAGTTGTAGATGCACAAAGTATTATGGCTGATACTTGTGTTCAGTTGGGACAAAAATTAAAACAAGGTCACCCGCTTTTGATTGAAAATGGTCTAGTAGTTGATTAGCAATAATTCTTGTTAATTATCAAACGTGGCTTTAATCATGTTTGATTTATCGTAACTATAATGTATAATTAATAGATTGAGAATGTGAATTAAATATCTAACTAAATTTTTTGCTTCATAGGGCACAGAATAAATTATTTAGAATCTTGAGGTTAAATTTAAGTAATGAAGAATTCAGAACCAAAAAAATCCTTATTACAGCGCAATCAAAAGGTTTCAATGCAAACCAAACATCAAATGAGCAACTATCGTTTTTTAAAGGGCTTTTTACTGTTATTAATTATGGCGTTATTTGTGGTAGGGGCTTATGGTTTTCGAATCTATTCCCAAGCTAGTAATGCTCTAGGTAATGCTTATCATCCTAATACAACAATTACTCCTTCGAAAACCATTGCTCAAAGAAAACCGGTGACTTTACTATTATTAGGCGTTGATACAGGAGATGAAGGTCGCTCTGATCGAGGTAATTCAGATACGATGATTTTAGCTACCATTAATCCTGAAAAAAAGAAAACTTTACTCATGAGCATTCCGCGTGATACCTTGGCAGAAATTTATGGTGTTAAGAGCGATCAACGAGTAGTTCAAAAAATTAATTCGGCATATAATTTAGGTGAATCAGAAGCGGCAGTTAAAACAGTTCAAAAATTGGTTAATTTAAAAATTGATAACTACATTACTTTAGATTTTCATTCTTTGCCTAAAATAGTTGATGCAGTTGGTGGCGTTGAAGTTGATGCTCCGTTTGCTTTTAGTTATGACGGTAGTAGCTTTCATAAGGGAAAACAGGTAATTAATGGCAAACAAAGTCTGTCTTATGCTCGAATGCGCTATGAAGATCCGCAGGGCGATTATGGGCGGCAAATGCGTCAACGTCAAGTAATCATGGCAATTGTTAAAAAGGCAACTTCTTTGAGTACTTTGCCTAACTTACAAAAAATACTGAATAGTATTTCTAATTCCATGAGCACTAACTTATCATTAGATGACATTACTGCTTTAATTCAATATTATCGGGGAGCTTCAAAGGATATGAATTCTGACCATTTACAAGGCCATGGTACCCTGATTGATGGAGTTTCATATGAAGTTGCTCCTACAGACGAATTACAGCGAGTTTCAAATAAGTTGCGTAAAAGTGTCGGTCAAGATGAAGAAAAATTGGATAATGCCGAAGTACGGCAAAATAGGATGAATGTCATGAACAATGATTTTAATTTTAAATCTAAAGAAAATCAAAATTATGTAATTTATGGAGACAATATTAATAGTAATTATTTGATTAAGAACTAAATTTTGGCCAAAGTTATACGAATTATCATAGTGAAAGATACTGTTAAGAAGAAAAATAGACTTTTTAACAGTATTTTTTTATTAGCACAAATAGCGGTGTAAAGGGAATTAGAGAGAGGAAAGCAAAAAAAATCAAAAAAGATAACAAAAAGGGGTTGCAAAAAGGACAAAAAGTTGATAATATATTTTCTGTTGTCAATGAGTCATGCAGGTCGCTGCTAAACAAATAAAAAAAACAGTTGACAAGCTCATGATAAAATGATAAACTAAATGAGCCGCTTAATCAAGTGGCGAATGATAAAAAGTAGATCTTTGAAAACTGAACAAAGTTTCTTTTAACACCAAGTGCTGGGTTCTGAAAAAGAACCTGTCAATTGAACAAAAATAAAGAAGACAAAGAACGTTAGAGTTCTAGGTCTGAGTCAACAAACTAACAAAAAATGAGAGTTTGATCCTGGCTCAGGACGAACGCTGGCGGCGTGCCTAATACATGCAAGTCGAGCGAGCAGAAGTAACGGAATACCTTCGGGTAGGAAGATATGGACGCGAGCGGCGGATGGGTGAGTAACACGTAGGTAACCTGCCCTTTAGCGGGGGATAACAATTGGAAACAGTTGCTAATACCGCATAAAGTGCTTAATCACATGATTAAGGAATGAAAGACGGTTTCGGCTGTCACTAAAGGATGGACCTGCGGCGTATTAGCTAGTTGGTAAGGTAACGGCTTACCAAGGCAATGATACGTAGCCGACCTGAGAGGGTAATCGGCCACATTGGGACTGAGACACGGCCCAAACTCCTACGGGAGGCAGCAGTAGGGAATCTTCCACAATGGACGAAAGTCTGATGGAGCAACGCCGCGTGGATGAAGAAGGTTTTCGGATCGTAAAATCCTGTTGTTGAAGAAGAACGTATTTGAGAGTAACTGCTCAGATAGTGACGGTATTCAACCAGAAAGTCACGGCTAACTACGTGCCAGCAGCCGCGGTAATACGTAGGTGGCAAGCGTTGTCCGGATTTATTGGGCGTAAAGGGAGCGCAGGCGGTTTGAAAAGTCTGAATGTGAAAGCCCTCAGCTTAACTGAGGAAGAGCATCGGAAACTGTCAAACTTGAGTGCAGAAGAGGAGAGTGGAACTCCATGTGTAGCGGTGAAATGCGTAGATATATGGAAGAACACCAGTGGCGAAGGCGGCTCTCTGGTCTGTAACTGACGCTGAGGCTCGAAAGCATGGGTAGCGAACAGGATTAGATACCCTGGTAGTCCATGCCGTAAACGATGAGTGCTAAGTGTTGGGAGGTTTCCGCCTCTCAGTGCTGCAGCTAACGCATTAAGCACTCCGCCTGGGGAGTACGACCGCAAGGTTGAAACTCAAAGGAATTGACGGGGGCCCGCACAAGCGGTGGAGCATGTGGTTTAATTCGAAGCAACGCGAAGAACCTTACCAGGTCTTGACATCTCCTGCAAGTTGTAGAGATACAAGGTTCCCTTCGGGGACAGGAAGACAGGTGGTGCATGGTTGTCGTCAGCTCGTGTCGTGAGATGTTGGGTTAAGTCCCGCAACGAGCGCAACCCTTGTTACTAGTTGCCAGCATTAAGTTGGGCACTCTAGTGAGACTGCCGGTGACAAACCGGAGGAAGGTGGGGACGACGTCAAATCATCATGCCCCTTATGACCTGGGCTACACACGTGCTACAATGGATGGTACAACGAGAAGCGAACTCGCGAGGGCAAGCGGAACTCTAAAAACCATTCTCAGTTCGGATTGCAGGCTGCAACTCGCCTGTATGAAGTTGGAATCGCTAGTAATCGTGGATCAGCATGCCACGGTGAATACGTTCTCGGGCCTTGTACACACCGCCCGTCACACCATGAGAGTTTGTAATACCCAAAGCCGGTGGGGTAACCTTTCGGGGAGCTAGCCGTCTAAGGTAGGACAAATGATTAGGGTGAAGTCGTAACAAGGTAGCCGTAGGAGAACCTGCGGCTGGATCACCTCCTTTCTAAGGAAAAGATACGGAAAGCATTTGGTTAGAAACTTTGTTTAGTTTTGAGAGGTTTACTCTCAAACATTAGTACTTTGAAAACTGAATATTATGATAAGAAAGACACCGAGAATCGAGAGATTCGAGAAGTAAGAAGTAATAAATAGGTTAAGATAAAAAGGGCGCACGGTGGATGCCTAGGTACTAGGAGCCGAAGAAGGACGTAACGAACAGCGAAATGCTCCGGGGAGTTGTAAGTAAGCGAAGATCCGGAGATGTCCGAATGGGGGAACCCGGCTAAGGTAAAGCTTAGTCACACTTTGTTGAAAGATAAAGTGAGGAAGACGTGGTGAACTGAAACATCTAAGTAGCCATAGGAAGAGAAAGAAAAATCGATTTCCCAAGTAGCGGCGAGCGAAACGGAAAGAGCCCAAACCAAAGAGCTTGCTCTTTGGGGTTGTAGGACTGGGACGTGAGACAGTCGAAGATAGCTGAATCAGCTGGGAAGCTGAGCTAGAGAGAGTGAAAGCCTCGTAAGCGAAATCGAAGACGCTCTACCAGGATCCTGAGTACGGCGGGACACGAGAAATCCCGTCGGAAGCAGGGAGGACCATCTCCCAAGGCTAAATACTCCCTAGTGACCGATAGAGAACAAGTACCGTGAGGGAAAGGTGAAAAGCACCCCGGGAGGGGAGTGAAATAGATCCTGAAACCGTGTGCCTACAAGTAGTCAGAGCTCGTTAAAGAGTGATGGCGTGCCTTTTGTAGAATGAACCGGCGAGTTACGATTGCGTGCGAGGTTAAGTTGAGAAGACGGAGCCGAAGCGAAAGCGAGTCTGAATAGGGCGAAAGGAAGTACGTAGTTGTAGACCCGAAACCAAGTGACCTACCCATGTCCAGGTTGAAGGTGCGGTAAAACGCACTGGAGGACCGAACCCACGTAAGTTGAAAATTGCGGGGATGAGGTGTGGGTAGCGGTGAAATTCCAAACGAACTTGGAGATAGCTGGTTCTCTCCGAAATAGCTTTAGGGCTAGCCTCGGAGAAGAGGATCTTGGAGGTAGAGCACTGTTTGGACTAGGGGCCCAACATGGGTTACTGAATTCAGATAAACTCCGAATGCCAAAGATCTTTCTCCGGGAGTCAGACGGTGAGTGATAAGATCCATCGTCGAAAGGGGAACAGCCCAGATCACCAGTTAAGGTCCCAAAATCCATACTAAGTGGAAAAGGAAGTGGAACTGCATAGACAACTAGGATGTTGGCTTAGAAGCAGCAACCCATTTAAAGAGTGCGTAATAGCTCACTAGTCGAGTGGTTCTGCGCCGAAAATGTACCGGGGCTAAGTATGGTACCGAAACTGTGGATGTGCATTGAAAGATATGTACGTGGTAGGAGAGCGTTGTAAGCACGAAGAAGCCAGATCGTAAGGACTGGTGGAGAGCTTAGAAGTGAGAATGCCGGTATGAGTAGCGCGAGACCAGTGAGAATCTGGTCCACCGGAAGACTAAGGTTTCCTGGGGAAGGCTCGTCCGCCCAGGGTTAGTCGGGACCTAAGATGAGGCCGAGAGGCGTAATCGATGGAAAACAGGTTGAGATTCCTGTACTGTTCAGTGTTGTTTGAACGATGGAGGGACGCAGGAGATGAATTGTGAGCATGCAGCTGGAAAAGCATGTCTAAGCATCGAGTCTGGATATGAGTCAAATGCTTGTAACCGAGAAGGATGAGATGTGATAGGGAGCGAAAATAAAGTAGCGAAGCACAATAGTCACACTGCCGAGAAAAGCTTCTAGTTAGATACTGAGTACCCGTACCGCAAACCGACACAGGTAGTCAAGGAGAGAATCCTCAGGTGAGCGAGAGAACTATCGTTAAGGAACTCGGCAAAATAGCCCCGTAACTTTGGAAGAAGGGGTGCTGGTGTAAGAGCCAGCCGCAGTGAAAAGGCCCAAACAACTGTTTATCAAAAACACAGGTCTCTGCAAAATCGTAAGATGACGTATAGGGGCTGACGCCTGCCCGGTGCTGGAAGGTTAAGAGGATGAGTTAGACGTAAGTCGAAGCCCAGAATTGAAGCCCCAGTAAACGGCGGCCGTAACTATAACGGTCCTAAGGTAGCGAAATTCCTTGTCGGGTAAGTTCCGACCCGCACGAAAGGCGTAATGATTTGGGCACTGTCTCAACGATAGACTCGGTGAAATTATAATACCCGTGAAGATGCAGGTTACCCGCGACAGGACGGAAAGACCCCATGGAGCTTTACTGTAGCTTGATATTGAGTTTTTGTGTAACATGTACAGGATAGGTAGGAGCCGTAGAGATCGGTACGCTAGTATCGAAGGAGGCGCTGGTGGGATACTACCCTTGTTATATGAAAGCTCTAACCCGCGCCGTTGAATCACGGCGGGA
This sequence comes from Bombilactobacillus sp. ESL1202, assembly GCF_058107125.1. Lineage (NCBI taxonomy): Bacteria > Bacillati > Bacillota > Bacilli > Lactobacillales > Lactobacillaceae > Bombilactobacillus > Bombilactobacillus sp. ESL1202. The sequence continues at coordinate 969,760 of NZ_CM176590.1, read as the reverse complement.
GACAGTGTCAGGTAGGCAGTTTGACTGGGGCGGTCGCCTCCTAAACAGTAACGGAGGCGCCCAAAGGTTCCCTCAGAATGGTTGGAAATCATTCGTAGAGTGTAAAGGTAGAAGGGAGCTTGACTGCGAGACAGACAAGTCGAGCAGGGACGAAAGTCGGGCTTAATGATCCGGTGGCACCGAATGGAAGGGCCATCGCTCAACGGACAAAAGCTACCCTGGGGATAACAGGCTTATCTCCCCCAAGAGTTCACATCGACGGGGAGGTTTGGCACCTCGATGTCGGCTCATCGCATCCTGGGGCTGTAGTCGGTCCCAAGGGTTGGGCTGTTCGCCCATTAAAGCGGTACGCGAGCTGGGTTCAGAACGTCGTGAGACAGTTCGGTCCCTATCCGTCGCGGGCGTAGGAAATTTGAGAGGATCTGTCCTTAGTACGAGAGGACCGGGATGGACATACCACTGGTGAACCAGTTGTCTTGCCAAAGGCATAGCTGGGTAGCTAAGTATGGAAGGGATAAACGCTGAAAGCATCTAAGTGTGAAACCCACCTCAAGATGAGATTTCCCATTCAGGAATGAAGTAAGACCCCTCAAAGAAGATGAGGTAGATAGGTTGCGAGTGGAAGTGTAGTGATATATGGAGCTGAGCAATACTAATCGGTCGAGGGCTTAACCGAGGTAGTCGAGTAGGATCATAATATTCAGTTTTGAGAGGACTAAGGTTCTTTCAGAAGGTAAGAAGAGAGCAAGTGTGGTGGCGATAGCGAGGAGGAAACACCTGTCGACATGCCGAACACAGAAGTTAAGCTTCTCAGCGCCGAAAGTAGTTGGTGGGAAACTACCTGCGAGGATAGGTCGTTGCCATGCTGCCGATAAAGGATTATTGTCTATGATGATAGTCCTTTTTTTGTATTTTCTTTTTTATTTCAATTAAAGGAGATGGCTCAAAATGTTAACCTATCAACAACAAAAACTTTTGCGAGTTGGATTATTGGCGGGCAAGATCATGATTGAATCGGGAGCGGAAATGTATCGCGCTCAAGATACAATTCAAAGAATTTTAAATAAAGGTGGAGTTTTGCATCCAGAAATTTATACAACTCCAACAGGAATTTTTTTAAGTGCCAATCGGACTTCAACAACAAGAATGGTGCAAATTGATCAAGAAACAATTAATCTGTATAAAGTTACGGAAGTTAATTCGCTCTCACGTCAGTTTGTTAATGACAAGCTAACTTTAGAACAATTAGAATCTGGATTGCAAAATATTGAAACTTCAGTTTTGGATTTTCCACTGTGGCTGAAGGTAGCCAGTGCATTCTTAATTAGTAGTACTTTAATGATTCTATTTGTTGGTCAATATGATTGGTTAGATTTTGTACCTGCTGGCGTAGTCGGTGCTTTGGGCTATGTAATTGATTATTATGCAAAGTCTATTTTTAAAATAAGTTTTGTTAGTACGTTTATTGCTTCTACAATTATTGCTTTGGTGGCTGTCTTTTTAGAAAAAATTGGTTTAGCTAATAATTTAAATTATTTAATTATTGGTGCAGTAATGCCCTTAGTTCCTGGGGTTTCTTTAACTAATGCACTAAGAGATTTGATGGCTCGCCATCTTCTATCCGGCTTGGCGCGAATGGGTTCAGCGATTCTTTGTGCAATGGCTATTGGCGGTGGTATAGCTATGGTTTTAAGATTTCTTTGAAAGAAGGCCTGTGAATGATGCTAGATATTATGCAAGTTATGATTCAATTTACATTTAGTTTTATCGGAACAATTGGTTATGCAATCTGTATTAATATTTCACGACCAGCATTAATCACTAGCGGTCTTTGCGGAGCGTTGGGGTGGATGATTTATTGGGTATTTGTTAATTTTTTGAAATCTGGAAAAGTTACTGCCAGTTTACTGGCTGCTTTAATGATTGGTATTTTCAGTCATTTATGTGCTCGGCGTAAAAAAATGCCAGTTATTTTATTTAATATACCGGCTTTAGTACCGTTAGTTCCTGGAGCAACGGCTTATCAAGCTGTTAGATCATTAGTATTAGGACAAATATTTGATGGTCTGCGGTTAGTAATATTAGTAACTTTGATTATTGGTGCTATTGCCATGGGGTATATTTTATCTCAATTATTAGTTGATCTTGCTTTTCATAAATATTCATGATAAATTGTACTTATGCGATGAGTCGAGTGATCACTTTTTAGTGATGATTCTGGGAATGTCGATTGTTCTAAGCAACAATAGCCAGCGGATATGGTGACATTTTTATCATTAGATGTGAACTAATGGTAGATATTACGAATAGTAGTACCCGAAAAAGCCATAACATTTTTGTTATGGCTTTTTTTCTTCATTATTATGAAAATTATGATTAAGAATATTTTCTCTGATAAAGTTCACTATTTGTTGATTGGCTAGTAAACTGGAATGATCACTGTCGTCACCAGTAACTGTTGCTTGAGTATATTTATCAACATTATTTTGAAAAATATATTTGCCTGAATCAACACTTTGATACGGAACAATACCATCATCTTTGTAATTTTTTGTTCCTGCAATGGAATTAACAATTAAATTATGCGGTAACTTGTGGCGATTTTGATGTAATTGATGAAAAATTGCAGTTTGATTTTGCGGATTAGATTCTAAAGAATTATAAGGAGTCCCAATGGTTAACAATTGATTGATTCTTAAATTGTTTTTATTAAAATATTTCTCTAAATACCAAGTCCAAATCAAACCACCATTGGAGTGACCAACTGCGCAAAAGTTGTTAAAACTGTAATTATGGGTTAAATAATTCATGGCTATGTTTAACCAAGTTGTTTGTTTTTTGATGTTTTGGTAACCGTCAGCATTATTTTGAAAGGCAATCACAATCAATGGTTGTTTATCTCGGGCAGCAATTTTACCAGTCACTTTTAAGTGATTATTTTTTTTAACGGTGATTTTTAAAATACTATAACGCTTTTTGGGTCGATTCAAAGAGGCGAAGAGCTCATCAAAGCGATCTTGCGATGCGGAACTTCCAGGAATAAAAATAATGGGTGATAAAGTTGAATTATGAAACACTTTTTCATTGTGGACATTTTCTTTCATCGTGAAATAAGCGGGAATAATTAAAATGATAAAACTCAATAAAATAAATTTAATCCAAGTTGTTCGTTGCATGTTTTTTAACCTCATGTTTGACGAATGGTAAATAAATAAAAGTTGAAGTAATAATAGCGAAAATGGTAGCTAGTAAAGCACGAATATCACCATTGGTTCCTAAAAAGTTCCATAAAAAATTGGGTGTTCCGGAAAAAATTTGATAAACTGCTGGTGGTGTCCAATGTAAACTGATGAAACAATAACCGACGAACATACTAGCTAAGGGACTTAGTAAAAAGGGAATTAAAAAATAAAGGTTTAAAATAAGCGGCAATTTTAATAGCAATGGTGCGTTTAATCCAAACATACTGGGAATTAGATTTTCCAGAACTATTTTATATTGGTGGTAATATAAAAGCGCAAAGATTAGCCCTAAGGTACAACCAATACCACCTAAAAAGGCGTAGTTAGTATAAACAGAATGAATATTAATCGGATATGGCAAAGGATGATGGGATAGTGCGGCACTTAAATTAGCGGTTGCTTCGGTGGAAGTAATGGTCGGACTTTGTGAATTAAAGGGATTGAGGATTCCCAACCAATTACCGAGACCCCGTAGTACGGTTAAAAAAATTAAATTTGGTAGTTGAACTTTATGAATATTGCTTGAAATTCCTGGTATACTATTTAAAAAATTAAATTGATTGACAAAGTTCAGACTGTAACCTAGACCAATTGCCAATAAAATTATAATAGTTGGCTTTTTAATTTTGCTAAAGAGTTGGGAACAGATTAAGCTAAGTAAAATTACTGATAAAAGAGATGGTTGGTGGATGTAATTGTTATTTTCGTGTGTCAAGTTTGCTAAGATGATTACTAAAATAGTACAACAACTATTCATCAAAGTAGCTCTAGGCGTGAACTTTTGAGTTAATAAATAGCTAAACATTAATAGAATCATTAATTCCAAAATAGAATTGAGATTAGTGAATAAAGGTAAGAATTGGTTTAATTTTGGTAAATTGCCAATTTTTTGAAAAAAGCTATTTGGTATAATTAGAGTATCAGTAATTAGGTGGATATAAGCATCAAATAGGATTAAAGGATATAAAGTGTTAATAATTAGTTGACCTTTTAAGTACCAATTTTGTAATTTTAATTTATACATAATGATTTCTCCTTGCAGATATTGTAGCAGAGGATCTTATTTTTTGTGTGAATAAATTTAAAATACTTTATGTTTTAAGAACGGAGTAAGGATGAATAAGAAACAACAGCATTGGTTATTAATTATGAATATTGTTTTTAATTTGGTAATGGGTTTTGTTTTGCCCGTGAATACTATTTTTATTACCAAATATTTACATGAGTCGATGGTCACTGCCGGCTGGACATTGATGCTTTACTCATTGGTAATGATGCTAGGTAATACTTTAGGTGGGTACTTGTTTGATCATTTTTCCCGTTTAAAGACTTTATTGGTGGGTTATAGTATAGCGGCAGTAGGCTTTTTGATTTTGGCATTTCAAAATACTTGGCCGGTATATGTAATGTTATTAGTCTTAGTTGGTCTAGGAATGGGTATTGCTTATACTGCTATTAATTCTTATACAGCTGTAGTGGCACAACAAAGTCAACAACCACAAAAAATTTTTAATTTAATGTACTTGGCAGCTAATGTTGGCATTGCTGTTGGTTCAATGTTAGTTAGTGTGATTTTTCAAAAGAGTATTTTTTTGACTTTCTTTTTGCCAGCAATGTGCTTTTTATTATGTATAGTAATTGTGCTGAGTCGAGGCGCAATTTTAGAGCAAACCACTAAAAGAGCGATGCCTGACTCAGCAATTACTTCCTCAAAACCCTTTGCTGCGGGGTTACAATTATCCAAGAGGCGTTTAAAACTAAACCTTTTTCTTATTTGTTTAGCTGTTTTAATTGTGTGGCTAGGTTATTCACAATGGGATAGTAATCTGTCGTTGTATATGTTGAATAATCACCTAACAATGCATCAATACAGCTTATTATTTAGTATTAATGCGGCTTCGTTAATAATTATTCAACCGCTGATGAATCAGTTAATGATCCATTTATTTCAGCAAATCAAATATCAAATTGGCTTAGGCTTGTTAATCATGGCAGTTTCATTTTTGTTACTGCCCAACGCTTTAGTTTATCAAAATTACGTTTATAGTATGGTTATCTTAACTATTGGCGAATCAATTACTTTCCCGACGATTCCAGCTTTACTCAATAAATTTGCTAATCAAAATAATCGTGGGCGCTATCAGAGTTTTTATGTGGTTTTTGGTTCTTTAGGCCGGGCAATTGGTCCTTACATTGGGAGTTTGCTTGCGACCAGATATTCTTTTAATTACCTTTTTTGGGGAATAGTATTAACCATTAGTTTATCAGCAGTAGGAGTTTTGTGTGTTAAAGAGAAGTGAAATTATGTCTTATAAAAAAATATTACTTGGTTCCTGTTTAGTTAACGGCTCCCTTTTAGTTGGCAAGTTATTATTTGACTATATTCAAAAACGCGATAGTTCAGCTTTGAAAACTAAACCACCGCGGTATGATCAGCATAACTTGGCCGTGCAGGGTGCAGCTAAATTTCAACAATTGCCACAAGAAAAAATTCAATTGGTGGCTCATGATGGCTGGACTTTGAGTGCTTTTTTAACGCGTCATCCATTAAATCAAGGCACAGTTTTAATTGTTCACGGTTTTGGTGTGGATCACCATTCACTAGATAAAATTGGCTGGATATTTTATCAACTTGGTTATAATGTTTTACAACCCGATAACCGAGCTGCTGGAGCTAGTCAAGGTGATTATCTCAGCTATGGTTACTTGGAAAAGTATGACGTTTTATTGTGGGCCAATTGGCTATGTCAACAAGCTGAGCTCAAAACAAGTTTAGTTTTATTTGGGGCTTCCATGGGAGCAGCGACGGTTTTGCAGAGCTTAGCTTTGCAGCTGCCCCACCAAATATGCGGGGTGATTGCTGATTCCAGTTATACGAATGCTCAAGCAATCAGTGAATACACGATTAGACGTCAAATTCATTTACCGAGTAAATTAATTACAGACTTAGTCTCCATTTGGTCCAAAATTAAATTTGGGGCAAGTTATTCGCAAATTGATGCCAAACAAGCTATCGGGCAATCTTCGGTTCCAGTTTTATTAATTCGGGGCTTAAAGGATACGACAGTGCCACCGTTGATGTCACAGCAACTATTGGCTGCAGCGCCTTATATCAGTAAACTAGTTGATTTTCCACAGGGGAGTCATATTCGTTCTTATGAAAGTGAGCCACAACGCTATCAACAATTAATTGCTAAATTTTGTCAACAGGTCAATTAAAATGGCGTCCTAGAATAATTAAATCTAAAATCTCATCTTGAAGATTAGTGGCGACTGCTGGTAAAGATCCCCATTGCTGAAAATTATTTTTTAAAAATAGTTTTTTACTAGGGATATTAGGACTAAAGATTAAAGCCACGATGGTCTGGATTTGACATTGAGCTAACTGTGAAAAAACAAAATTTAAAGTCTGCTGTCCAATACCTTGGTTTTTCAGATTTTGGTCTAAGTAAATACTAATTTCACTCGTCTTTTGAAAAGCTTTTCTGGAATAAAAATCGGACAAGCTGACCCAGCCAATAATTTCCTGCTGTTCATTTTTAATAACCCATAAAGGCCGCAGCGGGTTATGAAAGTGTTCTTGAAACCAGTTTGTTTTTTGCTTGATTGAAACAGGTAGTAAATCACCAGTTATATTTTGGTGGATGATACTTTGATTATATATGGTGATAATGGTTGGTAAATCACTGCTTTGTGCTAAGTGAAAAGTAATATTCATATTTTTTTCCTCTTCAGTGTAATTAATAAGTGCAATTATATTATTTTTAAAAATTTAATACAAACCTTTCTCTTTTAGTTCAAGGCATAAGGTTACTCTTAATCCATGATTAAATTTTATTTAGAAAAAATCCAAAATATCTCATTTACTTTTAATTAAAAAGGGAGTAAACTCAATTACAACTCAATAAGGAGGGGTGAAAGCGATGAAGCTACCAAAAATTATTGCTGGAACAGGTATTACTTTAACCGCTGCTTTGTTAGTCGTAGGCTGTAGTTCAAAGAAACAAGCGCAACCACCAGCTAGTGAAGTTCGAATTATGTCTAAGGATTTATTAGCAACGATGGATACATCATTAATGACTGATATCTTAAGTGCTCAGGCAGCACAAAATACGATGGAAGGTTTATATCGCTATCAGGGTAAAACGATTAAACCAGCACTTTCAACCAAGGTGGTTAAGCCAACTAATAATGGTCTAACTTATACATTCCCGTTGCGTAAAAATGCAAAATGGAGTAATGGTGATCCAGTGGTAGCTAATGACTTTGTTACCTCTTGGCAGCGAATGGTTAATCCTAAGACTAAATCACAGTATGCTTACATTTATGAAGGAATTACCAACGCTAAGGATATTACTGCTGGTAAAAAACCAGTTAAGTCTTTAGGGATAAAGGCAATTAATGCACATAAGTTACAAGTTACTTTGGAAAAACCGATTCCTTATTTTGATGAACTGTTAACAGGTTCTCAATTTTACCCGCAAAATCCCAAAGCGGTACAAAAGTGGGGTAAAAAGTATGGTACTAATTCCAAAACTCTAGTTTTTAATGGGCCCTATAAACTCCAAAATTGGAATAATTCTGACAATACTTGGACCGAAGTTAAGAATAATACCTACTGGAATGCAAAGAAAGTTAAAGTTAAAACTTTAAAATATCAAGTAGTCAAAGATGCATCAACTGCTTTGAATTTGTATCAATCTAATAAATTAGACCGAGCAGAACTCAGTGGTGATACTTCTAAGCAGATGAAGGGATCTAAGGGTTATAGCGTTCAAAAGCAAAACTCTACTGATTACATTGAGTTAAATCAAAAGAAATTACCGATGTTTAAAAATCAAAAAGTTCGACAAGCTTTATCATATGCGATTGATCGCCAACAATTAACTAAGAAAGTTTTAGGAAATGGAACTTCGGCAGCCACCTCAGTGACGGCTGCTGACATGGCCTATGATCCCAACGATAAGTCAAAAGATTTTGTAAGCGAAACTAGTGCTACCGGTAAAGCTTACACCAAATATGATTTAGCCAAAGCGAAGACGCTGTGGAAACAAGGGTTACAAGAAAGTGGACAAACTAAAAAGAAAATTAATTTAGTTTTACTAAGCGATGATACCGATATTGCTAAACAACAGAGTGAATTTTTACAAAATCAGTTACAGAAATTACCTGGCTTAAAAGTAACTTTGAATAATGTACCTTATAAGAGTCGCTTGAGTCGTTCTGCTAATGGTGATTTTGACTTAGTAATCACACAATGGAATGCGGATTTTCCTGATCCAATTAATTTCTTGACTTTGTTTATGACTGATAATTCTTATAATAGTGGTAAATGGAGTAACCCACAGTATGATGAGTTGTTGAACAAGAGTATGAATGAAGATGCTAATGATACCAAAGCCCGTTGGAATGATATGAAAGCCGCACAGAATATTATTAATGAGCAGCAAGGTGTTATTCCACTGTATCAAAATGGTCAAGCATTTATGACTAAGTCGCGAATTAAAAACTTAGAGTTGGATCCTGATAATATGTATAACATGATTCAACTGCGTGTTAAAGATTAAATTTTGTTTTTATAATTTTGGGTGTTGATGATTAATTTCATCAGCACTTTTTTTATGTCAGAACAAAGGGGTTGACGAAAAAGACCTTTGTAAGCTTTACGTAATTTGTTTTGAAAGTGCTAATTATGCTATATTGAAAATCTGAATTGGCAAATCAAGTGCAACAATCCAGGAAATCTAACTTAAGGCTTTGAATTGTTGTTGGAAATTTTCTAATGCTGAACGATAATTGAGTATTTTTCGGTGTCTTTGATTAAGAACTAATTGGAGCTTGTGAATTGTCTCAATCGAATATTTACGCAGTGATTTACCTTTCGTTATGAACTCTCTGATTAAGCCATTTTGATTTTCATTACTGCCTCTTTCCTAGGAGGAATAAGGATGTGCATAATAAATCTGTGACCTCTTAACTTGATCTAATAACTGGAATTCTGAACCATTATCAAACGTAATACTTTTAAAGACTTGTGGCGTTTTATCAAAAAGCTGTTAATCAATTTTAGAATAAGAAAAAATTAGACAAACTGTAGATAGTGATACTGATTTAGAAGCCAAAGCAAAGGAAATTTATAATAAAATCATTTCTAATGATTATATGGATGATCTCAGAAATCTATGATTATTACCGAATGGTTGGCTTCATAATAACAATTTAAAAACAATTGTTGGTATAACTTTTGGGCATTAACTCTTAAATTAGGTCAACTATCTAAATTCTATCCCTTTATTGTGAACGTCCTCACTTAAAATGAAACAAAATCTCAATGTCAACCCTTATTTCACGAAATTATGTCCCACTTTTGAAACATTTGTCCAACATTTATTTTATTTGTGTCGTTTCTGCAACACTTCAATCGTTCTTGTAGTGGTTATCTGCTCAAATTTTCGGTACTATACAATTGTCAACTGAGAGAAAGCCTCTCATCTGATCATAATTGTAGAACATTGTAATTCAAGACCTCTTCTTTTAGGAGGTTATTACAATGAAAACATTTTTAAGTCTTTTTAGCGTTTTAGCAATAAACGCTTCCCTAGTTCTGAATCAGTTTGGTGGTTACTCCCCTAGTGCCGCCGCTGATGATATCAGAACTGAAACAATGAGTGCTGTAAACCCCATATCAAATAATAAAAAACAGCAACCCATTAAGGTTAAATCCGAATTAATCAGTACTCCCCATACTGGTAATTCGATTAACCACTTCCCCAATGACACTACAAATCAAAATAATCAAAGTTCTCCCCAGAACAATGAAGCACATCAAACAGTAGCAGCACCAAAAGCAAGTGCTACTAAGTCCCCAGCGATGGGCGATCAAACAAGTGATACAACAAACGCCATCGCCTTTGAAAATGTTAAGTTTCCAATGGGAAGTTTCCACGGCAATGGAAATGTACCAGGAGATGGACATATTTATCGTTGGGCAGATGCACCGATTGATAATTGGTTTTTACTAGAACGTTCAACACCGCAAGCAAACAAGGTCTGGAAGTTACAAGTAGGTTCTACAATCAAAGCAAATAATCAGACGTATCATGTATATGCAATTTTAAATCACGTTGGACATAACGATCCTCGTCCAATGGAACAATTACAAAACAATGGTGGTTTGTTAATTCAAACCTGTGAACAAGCAGTTTACAACTCCCCCCTAACCTTTGTTTTGGCTAAATAATATAATATATAATTTTAAGCAACTCTCTTATTGTCGGTTCTTATCGGCAGTAGGAGAGTTTTTGTTTCTTACAGTAGATTTCAATTAATAAAATTATCAACCGGTTAAAGTAGGCGTGCTAGAATAATAATGTATTTCCATTAAATAAAAGAAAAGAGTAGTGTCAATGATAACCAATAAGAAATTGCCACGGGGATTTTTATGGGGTGGTGCTACGGCAGATTTTCAGTATGAGGGCGGTTTTAACGAAGGTGGTCGTGGTTTTTTGTCACGCGATTATGAAACGGACGGTTCCGTGAATAATCCTCGGCATCATACGATGCAAACTGTGGATGGTAAAATTATCAATCCTAAAAGTTCTTTCTTTTTAGCTGATGATGTTCCGCAAGCAGCAGAGCCCATTTTTCTAAAAAATCAGTATTATCCGAGTCATCAGGCTGTTGATTTTTACCATCATTATCAAGAAGATATTCGACTGATGGCAGGTATGGGATTCAATGTTTTTCGCTTTTCTATTTGTTGGAGTCGGATTTTTCCTAATGGTGAAGAAGACGTTCCTAATGAAGCCGGACTTCAGTTCTATGATAATGTGATTAATGAAATGGCTAAATATCAGATGGAACCCTTAATTACTATCTGTCACGATGAATTGCCAATGCATTTAGCGCAAAAATATAATGGTTGGGCTTCGCGTAAAGTAATTGACTTGTATGTCAAATACGCCCAAGTTTTGTTCGAACATTTTGGTGATCGTTGTCGCTATTGGCTAACATTTAATGAAATCAATGCTGTGCGTGGCTTTGGTCCGACTGGGGTTCATAATGCTTCTGGTTATGACCGTTATCAGGCAGCACATAATATGTTTGTTGCTTCAGCTAAAGCAGTTAAATTGGGACATCAACTAATGCCCTACAGTCAATTTGGGGCGATGTATGCAATGAGTGAACTTTATCCTGCAACCTGTAAACCAGAAGATATGTTCCACCAAATGCAAGAACGACGTGAAAATTGGTATTTCATTGATATTATGGGGCGTGGTTATTACCCTAATTATGCTCAAGAAATCTGGCAACGACACGGTTTTGAACAATTAGAATTTGATCAAGAAGACTTGGAAGTTTTACAAGCTGGACAGTTGGATTATATTGCTTTTAGTTATTATCGGTCTAATATTACCCAAGCTGGTGATAAATGGTTTAATGTGGGAGGCGATGTTAACCCTTACTTGGAACAAACCCCTTGGGGTTGGCCAGTGGATCCCTTAGGATTACGCTATTGTATGAATGAGATTTATGATCGAATTCAAAAACCACTTTTCATTGTAGAAAATGGTTTGGGAGCAATTGATCAAGTTGATGAAAACGGTTATGTGACTGATGATTATCGGATTGATTACTTAAGACAACATCTCTCGGCGATGGCTGATGCTATTAATATTGATCGCGTTCCCTGCTTGGGTTATACCATGTGGGGACCGATTGATTTGGTTTCGCTCTCAACTGGAGAAATGAAAAAGCGTTATGGTTTAATCTATGTGGATATGGATGATAAAGGTCATGGAACCTTAAAGCGTACGCCTAAAAAATCTTATCATTGGATGAAAAAAATTATTGCCACCAACGGTGTAGCTTTACAAGATTAAGAATTAATCATATTAGAAAAGCCACGGTTCAATTCAATTTTTGAAAAACTGGATTGAACCGTGACTATTTTAATTGATAATCTTTATTAAGTTTGAAGCAAGAGGCGCGTTAATTTTTCTGTAGATAATTGCTGTTTTTCGTCTGCTTTAAAATCGGCACTAACTTGACCGTGATTTAAAATTAATAGGCGATTACCATAACGTAGAGCATCATCTAAATGGTGGGTAATCATTAAACAAGTTAACTTTTTTTGAGTAACAACGCGATTGGTTTGATTTAATAAAGCTAAACTACTTTGTGGATCTAAAGCGGCCGTATGTTCATCCAATAATAGAATTTCTGGGTGATTTAAAGTGGCCATTAAAAAACTTAACGTTTGACGTTGTCCTCCAGATAAGTGTTCAGTAGGTGTGTCTAATTTAGATTCTAGGTTATTACCAATTCTGTTTGTTAAATCAGTAATTTTCTGTTTGTTGCCTTTCAATTTTCGTAATTTTAATCCGCGTCTTTTACCGCGTTTATCAGCCAGTAAAATATTTTCGGCTACTGTCATGCGCGGAGCAGTTCCAATTTTGGGATCTTGAAAAACGCGACTCAAAAATTTGGTTCGGTTAGCAACTGAAGATTTGGTAATATCCTTTTGATAGTGAAAAATATGGCCACTGTCTGGTTGTAAATAGCCAGCTAAAACATTGAAGAGTGTTGATTTACCAGCACCATTGTTGCCCACGATGGTAATAAAATCTCCTGGATAAATATCTAAATTTAAATGATTTAGAATGGTTGCTTCATTAGTGGTATGTTTATTAACTTTGGTGGTAATATTTTGTAATTTTAGAATTGGAGTTTTAATTTTCAATTTGTGAGTCTTCCTTTCTCGTTAATAATTGATCTAATTTTAACCAGTGACGTAATTGTGGCAACATTAGACAAATTGCTAAGATAATTGCGGAAATTAGATTTAAGTCATTGGTTGAAAAACCGAGTTGCAGGACAATTAATAAAATGAAGCGATAAATAATACTACCTAAAGTAACTGCAATTAACCGCTGATTTAAAGTTAATTCACCAAAGACAACTTCACCGATGATAATTGATGCTAAGGCAATAACGATAATACCAATCCCCATATTAGCATCAGCATAACCGTTGCTTTGGGCAATTAAAGCACCACTTAAACCGACTAACCCGTTAGAAATGGTCGATCCCAAAATAATCATATTATCAGTTTTAATTCCTAGAGAATTGGCCATAATTGGGTTGTCACCGGTCACAATAAAGGCTTGACCTAAATCTGTGACTAAAAAGAGACTAACACAGCCAGTAATAACGATAACTGTTATTAAACCGATAGTAATACCGTCAAAATAACGCGGTAGACTCTCAAGGAAGGGGAGATTAAAAAAAGTTTTTTGTCCTAATAAAGAGATATTTGATCCCCCCATGATACGTAAGTTAACGGATAGACAACCGGTCATCACTAAAATTCCAGCTAATAAAATTGGTATTTTTCCTTTCGTGTAGAGCAAACCGGTTATTAAACCGCCAGTAGCTCCAGCTAAACATCCTAGAAGTGTTGCTAACAATGGTGAACCTCCATGAATAATGGTTGCTACGGTTACCGCAGCGCCCAAAGGAAAAGTTCCTTCAACAGTCATATCTGGAAAATTTAAAATTCGAAAGGTTAAAAATAAGGCAATTCCTAAAATAGCCCATAATAAACCTTGGGCGATACTTGATGTGATTAAACTCATTTGATGATCCTCCCATCTTTTTTAGCAGCTTGCATAATTGGATTTGGTATATGAAGATGCAATTTTTTAACTTCTTTTTCATTAATAATGTAGTGACCTTGAATAACGTGTTGAACGGGATAATCACTGGTTTTTCGTCCTTTTAAAACTTCGCCAGCCATTTGACCAGCGACTTTGCCTAAGTCGCGTTGTTTGATGGCGTAGGATATTGCCCCACCATCAGGAACCATAGTTTCTGCACAAGGAAAAACTGGAATATTAGCATTGTTAGTGACTTTGACGAGTGTCTTCATCGCAGAAGCAATGCCGTTGTCTTGTGGAGCATAAATTGCATCCACTTGTGTTACCATTTGCGTAGCAACTTGTTGTAAATCATTAGTATTAGAAATTGTGAACATTTTTGGTGTCAAGCCAGCTTTTTGAACAACTTTTTGAAATTCTTGGGCATTAACTTGGCCGCCGTGATCTGATGATGTATAAATGATCCCAATTCGATGAGCCTGAGGAACAATGGTTCGAATTAAGTTGAATTGTTTTTGAACAGGGTTTAATCCTGAAGAACCAGTAACGTTATTGCCAGGATGCGTCTCACTTTTGACTAAACCGCTAGAGGCCGGGGCAGAAATGCCCGCTAAAATGACCGGAATTTTATTATTAGCACTGTTAGCTAAAGATTGAGCAGCCGGCGTAGCAATGCCAAAAACTAATTTGTCTTTATTAATTAATTGTTGCGACATAGTTTTTAAATTGCTTTGATCACCTTGAGCGTTCAAAAAATCAATTTTCAGATTTTTGTCGACCAGATATCCTTTTTCTTGGAGACCATCTTTAATTCCTTGTCTAATTTGATCTAAAGCCGGATGAGTTACCATTTGTAAAATACCAACATGGACAACTTCATCATGCTGGCTAGCTTGTTGGAAACTGGGCTCTTTAAAAAAAGCAAATCCTAAAAATATCAATAATATACTGATGAAAGCGAGCATTCTTTTCATTTTAAATTTCACCTCATTTAATAGTTATGCAATAAAAAAGGGCAAACCAGCGAGAGTTCTGGTTTGTCCTTGAGAAACCAAAGTCTGCTGTGTTATAACCATGCAAACTTCAGTCAATTAATTGATGAAAATAAGTCAGCACGGATACAAACTGTTTGCCAGATCGTATCCGTCAAAAACGTGTACGATCATTTGTGCTGGCTTTGCCAAGAGATATTTAGTTGTAATATTAATAAACGTCTCATGTTTTTTCATCCTTTCTTATTTTTTGTTGGCATCAGTATAGCGCGCCATTTTATAGAAGTCAAACTAAAAATACAGTAATTATAAATCGATAAATGCCTTACTTAACTGGACAACAGTTTAATCAATTTGGTAAAAAGTTCATATAAGGGACACTTGGATGAACTTTTTGCTCATTAAAATAGCTTAAATGGGGCTGTTTTGAATGATAATTTTATTTATTTTATAAAAAAATGAAATACTGTTTCATTTATGGGACGATTTCCCAACAAGAATTTATATTGTGTCGTTTTTGCAACACTTTAAAAGTACCTGTCGTTGTTAAAGCAGAATAATTTGGTTATTATATAATTGTTCCTTGAAAGGAACGACAAAATTTTTTATTAAATACAATTTAAACAACTCGTAAATTTGGACCTCTTAATTTTAAGGAGGTACCCAAATGAAAGGTAAAATTTTATTAGCAGTTTTTAGTGCTTTAGCGATGAATATGACATTACCGGTTAGTCAATTAAATAGTCAGACATTAGCTGAAAAGAATGTCGCTAAATCGGAACAAACGATCACCGTTAATCATCAAGAACAGAATACAAGAACAATTAAAACAAATAATGAACAACCTGTGAAATCTTCCCCCGCAGTTACTACTGATAGTTCTAAAGCTTCTGGTACTGCAATTTCACAAGCTAGCGTAACAATTGTTGATCCGAATCATCCAGAAAGTTATCCGCGAGATGTGATGACAATTGATAAAGATGTTTTTCAGGTAGGAAATTACCACGGCAATGGTATCTTACCTGATTCTGGAAAAGTTTATCGCTGGACTGATGCTCCTCATGATAATTGGTTTTTACTAGAACGTACAGGAACGCAAGCAAACATGGTTCAAAATTTACGAGTGGGTACAAAAATTGTTGTTAATCAAAAAAGCTACCAAGTTTATGACGTGTTAGCAAATACTCCCCAAAATTCTACTCGTCCTTCAGAAATTCAATCTGAAAATGGTGGCATTGTAATTAAAGTTCAAGTAACACAAGATCAAAAAATTTCGAATATTTATCTATTAGCTAAATAATTTATAAGCTTGATTATATAGAAGTTGGGTTTAATAATAGTTGCTTAAAAAGTAATTATTATTGAATCCAATTTTTTGATTAATGATGACGATTCTTTTTTAGAGTTTAGTTTAAGCGATTAGCCAGTCTCTTTGAATAAAATCATAAAATTTTAATGGCTGATAGTTACTGTTAGAATAGGCAATATTACTGAAGGATAGTAAATAAAAATATTTTTAATGAATTTAGACTGTTATTTCTTAAAGTACCGTGCTATAATTATAAATGTGCAATGATTGAATCGTTTATTTAGACCTTGTCCGTTTGCTTGCGGTACTGTACGTTTTAATAAAAGGTAATTATCAGTCATGCAATTCAAGAATAATGAGTTATGATAATGAATATTCTATTGCCGTAGAATTGTTATTGTGCTTATTGTAATATGATTATAAACAAAAGACACTCGATGTGAATTCATTGTTCTGGGGAGGACTTTGGTAATTCTGATTATGTAGTGTCTTTTTTGTTTATTTTAAGGATGAAACAGTTTATTATAATGGTGTATATGGGCTTTATCGGGGGGATTCCATGCTAACAAAATCAGCAAGGTTTAATTATACTAAATTAATGTTACAAACTTCTTTGATACATTTGATGCAAAAAAAGATGTTAGATGATATTACTATCAAGGAATTATGTGATGTGGCCAATATTAATCGGTCTACTTTTTATGCCCACTATCGAAACACTTACGAAGTACTGACGGAAATTATTGAACAAAATGGTCTTGTCTGGATTGAAGCAGTTAAGAAATGTTGGGATCAACCAAACTTTTTAGTTGCTTATACACGAGTTTTAAAAGAAAGCTTATCAAAGATTAAAGATAATAATCAAAAGTTTCGAGTTTTATGTAGTGATGAATGCTTCTTTTTGTTTATTAAAACGCTAACAAATTATATTGTTAAGGAAGTATTACCACAGAAATCTTACGATCTGGTTTGGTACAATGTAGAGGGCGGTTTAGGCGTCGTCCGGCAATGGTATTTTTCTGGAATGGAAGAATCAATAGATGATTTAAGTGAAAGTTTAGCTAAATTATCCTATAATAACTTATTTATGTCTGATGATAAATGAAATTAATAAATGATATTTGATTTTTAATCATAGAAAAACAGATGAACGGTTTTGTTCATCTGTTTTTTAGTATGTTACTTAAAATTATATATTATATTATTTAGCCAAAACAAAGGTTAGGGGGGAGTTGTAAACTGCTTGTTCACAGGTTTGAATTAACAAACCACCATTGTTTTGTAATTGTTCCATTGGACGAGGATCGTTATGTCCAACGTGATTTAAAATTGCATATACATGATACGTCTGATTATTTGCTTTGATTGTAGAACCTACTTGTAACTTCCAGACCTTGTTTGCTTGCGGTGTTGAACGTTCTAGTAAAAACCAATTATCAATCGGTGCATCTGCCCAACGATAAATATGTCCATCTCCTGGTACATTTCCATTGCCGTGGAAACTTCCCATTGGAAACTTAACATTTTCAAAGGCGATGGCGTTTGTTGTATCACTTGTTTGATCGCCCATCGCTGGGGACTTAGTAGCACTTGCTTTTGGTGCTGCTACTGTTTGATGTGCTTCATTGTTCTGGGGAGAACTTTGATTATTTTGATTTGTAGTGTCATTGGGGAAGTGGTTAATCGAATTACCAGTATGGGGAGTACTGATTAATTCGGATTTAACCTTAATGGGTTGCTGTTTTTTATTATTTGATATGGGGTTTACAGCACTCATTGTTTCAGTTCTGATATCATCAGCGGCGGCACTAGGGGAGTAACCACCAAACTGATTCAGAACTAGGGAAGCGTTTATTGCTAAAACGCTAAAAAGACTTAAAAATGTTTTCATTGTAATAACCTCCTAAAAGAAGAGGTCTTGAATTACAATGTTCTACAATTATGATCAGATGAGAGGCTTTCTCTCAGTTGACAATTGTATAGTACCGAAAATTTGAGCAGATAACCACTACAAGAACGATTGAAGTGTTGCAGAAACGACACAAATAAAATAAATGTTGGACAAATGTTTCAAAAGTGGGACATAATTTCGTGAAATAAGGGTTGACATTGAGATTTTGTTTCATTTTAAGTGAGGACGTTCACAATAAAGGGATAGAATTTAGATAGTTGACCTAATTTAAGAGTTAATGTTCAACTAGATGGACTGGAATAATTTTAATTTTACTATTATTCCAACACGAATGTTGATGCTGGCTTAGTTAAACAATTTTTAAGTTTAATTATTTATATTAACCGGTTGACATATGAAACCGAATCCATATAATATTAATTGTAAACGTTTCATAAAATGCTAACCGGTTGGCATGTTATTTACCTAAAAAAGGGGTTGGAATTAAATTATGTTGAATTTAAAGAAGACATTGAAAAATCCGTCTTATTTACAGAATTCGGTAACTTTGTTGTTATTCTTCGCTTCATGGGGTGTTTGGTGGTCGTTTTTTCAATTATGGTTAACTTCTAAGCAGAATGGTTTAGGTCTATCTGGAAGTGCGGTTGGAACAATTTATTCGGCTAATTCCTTAGGCACTTTAGTTTTGATGTTTATCTATGGAACTCTACAGGATAAGTTGGTTATCAAACGTTACTTATTGATCTTTTGTGCAGCCTTGGATGCATTAATTGGACCATTTTTTGTGTGGGTTTATGCACCATTATTACATCATAATTTTGCTTTAGGAATGATATTGGGTGCAATCTTTTTGTCGGCTGGCTTTTTATCAGCTTCTGGTATTTTTGAAGCTGTTGCTGAAAAAATGAGTCGTCGCTTTAATTTTGAGTATGGACAAGCGCGGGCTTGGGGTTCTTTTGGCTATGCTTTGGTAGCGCTTTTAGCAGGCTATTTATTTGTAATTAATCCGAAGCTAAATTTTTTGTTTGCATCAGCTTTTGGAGTTGTACTATTGCTGGAATTATTGTTCTGGGTACCAAAACAAGAGCGAACAGTTGACCAAAATTTAGCGTTGGCTGGTGAAGGCAGCGATACACCGTCTTTGAAAGATATGCTGAGCTTGCTGAAGATGAAAGAACTCTGGTTAATTATTATTTTTATCATGTTTACTAATACTTTTTATACAGTTTTTGATCAACAAATGTTTCCAGACTTTTATACAAAATTATTTTCTAACCCAGCATTGGGACAACATATGTATGGCACTCTAAATTCGGTTCAAGTTTTCTTTGAGGCTTTAATGATGAGTTTAGTACCAATTTTAATGCGTAAAATTGGTGTCCGGAATGCATTATTATTAGGTGTGACAGTAATGTTTGTTCGAATTGGCGGTTGTGGTTTATTTCATAATCCAGTTGCAATTTCCTGTATTAAAATGCTACATTCAATTGAAGTACCTTTGTTTTCACTGCCAATTTTTCGTTACTTTACGTTGCACTTTGACACCAAATTGTCAGCCACTTTATATATGATTGGTTTTCAGGTTGCATCCCAAATTGGTCAGGTTTTATTGTCAAATCCGTTAGGAACTTTACGCGATCATATCGGTTATAGTAACACTTTCCACGTAATTGCAATTACCGTTTTATTAGCCGGTATTTACGCCTTCTTCGTTTTGAAAAAAGACAATCAAGATGTGAATGGTGATCCGTTTATTCGTTCTTAAATTAAAGATAGGGAAAAGATAAGAAATAATTTTCTCAGTTTCAAAAATTATGCCCTTAAAAATCAGTAGTTTACGTCATGAAATGAGCTCCAGTTTAGGGAGAATTTTTTACAACAGGCGTACTTGATTTTGTTGGCGGGTTAATAAAGAGGTTAAATTAATGACAAATTTACAAGTAACTAATCAGCGTTATCGTTTGGGGTATCATTTAATGGCTCCAGCTGGCTGGATTAATGATCCCAATGGCTTTTGTTATTTTAAAGGTTATTATCATATGTTTTATCAATATTATCCTGACGCTCCCGAATGGGGGCCAATGCACTGGGGGCACGCGCGAAGTCGCGACTTGATTCATTGGCAAACATTACCAGTTGCTTTGACACCGGGTGATCCTGAAGACCGTAATGGTTGCTTCTCAGGGAGTGCCATAGTTAAAGATGATATCTTGTATCTGATTTATACTGGTAATAATTATTATGATGTTAACGATCCTGATCGCTATTGGCAAAATCAAAACCTAGCTTATAGTACTGACGGCATTCATTTTACTAAGTATGAACATAATCCAGTCATTGCAACGCCACCAGACGATAATACGCAAGAATTTCGGGATCCGAAAGTATGGGAACATGATGGGCAATACTACGTCATCTTAGGTAGTCAAAATCAAGCTGGCTTGGGGCGGGTGCTCTTATATCGTTCAACAGATTTAAAAGATTGGGAATATTTAGGTGTTGCTAGTCAGGGACAACAAAGCCAATTAGATGGTTACATGTGGGAATGTCCAGATCTTTTTCATTTAAATGGTCAAGATCTATTAATTACTTCACCACAAGGTATTGAGGCACAAGATCATAAATATTTGAATTTACACCAAACCGGTTATTTTTCTGGTCAATTAGATTATCAGCAAGCTCAGTTTGAACATAATAATTTTAAAGAATTAGACCTAGGCCATGATTTTTATGCAACGCAAACCATGTTGGCTCCAGATGGGCGCCGAATTGTGGTTGGTTGGTTAGCCATGTGGGAAAGTGCAATGCCGGAACAAGCTGATGGTTGGTCTGGAGCTTTGACTTTACCGCGGGAGTTAATTTGGCAAAATGATCGTTTATATATGCAACCTATTAAAGAATTACAGGATTTGCGTCAAGAGCTCATCAGCGATCAACAACAGTCACTCAGTGAAAAAACAATCATTTGTAGTGGACAGAAAACGGCTGAATTACAATTGGAGATCGACTTACAACAATTTTTGGGATCACAGATTAATTTGACCTTTCAAGATCCCCAAACGACAGCCAAAACGCAATTGATTTATCAAGTGAAAAAACATCAATTGATTTTAAGTCGCTCCGATCGTGAAACTTCCCGCTATAGTCAGTTAATGCCAAGCGATCATTTACAACTGCAAATTTTTGTAGATCGCAGTTCGCTGGAAATTTTTGTTAATCACGGCGAAGTAGTTTTTAGTGAACGCTATTACTTTCAAGAAGCGCCAGAAATTCAGATTCAAGCTGACGGCGCAGGCACGGTAAACAGTTCGGTTTATCGTTTAGCTGCTGATGTTAATCAATATTAATTTAGGAGCGAATAGCCAAGACAAACTAGGCAAGAAATAGCAGTTGAAAGTTTAATAAATGAGGTTAGGAAAAGGTTAGAAATTAGGCCTTCAAATATTAATTACTAATGCCAGTAGGTTTTAGAATTTAATATTGATAAGGTTTAATTTCTCAATAACTTTGTTCCGAACCTCATTTTTATTTAAAAAATAATGTAGTTTGAGTGAGGACAAAACGGTGAAGATGATTATGGTACCAGTCGCACTAGGTAGCAGATTTGTTATATAATGAACTAAAATTAGGTGGTGAATGATTTGCCCAAATTAGAAGATGTAGCTAAACTAGCTCAAGTCTCTAAAACAACAGTTTCACGGGTTTTAAATCGCCGTGGTTATTTGAGCCAAAAAACAATCAATAAGGTTTATTGGGCGATGGAACAATTGGACTACCATCCCAATGTTGTGGCACGTCAACTATATAATAATAAAACGGATTTAATTGGTATTTTGCTACCAACTGTGGCGGATCCTTTTTTTGGTGAATTAACAACCAATTTGGAAAATCAATTATATCAACGAGGCTTTAAAGTTTTAATTGGGAACTCAATGAATAATCCACGCAAGGAAGCTGATTATTTAGATCAATTACTGATTAAACAAGTTGATGGGTTGATTGTTGGGACTCATAATCAAGGTTTAAGCCAGTACCAGAAAAAAAATCTGCCAGTTGTGGCAATTGATCGAGTGGTTAATGATGATATTCCAGTGATAGCTAGTGATAATTATCTGGGAGGAAAATTGGCGACCGAACATTTATTAGCACAAGGTGTTAATAAAATTATTCATACTAATGGCCCTCATGATTTAGCAACTCCCGCGCAGCAACGCAGATTAGCTTATGAACAAGTTATGTCTGAACATCATTTAGAACCAATCACCTATGAGTTAGATTTTAATATTAGTGCTGCGGCTAAACGGCTCGTATTTCAAAAAATTTTTCAAGAACAGCCGCAAGTTGAAGCTATATTTGCAGCCAATGATACAGATGCAATTTTGATTTGTCAGGTAGCCTTGGAGTTAGGCCGGCAAGTTCCTCGTGATTTATTAGTAGTCGGTTATGATGGTACCACCATGATGCAAAACTTGGTGCCCCAATTAACGACAGTTATTCAACCAATTAATCAATTAGCCCAATTGGCAGTTGAAGTTTTGAATCAGAGATTACATGGTGAAGTAACTGAATCAGAATATATTTTGCCTGTAAAATGGCATGAAGGCTTAACTGGTCGCCATTCAAAATCTTAGTATTGCGGCTGCTAATCAAAGGATACACGAAAAATAGCTGCTGTTCTAATTCAATAATCAATTAATGTTTAGATATAAGTCGCTCGCTAATTTATTGTCTTTACCTTGTCTGGAGAAGCATTGGTTGAATCTTATCTTTTTAGCTAGCCGTATATTAATATTAATCTTTGGTAAAGCGGATTAATGCGTCTTTAACGCCATCATGATTACAATCATTGACTAAATAATTGGCTTGTTTTTTCACGGAGGTAAAAGCATTGCCCATCGCGATACCAATTTTAGCCGTTTTAATCATGGGCAAGTCATTTTCACCATCACCAATAGCTAAAGTTTGATTTAAAGAATAGTGTAAGTGCTTGGTTAACCATTTCATGGCTTGTAATTTGGAAACTTGCGGAGCGACAATTTCCAAGTAAGTAGCTTTGGAACGGGTAAATTGCAAGGGTAATTGATAATTATTAATGAGTGTCATGAGTTGTTTGATAGTGATAGGATCAGCCATACAAAGAACTTTATTAATATTTTGGTTGGTTAAAATTGCTTGCCAATTAGTGTTGATCGTCGCTTTAGTTTGGGTCATTTCTTCTTCTAATTGGACAAAGCGATCGTGGCTTCTTGCATACCAAGTATTGTTAGTGAAAAAGTTACAAGAAACATTGAGGTTGGCTGTCTGAATTAAGTTCAGTAATTGCTGAATTGTGGTTGAGGCAATTTCTTGTTGGTATACAGTACGGTAACTAGAATTTTGTTGTTGTAAAATTAGCGCCCCGTTTAAGCAAATGGCCCAAGTATTATTAGCTGATAATGCATTTAATAACGGATAAGTCGCTTGAGGTGGTCGGGCAGTAGTTAAAATAAATAATCCACCACGGGCTTGATAATCATTGATTGCTTGTTTGGTAGCAGGGGTTAATTGATTTTGGTCATTGATTAAAGTACCATCAATGTCACTAAAAACTAGCTTGATGTTCATGGTTTACTCCTTAGTAGTATCAGGTTCAGTATATAAATTAATTAACAAGTCTTTTTTAACCTTACTCAGTCCCAAAATTTTTTGCTCAAAGTTGTTCCAGGAACCATAAATACCTGTAACAGCGACTTGAATGGCGGTAATAGCTGCCTGATCAGCAGGAGTAAAATTCATTTTTTGAATGGTTTGATCAGTGGGATTATCTAAATAACTTAAGTCAACAGCGTGGGTATACATTAAGTTGGTTAGTAAATAATCTTGTGTAATATATTCAACGGGTACTTGTAAAACCAAGAGTAACAAAATTGCTAAAATTCCGGTACGATCCTTTCCGGCAGAACAATGGAAAACAACGGATTGTTGAGGCTCTTGGCTAGCCAATAAGACTTCAAAAAAATGATA
The DNA here is from genome assembly GCF_058107125.1 of Bombilactobacillus sp. ESL1202. Taxonomy (NCBI): domain Bacteria; kingdom Bacillati; phylum Bacillota; class Bacilli; order Lactobacillales; family Lactobacillaceae; genus Bombilactobacillus; species Bombilactobacillus sp. ESL1202. The sequence continues at coordinate 945,644 of NZ_CM176590.1, read as the reverse complement.
AAAAACTTTTTGGGAATAATGATCTAAAACAATTTGCTGATACATACCAGGTAAACCGGAAAATTGTTGTTGGGGTGACAAAGTTTGATATAATTTATCACCAGTAGTTGAACTATCACTGGGAGCATATAGTGGATCGGCAATTAAAGTTAAAAAATTAGTCTGTGGATCAGGCCAAGTTTGACGTTCATAATTGGAACGTAGATCAAAGCTATAACGAAGGCCATAGTTTTTAAGAAACTTTAATTCTCGTGGTGTTAAAGCACTTAAATAGCCAGCACGTAAAATTTTTTGCCATTTGATATGACGGTGATTAACAGTTTTGTAACCACCTAATTCGCGAAAGTTATTAGTTTTTGAAAATTGAAAAATTCTTTGCATTGAGATTCCTCACTGAAATTAATACAATAGAGTTACTGAACAATTAGGAGATTGAACTGTGGTTAAATTAACTTTAGTAATGCCATTATACAATGAAGAGCAACTTTTGCGTCGGAGTCTAACCTCCATTGCGGCGCAAATCAATCAGAACTTTGAATTGTTAATGGTTAATGATGCTTCGAATGACCAGACGGTGGAGATTGCACACGAATTTATGCAAAAACAAGCTAATTTTCGATTAGTTAATCAATCTTTTAATCAAGGTATTTCAGCAGCACGTAATCGGGGGATTCAAGAAGCACAAGGTGATCTAATTACTTTTATTGATGGTGATGATTGGCTAGAGCCGCAGTATACCAATTATTTTTTGTCAAAATTTGCACAAGCTTCCTTGGAACTGGCTATTTGTGGCTTTTTTAAAGAGTCGGAGAAGAAAATTTTAGCCCGACCTACAGAACATATACATGACTATGCTTCTCGCACCCAAGTAATTAAACAAATGACTAAATTAACCGGGAGTTTTGTGATGGGTTACACGTGGAACAAAGTTTATCGGTTAGATTTAATCAAACAGCATCATTTGACTTTTGCGCAAGATTTACCATTAATGGAAGACCAAGTTTTTAATGTCAAATACGCTTCTTTAGCGCAACATTTTTATGTTGATTCAACACCTTTATATCATTATTGGCAACATCATCAAAGTGTAACTCATACTTATACATTAAAAAATATGCAGAGTATTGGCCGAGCTAATTATCGAATTATTAAAACTCTATATCAGACTAGCAAACAGCATCCAACCAATGTTCAAGGAGGAGCTCCAAAATGACGAGTGTGGAAGATTATCTTAAACAAAATGTTTTTGGAAAGCCACAGTTAAAACCTGATGAAAAGCGGAAGTTTTTGGGTAATTTTCAAGATCGAGTGGCCTTAGCTTTAACAGTGGTTCAAGTTCGTCAGAACCAAAATTTAACCTTAGTGGAACAAATTATGCAACGTTATCCACAGTATCATCTTTATATTAATGGACGTTTAGGCCCAACTAATCGTCGAACTTTGGTTCGCTTGGCAGTTAGGTTACAATATGCTTTTACTATGATTGATCAACAAAAAGTACGGACAGCCACGCAAAAGTTAAGTGATCAAGAAATGGGTTTAGTGATTGCTGATGCCAATCAGGCAGTCAAAGGTCCAATACTAATTTAACGAGTATAAATATAAAAATTATTGGGCGCTGTAGATCAATTATTGAATCGCTTCTGGGTTGCAGCTTTATTGAAATTACGTTCTCAGAAGCAGGAATTTGCGTTTAGCTACGCCTAAATTCTCAAGTCTAAAACCGACTTAAGAACTTAGCCTAGGCTATACTCAATTCCTAATCGCTTCTGGTCGCAGCTTTATTGAAATTACGTTCTCAGAAGCAGGAATTTGCGTTTAGCTACGCCTAAATTCTCAAGTCTAAACCGACTTAAGAACTTAGCCTAGGCTATACTCAATTCCTAATCGCTTCTGGTCGCAGCTTTATTTAAAACAGTAACGAACTAAGACTTCACGTAACAATTTAAAGAGCGGATAAAAAGCCAAGATAATGAATAGGCTCCAATTAAGCATGGGTTCTTGCAACAGATTTAAGATTTCAAATGGGCGTCCCCAAGAGATAAATACTAGAAGATTAGTGATAAATAAAATTAAGAAAATAATTAAAATACCACGATTGATCGGCCGAGCAATCGTCCATAAAGCCGCAAAACTGATCATGCTCACGGCAAAAACGGCCAAACTTGAGGTTTGAGCATAATTCAATTGTTGTCCACCACCTACTTTTACAATTATAAAAACAGTTAACGTAATGCTTAAAGCGGCTGGTAACGCTACTTGCATCACATTTTTATAAAACCGACCTTCTGGTGGTCGAAAATCAGGCTGAAGGGCTAAGAAAAGAGTGGGGAGACCGACTGTTAAGGCATTAATTGGTGTCATTTGAGCAGGATGGAATGGATAATTGGTATGCATAAAGATGAACAAAATAGTTAAGAGAACAGAATACATAGTTTTGATTAGGTACAGGGCAGCAACTCGTTCAATATTATTGATGACACGGCGTCCTTCATTCAAAACATAAATCATCGAATCAAAATTTTGATCTAATAAAACAAAATCAGCGGCACTTTCAGCGGCATCACTGTTACCAGCAATGGCGATACCACAATCGGATTGACGCATGGCTAAAACATCATTGACACCATCACCAGTCATGGCGATTTGATGTTTTTTATGTTGTAAAGCTTGAATGAGTTTTTGCTTTTGTTCAGGTAAGGTTCGACCAAAAACGGTATATTGTTGGGCAATTTGAGCATAATCAGTCAAAGGTGCTTCTAGATCAATTGTGGACATATCAATAGCTTTGATTTGTTGACTTAAGTGAACCCGCTGAGCGATATTTTTGACTGTGGCGGGGTCATCACCGGAAATGATTTTTAAGGTAACTCCTTGAGCTTGCAAGTACTGAAAAGTACTTTGAGCAGTTGGGCGAACTTCATCTTCAATTAATAAGTAACCCAGTAGTTTTGGCTGAGAAATTTCTTCGACAATTGGCTGAGTAGCTTGGACAACGGCTAAGACCCGATAACCTTGTTGGGCATACTGTTGAGCAACTTTGATTTGCTGTTGGTTGCTTAAGATAAAATTGGGGGCACCTAGAGCAAAATAACCTTCCTTTTCTAAATTTACTGCCGACCATTTACGTTGGGAAGAAAAGGCAACAATACTGTTAACAAGTGGTAAAGAAGTTAATGGTTGTTGAGCTTGAAGAATAGCCTGAGCTGTTTCATTGGTTTCATTAGTGGCTTGGACAATTATTTGACAAATTTCAAGTAATTTAGTTTGTGTTAAGTTTTGGGGAATAATTTGCACTAATTTTAAATTGCCAGTGGTAATAGTACCGGTTTTATCTAAGCATAAGGTGTCTACGCGGGCTAATGATTCTAAAGCAGTCATAGATTTAACCAGCACCTGTTTTTTACTTAAGTGGACAGCTCCAACGGCCAAGGCGACTGAGGTTAATAGCACTAATCCTTGCGGAATCATACCGATAATAGAAGCTGAAGTTCCTAAAATAGCACCAGACCAGTTATGAGAATGGTGAAAACTACTCCAAAATAGTAGTAAGCCTAAGGGAACGATGATGTAAGTTAAGACCTTAATAATTTGATTGATAATATTTAATAATTGTGAAACATTATGACTTTGTTGCTTAGCTGAAGTGGCTAACCGATTGGCAAAACTTTGTTCACCAACAGCGGTTAATTCAATTAGAGCCTGACCGCTGATAACTAAACTTCCGGATAAAACTGGGTCATTAGTTGTCTTAATGACGGGATTAGATTCACCAGTTAGATTGGACTCGTCAACTTCTAAATGTGACGTTTGACAAATTCGACCATCGGCGGGAATCTGATTACCGCGTTGTAAGATTACTAAATCATGCAAAACCAAATCATCTTGAAAAATCTCTGTTGCCTGACCATCACGTAAAACAGAAATTTTTTGTCGGTTTAAGAAGGTTAATTGATCAAGTTGTTTTTTAGCGTGAATCTCTTGATATGTACCGATTATAAAGTTAGCAATTACTGGTCCTAAGAAAAACAGGTTGACAAAATTGCCGGTGCTAAAAATCAAAATAGCAATTACTAAATTGACTAAGTTAAATAAAGTCAATAAGTTTTTTGATATAATCTTAGATATTGATGTCGAATTCTGGTTTTTAACGTGATTAGTATTGCCATTTTGTTGTTGAAGACGGACTTGTTGCTGACTTAAACCACTCTGAACGTTAGTGCTTTTCATAAGTTCACCTCAATTATAATATATGGGTCATTGTAATCTTATTTTGTAAAAAAATTGTGAAGAAGGTCGAGATTTTGATAAAAAATATTTTTTTTGATTTAGATGGAACGTTAATTGATAGTGGATTAGGAATTATGAATTCTTTAAAATTTGCTTATCAAAAAGAACAGTTAGAGATTTTAAGTGATGAACAATTACGGAAGTTTATTGGTCCGCCGTTGATGGAAAGCTTAGAAAAGTATAGTCAAATTCCCGCTCATAGTGAACTGTCTACTAAGTTAATTGCTGATTTTCAAGAATACTACGGAAAAAAGGGTTGGTTAGAATTAGAACTTTATCCGCAAATTAGTGAAATGTTAACACAGTTAAATCTATCAGGTAAAGACCTATATATTACAACGGCCAAACCGGAAAACTTTGCCAAACAAATTATTGCCAAATTACAATTAACGGATCAATTTCAAGGAATTTATGGTGCAGATTTAAGCGAAACCATGGCGAAAAAAGATATTATTGCTCATGCTTTGACCACACATGAATTACTAGCTACGCAAACTTTAATGATTGGTGATCGCGATACTGACGTTTTGGGAGCTAAAGAAAATCAAGTGAAGACAATTGGCGTACTCTATGGTTTTGGAGATGCTGTTGAATTACAGCAAGCCGGTGCGATTGATTTAATTGAGCAACCGCTAGATTTGGTGAAGAAGGTTCAAGCACAATGAAAAAGCATTGGAAAGCAATTGTCATTACTTCTTTAATAGTACTTTTCTTAGCGGCGGATTTAGGTGGCGCGTACTACTTATTTAATTTTGCCATCAAAAAAGGTGGTTATAGTGCCCGTAACCACGGTCAACCCTTGACAACAACTGAATTGTGGGCCAAAAAGGCTCCCCAACAAGTGTGGCAACAAACAACGGCAGATCAAGCCAAAGTCCATTTGAAAGCTCGTTATTACCCCGCTAGTACGAATACGAAAAAAACTATTTTAATTGCCCACGGTTATGGTGATAATAGTTTGAGTATGGGGGCATATATTAAATTGTTTCATCAAGCAGGTTATAATGTTTTGGCGCCTGATGATCGGGCTTCGGGCCGGAGTGGTGGACAGTACCTTGGTTATGGCTGGCTTGATCGTAACGATTACCAGGAGTGGGTTCAGCAAATCCTGCAGCATAACGGGGCTAGCAGTCAGATTGGTTTGTTTGGTGTCAGCATGGGAGCTTCAACGGTAATGTATTACCTTGGTTTAAAAGTTCCACAACAAGTAAAATTTGCGATTGCGGATTGTGGTTACGCCACGATTAAGGGTGAATTAGAACATGAGTTGCATGCTTTATTTAAATTGCCTAGTTTTCCTTTAATTCCAACAGCTAATATGTTTACTAACATGTTAGCTAAATATAGTTTTTATGCTGCTGATACAGCGCAGACTTTGAAGCATAATAAAGTGCCTTTGTTCATTATTCACGGTACTGACGATACCTTTGTGCCAACCAAAAATGCGCGGATTAATTATGATAATGATCACGGCCCCAAAAAGTTATGGCTAGTCAAAGGTGCCAGTCATGCACAGTCTTATCAAAAGCAACCACAACAATATGAAGCTAAAGTTTTAAATTGGAGTCAACAGCATTTTGTAGAGAAATAAATCTCCATAAAAATGTTCCGTTTATATAGAAATATTATGGAATTATATGCATACAAAAAAGCGTCAGCAAGAAAATACTGACGCTTTTTTAAGTTTGTAGCCATTTGACCCGGTTGGACCAAATAGCTAGTTTTTTTGTGATGCAAGTAAAATTTTTGTGTTTCAATCTCTTTTTATATGATGGATTAATCATGCAAAGTAAACTGTAAATTCATGCGTGGAGCTACTAAATGAACCATTTCACCTAATAATTCGGTGGCATTGTCTAATGAAATTTGAGCCATTTGTTCATTGATTTTAGTTAAATAAGCCGGAACGTCACCTTCACTGGCAACTTGTTGATCAGCTTTGATTTGTAAATTGCGACAGCTAGCCACAGTGTTTTGTTCAAAAACGTTCTCTGAATCTTCCACTAAATTAAAATGATCATCACCAAAAGCTGCTAAAGTATTAGACAACCAGTACATCTTTTGGGGATCAAATTTGGCTGTGGTATCACGATAAGTGGCCGGAGTGTCAGTCACATTAGCATAAAACGGAATAACCGCATTGAATGTATTGGGACCAAAAGCTAACCAGTGAATACCAGCAATTTCTTTAGCAACATCGTTACGAATTTGTAAGATGTGTAATTCTTGATTGCGGTTGATGCCGATGGGCCGGAACAATTTTTTCTCAGCGTCAGTATTAGTAGTACCGTAAACATCATAAGGGGTGTTTTGATAATGAGAACTCAAAACGAATTTGATATCTTCGACACTGATTTTTTTCTTAGTCTGGCAAATAAATGGTAAGTCTTGGTCAATCGGGGTCGTTTTAAATTCAGGGTTGAAATATTTTTGACCAAACCAAGCTCGCGGATTATTGTAACGGGTGTCTTTGACAGTGGCACTACCAAAAATATGGCGTAAGTTATAACCTTCGGGATCGGGATTTAAGTGATACTTTTCAATTAAATCTTCTAAATCACTACTGCACAAGGTATCAGGTGATAAAAAGTCAAATTCAGTAATATTAAAGCGATTCGGGGCGATGACATAAGAATCATCAGGAATGCGAATGGCAGCCCAATGGTGACCAGCAATACTTTCAAAGTACCAAACTTCATCATTGTCAGCAAAACAAATTCCATTAGTTTCATAGGTTCCGTATTGTTCCAGTAATTGGCCGAGACGTTCGACACCTTGACGAGCACTGTGAATATAAGGCAAGACAATGGTCGGAATATCTTCTTCACCTAAACCGTCATTAACGAGCGGATCAATACCTAAAATACGACTATTGGTGGTGATGGTTTCAGTGGCACTCATCGCTACATTTTCACTATTAATTCCGGCTGCTGCCCAAAGGCCATGTCCGCTGACAGCCTCTGGGGTGGCGGTATATCCTAATGGATTAGCTGGTAAATCTAAGTTGAATTTACTTAAAACAGCTTGATAATGTTGGTTTTGTTCTTCAGGTTTCACATAGACGAATTTTTGGGGATGCAGAGGTTCATTGCCATCCTCATTGCGGGCGATCATGGTTGAACCGTCAATTGAAGCATTTTTTCCGACTAAAATTGTTGTACAAGAACCTTTTTTTCGATGTGCTTTCATATTATCCTCTCATTTCTATTATTTAACTTTATTTTAAGCCAATTGATATAGAAATACAGCTAGTTTGTACAAGTTTTCACCGCAAAAGTCAAACTTTCAGCTCTGACTTAACGAAATGAAAGAGTTAAGTCAGAAAAGTTTTATCACGAAATATTTGTCTGTTACGATCAATTGTCGAACCTCTTGTCAGGCAATTAACAGTCCTCTAGGATATATTGCAGATATAATTCACAAATTTCATAAGGCAGATGAAGTAAAGTGCAACTTAAAAAAGTTGATTCAACACACTTGTTCTTTATTGTTAAAGGTGTCGTGATTAGAATTTTGACGGAAATTGTGGTGGGAAAACTTTGATTTCACATGGTGATATTTTGATTCAAACAGGTGAAACGTTGATCATTTTTGCGAGATAAACTCAGCAGTAATTAACTTTTTAGAAAATGGCTATCAAATTATGTACTAAAAAAGCGAATCAGCACCAGTTGATTCGCTTTTTAAAATACTAATAATTAATTATTCTTCGTTCAATGAGCTACGATCAAAAGCAGCTGATTTTAACTCTTCATCAATTGATGGTGTACCTAACCAACCAATCATTTCTTTCATGGAGTCAGTAATTGCTTCAGCACCAGGAAGAAGTAATTTACGAGGGTCGTAACCCTTGTTTGCTTTATCTTCATCTTTATGTTCTTCAAAGTATTTACGAGTAGCTTCTTGGAAAGCTAATTGAAATTCAGTATTAATGTTAACTTTGGAAATACCAAGAGAGATCGCTTTTTTGATTTGTTCTTCAGGAATACCAGAACCACCATGCAAAACTAAAGGTACATCTACGGCATCAGCGATTTCTTTCAAACGGTCAAAGTTCAAGCCGGTCCAGCCTTCAGGATAAACACCGTGAATATTACCAATACCACAGGCTAATTTGTCAACGCCAGCAGCAACAAAGGCTTTAGCATCTTCTACAGAAGCTAATTCGCCGCCTTCAGCACCTTGGTTTTCACCAATTTTACCAATTTCAGCTTCAACAGAAATACCACGTTCGTGAGCTAATTTAACAATTTCTTTGGTTTTAGCTAAGTTTTCTTCTGTTGGTAAAGCATGACCATCAAACATAACTGAGGAGTAACCTAATTTAATACATTCAACAGCTGAGTCGTAGTCACCATGATCCAAGTTCAAAACAACAGGTACAGAAATGTTCATAGAATCCATTTGGTCTTCAACCATGTCTTTAACGAACTTGTAACCACCCATATATTTAGCGGCACCAGTGGAAACTTGAATCAACAATGGAGTCCTTGTTTCTTCAGCAGCGCGCAAAATTGCCCGTGTCCATTCAACGTTGTTAGTATTATATGCGCCAACTGCATAATGATTTTTACGAGCGTCTTTAAAAATTTGATTACCGTTATCTAAATAAGCCATTCAAATATCCTCCTAGTATAAATACTACAGTCACATTGTACCGTAATAATGAAAATGGAACAAACTTTTCCATAATGTAAACGTTTTTTACGGATGTACTAAACAAATTTCTAAATTATGTGCTTCATCAAACAATTGTTTTGCAATATTGGCAACCGAAGAGGTAGTTAGTTATAAAAGCTAGCACTTGATTTGTTAACCAATGATAGTTTAAACAAAATTATCTAAAAACCAAATTAAACCGCCAAAGCCGAAGATCATAATTAAAATTATTACCCAAAAATAATGAGCTAGAAATTCCCAGCCATTATTGATCGGACGGTAATGCCAAGAAAATTTTGTCGGTGACTGTGATTTACTAGCAGATTGATCAATCATTTGGTGAAGTAGTTGTTGGGCAGCCTGCTCAATTTTGTCATTGATAGCTGAGCCAAAGAGTAGCTCTTCAGTTGGCACTTTTAAAAAGTCTGCAATATTTTGAATTTTATTGAGATCGGGCGTTGCTTCTTTTAACTCCCACTTGGAAATAGTTTGTCGGGTAACCTTTAACCCTTGAGCCATTTGTTCTTGTGAAATATTTTTTTCTTTTCTGAATTTGAAAAGTTGGTCGCCAAATTTAATTTTCATTTCTTGAGCTCCTTATCCTGTTTTAACTTTAATATAGCTAAAAAGAGCGAGGGCTACCAGCAAATTTCGTTTGGAATTTGCGCAATTTTAAGTGGACGGACGCAATTCTTAAGCATTAACGGCAGAAGCGATTTTTAAAACGAGCAAGGAAACACGTTCTTTTAAGGACGTGATGAATTGCTCCGTGTTTAAATTTTAACTGTTTTGTAAATATCTATGGCTTATAATTAATTTATTAAACCAAGGGTGGTGCAAGATTGTGGTGCTCAAAGCTGTTAAACTAAAAATCTATCCTAACCAAACACAACGGCAACAAATTATTGAAAACTTTGGTGCGGTGCGCTTTGTTTGGAATCAAATGTTAGCGATGCAACAAGAACGTCACAGTAATGGTGGCCAATTCGTTAAGACCTTTGGCATGAATTATTTGGTTAAACAATTGAAACGAGAATATACATTCTTAAAGAGCGCTGAAGCTACTAGTTTGTTGAATGTTAATAAAAACCTCGGAACTTGCTTATGAGCGCTTCTTTCACAAGCAAGCTCGTTTCCCCAAGTTCAAATCTAAGCATTATGCCAAGCAAAGTTATACTTACAATAATGTTACGTAAATTGCAATAATAAGTTAGCCACTTTCTAAAAATCCTATAGATAAAGTGTTTCGGTAATCATTCAGTTCTAATTTAAGTCATTTGTTTTTGCTGGGCTTTTCTTAACTCTCTTTGGAAAGCAACTGCTGGTGTTTGATAATTAAGCAATCGGCGTGGTAAATTGTTGAGTCTATCTTCTACTTCTTGAACTTGAAGCGGGTTAACCAAGTCTAGCGATTTGCTCTTAGGAAAATACTGACGAATCATATTGTTATGACGTTCATTGATTCCTTGTTCACAAGAAGTGTATGGATGTGCATAATAAGTATCTGCAATCCCTGCAAGAACCACATCTAGAGAACTAAACTCTGTTCCATTATAGCTGTAACTGACTTCATAATCGTTCCTAATTTGGCAGTGATTTGTTGCAAGGCATAATTAACAGAATCAGCGTCCTTACCATCAATTAAACGAATCAGTTCAAAGCGTGTTTTACGCTCAGTTAGCGTCAAAAGGACACTTTCGTGTCCTTTTCTTTTACCAATAACTGTATCGATCTCAAAGTTTCCAAAGTCTTGGCGTTTGTCAATATATTTAGGCCTTTGATCAATACTAAGACCCTTGAGTCGCCGATGTTGGTGTGATTTGTGCTGTTTGGTTCGGAGTTTAGTTTTCATAGCTAAATCCAAATTTCTAACCTCTAACAATTGCTTATCAATGTAATTATAGAGAGTCTTGGTGCAAATCATTTCATCTGAACTAAATAGTTGATTACTCTTGGCAAAGCCTACGGCGACATTTGGTGACCAATTATCTTGATAAAAATGTTCATCAAAGAATGATAGAAAATCGGTGACTTGCGTGAATTTCAAGGGACGGCTACAGTTATTACGATTATTTAAATACCGCTCCTGAGAAGCTTCAGGACTATAAATATAGAAGTAGTAGATCTTGCCGTTAACCTTTTTAACTTGCTTAACTTTACCACGTTGCAGTTCATTATTAATAGTTTGATGAGAAACACCGAGTTGTCGAGCGATGGCTCTAGCATAGTAGCCCTGTTCATGTAAAGTGGCAATTTTGCCACGTTCCACCTCAGATAAATGCTTTCCTTTGCGGCGAGATGTGTTAAGATATTCATACACCAAGATAAAATCCTCTTTTCATATTGTTGTGGAAACTTTAATGATACCGGATTTTTATCTTGGTGTCTTTTTATTTTTTAAGTGGCTAACTTAATTGTAAAACTTACGCAAAATAAAGAATCAATTTAGTCAATAAAAAAATAAGAAATTACAATATTTTTTATTGTGAGCTATAATACTTAGTTTTAAACAACTTTAATCTTAATTGTCTAAGATTAATCAATAGATAATTTTAATTGATTGTTAAAATGTAGATTGTTAAGGGATAAATGTGAGAATTATGTTCTGTTAGTTGGTTTTCTAACTTGGATTTATTGAATTAAATAACTTCAAGAAACCTAGCTCCAGCAATCATATAAAGCACTTAAAAAGTGATTTTCTGAGAAAAATTCTTATATTTTTAATTTAGCATAAGCGGATTCCATTTTATTTTTATGAAAACGCTCTCTAAAAAACCTAAAAAATTATGAAAAATCCTAGTTTAAAATCTATCATTTTTACAAAACATTATTAATTATTATAAAAAACATTTGTGTTTTAAATTAAATATCTTTTGTGATTGCTTAATTTTTAATCCCTTGAAAAAGTTTATATTGATTAGATATATTTTGCCTTTAAATTATAATTTAGCATTGGTTCTCAATGGTATTTTTTTAAAAAAAATTAAAATTTATCTATCTTTTTGAATTTGTAAAAAAACAAGAAAAAAATCTAATAATAGCCTTGAATTTATCATCGTATAAGATAAAATGTCTCATTAGTTAAAAAATGGGGAATTAACATTATGGGGAAATAATGAATAATTTATACGGGGATAAAAAATTATGAATAAATTATTAAAAACAGGTTTGCTCACTTTGGGGATGAGTTCAATGCTTGTTTTTACACAGAATTCTGTTCAAGCGGATACTATGGGGGAGCCAATGGATCCGTGGACAACTTTGACAACCAATGGGGGATTGCCAAACGGTGCGACTTCTGATCAAGGATTAACAGCTTCAGGAGTTAATAGCTTAACAGAACCAAATTCAATCTTCAGAGCAAAGGGAAAGGGGGATCCTGAAACAACTGCCAAGGAGTTGAAAGAATTAAAAGATATGCAAACTGCTCATCAAACTGACCTTGATAATAAAAAGGCGATTAATGCCAAAATAACTCCTAAAGTAGCTCCTACTGATACTAACAGTGACGCTACTATTGCATGGGTGAGTAGTTGGGATGAGTTACGGAAAGCTTTAGAGAGTACAACTATTACTAAAATTATTTTTACTCAAAATATTTCAAGTACTGACAAAGTGGTTAATGCAGCTAATCCAGCACCAAAGGTTACGACGGACAAAACGATTGATTTTAATACGTACGATTTGCAGACTGATCAAGCCGGGGTGGCGGGATTAGCATCGACAACAATTACGTTAGCTAGTGGAACAACCACTTTGTTAGATGCTAAGTTGAATACAAAGACGTATGATAATTCAAGTAGTACAACTTTAACGTATGCTTTTACTTCAACAGGTGGTAGTTTAACTTTGCAAAATACTTTACGAGATCCTAATAGGGTACCACCAACTGGTAGTCAAGCTGATGATGAATATTACAATAATACTTTAATTCGTGGAGGATTATTTACTTCTGACAATAAAATTACTACTCCGATTAAATTGGTTTTTGATCATGTTAACTTAAACTATACAACTCCAGATAATTATTACTCTTCTAGTGACTCTACTACTTATACTAGTAGTGATAATTACAATATTGTTATGACTGGGACAGCGGATAATGATTTGACTTTTAAAGATAGTACCGTTCATGAAGAGACTAATTTATTTATTTACTATAATCGTGCAAATGTTACTGCTGCTAAACCAGCAATTGTACGTCATACCAATTTTGATAATACTAACTTTGAATCAACTCAAGCGGCTGTTGAAAAAGAGAATTCTACTGATGTTAAGCCAGTTTTTACTTCACAGAATAACCAATTTCTTAACTCAGATAATACCATTGGAGTTCCTACAAATACTTCACCTATGAATATTAATTTTACTAATCACTCTTCACTAAATATGAAACGAATTTGTGTAGCTGATTTGTGTGGCTTATTTAAAATTTATGGTGAAGATTCGACTTTTAATATCTCTAATCAGTCTAACGTTGATATTAAAAATATGTCCGGGACGGCTATTGTTGTTTCGGGGGAGAACAGTAAGTTTGATATTGATGGTAGTGCTAATACTAAGGAAGATCCTATGAGTTTTAATGCCACGCGTGGATGTTTACCATTAGGCACTTTTCAAAATAATTCTCCAATTAGGTTTGCTTTGTCTGGCGGTATGCAATTTGAGCTTTTGGGCCATGTCAATGCTAATGTTGAAAATGATATTACTACAACCAGTGGTCCAGGAATTAGATTATTTGGTGGTAATAATGGGATTTCTGTCTCCAAAGGAGCAGAGTTTAACGTTCGAAACAATACTGTTGATAACGTAAAAAGTCCTTCAACTTCTTCAGCTTCGGGTGGACAGGCATTGTTTTACACTAGTGGTTCAGCTAATTCATCAAACTTTTTTAAATTGAGTGATCCCGATTCGCAAGTTCTATTAGATGCTAAAGGTGGTCCAGCTATTAGTTCCAGTGTTGATGTTGAAGTTAATGCGGGTAGTACTTCTAATGATACAGTTTCATTTGTTGCTCGAGGATTTATGCCAGAAGGTAGTATTTTCTATAGTTCGGCCAAGTTAACATTTACAATGCCAAATCCCCGATATTTTGATTTTGAAAATCGAAGTAATGTTGCGGGGGCTGTTAATTCTGCAGGTAAGCCCGTTCCCTCTACTTCTAAGAAGAAATCTAAGTTATTTTACGGCTCCAGTGCTAATGCGAAAGCTAGTACATTTAGTCATGGTGAATTGCCACTGCAGGTTTGGTCCAATGCAAATGCGGATGGAAGTGATCTAGATGTTGAAAAAGATAATCCTACAAAGGATTGGCATCATATTGGTGCGTCTTATAGTTCAACCAGCTCGGCTGTTAATACATTTAATAAAGCAACTTCAACTGCAGCTAGTGCACCTGATGATAAGGAATCATTTGACGATTTTATGACAAACAATCTCGGTTTATCTCAATTAGCGCGAATGACAGCCAATATCCAGCCAGCTAAGGTTGATTGGATGCGTGACGAAGCTGGCCATGTTGTAGCGCCAACTAATGCAGATAAATATTTTTGGCTACAAGCAAAAATTCCGACAGAAAATGACTCTGAACGTGATGCATATGATGGTGAAGTTCATGTAGAAGTTCAAATTACATTACCGAACGGAACGATTAAAAATGTGGAAGCTACCTCGATTGGTAAAACTAATGACTATTATAATGGTGCTGATAAGACTGACTATGGTTTAATTAAAATTCCAGTGGACAATAACTTCTTACAAACTGGCTCTACTATTAAAATTATGAAAGTTTGGCGTAATGGGGCAAATGACACCACCGAGGGGGCAATTATTTCCGAGCAAGGGACAGATTTTAATACTGATACGCAAACTGTTATTGATAAAACACCGCCAACACCGGCTCAAGCTAAAACTGCTAAATCTAATTTGACGCCTGAAGGTAGTGAAGATAAGATTACTTCCGCAATTGTGCCAACAACCAATACTGTTTCGGGGACAAGTGACGAACCTGGAGCGAAAGTTTCTTATCGCGTCATTCATGATCCGAGTTTAGGCTTACCAGATACTGAATCTACACCTGAACAAGCAACTACAGTCGGTCCTGATGGTAAATGGACTTTGAGTGGTATTAGTGGTTTGGTTGATGGTGATCAATTACAGATCATCTTGACGGATACTAATGATAATGCTAATCCGAAAGCGGAAACTAATTATCATGATGCTGTTTTTGCTGCAGCTGCAACGATTCCAGTGAAAGGTCTTCTAACTTTGAATGTTCCTGATCAACTAGACTTTGGACGCCAAATTTCACAGGATCGACGAAATATTCCAATTTCACAAATGTCAGGTGATTTAAGTGTGACTGACACCTATCACAAAGAAAAAACTTGGACCGTTTCCTTACAGCTGTCTAATGATTTAGCGAATGCAATTGGTAAGAATGGGTTAAATATGTATTATGGTAATCAAACTAGTTTACCAATTACTACCGCTGCAACACCGGTGGAGACACACCCGAATCAAGCTGTAGATAACACGTTTAAAATATCTGATTTGTGGACTACTTCTAATAGTCCGATGAGCACCATGCCCAATGGACCTTATCTAAAAAATGAGGGACTTGATAAGCTTTCAGCAGGTGCTTATCAAGGTTCGGTTGTGTGGACATTGACCAATAGTTTGACTTAAAAAATAAAATAGTGTGACATGCAGATATTGTGTTACTAAGGATCTATTTTATCAGTATTAAAAAATGATTATTTTACTTTGATTTATCAGCTTTTCAATAAAAATTTCGGAACTACGATACTTTTTCTAAGGAAATTGTGTCGTAGTTTTTTGAATCGAAGTAAAAATTGTATAATATAAAGTGTAAAAATTGTACAGTAGCGAGTGTAAAAATTGTATAATGTTGAATTTAAAAGGAGAAAAATTATGTATGATCCTAGAATAATTGATCAACCTTTGAAAAATATTTTGATTGAATTACCTGCTGTCTTAGTTGAGGGAGCAAAAGCGGTTGGCAAGACAGAGACTTGTTTACAATTTGCTAAAACAACCTATAGTTTGGATAATGAAACAGAAAAATTGTTACTCACAAATGACCCAAACGTCATTTTAAAGGATAAAAAGCCAACTTTGCTAGATGAATGGCAATACGCACCTGAGCTGTGGACTTTTGTTAGACATCAAGTTGATAATGGTGTCTCCAATGGTAGCTTTTTATTTTCAGGGAGCAGTATTAGAACAAATTCAAAAATTCATGGCGGAGCGGGGAGAATTGTTAGACTGAAACTACGTCCGTATTCAATTCAAGAACGGCAAATGTCTGACAATTATATTCACATCAATGAATTATTTAATTTTTCCAATGAAAGTAGTGTCCATGGAGTCACTCAAAAAACGCTTAGTGATTATTTAGATGAAATTTTTAAATCGGGTTTTCCGGGGATTCGGAAAAGATCTCAGAAAGCGCGGGAACTTTTATTACAAAGTTATATTGATAACATTATCGATCATGATTTTTCTGAAAACGTATTTAAAGTTAGAAAACCTGCTAGTCTTTTGGCTTGGTTAAAATCATATGCAGCCTCTATTGGTACTACTACAAAGTTTCAAACCATTATTGATGCGGCAACTGCTAATGGTGAAAGTTTGAATCGAACCACAGCCAATGATTACCGCGAAGCTTTGGAAATACTTTATATTATTGATGAAGTACCGGCTTTCTTGGGAGTAGGAAAACTGTATCCTAATTTAGCCAAGTCACCAAAACATTTTATGTTGGATCCAGCAATTGCTTTAAAATTATTAGGGGTTGAGCGTAGTCAGTTGGTAGATTATCACGTACCTAAACATATTGGTAAATTTAATCAAACTTTTATTGGACAATTGTTAGAATCATTAGTCTATCAAAGCTTGATTGTATATGCGGATGCTAATAAAGCTACATTATCGCACTTTAGAGATCATCGAGGATTTCATGAAATTGATTTTACTTTACAAAAAGGTAATTCATTGATCTTATTTGAAGTTAAAGCGAGTGCTAATGCAGCGTCAGATCAAGATGTTCGCCATCTTAATTGGTTCGAAGATTTGGTTCAAGATGAATTTAAAGTAACCAAGGTTTTGTTGAATACAGGTCAATATGCCTATACAAGGCAAAAAGATCAGGTTCATGTTTTACCGATTGCAATGTTAGGAGTTTGAAAACTAATTAAGAATAATGTCAATATAAGAAATAGTTATCTTCCAAGCTCAATTTTTTCTTTGAAAATAAAAAAATCGTCCCAGATTTTTCGGTGACGTATAAGTGAAACGCTTTTAATTACTTTGACCGTTTATAAATTCAAATAGGCGAATGATATCTGAATCAGTCAATTTTCCAACTGGTTTGTTTTTTAAAACTTTAGCAGGTGGAAGTCTAAATATTTTATGAGTATCAATATAGGATTGTTTATTTAAGCCTGCTTCTTTCCAATCTATGATTTTATAATAATAAGTTTTTTTGAAATAGGATGTTTGAGAATATTGAGAGGTAATCTTAAAGAAGCCAATTTTTTGGGCAGTAACTTGGATAACTAATGCTGGACGTGTTTTTGCTCCATTTGTATCTTCATAAAAAACATTAGCCACATAAATATCCATTGCTTTCATGCTTTAACCATTAACCATCCAATCATGGAATTCTGGAGATTTTTTAGGATCATAGTTTCCATTATCATCAAATTCAACATCTTCTACTGGTATATCTTTGATCAGATTAGACCAGTCTAAAGCCGTTGGCAATTTTTTCACGATAATTTGATCGCCCTTGACTTCAAAAGATATTTTGCTTCCTTTTTCTAATCCTAATTGTTTGCGAACAGAGACAGGTATCACCACTTGACCTTTACTGGATAAAACACTGGTTAACTGTGACATATGATTATCCTCCTAATTTGTTCGGATTATTTCTTACCTCTTACATTTTACGGTAAGAAATTATTTTTATCAATTTATTTCTGTAGTGTGATACTGTTAAATGATTTTTGGCCTCCTTTCTACTAACAGAAACAACCGGGATTCTAAATGTTAATCCATTTTTAATATATCTCTTGCAATTCTCATTTTTGGTGTTATAGTGATAATCATAAAAGCTAAAAGCATTGAGAAAGAGGAGTAAAGCAGTTGTCTTGAACAGTGAATTGGGGCTGGTGAGAACCCAAAACAAGTTAAGACTGTTTGAAAAACACTTTCGAGAGTTGTCGACCTGAAAATACTAGTTGAGTAAGGTTTGACCGGTGATGGATCGTTATCATCCACGACGTATGTTTGTACGTGTAGAGTTGGCTGTAAAGCAACTAGGGTGGTACCGCGAGTCTCTCGTCCCTTGATTGGGATGAGGGGCTTTTTTTAGTTTTTATTAATCTGTAAAAAATGATATTTGCTCTTGTAGTTGGAAGTTATTTGTATGTTGGCAACTTTATTTCAAGGAGGAAAGTGCTATGACCTTAATTATTCCACAAAATTATGATCCTAAAATGTCCGTTCGGGAAACGCAAAAAGCCATTCGTTATATTCGTGAAACTTTTCAAACTGAATTTGGGGCAGCCATGCACTTGGAACGTTTGAGTGCACCGATGTTTTTACCGCATAATACTGGTTTAAATGACAATTTAAACGGTGTCGAGACACCAGTTTCCTTTACCATGAAAGATTTACCTGACCAGTCGATTGAAATTGTCCATTCTTTAGCAAAATGGAAACGTGCGGCGCTCAAAAAATATGGCTTCCAAGAGCATGAAGGCTTGTATACAAATATGAATGCCATTCGTAAAGACGAGGATTTAGATAATTTCCATTCAATTTATGTTGATCAGTGGGATTGGGAAAAAGTCATCAAGCGTGAGGAACGCAACGTTGATACTTTGAAGCAAACTGTGCAGTTGATTTTTAAAGTAGTGAAACATTTAGAAGATGAAGTCTGGTATCGTTATCCAGAAGCCGTTTATCATTTGCCAGATGAAATTCATTTTATTACCACGCAAGAATTATTGGATCGCTATCCTAATTTGTCACCCAAAGAACGCGAAAATGCGATTTGCAAAGAATATGGTGCCGTTTTCTTAATGCAAATTGGGGACGAATTAAGCAATGGTGAAAAACATGATGGGCGTGCACCTGATTATGATGATTGGCACTTAAATGGGGATATTTTATTCTGGTATGAACCTTTGCAAGTGGCTTTGGAGTTGTCCAGCATGGGCATTCGGGTTGATGAAAAATCGTTACAAAGCCAATTGGAACACGAAAAAGCAACCGATCGGCTAAAATATCCATATCACCAAGGAATTTTGCAGAATGAATTACCATTAACCATTGGCGGCGGCATTGGGCAATCACGCTTATGTATGTTGCTGTTAGGCAAGGCGCACATTGGCGAAGTTCAAGCTAGCGTTTGGCCAACTGAGATGCGTCGACAATGTGCAGCGGCTAAAATTCAATTACTGTAAAAAACTAATAGATAGACTTTGGAGAATGATATCCAGTTCAAAGTCTATCTATTTTTATTGTAGTTTGCATTGTAGAATAATAAATATGAGATTGATTATAGATTAGAAAGGAAAACTAATGAAAATTCTACTTATTTACGCCTATCCTAATCATGAAGGATTAAATGCGGCCATTGAACAGACTGTTACGAAAAATATTAATCAAAAAAATCAAGTTAGAGAACTAGATTTATATGCTGAAAAATTTAATCCAATTTTGTTTTTTGATTCCAAACATCGAAGAAGATATCTTAATCAAGATCCTGAAACTGAAAAATATCGCGATTTAATTAATTGGAGTGATTATTTAATTTTTATTTTCCCAATTTGGTGGAGTTCGATGCCGGCAATTTTGAAAGGATTTATCGATCGGGTGTTCGCCAAAGGGTTTGCTTACTATTATCGTGGCTTATCACCAGTAGGAATGTTAACTGGCAAAAAAGCTTGGATTATTAATACGCACGACACTCCGTATTTATATGCGCAGTTTTTTCAATCAGACTATGGAAGAATATTAAAGCGACAAGTTTTAAAAATGTGTGGAATCAAAAAGGTTAAACATACTTCTTTAGCTTATGTGCGAGGCATTAAGCAACATAAAATAGATAACTTTTTACGAAAAGTTGCGCAATTGAGCTCAAAAATTTAATATAAAAGTTTTATTAAATCATTCACAAGAAGCTGAGACAAAAATAATTTTTCGTGAATTTTGACGAACGTTTTCTTCTTATTAGTGCTTCAAAAGTCAGAAGTTAGTACGCAACTTAATTAGCAACTTTTGTCCCAATATTAGACTGATTATTTAAAAGAGTTCTCAAGCCAATCTTCCGAAGATTTTAGTTTACGGCGCGAAACAGGACATATAGCTTGACTAGCTAAAACGACGACTTTTTGTTTTTTATCGAATTGCACTAAATAATCGGTATTAATAATGAACGATTTGTGAATACGTAAAAAATTATTGGGTAACCGTGATTCCAAATCTTTGAGATCGCTGTTAATAGTTTCTTGTTTATTAAGTTCATGAATTAATAGTTTATGATTGCCAAGAGTTTCGATAAATTCAATTTGTTTACAATCTAAGTAGAGTATTTGATCGGTAGTTTTGACCATTAAGACTTGCCGCTGCTTTTGTTGTTGTTTTAACTGGTCGTTTACTTTTGTTAAGACACGAACGACGTCGGTTTGTAATTGTTGTGGATTATCCTTCAAAATAAAATCCAATGCAGCAACTTGATATTTGAACGTTTCACGAGCTAACTCATCATGAGTTGTCACAAAAATAATAGCTCCCAAACTATCAAACTGACGGATTTTTGCCGCTAACTGAATGCCATTAAGCTGGGCTTTTAAATCAATATCTAAAAAATAAATATTAGGCGTGGATGCACTTTGTTTTAAGGAACTTAAGATTTTCTGGGGATCTGCGCTAGCTTGAATGATATGCATATCCAAATTTTCAATTAATAAATAATTGTTGATTATCTTTTTTAGTCTTAGTAATTGGCTATTGTCATCTTCACAAATATAAATATCCATTTTAATTCTCTTTATTTAGCAATCAATTTTTGAATAAATTTTTCCTGAGTGATTTCCGTTTGTAAGGTCAGATTGGAATAACGTTGGGTAATTTCTTTAATATTCGCTAAACCTAATCCCGAATGTTCCTGTTTCGTTGAAAAGTTAGCTTGATAAATTTGTTTTAGATTAATTTTAGTTTGATAATTATTTTTAATAATGGCAGTTAATTTTGTGGAATCAGCGTAAAAAAGAATCGTCATCAGGTTTTGCTGAGGATTTTTTGCAGCCAATCGGCTAATCTCTTCTAAAGCATTATCTAAGAGAATTCCCAAACAGCGCGTATAATCTAACAGCGAAATGTTTGGAGGAAATTGCGAGATCTCTTGGGCGACTTCTACAGTAACCTGATTTTTTAAACGCCCAATCTGCCCCAGTTTAACTGCTAGTAACTCTTTGATTTCTACAATTTTTAAATTACTTAAGGCGGATAAATTAAATAAGTCAGTAGTTTGTTGCAGCTGATTGTTATTAATTACCTGATAGAAATATTTTTTTAAACCTGGTAAATCCTGATTTTCAAGATAGCCAGTCATAATAGCTAAAATATTGAGGTAATCATGCTTGAATTTACGAAATTCTTGTTGGGCATTTTCTAGTGTCTTCAAATAAGCAACTAATTGTTGTCGATTTTCCTTTTCTAGTTGTAATTGGCGTTGTTGACTACGATCATGGCTCCAGAAAAAGAAAGTTAGGATGAATAAGCTACAAGTTGCTAAGAATAAGATACTAATTTGAGTGATCGCCTGATTGGTATTAATTGTTTGATTCATTAAGTAAAAATAAATATTAATGATGATCAAAGTAATAAGACTGATTAGTAACATTGTTAATTTATGTTTTTGAAGGACTAAGTAGGTATGTGATTTGTCAAAGCCCCAGTTTAATAAGCTAACGATTATCAAATCAGAAATGATTGAAATAATAACATTGGTGCTAATCCAATTTAAGTTTCTTTCCTGAAACAGATAAGAAATCTTGAGAAATTTGTAGATTAAAATCTCGCTTAATTGGCTAGTTATCAAAATAATCAAAAATGATAATAATAGAAAAAATAGATGTTGCAAGAGACTTTTTTGATAGAGTAAATAAATTCCGGAAAAAATCACCTCTAAAAAAAGTAAGATAATCAATGAGCCATTAATTTTTAACCAATTCAAACTAAACATTATGCCTGCTAGAAGACTAATGCTAACTAATAAAAGTGTTAAGAACTCTTTTATTGTTAACTTGATTTGAAAGAATTTGAGGTTTAATAAATATGTGAATGTATATAAAAATAAAATGATTAACATGGTGTTAGACCTGAAATTGATAGAAGTTTCGGTAGAGGTCACCGACAAAAGCTGGATGCGGTTTACTTAAAATGTAATCGTCAAAAATCATTTTAATGAGGGCAAAAGCACTTAAATAGCCGTTAAATATTCCGCCCGAGTTGTCACTTACATAATTTTTGGCATTGATAGTTGCTTGCTGATTTTGAGCTTGGTTCATTAAAGCTTGGTAATTGTTGATATCAATTAACGTATCATAATGCATTAAAAATGAGTATCCACCATAGGACATTTTCATGCTGGGATAGTGATTAAATAAATTATCAACGAGGTTCATCTGTAGGGCAAAGTCATCTGCACAGTTAATGAAATAATTTATTTTGGCTAGATTAACTAAACTATCTAATTGGTTAAAACTATCAATTTTTTGCGGGATAAATTTAATGTTGACTGTATCATTCAGATAACATTTTTCTTGAATGGTTCCTTTTAATTGATCTAAGTCAGAAAGCTGATAATTTTGAGCCGCTAAATTTTTTCGTTCAATTTATCAGGATCAATAATGATGAAATCCTTGATTCCTAATCTAGTCAAAATATCTAATAAGTAGCTGCCACCGGTGCCTAAACCAAGAATTAAAATGGAAACCTGATTTATTTTCTCAATATAATCACTGTAAGTTAATTGAGGGTAGCAATCTACAAAATTTTTGAGACGTTGATCTAATGGATCAAAATGGGGCGTGATTGGACAAATCCATTTTTGGGATTCAAAATAATTCCAAATATCGTAAAAATCCTGATCAGTTAAAATTTGTAATTTTTGACGCAAATCCGTTTGAGTCATGTCACGATTAAAAGCCCTGATGAATTGGAAAATTTTTTGATTACTTTGGGAATTAATTTCTTGCTCTAAGTAAGGATTTCCTTTATAAACAAATAGTCGTTTTTGGGAATCTAAATACCAACCAATTTTTTTCAAAGTATATATAATCTGTTTTTCCTTTTCTGATTAACCTTTGGGGTAAACTTTATTATTTATTTAAAATAATTCCAAAAAATATATTTAATAATTTGACAATAGTCTTTCTATTAATTACCTACTAATGATAATCGTATTTGAAACTAATGAAATAGTATGAATTTGACCGATAAAGTTTGAAATTAACCGTTTAGGAATTTTTTTCTATTGATTAAAAAAATCAATTATTATTGGTTTATGCCAAGGGAGGTGCAATGAATGAATTCCAAGACTAAAAAAACTATTTGGGGAACTGTGATTTTATTCATGATAATTTTAATTATTTTAGCAATGAATTTGATCTTACAGCGACCGTATCAAAGTTTTCAACAGAAAGTGACTTTAAAACAGCCAGTGAAAACTTTAGTAGTTAAAACTGGAGGCGCTGATTTACAAATTAATGTTCAGTCACGACCATTAAAAACGATTGGATTATCAGGCTATTTGCCAAAAAACACAATCCGTAATCAGAATTATTTATTGAATCAAGATGATAAGAATTTAACCTTTAATTTTGACAAAAACGCTCATAGTGTAGGCTTGATTGCAAATAAAAAATCCGGAAATCAAATTGACTTTATCAACGGAGCAATTAAATCAATTATCTTCTTTTAAAGTTAAAAGTGATGGTGGCAAAATCAAACTTCATAATCATTCGCAACAGCAGTTGCAATATCAAGCTAGTCTAAATGTTGGCCAGTGACATCAGCGTAATATCAAGTCTTATCAATTAGGATAACACCTGTTACTTTAAAGTAACGGCGGAGATTTATGTATTGATTAATGACTAATTAGTAATTTATTGATAAAAGTGGGGAAAAAGATGGATATTCAAATAAATAATACAAAGATTGAACCGGAATTAACACCATTATGGTGGTGTCTAATTAACCATTAATATTTCAATATTAATAAAAAATTATTTTGACGTGAAATGACCTTCGAAGTTAGGAAAAATTCGGAGGCCATTTTTTTGAGCTGGGCTTTACTAATTGGATGTTGGGATAATTAAGATTAATGCTATATTTTGTAATGAACAAAAAGATTAAGAAGCGTATTCAATCAAGAATTACACTAACATTAATTCCTTATTACGCCAAAGATAGTCGGTCACAATAATACTTGATTAAAAATAAGAAACTGACTTCTTGCTTAATTGTACATTAAATTGTACAATTAAATCATAAAAGAGAGGGGCTGAGTCTATGGAAGCTGTATCTTATTCTGGACTGCGTAAAAACTTAAAACATTATTTACAACAGGTCAATGATGACGCAACGACTTTATTAGTCACCAATCGTGATAATGATAATACGGCCGTTATAATGTCCAAAAGGGATTATGATAGTATGACGGAAACACTAAGAATTATGAGCAATCCAGAATTAATGGATAAAATTCGGCGTGGAAAAATGCAAATTGCCACGGGAAAGACTAAACAGCATGAGTTGATAGAGCCAAATGATTAAAGCATGGACCGATGATGCTTGGTCTGATTATATGTCTTGGTATAAACAAAATGATAAAAGAACCATTAAGCGCATCAACAAAATAATTGACGACATTGACCGCCATCCTTTTGAAGGATTAGGTAAGCCGGAACCATTAAAATATGAACTCGCTAACACTTGGTCTAGAAGAATTACAAGAGAACACAGGTTAGTCTACCAAATAGAAAGCGATACAATGTATATTTTATCTGCACGTGATCACTATTAATAAAAATAGATCCTGGCATGTTATTTAAACACTCTTGTACACTTAATAAAAAATGGATCTAGGTCAAACATTTGGACACATTTTTGTAGAATTTTTTAGTGCTTTGAGACCTTTTGCTTGCCTCAGTTTGAATTGAAAACTAAAACTTTCTAATTCAAACTTAGGCAAGTAAATTGAAAGCCTGATTACATTGATTCAACTTGATTAGGTGTTAAATAATTGAGACTACTATGAATTCTCTGGTTATTATAAAATCCTTCAATGTATTTAAATAAAGCAATTTTGGCTTCCTCAAAAGTTTGATAATTATGCAGATACACCTCTTCTTTTTTTAATGAAGCATGAAATGATTCAATCGTAGCGTTGTCATAGGGATATCTCTTTTGACTATATGAATGTTTAATACCTAGTCTGCTTAATTCTTGATTGTAAAAATTGCTGGTATATTGTGAACCCATATCTGAATGTAAAATCAACCCAGACTTGGGAATCTTTTGAGTTTCACAAGCATTATTTAAAGTCTTTACGCATAAATCAACAGTCATTCTTTTGGAAAAAACCTCGGCAATAATCTTTTTTGAATATAGGTCTTGAATCGTTGATAAATAGCACCAACCATCTTGTTTGGTGTAAATATAAGTAATGTCTGTTACCCATTTTTCATTACAATGTTGGACTGTAAAATCTTGCTTTAATATATTTGGTAATTGAACTATTTTACGTTTTTTACCAACGCTGTGACGCCATTTCTTAACTGTTTTAGAATGAACTCCTAATTCTTGCATGATTCTTTGCACCAACTTCAAACTAATTTTTAGACCTTCTTTTAGCAGGATCTGGTAAATTTTTGGTGCACCATAGATGCCCTTAAACTGATCATAAATTTCTTTAATACGTTTTTTCAAATCTAAATGACGTTGTTTTCGTTGAGAAACCTTATATTGCAAAACACTATAATACGTTGATCTTGGACTATCTAATACCTGACAGATTTCAATAATGGAATGCTGCTTTTGATTGACCAGCAGCGCATCTTGCCAATCATTAACACTTAATTTTTGGCGAATATGGTTAAGACTTTTTTAAATATCATTTTCACTTTCTAGTTTGGTTACTTGTTTTTTTTAGGCTAAAAAATTAGCCTGAGAAATACCTGTTTCTGAATATTTTTGATAAATCTGAATCCATTGATAAATTGTTGCCACTGCCAAACCATATTCACGTTGTAAGTCAGTTACCGAAGAATTATTTTCATATAAAATAAACCGACAATTGTCTTCTTAAAGTCTATAGAATATTTTTTTCTATTCTTGTTTGGTACATTCCTTTCCTTAATGGAATTCTACCAAATTCTGTCCATGAATTTATACTAGCACCATTTATATTATTACCAAAGATTATACGAATTAAAAAAATAAGTAGAAATTAATGCTATGCCAGATCATATTCACATGTTGGTATATTGCCTAAGATTAGTGTGGCTAGTTTTTATGGCTCATATCAATTACTACGAGCAGTGACTTTTAATTGAAAAGGAATATAATTATTGACATAGTTCATTCACTGAGTATAAAATGAAGTTCAGAAAGAGCGATGGTATCTCTACGGGGACCTTCGCGGAATCTCCTTCATTTTTATAGATGGGGGAGATTTTTTGTTGCAAAATAAGCCATTTCAAACTATTGAAAAACAAATTGAAATTTTACAACAGCGGGGATTATTGATTAATGATATTGATAAAGCTAAGCAGTATCTATTAACTAATAATTACTACAATATCATTAATGGATATAGCAAATATTTTCAGTTTGTTTCTTCAGATAGCTATATTGACAAGGCATCTTTTGATGAAGTTTGTCATTTATACTTTTTTGATAAAGAAATTAAGCAAATATTGTTTAATGCTATCTTGAGTGTTGAACATCATTTGAAGTCAATTTTTGCATATAATTTTGCTAATGAATATCCTAATAAAAGGTACGCTTACTTGGATGTTAACTGTTATTCAAATGATAGAATTTTGGATGTTGGCTATATCATTTCAAGGTTGTCAAAAATTATTAATAAAAACAAGTCCAAGACTAATAACTCCATTCATCACTATGTTAATGAATACGATGATGTTCCTATTTGGGTTTTGGTTGATTTCTTAGATTTCGGTCTACTTAAGACAATGATTCAAAGTGTCCCTACAACATTACAAAATAAATTTGCGTTAGATTTGATTAGTTTTGTTGAAAACAATATTACTAATTTTAATAATCAGTATCCATTTCCACCTGAAGTTATGATTTCATTTATTAAAAATATTCATGAAACCAGAAATGTTTGTGCTCATAATAATAGGTTATTAGATTTTAGTTGTAATTCGAATTCCATGTATTGGCGACCTCTTCATTCAGTTAATAGAATTCCTATCAATGTTGAACATGGTGAACGTAGAACGGTATTTTCTACATTTATTAGTTTACAGTGTTTTTTAAGTAAAACTGAATATGCAATTTTGAATAATACTTTACGTAAAAAATTTCGCAACTTAACTAATAAAATTGAATCCATTGATGTGAATACTATTTTTTGTTCATTGGGATTTCCTAATGAGTGGGAAAAAAGAGATAAGATTAGTCAGTGTTAATCTTATCTCCATCAATTATTTATCTTAATTTACTGGTTTCATCAGCATTTTAACCAAATCTTCCACATTAATACCTGGTAAAATAGTTTCATAATTTCCCTTTTCAAAGGCTTGAACTAAGCTATCATGCTCAAACTTGGTCTTTATCAGGGCAGCATCTAATTGTTCCACGTTAGGATAATTGAAATCGCCGTAAGTTTTGAATTCAGAAATGTTTTGATCTTGAAGACTAAAATTAAATGCCACGGTTCCCACATTCGTAAAATACTTGGAGACATAGTATTCAAAACCAGGATTATGACCATAATTCCAGTTTGTTTGGCCATATTTATCGGCAATACGCTGATCAATGATTTGCCAGTCTTGGTCAGTCAAAGTATATTTTTCAATTTGGTCAAAGCGTTGAACGTGAAAGATTTTTAGTAAAAGTTGCTCTTTAAATTCTTCGGTTGATAAATTTTGGTATTGCTGGGGCAACAAGTCTTTGATATTTAAAATTCGTTTTTCTACGGATTTGACACCTTTGACGCGTAATTTGTCAGCATTAGGCGTCAAAACTTGATTAGCTTGCTGGTGATCTAAGTTATAGAGTAAAGTACCGCCAGCGGCAATCGAATTTTTGGCGGCAACCATCGACATGCCCGAAATTTTGTGACCAGCGATAGAAATATCATTTTTACCTTGCATGGTTACATCAGCTAATCCCATTTCCTGCAGAGCTTGAATGATGGGCTGGGCATAATAATTAAAATCACCAAAGCGTGTTGGTTCGTCGACTACAATATTTTCAAAAATAATATTGCCGTAGTCATGATAAACAGCGCCACCGCCACCAGTACGGCGCACTAGCTTAATGTTATTTTGTTCTAAGTAATTTAAATCAACTTCGGCGTAAGCATTTTGATTAATGCCAATAATCACGCAAGGACTGTTAATATACATCATCAAGCCATGTCCTTTTAAACGTAAGTCATTAATCAAATAATTATCTAATGATTGATTAACGATGGGATCATAAACCGGTTTGTTGTTTCGAGAAGTATCAATAAGAAACATTATCTTAGCCTACCTTTTATTTTTTTGGTAAAATCGTTTCCATTAATGATTATAACCGATTTTTAAAGAAATATTTTGAAAAAATAAATTTTTTATTTTTTCAAAAGTAAACGTTGACATCGTTAAATTAAAATAATATAATCAAATTATAAAATAATTAAAGAGGGATAAAAATGACATCACTAGTTCAAAAATCAACACGAATTATTATCAGCATTATCATTATTTCCTGAAATGATAGGTGCTGATATTTGGTGTCGTGCCTATCAAAGTAGAATTTGATAGGCAGCTGATGATGACATTGAAAGGTATGCTGCTTATAAAATTAAGCAGTGTACCTTTTTTATTTCTCAAAAAGGAGAGCAAATTATGACATTAACTACACAACAAGAGCAATTAGCCAAAGATTTATACCAAGCTTTTAAGGACAATGTGCCTTTAAATCGGGAAGATTACAGTAATGTGGTACAGGATTTTGCAACAGCTTATGAAGTTCAACAAAAAGTGATGGCTTTAAAAGGCAAGCCAACAGCCGGTTATAAGGTATCTTTAACCTCAGAACAAACACAAAAGATGTTTGATTCTGATTCGCCATTATACGGGTCACAAGTAGCGGATAAGTTTTTAGATTCAGGAACTTCATTAAGCTTGCAGGAATACAATGAACCCTTGGTGGAAGTGGAGTTAGAATTTACTGCTAAAGTAGCATTAACACCGGCAATGTCAGAGGAAGAATTACTCGCCAATTGTTATGTGGCACCAGATATGGAAGTGCCAGATGCCCGCTTTAAAGATTGGTTTCCTGATTTGAATAAGTATTTAGTTTTGAGTGATACTGCGGTGGGTGGTGCAGTCGTTGCTGGTAAACAAAAAGATGGTGCGACCTTAAAACTAGCTGATTTAGCAGAAGTTTCCACGGTTTTGACTCATGATGGTCAAGATCAAGCTCATGGTAAAGGTAGCGAAGTTTTGGGTAATCCAGTGACATCACTCAAATGGTTAGTCGCTAAATTAGCTGAACAAGGTTTTGATTTTTTGAGCGGTACCCACGCTTCAACGGGAACTTTTGTTTTACCGCCACATTTGACAAAAGGGACCTGGAAAGCAGATTTTTCACATGATTTTGGCACCGTAACACTCAACGTAGTGGATTAAGGTACTAAAATAATTGAATGCATAATAAAAGGTTGAAACCAATCATGAAGTTAAGACTCGTTGCGTAGACGAGCGTTAATCTGATTGCTTCAACCTTTTATTGGCATCAGAGATAAACGACTAAATTTTACTTTAAGACTGATTAGAAATAGCACTTTAGTCATCAACAAGTAAGTGTTCTAAAAAAATTGGGGTATTACTTTGGGGCTCATGATGGTCGATTTTGATATTAGATAAATTGTATTGCAATATGGAACCACCAAAATTCATTAAAATTAAGTTTAAAACTTCACCCGCAATATCAATGTGCTGCTTAATCAGTCCTTGCTATTGTAATTTTTGAAAAAATTCAACCAGTAATTGGTAGCGGCTATCAAAAAAATGTTGACTAGCAGCTATTAATTCGGGAAATTCTTTGCCTTCGCGCACGGCAAATAAAAAAGCTAGGGTCATCATCAAAGGTTAGTTATGAAAACTAACAACCCCAGATGCTGATCCTAGTTTTTGGGTTTTAATCTAATTGCTTGAGTGGTTCTTTTTCCGTAGCTTTATCAAAAGTTACTAAGAATTTATTAACGTAAGAATGCTCAAAGTCGATAACTTTAAAAGTAAACTTGTCTAACTTAACGACACTGTTTAAATGCAAATTAGGATTTTGATCAAGCATGTATCCCGATAAGGTGACGGAATCAACGTCTTCAAATTCGGCTAAATCAACTTTAAAATAACGTTCAAAATCATATAAAGTTGTCTGCCCACTAATGGTATAAGAACCATCATGATTATTGATAATGTATTCTTCAGAAACATTATCCACTTCATCTTTAACGGTACCAAATAATTCTTCATAAATGTCTTTATCAGTAACAATCCCACTGGTGCCACCATACTCATCAACGACCACAACAATTGGCGTTTGCTTAGCAATCATTTGGGTCAAAATATTATGAATTGGCATATTTTCCGGAACAGTGACAATGGAACGGAGCATTCGACTAATGGGAATTTGACCGTTAACCTGTTTTTGGCGAACTAAATCATAAATATAAACATAACCTAAAATTTTATCTTTGTTATTATCAGCAACTACTGGAAAGCGTGAGAAACCTTGTTGCAAATAATCTTTGATAACTTCATTGACCGTATCAGTAACGTCAACAACATATAGGCGCGTGCGATCAATCATGATATCTTTGGCAACTTTGTCATTGAGATCAAAGGCTCGCTGCATATAAATTAAATCATTTTTGTCTAATTGGCCGCTGCTGACCGATTCGCGTGATAAGCGTAAAATTTCAGACTGCGTAAAGACTTCACTTTCAGCGTCAGCAGGTTTCATCCCGATCATTTTGACAATACCGGTTGCTGAAATATTTAGGAGCCAAACGAAAGGATAGGCCAACGTGTGAAAAGCTTGTAACGGTGTGACCGTTAATAATAACATTTTCATTGGTAAATCAATACTAATATTTTTCGGAACAATTTCAGTAATCACAACTTGTAAGTAAGTTAGTAACAATAAAGCAATCACAGAACCTACGGCATGAATAGTTGCTGATGATTTTAAAGAAATGCCCAAAAATAAATCAAAGAAAGATTGCAGGGTATCTTCACCAATCCAACCTAAAATTAAACTGGTAACCGTCGTGCCCACTTGTGTGGTTGATAAGTACTCGTTTAAGTTATTAACCATATGAAGCGCACGCTTTAATTTTTTTTGATTTCCTTGCTTGTTTTCAATTGCATCTTCAATTTGACTGACGCGAGTAGTTACTAAAGCAAACTCTGCCAAAATAAAAAAGAAAGCAATTGCAAAGATGACAATAATCCAGATAAGGTTGATAAATATCTGAGCATCTGACAAAACAAATATTCCCCATTTCAAAGTGAATTTTGAGATTAATTATACCAGTGATAGGCGGATTATTCTATGCGCGAGGTATAGGAATTAGTTTCGACTAACGATCTCATGATTATTATATAATATTGCCGGGCACTTGAGGTAATGTTGTCGAGTGTTCAACAACTTAAATTTGATTGATGATTTGGTGCGCTGATTATACCTGATTTGTCGGCTAAAATAATTAAAATTGGGGGCGCGAAAGAGTTGATTTTAAAAGCAGTGGTGCGACTAATGTTGTAACGATAATGGCACCAATGACTGCTGCGTAACGACTGCTGGAGAATAAATGGTTTTGTAAAGCTAACTGAGCAATAATTAGCGCCATTTCTCCCCGAGAAATCATCCCAGCACCAATAATCAAAGAACTATGTCTAGAAAAATGAGTCAGACGTGCACCAAAACCAGCACCCAACATTTTTGCCCCGATACCACCAATAGCTAACATTAAAAATAAGCCGAAATCTTGTGTAATTTCGGATAAGGAAATATTTAAACCAATGCTGACAAAAAAGACTGGAATAAAGATGGTATAGCCGATTGGTTGAAGTTCTTGGTTGATGCTAGTTTGATAATTAGTTTGACTGATAGCTAATCCAGCAAAAAAAGCCCCGATAACATCACTTAAACCAACTGTATCTGCGAAACTAGCTAAGCTGAAACAAATAACTAAAGCCATAATGAGTTCAGAGTTTGGAAGCAGTAGTTTGGAACTGAGTTTCATCAAATACGGGATAAAATAGCGACTTATAACTAATAAAATAATGAAGTAGCCAACTTGAAAAGTTAACTTCAGCAGTAAATTTTGATGATGGCTAGTGTGAATTTGATTGTCACCAAAACTAAGCAGAATGCTAAAAACAATGACTGCTAAAATATCATCTACTACAGCCGCACCAAGAATAGTAGCACCTTCAGAACTATTTAATTGTTTCATTTCTTGTAAAACGACGATGGAGATAGAAACAGAAGTGGCAGCAAATGTCACACCTAAAAAAAGACTATCTAACTGTGAAAAATGAAAATAGCGCCCCGTTAAGTAAGCCGTCAAAATTGGCAAAACCATCCCCAGTACTGCGACTGAAATGCTTGGGCGCCAAAAGCGGCGTAGTGTTGATAAGTCACTTTCTAATCCGGCCATAAATATTAACAATACGACGCCAATCTCCGAAAAAGTTTGGAGTAAATTGTTTGGCTGGACCCAATGCAAAAATGCCGGACCTAAAATTACACCACTCAGCAATTCACCGATAACAGTCGGGAGATGCAATCGACTACTAAGATGACCTAAAATAGTGGTAGCGACTAAGATTAAACATAATGAACTCATAAATTTCATTAGCGAACAAACTCCTTCAAATCATAAAAAAAGACTTTCAAAAAAGTCTTTGGCAACCCAAATCAAAGCAAATTCTTGAAAGTCGAAACTCCAACCAATACTTATTAAAAAATTGATACTCATTGATATCTTAACAGAAATAGTAAAATGTGCAAAAATACTCAGATTATTCCAATTGATGCAAGAGGTTTTTAACTGTGGCAGCTTGACTAGCATCGGTCAGAATAATTAAGGTCTCACCCGCCATGATGAGTGTGTCACCATGAGCGATCAGGGTTTTGGCGCCTTGGCGAATACTGATTAACAAACAATCATGCGGCCACTGAATGTCGCGCACTTGTTGGCCATTGAATGAACTATCCGTCGAGACGGGTAACTCAAATTGTATTGGGTGACCACTGATATGATGCAGTGTTTGAGGGATCGTCATTTTGGCTAACAATGATTCGTAAATGGGGGCACCACCGAGTAAATCATCAACTATATAAGTCACAAGCGCTAACATGGCTAGTGGTACTAAATGCTGCAAGGAACCAACCATTTCGGTGATTAATAAGATGGCAGTAAAGGGTGCTTTACCGATGCCAGCAAAGTAAGCCGCCATGGCAAATACTAAGAGATTGACGACATATTTGGGAGCCATTAAACCTAGGTGGACAACAATAGTGCCGTATAAAGCTCCAGCAATTGCGCCTAAGGTCAAAATCGGTAAAAAGATACCACCAGCTAATCCCGAACCGTAAGAAATCATCGAAAAAATAAATCTTAATAAGAATAATAATAGTAAAGCTTTCAGTCCTAAATTTAATTTACTTAAGTCCAGAATAATACTGTTACCACCACCCAATGTTTGTGGTAACCAGTAACCAATCGGAATTACTAATAACAAAGGAATTAAACCGTGAAAAATGCGGGGTAACCAGCCAAAATATTTGGCATAAAGGTGGGGCATAATCAGTAAGATTCTTTGATAAAGCAGGCTTAGCCCGCCTAGAATAACACCTAAAATTAATAAATGATAATAAAAATGCAATGGAAAGACAGGTAACTTTGCCATATATAATACGGGCTTTAGACCGAAAATGTTCATGGAAACAACATCAGCACTAATGGCGGCAGCTAGTGAAGTCATCCAAATCAGTGGGGAAAAATCGTGATAAATTTCTTCCAAAACAAATAAGGTGCCAGCGATCGGTGCATTAAAAGCAGCTGATAAACCCGCTGCCGCACCACTAGCCAACAAAATTCGTTGATTTGGAGCAGATTGTTCAAAATATTGACCCACACCTTGTCCGACAGCGGCACCTAATTGAATGGACGGTCCTTCACGCCCTAAATATAGTCCGGAACCAATTGCCAGTACACCGGCAATGAATTTACGCCAAAGAATGGGCCACCATGGTAAACTCAAGCGTTTGGTCAATTGTCCTTTGACTTCAGGAATGCCTGAACCCATGATGTGCGGCTGTGGTTTGGCTAAGAAACCAATGATGATGGCAATTACGACATTAATAAGTAAAATAACTAATAAGAATAAATGCTGAATGTGAGCTAAGTGGTAAATTTTTAGCCAAGTAGTTAAAGATTTAACAATTAATAAGCGAAAATTGCCAACGACGAGTCCTGTTAAAATGCCAATTAGGATGCCTTTGAGAATAAATTTAAAATGGGTTGTATCCAATCGTTTGATATTGATTGCAAATCATCTTCCTTACTTATATTTTGTAGTCCTGCTTCGAACGGTTTAGTTTGGTTTGTGATTTAAATAGTCAAATAAATGATCATCAATTAAAGCGTGAAACTCTTGAAAATCTTTGACAGTCATCTGTGGCAGTAGTGGTGGTTCCAAGTAATTTTTAATTTGTTGATGCCTGTAATCTTTAAAAGTTGCTAACGCAATTTAGGTTGAGAAAATTCATCGGCTACGGTTTGAAAATTGAACTGATATGGTTGTAAGAAATGAAACGCAGCTTGAATGATGTGGGCTTTAGCATTGTAAAAATCACTCACTGTAATTAAAATTTTCAGCTGTTCTAATAATAAATTACATAGCAATTTTTCCAATTAATATTATGCACCAAAATAGCACCGATTAAGGTTTCGCAATCGGATTTTGATGGTCACTAAAATTGGGTTCCAAATAATTGATACACATCTAAGTATACTTGGTAATAGTCGATGGTACTCACCTCTAACTCTTAGCTTAGCTTAATCATAAAATAAGGGTCAATTTCTGACAAGTTGAAGTGAATAGTATCAAAAAAGTCAGTACTGTTATTGACTAATTTTATGAATTATACTACTGGCACAGCTCAAACTGAAGCTAGGGAGGCCGATTATAAATATGACTGAATACAAGTTTTTACAACCATATTATTTTAAAAATAAAGCTGTGCAGTTAAAAAATCGCATTGTGATTCCACCCATGACAGAACAGATGTCCTTTGAAGATGGAACGGTCACGAGTGATGAAATTGCTTATTATGCTCAGCATACAGGTGGCGCGGGTTTATTTATTACAGCCACAGCGAACGTCAATGCTTTAGGCAAAGGCTTTGAAGGTGAATTGAGTATTGCTGATGACAAGTTTATTCCTGGTTTAAGTCGTTTAGCAGCTGCGATGAAGCAAAATGGTACTAAAGCTGTCATTCAAATTTTTAGTGCGGGACGCATGTCCAATAATAAAATTTTGCGAGGTGAACAACCAGTCAGTGCCAGTGCTGTAGCGGCAGAACGTCCGGACGCGCAAGTGCCTCGTGAATTAACGCCTGCTGAGATTGAACAAACTATTAAAGACTTTGGCTTGGCTACGAAAAGAGCGATTCAAGCTGGCTTTGATGGCGTGGAAGTACACGGCGCTAACACCTTTTTATTACAACAATTTTTCTCTCCACATTCTAATCGGCGCACGGATGCTTGGGGCGGATCACTAGAAAAGCGAATGAAATTCCCATTAGCCGTTGTGCAAGAAGTTGCTCAGGTAATCGAACAATATGCGCCGAAGTCTTTTTTGCTGGGTTATCGGTTGTCGCCGGAAGAGTTAGAAAATCCGGGGATCACTT
The DNA here is from genome assembly GCF_058107125.1 of Bombilactobacillus sp. ESL1202. Classification (NCBI taxonomy): domain Bacteria; kingdom Bacillati; phylum Bacillota; class Bacilli; order Lactobacillales; family Lactobacillaceae; genus Bombilactobacillus; species Bombilactobacillus sp. ESL1202. The sequence continues at coordinate 909,425 of NZ_CM176590.1, read as the reverse complement.
TAGATGATACGTTGCAATTAATTGATGAATTAAAGCAATATCCAATTGACTATCTACATGTTTCGCAAGGCGATGTTTGGAAAACACCCAGTCGTGATCCTGAATCGACGGTCATTGTTAATGAAGCTATACAAAAACGAGTTGCTGGGGCGATGCCTTTAATTGTAGTTGGTGGCATCAAAACGCCGCAACAAGCTCAAACAGCCAGTGCAAAATTTGACCTGGTAGCATTAGGGCACGAGTCAATTTGGGAGCCCAAATGGGTGCAAAAAGTGCAAAGCAATGAGGAACAAGCGATTAGATACCGGTTGGTGCAAGCTGACATGGAAGATTTAGGTATTAAGCCCAGCTTTTTAGAGCAAATTGCTGAAACTATGGGCGGTTACGACCAAGTGTTTGCGAAAGATAATAATTAAATTTTGTTTGCTTAGTTGGTTGAAAAGAAGTGAAGCTGATGAATTCTGAAAGTAAGTATCAAGTGCAATTGGGGATTTCACCAATTAGCTGGCGGAATGAAGATGACCCTAAAATTGGGCAAAAGACAGATTACCGGCAAATTCTGGATGAAGTTGCTTTAGCGGGTTATCAGGGAACCGAAGGAGCGGGCTATTTTCCCAGTGCACAACAAGTGAAAGCACAAGCAGATCTTAGAACTATCAAAATTGCTGGTCAGTGGTTTAGTAGTTTTATTTTACGGGACGGCATCACACAGGCTTGTCTTGATTTTGAACGGCATTGTCAAGAATTAGCCATTATGCAAGCTCATTTTACAGTCTTATCAGAACAAACTAATTCCATTCAACGCCGAACAGACCAGAATATTTTTACTGATAAACCGATTTTTACTGATGATCAGTGGCAACAATTGTGTGCAGGATTAAATGAATTTGGCAAAATAGCGCAAAAATACGATGTTCAAATTGCCTATCATCATCACTTAGGAACTGGTGTCCAAACCATAGCGGAAGTGTCTCGCTTGATGGACCATACTGATCCTCATTTGGTTGGATTATTGCTAGATACGGGGCATGCTTTTGTTTCGGATGGTTCCTATCAACCGTTTTTAGAGCAATACGCTGCCCGGATCGTGTACCTGCATTTAAAGGATGTTCATTTAAGTCAGCTAAAGAAGTTTCAAAAAACTGGTTCGGCTTTTGGGAAGACGATTTTAAATGATACTTTTACGGTTCCCGGACAAGGAGATTTGGACTTTCAACCAGTGTTTGATTTTATTCGGCAGGGTTACCACGGTTGGGTCATGGTAGATGTGGAACTGAACCCAGATCACGTTGATTCACTAGCTTTAGCAATTAAAGCGCACGATTTCTTGAAAGCAAAGTTAATCGAACTAGATTAATTCAGACTTAAAGCAGGATACTCTTCACCAAACTTAGTAATTTCACTTAAAAGGGGTTTGAGTTCTTGCCCTGTTTTGGAAAGGGAATATTGAGTTTTGGGCGGATTAGTTTGAAAATCGGTGCGCACGATGAGTTGGTCTGCCACTAATTCTTTTAAAGTTTGGGTCAGTGTATGCGCGGTAATGCCGTATAGAGAACGCTGCAATTCGTTAAAACCGTAGCTTCTTTCGGCTAAGTGATTCAGGATTAAAACTTTCCACTTACCACCAATTAAAGATAAGGTTTGTGCTGTGGCACAATTGCATTTGAGTAACTGTTCGTAGGTTTTTTTCATGAGTGAAACACCCTTTCTTGTAGTACGAAATAATAATTCATTATAACAATTGGAGATTGAAAATGACTAATAAATACGCTTTAAATGATCAAGTAGTTTTAATAACTGGTGGTGGTAGCGGCATTGGCCGCGCCATTGCGCAAGGATTTTTAGATAATGGTGCTAAAGTGGCTGTGTTAGGTCGGCGCCAAAAGGTACTGGAAGAAACTGTTCAAGGCTATGATGCTGCCAAAACTTTAGTAATTGTCGGCGATATTTCCCAGCCGGATACAGCACAAATGGCGGTAACCAAAACAATTTCCCAGTTTGGTCAGTTAGATGTTGTGGTTAGTGATGCGGCCGCCTTTGCTGCCGATGAAATTGCTAATTTAACACAAGCTGACTGGGAAAAAGTTCGAGCAACTAATATTGATGGATTTTTCTATTTGGCGAAAGCCTCCTATTCAGCTTTAAAAGCAACCAAAGGAACATTAATTGCGGTATCATCAGTGTCTGGCAGCAATGGTGATTGGCAACAATCCATTTACAATGCCAGCAAACATGCCGTGAATGGCTTTGTCAAATCATTAGCGTTAGATTGGGGTAAAGATGGCATTCGAGTGAATGCGGTGGCGCCGGCCTTTACACTGACGGATATGACGAAGGGGATGGCACAATCTGATGAACAATTAAAACCGTTCATTAATCGGATTGCTTTGCAACGTCCGGGACATCCAGCAGATATTGCTCCCGCCGTTTTATTTTTAGCATCCAGTGATGCTGCTTACATTACGGGCACAATTTTAACTGTTGACGGTGGCACAACAGCTTCCACGGGACAACCCCATCTTGAATAAAAATTTTTAGATGTTGAGTACTAACGGCGTTCAACGTAAACTTTTGATTTTTGTCTCAACTTTTTATTTTTCTGAATTCTCCAGTTCTTTCTTTGTTTTTACGTATTGTAGCAAATGATCATCAATTAAAGCGTGAAATTCTTGAAAATCTTTGACAGTCATCTGTGGCAGTAGTGGTGGTTCTAAGTAATTTTTAATTTGTTGATAACTTTGAGTCTGAACATTTTTATTCTCTAGGTAGAAAATCATCTTTTTAGAATAAGCATCGGCAATCAATACCGGATAGTTGAAAATATATAACAAGAGTACATCGGCAGTTTCATTGCCAATACCTTTGATTTTCAATAATTCCGTTCGCAATTCGGATTGCGAAAATTTTTCAGCGACTGCTTTTAAATCAAATTGAAATTTTTCAAAATAGGCAAATGCGGCTTTAATGGTCTGAGCTTTAGCGTTATAGAAGCCACTGGGTTGAATTAATTGTTTTAATTCTGTTAAATCCAATTGACTAATTAATTGGGGAGCAAAGTTGGTTTTCGTGCGTAAGTTGGCGAGTGATTTTTCAACATTTTTCCAATTAGTATTTTGTACTAAAATAGCTCCGACTAAAGTTTCATAATCGGATTTGGAAGGTCACCAATGTTGAGGCCCAAAAGCGCGGTACATTTCTAAGTAAACTTGATAGTAGTCGATACAATCATCTTCTTTGTGTTAATCGCTAACATGGATAATTATAGCAGTGAATTAGGCTATTTAATCTGATTAATTAGGCAATTTTTTCTGATAGGTTTCGCCCCAAGTTGCCATGGCATTGATAATCGGCACAAAAGTTTGACCGAAAGCAGTCACTGAATATTCGGTCTTGACTGGAATAACCGGATAGATTTTTTTCTGGATCAAACCGTCTTGTTCTAGTTCCAATAATTGCTTCGCTAACATCCTTTTAGTAACATAAGGTAACTTTTTTTGTAATTCAGAAAAGCGCAATGGCTCACTAGTAAATAAATGATACAAAATTACCGTTTTCCATTTGCCAGCAATGAACTGTAGTGTAGTTTGCACGGGACATCCAGGAGCACAATTATAAATTTTGACCAATTTTTTCTTCCTTTAATGGTTTTATTTCTTTTAGTTTAGCATTTCTGAAATATTAGTCAGGAAGTGAATTTTTTGGCACCTAGTGCGTTTAAATTCACGTCTTCACAAGAATTGTTTCTTTTTGTATGATGATTAAAAATTATGAAGGAACAGAGATATGACAATAAATCAAATTAAAGCAGTGGGTTTTATCCGACATTTGCCCATTACAGATCACAATAGTTTACAAGATGTGTATCTTAAAAAGCCAATTTTAAAGGAACATGACTTATTAGTTAAAGTGGTCGGTGTTTCGGTGAATCCGGTGTATACATTAGTTCGCAGAAATGGATCTCAAAAACAACTAAAGCAACCGCGTATTTTGGGCTGGGATGCTGTTGGTGAAGTCGTGGCAACCGGTGCTAAAGTTTCGACATTTAAAAAGCAAGATCGTGTTTGGTATGCGGGAGATTTTCGCCGTCCAGGTTCTAATATGCAGTTGCAGGCAGTGGATGAGCGAATTGTGGGTTTTGCACCCCGAAATTTAACTGCTGAGTCCGCTGCAGCAGTGCCCTTGGTCGGTTTAACAGCGTTTGAATCATTATTTGAGAAAATGCCCTTAAATATTAACCAAACTAATCACCACCAAACGCTTTTAATTATTAATGGTGCTGGCGGTGTAGGTTCCATGGCCATTCAACTAGCCAAACTGGCGGGCTTAAAAGTGATTGCCACTGCCGCTAAGGAAACTTCTGTTGCTTGGGTCAAACAATTAGGTGCTGACTATATCGTTAATCATCACCAAGATTTAGTGGAGCAAATTAGACAACTAGGTTTACAAGAGGTGGATCTAATTTTAAATTTAAGTCATTTAGATGAACATTGGAATGAAATTGCTGCGATTATTCGTCCTGATGGCTACGTGGTAGCAACAACGGAAAACCGCCATTTGATTGATTTGCAAAAGTTGATACAAAAAAGAGTGACTTTTAGTTGGGAATGGATGTACAGTAAGTCCTATTTTCAAACGGCACAAATGATTACCCAACAACAAATTTTAAATCAATTAGCTAACTTATATGAACACAAAAAGTTATTACCGATTAATAAAAAATCTTATTCTCCAATTAATGCTACTAACTTGCGGCAAGCGCATGCTGATGTGGAGACGAATCAGATGGTAGGCAAGGTTACTTTGACGCAGTGGTAACAGTCTATAGGGCTTGGCAAAATTTTAATAAAAATTTTTTTGACAAAATCGACAATTTAAGATGATTATTCCTTAACAATGAATAAATTTAGTTAAATTAAAAATAAATGATACAATTAATGTTGTCTTGTGAAGACGATTACTTGATTTTCATTTGGTAACTAATACTAAGTTTGAGGAGTAGTGACATGGTTAAATTAACAGCTGATTATCAACAACAAAAGCAGGATTTTATTAAAGCGGGCATCGTGGTGCCAGAATATGATCAGGAAGAAATGCGCCAACAGACCCTTGAAAATCCAATGTGGATTCACTTTGGTGGCGGCAATTTATTTCGGTGTTTTCATGCTAAAATTGCGCAAGATTTATTGAATCAAGGTGAAATGTCCCGTGGAATTATTGTGGCAGAGACTTTTGATGAAGACGTTATTGATCAGATTTATCATCCGGCTAATGACCGCATGTTAAGCGTAGTTTTAAAAGAAGATGGCACTTTAGACAAAGAATTATTAGCAAGTGTGGCAGCTTCACTTTATGTTAATCATCAAAATTCAGAACAATGGGAACAATTAACACGTTACTTTGTAGCTCCTACATTACAATTGGTTACGCTTTCGATTACTGAAAAGGGTTACGCTTTAGTTGATGTTAATGGTCAGTTGACTGCTGCGGCTCAGGCAGATATTACTGGTGGTCCGACAGCGCCCATTACCAATATGGGGATTATTGCTCACTTATTGTACGAACGTTTTCAAGCTGGTCAATTGCCCTTGGCACTCGTTAGTACGGATAATTTTTCCCAAAATGGTTTGAAATTACACAATGAAGTTTTGCGGATTGCCCAAGGTTGGTTGCAAAATGGTTTTGTTCCCGCAGACTTTATTGACTATCTCAACAATCCGCAGCAAATATCATTCCCATGTAGCATGATTGATCGGATTACGCCCAGCCCCAGTGCTGATGTTGCTCAACAATTACAGGCTAGTGGTTTTGAAGATACGCAGATTCAAACGACCGCTAAAACGACCGTCATTGCGCCCTTTGCCAATACTGAGGAAATTCATTACTTAGTGATTGAAGATAGTTTTCCGAATGGTCGTCCTGATTTGTCCAAAGCTGGGGTTATTTTGACAGATCGTGCCACGGTTAATGATGCCGATCAAATGAAAGTTACGGCTTGTTTGAATCCGTTGCATACTGCCTTGGCAATCTTTGGCTCACTACTTAATTTTACCTCTATTGCTACGGAAGTTAGCGATCCCGATTTATTAGGTTTGATCAAAAATTTGGGTTATGGTGAAGCTTTACCAGTTGTCAAAGATCCCAAAATTATTAATCCCAAGCAATTTATTGATGAATTAATTGAAAAACGGTTACCAAATAAAAGTATTCCAGATACTCCTTATCGCATTGCAACGGATACTTCGCAATTATTGGCCATTCGTTACGGTGTGACGTTAAAACATTATGTCGATGATCCTAATCGAGATCCACAAACGTTAGAATTTATTCCGTTAGTGTTGGCTGGCTGGTGTCGTTACCTAATGGGCATTGATGATCAAGGTCGAGATTTTGCCCAAAGTCCTGATCCACAATTGGCAACCTTAAAGTCTTATGTAGCAGATGTTAAACTAGGTGATTCGACTCAAGATATACACCAAATTTTACAACCGATTTTAAGTAACCAAAGTAGTTTTTGCAATGATTTATATGCCATTGGTGTTGGGACAAAGGTTGAAAATTACTTTAGTCGTTTGATTGCTGGTAAGGGTGCTGTGCGGCAAACTTTGCATGAGACGGTAACTAATAAAGGTTATAATTTAAATTAAAATTGATATAAGTTTTAAACAAAAGTGGCTATTTTAGGGAGCGCAATTATAAAAAATTTTGCTTCTATAAATATTGAGTGTTGATGAATTGTTTCATCGGCGCTTTTTTTATGTAGACCAATTTATTTTTGTACACAAAAATAGGCCACATCCTTTGACAGAGATAAGCCTACTTTAGTTAATTTTCACTGGATAAATCTTTATCCGTTAGTTCCATTTCTCTTAATAGCATTGCTTTATCTTTGGGGTACTTTGTTAGATAGTTGTTTAAACACGCGGTCATCCCTTTTTTAATAGAAATATGGGAATCCTTATTTTCAAATAAATCCAACACTTTTAACAGTGCTCCAATGCTACTACGAAGTTTTCCACTCAGAAATTTTCTGTGACTAATATCAATGTTATGTTCATTATAGATATATTTAGACCACTTTAAAGCATGTTTACTTGAGCTATGATTATACATTCTACCACCATGGGCTGAAAAATTTCTATAATCTAGACACAATGATAAAATATCTCCAAAAGCCTGCTTTATTTTAAGATTTTGATCTACAGTTTCTATAACAACTACTTCTATGCCAAACATTTTGGCAATGACTTTTTCTCGGATATTCTTTTTAGAAAGTTTGTACCAGTAAATAGTTTCTCCAAAAGTTAATTGCTTTACCAAAATCCAAGGAGGTACATTATGGTGCTTTTCTCTATAATGTTTAATTGGTTGATTAGGTGACTTCAATAAAAATGAAAATTTCCTTAAAAGTCTATCACGATCTGTAGACTTACTTTTTTTATGTAATTCTCCCTTATTATAATGACTTTTAGCCGTATAAAATTTTTGCTCTTCTGATATACTTTCTGCAATTGTATAAGCCAATATTTGTTTAAAATATTGCTCAAACTGTTCTACACCTTCTAAAATAGAAATTCTTATTTTTTGATCTAATTGATAGAATGCGTAAATATGTTCAAAAGTAGCATCCTTTTTGTAACCTTTATCATCATTACCAGGTTCTACCAAAAAAGGTGTTTTATAACCATTAATTATTTCATAATAACCATATCTCCGTAGTGCGTTTTCAGCACCTTCTTCATTTAAAATGACCAAATTCCTATCATGGTTAAGTAAATAAATTTGTTCTTTTATAGATTTAAACGGCTTATCAGACAAAATAATTCCTCCGATTAAGTAAAAAGGTGAGTATACAAAAAATATACTCACCTAGTTGACCATAAGTGGTCATTCATTTGATTAATAAAATTGTACAACAGACTATTGCATCGGTCAAGCATGATAAAATCTGATTTTCACAAAAAAATACATCATAATGTTGTGTAAAAAAATTAACAGAAAATGAAAAATCATGTATAGCTCTCACATCGGGAGCTTTTTTTTATTGCTTCTATAATATTGAGTGTTGATGAATTGTTTCATCGGCGCTTTTTTTAATTTGCAAAAGGATTTACCTGTAACTAAGACGTTAACTTGTTTCACCAGTTTGACGATGTTATTCTGATTTTGAAAAACTAAGGAGAAGAGGCTGGGACAAAAGTAGTTTAACAGTTTTGAAAAAAATGTAGCTCCTTGTACTTGCCTGTTCTATGGGATAATTGAGATTAATTTTGATCCACCAAGTGGCATAATAGACTTGATAAGTTCAAAAGTAAGGATGAAAAATTATGGGACAACCAATTTATGTGCAACTGGCGCAAACAATTAAGCATAATATTATGCACCATCATTATTCAAATTTAAAATTACCAGATGAACGGAGCTTAAGTGATAGTTTTCAGGTGAGCCGTAGTTCCATTAAGCGGGCGATTCAATTGTTAGCCGATCAAGGAATTATTTTTAAAAAACAAGGTTCGGGAAACTTCATTAATCCATTATTTCTGAGAAAGCAAACCGCACTTGATTATACTGGTGACAATGTGGGGTTGACCACAGCCATTGTCACTAACGGGCAAACGCAACAAATTAAAGTGTTAAGTTTGGATGTGGAAAAACCCACGCCGGAGGTTCAACAAAATTTATTTTTAAATGACGATGAGTTTGTTTATGTGTTTGAACGGTTGCGGCAATTAGATGAAATGCCAATTTTAGTCGAAACTAGTTATTTACCGGTTAAATTATTGCCCAATTTATCACAAAAAATGTTGGAAGCTTCATTATTTAATTATTTAGAAGAACAAAAAGGCGAAGTCATTAATCGCGCCTATTTAGATATGACGACAGAGCCTTCAACATCAGATGATCAAGCATTACTTCAGTTGCAGCCCAATGAACCGGTCGGGATTATGACTGGAATTTTCTTTCGTGATGATGGCATGCCCTTTGAATATTCGAGTATGCGTTTGCACTATAAATATTGGAATTTTGCGACATTTGTCAATTTAAACAAATAATTGGAACGTACCATTTTTTTAAATGGTTGACAAAGAACGCGCTTTAGTTTATAAATGACTTGTAGAGCGCCAAAAACTGTTGCTGTTAAGCACAGGCGATTTTTCGAGGAGGAAGCGCAATGACAAACTATAGTAGTCCGGAATATTTTGATTTAATGACAAAGTATTTTGATGCCGCTAATTATATTTCCATTGGTCAATTATATTTAAAAGATAATCCGTTGTTAAAACGTGATTTGCAAGCAACGGATGTTAAAGTGCATCCAATTGGCCACTGGGGAACAATTGCTGGCCAAAACTTTATTTATACTCATTTAAACCGTGTCATTAATAAATATGGTTTGAATATGTTTTATATTGAAGGCCCTGGTCATGGTGGTCAGGTCATGGTTTCCAACTCCTATTTAGATGGTAGTTATAGTGAAATTTACCCAGAAATTACTGCCGATGAAACCGGAATGCAAAAATTATTTAAGCAATTTTCTTTTCCTGGTGGAATTGCATCTCATGCTGCTCCAGAAACGCCCGGTTCAATTCATGAAGGTGGCGAATTAGGCTATTCATTATCCCACGGTGTTGGTGCGATTTTAGATAATCCAGATGTTATTGCTGCAGCAGTGATTGGTGATGGTGAAGCCGAAACTGGTCCGTTGGCGACTTCGTGGTTTTCTAACGTCTTTATTAATCCAGTGACGGATGGTGCAGTGTTACCAATTTTAAACTTAAATGGTTTTAAGATTTCGAACCCGACGATTTTGTCCCGGAAAACTGATGAAGAATTAAAGCAATACTTTACCGGTATGGGTTGGGAGCCGATTTTTGTTGAAGGTGACGATCCACAGAAGATGAATCCGCAAATGGCAGCTGCCATGGATCAAGCAATAGAAAAAATCCATGCCATTCAACAAGCAGCCCGCCAACAGTCTGCCGCAGATGCCAAAATGCCACAGTGGCCAGTAATTATTTTCCGGGCACCAAAAGGGTGGACGGGTCCCAAGTCTTGGGATAATGAACCGATTGAAGGATCATTTAGAGCCCACCAAATTCCAATTCCAGTTGATGCTAAGCATATGGAACATAGCGATGAATTGGTTGCTTGGTTAAAATCTTATCATCCGGAAGAATTATTTGATGAAAATGGTAGTCTCAAGTCAGAAATCAAAGCTTTGACGCCAAAAGGTAACCAACGTATGGCAATGAATCCAATTACCAATGGTGGTTTGGATCCTAAACCGTTGAAATTGCCTAATCCTGATGATTACGAATTTGCGATTAATCAACCAGGCAGTGTGATTGGTCAAGATATGGTGGAATTGGGCAAATATTTGCGGGATATCATTAAGTTAAATCCGACAACTTTTCGAATGTTTGGTCCTGATGAAACGATGTCTAATCGCTTAATGCACATTTTTGAAGTTAGTGAACGGCAATGGTTGGAACCTATTAAGAAGCCTAATGATCAATTTGAAGCGCCAGCTGGGCGGATTTTAGATGCGCAATTATCGGAGCATCAAGCTGAAGGCTGGTTAGAAGGCTATACTTTAACGGGACGTCACGGAATTTTCTCCAGTTATGAGGCTTTCTTGCGCGTGGTTGATTCAATGTTGACCCAACACTTCAAGTGGTTGCGCAAAGCTAATGAGTTACCATGGCGCAAAAAATATCCAGCTTTGAATATCATTTCTACTTCTACCTCTTTTCAACAAGATCATAATGGTTACACACATCAAGATCCCGGTATTTTAACACATTTGGCAGAAAAGAAGCCGGAGTATATTCGCGAGTATTTGCCAGCAGATGCCAACACTTTGCTGGCGGTGGCTGCTCATTCATTGAATGAACAAGAAGTTATTAACTTAATCATTGCTTCTAAGCAACCACGTCCCCAATTTTATTCAATGGCAGAAGCCAAAGAAATTGTTGATCAAGGCGTCAAAGTGATTGATTGGGCAACTAACGATCACGGTCAACAACCGGATATTGTCTTTGCGGCCGCAGGTACGGAACCAAATATGGAATCTTTAGCAGCCATTGATTTGTTACATGCAGCTTTTCCAGAAATGAAAATTCGTTTTGTCAATGTAGTTGATTTACTCAGATTACAAGTGCCAGAGAAAAATTCACGTGGTTTAAGCCCTGAACAGTTCAATACCATTTTTACCACGGATGCGCCAATTATTTTTGCTTTCCATGGATTTGAAGATTTATTGCGGGATATTTTTTATGAACGAAATAATCATCATATGTATGCTCATGGTTACCGTGAAAATGGCGATATCACGACGCCGTTTGATATGCGCGTTGTTAATGAGTTGGATCGTTTCCATTTAGCACAACATGCGGCTAACTTGGTTTATGGCGCTCAAGTGCAAGACTTTAGTCAACAAATGGATGCTAAATTACAACAACATCATGATTATATTCACGAAAATGGTGCTGATTTGCCAGAAGTTGAAAACTGGCAATTTAAGGGTTTTAAAGATTAAATAAAAAAGTGCTGCGATGCAGGTTATTATTTTTGCGCACACTGATATAAAAGTTCTTAATAAGATTTTATAACTTTAGGAAAAGACTGATTTCTGATTTTTAATTGGAAACAGTCTTTTTTGTTGGACTCAAAAAATGATCATTAAAGCCAACACTAGTGTTGGAACTTAATAAAAACTTAAGAATCTTAAGAAAAACTTAACATTTAGATTTTGGCTATTTTTGAAAAAATCGTTCACAAGAATAAATGCGGTTAAATCAAGCTTCGTTGTGAACATGTGAAAAAGCAAAACAGCCATTTTGTGTGATATATAAATCACAATGGGCTTTTTCGGGAGTTTTTTGCCAAATAGTGTTTGATTTATCACTAATTAACCAATTATAATATGAAATATATAAGATGCTAAGATTATTAATTGCTTATTATTTGATAAAATTAGGTATCGAATTCGAGCAAACATAATCAAAATCATTTTTAAAAGTGTAAATAGTTTAGACGATTAAAGGAGCAGATAAAAATGCATCGAAGTAAAAGATTATTAGCAACCATGGGTGTGACTCTATTTTCATCAACATTGTGGTTAACCGCTAATAAAACCACGACCAAAGCGGATGAAGTTCATGATCAAGGCAAGTTTGACCAAGCAGCACCGGGAGAAGAAATTCAGACGACCGATCCCAGTGAAATAAATGGTAGTAACAATCGACAATCGACAATCGACAATACCGGAGATAGCAGCGTAAACAGTACAAGTAATAATAATCAACAGCAAATAGATGGTGGTACTAATGAAAGTAGTACGACTAATTCAGTGAGTGATTCTGATGTAAACGATAACAATGGAAGCTCCAACTCTGCGAATAATACTACAATTGATAATAGTGTTAATAATTCTAGTACGGATAGTAATGTTAGTCAGCCAAATAACTCAATGGTAGCTGATAACACTAATAATTCCAGTCAATCATCAGAGGAAAATACTGGCAAAAATGATAGTGATCAAAGTGCAGTACATAATAATAATAATGATCAACCAGAAGTTGCAAATTTAGTTACGATCAATGTTGTTAATGGTGTGGCTACGGTTTCTAATAAAAATGAACTGAGTACTGCTTTTAACGATACAAGAGTTTCTAAGATTGTATTAAATAATGACATTTTTTTTCAAATGTTTGATGTTCAGATACGTCGATCTATGACTCTTGATGGTAATGGACATAACCTTTATATGGGGGTGTCAGCAAATAAGCCTGAATTTGTTTTTAATACTGCAGGTGTATCTTTAACTTTACAGAATATTAATATTTTTAGTGATACAACTCTAATTGCCGAAGAAGGTGATTTGTCTAATAAGGGAATTTTAACAGATCTTTATTTGAATAACGTTAATTTTCAAGGTGGAATCTTTAGTCAAGATAAATATCTTTCAATTCATGTAACGGGTGATACTTCAATTAAAAGTGTGAAAAGTTTTGTTTGGCCGCCAACAGGCGGAACCTATACCGTTTCACAGTCTAACAAGATTATGTGCAATAATCTAACGGTTGAAACAGGTGCCACACTTTCTTTAGATAACATTGGGATTAACTGCAATACTTCGCAAGTTGATAGTAATCTTACCAAGGAAAGCACGGTTAGTGTTCAAGAAGGTGGCTCGCTATTAGCTAATTTTGATGGGTCTACGTTATCTATGCTTCCAAATAATAATGATACTCAATTTTTTAGTATTTATAATATTACCGATAATGGCAATATTGTAATTGATATTAAGGGTATAACTGGCTGGAAGGATGTTGTGGGAAATAATTATCTAACAGTTAATAAAGACGCTTCTTTTAAGGTCATTAATCATGGAAGTGCCACTGCAGCTATTGCATTATTGCACAACGTCGGTGTAATGCTTAATTCTCCCAAAGATTTTATTTTAGATAGTGATAATAATAATAATGTGCAGTTAATTTCCAGTGTTCACCAGCCTGATTTTGATTTGACAGATGTTAGTTATGTAATTGATTCAAATCAAAGTTATGCCTTGAAAAAGCTGAAGTTTCAAACGGTTAATAGTATCATTCAGACGATTAATAAAACTAATGACGTAAATACTAGTGATATTATTGGTCCAACTTCTGCTGATGAAGATAGTGTCTTGTCTTTGTTAGATAATAAAACTTTAATTGGCGGCAAATTCGAATTTACAGGTTTAAATGCTGAACCAATTAGCTTTGTTGATAATTCTATTCAACTATCAGTTAGTGATAATAAAGTTACTGGTAAAACTAACTTACCTAATGCCAATATTCGGGTTCAAATTAAACGTGGTGATCAGTTACTTGACTTCCCTAATAATGCTAACTTAGTTGAGAATGGTGATAATTGGCGTGAGACTTTGTACATGACGCATTCGGATGCTGATGGTAACTTTAGTTTTACTATTCCTGATGGTGCTTTGCAAAAGGGTGATCATTTAGTTTTAACGGCGGAAAAAGACTTTCAAGATAGTCCAGTTTATGATTTAGATACAGCTACTCTAGCTGTATATCAAGAAGTTCAAAGCGCACTCTCAGTTTTAGAAACTCAATTTAATCAAGATAAATCAGATTTAACAGGTATGGCCGCTAATTTGGGCGATACGGGTGATTTAATTACTTCTTTAAAGAATGCTTATGATACTGCTGTTGCTAATGTTAAGTCAGCCACTTCAGTTGCTGATATTGACGCTGCTAAGCAAAATGGTTTAAATGACATGGCTGACGTCATGACTTTACCACAAGCGAAAAATGATGCCATTAATCAACTCAAAGACCAATTAAATGGTAATGGTTCTGATATTAATGGAGCCATCAATGATATTAACAATTTAGGCGCCGATTCTAACGGTCATTTAACTAGTGACCAAGTTGCTGACTTTAATAATAATGCGACTGATGATAAAGGTTTAGTTCAAGTTGCTTACCAGGACGCTGTTAGTCAAATTAAAGCAGCAACAACCACTGCTACTGTTACGACCGCTGAAACTACAGGTACCAATGATTTAACAACGTTAGTTAGTTTAGCGCAGAAGTTAAGTGACAATAATCAAGCGGTTAATGATTTAGAAGATAAAAATGGAACTGGTCATTTAAGTTCAGATGAAGTTCAAGCAGCCTTAGATCAACTTGACCAAACAGCTAAGAATTTAGTAACTGCTTATCAAGGTACTAGTGATGACTCAAGTCGCCAAACCGCTTTAACTAAAGGGCAAGCCGCTTTGGATGCTGGTGCGGATTTATTAACTAAACTTCTTGATAATTTAACGACGATTGCTGGTTTACAAGGTGCTGACGGGTTAGATGCTGATCAGGTTTCAACATTACAAGGCCAAGTCATTAGTGATGCGCAAGCTGGTTTAGTAGCGATTAATGCTGCCCAAAGTGCAGCCGATCAAGTTGCTAATGATGTTACGCAATCTACCAGTGATGCAATTTCTAAGATGAGTAATGTGGTTACTTTGGCTCAAAGTCGCCATGATGCTATTAATGATTTATACAACACTTATCAACCGGCATATAATACAACAATTCCTAATTTAAATTTAGCTGAACAGCAAGAATCCTATAAAGGTCAAGTCAAACAAGATTTTGATGATGCCGTAATAGCTATTAATCAGGCTGAACAAACAGCAATTGATACAGCCAAAGCTGCTGGTTTAACAGCGATTGCTAAGACAGTTGCCAATGCTCAATTACAAGCTTGTGTTAATAAGGCCAAGGAAGACTTGAATGCCTTAAGTGCGGACCAAGGTGGTGCTTTAAGTCAAGACCAAGTTAATTATTATATAGACGAAATTATTAATACAGATACTGGTGCACAAGCTAATGGTCAAGCCGCAATTAATGCCGCTACTGATACGCAAGGAGCAGCTGCTGCTTTTGATGGAACTGATGGAGCCAAAGGCAAGATTGAAGCTATCGTGGCGGCTGCTACAGGAGTATCAGATGCTAACAATGGTTTCTTAACTGATGCTGACAATGGTTTAGCTAGTTGGATTAGTGCTGCTCAACAACACATCCAAAGCTTAAGCAACTTAACAGGCCAAAGTGATACTAGTGATCAGACGCAACAAGTCGGAAAACTATTTAATTTATTAGATCAAGTTAAAAAAGACATTACTAATGATTTAGGTAATATTGATGCTGCTGGTTTAACAGATGGTTGGAAGACTAACGAAAAAGCAAAAGTTACAAAGATCACGGACTTGGCAGATAAGATTAATGCCGCTATGGAAGAGTTGAAGAGTCAACATGATAGCGCCAATACGACAATCAATGGCTTACCAAATTTAGCGACGGCTCAGGATAAGAAGAAGTACATTGACCAAGTGGATCTTGTTTATGAGACGGCAACGAATAATTTAAATACCATTACTGACCAAACAACACAAGCTCAGGTAACAAATGTTGAAAACACTGGTTTATTAGGAATTGCGCAAGGCTTAGCCAGTGGCCAGCTTCAAGATCATGCAACAGATGTGTTTAATCAAATTAATAATTTGAATCATTTAAGTGCTAAGGAAAAACAGAAGTATCAAACTCAGATTACTGATCCACAAACCGGTGAACAAGCTAATGGTCAAGCTAACATTACGGCAGCTACTAGTGTGGACGAGGTAACAACTGCTTATCAAGGAACAGATGGTCATGGTGGTGCTAAAGCTAAGCTGGATCAAATTTTAACTAATGCAAAAACCGCTGATAGTAGTAAGTCAAGCTTTTTAACTGATTTACAAGATCTGTTAACTGCGGCGCAGAACCAAATTAATGGTCAAGGAACTGATGGTTTACACAATTTATTGGGAGATAATCCGCAAGATTCGAATCAACCTAATCAAATTAAAAAATTGCTGGATCAATTACCGACGTTAGAACAATTAACTGCTGATATTAATAATAGTGAAAATGCGCTGGATTCTGATTTTCAAGCTAAGGAAAAGCAAAAGATTGCAGATGTAGTGGACTTAGCGCAAGCAATTGATGCTGACATGCAAGCTTTAACGGCGAAGAATAATGATGTGCAACAGACCATTAATGGTTTGACTAATATTACTAATCAACAAGATTATTTAACTTCATTACAAACAGCTTATTATCAAGCGGCGCAAAACGTTTCGAAGCGCCAAGATAATGCTGAGACTGATGGTGAGTTAGCTTTACAAAAAGTTGTTGATCAAGCGCAATTAGCTGATTATGCGCAAGTTGCTTTAACAACTTTAGAACAGCAGACTTCACTTTCTCAAGACCAGATTACTGATTATAAGGGACAAATCACTAATCCAACTAATGGTGTCCAAACGACAGCAAATCAGAATATTGAGAATGCTGGTAGTATTGAAACTGCTGATGGTGCTTTAACAGCTGGAGAAAAAGCAATTGCTGCGATTGTTACTGCCGCACAAGGTTTATCCGGTAATTTAAGTACGGTAGCTGGTTGGTATAATACTGCTAAGGATGATATTAATCAGTTAGCTGCAAGTAGTAATCAAGGTGGTTATTTAACTGGTGCTGTTGATTCAAGTGATACTAGTACGCAAGTTGGTAAATTATTAGCTGATTTAGAGACAGCTTACAATGAAGTCTTAAGTGATTTAGAAGATCCTGAGGCGGGCTTCAACGAAGAAACAGAGGAGCAAAAGCTCACGGCAGTAACTGGTAAAGCAAGAACCATGAATACAGACATGGGTAAGTTACAAACTGCTTACCAAACAGCTCAAGCAGCGACAACTGCTGATAAACTAAGTCATTTAAGTACAGAGCAACAGGGTTCATATCAAGGCCAAGTTAAGACAGCTTATAACAATGCAGTGACAGCTATTACCAATGGTACTGATGGTGCGGAAACCACCGGTGAAACGGCGTTACAACAAGTGGTTGATCAAGCGCAATTGGCGGAACATAAAGCTGATAATCAAAGCCAATTAGATGATTATGTGCAAGCTGCGAGTGACATAATTGGTCAGTTGACGGCCACTCTGCAACCAACAGATATTCAAAAATATCAAGATCAAATTACCAATACCACTAATGGTGCCCAGACGACAGCAAATCAGAATATTGAGAATGCTGATAGTGTTACTGCGGCTAATATAGCTTTAAGTGATGGTAAAGATGCAATTGATGCGATTGTTACAGCGGCGCAAAACTTATCCGGTAATTTAAGTAAAGTAGCTGGTTGGTATAATACTGCTAAGGATAATATTAATAAGTTAGCTGCAAGTAATAATCAAGGTGGTTATTTAACTGGTGCTGTTGATTCAAGTGATCCTAGTACGCAAGTTGGTAAGTTATTAGCTGATTTAGCTAGTGCTTATGAACAAGTTAAAACAGACGCTACTAAACCAGGCTTTGATGA
Source organism: Bombilactobacillus sp. ESL1202 (assembly GCF_058107125.1). NCBI lineage: Bacteria > Bacillati > Bacillota > Bacilli > Lactobacillales > Lactobacillaceae > Bombilactobacillus > Bombilactobacillus sp. ESL1202. Next base: position 891,503 of record NZ_CM176590.1, on the reverse strand, counting down.
TACTCAAGAACCAAGTTCCTTAACTGATGTTGTGACTAAAGCTCAGGCTATGAATACGGCTATGCAAACATTAGAAGCCGCTTATCAAACCGCCAAGGATGCTTTGAGTAATTTACACCATCATGATGATTTGGATCCTAATAATAAGCTTGCAGGTGAATTAGAATCAGCTTATCAAACCGCTCAAACTGATTTAAGAGATGCAACTACTGCCAGCATGTCGGCGCAAACTAACGTTGAAGTGACAAATATTCAAGCTGTGATTGCGTTAGTACAAGACCAAGCAACGGCTTGGGACGCTCTGGACACCATTTATAACAATGGTGTGACTGATTTAAATGGTGCTGCGGGCAATCACTTTGGTGATAACTTAACTGCGGCTTTGAAGAAGTTAAAAGACCAGTACGATATTGAAGTTGGTAAGATTAAAGCTGCAGACAAAGGCACGATAGAATCTGTTAGTTCCTTAGCGCAATCTAATGTCCGCGACTTGTTGGCCGCTTTAAAAGAACAAAATATGCAATTAGGGGCGTTAGCTACTGCTAAACAGGAAGTGGAAACAGCTTTAAGTAATGCGACCGATTTAAGCCATGATCAACAGACTAATTTCACTGATGAAATTACAAACACTTATAATCAGGATGTCAATGATGTCTTGGGTACTACAGATTCAACTACTGCTCAAACAACGGGTCAAGCAGGAGTTGCCGCATTACAGAAGATTAAAGAAACAATCACCCAAAAAGCCACAATTATGCAACAGTTACAAACTAACTACAATACTGCAGTGGATCATATTAAAGAGTTAGGTGACGGTACAACTGATCATAACTTAACTGGTGGTACGACGCCAACTGATGAAGCTCAACAAGTTGGCAGGTTATTAGCTCAATTAGCTGCAGCGAAGACAACAATTGAAACTAACTTACAAAACGCCACTGATTTGCCAGAAGGTTGGTTAACTATTCAAGAAACAACAAACTTTAAGCCAGTAACTGATTTAGCCGATAATATGAATACGGCCATGGGTGTGGTTAACGCAGCTGTTACTGCCGCTAATACTGCTATTGGTAAGTTAGAGCAATTAACTGACCAACAAGCTGGCTTGAAGCAACAAGTTAGTGAGCAACAAGCTAAGATTGTCAACCAAATTACTAAAGCTGATGCAACGACTAATCTTAATAAAGTAGCGAGTGACGGTGCCACAGCTATTAATAAATTATTGAAGTTACCGCAGGCTCAAAATGAGGCTTTAACAGCCTTGCAGACGCAAATTACCACGGCTACGAATCAGCTTGAGACCACAGCTGGTTTAACGGCTGCGCAAAAGACACAATTTAAGGATCAAATTACCCAAGCGCAAAGTTCATTAACTACTCAAATCAAAGCAGCAACGAGTGTCGAGGCGACTCAAGTCAAGACGCAAGTTATCACGGACTTAACTAATTTAGCGACAACTTTAGGGCAAGCCAACAATGATTTAACTGGTTTAACGAATATCAGTGCTGAGCAACAAACTGATTTCTTAAATCAAGTCAACACGGTAGCTACTACGGCTTTAATCGGTATGCAAGATAGTAACACAGAAACTACGGCCTTTAACAAAGGAACCGCCGCCATTAATGCAATTGTGGCTTTAGCGCAACAATTAGCTGCTAATAAGCAAAAGATTAATGATTTAGGTCAAGGCGACAACAAGTTAGACCCAGATCAAATTGATCAATTACAACACCAAGCTGATCAAGCAGCAACTAATGGGGTGGCTGCCATTGAAACGGCACAACAAGATTCCAGTAAGACGGCGCAAGATGTCACCAATGCTGCGGGTCAAGAAAATACTGATTTGAATCAATTAGTAGCGACTGCTAAACAGAAGCAGAAGTTACAAGCAAGTATTAACCAAGCAGTCAATGACGCCAAGCAACAAATTCAAGATTTAGGTAAACCGGATAAAGGTGGACACTTAACCGCAGAACAGGTTAATAACTTATTGGAACAAGTCACAACGGAACAGACAGCGATGTTAAATGATTTAAATGAAACTAACGATGTTACTGAAAACTGGCTCAATCAAGAAAAGCAGAAGTTACGGCCAACGTTAGACTTAGCCGAGACGATCAATGCAGCCATGCAAAAAGTTGATCAAGCCGAAGCGGCCGCTAATGAGGTAATTGCGGGCTTGAATCATTATGAGTCTGATCAGGATAGTTTGAAACAAGATGTCCAAAGCCAAAAAGCGCAGGCGATTGCCACTATCAATCAAGCTACTTCGACCAATGCTATTACTCAAGCGGCTAAAGATGGTGTGGACAGCATTAAGCAAGTAACGGACTTGAAGCAACAACAAAATGCTGCTTGGAATGCCTTGGATGATGAGTTAAATCAGGAGCAACAAGAACTTAATGGTTTGACCAATGGTGGTAACTTAAGTAGTGACCAAGTTAACCAATTACAACAACAAGTTACAACTGCTTATGAAACTGGTTTAAGCCAAATTAAACAAGAAACGACCGCTGCCAACGTTGCTGGTGAACAACAACAAACCATTGAGCAAATGAAACAACAAGTCACTTTAGCCCAACAAAAAGCCCAGGCAGTGCAACAGATTAAGCAAACGCAAAAACAGGCTCAACAAGCTTATGATCAAGCGTCCGCTTTGAATGAAGAGCAACAAACGGCTTTGCAGAGTCAGATTAGTCAACAAGCAACAGCAGCCATTGATCAAATCTTAGCGGCGACAGATCAAAGTGGTGTGGATCAGGTTCAACAAACTGGAACTATGCAATTAAATGACACTAAGACTTTGATTAACCACAAGAATCAAGCGATGCAAGCCTTAAAGCAAACCTATCAAGAAGAACAAGCTAAGATTAATGGTTTAACGCATTATAAGGATCAAATTGACAGTTTGAATGGTTTGTTGGAGACCGCTTATCAAGCAGCACAAGACAGTATTACTAATGCCGGATTAACAGAAGTTGATCCGCACAAACAAACCGGAATTGAAAATATGCAACAAGTGGTTCAAGTGACGAAAGCTAAAGATGATAGCCTGACCACTCTAGAGCATCATTATCAAGATACCACGGATCATTTGAACGATTTAACTGACTTAACACCTGAACAAAAAGACGACACTCAACAAAAGGTTGATGCGGCTTATCAAGCGGCCAAAGACCAAATTGATCAAAGTCAAGGTGTTGATGCTGCTCACGCTGCGGAAGCCGACGGGGAAAATCAAATTAGTAATGAAGTGGTTAAAGCTCAAGTAGCGCAAGCTAGTGCGGTTGCCATTAATGCCATTCATCAAGCAGCTGATCAAGCCGTCAAGAACTTAGAGAACAATACCAGTTTAGACGCTGATAAACGTCAAGATCGGATCTTTGCGGTGCGGCATGCTGAAAGTGCAGGCATTGACCAAGTTCAACAAGCAACAAGTGTCGCAGCTGTCAACCAAGCCCAAAATGATTGTATTCAACGCATCAATAGCTTGGCGGGCACGGGTAGTGTCAACTTGACTGATAATTTAGGTAGTGGCTTGAGTCAAAGTCATACGGTGCGCAATCCGGGCATTGCGATTGTTAAACCCGATGTCACGGGTGGTTTCATTCATTTGTATGACCAGCAAGGTCACCAGTTAGAACAAGTCTTAGCCGCCAATACCGATTGGAAAGTGGATTATATTTATACGCAAAATGACGGCACCATGTATTACCGCGTAGGTGCCAATGAATATGTTAAAGCTGACGATGTCAACTACACTAAGATTGGTAAACGGCAAATCATTGATGGAGTAATTACCGTGCAACCAACTGCGGGTCAAGACTTCATCACCGTGTATAGTGATCAAGGTGCCGCACTGAAGCAACAATTGCCAACAGGCACACGGTGGTTAGTCAATGCGCAAGAAACATTAGCTGACGGACAAGTTTATTATCAAGTAGCACCACATCAATATGTGCGAGCCCTTGATGTTACGGTCATGACAACCGCAATTATCACGAAACCACAAACCGGAACCTTAAGTTTGAAAGAACAAGCGGCACCGATTTATCATTATCAACCACAAATTGGTTTCTTAAGTCGCTCCACGGATAAACATTTAACGCGCCAAGCCACTTGGAACTTTGATCAAGTCCTAACGGTTAATGGTCATCGTTATTATCAAGTTGGTAATAATGATTGGGTCAGAGATGTGGATGTTAAATTGAATTAAATTAAAGATGTTAAAGTATTTAAAACAAAATAAAAGAAAGTTTTCCGTAAAAAGAAGACTTTCTTTTTTTATAATTAAAATTATCTTAAAAAGTGTATCTCAAAAATGTTATACTAACTATGTACATAAGGTGAAAGCTAAGCTAGTGTCTTCTTTATGAAGGAGCGTGAGGCTTATGGTGTAAAAACTGTAACAAATCACATTCTGAAGAAAGGAGTAAAGCTTTGTTCTGGATCATTCTCGGACATCTTTGTTTGACTTTTAAAACAATTTATTTTGTTGCACAAGCAGCAAGAGTAATTGTCAAAATCATCAAAGATCTTCGAAAATAAGATCTTAAGCACAAAGTCCCTACTTAGCTTCAAAGCTTAGTAGGGACTATAATATAAAATATTTAATAGCCGCTCTTAGCAGCCTTATGAGAAGTTGGTGTTTGCAGCGCCAACTTCGATTTACATAAATTGTAACACGTTTAGCTGAAAAATTAAAATGTTACAGTTAGTTTTTTACATAAGGCAAAGGCTAAGCTAGTGTCTTCTTTATGAAGGAGCGTGAGGCTTATGGTGTAAAAACTATAACAAATCACATTCTGAAGAAAGGAGTAAAGCTTTGTTCTGGGTCGTTCTCGAACATTTTGTTGGATTTTTTTAAGGCTGTGATCCAAGTTGGTTAGGCACAAACTGCTGACTTGGAGAACGCAATAGTTAATTACCTGAGTAAAGTTCCAATCTAGTTCTTGATCAAGTTGCCATCCAGCAAGTAATTCATGTGGCATGAACACAATAAAATTCTTTTTAAGATTTAATTGATTTATGATTTTATTATAAATTCTGGTAACTTGTGAATTAGCCTAAGGTTTTAATTAAGTTTGTTTAGATAAATTATTTAATGATAATCTCCTTTAAATTATTCTCAAACATTGTGTAACGTCTAAATAATTAAATTTTGCAGTAGTTAGGCAGATATTTTGTGTACTGTGAGATACAGCAGTTATAATGTAAAAAATTGAGAATAGAGGTGGATAGGATGGAATTAAAAAAATCAACGGCGATCAGAGTTGAAGTATTGACAGATAAAGATTTAATAAAAGTTAATGGTGGTAAAAATGATTGCTTAGGTGGCGGTGGCAATATTGGCATGGGAACGGTGTTTAAATTGCCTGGCTATGGAGCACGGAAGAAAAAATATAAAAAACATTAATTTTGAAACTGAATAATTAGTCATGAGAAGAGGGTTCAACAATGCTATTTTTTATTTTAGAAGTTTGTGTAACGTTGTTAATTTGGCTCACGATTAGTTTAACTATTTCGTTGATCAGGTATTGGTATTTGAAATTACGGGGTTTTAAGACTGAGAGTTTTTGGAACAATTTTCTAAGAATCTTATTTATTTATCCTTAAAAAATAAAAAATCTGGGATAAACTTCTGATTTTTAGGGCACTATAATAAGAAATGTTCATCTAAATATACAAATAATTCTTTTCGTTCCGGCACTTAATCTTTGTTATTGTGAAAATAACCAAGTAAAAGAGCATTGAAACCAAGAATACTTTCCTGATTTCAATGCTCTTTTTCTACAATTATTAATGATGCTGACGTTCGTGAAGCCAGATTACTAGTGAAGCAACGACCACTATGAGTAACAATAGCACGACGACAATTAACAAATTAGTTTTCCAAGAAAAGTTAGTTTGAAAAACGATAGTTACGATACTAAAAATTAATAAGATTGCTGCGATAATATTCCAAATAGGATTACTAATGTGATGAAGTAATACATAACTAAAAATGAAGACCACAGCTAACATTATTACAAAATTGCTGATAATCAACTTTTACTTCCAGACGCTTTCACTTTTCAGGCCAAATAAATCGGTGATAGCAAGAATGAAAGAGATTAGAGATATTCCCAAATTAAACCGATTTAATTTTTTAGTATTCATAATTGCTCCTTTTCTAACTGAATAAAATTTAATCAATTATCTGATTATTCTAAATAGATTTTTCGTAATTCTTCCATATCTTGATCACTGACATGTAATTGGGTTTTGATATAATTCAACCAGCTACCCGAAGTTTGCTTGATTTCCGCATCTGCGATCCGCAGATAATCAGGACTAACTGTTAGTAATGCTTTGGCTGAAGAGAGTTGTTTAGGATTTAAACCTTGGTCTTTAAGATTGGCTAGTTGTTGATCAACATAATTTTTCGAAGCGACATTAGTAAATAAATAATCTTTGGTAATGTCATCAAAGCTCAGGCCTAAAACGGTTAAAATCAAAGCGGCGCCGATACCAGTGCGGTCTTTACCAGCAGTACAGTGGAATAGTAAAGCTTCGTTATCTTGATCATTAGCTAATAATTGCTCAAAAAAGATTCGGTAAGCTTTTTTGGCACTGTCTAAATTAACAATATCGCGATAGGTATCTAACATTTCAGCGTGACCATTTTCAGGTATTTCAGACAGAGCTTCTTTTTCCATGGCGCTTTGTTCTTCTTCATCACTAAATTTGGAAGCTTGCGTTAAATCAACTTTAAAAACCGGATCAAATAAATACTTAGCTTGTGCAGGAACATGGTCGGGAACTTTAGCTTGTTCGTCGGCAGACCGAAAGTCAATATCATAACGGACACCGTAATCAGTCAGGTATTCTAAGTCCTTTTGATTCAAGCTACCTAAACTTCCGGAACGAATTAATTTATGATGCTTTAATTTGCGCCCATCTTTGGTTTGATAGCCACCTAATTCACGAAAATTGTTACCCGATGAAATATCTAAAAGTTGTTTCTTATCCATGTTTTGCCTCCGAACGTTTTCTTTAATTTTAACAAAAAATTTGCTGATGGGAGAATTATTTTTAAAATATCACATTGAATATGGAAACTTTAGTTGTGTTCAACTTGCTCAAAAATTGTTGGACACTACTTTGATTATCAATCAAAACTATTATAAAAAAACACTTTACTTATATTTTATTCATATGTTAATTTGTTTACATCTTAAAAAATTATTATAAAAATTAAAAGTTTGGGATAATAATCACATTCTGTTTAGAATAATAAAATCAATTTATTATTATGTTCGTAACTTTTTAATTTTTAAATAACAATTAAATGGGGAAAATGATGGTTAAAATAGATGTGAATCAACTGGAAGCCAATAATTATCACTTACAAAAGCAAACGCAAGCTTTGAAGGATCTGTTGGCAAATACTGATCGCAAAATGCAAGCTGTTCCACAAACAGAAGGCTTTAGTGGACACACGCAAGAACAAATGTCCGAATACGTTGAAGAAGCGCATCACCAAACTAGCCAAAGCTTGATTTCTGAGTTAGACCAATTAGCTCAAGGAATGCAGCGCTTGATTGACGACTTTAAAGAAAATGTTGACAGTAGTAGCAATGCCCGAATTGATACGGATAATTTAGACGATATTGAACAACAATTAAAAAAAGCGCGGGAATTAAATCGCCAAACGGTTGCGGAGCTGAATGATGCTTATCGACTGGCGATTGAAGCGGGTGCTAATTGTCAACTAATTGATAATCAAGCTGACGAGGCACTAGGTGAAACAATTCACTTTGTCCAAGAAACTAAGCGTTTATTGCTGAATTATAATAACCGGACGTTACCATTAAAACTGAGAAATTTAAGTAATAATGTCGTTAATATTAAAAAAGATTTAGCGGTCACGGCAGGCATTAAAGGTCAAGGCAAAGAGCATTTTCAAATTGCGGCTTTTCTAACTGCTTTAGAACATGACGGTTGGAATGCGGCGGCTTTAACTAGCTTTGAGCATTTTTTAGATGACCAAATTGATAAAGTAACAGGCAAAAAGGCAGCAGAGCAATTAAAGCAGCTGTTTAAACAAGCACGGCAAGTTGGCTCAACTGCGTTTAACGCGCTGTTTCGTCCTTATGCGGAAATAGGCGTTAGTCAAAAAGCTGCTAGTTCAGCTTTGACAATCATGATGAAGTATCTAGGAGCGACTGTAGAAAATGGTTATCTAAAATTAGAACATGGTTTTCCAAATTTAAATCCTTTTACCAACGAATTGCTTCAAGATTTGTTGCCCAAAGTCGTTCGCAAAGCGTTTCCGTTTACCAAAGGCAAGAAAGGTGGTTTAGCCACTGCTAGTGGAACTTTAGCGACGGAGATCCATCAACTGCGCTATTATATTTCTTATTCTAATGCAAAATATGTTGAACAAGTAGCAAAAAAGTTACACGTGACCCCAGGTGAATATTTGGATGATCTGAGTCAAACTGGCCAGTTCAAAGTAGCTAGTGAAAGTGCGCGGGCACATAATAAATTTAGAACAAATAGAAACTATTCTGATGTCGGAGCTTCCCATAACTATAAATTACTTTCTAATTTTCATGTGGAATTTATTATTAACAATCAAAGTGGTCAATTAGTCAAATTTGATCCGGCAGTAACTATTGGTAAAAGTGGGAAAAATTTAGCTGAATGGAATTTAAATGATTTAGCTGGTTTTGTGAATGGTCCTTCATACAATTATGCTGATAAAAATGATATGAATTTACCGCATTTAGAAAGTTCCCATTATAATTATGACTATAATTATACGGAATCCTTGGACATGCCTAATCGTAATGAAATGTTGATAGTAAAAGATAAAAATGAAAAAAATCGTGCTCCTTATATAACCCCACAGAAAAAAGGTGAAAATAAATATCATGATGTAGTTAGTTATTATGAATATCATAGTAGAGGCAAAGGTAAATAATTGTTATGAAAAAATTATTAAAAATTAGTCTATTATTTATGATATTAATAATAAGTGTTTTCAATTTAGGTCTCAGTAGTACTCCTAATCCACCCAGTCGCTCAGAAATGACTTCTAAATATCAAAAAATGAGCACCAAAAAATTACAAGCGCGTAAAGATGAAGGTGCTGTATTAACACCTAAGATCAAAGCTAAAACAGCTCAAGATTTGATTGGCAAATCGTTTTCTTTTAATCCAATTGAATATGAATATTTTCCAGGGGAGGGAAATGGCGAGTACTTTTTAAAACTAAACCCAGATCAAACTTTTATGTTGGTATGGAACAATGCCTTTAAAGTACGTACTGATCAAGAAGGTGGTATAAATGGACTCAGCGTTGAAACAGATGCTGGAGATTATAAGGTTTCTAAAACGCAAATCAGATTATTTATCCAAGATCATTGGATAGCTAATGAATTAGAAGATGATTTTCATCCTTTGAAACGGGTTAATAATTGGCCAATAACTCCAGATACTATGGGGCTAAATCTTACTTTGTATAACCATTTATCGGCTGATTTAAAGCGTGTAATACCAACTAGTCGTATTGATTATAGCTATGATAATGCGGATGGATTTGCTAAAAAGAATTATCCTAAAAAATATCTTAAATATTTAGAAGATTCAGGTGACTATATGATTACTAAGCGTGGTAGTCATTGGCAAGTACAAATGCCGGGAGTTGACATGATAGATGACCCAAGCAAAAAAGGTAAGTATAAGTTTTCTAAGAGTGTTGATAATTATGGTTACCTTCACAAATACGACCATGTTTATCCAATTCCTGATTCTATTCAAGCAGACTTAGTCAACAAATTTAAAGCTAGTGGTAGTTACTAATGCGAAAATGGAAAAGAATGATTTTTTTGTTAGTGACAATAGTGGCTGGATTTTTCACTTTAGGTCTCAGTAGTACTCCTAATTCACCCAGTCGCTCAGAAATGACTTCTAAGTATCAAAAGATGAGTGAAAAAAAATTGCAGGCACGAAAGGATGAAGGAGCAGTTTTAACGCCTAAGATTAAGGCTAAAACAGCCCAAGATTTGGTTGGTAAATCTTTTTCCTTTAACTCTAGTGAATTTGAATATTTTCCTCATGAAGGCGATGGCGAATACTTTTTAAAGTTAAAGTCTGATCAAACCTTTGTATTAATATATAACGATGCTTTTAAAGTACGAACTGATCAAGAAGGTAATCCAGATGGTATTAGTATTGAAACTTATGCGGGAAATTATACAATGTTCAAAACGCAAATAAAATTATTTATTCAAAACTACTGGATAACTACGGAAAATGAGGATGATTTTCATCCTTTAAAAAGAGTTAATAGTTGGTCGATAACACCAGATTCTATTGGAATAAATCTAACGTTATATAATCAATTGCCAGCAGATTTACAACAAAAGTTTACTTCTGATCAAATTAATTATAATTATCCAACTAAAAATAGAAATAACAAATGGTTTGAAAAGAAGTATGCTGATTTTTTGAACCATGCTGGTGATTTTATTCTGCAAAAGAAAAAGCAAAACTGGCGCTTGAAAGCACCACAAGTATTTGTTGGGGATCAGAATCAAAAATCATATAAGGATTTTAGTTACTTTGGTTATCTTCACAAATATGATCATGTTTATCCAATTCCCGATTCCATTCAGGAAGACTTAATCAACAAATTTAAAGCTAGTGGTAGTTACTAATGCGAAAATGGAAAAGAATGATTTTTTTGTTAGTGACAATAGTGGCTGGATTTTTCACTTTAGGTCTCAGTAGTACTCCTAATTCACCCAGTCGCTCAGAAATGACTTCTAAGTATCAAAAGATGAGTGAAAAAAAATTGCAGGCACGAAAGGATGAAGGAGCAGTTTTAACGCCTAAGATTAAGGCTAAAACAGCTCAAGATTTGATTGGCAAATCTTTTTCCTTTAACTCTAGTGAATTTGAATATTTTCCTCATGAAGGCGATGGCGAATACTTTTTAAAGTTAAAGTCTGATCAAACTTTTGTTTTGGTGTGGAATGACGCCTTTAAGGTAAGGACTGCTCAAGAAGGCGGAGGAAATGATTTGATGATTAGATTTTATGAAGGAAATTATCAAATATTAAAAAAGAGAATCAAATTGTTTACTCAATACTATTACGTTATTGGTGAAGATGAAGATGAAATTACTCCACTTAAACGGCTCAATAGTTGGCCTGTAACTCCAAGTTCTATCAATTTAAATCTTACTTTGTATAACCATTTGTCGGCTGATTTAAAGCGCGTAATACCAGCTAGTAGTATTAATTATAGCTATGATAATGCGGATGGATTTGCTAAAAAGAATTATCCTAAAAAATATCTTAAATATTTAGAAGATTCAGGCGACTATATGATTACTAAGCGTGGTAGTCATTGGCAAGTACAAATGCCGGGAGTTGACATGACAGATGACCCAAGCCAAAAAGGTAAGTACAAGTTTTCTAAAAGTGTTGATAATTATGGTTACCTTCACAAATATGATCATGTTTATCCAATTCCCGATTCCATTCAAGAAGACTTAATCAACAAATTTAAAGCCAGCGGTAGTTATTAGCGCTGAAAAAATTAAAGAACTAGGAGAATATAATTTAATGGATCGCGTTATTATTTCCCAAGATATTGAAGCCAAACAAGCGCAGTTACAAAAGCTGCAACGTTCAAAACATAAAATCAAATCTAAAATTGATAACCTACAAACAGCTATTCATCAGGTGAATAAGGTTCAGTCCACGGCTGAAGTTTGGCGTGGTCAACGAAAAAATAAATTGACACAATTACGAACAACGAGTTCAATTACTATACAGACTAATGAACAAAAAAATGATACTAATTTAAATTTAATTCATCAAAGAATTCAGCAGTTAGAAAATGAAATTAATAATTTGAAACAGGATTTGGCAATTGTTCAAGAAGCGGAGAAAAAATAATGACAACAATTAAGCTAGTTAAGGCGAATTACGATCAAAATGTTGCGCAAGCTAAAAGTGCAGTTCAGCAATTACAATCTCAGTCGTTAACGGCCACTCAAATAGCAGGCACAAACCTCAAGCCTTTTGTTAAAGCCGTTAAATTAGAAGAAGAATTGGAAAAATTGCTGAAACATTATACGAAAATCGCTGAACACGATACGGTTGAGTATGCTAAAGTGGCGACTGAATTTGAGAAAACAGATGTAGCGGTAGCTACTGCGTTTGAATAGTTGTTATTTTTAGGTTTTTAATTTAAAAATAGTTCACGAGTAATATTTACAGACAATTTTGATTATAAACAATATGTAATTGCTTGAAAAAAGCGGAGGTAAATTTTTCGAGTGTTGAACTGATTATGTTATAATTAAATTAATAAAATTGTTTTTTAATTTTAGAATTAAAAATTCGCCAAGATTATTTGTTAGACGTCTTTGACGAGGAGGGTGGCAAGCCTTATGCAAGAATATCAAAGAATTTTGGTTCCCGTAGACGGTTCCAAAGAATCAGAAACGGCACTCAAAAAAGCAACGCAAGTCGCAATTAGAAATCATGCCACAGTTGATGTACTAAATGTCTTGGACACTCGTCAATTTGTGGGCGCTTATGGTGGAATGTTAACGAGTGATATTATTTATCAAATTACCGAAGATTCTGAAAATTATTTAGCTCAACTCAAGGAGCAAATGATTAAAGATGGTTTAGCAGCTGATGATATTAAGATCCACATTCGTTTTGGTGATCCAAAGATAATTATTGCAGTTGATTTCTTTAAGGATTATGATGATGACTTGATTATTTTGGGGTCTACTGGTTTGAATGCGGTGGAACGCTTACTAGTCGGTTCAGTGTCTTCATATGTGATTCGTAATGCATCAACTGATGTGATTGTAGTACGCACGGAATTAGATAATAAGACGGTTCCAACGAAGAATAAATAATTTTCACTAAAAATTAGCCACAAAAAAATCCTTCACTTAAGAAGGATTTTTTTGTGTAATTAACAATTAGTTTAAGCTTTTGGTGTTACTGTAATTAGTGGATTATCATCAGCTTCAGTATCATCAGTAAACTTAAAATCATAATCATTAGTATTGGTGACAATCATCATCACAGTATTATCATAACCGGCTTTTTTAATTGCTTCGTAGTCAAATTCGATTAATGGTGTCCCAACTTCAACAGTTTGCTCTTTTTTGACTAATAATTTGAAGTGTTCACCATTTAAATTGACAGTATCAATTCCTAAATGTAATAAGACTTCAACGCCATTATTACCGGTGATCCCAACAGCATGACCAGTTGGATAAGCCACACTAATTGTTCCAGCGATTGGTGACCGAACAATTTTATCGGTTGGCACAATCGCAATTCCTTTGCCCATAGCTTCAGAGGCAAAGACTTGATCACTAACATTTTTAATTGGGATAATAGTTCCTTCAACTGGAGCCATTAATTCTGTTTCTGAAGACTTTGAATTGTTGGTTGAATCAGCAACGACAGTATCGTTTTTGACTGTAGCGGTAGCAGCTTTTTGGTTATCATTAACGCCACCCCAAAGGTAGGTCATAATGGCAGCAAGTGCAAAAGCAACCACATCGCCCACACAAGATAAGGCAAAGCCTTTACTAATAAAGGTTGGCAAACTCAAGATACTAGCTAAACCAACTGTATTAGCATGAACACCAGCAAAAGCAACAATGGCGCCACCAATACCACCAGCGGCCATTGCGCAATAAAATGGCTTCTTTAATTTTAAGGTAATACCATAAACTGTTGGTTCAGTAATACCGAAAATGGCAGTGATGGTGTTAGAACCAGCTAAACCTTTCATCTTGTCATCTTTAGTTTTTAAGAAGACGCCTAAAGCCGCACCAGCTTGAGACAAAACTGCTGGTAGTAAAATTGGCATCAGTGGATCATAACCCCATTTAGATAAGTCATTCATCATAACGGGAACAAAAGCCCAATGAACACCAAAGATAACAAAGACTTGCCAGAAAGCACCAAGAACAAGACCGGATAGAATGCGAACATGTTGATACAGTGCTAGAACGATTCCGGCTAAGAAACCACTAATAGCATTACTAATTGGTCCCACAATCAAGAAGGTCAGTGGAACTAAAATCATTAACATACATAGAGGCGTCAAAATGTTACGCACAGATTCGTGCCAGAATTTGTTAAACAGCGGCTCTAACCATTTTTGAACAACAACTACTAATAAAATTGGAATAACGGTACTAGTATAAGTAGCTTTTGAAATTGGAATGGAGAAAAAGTCTAAGCTTTTCATGTTAACCATGGTTGGATAGACTAAAGCCATGCCGATAGCAACTGTTACATATTGATTAACCTTCATTTGCTTAGCAGCAGTAAAAGCTAAAATAACTGGTAAGAAGTAAAAGATTCCATCAGCCGCCGCATACCAAATTTGATAGGCACCAGTTTTGGGTGTCATCCAATTTAAAACAACAAATAAAGACAATAAGCCTTTTAAGATACCGGCACCAGCCATGGCACCTAGAAATGGTGTGAAAGAGCCGGAAATGAAGGTAACAAAGGCATCAAACATTCCTTTAAGTGTTAACTTCTTTTTTTCATCGCTCACAGTGGCACTAGTTTCTTGATCGTTGCCTTCACCAAGTCGTGGGTCAATGGCTACTAAGGCGTTATAAACATTACCGACATTATTACCAATCACAACTTGGTATTGCCCACCAGCTTGAACGACAGTGATAACCCCGTCTAAATTTTCAATTTGATCGGTTTGGGCTTTGGCTGCGTCTTTTAAAGTAAAACGCAAACGTGTAGCACAATGCCAAGCGGCATTGATGTTTTCATCACCACCAACGAGCTTGAGGATTTGAGCTGCTAAATCTTGTTCGTTCAATTTAATTCCCCCCATTAATTAGAGTGCTATCATAATCTAATATAAAGAAAAAAATTTTTAGAAATGAATTTAAGTTTTAAATTATTTTTAAAAATTAATTTTGAACTATAATTACCAAAGCTGTAATATAAGTTTTATTTCTATTTAGATGATAGCGTTTTTAACCTAAGTCATTATTTTATACCAAAGCAAAGTAATTAACAATATCATAATTATTAAATTTATCTTGTATTTTTAGTCGTTTTAATTAAGTGGGATACAAAAAAAGTTGTTTGGCAGTTATGTGTTAAAGGGATTTCATTTCTTGAGGCACAAACTATGGTTTTCTAGAATGCGATAATAAATTAGTATCTGCATCATTCTAAAAGTAATAGATCATTATTTCAGTTTTCTGCTGCTTTTGGTTGGAAATATTGATTTTAATGAGGTTAATTTTAAGTAATTACTAGCGGGACAGTTGCTGGTATCTCACAACGTAAACAGTTATAATTTAATTGATAGAATCTGTTGGAGGAAAAAGATGGAAGCACAAACGATTAGTCACTTCGCCGATTGGTTAGAAGATCATAGTTCACAAATTAGCAATCAAACAGCCACTTTGGATGTTCAAAAGGTCTATGAATTATTAAATGATCTAGCAATTTTACGGCAACCAGTTCAAGATTATTTGACAATGACAGAAGAGCAGTACTATCAAAATGAGTCTGATCATCGTTTGACTTTACAACATGAACAGCAAACTTTAGATCAATTGCAAGATCGAGTTTTGGTGAATCACGTTGATGGTAGTCTTGTTGATAGTAAAATTAATTTTGAATATAATCATGAAAATCCTTATCAAACAGGGACTTATGATGTGCAAATTGATTTACATTTGATTGAATATGCTTTTGAAGTTATTGGTGCTGTGGTGGCTAATGCGCTGATGAGCGATGTGCGCAATAATTTATCGCCAGATGCAGTCTTATCAATTGCTTTAGCAGCTCACCAAATTGATAATTGGCAAAAATAAGGTCATAAACACACTACTAAATTAGTAATCATTTAATCTATAGCGGCTGCCGGCCTCAATCTTGAACACTTTCAAGTTGGTGGCTTACTATCCAACTAAAAGCGATTTGTTAACAATTATTTAATAAAGATAAAAAAATTGTTTTAATGGTTGCAATTTGTTATTGACCTCGGTACCATGTTCTGGTGTTTCAATTTTGGGAGGGATAGATAATGCCAGTCACATATTTACGGAAAGTTAACGCTGATGAAATTGAATTAGTGGTCGAAATTATTGAAGAAGCCAAAGGTGTCCTTCGTGGTCGGGGTGTCGATTTGTGGCAAGATGGTTACCCTGATCAAGCAATTTTGCAAGATGATATTGCTCGTGGGATTGCTTATTTTTTAATGCGAGATGATCAAATTGCTGGCGTAGCCGCTTTAGAAGATCAAGGTGAGCAAATGTATGATGAAATTTATGATGGTCAATGGAGTCCTGATTCTCAAGATAAGTATGCAATAATTCATCGCGTGGCCATTTGTCAGGGGCATCAAGGTGAAGGTTTAGCGTCTATCTTTATTCAACATTTAATGAGTGTGGCTGCGGCTTTAGGCTTTAGTGATGTGCGGATTGATACGCATTTTGATAATTTAGCCATGCGCCACGTGATTGAAAAAAATGGTTTTCAGCAAAGTGGAACGATTGATAATATTATGCACAAACCTTGTGTTGCTTACCAACGTTTTATTTAAAGCTAAAAGAGGTTGTTCACCAGGTATTAAGAAATAATTTTTCTTGATAGCCAAGAACACCTCTTTTTAATTTTTTAAAACGAGCAAGGAAACACGTTCTTTTAAGGAAGTGATGAATTGCTCCATGTTTAAATTTTAGCTGTTTTGTAAATATCGATGGCTTATAATTAATTTATTAAACCAAGGGTGGTGCAAGATTGTGGTGTTCAAAGCTGTTAAACTAAAAATCTATCCTAATCAAAAACAACAGCAACAAATCATTGAAAACTTTGGTGCAGTGCGCTTTGTTTGGAATCAAATGTTAGCGATGCAGCAAGAACGCCATGATAACGGTGGCAAGTTTGTTAAGACGTTTGGCATGAATTATTTGGTTAAACAATTGAAACGAGAATATACATTCTTAAAGAGCGCTGAAGCCACTAGTTTGTTGAATGCCAATAAACATTTAGGAACTGCTTATGAACGCTTCTTTCACAAGCAAGCTCGTTTCCCCAAGTTCAAATCTAAGCATTATGCCAAGCAAAGTTATACTTGCAATAATGTTAAGCAAAACATTAGAGTCCTGAAGCAACATTATTTAAAATTGCCTAAATTAGGGATCGTCAAATATCGTGGCCGAGACATCGCTGCCAAGATTAAATCGGCAACGATTAAGCTGAGTCCAGCTGGTAAGTTTTATTGCGTTTTATTGATTGAGTGCGAAAACCAAGTACCATTTGAGAAAACGGGTCAAACAGTGGGGTTAGATATGGGAGTTGCCGATTTAATGATTAGTTCTGCTGGTCAAAAGTTTCAAACGGTTCGGTTTGATAATCAGTTATCGCAGAAAAAACGTCAATGGCAACGTCAACTAGCTCGCCGGCGAACTTTGGCTAAGACGCGTGTTGCCATGCATAATCAATTGCATCCTGATAACAAGATTGATCTAAATGATTGTTACAATTATGTGCAAGCCAAGCAAAAGGTGGCTCAAATTTCAGAACAAATTGCCAATCAGCGCCATGATTATCTGAACAAGTTAACGACCCAATTAGTTAAAGACTATGATGTAATTGTGATTGAAGATTTGAAAACCAAAAATCTGTTGCAAAATCACCATCTAGCTAAAGCGATCGCTAATCAAGCATGGCGAGAAATTCGGCGGCAATTGGAGTATAAATGTGCGTGGCATGGTAAACAATTAATTACTGTCAATCCCAGAAAAACGAGTCAAATCTGCTCAAATTGTGGCTATGATGACGGAAAACATGAGTTAGATGTCAGACAGTGGCAATGTCCACAATGTAAAAAGCAACATGACCGCGATGTCAATGCTGCATTAAATATCAAACAATTAGGCTTGGAACAAGCCCTGGTCAAGTAGGATAAACCGCTACTAAGTTGTCAGACAAAGCTTAGCAAGTTAAGTCTGTTCCCAGAAGCACGGTACTTTAGTACCGATGTAGTTCACGAAAGTAATTATTTCGTTTCTAAGCCGTGATTGTAGCCATTAGTGATGGAGTATTTAGATGTTTAACAAAGCGCAAATAACTAATTTAAAGTCTCCCGTGCATTTTTTAAATCAACCTTACATTGGACAAGTAATTCAAGTTCAAGAAATTTTATGGCCTCAAACAGCAGGACAGCAAGTTTATTATCGATCACGTCCGTTTGAAAAATTTCGTCCAGTGCCACTCAAACCAAGGAACTTTGTGAAAGCTTATCTGAGGCTTTTTGCACACTCCATTGCGCCATATCTGGCTTCTGATCTAACATTTGGTGTAATTACAGATACACATATTAAATTTATTGCTAGTCAAAGTTATTATGGTTTTAATGGTTGGCAGCATATTCAGGAATTTTTAGAATTGGCGCAATTGTTACCATTGAATTTAGTGGTACACTTAGGAGATATAATTGATGGTAGTGAAGAAACGAATCTTGATTGTCAATTACTCAAACAAGTTAGTGCTAGTTTTGCCCAACAAACGTTGCCTTATTTAATTGTGAAGGGTAATCATGATGATCATGATAAATATGATGAGCATACTAAAAATCGGCGAGCAACTTTTTCTAAGCTGACGTTTCATGATCTGATAGAATTGCCCCAACAAAAACAGACTAATTCGGCTGTAGTTTTTAAAAACCAGGGGATTCGTTATTTTGATCAGGGCTCAATGCGGGTCTTAGTCTTAGATACGAGTGATATCTCCTATCAATTAAATGAGCAAGGGCAGAGAAAATATGATCATAAATTGGTTTTAGGCTTACGCCAAGCGCAAATTCAGGAATTGGTACAAGTTCTGCAGGCTTCAGCTGATAAACAGATTGTAATTTTAAGTCATGCCAATTTGATAACTACTAAGGGACAAAGTGCTGTGCATAATGGTAAGGCAGTTCATGATTTACTAAAAGCTTTTAATCACGGTTTACGAGGTCAACTCAATCATCAAGACTTAGATCCAGAATTTTCCGTGCAGGTCAAATTTGACTTTCACCAAAATAAAACGGGCAAAGTTTTGGCTTGTTTGGCGGGACATCGTCATATAGAAGCGCAATATCGAGTTGATCAAATTCTTTATGTTTTACTAAATGTTTCTGCTTTGATGGGGAAAAATCATGGTTTGACCACTAAATATAATCGAGCTTGGAACCGCAAGCTAGGTCAACTTTCCGAATTTGCAGGGTATATCGTTAATTTAGATTTAAAACAACAAAGATTAAATATTTTTGGTTATGGGGCTGCCAGCTTTTGGCGGAGGTTTAAAATTTAAGAGTAATTTAAAATTTTTTTTCGTATTGGGCGGTTGATTTGGTACAATGTGGTTGTACTTGATTCCATAAATACGTAAAAGCCAGTTTTATTGGATAATAATTAATTGAATCAAACTCTAGTTATAAAGGAATGTGAGAGATTATCGATACTCAGAGTAAACCAAACTTTACACCAGTTCTTTTAGGTAGTGATATTAATGCTTACGGTTTTGCCCGTTCATTTTATGAATTAACGCAACAACCGGTACAGGCTTATGCGCAAGTGGCGTTAGCCCCAACCAAGTATTCAAAAATTATCAATGTTAATTTATATGATGGTTTCACGGAGGATCCAGCTTTTATTGACAATATGCGCAAAATTGCGCAGCAATATGCTGATCATCAAGAACCTGTTATTTTATTAGCCATGGGTGATGGTTATGCCGAGCTAATTGCTAAGCACAAAGAAGAACTATCTAAAACTTTTGTTTGTCCTTATGTGGATTATGATTTGTTGCGCAAATTAAATAATAAAGAATCATTTTATCAAATTTGTGAAAAATATCATTTGCCGCATCCGAAAACAAAAATTATTACCAAACAGATGTACCAACAACAAGATTTGACGGTGCCGTTTGACTATCCGGTGGCTTTAAAACCAGCCAATAGTGTAGAATGGTTAGATATTCATTTTGAAGGTCGTAAAAAAGCTTTTACAATTCAAGATCAAGCCGAATTTCTCGACATTGTTGCTAAAATTTATGATAATGGATATCAATCAGATCTGATTTTGCAAGAATTTATCCCGGGTGATGATTCGCATATGCGGGTTTTAAACGCTTATGTTGACCAAAACCATCACGTTAAATTAATGTGTTTAGGGCATCCATTGTTGGAAGATCCAACGCCGGCAGCTATTGGTAATTATGTGGCAATTTTACCTGAGTATAATCAAAAATTGTATGATGTGATTCAACGTTTCTTAGAAGAAATTGAATTCACAGGCTTTGCCAATTTTGATATGAAGTTTGATGATCGTGATCAGGAATTTAAACTGTTTGAAATTAATTTGCGCCAAGGACGTAGTAGCTTTTATGTTACTTTAAACGGTTATAATTTAGCGCAATTCTTAGTGGATGATTATGTTAATCAAACCTTAGATTCACGGCCAACTGTTTATGGCAATAAGAATAAGGCGCAGTATCAATTATGGCTGGGAGTACCCGCTGGGGTCTTTAAAAAGTATGCCTTAGAAAATCAGTACAAAGAAATTGCTCTCGAATTACTGCGACAAGACCGTTATGGCACAACTGTTTTCTATAAGGGTGATCTTGGACTTAAGCGTTTAGTTTTATTGACTTATATGTTTCATCGCTATCGTGGACGTTTCAAACGCTATTTTGCAGAAAATAAGGGCCAAAACTTAAAATAATTTTAGTGGAGGTTAGGGATTTGAATTCAGAATTAAAGAACTATCAAGTAACAGAGAAACGGTTTACTAAAATTTTGGTAGGTATTGATGTGGATGACTTTACTTCATCTGATCATGCTTTTAATGCTGCTTGTACAATGGCTAGAGATCTTGATGCTCAGTTAGGTGTAGTAGCAGTTCTAGAATCACAAGATGTTAATGTTTTTGATAGTATGTCACCTAATAAAATGGATGATAAGCGCTTGGATTTATCCCATGATTTGTTGGAATATGTAGAAAAAGCTAAAGGGTTTGGTGTTGAACAAGTTAAACCTATTTTAGCCGAAGGTGATCCGGATAAGGTAATCTTAGATGAAGTAGTAGCTGACTTTCAACCAGATTTAATTGTGATTGGCTCGGAAGCTAAAACAATTTTAGGTAAAACAGTTGGTAACGAGGCTAAAGGTATCGTTGAAAAATCACCTATTAGCGTATTAATAGTACGTGATTAATTTTTAAAATATTAATTAGGTACTTCTTCAGTGAGGTTGGAACGAAATAATTAATTAATGTTAGTAATCTAGACACTGATATTATTGTCCCGACACTACTTAAGAAGTACTTTTTATTTTCAAAAATAAATTGGTAGACATAAAAATGCCCCCAAAGTTAGGACAACTTTGGAGGTTATTTTTATGTCTAAATTGTCTAAGCAAGATAAAATCAATATTTATTATTTATGGAAGAATGAAAACTTAGGTCCTAAAGAGTTGAGCAATAAGTATAATATTAATCGTGGTCAAATTTCATATTTGGTAGCTTTAATTGAGTGCCATTCTGTCACAATCTTGGATTAACCATATACTCATTACTCTGTGGAATATAAGGAGCAAGCTATCAAATGGAAGGTTTCTTTGGTATTCTCAAACGAGAAATGTTTTATGGCTTTGAGAAAAATTTTCAGAATTTAACAGAATTTAGAAGTAGCAATCAAATCTTATATTAGTTACTATTAATAATCAAAGAATCAAAATCAAATTAAAAGGACTAACTCCGATGGAGTATCGGAAATTAGTCCTAAGTTAAAGTTTAAAAATCTGTCCTAATTTTGGGGGGCAGATCATTTTTTTTAATTACATAAGAAATCTAGCCAAAAATCCAACACTAGTGTTGGAACTTAATAAAAACTTAAGAATCTTAAGAAAAACTTAACATTTAGATTTTGGCTATTTTTGAAAAAATCGTTCACAAGAATAAACGCGGTTAAATCAAGCTTCGTTGTGAACATGTGAAAAAGCAAAACAGCCATTTTGTGTGATATATAAATCACAATGGGCTTTTTCGGGAGTTTTTTGCCAAATAGTGTTTGATTTATCACTAATTAACCAATTATAATATGAAATATATAAGAGACTAAGATTATTAATTGCTTATTATTTAATAAAATTAGGTATCAAATCCGAGCGAACATAATCAAAATCATTTCCAAAAAATGTAAATATTTTAGACGATTAAAGGAGCGTATAAAAATGCATCGAAGTAAAAGACTATTAGCAACCATGGGTGTAACCTTATTCTCATCAACATTGTGGTTAACTGCCAATAAAACGACCACTAAAGCAGATGAAGTTAATGATCAAGGTAAAGTCGATCAAGCCGCACCAGGAGAAGAAATTCAGACGACCGATCCCAGTGAAATAAATGGCAGTAACAATCGACAATCGACAATCGACAATCGACAATCGACAATCGACAATCGACAATCGACAATCGACAATCGACAATCGACAATCGACAATCGACAATCGACAATCGACAATCGACAATCGACAATCGACAATCGACAATCGACAATCGACAATCGACAATCGACAATCGACAATACTGCAGATAGCAGCGTAAATAGCACAAATAATAATAATCAACAGCAAGTAGAGGGTGGTACTACTGAAAATAGTACGATTAGTTCAGTAAGCAGTTCTAATGTAAGCGATAACAATAACAATACCGTAAACTCTGGTAATAATGTCAATAACAATAACGCCAACGAAACCAATACTAATGTCGCTGCTGGCGCCGACAACAATAACAATTCTAATCAACCAACTAATAGTAATTCTGGTAATAATAACAACCAAACTGTAGTACATAACAATAATGATGAAACTACAAAGCCAGAAATTGCTAACTTATCTGAAGATGGCGTTGTAGAAGTAGATAATGCAGCCGATTTTATTACCGCCTTTCAGGCAACTGATACGATAAAAATTATTCTCAAGAATGATTTATTAGTTTCCACAAGCACACTAGTTGCCGGTAGTCAGGATTTAACCATTGAAAGTCAGACTAATCAAAAATATGTTTTAGAATTTAGATTGAGTGGTGGTACTGATACCTTTAGAATTAATGGTTCATTGACATTTAATAATTTAAAGTTATATAACAATAATGACTTTTTTTCACTAAAGAGTACTAGTAGCAAATTATATTTTAAGAACGTAGATATTGTTAGCGGAAGAATAATATATCATAACATCGAATCAAATAGTAATGAAATTCATTTTGTGGGACAAGTTAATGTTGATAATGTTGCGTCATATACTTCCTTAGTTGATAATAAAGTAATTACTACTAGGTATGGTTTATCTATGGATCTAAATAAGGACAAATTAATTTTTGAGTCTGATTCAAATATTAATTGGATTCTAGATGGTTGCGGTGTGATGATTATGGCTAATAATGGTAGTACAGTTGAAGTTGAGAATAATGTTATATTAAACGTTACTTTTCAAAATAATGTTAATGTTTCTTTAAAAGGAGTAATTAGTTTAAGTAACAGCAGTGTTATGACTTTAAATCAGGATGCTCAAGTTAACCTAATGCTAGCAGCCAGTTCGAGTTCTGATAGTAACCAAGCTTTAAGGATAGAGAAAAATGCTAAACTAATAATTAATCAAAATGCCAGTTTCATAATTAATACAAATTCTTTCATATACAATCCCTTAGTTGATGACGCTGGGCAATTGAATGTTAATAAAGATGGCACTTTTAAAGTTATTGGTACCGACATGGGATCCTACACTAATGTGTTCTTTCAAGTTGATTCTTCTGGTTCATTAAACGTTAATGAAGGAACTTTTGAGCTTACCGTCAATGATGGTGATGGTAATTTAGCACTCTTATATAACGACAGTGGACAGGTACTTATTAATAATCCAAAAAGTTTTGTTTTGGATGATACTAACAATCCTACTGGTGGATTATTCGTGGGAAAGATTACTTTTAACAATATCACGTATAAAGATTATTTTTTGAGTAAATTAATTTTGAACAACTCAAATGGTCATACGATTAATGCCATTCAGCAAAATGTTGAGGATGAAAATAAAAGTGATATTGTTGGACGAACTAAGGAAGATGAAGACAACGTTATTTCGTTGTTAAGCGGAAAAAGTGCGGTTGCTACTAAGGTAGAATTTAAAGGATTAGGCGATGGTGACTTAGCAGATTTCATTCCTGATTCAATTAAGTTATCATTTGATAAAACTAAGATATCTGGCAAGACTAATCTGGCTAATGCCCATATTAAAGTTCAAATTAAACATGCTAACGGAACTTTAGTAGATTTTCCTGACAATTCTAATTTAGTTGAAACAAATGATAGCTGGCGTAATCCCCAGAAACTTTATATTGTTAATTCTGATGCTGATGGCAACTTTAGTTTTTCCTTACCCGCAAATATGTTACAAAAGGGTGATCATCTAGTTTTAACTGCTAATAAAGATTTTGTAGACAGTCCGGTTTTTGACTTCGACCCTGAAGTTACTTCTAACATGGAAGGCTTAGCTGATGCAAAACAAGATGCCTTGACTACTTTACAGAACTACCATGATAGTAGTGAGACTACTGCGGATAATTTAGCTAATATTACGGGACAAACAGACTTAATTAATGCCATTAATGGGGCGTTTGATACGGCTTTACAACAAGCAAAAGCGTTAGTTAGTCAAGTCGGCGATGATGACGTTGATCCTGCTAATCCTGATGGTGGCCCTAATCCTGCTGCCGCTTTAATAGCCGCTATTAATAATGGTAAAGCCTTGATTGATGCGGTCACAACTTTAGCTAACACTTTCAATACTGATCAACAAACAATTAAAGCTTTCCAAGACCCTACCGGGCAATTAAACGAAACGCAAGTTAATAACTTTTTGACGCAAGTTAACCAAGCTTTGACTACGGCAACAAGTGCTTATAATACTGCTAGTGATGATACTGGTCGCCAAACAGCCTTAGATAAAGGCAAAGCTGCCATGGATGCCATTGCCGCCTTAGCTACGCGGTTAAATACGGATGAAACAACGATTAATGATTTAGGTGGTGCGGATGGTTTAACTTCCGATCAAGTTTCGAATTTAAAAGATCAGGCTAATACAGCTGCTAACAATGGTTTAGCCGCTATTGATACGGCGCAAAAAGATCCAGAGAAAGATAAAGATGATGTTACTAATGCGGCCGCTACCGCTGCTACTAGTGATCCGGATGCCGATATTGCGGCAATTGTCAGTTTAGCGCAAGCTAAGCATGATGCCATGCAAGCTATTACTGAGAAGTATAATACGGCTTTCAATACGTTGCATAATAACTTGGCAACCTTAGATACCACCGCTAAACAAGAACCCTTCCAAACCTTAATTGATGCGGCTTATAATCAAGCTAAAAGTGACATTAATAGTGCTACTGACCAAACAGCGATTGACAAAGCCAAAGATCAAGCCGTCTTAGGTATTACTCAAGGCTTGGCTCAAGCCCAATTGCAAGATTACGTTAATCAAGAACTAACCGTCATTGGTGACTTGAATAATTTAACGCCTGATCAAATTACTGCTTATCAAGAACAAATTACTAGTTCTGATCCAACCAAGAATACGGCGCAATCAGCAGCCGTGATGGCAATTAACCAAGCTACGAGTGAGACAGATGTGAATGCTGCTGAAGCTGCGGGTCAACAGGCTATTGAGAAGATTGTGACACAAGCTCAAACGGCTAGTCAAATTGGAGATTGGTACAATACCGAAAAGGAAAAAATTACTAATTTAGGTGACGATAAACAAGGGCATTTAACAACTCAAGCGCCAGATGAAGATCATCAGTCCCAAGTTGAGACATTATTGACACAATTAGAGAATGCTTATCAAACTGTTTTGCAGGATCTTGCTAATAATGGGGCTGCTTTTGACACGACAACAGCACACCAAAAACTAACGGCGGTGACGGACTTTGCACAAAGCATGAGTGATGCAGTGCAATCCTTAAATACAGCAAAAGCGGATGCGCACACAGATTTGGATAATTTGAGCCATGCTGATTTGCTGGATCCCAAGAACAAGTTGAGTGGTCAAATTGATGAAGCTTATACAACAGCAGTTAATAATTTGACGACCGCAACGACGGATACTCTGGCTGATTTGAAAGATGCGGGGACTACGTCCATTAAGCAAGTTTTGGAATTAGTTAAAGCTCAAGATGATGAGTTAAATAAACTTGATGGTACACAGACTAATGATTTAGCAGCGTTAAATGCTTTAAATCAAACTAATGGTGGCCAATTAACGACGGAACAATTGAACCCGATTATTACTGAACTGAATCAGGACTACCAAACTGCTCAAGCTGATATTATTGCTGCCACTAATAAAGATACTGCTAAATTAGCACGGAAATTAGGGCAAATGCAGCTTAATGATGTTTTAAGTTTAGCTACAGAAAAGAATGCTGCCCTAAGTGCTTTACAAACTGCTAAAACTGCTGCTGATACGGCAGTGACCAATGCAACTAATTTGGTAGATCAGAAAGACACACTCACAACGCAGATTAACAAGATCTATGATGATGCAGTTACTGCGGTTTTGGCTGGTGAAGACGAAGATGACTTAGACACGGCGCAAGAAAATGGCGTTACGGCGTTAAATAATTTAGCCACTTTAATTACCAAGAAGAATCAACTTTTAACTCAGTTACAAACCGATTATGATACACAAGTCCAAGCCATTAAAGACTTGGCTGAAGGGCAAGCCAATAATCATTTAACTAGTGGGGATGACACTAAACAAGTTGAACAGCTCTTAGCTTTATTATCAACAGCTTTAACGACAATTAAAACCGATTTGCAGCAAGCTGATACTTTGGCTGACGATTGGTTAAGCAGTGAAGAAACAACCAATTTTGCTCCGATTACCACGTTAGCTGACAAGTTAAATACAGCGATGACGCAACTACAAACCGCTAAAAATGATGCCGGGGAAACAGTTGATAATGATTTAACCGTCTTAACTGATAAGGAAACTTATAAAGATAACATTGCTGGTGCTTATAATACGGCAGTTAGTGGTTTAAATCCTTTGATTGTCACAACCACAACCCAAGACCAAATTAATGCTACTGTTAATACGGGCTTAAAAGAAATTGCCCAAAAGTTAGCTGGTGCGCAACTTCAAAATGGGGTCACGGCTGCTGTTAACCAAATTAATGCTTTAACGCATTTGACAGACAAGCAAAAGACCAAGTATCAACAACAAATTACGAATACTGATCCGAATAAAGAAACCGAACAAACTAAAGGGCAAGCTGCGATTGATAGTGCTACTGATGCAGACTCTGCTGCTAGTGCTTATCAAGCTGCTCAAGCAAAGATTAACAATATTGTTAGTCAAGCTACAACTGCCGATAAAGTTACTGATTGGTACAATACCGAAAAGGAAAACATTACTAATTTAGGCGACAATAAACAAGGGCATTTAACAAACACAGCGCCTGACGCCGAACATAAGTCACAAGTGGATACCTTAGTGGAACAATTAGGTACGGCTTACGATACAGTCTTGAGTGATTTAGAAAATCCTGGGGCAAACTTCAACGAAGAAACAGAGAAGCAAAAGCTCACGGCAGTGACTGGTAAAGCAAGAACCATGAATACAGCCATGGGTAAGTTACAAACTGCTTACCAAACAGCTCAAACTGCAACAACTGCTGATAAACTAAGTCATTTAAAGCCGAATCAGCAGACATCATATCAAGGCCAAGTAACAAGTGCTTATCAGGCTGCAGTAGCTGAGATTACTGCTGGAACTGATAACGCTGAAGCTGATGGTGAAACAGCGTTACAACAAGTGGTGGATCAGGCGCAATTGGCGGAACATAAAGCTGATAATCAAAGCCAATTAGATGATTATGCGCAAGCTGCGAGTGACATAATTGGTCATTTGACGGACACTCTGCAACCAACAGATATTCAAAAATATCAAGATCAAATTACCAATCCGACTGATGGTGCACAGACGACAGCAAATCAGAATATTGAGAATGCTGATAGTGTTACTGCGGCTAATACAGCTTTAAGTGATGGTAAAGATGCAATTGATGCGATTGTTACAGCGGCGAAAAACTTATCAGGTAATTTAAGTACAGTAGCTGGTTGGTATAATACTGCTAAGGATAATATTAATAAGTTAGCTGCAAGTAGTCATAATGAAGACAGTTATTTAACTGGTGCTGCTGATTCAACTGATACCAGTACGCAAGTTGGTAAGTTATTAGCTGATTTAGCTAGTGCTTATGAACAAGTTAAAACAGATGCTGCTAAACCGGGCTTTGATAGTACCCAAGAACCAAGTTCCTTAACTGATGTTGTGACTAAAGCTCAGGCTATGAATACGGCTATGCAAACAGTAGAAGCCGCTTATCAAACAGCCAAGGATGCTTTGAGTAATTTACACCATCATGATGAGTTGGATCCTAATAATAAGCTTGCAGGTGAATTAGAATCAGCTTATCAAACCGCCCAAGATGATTTAAGAGATGCAACTACTGCCAACATGTCGGCGCAAACTACTGCTGAAAAGACAAACATTGAGGGTGTAATTGCGTTAGTACAAGACCAAGCAACGGCTTGGGATGATCTGGAAACCATTTATAACAATGGTGTGATTGATTTAAATGGTGCTGCGGGCAATCACTTTGGTGCTAACTTAACTGCGGCTTTGAAGAAGTTAAAAGACCAGTACGATATTGAAGTTGGTAAGATTAAAGCTGCAGACAAAGGCACGATAGAATCTGTTAGTTCCTTAGCGCAATCTAATGTCCGCGACTTGTTGGCAACCTTAAAAGAACAAAATACGCAATTAGGGGCGTTAGCTAATGCTAAACAAGAGGTGGAAACAGCTTTAAGTAATGCTACCGATTTAAGCCATGATCAACAGACTAATTTCACTGATGAAATTACAAACACTTATAATCAGGCTGTCAATGATGTCTTGGGTACTAAAAATTCAACTACTGCTCAAACCAAAGGGCAAGCAGGTGTTACTGCTTTAAATAAGATTAAAGAAACAATTACGCAAAAAGCTACAATCATGCAGCAGTTACAAACTGACTACAATACTGCAGTGGATCACATCAAAGAATTAGGTGACGGCACCACTGGTCATAACTTAACGGGTGGCACGACGCCAACTGATGAAGCTCAACAAGTTGGTAAGTTATTAGCTCAATTAGCTGCAGCGAAGATAACAATTGAAACTAACTTACAAAACGCTACTGATTTGTCAGATTCATGGTTAACTGATCAAGAAACGAAGAACTTTAAGCCAGTAACGGATTTAGCTGATAATATGAATACGGCCATGGGTGTGGTTAACGCCGCTGTTACTGCCGCTAATACTGCTATTGGTAAGTTGGATCAATTAGCTGACCAACAAACTGGCTTGAAGCAACAAGTTAGTGAGCAACAAGCTAAGATTGTCAACCAAATTACTAAAGCTGATGCAACGACTAATCTTAATAAAGTAGCGAGTGACGGTGCCACAGCTATTAATAAGTTATTGAAGTTACCGCAGGCTCAAAACGATGCCCTAACAGCCTTGCAGGCGCAAATTACCACGGCGATTGGACAGCTTGAGACAACAGCTGGTTTGACGGCTACGCAAAAGACGCAATTTAAAGATCAAATTACCCAAGCACAAAGTTCATTAACTACTCAAATCAAGGCAGCAACGAGCGTTGAGGCGACTCAAGTCAAGACGCAAGTTATTACGGACTTAACGAGTTTAGCCACGACTTTAGGGCAAGCCAACAATGATTTAACTGGTTTAACGAATATCAGTGCTGAGCAACAAACTGATTTCTTAAATCAAGTCAATACCGCTGCTAACACAGCCTTAACTGGTATGAAAGATAACACTAAGGAAACTACGGCCTTTGACAAAGGTACCGCCGCTATTCAAGCAATTGTGGCTTTAGCGCAACAATTAGCTGCTAATAAGCAAAAGATTAATGATTTAGGTCAAGGTGACAACAAGTTAGACCCAGATCAAATTGATCAATTACAACACCAAGCTGACCAAGCAGCAACTAATGGTGTGGCTACCATTGAAACGGCGCAACAAGATTCCAGTAAGACGGCGCAAGATGTCACCAATGCCGCTGGTCAACAAAACAATGCTTTAGATCAGTTAGTAGCGACCGCTAAACAGAAGCAGAAATTACAAGCAAGTATTAACCAAGCAGTCAATGACGCCAAGCAACAAATTCAAGATTTAGGTAAAGCGGACAAGGGTGGATACTTAACCGCCGATCAAGTTAATAACTTATTAGAGCAAGTCACAACCGAACAGACAGCGATGTTAAATGATTTAAATGAAACCACCGATGTTACTGAAAGTTGGCTCACGCAAGAAAAACAGAAGTTACAACCAACTTTAGACTTAGCTAATACGATCAATCAAGCCATGCAACAAGTTGATCAAGCAGCAACGGCAACTAATGAGGTAATTGCGGGCTTGAATCATTATGAGTCTGATCAGGACAGTTTGAAACAAGACGTGCAAAACCAAAAAGCGCAGGCAATTGCCACTATCAATCAAGCTACTTCGACCACTGCTATTCAACAAGTCGCTAAAGATGGTGTGGACAGCATTAAGCAAGTAACGGACTTGAAGCAACAACAAAATGCTGCTTGGAATGCCTTGGATGATGAGTTAAATCAGGAGCAACAAGAACTTAATGGTTTGACAAATGGTGGTAACTTAAGTAGTGACCAAGTTAACCAATTACAACAACAAGTTACAACTGCTTATGAAACTGGTTTAAGCCAAATTAAACAGGAAACGGTGGCCAATAATATTGTTGGTGAACAACAACAAACCATCGAGCAAATGAAACAACAAGTCACTTTAGCCCAACAAAAAGCCCAGGCAGTGCAACAGATTAAGCAAACGCAAAAACAGGCTCAACAAGCTTATGATCAAGCGTCCGCTTTGAATGAAGAGCAACAAACGGCTTTGCAGAGTCAGATTAGTCAACAAGCCACAGCAGCCATTGATCAAATCTTAGCGGCGACAGATCAAAGTGGTGTGGATCAGGTTCAACAAACTGGAACTAAGCAATTAAATGACACTAAGACTTTGATTAACCACAAGAACCAAGCGATGCAAGCCTTAAAGCAAACCTATCAAGAAGAACAAGCCAAGATTAATGGTTTAACCCATTACCAAGATCAAATTGGCAGTTTGAATGGTTTGTTGGAGACCGCTTATCAAGCAGCACAAGACAGTATTACTAATGCCGGATTAACAGAAGTTGATCCGCACAAACAAACCGGAATTGAAAACATGCAACAAGTAGTTCAAGTTACGAAAGCTAAAGATGATAGCCTGACCACTTTAGAGCAACATTATCAAGATACCACGGATCAGTTGAACGATTTAACTGACTTAACATCTGAACAAAAAGACGACACTCAACAAAAAGTTGATGCGGCTTATCAAGCGGCCAAAGATCAAATTGATCAAAGTCAAGGTGTGGATGCTGCTCATGCTGCCGAAGCCGACGGTGAGAATCAAATTAGTAATGAAGTGGTTAAAGCCCAAGTGGCGCAAGCTAGTGCGGTTGCCATTAATGCCATTCATCAAGCAGCTGATCAAGCCGTCAAGAACTTAGAGAACAATACCAGTTTAGACGCTGATAAACGTCAAGATCGGATCTTTGCGGTGCGGCATGCTGAAAGTGCGGGCATTGACCAAGTTCAACAAGCAACGAGTGTGGCAGCCGTTAACCAAGCAGAACATGATTGTATTCAACGGATTAATAGTTTAGCGGGCACAGGTAGTGTCAACTTGGCTGATAATTTAGGTGGTGGCTTGAGTCAAAGTCATACGGTGCGCAATCCGGGCATTGCCATTGTTAAACCCGATGTCACAGGTGGTTTCATTCACTTGTATGACCAGCAAGGTCACCAGTTGGAACAAGTTTTAGCCGCCAATACTAATTGGAAAGTGGATTATATTTATACGCAAAATGATGGCACGATGTATTACCGTGTAGGTGCCAATGAATATGTTAAAGCTGACGATGTCAACTACACTAAGATTGGTAAACGGCAAATCATTGATGGAGTAATTACGGTACAACCAACCGCTGGTCAAGACTTCATCACCGTGTATAGTGATCAAGGTGCTGCGCTGAAGCAACAATTGCCAACGGGTACGCAGTGGTTAGTTAATGCCCAAGAAACATTAGCTGACGGACAAGTTTATTATCAAGTAGCACCACATCAATATGTGCGAGCCCTGGATGTTACGGTCATGACGACCGCAATTATCACGAAGTCCCAAACCGGAACCTTAAGCTTGAAAGAACAAGCGGCACCGATTTATCATTACCAACCACAAATTGGTTTCTTAAGTCGTTCCACAGATAAACACTTAACGCGTCAAGCTACTTGGAACTTCGATCAAGTTCTAACGGTTAATGGTCATCGTTATTATCAAGTTGGTGATAATGATTGGGTCAGAGATGTGGATGTTAAATTGAATTAAAGATGTTAAAGTATTTAAAACAAAATAAAAGAAAGTTTTCCTTAAAAAGAAGACTTTCTTTTTTTAATAATTAAAATCATCTTAAAAAGTGTATCTCAAAAATGTTATACTAACTATGTACATAAGGCTTAAAAGCTAAGCTGGTGGCTATTCCAGAAATGGGGGTGGTGCTTATGGTGTAATAACTGTAAAACCAGATCCTACAGAAAGGAGTAGTAAAGTGTCTCTATTTGAGATTCTTGAGCTCATCATTACTATCATCAAAGCTATATTTGATGCAGTAATGCGGGTTCTTGAATATATCAAAAAGAACGCAAAATAGCCATCTTAGCTAACAGCTGAGATGGCTTCACTAGTTAAATAACCACACTTAGCGGCCTTATTGGAACTGATATTATTCCCTTAATATCGGTTCTTTTTTACTCATACTATAACATACTTTAACAAAAAAGACACAACCAATATTATTAGATTAATGCCCTTTTTATTGCCTGAATTGTCAAATCAAGTGCAACAATCCAGGAAATCTAACTTAAGGCTTTGAATTGTTGTTGAAAATATTCTAATGCTGAATGATAATTTATTATTTTTCGGTGTCTTTGATTAAGAACTAATTGTATTTTTTGAATTGTCTCAATCGAATATTTCTACCATTAGTCAAGTGAAACTTTAATTAATTAGGGTCTAATTTTATCTTGACCCTTAGTTTTATTATTTTAAGATGTTGAATTAACTGTGTTCTATGATTTTTGGTAATACCAAACTAACACCTTAACCAGCGATTTTTAAGGTGCTAATAAAAATTTAAATTAATCATTATCTTAGTTGATAATTATACTTTTGATTTGTTAAAATAAGATAATGTATCGTTCTGATGAGGCGGTTTATCGCAGCTATGGCAATTTTCTTGGTCATTTTTGATCCTGAAGATTGCTTTTTGCTTTGATAAAAGTCACAGATATGATTCCTGCTTGAAGGATGTGTTTCCGCCGATATAATATTCATAATGGTTCGATATAGAATCTTACGTGCGTAACTATTTCCCCGTTTTTTTGCATTCCAAAATGAATTTGTCTACATAAAAAGTGCCGATAAAATTAATTATCGACACTCAATATTATAGAACCCATTAAAGTAAAAGTTTGTACTTTAGTGCTGGACACAATTAGTACTCAGCTTCTAAGCGACTTTTGTCCAAATCTCGTTTTTTGTCTTATTTAAAAAATATGCTGGGATAAATATTAGTAGTTTGCATTGACTACTGATATTTGTTCCAGCTTTATATTAAAAGTCTGATTAAATTTCTGCTTTACCTTCACGACGCATTAATTTTTGAACTTCTTCTTTCACGTTTGCTCCTTGATATAAAACATGATAGATAGCTTCAGTGATGGGCATTTCGATTTTTTGTTCTTGAGCTAATTCGTAGGCTGATTGACAGGTTTTGACACCTTCCACGACCATGCCCATATTTTCGATAACATCGGTTAATTTTTGACCTTCACCTAATTGTTTGCCCGCACGCCAATTTCTTGAATGAACACTGGTACAAGTAACAATCAAATCGCCGACACCTGATAAACCAGTAAAAGTTAAAGGATTAGCGCCCATCTTTACACCTAAACGTGAAATTTCGGTTAAGCCACGAGTCATTAAAGCGGCTTTGGCGTTGTCGCCATAGCCCAAACCTACTAGTGCACCAGTTCCTAAAGCAATAACGTTCTTTAAAGCGGCGCCTAATTCGACACCAATTAAATCTGGATTTGTATAAACACGGAAATAATCATTCATAAAGATTTTTTGAACAGATTGTGCAGCGGTCGTATTAGTACTGGCTGCTGTAATCAAAGTAATATCTTTTTTAGCTACTTCTTCAGCATGACTGGGACCAGACAAGGCAACAATTCCTTGATAAGCTCCATTCGGCAAGACGGCAGTTAAAATTTGTGAAATGCGTAAGTGCGTGGTTTGTTCCAAGCCTTTGCTAGCGTGGACAATAATTGGTGGTTGTGTTAATCTTTGCAAATATGGTTTGATTTGTTCGCCGACACTGCGAATAGCTGGCGTGGGAATGGCAAATAAAACGACCTGTGCTTCTTTTAAAGCCACGGCAAAATCACTAGTGGCCTGAAGCTTTTTTGGATAATGATAGTTTTTAATATAACGTTCATTAGTATGTTCGGTATTTAATTCATTAACTTGTTCCGGATTACGGGTCCATAATTTGACATCATGACCATTTTGTACAAGAACACTAGCTAAGATACTACCCCAAGAGCCAGCACCTAAGACTGCAATTTTATTTTTCATAAATTTGTCCTTAATCTAAATTATTTATCTACTTAATTTAATTATACCCTGTAATCAGATATTCGGGTGCAACAATTATGCAGCAATAAGAATAATTTGGCTAAATCAGTTAACTTAACGGCGTAATTGAAAATTTAATTGGTGCTGTTGATTGGTAATGGATTGACTACGTGTTTCGCGTTTTTGAAATTGTTTGGGCGTAATGGCGAACAATTTTTTAAATGCGCGTATAAAAACATCTACGTTAGTAAAACCAGCTTGTTGGGCAACTTCGGCAATTGACATTTTGGTCATGCTGAGTAAATCGACGGCATATTCAATTCTTAAATGATTCAGATAATTATGGGGAGTTAATTTTAGATCTTGTTTAAAAACTTTTGATAAATAGGCACGTTCAAAGCCGATTTGTTGGCATACCTGCTCAATTGTAATTGGTTCATAAAAATGTTGTGTTAAATAAGTTAAAGCCTGTTTAGTACAATCATGCAAAATAGTAATGGTCTGACGATTGGGTAAGGGCTGCTGATGTTGAGCTAAGCCCGCTAATAATTGGTAAACTAAGCCCTTCATCCATAAATCATCGACAAGATTTTTGCGTTGGTGCTGTAAGCAAACTTGAATTAGGTGTTTGAAGAAAGTTAAATCTTGAACATGAAAAACTAACCGTTGTTGACCTAAACCCATTTGCTGTAAGTAAGTGGCGGCTTGTTGGCCTTGAAAGCCAAAAAATAAGTATTGCCAAGGATGATGATGATCTGCTTGATAAGAAATGGCTTGTTGTGGTGTAGATAAAAAACCATCACCACTTTTCAATTGCCAGGTTTGACCAGCTGTTTTAAAGGTTCCCGTACCATTTAAAACCAGATGAATTAAATATTCATGGCGAACCGTTGGACCGTAGTGATGATCAGCAAGATTCTGGGAAAAACCAGCATGCGTTAAGAATAAATTGTCCTGTAGTGATTCGTTTTGGTTGAAGATGTTAACAATTTTTTGCATTAGGATCCACTCCTTTATGTAGTTTGATTTTAAAGGAACAACATTTCATCGATTTTAACACAAACAAGTTAATTTTAATTAAAAAACGAACCGTTTACAATAAAAATGTAAGCGATTTAACTAATTCACTGAAAAATATTGGAGTGATAAAATGTCGAAATATAAAACGCGTATTTCATATATGTTAGGAACTTTTGGACATGATTTCTTTGCAGCAGCAATGCTGAATTATTTTATCATGTTTATTACCAATCACTTGTTCATTACTAGTAATAACCATTTTAATAATCAAATGATTGGTTTAATCACGACGACGATGGTCGTGATTCGGATTGCCGAACTATTTATTGATCCTTTTATCGGTAATACTGTCGACAATACGCATACTCGCTGGGGTAAATTTAAACCTTGGGTGATTGTAGGAGCGCTAGTTTCAGGGATAGCACTAGCCGTTTTATATACTAGTTTGGGTGGTTTAGCTACCAGTAATCCAACTTTATACATTGTAGCTTTTGCGGTGATTTATATTGTTATGGACGTTTTTTATTCGTTTAAGGATATTGGTATTTGGTCGATGGTTCCCGCTTTGACTTTAGACTCTAACGAGCGTGACACAATTAGTACTTGGGGGCGTTTAGGATCAACGATTGGTGGTAACTTGGTTACTTTAGCGGTAGTACCAATTGCGTTATTCTTTTCGTTTCATTATAACGGTGGTCAAGGTGATCGGCGTGGTTGGCTAGCTTTTGGAATTATTACTGCCCTGTTATCAATTTTAGGGGCTTTCATTATTGGTGTTGGCACTAAAGAACAATCCACACCTTTACGGGAAAATAAACAGCGCACTAGTACTAAAGATGTTTTTAAAATTTTGTTTCAGAATGATCAATTAATGTGGACCGCTGTAGCACACTTTTTCTTTGCTATGGGGTGGGACTTAGTTAATTCTTTATTGCTGTATTACTTTACTTTTATTTTAGGTAATTCTTCAAAATTTGCTTTATACGGAACAGTGAACTTTGTGGTGGGCATGATTTCTGTGTCATTATTTCCTACATTAGCTCACAAGTTTCAACGGCGCAAAGTGTTTTTAGTGGGTTCATTAGTGATGATGTTAGGAATTTTTCTCCTCTTCTTTGCTGACTTTTCAACCTCCTTTGTGATTTTCTCCGCAGCTTTAGCAGCAGCACCGCAACCTTTACTATTCTTGGTAATTATGTTGACGATGACTGATACGATCGAATATGGTCAATTAAAATTGCATCATCGGGATGAATCATTGATTTTGTCTGTGCGACCGTTAGTGGACAAATTAGCTTCCGCAATTGTGAATGGTTTAGTGTCAATTATTGTCATTGCAACGCACATGTCTGGTAATGCGAAGGTTTCTAGTATTACCAGCAGTGATTCGTGGCAATTTAAATGCTATATGTTAGCAGTGCCCTTGATTTTGTTACTTTGCTCATTATTTGTTTATTTACGTAAGGTTAAGATAACTGAGGCAAAGCATGCCCAGATTGTGGCCGAATTAGAAGCTAGTTGGGGCAGTGAATTCTCCCAAACGACTACGACGCAACCAGTTACAGGACAGATTATTTACACGGCACCAATTACTGGCCAAGTTCAAGAATTAGCTCAGGTAGCGGATAAAACTTTTGCGAGTGGCAAAATGGGACGCGGAGTGGGAATTATCCCACAGAACATGGCGCAAATTAGTGCGCCGATTAGTGGTGTAGTGCAATTATTATTGCCAAGTAAACATGCGATTGGAATCGTGGCCGATAGTGGTTTGATTGTTTTAATACACGTTGGCATTGACACTGTCACTTTACGCGGACGAGGCTTTAACTTGTTAGTAGAACGTGGTCAAAAAGTGCAGCAAGGCGAACTTTTGTTGAAATTTGATCCCCAAGTACTGGCCGAAGCGCAGTTATCAGATGAAGTCATTATGACCATTTTAAATGCGAATGAGTTAACTGAATTTGAATTGCTAGTGCAACCACAGCAAATAGTTCAGGCGCAGACACCAATACTGGCTGTAAAAAAATAATTTAATGTAATAAAAGGAGTGCAAACTATGGCAATTATTGTTGATGAAGAAAAACAAACTTTTCACTTGCAAACTAAGAATTCTAGTTACATTTTTCAAGTTTTACCAACTGGTGATTTAAATCAGTTATATTACGGTGCCAAATTAATGGAACCACTAAATTTGACTAATTTAGCTCAAACACCACTTCAAGATGCTTCACCCGCTCAAGAAACTGCAGGTCGGCAGTGGCAATTTGATGTTTTAAAACAAGAATATAGTAGTTTAGGTCACGGTGATTTTCGCCAATCAGCTTATCAATTGACGTTTGCCGCAGGTGATCGGATTAGTGAGTTTCATTATCAAACTTATCAGCTCACGGTCGGTAAACAACGTTTAGCTCATTTACCATCAACTTTTGATGATACTAAAGATCAAAGTCAAACTTTGACTATCAAATTGCATGATCAACTAGCGGATTTAAATTTAAATTTGAATTATACAATTTTTCCTAATCAAGACGTATTGATTAGGAGTGCTAATTTTGAAAATTGTGGAGCTCAAACTGTGCAAGTTAACCGGGCTTTGAGCTGTCAATTAGATTTACCAGATAGTGACTATGATTTATTACAATTTTCTGGTTCTTGGGCACGTGAACGGCATTTAAATCGGAGTCATCTCCATAGTGGGATTCAAAGCTTTGGCAGTTTAAGAACGGCTTCTAGTCATCAACATAACCCGTTCTTTATTTTGGCACGACCACAGACAAATAATCAGTTAGGGGAAGCTTTTGGCTTTAATTTAATTTATTCGGGGAATTTTTTAGATAGTGTGGAAGTTGACCAATTTGGTAGTAGTCGAATTCTGAGTGGCATTAATCCAGATGAATTTGGCTGGAAGTTAGAACCGCAGGCACACTTCCAAACGCCGGAAGCAATTCTAACTTATACTAATCACGGCTTAAATCAATTAAGTCAGCAGTTAAGTACTTTTTATCAACAACATTTAATTGCTCCACAATTTGCACAGCAAGTGCGACCGATTTTAATTAACAATTGGGAAGCAACTTATTTTAATTTTGATGAAACAAAGTTATTAAAAATTGCTGATCAGGCGAAGAAGTTAGGCATTGAATTGTTCGTTTTAGATGATGGCTGGTTTGGGCACCGCGATGATGATACAACTTCATTGGGTGATTGGGTCAGTGATCGCCATAAATTGCCACAAGGGGTTGCTCATCTGGCAGATGCGATCCATCAAAAAGGTTTACAGTTTGGCTTGTGGTTTGAACCAGAAATGATTTCTTTAAACAGTAATTTGTACCGACAACACCCAGAATGGGTTTTACACGTTCCCGGCAGGGCTATGACACCAGGAAGAAACCAATATGTTTTAGATTTGTCTCGGCCTGAAGTGGTAGCTTACTTAGTGGATGCATTAAGTCAAGTAATTGCAGCCACTAATTTAGATTATATCAAGTGGGATATGAACCGCTACATTACGGAAATGTTTAGTGCCAACTTGAACGCAGATCAGCAATTAGAAGTAGCGCACCGTTATATTTTGGGTGTTTACCAATTATATGAACGCTTAACCACGAAGTTTCCCCACGTATTATTTGAATCGTGTGCGTCTGGTGGTGGTCGCTTTGATTTAGGACTCATGTATTATGCACCTCAAGCTTGGACTAGCGATGATACAGATGCCATGGAAAGATTGTTAATTCAGTATGGAACTTCGTTTGGTTATGATTTATCCATGATGGGAGCACACGTTTCAGCTAGTCCTAATGAACAATTAGGACGGCAAACAACATTAACTACTCGGGGTCGTGTGGCTTATTTTGGTGATTTAGGCTACGAACTAGATATTACCCAATTGTCAGCAGAACAATTAGCTCAAATTAAAGAACAAGTTACCTTTTATAAGCAATATCGGGAGTTATTCCAATTTGGTAAATTTTATCGGTTAAAAAGTCCCTATGCAGGCAAGGGCAATGAAATGAGTTGGTGTGTAGTTAATTCCAACCAAACGACTGCCATTATGGCTAATTATCAACTTTTAAAACAGCCGCAAGCTTTGAATTCACGGGTCAAGTTAGCCGGGTTAGATCCAAGAAAACAATATCAAGTTAATTCTGAACCAACCACTTATTCAGGCACGCAATTAATGAATGCCGGGTTAGTGTTGCCTAAATTATCAGCTCAAGTCCCCGACTTTCAGGCTCAATTGTTTGTGATTAAAGCAGTTTAGTAACTTAAAAATTAATGTTGAAGGTAAAGATAAGGAGGATTTTATGGCAATTACACCAGCAACTTTAACGGCGGCTTTTCGCCAGCAATTTTTACAAATACCCACGAACTTTTATTTTGCTCCTGGTCGAATTAATTTAATTGGTGAACATCTGGATTATAATGGCGGTTGGGTTTTGCCATGTGCGATTAGCTTAGGCACTTATGCTGCCGTGCGGAGGAGGAACGATCACAAATTTTGTGTCTATTCGCAGAATTTTCCAGAAAGCGGGCAAGTTGAAATTGAGTTGGCAAATCTTAATTTGCGGGCGCCAAATTCCTGGGTCAATTATTTGATTGGGATGGTGCAAGTGCTAAAAAATCAAGATTATCCAATCAATCATGGCTTAGATATTTTAATTCAAGGAGATTTACCAGCTAGTTCAGGTTTGTCATCTTCAGCTTCATTAGAGTTATTAATCGGCGTTATTATGCAACAACAATTTCACTTATCAGTTTCTTTAGTGCAACTAGCTCAAATGGGGCAACAAGTAGAGAATGATTTTATTGGCGTTAATTCTGGATTGATGGATCAATATGCAGTGGCGCTGGGGCACAAAGATCAGGCATTATTTTTAAATACGAAAGGTTTGACTTATCAATACGTCCCGATTCAATTGAATGATTATCAAATTGTGATTATGAATACTAATCAAGAACGAACTTTAGCTGGTTCGCAATATAATGAACGCCGGCGTGATTGTGAACGAGCTTTACAAAAGTTACAAACTGCTTTGAACTTAGAGCAACTTTGTGATTTAACACCAAAACAATTAGATGAATATAGTTATTTATTGACAGAGCAAAAAATTTTAGCTCGGGTGCGGCATGTAGTTTTGGAGAATCAACGCACTTTGCGCGCTCAAGTGGCTCTTAAAAAGCAGGACTTAACTTTATTTGGTCATTTACTCAATGCATCACATGTTTCCTTGGAACAAGATTTTGAAGTTAGCGGCAGTGCCTTAGATACCCTAGTACACGCAGCTTGGCAACAAGGAGCGTTAGGAGCACGGATGACTGGAGCTGGTTTTGGTGGTTGTGCGATTGCTTTGGTGGCTAAAAGCCAAACGGCCCCATTTATTGACAATATCGCACAAATTTATCGAGAACAACTACCCCAAACGGCTGATTTTTATGTCGCACAAATCGCGGCCGGTCCGCACGAGATCAAGGAAGGTTAATTCAGAAAATGGCAACTTTAACAGAAGTTTATGCAGACCGAATTATTGCAACTCAGCAAACTTATCAGCCGTTAGATCGACGTTATTTAATCAATTTAATTCAACAAAAAGTAGGGCAGACACCAATATTTGATGACCAGGCCAAGCAATCGTTACTGGTTTTAGCCCAAAAATTAGTCAGTTGTGCCAAGAATAATCAGCGGTTAACTCAAAGTTGGCAAGAGTCTAGCTTATTGGCTGAATTAACTGATTTATATACACCATGGCCTAGTCAAATTAACCAAAAATTTTGGAATTTATATCAAATTAGTCCCACGAAAGCCAGTGATTATTTTTATCAATTAAGTCAAAATAGTGGTTATATCCAAATGGCTGCTATTGAGAAAAATATTCAATTTAAAACACCCAGTCCTTATGGTAATTTAGAAATTACCATTAATTTATCCAAACCTGAAAAGGATCCCCAAAAAATTGCTCAAGACCAAATGACGACCGTCACTTCCTATCCACAAGATGCTTTAAGCTTTGAAAATGAAGGTTATGTGGGGGATATTAAACATGCTGCGCGGCGTAACCATCGTTTAGTGCGCCTGAGTTTGGGTGGAGAAACGTGGGGGCTACAATATTCACCTTATGCTTATTTTGCGCAACATTGTATTTTAGTATCGCAAAAACAACGTCTGATGAAAATTACGTCGAACACATTTTCCAATT
The DNA here is from genome assembly GCF_058107125.1 of Bombilactobacillus sp. ESL1202. NCBI lineage: Bacteria > Bacillati > Bacillota > Bacilli > Lactobacillales > Lactobacillaceae > Bombilactobacillus > Bombilactobacillus sp. ESL1202. The sequence continues at coordinate 849,333 of NZ_CM176590.1, read as the reverse complement.
TACTAGAAGCCGTCGACCGGTTACCACAATACTTTTTTGGCAGTAATGCTGATTTACCGATTGTTGGTGGTTCGATTTTAAGTCATGATCACTATCAAGGCGGGTTACACGAATTTGCGATGGAAAAAGCTCCACTGGCTCAAACAGTGCAGCTTAAAGACTTTCCAGATTTAAAAGTAGGTATTGTCCAGTGGCCGGCCGCAACTTTACGTTTACAAGGTAGCACCCGCAACCAGTTAGTGCAGGCCGCAACTAAAATTTTAAATTGTTGGCAAAATTATTCAGATATAACGGTTGATGTTCGAGCAGTAACTAAGGGTCAACCACACCATACTTTGACTCCCATTGCCCGTAAACGTGGTGATTATTACGAGTTGAATTTAGTGTTACGCGATAATCAAACTTCTGCGCAATATCCAACGGGGATTTTTCATCCGCATTCACAGTTACAACATATTAAACGTGAAAATATCGGTTTAATTGAGGTCATGGGATTAGCGATATTACCGCCGCGTTTATTGCCAGAACTGAAAGAAGTAACAAAGTTTTTACTAGGTCAGAGTAATCAGGTGGCGACTTATCACCAAAAATGGGCTTTAGCTTTGCAAAAAAAGTATGCAACAATTACACCACAAAATGTTGAACAAATTTTGCAACAGGAATTGGGTTTAGTTTTTCAACAAGTGTTAGAAGATGTCGGGGTCTTTAAAAAGACGCCGCAAGGTCAAAGTGCCTGGAGCCGCTTTATTGATGCAATTAATCGGTGTTAGTTGTTTAAAATATTGTACGAGTTGGGGTCTCTTCAGTTTGGTTAACGCAAATATTATCGTTACTGTCGTGATTGTGATAGAATTCTAATTATTAACCAAGCTGATAGGAAGTAGGTAGGAAAATGGGACAAACAACACAAATGGTTGTTGGTGGTCAAGGTGATACTACAAAGGGAGCAACTGCCAAACCACAAGATAATTTATATTTAGCAGTTAATGGTGAATGGTTGAAAACTGCTAAAATTCCGGCGGATAAATCACGAGTTGGTGGTTTTTCAGATTTGGATTTAGATATCGAACGCCAGTTGATGCAAGATTTAGCTGATTTTGCAGCTGGTAAAAAAGAAATTCCTAATGAGCTAATGCAAGAAGCAGTTAAATTTTATCAAGTTGCGGCTGACACTAATCGGCGTGATAAAGAAGGATTTCAACCTGCCCAAGTTGGCTACGAACAAATCAAGCAGGTTAAAGATTTGAAGTCTTGGACGCAACAATTAGCCGCTTGGTTGGCATCCGGTTACCCATTGCCTTTTAATGTGTACGTGACTGCTGATATGAAAGACACTAGTAAAAATGTGGTTGATTTTTCAGCACCAGGTTTAATTTTGCCAGATACTACTTATTATGAAGCTGATAATGAAAGTGGCCAAAAATTATTGCAGATTTATCAACAAACGGCTGAGCAGCTGTTACAAACAATCGGTGAAACGGCTGATTTTGCTCGGCAAGTAGCTCACCAGGCGGTTGAATTTGATCAATCTTTGGCAAAGGTCGTTAAAAGTGCCGAAGAAAAGGCCGACTATGTGAAAGATTACAATCCAACAGCATTAAGTGAGTTCACACAACTCGGTGGTGCGGTTGATTTTAAGAGTTTAATTGAAGGTGCTGTGGAAGCTGATGTAGTAAGCGTTAACGTTAGTGAACCGCGTTTTTATAAGTACTTTACTGAGCTAGTGAATGAAGAAACATTTGTTAACTTAAAGAGTTGGATGTTAGTTAATTACGTTATGGGTGCGGGGGCTTATTTAAGTCAAGATTTGCGCAAAATTGCCGGTCAATTTAGTTTAGCGTTAAGTGGTAACCAAGAATTGCAAGCACCATTAAAACAAGCCTATCATTTAGCTGGTTCTTATTTTGATGAAGTTATTGGTCAATACTACGGCCAAACTTATTTTGGTGCACAAGCTAAACAAGATGTTGAACAAATGGTACGAAAGATGATTCATATCTACGAACAACGAATTCAACAAAATGATTGGTTAAGCGCGCCAACTAAGAAACAAGCGGTGGTCAAATTAGAGAAGATGGTGCTCAAGATTGGTTATCCTGACCAAGTTAACAAAGTTTTTACGCGATTAACAGTTGATTCTAGCGAATCATTATGGGCTAATATTCAAGCCATTACAGAAGTGTTAATTGCTGATAATTTTGCTAAATTCAAATTACCAGTGGATCGCGGTGAATGGGCCATGCCCGGTCATTTGGTTAATGCTTGTTATGATCCATCTCGAAACGATATTACTTTTCCAGCGGGCATTTTACAGGCGCCATTTTATAGTTTAGAACAATCCAGTAGTGCTAATTATGGTGGTATTGGGGCCGTGATTGCTCATGAGATTTCGCATGGTTTTGATAATAATGGTGCTCAATTTGATGAATATGGAAACCTGCATGATTGGTGGACTAAAGAAGATTATGCGAAGTTTAAAGAATTAACGCAAAAGATGATTCATGAATTTGCTGGCATTGATTTTGCTGGCGGCCAAGTTAACGGTAAGTTAGTGGTCAGTGAAAATGTGGCTGATGCTGGTGGTTTGAGCTGTGCTTTAGAAGCTACTAAATCTGAAGCCGATGCTGACTTAAAAGAATTCTTTATGAATTGGGCGCGCGTTTGGCGGACCAAATCAACACCACAATTGATGGAAATGTTTTTGAGTATGGATGTTCATGCCCCAGCTCCTTTACGGGCTAATGTCCAAGCTCAAAACATGGACGAGTTTTACACGACTTTTAATGTCGGTGAACATGACGGTATGTGGTTAGAACCGGAAAAACGGGTCAATATTTGGTAAAAATTTTCAAAATTAAAAGCGAGGCTAGGAAGAAATAATGAATTAATGTTCGTGTCATTTTTGATGAACTACGAGTGTTAATCTTATTGACCCGGCCTCCTTTTTAGTATTCCTAAAATTGTCATTGCTAAAAGCAGTATTTTGTTGTACCGTTAGGCAAATTGATTGCAAGGAGTGGTGAAAAATGTTAACCAAATTATCAGTAAATCCTCAAATTTGGAAATTATTTCCGGATACCAGTATTTCAGTCATCGTTGCGCATAACGTCAATAATCATCTACTACTAATTTGTTAAATGAAGCTAACCAACAAGCTACGAAGTGGCTTTCTGAAACACTATTGGACAAAATACAGTAATTCAAGATTGGCGTCAAGCCTACCATAAATTTGAGACCAAAATAGGAGTACGAAGTTCAGTAGAAAATTTGTTGAAGTGTACTAAATAAGGAAAGGGTGTGGGCTCAATCAAGCCCATTGTTGATTTATATAATACTGTTTCTTTAACCTGGGCGTTTCCTTTAGGTGGATAAGATATGGATTTACTGCAGGGTAACTTAGAATTAACAATTGCCCGAGGTGGCGAATATTTATTTCCGATTGGTGAAGATTATGCTGAAGAAGCTTTGCCTGGGAAAGTGATTTACCAAGATGAACAGTGCGTGGTTTGCCGTTGTTGGAATTGGCGCGATAGTAACCGTGTGGAAATTAACGCAGATTCACAAAATATCATTTTCTATTTGGAAAATGTTAATCTTAAACGAACTGCTGATCAAAAAACAAGTAGTGACGATGTTACAAGACTTATTACAACAATATTTAGGAATTTCAACACAGACTTGGCTTCTGGATCATAAACATTCAGCAATTGATTTTTAAAGAAATATTTGTGTCATTTTCAATAGAATACGAGTATTAATTGTAGTGTTCCAATTTTGTTCACATCTTAAACATATTTTGATTATTAAGTTATTGATTGAAAAATATTGTATATTTGGATAAAATAACATTGATTAAAGCTATAATATTGATTGTGAAGGGAGGCTTATTTATGTTAAAAGATATAGTGAATATTTGGTTAGTGCCACTACGTGAAGTTGGAATTCAATGGAAAAATATTGTGAGTGGCAATATTTTATCCATTGATTCTATAGATTCTAATTGGATTTTGCCTTACAAGAAACCTTCGGAAGATTATAAAAATATTAGGCTGGATTATAAAATGATAGGTAAAGATATTGTAAATTCAATGGAGCATTTTATTGAGCGATAAAGATAAGATTCAATCCGATATAGATAATGGCTCATCTTCTTTAAATGAACTGTTATCAGATTCTAATGTACCCGATTCAACTAAAAAAAAGTGTTAAACTTGCTTTACGAGAAATTCATTATGAAGGACCACTGCCACCAGCTGAACAATTGGAAAAATATGAAAAAATTGTACCGGGTGCTGCTGAAAAAATTATTAATAGTGCGTTGAATGAATCTCAAAGCAGAAGAGATTTTAATAATAAACAATTAGATGCTTTTATTTCACAAATTTACCGTAGGGATTGGATGGCTTTTATTATAGGTATTATTTTGATCCTTGGTGGTTTTTGGTTAGTTTATAAAGGAAATATGTGATAGGCGCTATTTTTTCAGGAGCAACAGCTGTGAGTTTGGTAGGATTGTTTTTAGGGAATTATAAAAATACAAATTCGAAAGATAATAAAGATTCAACATCCAATAATGATGACTAAAGATTATTAAAGTTAGTTATTATTTCTATTTGTTCTTTTTGATTAGTCAAAGGAGTTTGGTAGTTTACTGCAGGTAAAATATCTTTAATTTGATTGATTAAAGTAAGAATAATAACCTCGTAATATTGTTACCTGAATCTGAGGCTGAGTTAATTTAGGTGTGTTATTTTTGATAAAACATGATATGATGAATTTGTGATTAAGTTAATTATTAAGTTGGATAATGATTGTCGGTTGATGAGTATTACGTTAAAATGAAAACGTTTTATAATGATCGTTAGTCATTAATGAAAGGAGATTTTAAGATGGGTACAACAGTTAAAATTGGCAAAAGTGATGTGGAAACAATTAAGCTAGGATTAGGAGCTAACAAAGTTGGTGGGCACAATCTTTTTAAAGATTTGGATGAACAAGATGGTTATGATTTGTTACGCGAATCCATTGCTCAGGGAGTCAACTTTTTAGATACAGCTTTTGATTATGGTCGGGGTCGTTCTGAAGAAATTATTGGTGATGTTTTACAAGAATATGATCGCTCTAAAGTGATTGTGGCTGATAAAGCTGCTCAAGATCCACAAAAGAATTTTGCAATGAATAATACACCTCAATTCCTACGGGATGCTGTGGATAAGGCTTTAAAACGTTTAAAAACTGATTATATTGATATTTTTTATATTCATTTTCCAGATGAAACGACACCTAAAGATGAGGCAGTGGCTGCTTTAGTTGATTTGAAAAAAGCGGGTAAAATTCGAGCCATTGGAGTATCAAATTTTTCTTTAGATCAAATTAAAGAAGCTAATAAAGATAATCAGGTGGATATTGTCGAGGATCAATTTAGCTTAATTTATAAGAGTCCGGCTCAAGAAGAAATGCAATATCTCAAAGATCACCAAATTTCTTTTGTACCATATTTTCCTTTGGCTTCTGGCTTGTTAACAGGAAAATACACAACTGCTGACTGGGACAAATTCCATCATAGTGATGGTGGTAAATTATTGGAAGATTTAAATGAGCAAAAGTTTGATGATGCGATCAATGGTTTGGAAAAAGTACGCCAAATTGCCCAAGCTCATGAAGCAACGGTTACACAAGTGGTTTTGGCATGGTACATGGCTCATCCATTGGTTAGTGTCGTTATTCCGGGTGCTCGCAATGTCAAACAAGTTCAAGGTAATTCAGCTGCCTTAAAAATTAATTTAACTACTGATGAATTTCAAACAATTGATCAAGCTTTTTCAATGTTCTAAAGCAAAAGAGTTTGGCTAATAAGCTTAAGGCTCGTGTGCTAGTGTAAATTAAACGGACATTAATTTTTAAAGGTCAACAGTTTGTACCTAAGGGTCTTAAATTTTCAAAGTTCAGTTCGAACTTTATAATTTAATTCTGTTAGTGCGCAACTGTTAAATGACTTTTGTCTCAACTTCTATAACTAATAAGCGTTCAAAAATTTCCTAGTGAAATGATGAACGCTTATTTATATAGTTTGCAAGATGATTGCATCACTTGTAATAAACAGAAGTAATCAATCATTAAAAATGATACTCTTCTTGGACCTATTTTTTTGTATAAAAGCTTAAGGTGTTTAAATGAAATATTTTGTTAAGCTTTTTAATTGGCAAGAAACTGGTTTTCGGTTAAAATACATATTTGTTTTGTGAAAAATAACGCGTATTTGACAAGCAATGCGAAGGCTTTCATAATGCCTCATTGAGGAGTAAAAAATTGCTTAAAATTAAGGAGAAAAAATGTTAGATAAAGATTTTTTATGGGGAGCTTCACTGTCAGCCCATCAAACTGAAGGGGCAGCCAATGAAGATGGTAAGAAGCCATCTGTTCAAGATTGTCGAGCGCGTGATTCAAAGATTGCGGATTTTTCAGTTGCTAGTGATCACTATCATCGTTACGCTGAAGATATTGAGTTGATGGCTCAAATGGGTGCGAAAGCCATGCGTGTTTCTATTCCTTGGACACGCATCATCCCTGATGGCGTAGGACCAGTTAATCAAAAGGCTATTAAACATTATCGCGATGTTTTTGCAACAATGAAAAAGTTTCAGATTGAACCAATGGTTACGATGTATCATTTTGATTTGCCCCAAAGTTTGCAAGCTCAAGGTGGTTGGATTAATCGGCAAACAGTGACGGCTTTTGAAAAGTATGTACAGGTTTTATTGGAAAATTTTGGTGATCAAGTGCACTATTGGTTAACTATAAATGAACCCAACATTATGTTGCTAGCCGATCACAAGATTTTAGGCTTTACTTACAATCATCGAGAACGTTATCAGGCTTTTTATAACTTAATGATTGCCGAAAAAAAAGCTTTTTTCCTATGTCATAAATTAGTGCCACAAGCAAAAATTGGTCCTGTACCTAATATTTCTGATGTTTATCCTGGCAGTGCTGATCCAAAAGATATTCAAGCAGCTGAATATTTTAATGCCGTACGTAATTGGGCTTATTTAGACTTTTCCGTAAAGGGGCGCATTAATCCACGCTTTAAATCATATTTACACCAAACGGGCATTGATTTGGAAATTTTGCCAGAAGATCATACTTTGGTGACCGAGAACTTTCCGGACTTTTTGGGGATCAATTACTACACGAGTGTGACTGTTGAATATCCCAAAACGCACCAAGACCGACTCAGTGGCGTCAGCGATCAGCAATCAGAAGACGTCTATGAAGAAGGCTTTTATAAGGGCTTGACCAATCCGTATCTACAGAAAAATGATTTTAACTGGACAGTAGATCCCTTAGGTTTACAAACGACACTGGAAGTCATTAATGATCGCTATCAACTGCCAATTTATATTACTGAAAATGGCTTGGGGGCATATGATGAATTGACCAGTGATCACCAAATTCATGATCAATACCGTATTGATTACTTCAAACAACATATTTTAAGTGTGCAACAGGCTGTAGCAGCTGGAGTGCCGGTGAAAGGTTATTTACCGTGGTCGGCTATAGATTTAGTTAGTGTGCATGAAGGGATGAAAAAACGTTATGGTTTAATTTATGTCGATCGTACGGAGCAAGACTTAAAAACGCTGGCACGCTATCCCAAAGATAGTTATTTTTGGTATCAACAAGTGATCAAAGATGGAGGAATTAATGGATGAAAAAACTTCTAGATTTTTTCAATAAATACCTTTTCCCACCACTCAATAAAGTAGCCAATACCAAAATCATTCGGGCCATCATGGATGCCAGTTTGGCAGCGGTGCCCTTTACGATTGTGGCGTCTATCTTTCTAATTTTAAATAATTTGCCACAAATTTTCCCCTTTGCCGCTACTTTTTTCAAAAACACTATTATGAAGTTTAGTGGCTTTTACATGTTGGGGAATACCATGGCTTTGGGTTCCATTGCGCTCTATTACGCAGTTGCTTTAGGGTATTATTACATTGAACAATATCGCAAAGCTGGTGAAACTCAGCTTAATTCGTTTACCGGTGCTTTATTGTCATTATTTGCGTTTTTGTTAACCATTCCTAGTATCTCCTGGCAAAAAGGATCCGCTGTGGGCACAGATAAAGTGGTTGCCGCTCATAACTATCTAGCTGGTGGAGTATCCATGGTTAATGGCTGGTTGACTCGCTTTGGCGGCGTTGGAATTTTTATTGCGATTATTACGGGTGTTATTGCTGTGCAGCTGTACCGCTTGTGTGTCAATAAAAATGTCACCATTAAAATGCCCCAAGGGGTTCCGGAAGGTGTTAGTCGCTCCTTTGCCTCTTTGATTCCCGCTATTTTAGTGGCGGTGGTAATGATTGGTTTAGATATTATTTTAGGCTTAATGGGGACCGATTTACACCAACTATTATCTACACCATTTGGTTTTGTTAAAAACTTAACGGGTTCTTGGCTGGGAATGTTAGTAATTTTACTATTGATTCACTTATTGTGGGCCGTTGGTGTTCACGGGACGGCAATTATCAAGAATAGTTTTGTGAACCCCATTTTATTAGTAGCTTTAACCGAAAATATTAATGGTCAGCATAATATTTTTGCCGGTGATTTTATTAATATGTGGGTTTTCCTTGGCGGCGCTGGTGGAACTTTAGGGTTAGTAATTTTGATGTTGACACTCTCGAAATCAGCACAACTAAAAACTTTGGGTAAAACAGCAATTGTGCCCGCTTTATTTAATATTAATGAACCTGTTATTTTTGGCGCCCCAATTGTCTATAATCCCTATTTAATTATTCCATTTATCATTAATCCCCTGGTGCTGGCTTCAATTGCTTATGTAGCAATCAAATTACACTTTGTCACGTATGTGAATGCTTCCATCGCCTGGATTTTACCGGTAGGTGTGGGGGCGTTTATTGGTACGAGTGGTAGTTTGCTGGCGGCAGTAGTAGCGTTTTTAAATTTGTTGGTTTCAATAATAATTTATTATCCGTTTTTTAAAATGTATGATCGGAAATTATATCAAGCTGAACAAAAGTCTGTTAATCAAACTGTAACCAAGAACGCTTAGCAGTTAAATGATGAGGCTGGGACAATCTGAGCATTGTTTTCCAGCTTTTTTTGTCAATTGAAAAATTTTAGGATAGCCGAGTGCGGTTTAATCTATAATTAAAACTATAAATTGCAAAAGAAGGTAGCACAATGATGAAAAAAATTGATGCCCATTTACATTTGGTACGGTCTTTAGCCGGTTTAAATGGTAAAGGGCGGTTGACGCCTTTGGGTCAGGGACAGGCACTTTTTGATGATGGAACTTTGATTAAGTTAATTCCTGATGGTTGGGGCGATGATAATTTTTTAGCAGAAGCCGCGCTTAAAGTCATGGCGCAAAATAAAATAACTAAAGCTGTTTTATTACAGGGCAGTTTAAATGGTTACCAAAATTATTATTCCTATCAAATCGTTAAAAAGTATCCAGAGCGTTTTGTGGCTGCTTTTTCGGTTGACCCTTTCAGCGCTAATGCCCTGAAAATTGTGCGGCGGCATGTTGAAGAATTAGGCTTTCGTGCCTTGAAGTTAGAAATCAGTGCAGGTGGTGGCTTACACGGTTATCACCAACCTTTTCGATTAGATACCAATTTGTTGGTCGGACAAATTTTTCATTATTTGGCTGATTATCCCGGCTTTGTAGTTACAATTGATTATGGTGACGAAACACAAGTGAGCTATCAACCGGAAGCCATTGTTAATTTGGCCCAAAGATATCCGCAGTTCGACTTTGTGGTTTGTCATTTATCATTTCCTAATGCTGATCATTTGGAACGTTTAAAAAATGTTTTGCAACAATGGGCTCCATGGGAAAATATTGTGACTGATATTTCAGCCATTCAAGATATTGAAAAGGAAACAGTTTTACCATTTCCTCGTTGTCAACAAGATGTTCTTTTAGCTAAAGAGATTTTAGGCGCAAAACGAATCTTATGGGGCAGTGATGCTCCTTGGTCAGCAACTTTTAATGCTTATTATGATTTATCGACTTGGTTAGAAGCAACGGATATCTTTAAACCAGCAGAATTAGCAGATGTTATGTATAATAATGCACAAAGAATTTATTTTAAGGAAACCAATATTCAAGCCATGCGTATGGCAGTTGATCCGGTATTTTTAATCAAATGATAGGAGAATGTAATCATGGAAAAGATTAAAATTTTGGTGACCGGTACGATTCCGAAAGCCGGTTTACAAAAATTACGACAACAATTTAACGTGACGTATCAGCCTGAAATAACAACAAGAGCTTGGGTTTTAGAACATTTGTCCGCATATGATGGCTTGTTGTTGTCCGCAATGAAGGGTGATCGTGAATTAATTGATGCTGGCTCGAGGTTAAAAATTATTACCACAAACGGTGTCGGTTTTGATCATATAGATGTGGACTACGCCAAACAAAAAGGCATTGTAGTTACTAATTGTCCTATTGCTGTTTGCATGCCGACGGCAGAAATGACCTTAGCTTTAATCTTGACCACCGTGCGGCGGTTGCACTTTTACGATCATTCTTTGCGGCAAGGACAGTGGTTAGACGTATCTCAGCCTGAAAACATGGGAATGAGTTTGCAGAATAAAACGCTCGGTGTTTATGGTTTGGGCAGAATTGGTCGCCAAGTGGCACAATTGGCTCAAGTTTTGGGGATGAAAGTTATTTACCACAATTCGCACCGTTTGCATCCGAATATAGAAAAGCAACTGGCCGTCCAATATGTCGATTTTGAAACACTACTCCAAAAAAGTGATGTCCTTACTTTACACGCACCAGCAACACCGAAAACTCAAGGCATTTTTGACCAGTCAGCCTTTACTCAAATGAAAAACACTGCTTATTTAATTAACGCTGCTCGAGGTACGTTGGTCAAGCAGGATGATTTAATCACTGCTCTAAAAACCAAACAAATTGCAGGAGCTGGACTAGATGTTTTTGCAACGGAACCGCAGGTACCTCAGGAATTACTGGCTCTGGATAATGTGGTTTTGAGCCCCCATGCAGGCACCGGCACCATTGAAGCTCGGACAGCAATGGCTCAAGAAGCGGCTAATAATTTACTGGATTATTTCCAAAAGCAAGTAGCGCCCAATCAAGTTAATTAAGAGGGTCTAAATGGCTAATAATGACTGAATGTCCGGAAGTTAAAATTTGTTAAATAATTGGTTGAGATATCTTTATGGTCATAATGCTCAGGAAAATGAAAGGAATGGATAATGCTTTACAAAGCAGATTATGTCTCGCCTTTGGGAAAAGTTATTTTATTAAGTGATACTAAGCATTTGTTAGGGGTATGGTTTCAAGGTCAAAAATACTTTGGTGCAAACTATGATTTACCAAAAAGTCAAACTTTAATTAGCCAACCAATTAGTTTTGCTCTGGAATGGTTAAAACAATATTTCTCTGGACAAAATCCAACGATTGCAGTGCCGTTAAAATTAACAGGAACACCTTTTCGTCGCCAAGTTTTAACGCAATTACAACACGTTGCATACGGACAAACGATTACTTATCGTGAATTGTCCGATCGTTTGCAAGCTGGTTTAGCTGTTAAAAAGAATAAGGCACGTGTGATTGGTAATGCCTGTCGCACACAATCCAATTAGTTTAATTATTCCTTGTCATCGTGTGGTAGGCAGTAACGGTTCATTAACTGGTTATGCTGGAGGAATTGAGCGTAAACGCTATTTATTAACATTAGAGCAGCAAGTAAGTAAGTTTGATGTCAGCCATAAGCCGGGTTAACAATAATGGAGCGAAATAATTCAGAATCATTCAAGCTTTCTTATCAAAAGTAATTAAATAATTTATAAAAATCTGATTTCAAAAAAATACGAAAGATTCGCTGTTATGTAGAGATAGTATTATAATAAAATTGTGAAACCAGCAAAGGAGGGTTATATCATTATGGCATATCAAACGATTTATCCGTATACAGGTAAATTATTGGAAACATATGAGGATGCAACAGTCGAAGACTTAGACGCTGCTTTAGCGACAGGACATCAACTGTATCAAACTTGGCGGCAGCAACCAGTTTCTGAACGCGCGCAAATTTTACACCAAATTTCGAAAGCGCTAACAAAAAATAAAACTGAGTTGGCTAAAACGATGACTTATGATATGGGTAAGCTGTTGACAGAAGCTCAGGGGGAAGTTGAATTATGTGCCGCTATTGCCGAATACTATGCACAAAACGGTGAGAATTTAATGAAGTCAGTGCCGTTGAAATCACCTGCAGGTCAGGCTTATTACCTTAAACAAGCCACCGGAATAATTGTAGCAGTTGAACCTTGGAATTTTCCATTATACCAGGTGGTACGGGTATTTTCCCCCAACTTTATTGTTGGTAATCCTATGATTTTAAAACATGCTTCGATTTGTCCGACGTCGGCACAAAAACTTACTGATTTAATTTTGGAAGCCGGAGCTCCCAAAGGTGCTTTAACAAATCTCTTTATGAGTTATGATTTAGTTGCACAAGCCATTCATGATTCGCGAGTTGCTGGGGTTTGTTTGACTGGCTCAGAACGTGGTGGTGCAGCAGTAGCTAAAGAAGCTGGTGCAGCACTGAAAAAATCCACCTTGGAGTTGGGCGGTAATGATGCGTTTATTATTTTGAGTGATGCAGATGATGCTCAACTTCAAAAGATTGCCCCAGATGCGCGGCTGTATAATGCTGGTCAAGTCTGTACTTCCTCGAAACGCTTTATTGTCATGGCAGATAAGTATGATGATTTTGTGGATATGATGAAAAAAGCTTTTGCTAACGCTAAAATAGGTGATCCCATGGATCCGACAACGGTCGTGGCACCACTGAGTTCTAAGAGCGCTCAAGAAAAATTACAAAAGCAAGTTGACACCGCCATCGAACATGGTGCGCAATTGGTTTATGGCAATGAACCAATTGATAGTCCCGGATTTTTTTTCCAGCCTACAATTTTAACCGGCATTACTAAGGATAACCCTATTTATAATCAAGAGTTGTTTGGTCCAGTAGCTTCTATCTATAAAGTTAATTCGGAACAAGAAGCCATTGATTTGGCTAATGATTCTAGTTATGGTTTAGGCAATACAGTTTTTTCTAGTGATGTGAAACACGCCAAAGCTGTAGCAGCGAAGATTGAAACTGGAATGTCATTTATCAATTCTAGTTGGATTTCGCTACCCGAATTACCTTTTGGGGGTGTAAAAAATTCTGGCTATGGTCGGGAATTAAGTGGTTTAGGTTTAAATGCGTTTGTGAATGAGCATTTAGTGTTTGAGCCTAATCATTAGCCCAAAATTTAGTTCAGCTTAAGAAGAAAAATGAGGTTGGGACAATCAGATTAAAGTTCGTATTCTATTGCCAATTAAACGAACTTTAATTTGTTATTGCGTTTTAAAAGTCAACAGTTTGTGCCGAACAAAATTGAATTTCACAGTCAAGTTCAGACTTTAAAATTTAATGCTGTTTAGTGCTCAACTGGTAACCGACTTTTGACCCAGCCTCATTTTTTTGATTTTATATTTGACTGATTAGTCAAATATTAGCTATAATCGTCTTGAAAGGAGATAGTTACATGGGTAGAAGAAAAAAATTTGATCAAAATCAAATCGTTTTTATCATGAGCAAGACTTTTGCTACCAACGGTTATCAAGCCACTTCTGTAGATGATTTGGTGCAAGCAACGGGACTTTTGCGTGGCAGTTTGTATGGAACTTTTGGTAGTAAATTAAAAATGTTTATCATTTCCCTTAGTCAAAGTCTAGAAACGGATAATCAATTTAAGTGGGATTTATTATTAGTAGCGTTGTTAGAAGTGACAAGCCATAGTCTAGTAGTTCAAGAAATGGTTCAACAATGGTACCAAGAAAATGAGCACGTAACTGCTATTTTGGGGCAAAAATTGTTAGCGCATGGAGGTATCACAGAAAATGAAAGCGGAAAATAAAATTCAAATAAGTAATAATCAATTAATTATCAGACCACAAGGAAGATTTCGCCTTTACAGCTTTAAAAAAGTTTTGGCAATTCCTTTACAACATGTGTTAGGAGCAACCATTGATGATGGAATTATTAAAGGTTTTTTAGGATTAAAAAATCCAGGACTCCATTCGCCTAATTATTTGTGCGGGACGTTTGTTAAATCTGGGGAGCGCTGCTTTTTTAACTTGAACAAAAACCATTTACCAATTGTGATTCAATTACAAAATGAGCCTTACATTAGATTGATTCTTGGAGCTGATGATCCGCAAACGATTGTAGATCTAATTAATAACTCTATTTAGTTAAAAAATAAGGCCGGAACATTCAAATTGGCGCTTGATTGCTAATAAAATTTGGTTCCAACCGCATTTAATTTTAAAATTATAGCCAAAGAGTTTGGCTTGCTTGAAGAATTTGTTTGGTCTGAAAATAAGAAAACATTGTGGCAAATTCCGGGGAAAACGGCACAGTTTTTAAATCAGCAATGAATTGAAGACCCTTAATTTTGGCTGGTTCATTTAAACTGACAATTCCGTGCGCTTGATTAGCAAAGTAAAATGATCCTTTACAGGCGACATTGTCAAAAATCATGGTTTCTTGATAGATTAAGTTTAATTTGGTGACAGTTAAAGCCGTCTCTTCTTGGACTTCTCTGATAGCGCACGCTAGAGGGGATTCGTTTAACTCCTGTTTGCCACCTGGAAAATTCCAAATTTGTGGTCGTTTTTTATCTTTGATAATTAAAAAATTACCATCCAAATCTGTTATTAAAACCCGCGAAAAAGCCTTTTCCATTGATAAATCTCCAGTTTCTAATGCCGATAAAATCTGGTATTAATAAATTCAATAATTGCTAAGGAAAATAAGCCACCGCCCAGTAATCGAAAGAAAAAACGTAACATATCAAAAGGATTAAAAACTAACGCAATACCAAACAGAATTAACAAAAGTGAATAACAGTAGTCTAACCAAGGTGTTACATTGATGTATTTGCGGTTACTGCGCGCATTGAAGAATTGATTTACGCCGTTGATTAATAAAACAATACCTAAGATAACGGGTAATAACGGTAATAATAAATGGGCAATTGGAAAAATTAAAATAGCTAAGATAAAAGAAATAACTGCGGTGGTATAAGGACTGTTGTTATCACTGTGATTTTTAGATAAAAGCCAGCCATCATGAACCGCGATTAGGCTTAAACCAATTAAATAGGCAGAGATTAAATATAAGATGGCATTAAAGCTTTTATCAGGATTAATAAAAATAATAATTCCAGCTAGTGCTAAAAAGATAATGCGCAACCAACGATACCAGTTAAATTGGCGATAATATTGTTTCATAAGAATGTTCCTCCAAGTTCTAACTCAGTTCATGATAGATGAAAAAATTTATGAAAGCAATTTAAATTTGAGTTGATCAAGGCCATGGTGAGTGATCTTGCCACTAGCGGTTTTAGGTAAAGCTTTAACTTGGCGAAATTCCACCGGAACTTTATAATGTGCTAAATTTTGACGGCCATAGTTTCTTAATTGTTGGTTCGTCATCGGTGTAGAACTGACTAAGTAGGCAATGGGAACAGCGCCCCAATGTTGATTTGGTTGAGCAGTAACACAGATAGCAGTGATTTGTGGTAATTGTTGGTAAATATTCTCAATTTCAGCTGGGAAAATATTTTCTCCTCCAGAAACAAACATATCGTCCAAACGGCCTTGAATAAACAAAAAGTTGTCCGAATCTAAATAACCCACGTCCCCCGTTTTAAACCAACCATCAGTAGTTAATTTTTGTTGGAACAATGTAGCTTGTTGCCAATAACCAGGAGTTAAGGCGGGCGATTTAAGCTGAATTTCTCCGTTAGTAGCAATTCTAATTTGATTAGTAAATAATGCTTGCCCGCAAGAACCTAGTTTTCGTTTGGCATCAGGGGGATTTAACGCTACAACATTAGAGCAAGTTTCTGTCATGCCATAAGATTGGACGACAGGAATATTTTGTTGTTGACAAGTAGTTAAGGTGGTTTGATCAATTGGTGCTCCACCTAAAAACATTAACCGAAAGTCGTTATTGTAGGCTTTAGTTTTGACGTGTAATAATTCTTGTAACATAGTAGGTACTACTGACATAATGGTAATCGGCTGTTGTTGTAGTAGCTGATCACATTCTAAGGCATTAAATTTTGCTGTTAAATAAAGCGGAATGCCATAGATTAATGAACGTAAAAGAATTGAAAAACCTGAAATGTGAAATAAAGGGACTACGCACAGCCAACAATCTTTGGCCGTGACCTGAAAATTGAGGAGCGTATTCATTGCGGAAGCCCAGTGATTTTCATAGGTTTGTAAAACACCCTTGGGTTGACCAGTAGTTCCGGAAGTATACATAAGACTAGCAACGTCTTGCGGATGAATTTCGAGATGTGGGTAAGTCGTGGAGGTTAACTGTTCTAAAGTTTTTGGCGTAATGATTTGAATTGAATCTTGTGTCAAGGACAAAGATGTTTGATCACACAAACAAAAACGAACTTGAGCATCAAGTAATTGGTGGGTCAATTCAGAACTTGATAAACGAATATTACAAAAAACAATAGTCGCATTTAATTGCTGTAATGCTAGAATGTTTAGATAGGTATCTAGCGTATTATGCCCAAATAAACCAACGTGTTCTTGGGGCAGGATTTGTAAAGTGGCTAATTTTTGAGCCCGTATTTGAACTAAAGACTGAACTTGTTGAAAAGAATAACGTTGATCTTGATAGTATAAGGCAGTTTGTTGGGGCGATAATTGCACCCGCTTGGTTAACCAATTTTGCATGAAAACTCCTTTTGATTGAAAAAAAGTAAAGTTAAAAAAGAGGTTGAAATATTCACAAATTATTGAGAAGTTGAAACTAATCACGTTAAATTACAGATTGTTACTAGATTCAAAATTCAAATATTTGCTTTTATTCATCCCCTCTCTAATTCTTTACTTAGATTGGAAAGTTACAATATCTGTATGGTCACAAAAGCAACAACTTGCGTCTAACTACGATTAACCTTTCAAGTTAAAGACCAACTTAAAAGGTTAATCTAGGTTATACTCGGTTGTTATTTGCTTTTGTTCACAGCTTGATTTAATTGCGCTCCAAGAAACAAAAGTTTGCGCCTAACTACAACTGACAACTAAGCCAAGTGCAGGCTTAATCATCAGTTTAGGTTAGTGCTCAACTTTTAAGCGTTTCTTGTCGCAGCTTGAAAATTGCGTTCACAAGACCAGAAGCAATCATCTAACTACGTCTAAGAACTTAAGTTAAAACCAACTTAAGCCCTCAGTCTAGGTTAGCTTCTTGCTTCTAAGCGGTCTTGTTCACAGCTTGTAAATTTAAGGGAACTTTGGAAATTTATCAAAATCGGGTTCGCGTTTTTCTAAGAAAGCGTCACGTCCTTCTTTACCTTCGTCAGTTTCATAAAACAGCATAGTGGAATCACCTGCAATTTGTTGTAAACCTGCTAAACCGTCTGTATCAGCGTTCATAGCGGCTTTAATAAAGCGAATAGCTGTTGGTGATTTCTTAAGAATTTCGTGACACCAAGCTAAAGTCTCAGTTTCGACATCTTTTAATGGAACTACTTTATTAATCCAACCCATTTCGTAAGCTTCCTGGGCACTATAAGGTTTGCATAAGAACCAAACTTCTTTAGCACGTTTATGACCAATCACTCGAGCTAAATAAGCTGAGCCGTAACCAGCGTCAAAGCTACCGACTTTCGGGCCGGTTTGCATGAATTGAGCATTATCAGCAGCAATGGTTAAATCACAAACTAATTGTAAAATATTACCACCGCCAACAGACCAGCCTTTAACCATGGCAATTACGGGCTTAGGAATGATGCGAATTAAATGTTGTAAATCTAGTACGTTTAAACGAGCAACTTTGTCTTTGCCAACATAGCCGCCATTACCGCGAACTTTTTGATCACCACCAGAACAAAAGGCTAAGTCACCTTGACCTGTTAAAATAATGGCACCGATGCTAGCGTCATCACGACAATAAGTAAAGGCTTCGATCATTTCTTGAATAGTATCAGGAGTAAAAGCATTACGGACTTGTGGCCGATTGATTGTGATTTTAGCAATTTTATCTTGCCGTTCAAATAAAATTTCCGAATAAGTTTTAATTGTTTGCCAGTTAGTCATAAAAAATTTTCCTTTCTGGAGTTGATAATCATGGATTTGATAGAATTATTGGGGATTAAAACCCTGAAACAAACTAAGAATTGTGTACTCTTAAATTTAACAATTACTGACCATGTTCTGCAACCATACGGTCAATTACATGGTGGAATTAACAGCGTTTTAGCGGAAACAGCTGCCAGTTTAGGTGCTAATCTGAACTTATCAGCTTACCAAGTTGCAGTTGGTACCCAAATTCAAACTAATCATTTGCGCGCAGTTAATCACGGTCAACTTTATGTTGAAGCAACACCTATTAAAATTGGTCGAACGTTACAAGTTTGGCAAGCACGCACTTATCAAACAACGAAACAACAACCAACCAGTTTTAGTATCGTTACATTAACAGCTGTAAAAAAATCTACTAAATCATAAATATCTTAGCATATCCATAAGCTTTGACCAAGATTGGGGATCATTGAGCTGAAATTTAAAAATTAAAAGTAGTTAAGATTTAAAATTATAATCGTTCAATTTGCGCTCAATTTTTGCGTAAAATCCCTCAAAAATTTAACTTACGATAAGCTACTGCTTTATTGTTAATTAAGCAAATTATTCGATTCGAGGCATAAAAATTGCTAAACTAAAATTAGGATTGTAGCAGTTTTCACAAATTCATGTGAAAAATTAATTTTATGCCTAATTTATCGGGATAAGTTATTTAACTTTCGTTTGTGATTAATTCGTGGTAGAGTAGACTATTGTAATTTCAAGATGTAGCAAGTTTTAAATCGGAGATGGAGAGATACTATGAAAATTAATGCTGCCGATAAAATGGTCCAAGTAATGCAAGCTTGGGGCATTGATAATGTTTATGGTTTACCAGGTGATTCAGTTGATACAACAATTGAAGCCTTGTATCGCAAGCGCGATCAAATTAAGTTTACACAAGTCCGTCATGAAGAAGTAGCTGCTTTAGCTGCTTCATCTCATGCTAAATTAACTGGTCAAGTTAGTGTTTGTTTGTCAATTGGTGGCCCAGGTGCAATTCATATGTTAAATGGTTTGTATGATGCCAAAATGGATCATGCTCCTGTTGTAGCTATTTTGGGTCAAATTCAATCTCATTTATTAAATACAGGCTTTTTCCAAGAAGTCAATACGCCACAATTATTTGAAGATGTGGCCGTTTATAATCGCTTAGTTACTAATCCAGAAACTTTGCCTGCTGTGATGGATGAAGCTATTCGGGCTGCTTATACCCATAAAGGTGTCGCCGTCCTAACAATTCCTGATGATGTTCCTGATCATAAAATTGCGGATACTTTTAAACCAACTGCTAATCAATTTCATTTGGAAGCACCACGAGCTGACGTTAAAGAAATTGATCAAGCTTTAGCGATGATCAAAAAGGCTAAAAATCCGGTTGCTTTAATTGGCGTTGGTGCTAAAGATGCTCAAGAACAAGCTAAAGAATTTGTGGAACGTTATTCGATTCCGTTTATCCAAACCATGCCAGCTAAGGGAACAATTGATGATGACCATCCAAATGCGTTAGGTCAAATTGGTAAGTTAGGAACGAAGCCAGCTTATGAGGCAATGTTCAATGCAGATTTGTTGATGTTAATTGGTACTGATTATCCATATGCACCTTATATCAACCAAAAAATTCCAACTATTCAAATTGATAATGATCCAAGTAAAATTGGTCACCGTCATAATATTGACTTGGCGATCGTGGCTGACACCAAAGATGCTTTGAATTTGTTAAATACACGTGGTGAAGTTATTGCACAACGGCCATTTTTGAAAGCTTGTCAAAAGAATATGCAAACTTGGCGTTCATGGATGCAAGATGTGAAATCTAAAAAACATACTGGAGTTTTACCTTCTAAGATGTTTGCTAAAATGAGTGAAGTTGCTCCGGCTAATACTGTATGGTCAGTTGATGTTGGAACCTCAACTTCTTTTGGTGCACGGTTTGTTGATGTTAAATCAACGCAAAAATATACGATTTCTGCTTGGTTAGGCACCATGGGTTGTGCGTTGCCAGGTTCTATTGCTTCCAAAATTGCGATGCCTCAACGCCCAACTTATGCAATTTGTGGTGATGGTGCTTTTGCAATGGTCATGCAAGATTTTGTGACGGCTGTTAAATATGATTTACCAATGGTCGTTGTTGTTTTAAATAATCATATGTTAGCTTTTATTGAATATGAACAACAATCCGCAGGTCAACAAAATTATGGCATTGATTTAGCAGATATTGACTTTGCTAAATTTGCTGAAGCTTGTGGCGGTATTGGCATCAATGTTACTAATGATGAAGAATTTGCACAAGCAATGGAACAATACAAAAATCCGACAAAGCCAGTTTTAATTAATGCGGCAGTTTATGATGAAGCTCCATTACCAGGTAAGATTATCAAAGATGAAGCAGAAGGTTATTTGAAGTTTGGTTTTGAATATTTTAAAGATAAATTCCAAATTCCAAAGATGCCGCCATTGCGCGAAATCATTCGGCAATTTTTGTAAAATATAGTTTTATAAAGAGGTTGGGATAAAAGCTCCAATCTTTATTAAAAAATCCTAGATATTTTTCTTCGGTAGAAAACATATCCAGGATTTTGTTATATAAGGTAAAAATAAGGTCTCTATAATATTAAGTGCTGATGATGAATTTCATTGACACTTTTTTTTGTAGACTAATTTATTTTGGAATACAAAAGAGAACATTGCTTCCTTGTGTTACAACTTAGTTGTCTAAGAGCATAGTTTTTTCTTTGATTACTTGTTCACGCAAAATACAATATTTTATTAAAATTGTCTCTGAAAACAGAAACTTTTTCTGGAATGATTGAACTTCTGTATTTATAGTTAAACAAAATCAATAAGCACCATTAGCTAGTTCAAATTTATCCGACTATTAAGTTATAACGACTTTTAAAATAAAAAAATAATTTTACTGATTGTTTGTTGTTAGAGTAGTGGAAAATTTTTTTATAACATATTAGTCATCTGTAAGTATGTCTTTATCTTATTTTCTATAAATTTAATGTTATCTTCTAATTGTGTCTCTTGCACATGCAAAGCATCTAATTGATCAAACAATAATTGTAATCTTTTCGGAATAGTAGTATCACCTGCATAGCGTAGTCTAGCATATTCACGCATGTGTTTAATATCCATACCAGTTTTTTTTAATCTAATTATAAAGTTGATCCATTCTAAATCTTTTTCTGTATAGCACCTTTGATTGACAGAATTACGTTTAGGGAATATTAACTTTTCTTTTTCATAGTATCTCAATGTATCAATGCTTAAGCCTGTAATCTTTGAAAATTGACCAATTGAATAAATTGAATTACACATTTTTTAATCTCCTTGTAAAAGTAGAAATAACATGTTAAAAAAAATTTTAACATACTCTATTGACCTTGAGTAGACTCCAGCAATTAGAATAAACACGTTGTATGAATTTATACGAAATCACATCTGGTTTACGTATACAAGAAAAGGAGTATCTTATGGAAAATACCAAACGGTTTGAAAAGGGTTCAAAGAATTTAGAGGCTATTGATGGCCTTGGTGGACAAGCAGTTATTGACTCATTGGCTGGTTTTGGCGAAGATGTTGGCAAGTATATTATCGAGTTTGCGTTTGGTGACATTTATGATCGAAAAGGGTTAACTTTAAAACAACGAGAAATGATTACTATTACCAGTTTACTTTCTCAAGGAGATACTGAACCACAGCTTACCGTACACATTAATGGCGCATTAAACGTTGGTTTGACAACTGAGGAAATTGTGGAAACATTTATTCAATGTATTCCGTATGTAGGTTTTCCTAAAGTGTTGAATGCTTTATCTGTAGTGAAAAAAGTATTTAGTGAACGAGAAAATTAATTACAACTAAGACTAAATAAATATAAATAGCACCACACGTTATATTAATAATGTTGGATTAAAAAGTTAGGAGTTATTAATTAGTGAATAAGTCTGCTAAAAGGGCAATTTATATTTTAGTTTTTGGTAATTTTTTGATTTATTTGGGAATTAGTTTAGTTATTCCAGTGCAACCCTATATTAAAAAAGCATATGATTTAACAACTACTGATGTGGGAATTATGACTTCCTTGTACGCACTTGCTCAGTTTGTAGCGTCACCAATTATTGGTCGGATTTCTGATCGTATTGGCCGTAAGCAAGTGCTCTTAGCTGGTTTGTTAATGTATATGATTTCGGAATTCATTTTTGCATTTTCAAATTATTTTTGGCTATTTAATATTTCTCGAGTTATTGGCGGTTTATCAGCTGCGATGTTTGTGCCAACTTCGATGGCTATGGCGGCTGATTTAACTAATGATCAACAGCGGGCTAAAGTGATTGGCTGGATTTCCGCTGCTTTTAGTGGTGGTTTAATTTTAGGCCCCGGAATGGGCGGAATCTTAGCTCATATTACGTATAAAGTTCCTTTTTGGGCGGCTGGTTTCTTGGGGTTAATTAGTACTATTTTTACGTTGTTTTTCTTACCTAATGTTCAGTTAACTAATCATTCTACCCAAACGGAAAAAATTAACTTGCGGAAGTTTATTACACCGTTGTTAATAGTTTTATTTGTTATGATTTTTGTTTCTTCATTTGGCTTACAAGGCTTTGAAAGCATCTATAGTATTTATGTTAATCAAGTTTTTCATTTTGGTATGGGTACCATTGCTTTAGTTTTAACGCTCAATGGCATTATTTCACTTTTTTTCCAAGTGGTTTTATTTGATTGGTTAACACGGGTGATTGGTGAAATTCGTTTGATTGCGATTTGTTTTTTTGGTGGAGCCGCAGCCACTTTTTGGATTACGCAAACCAAGAATTATTGGATAGTTATTCTTGCCACTTTGATAGTCTTTACTGCGTTTGATTTGTTACGACCATCAATTACGACGCTTTTAACGAAGATGAGCCATGCTAATCAAGGTTTGATTAATGGTCTCAATATGTCGTTAACTAGTGTTGGCAATGTTTGTGGACCAATTATTTCGGGTGTTTTGATGGATTTAAATCCGAACATCCCTTATTTATTAGTGGTTGCTATTTTATTTTTTTCTTTTTTGATCACGATTTTAGTTCAGAGATTTGCCTTTCAAAAGACTTAATAATTGAATTTTATTAACTAGAAAAATAAGGTTGGGACAAAAGTTCTAAAACAGCTAATGAACAACTGTTGACTTTTTGTCTCAACCTCATTTTATATACATATACGTATTATGATTTGATTTACCTGCACAAGTAGCTGTGAAACTTATTCAATAATCTGGGCAAAATCGGAGACCGGATAGCGTTTTTTATCATTACCATTTTCGACAGCGACACCGACGGATAAAAACATAATCGGAATTAAATGGGAATCAATGTTTAAGTAATCCATGACTTTTGCAAAATCGACCCCACGCATGGCCACCGACTCGTAACCAAAACAACGAACAACGTGCATTAAGTTCATGGCAAATAAACCGGCATCAAGATTGACACCTTGAGCAGTTTTGTCTTCAGGATGAGTCTGATAAAATTTTTCCAATCCTTGTTGATATGCAGCAGTAGCCGCTGGATTAGCGGTATCTAAAATTTTATTTTGAACGGCAAAATTGGTTAGTTTGCTGATTTGATAAGCGGCTAAATCTCCTAAAATAAAAAATAGAGCTGAAGCGGTTTCAATTTGTTCTTGATCAGAAGATAGTTGACGTAGTTTTTTTAATTTAGTCTTATCTTTAATGACTATTACTTTCCAAGGTTGCGCGTTATTACTGGAGGGAGCAGTGGCAGCCAGTTCTAACATCTTGTTAATTGTTGCATTAGAGATAGTTTTGGTTGGGTCGTACTTTCTAATAGATTTTCTTGCTAATAAAAAATCAATCATTGATTGATTCATGATAATCGCCTTCCTTTGTAATTCATTATAGATTTTTAGCAAAAAAATGAAAAGGCTTAATATTTTTTTAAAATTTTCAAAGTTATTTTTGCCGATTTAAAAAATACTGTTCAAAAAAGGTTGAACCATTAGTGAAAGTGCCTAAAACCTTTTAAATTCTTGTTTATTTAAAAAAAATTATAAAAAATTATCAGATAAAAACCACTCGTTTGGGGATGAGTTTTTCTTAAAACTAAATAAATTATCTCAATCTATTTATTTAACCGTTAAAAATGTTACACATTTTTATGTTAAAAGTGATTAATGTCGCTTTTTTAATGGTATTACGGAAACTTGCGCGATTTTATTTTTCGGTGTATATATATTATTTGTGCCAATTAGGGGGGAGATTCAAAAATGTTTAAATTAAATAAAGTTCTACAACCAGTCAAATTAATCATGCTAGTTGTTTTGGTGGTGTCTGCTTTAATTGGTACGCTTCAAACAGGTAATGTTCAAGCAGCAGCTCATCAAACAACTAGTCAATTATTGCAAATGCAATATAGTGCTGCAAAGTATCCACAAAACTATGCAGTAATCAATAATAACCAGCCCCTATTTAATGCAAAGGTTCAAAGTGCGATTAAAGCTCAAACAACTAATTTGTATGAATACGAGGCAAGTTCTGAGGATCAACAAGTGATTGATTATCAGGGCTTTGATCATTTTGGGAGAACGCAAGCAGTTAGTAGTTTTGTTCGTCAAAAAGATGTGGTCAAACATTCTGCAGCAGTGATGAAGCGTCCGGCTTTTCCTTCAAGTACCAAAGTTTCCGGACAATATATAGATGGTCATTTTAATTCGACAACTCAAAAATGGAGTGGTCGCCGCAGTAATAATAAAATTGTACAATTAACCGATTATCGCGGTTATGTTTACAATAAAAGCCATTTACTGGCTTGGTCATTAGGCGGATCAATGGCTAGTGATAACATTATTTGGGGAACACGCGCACAAAATGTGGGGACAAATAGTCAGAAGACGCCTGGGGGAATGGCTTATTCTGAAACAAATGCGCGTGCTTATCTTAAGTCACATCCGGATGATGTTTTATATTATCAGGCGACACCATTATATTCGGGAACAGAATTAGTACCAAGGGGGATTCATGTGCAAGTCCAGTCACTTGCTAATGTTCAAGGCTTAAAGTTGAATGCCTGGGTCTTTAATACGCAAGCTGGATTACAGTTAAATTATCAAACGGGGGAATTTCAACCAAAAGAAAGTGTTAAAAATAATGCTGCTTAATGTTGTTGAAATTTGATAATTAAACTCTTAGTAAATAAAATCCGAGTCCATAAAATTACTAAGTAATTAGCTAAAAGTGGTTTATTATTCAGTAACTTTGAATTCAGATTCATATGCTAGATTGTAACAAAATTAAACATTTTTGATTCGGTAAGGCTGGGACAAAAGTCGTCGAGCAGTTGTGCACTGACAAGATTAAATTTTGAAGTCTAACTTGGACTTTGAAGATTTAATTCCGTTAGGCCAAGTGATTGACTTTTGGAATGCAATAATGAATTAATGTTCATATTCTTTTACATTATATGAATGTTGATCTTATTGTCCCAGTCTTTTTTTGTTAGATAAATTAATTTGTCAATTAGTCGGGTTAATTAGTTGTGGGTGATTTTCTTTTGAGAAAAACTTTTTAATATTTATTTAGTCAATTATTTCATATAATATAGATAAAGATTTGAATTAAGTTTTGCAGGGGGAAAATCATGGCGTTATTTTTTAAAAATATTGAACGACAACGCGAAAGTTTAAGCACAGCAGAACAACAAGTTTTTGATTATTTGAAACAAGCGGCACAGATCTTCTTGAAACAAGATATTGTTCAGATTGCTAGAAGTACATATGTATCAACAGCAACTGTCAGTCGAACAATTAAAAAATTAGGTTATCAGAATTTAACAGAATTCAAATTTTATTTACGAAAAGCTTTGGAAGGGGAACAAGCCGAGCAAATTACAAAACAAAATTTTTTACAGCATGCTCATTCGATTTCCTTAATGGAACGTGAAGATTTAGATTTGAAACAATTACAACAAGTCACCCAGTTAATTAATCAAGCCCATCATATTGAATTTTTAGGTTTGGGGCCTTCATATACCGTGGCCGTGGATGGTGCTCGGCGCTTGATGTTTGCGGGCAAGAATTCTTCTAGTCGTTCCGAATGGGATGAAATTGATCGGGTGGTCTCAACCATTGATCCCGATGATTTAGTTTTTTTAATTTCTTGTTCTGGTGAAACGGCTATTATCGGCCGTTGTGCGACGATTTTACAGCAGCGTCAGGTTAATACGGTGGGTATTATTGGTAATACTAATAGTTCGCTAGCTAATAGAGTTACGCAGGCTTTTGAGCTTCCCATCCCGAATATCTATTACCAGGATTTGGATTTATCCACACGGATTCCCTTATTACGGTTAGTCGAGTTAATTATTGATGAATATATTTATCAATATAAGTTGTGACGTGAACTACGTCGGCACTAAAGTACCGGGTTTCTTGTTGGATTAAGTTTAATGGTCGCCGACTTAATCTTGCACCACCCTTGATTTAATAAATTAATTATAAGTCATAGATATTTACGAAACAGCTAAAATTTAAACATGGAGCAATTCATCACGTCCTTAAAAAACGTGTTTTCTTGCCCGTTTTCAAAAAGTTTTGAGGCTCCTAGATTAATTGATTCTTGCTTTGCGGACTGAGGCTTTGTTTGAGCAGTCAACGGTTACTTCTGGAAATGGGGATTATTCAAGCTAGTATTGTAAATTTGGGTAAACTTTGAAGAAAAATTTAACATGTAAACATTTACAAAAAATGTAAATCCCAACATCTTGGCGCAAGAGACTAGGCTTGTGCTTATTTTTGTTTTATCCTGTAATCGTCTTCAGAAAAAGAAAAGGAGTAACACCATGTCAAGTCAAACGCATCAGAAAGAAAAAGTTACTGCTTGGGAATTTTTCCAAGGTTTAGGTAAAACTTTCATGCTGCCAGTCTCTTTATTGGCATTCATGGGTTTATTACTAGGAATAGGAAGTGCGTTTTCTAGTCCCAGCATGTTGAAGTTATTACCATTTTTGAAAATTACACCAATTCATTTGATTTTCCAATTTATGTCGACCATTGGGGGCTTTGCTTTTACTTATTTGCCAATTATGTTTGCGATGGCGATCCCTTTGGGCTTAGCACGTGAAGAAAAAGGAATTGCCGCCTTTTCAGGTTTTGTCGGTTATTTTGTGATGAATATGGCAATTAACTTTTATTTGCAGGTAACGCATCAACTAGTAGCAACTAGCAAGATGCAAGCTGCAGGTCAATCTAATACCTTCGGCATTCAAACTATTGAAATGGGAGTCTTAGGTGGGATTATTGTTGGTCTGATAGTATATGTAATTCATATTCATTTTTATCAAACTCAATTACCGGATTCGTTTGCTTTCTTTAGTGGAACGCGTTTTGTGCCAATCATGACAGCGTTAGTGATGGCCTTAGTGGGCTTAGTTATTCCGATGATCTGGCCGATTTTTTCAACTGCAATTAATAGTCTCGGTTGGGTAATTCAAAAAGCTGGCGTCTTTGGTCCGTTTATCTATGGAACTTGTTTACGTCTGTTAATTCCTTTAGGATTACATCACATTTTATTAGCAATGATTCGCTTTACAGAAGCTGGTGGCACAGCGATTGTTGCTGGTCATCATGTGGTGGGAGCTTTGAATATTTTTTATCAAGAGTTGCAACATGGTTTACCAATTAGTCATCATGCGACTGCTTTTCTATCACAAGGCTATATGCCAACCATGATGTTTGGTTTACCGGCAGTGGCTCTGGCAATTTATAAAACATCCTTTCCTGAAAATCGTAAAAAAATTAAAGGCTTATTGATTTCGGGAGTAATTGCTTCATTTGTGACCGGGATTACTGAGCCAATTGAATTTCTCTTTTTATTCATTTCACCAGCATTGTATTTATTCCATAGTATCATGTCAGGTCTAGGCTATATGGTAATGGCCTTATTAAATGTCGGTATTGGTAATACTGATGGTGGCATATTGGATTGGTTGATCTTTGGGGTCTTGCAAGGGCCGAATACGCGCTATTGGATTGTACCGATTGTTGGGGTAGTTTGGTTTGCGGTTTATTACTTTGTTTTTTCGTGGGCCATTCAAAGATATAATTTAAAGACGCCTGGTCGTGATAAACATGCTAGTGCAACAGACGATAATAATAGTGATGAGCAATTTAATGTGCCTGAAATTTTAGCTGGTGTTGGTGGGGCAACGAACATTGTTAATGTTGATAATTGTGTAACGCGTTTGCGGTTAATTGTCCAAGACACTGCTTTAGTTAACGAAGATCAGTTAAAAGCAGCAGGTGCTTTAGGCGTGATGGTTTTAGATAAACAAAATGTTCAAGTAGTTATTGGCACGCAAATCGCTACGGTTCGTAAAAAATTTGATCAGCTATTGAGTCCTAATACTACAATTGAAGGAGAAACTACACAAACAGATGGAATATAATTTTGATGAAATTATTGATCGTCATGATGAAAAATGTCGCAAGTGGGATCGTTCAATCATTGAACAAGAATTTGGAACAATTCCGAAAGATTTTATTCCCATGTGGATTGCAGATATGGATTTTCGTTCGCCCCAAGGAATTTTAGATGCATTTATGAAAGCTAGTCAACGGGGAACTTTTGGTTATACGTACACTTATCCAGAATTCTATCAAACAGTGGTTCAATGGCAAAAACAACAACATCAAGTGCGAGTGGATCCTGATTGGATTACGCTAGGTTATGGCAGTGTGGCCACAATGTACAATTTGGTGCAGCAATTTTGTGACGCTCAACATGGAGTCATGACGCTAACACCAACTTATGGTCCGTTTGGGCGTTGCGCTCGCGAAAATGGTGTACCCGTTGGTACGTGTCCCTTAATTTTAAAAAATAATCGTTATGAAATTAATTGGGCTGATTTACAGCAACGTTTACAAATAGAACAACCACGTCTCTTATTCTTTTGTAATCCCCATAATCCATCTGGTCGTATTTGGACGGCACAAGAAATTCAGCGTATTGCCAAATTATGTTTAGATAATAAAGTAATTATGGTCAGTGATGAAGTTCATAGTGAACATATTTTAAATAATGGACAGCATACTTCAGCTTTAAGTTTGTCCAATCAGTATTTACAAAATTTAATTTTCTTGACTTCACCTAATAAAGTTTTTAATCTTGGGGGCTTAAAAACTTCATATTCAATTATTCCTAATCCTGAATTACGGCAAAGATTACGTGATAATTATCAAAAAAATTCGATCACATCACCGAATATTTTTGGCATTACGGCGATTGTTGCTGGTTATCAAACGGGGAATGATTGGCGCCGAGCAATGGTTGACTATGTTTCGAAAAATTATGAATTAGCTGTGCAAATGTTAACTGATTCAAGATTGCAATTAGTGCCCATGGAATCTTCTTATTTATTGTGGGTCAAGGTGAGTGACCTAGGGGTTAGTGGCAAGCAATTTACGCAAGAATTAGCTACACAACAAGGAGTTATATTGGAACCTGGTACCGATTTTGTCGGCGATGGTGAAGATTTTGCGCGGATTAATTTAGCGATGCCCCGCATACAAATTAAGGCGGCTTTAACCAGAATTAATCAATTTATTGAAATGAGGTTTAAGTAATGTTTGGGTTTAAAAAGAAGAAGCAACGTCAAGCACAAATTGTCGCACCAGTAACCGGTCAACTGATTGCGTTAGCTAAATTAGATGATGGTGTTTTCTCTAGTGGAATGATGGGTCAAGGCTACGCCGTAGTGCCACAAAATGGTGCTGTGGTCTCGCCAATTAACGGAACAATTTTTTCGATTTTTCCGACTAAGCATGCAATTTCTTTGAAAGATGAAAATGATCATGAAGTTTTGTTGCATTTAGGCATTGATACTGTTGAATTAAATGGAGAGCCATTTACGATTAAGGTTCAAGCTGGCCAAAAAGTTACAGCAGGAACGCCATTAGTACAAATGGACTTAGAGTTAGTTAAAAAGTATGGTAAAAATCCGAGTGTAATTGTGGTTTTTACTAACTTAAAAGAAGAACAACTCCAAATTAATTCGCAACAAGAGGTACAGGCGGGGGCTCAAGTGGCCCAATTAATTTAGGCTATTAAAAAAACTTCGTAACACTTAGGTTGAAGCTAAGTCTTACGAAGTTTTTTATTGTCAAAATTAGGCTGTTAATTAACGTTCAGGTTCTTTAATCTTGGCTTTTTCTTCACGATACCAATTTTCCCAAATTTGGGGTGTATCCATTTGTTCCATGTCTAAATCAGCGTTACTTAACAAATCTTCTAACAATAAATTAATAATAGCAGAATGTTTTTGTAATAAAACAGGAACAATATCTTTCATTCTAAAGCTCCGGTCATGAGCAATAAAGGCATTTAATTCGGTAACATGATGATCAACATCAAATTGAGAAATAACCTCTAAATCATCATCTTGAAAATGATGTACGTAAAATGTTAAAAATGCAGCAACTGATTTTTCACTATACTCCTGTGCCATATTCGTCATCCTCCTCTATGAAACACTACTCTAATCATTACACGAAAATTCGTAATTGTAAAATTATTTTCTGTGCTTTTGTTGAATTATTGTTCCAATAAAAATGATACCGCACATCATGACTGCAATGATGATTTGTAATTGATAAGTTCCCGTCAATAAGTGGGAATTGATTTTAGGTACTAAATTGTTGAAAAATAAAGCAGAACCGGAAAAGCCTAAACTGGTAATGGCAGCGAAAAAGCCCATTACTAGTGGATAATGTTTGGCTGTTGCCAGCCCTGATAAAAGATAGGGAACGGTCATTAAAGTAGTCGCGCTGGCACTACCAATAATAAAGGTTGCTAAAGCGATACTCCAAGTAGTGTGCAGATTTAACAAGAAAAACCCGCCGATAGCGACTAAAAGAAAGTTAACGGCTAGTAAGTATTGTCGGAATAATTTACGAACCCAGCGAATAATAAGTCCCATGACAATCGCTGCTAATCCATCAAGCATCATAATGCGGCCAGTTAAAGCGGGTGAACCTAGATGATACTGTTGAACATAAACAGCATTTTTATTATATAAAACTGCTTCTAAGGCGACCATCACGCTGGCGATGATTAAAAAATAAATGATCGAGCCAATCTTGGTTTTTTGTACCTGTTCATTAGCGTCAGAATCAGCCTGTTGATCGGGACGGCGATTAGGGACAGTAAAACTAATAATAATTAAAGCTATTGCTGCTAGAAAGAATAGATAATAGGTGTGTAGCCAATTACGAGCTGCTAATAAACCACTGCAAAAGACCATAATCATGGAAGAACCATTTTCTAAAGCAACCACACTACCGAGCATTGTTGCTAATTGCTCTCCACGAAAAGTAAAGGCCTGTAAACTAGGTAAAATGGTGGTAATTCCCCCAGTACCTAATCCTGCTAAAAAGCCCCACAGTAATAGTTGATTGACTGAGCGATGGAAAACCAAAGGCAATAAACCACCCAAGGTTAAAATGCTGACGCTAATCAGTGCAATTTGCTTAAAAGTCCAGCGATCCAATAACTTGCCAAAAATTAGTGCAGAAATAACAGCGGCAGCATCGCCAATCGTGGCAATTGATTCGACCGCAGTACTGTTAGCGTGAGGGAAAGCCTGACCAATAGCAGCAATGGCCGGCGAAGTTGATGATGATAAACGTGCAATAATAGCTAAGATAATGATCCCGACTAAAAGTCGCTTGGTTTTTTTATCTAACATAAAATTAATCCTCAATAATAATGTAGTTTTTCTTATTGATTTTATAATAGATCAACTGTTTTGACTAGTTGCTTGCTATTTGTTGGAAATGGCATTGAACTCTGCTAACCTTCTTAGATAAATTACTAATTTAAATTGGGATCCAAATTAATCTTCAATTTCTAATCGCTTTTGTTCGCAGCTTGAAAATTACGCTCACAAAAGCAACAACTTGCGTCTAACTACGAATAATCATTCAAGTTACAAAACCAACTTAAATAATTATTCTAGGTTATACTCAGTTGCTAACCGCTTTTGTTCGCAGCTTGTTAATAAAAATTGCTATTAAACTTTTGTACAATAGCCGCAGCCATTTTGTTGGCTTGCTTCATTGCTTTAAACCACGAATTTCCTTGACTTAAAGCCGCTAATAAGCCGCCACAATGAGCATCACCGGCGCCGTTAGTATTAGTAATTTTTGATAATTTGGCACCTGGAAAAGTAATAGTTTGTTGGTCTTGATAAAGACAGCTGCCCTTAGCACCTTGAGTAACAATGACCGGTTGATGAGTTAATTGACTAACAAACTTTAACTGATCTGCTAATTTAGCTTGGTTGGGCGCTAATATTGCTAGCTCTGCTTGATTAGCATGAACAATGACTGGTAATTGCCAGAGTTCTTGCAAAATTTGCTTTTTGATAGCACCAATACGTGGTGAAGTATCAAATAAAATGGTTGCTTGGGGAGCATTGTGCTTGATTTGTTGGATAATTAATTCAGCGCAATCAGAATCTTCTAATTCATAGCCACTCAAATAAATATATTGATAATCAGTCCATTGACAATTAGTAAACCAAGCCGGTTGCCAAGCTTGTTCGAGACCGGCAAAAGTTAAAAAGCTCCGCTCGCCTTGATCATCAATTAAACATAAGTCCCAACCATTGTCCTGCTCGGCAGAAGCTTCTAAGGATTTAAGCTGCCATTTTTGAAATTGTTGACGGATAATTTGCGCAAAGTGACCCTGACCAACGGGAACTAATAAATCGGCAGGCACTTGTTGCTGTTGTAAAGCACTATAAACGTTGAGCGCACAACCACCGACTGTAATTGTTGGTTGACTAGCAGCGACGTCTTCACCAGCGGTAGGTAATTGTTGTACTTGAGTTACAACATCAACTAATGCAGCGCCAATAACTAAAATTTTAGCGGTCATGATGTGCCCCTTGTTGAATAATTTGCCGACCAGCAATTAAGATTAAAGCTACTAAACCAGCGACAAAAACACCTAAACTATTATCTTTAAAAATTCCGTAAGCAAACGGACCTTGCCAGACGGCGTTGTTGGTAAAAAGTAAACCACTAATAGTGGCGACAACCCAAGTGATAATATTGAACCATTGATACTTTGGGGCAGTAGTCAGCTGAATTAATTTTAAATCGTAACCTGTTCGACGATAAAATAAATAATCACATAAAAAGACAGCTAACCAAGTTACTAAACAAATTCCTAAAAAGTTGAGAAATAGTTCAAAGTTACTTAAGAATGATTTAGATAAGAATAGTACATAAACGGCAATACCAAAAACGAGCAAACTATGAACAATTAAAGAACTCTTTTGTGATAAATTAAGTCCAAAGGTTTGTAAATTAATTCTAGCGGAACGAAAAGATACCATACACTGAGGAACTAACCCACCAGCTGCAACCAAAAAATACAAAACGCCCATCCAAGTTGGCAACACACTATACATCACTTGATAAGGATCACTACTGTTAGCTAAAGTGGGAGCACTAGTACTTAAGAAAATGCCACCAATCATCAAAACAAAAAGGGGAACGGCACCACCAAAAGTGGTGGCCCAAAAAGTTTTTCCGGTCGAAGTTTCTTGTGAAACATAAGCACCCCAATCAGCGGCTGCCATGGACCAAGAAATTCCAGATCCAGCCGCAATAATGCTAACGGCTGGTAACCAGCCAGTAATAAAAGAGCCATGCTTCATAGACCAAGCAGTGGTCCAATTAGTTTTGGCAAGAAAGAAAAATAGAATAACAAAGGTTAAAATGCCAAAAATCCAGCTTAGCCAAGTTTGAATTTTGGCGAGCCAGGCTTCTTTGAGAAAACCCGATAGAACAATCAAACTTGTAAAAATTAATAAACAAAGTAATGTAGTCAGGAAATTTTTAGGTAAATGTAATGTTTGAAGCATGGAAACAAAAAGTAAAGTCCCGGTAATGATATTAACAGCTAACCACCCGACCATGTTAATCCAAGCGATTAGATTTGGAATTTTGTTGCCTGCAATCCCAAAGGGGGCACGGCTTAACTTAAAGGTGGTAATCCCATTTTTTTGACCAATCACCGCAATCATTCCGGGAAAAATAAAAGATAGGGCACCAATTAAAGCAGCTAAAAGAGCTTGAATCATTGATAAGTGGTAACTAACGATAATTGCACCATAAACAAAGCCCATAATACCAATATTAGCGGCAAACCAATTATAAAATAAGGAACTTGGTTTTAAAGTTCTTTGATGCTCGGTAATAACAATTGTCTCTGGACTATTCATTGAATTTACTCCTTTGAAGTTACAAACTCGAACATTTTTTGAGCTAGTTCTGTGATGTTATGCTGTGGGTTTTGCTGATTAATTAAAGAAATCCAGCCTGGAGGTAATTGCTGAAAACCTTGTGCAGCACCACAAATAGCAGTTGCCATGGCGCCGATGGTGTCGGTATCACCACCAAGATTGGCACAAAATAACGCACAGCTTTTAACATCTTGACAATAGTAAGCAATTGCCAACGCAGCAGGAACACTTTCAGAAATCATGGTACCCGTACCGATAATTTGATAAATGGCTTGTTGAAATTTTGGAGGCTGCTGGTCAAATTGTTGAGCATAAGTCAAAGCGAGATTGACCCGTTGTGGAACATTAGCTGCCCAAGTAGGTGCGCCTTTTTGAAATCCTAAATCACTAGCTTTTAAAGCAAAATTAATAATTTGTTCCCAAGAATAATTGGCAGCCGCTGCACAAACAGCACCCGCTATTAAACACGCGCCACTGTAGGCGACATCACTGGAATGAGTGACCTGGGTAATTTGAATGACCATTTGGACTAATTCATTAATTTGCTGAGGTTTAAATAAAGCTCCAATCGGTGCAATGCGCATGGCAGCCCCGTTAGTTAGTGCTTGAGCAGTAACTTTAGCCGTAGGTTGCTGATTTTTAGCTAAAGTTAAAGCGGCTTTACTACTGGGTCCTAAAATGTTATTTTCCCAGGCATTGACAGCTTGAGCCCAAGCTAATAAATGTTCTACTAAGTTATTCGTTTGGGGGTGCCAATTAGTTTGAATCAAAGAATCTAAAATTACAAACGCTTGATTGGTATCATCAGTATATTGACCACGCTGAAAATATTGGGCGATTTCATTATCTGGTGGTCCGTCAACAAAGTCTGTGATTTTATTAGGAAAATGTTGTTGAATCTGTTGTTGGGTCCATAATTCAGTGGGCATGCCCATGGCATCACCAATGGCTTGACCATATAAAGTACCCAGAATTTTATCTTGAGAAGACAATTCATTTGCTCCTTTTGCTATTAAAAATAACTGAAAACGTTAATCATTTTTAATGATAGATTAAACTTGGTTAAAATGAAATAGGTAATTTGTGGAAGTTGCCAATTTAAAAAATCTAAATTTGGTTCCTGTTGTTTTGGGCGATTTTAGTTAAATCAATTAATACTTTTAGCGAATGAGCTTTCTCAATTTACGTGCACAAACAACCGAAATTAAGGCTTTAATTGTATCTCCCGGTAAAAACGCTGTGCTCGAAATTAAGGCGGTTATAAACGGCATGTGGTTTTGAATAGCCAACCAACAAGCGCCAATCAAGTTGACAAACAAGACGCCAATGAGCCACACAATGATTAATTCCTGCCACCAATTTTGACGATAATTTTTACTTTGTAAGAGTAAACCAACTAATAATGGTACGAATAGCCAGGCAACTAAATACCCACCAGTTGGGCCGATGAAACTAACAATTCCGCCACGTCCACCGGATAAAAAAGGTAAGCCTAAAAAAGTTAACATTAAAAATAAGCCGACGGCGGTGGTACCGTATTTTGGTCCCAGTAATTCGCCAGCCAACATGACACCTAAATTTTGTAAAACAATGGTTACTGGAATAAATCCTAGGGGGATGCCTGGAAATAATCCTAAAATAATTAAGATGGCGGTCATTAAGGCAGTTAAAGTTAAGTTTTTTGTTCTATTCATCGGTTCGTCCTTTTAATTTTATTAAAAATTGATTCAACATTAATCATAGCATGGATGAAGCGGCTTTTGAAAGTCTGGTCAATGAAATTAGGTTGGACTGGCAGTCGAATTTTAAAAAATAGAGCTAATGTCTCAGTACTTCTAAAAGGAAAAATTAGTTTGAAAATAACTTGAGTTGATCCGCACTACGAATTGGTCTTGTTACAGCTTTAATTAAGATTTGTAGTAGAATTAAGCTATCTAAAATCAAATAGGGAGTTGAAGTAATGAATTTTGATGAAGTGAAGCAGCGGAAGAATACTTATAGCATTAAATGGGATGGTGCTCAAACTGTTTACCAAAATCCAGATGTGATTCCTATGTGGATTGCAGATATGGACTTTCAATCACCACAGGCAGTAATTGAAGCTATTCAACAACAAGCGGCGGTGGGAATTTATGGTTATACGGTGGAACCAGCCATGACAAAAACACCACAAATCATCGCTCAATGGTTGAAACAACAAAATAATTGGACAATTGATCCCCAAAATTTAGGGTACAGTGCGGGGGTGGTCAACGGATTAGCTCTAGCGATTCGGGGATTAAGTGAAGTCGGCGATGCCATTATTACCCAAACGCCCCTTTACGGTCATTTTAAGATTGCGATTGAAGCTAGTCAGCGACGCTTAATTACCAATCCGTTGTTAAAAACTGCGCAGGGTTATCAATTTGATTGGGAAGATTTTGAGGCTAAAATTAAAGCTAATAATGTAAAAATTGCTATTTTATGTAATCCACATAATCCAACTGGGCGAGTTTGGGATCCAGAAGAATTACGGCAGTTTGTCCAAATTTGTCAGAAGTACCACGTAATTATTTTGTCCGATGACATTCATAGCGATTTAATTTTACCAGGTAATCACTATTCACCACTGGTTACCATTTGCCCAGAATATCAGGATCAAATCATTACCTTTAAATCACCATCGAAAACTTTTAACTTAGCTGGTTTGCAGTTTGCTTATTATTACACAACTAACGCGACATATCGCCAAAAAATGCAAGCAGCAGCAGAGTATGCTTCTAATCCAGATTTGCCCACTGCGTTGGCCTTACCTGCATTAAAAGCAGCTTATGAACAAGGTCAAGACTGGCTAAGTGAGTTATTAAATTATTTAGCAGATAATTTAAAATTGTTGACTGAACAAGTTGAACAGCAAACTGCAGCTCAAGTGACTCGCAGTCAGGCCACTTACCTAGCGTGGATTGATGTGAGCTATTTGAATGTGACAGAAGACCAATTGCAAACAGCTTTAGATAAAGGGGGAATTGGCGTGCAGACTAATGAAGAATTTGGTTTGACTGCCGCTGATGGTTTGTTTATTCGGTTGAATTTTGCGACTGCCAGAACTACTCTGCAACAAGGTGTTACGCGCTTAATTAAAGTTTTACAAAGATTAGATGCTAAATAAAAAATAATGACTGTTAATTTTTGGCTAAGCAATTAGCACAAGTGCCCAGAACTTCGACGTGATAAGCGTCGATCTGGGCATTTTTTAAATTAGTTAGTGCAGTTGTGAAATTAGGCAGGGGAATTTCTAAAGCTTGACCACAAATCTGACAAATAAAGTGACTATGTTCTTTAGTAGTAAAATCACACTGAAATTTAACGCGTAAACCGTTACTAAACATTTTAGTTTCGACAATGCCAATCGTTTGCATTTCTTTGACGTTGCGATAAATTGTTTCATGACTCATTTTGGGAAAAATGGTTCGTAAATGCTGATCTAACTGGGTTAAAGCAACATAATAATTATTGTGTTGCACTAAATACTCTAATAATTGTTGCCGTTGCTTAGTAATTTTAAAATGATGGGCTTGTAAAATGTTTAAAGCTAATTGTAATTGTTCCATTGATTGCTGACTCCTAATTTACAAAAATAATAGTTTAAGCATTACTAGATGCTGATGTCCTGGTAATTAATTCAAAAATAGACGTTGAAAAGAAAATATGATACAATCATAAAAAGTAATTATTACTATTTAGATTATAAAATTACGAAATTGATTCGTCAATTAATGGAGGCGCATTGGTGAAACGTCATTGGTTATGGCTTAGTTTGATTTGGGGATTATTGGTGATTACTGGTTGTCAGAAAACCACCCAGCAGTCACATTCTACCGCAGAATTGCAAATTGTTACTTCGACACCGACTTACGCCCAAATGGCGCATCAGATCGCAGGTTCACATGCTAAAGTGCAGGCTTTGATTACTAATCCTAATGCTGACCCGCATGATTTTGAACCAACGACTAATGATGCTAAAACGGTTAGTCAAGCCAAAATTGCAATTTATAATGGTTTAGGTTATGACAGTTGGATGAATAAATTATTGGTTGATAATACCGCTGTGCAGAGAATTAATGTGGGCAAAATGATGCACAAAAAAATGGGTGACAATCCCCATATTTGGTATGATCCGGATGCGTTAGCTCAAGCGTCGGAAGTTTTGACTAAGAAACTCAATCGGGCGCTACCACAATATCGACATGATTTTGAACGTAATCAACAACGCTATTTAAAAACTTTAGCACCATTAAAAACTCAATTACACCAAATTAATCAACGACGGACGACCGATTTAGTAGCGGTTAGTGAACCCGTTTTTGATTATTCATTAAAAGAAATGGGTTATCAAATAGCAAACCAAAAGTTTGCCAAAGCGATTGAAGAAGGCGCCGATCCTAGTCCCCAAGCAATTCAACAACTACAAAACTTGATTAGGACACACAAAATTGCTTTCTTTGTGGTTAACCAACAAACAACCAATACGGTGATTGATAATTTAGTTCAATTGGCTCAAAAACACCAAGTACCAATTGTTAAGGTTACAGAAACTCAACCAGCAGGTTTAACCTATTCGCAATGGATGAGTCGGCAATATCAGCAAGTTCAAAAAATTGAGGCGCAAGCACATGACTAAAGTATTAATCCAAGCTGATCACTTAAGCGTTCAGTTTGACCAAAAATTAGTTTTCAAAAATCTTTCTTTTGCCATTAAGCAGGGAGATTTTTTTTGCATTACTGGTCCCAATGGTTCTGGTAAAACGACATTGTTACGCGTTATTTTAAAACAATTATTACCTACCAAGGGAACTTTGCAGGAGCAATTAACCTTGAATCAAATCGGTTATGTTCCGCAATTCCGTAATCTGGATGAGGATTATCCGTTATCGGCAAAAGCATTTGTAGAATTGAAATTAAGCCGTTCATTACGCCCCTGGCCTAATAAATCAGAACAAAAGCAAGTTCAATTGGCCTTAAAGCAAGTTCACTTGAATAACAAACAAACTTTACGGGTGGGGCAAATGTCGGGCGGTGAAAAGCAGCGGGTTTATTTGGCTCAGGCAATTGTGGATCAACCACAACTTTTAATTTTAGATGAACCGACAGCTAGCTTGGATGAGCAGGCTAAATTTAAAGTGATGAAGGTAGTTCAGGAGCTTAATCAACAGGGAACGACGGTGATTTTTATTACGCATGATCCAGAACTAATTGCTCAATATGGGCAAAAACAACGCTTAGATTTAACTAAGTATCAGAAAGATTATTAGGAAGTGACATCATGTTTCAATATGAATTTATGCAAAATGCTTTTATTGTTGCCACTATTATTTCCATCTTATGTGGAATGATTGGGGTTTTTGTGATTGCTAAAAAGCTATCTTTTTTAACACATACCATGTCTGAAATTGGTTTTTCAGGTGCTAGCTTTGGTCTCTGGTTAGGTTGGAGTCCGTTAAATGGAATGTTATGTTTTACTGTTTTAAGTGCTTTAATTGCTGGTTGCTTTAATAAAATGCGGGCCTTGAAAGGAACCGTGATTAGTCTAATTTCTGCTTTTTTTATGGGATTAGGAGTTTTATTTCTGTCAATTTCCAAGGCTAGTTCGGCTTACGCAACAAACATTTTATTTGGAAGCATTGTCGGCATTAGCAGGCAAGATGTTCAGCAAATTGGGGTCATTGCCATTATTGAACTAGTAGTCTTCTTTTTACTTTATCGGCGGTTGCGATTTATATTTTTTGATCCGATCGGTGCTCAAAATAGTGTACGGTTTGCTTGGTTGATTAATTTACTTTTTTTAGTGATGATGTCGTTGACAATTAGTATTGTGTCGCAAATTGTTGGTTCTTTACTAGTTTTTGCACTACTGACATTGCCCGCAGCAACAGCACAATTTTTTGGCAAATCGGTTCATAGTTTAATCATAATTAGCATTGTGTTGGCATTATTGGGGACTTGGACAGGATTAATCCTTGGCTATTGGACTAATTTACCGGTGACCTTTTTTATTACTACTATTGAAACTATGTTTTATTTATTAGCAGCCTTGTGTCAAAAGTTACATTGATTGCTGAAATTAATTTAGTTAGATATTGAAATAAGCACTGCAATTGGTTAGTTATTAAAACTAAGTAATCGCAGTGCTTATTTAATATAATTCTGTCGATAGTTAAATTTAGCTGGCCAGATAATTCCTGTTATAACCGGGATTGTTTTAGTTTACGATACAATTTCATGCCTAAATAAAGCGGAATGCCAAGCAATAAGGCA
Source organism: Bombilactobacillus sp. ESL1202 (assembly GCF_058107125.1). Lineage (NCBI taxonomy): Bacteria > Bacillati > Bacillota > Bacilli > Lactobacillales > Lactobacillaceae > Bombilactobacillus > Bombilactobacillus sp. ESL1202. Next base: position 808,509 of record NZ_CM176590.1, on the reverse strand, counting down.
CCTAAACCAGCCAAGAGTTGTTGGTGCTTGACTTGACTTAATAACCAACAGCTAACAATAATTGCGATGATAGGAATAATTGGTCCACCAAATAGTTTAAATTGCTTAGCTTTCAGCGGCTTGGTTTTGGCGAAAACTAAGACAGCTAAACAGGTAGGAATGTACTGGGCAAAACGAGAAACGGCACTAATTTGTGCTAAAAAGCTAAAAGAACCTTGCCAGGTAATTAGTAGAGTTAAAGTGGTACCGACGACAATTGCGATCCATGGAGCCTGGTGGCGATTACGTCGGTTGAGAATGGTCGGTAAGTTGTGGTCGATAGCGAGGGCAACAGCGGCGCGTGGTGTGACAAAACTAGAGGTGACTAGTAAACCGCCCATGGATAGTAAAGTTCCAGCGGCGATAACCGCTTGTCCTAAGCGACCAGCAACTTTAGTGGCGGCTGCTTGAATGGGCACTGAAGTGTGAACTAAATTACCGCCTAAGATTCCGGTTGAGATAATCTGGATTAATAAATAAATACTAGCAACACAGCAAATTACAGTTACAATCGCGCGGGGTAAATTGGTTTGGACATTTTTCATTTCACCAGCAGCTAAAACCATACTTTCAAAACCCGTGCAAGCGTAAAACATGGTGACTGCTGCGGGCGCAAAATTTTTAGCTAAAACGGGTGTCGGTGGTAGTAAAGGCTGGAAGTTATTACCATGAATGAAAAAGATGCCAATAGCGATAAATAATAACAGGGGGGTCAATTTAGCAATTGAAGTTAAATTAATCATGACTTTGGAAACTTTAACGCCCATGATATTTAAAAGGGCGAGTAAAATTAAAAAGGCCGAGACAATGACTGTCTTATAAGGACTAATGGTTGGAAAAAGGGTTACCAGTTCAGTTTGGAAGGCTGCCCCCATTGTTGCTTGGGCGATGATGCAAATGGCCCAGGTCATAAAGCCAACTTCAAAACCAATAAAATTACCAAAAGCACTTTTAGCATATAAATAAGCGCCACCGTCTTGTTTGAAATAAGATGCGGCTTGGGCAAAACACAGGGCAATACTAATGACTAATAAGGCATCGAAAATAATGATCAAAACACTGCCATTACCAACTAATTGCGCAACTTGGTTCGGCAATAAAAAAATGCCCGAGCCAATAATGCCATTGATTCCTAGCAAAATAATGCTACTAAAGCCTAATTGATTATTTTTTTCCATCTCAGTCCTCCTACTTGTATGAGTTCTATTGTAAAATTTAATGATTAAGATGTAAATTTTAATCTAATTATCATAAGTTGTGAACAAAGGTGGGTAACAACTAAGGATAACTTAAACCGCTGATGAAACTTGATGATCAGTGGTAGTTTTAAGCTCAGACTTTTGTTTTTTGGAGTTCACTTTAATAAAGCTGTAGCTAAAGACTGGCTAGAGGCTAGACTCCAACTAGGTTTTAGTTTGATTTTTGTGATTGTAATTATTATAAAATTAATTGTAGTAGTTAATAAATTATATTAGTAAAATTAACGGCAATTTATTAGGTTTTGTATTAAAATAAAACTATAGTTTTAACTTGTATAAGCTTTTGTACGAAGAACTTAGTCAAAGGACCTTAATTTATAATGAAGAAAAAAAATTCGTCTCGCTTTCTTAAACGTCATTTTCAAACTTCCATTTTGCCTAAATTAACTCCTGAACAAGCAGCAGCTGCTGGTGATCAGACTAATCAAGCAATCAAAGCACCAGTTAGTTCTGATTTGGTGACGGCACAAAGTATTTATCGTATGTCTAGTTTAGTTTACAGTACTAACTACCAACCTCAGCAAATAAAAACAGCGCAAGCTGTACGACAAGAATTATTAGCTAAACATTGGAGTGAACAAGCGATTGCTGGTGTCTTGGGAAATATGTCTGTTGTTAGTCAATTACAGACAACTTTGCAACAGCAAGGTTACGGCTTGTTGCAATGGACAAAGTTAAAAGATTTGGCTAATTGGTGTCAACAACAACATTTAGATTATCAGAGTATTGTTGGGCAATGTGCCTACTTAGATTATGAATTACAGACTAATCAACATTTTCAGGCTTCAGCAACTTATCAAATGGATGGTATTCAATACTTAAGTAGTACCGCAAAACCGCAGGTCTTAGCAGAAGTGTTTGCTAAAAATTATCGCGGAATTGCTCAGACTTTGCAGCTACAGCGAGGTACGCAAGCACAGTATTGGTATCATTATTTACCCAAGGCAACTACAAAAGCAAAAGTGACTTTGCGCAGTTATACTGTTAGTCAGCCAACAAAAATTCGTTTACAGCCTAGTGAACAAGGTTTGATTGTGGGAGAATATGCTGCTGGGGAAACGATTAATTATTTGACGACTCAAAAAGCTGCCGGCAAAACTTGGTTGATTTATTATAATCCTCGAGGGCAAAAGTGTTACGTGGCTGTGCCTAATGGCGCCGCAACTAATCAAGAAGCTGCACCTGTTAAGCCAATTCAACATGCCTATACTTTATTGAAAAAAACAATTGTCTATGAACAACCAGAGTTAACAGCCACTAAAATTGGAACCTTAGCTGCTGGTAAAGTTATTCATTATGAAAAGCAAATCACCAACAGTGCTGGAGATTGGTTAGCATATCGAACAGCTTCCAAAAAATTACGTTATTTATTGATTGCTTCGAAGCGAATGATCAATATGAGTGGCGAATATCACGTCTTAAAAGCGATGCCTGTATATGATCAACCTAATTTTAAGTCTTCAAAAATCGGCCAGTTACCAGCCCAAACTTTGATTAAGTATCAACGCCGTTTTTATCAAAATGATCATTGGTGGTTAGAATATCGTAGTGCTTCCGGTAATCTTTGTTATTTATTGTTGCCAGTGTCTGAACTAGTGCAAGAAACTTTACATGAATATGCTGTACAAACTTTATCTAGTATTCATTTAACGCCTAGTTTGCAGAGTAAAATTCTAGGGCACTATAATCCGGGTGAAGTAGTTCATTACTTCGAACAAATTCAAGCTGAAGGTTACACTTGGTTAGCGATTAAGGCGGCTGATGGTAGTATTAACTATGTACCCAAATTGACATAAGATTTTATATCATGTGAACTACGTCGGCACTAAAGTACCGAGCTTCTGGGAACAGACTTAACTTGCTAAGCTTTGTCTGACAACTTAGTAGCGGTTTATCCTAATTGACCATGGCTTGTTCCAAGCCTAATTGTTTTATATTTAACGCAGCATTGACATCACGGTCATGTTGCATTTTACATTGTGGACATTGCCACTGTCTGACATCTAACTCATGTTTTCCGTCATCATAGCCACAATGTGAACAGATTTGGCTCGTTTTTCTGGGATCGACAGTAATTAATTGTTTACCATGCCACGCACATTTATACTCTAATTGCCGTCGAATTTCCCGCCACGCTTGATTAGCGATGGCTTTAGCTAAATGGTGATTTTGCAACAGATTTTTGGTTTTCAAATCTTCAATCACAATCACATCATAGTCTTTAACTAATTTGGTCGTTAACTTGTTTAGATAATAATGGCGCTGATTAGCTATTTGCTCTGAAATCTTGGCAACTTGCTGCTTAGCTTTAACATAATTGTGACAATCATTTAGATCAATTTTGTTATCAGGATGCAATCGATTATGCATGAAAACATGCTTTTTAGCCAAAGTTCGCCGGCGAGCTAGTTTACGTTGCCATTGACGCTTTTTATGAGATAACTGATTATCAAACCGAACCGTTTTAAACTTTTGACCATCAGAACTAATCATTAAATCGGCAACTCCCAGATCCAAGCCCACAGTTTGACCCGTTTTCTTGAATGGTGTTTGGTTTTCGCACTCAATCAATAAAACACAATAAAACTTGCCTGCTGGACTCAGCTTAATTGTCGCCGACTTAATCTTGGCAGTGGTGGAACAACCGCGATATTTGACGATTCCTAATTTAGGCAATTTCAAATAATGTTGCTTCAGGACTCTAATGTTTTGCTTAACATTATTGCAGGTATAACTTTGCTTGGCATAATGCTTAGATTTGAACTTCGGGAAACGAGCTTGCTTGTGAAAGAAGCGTTCATAGGCAATTCCGAGGTTTTTATTAACATTCAACAAACTAGTAGCTTCAGCGCTTTTTAAGAATGTATATTCTCGTTTTAATTGTTTAACCAAATAATTCATGCCAAAAGTTCTTACGAATCGACCACCATTACTGTGGCGTTCTTGCTGCATCGCTAACATTTGATTCCAAACAAAGCGCACCGCACCAAAGTTTTCAATAATTTGTTGCCGCTGTTTTTGATTGGGATAAATTTTTAGTTTAACAGCTTGAAACGTCAAATTCTTCACTCCTTTTGGTCATCAATGTATTTAGCTACTGCGGCTTGATTAGTCGTCCCAATACTTTCAACATAATAACTTTGACTCCACAAATGTCGCCCTTGTTGCTGCCAATAGTTGGTTTGTAATTCTGGACACTGCTTAAATAACTTACGAGCACTAATTCCTTTTAGCCAACGAATCAAATTGGTAACGGACAGCTTTGGCGGTGATGAGACTAATAAATGGATATGATCTGATTTACCAACTTCCATATGTTCAATGGTGAAACCATATTCTTGAGCTATTTCCAGCAAAATTCGTTTGAGCTGATGTTCAACATTACCGCTGAGAACTTTATTATGATACTTAGTTCCCCAAATAATATGATAGTTAAGATTATAGACAGAAGTGCGACCATATGTTAAATTATTTTCTTTGTTCATACAATTAATTATAGTATATTTAATTAACCATACGTTGGTAATAAAACAAAATAAAAAGCAATTCATCACATCCTTAAAAGAACGTGTTTCCTTGCTCGTTTTAAAAAAATGATGAGACTAAGACAAAAAGAGGCTGAACCAAAAGTCGTTTAACAGTTGAGCACTAACAGCATTAAATTTCGTTAGGCTCAAACTCTTGACTTTTGGAATGCAATAATGAATTAAGGTTCGTTTAATTTGCGATCTAATACGAATCTTAATCTTATTGTCCCAACCTCTTCTTTTTGTCTCAACCGTAACTTTTTTTCGAGACTCATCATTTTTAATTTAAATAAACAAGATTTAGTTCATTAAATGATCGCAGGTACCAGTGGTAATTAATTTGACGGTATCGTCTAAACTGATATCAACCATGTTTTGAACAGCTACATTAGTATAAAAACCAACATGCGGGGTGATAATCACATTATCCATGGCTTGTAAGATTTCTAATTGTTTGCTGGGGAGTGGCTTGTTGCGCAGGTCAAAATTAAAGAAGTATTCCTCACCAGAGACAGCGTCTAAAGCAGCTCCCGCTAAGCGTTTCTCTTGTAAAGCAGCAATTAAAGCATCATTGTCTACCACTGGCCCCCGACACTCATTAATTAAGTAAGCGGTGGGTTTCATTAATTGCAATTCTTCAGTATCAATTAAATCTTCAGAAGTTGGATTTAAATCAACATGTAAACATAAAACATCGGCTTCTTTTAAAACTTCTTCTTTAGTTTTGAAAGTTAAAATTGAATCTAATTCGTGATTGGGTTTAGTATCATAGGCAATAACTTTGGCACCTAAAGCATTAAATAATTGAGCAGAAGTACCACCAATACGGCCAGCGCCAATGATCCCAATGGTTAGTGTATGGATTTCGGTTCCTTGTAAACCAGCCCAGCGATAGTCTTGTTGCGCCACCCGTTGATCAACAAATTCTTGTTTACGAATTAACCGTAATGTATGTGTCAATGTTAACTCAGCAACAGAACGGGGCGAGTAGGCAGGAACATTGCTGACTTGTAAATCATTTTTTTTAGCTAAGTCTAAGTCAATGACATCCACGCCTGCTGTTCTGGTAGTAAGCTGTTTGAGACCAGCTTTTTTTAAGGCTGGATAGACACTAGCTTCAATTTGACTACGCTGTTGGATAATTAAACCATCAATACCTTGGACTAAGTCAAGGGTATCGGGATGTAATTCTTGATCGGAAATTTGCACCTCAACTTCCGGATGTTGTTCTTGCCAATTTTGAATAGCAGCTTTTTCATCTTCGCGAACGCTTAATAATAAAATTTTCATTAGTTTTCTCCTTTGTTTGAACGTTGTTTCCGAACGTAATCAGCTAAATTGTGCATGCCGGTTTTAATAGTTTGCATGCTAGTAGCGTAACTAAAGCGTAAATAGTGCTCACCGCCGGGGCCAAAATAAGATCCAGGAACAGCAGCAACGTGTCCATTTTTAGCTAAATCGTAGGCAAAAGCCTCATCGTCTTGATTTAAATCGGGCGCAATTTTCACAAAAATATAAAAGGCACCACTCGGTTTAGCACAACTAAAATCTAAATCTTGAAAATGTTTTACTAAATAATCACGACGTTGTTGGTATTCTTTTTTCATTGGTAAAGCATCATCTATTCCGTTAGCAAATGCTTCTTGGGCAGCATCTTGAGTCACTGTAGCCGTCGTAGTGATCGTAAACTGATGAATTTTACTTAATTCAGCGGTGATTGCTTGAGGAGCGGCAATGATGCCAATACGCCAACCGGTCATGGCATGGGACTTAGAAACTCCGGATAATAAAATAGTTTGTGCGGGTAATTCCTTGACTAGTGAAGTATGTTGTTGGTCGTAATTTAATTCGCTATAAATTTCATCGCAAAGAATAAAAATTGGTTGGTCACGCAAAACCTCGGCTAGAGCATGTAATTCAGCTGGGCTGTAAGTGATACCAGTCGGATTAGCTGGATAATTTAGAATGAGCATCCGCACATTGGGATTTTCGGCTAAAGTTTGCTGCAAAACTTCCGGTGTCAGTTTAAAGCCATTAGGTGCGGTATTAACCAAAATTGGTTGTCCGCCAGCTAAAGTAACATCGGCAATGTATAACGGAAACGTCGGCGTTGGAATAATTACAGCATCACCGGGATTTAAAATTGATAAAATCGTAGTATAGATGCCTTCCGTAGCTCCCGCTGTGACAATAATTTCTTTTGGAGTGAAATGTTGTTGATACTTATTAGCTAAGAAATTGCTGGCCGCTTGGCGTAATTCCAAAGTGCCGTTGGAAGGGGCATAATGACTGCGATCAGCTTCGATACTTTTAATAGCTGCTTGCTTAATGTGTTCTGGTGTTGCAAAATCTGGTTCACCGACAGTAAAATTGGTGATTTCTGGAATGCTTTGTGCATAGGTGGAAAAGGCCAAGATTGCTGATGGTTTAACTTGTGTTAATCGGTGATTTAAATACTGAGTCATGTCCATAAGTATTGATTCCTTTCTTAATTCAAATAAAAAGCCTAGCAGTTTAATTTCCACTGCTAGGCTAAAAAATCTCAATTTTAGATTGGATTATCAACCCTGCAGTTTCAATTTTTCCTGCAAGGCCTGAGGGGGCTAAACAAAGAAGCCTTCATTTCTTGCGGGAACAAACAGATTCGTGTTTGCACCCGCGTTGCGTGAATGCAAACACTACCTAAAGAAACGAAAGTTATAATACCAAGTATTCAACTGTTGATAAGCAAATGACTTCATGTGTCAAAACTCCTATCTGGTTTGAATAAACTTAATTTAATCTATTTAGCACAATCTGTCAAGACTAACTCTCATCAAAATTTAATTTTGTAGGCTCATATCAAAAGCAATTTAACTAGTTTATGTCTAGTAAGTAGGCATAGAACAAACTTTAGTAGTCATTTGATTTTTGAAATGCCAAACTAACTGAAAAATGAAGCGAGGTGTTACTCAGTTTTTAAAGGTTTTTTGACCTAACTTCTGTAAAGCAAATTAATTAACGGTAAAATTCTGAAAATAATTGAAATTAAATTTGACAGTTTCAAAAAAATAATTTATCCTAAAAATTAATTTTTGATTAAAGGGAAATGATGACAATGTCGATTTGGAAGAAAATGACCCAAAAAGCGGATATTCAACAATATCTGCAGGCCGATCAAAAGTTCCAGAAGACTATGACGGCCAAAGATTTAATGGCTTTAGGAATTGGAGCAGTGATTGGAACCGGAATTTTTATTATGCCCGGAACCGTAGCAGCCACTTTAAGTGGCCCCGGAGTGATCTTGAGCTTTTTATTAGCGGCTGTGGTCTGTGCAACGGCGGCTATGTGCTATGCGGAATTTGCTTCATCATTACCAGTGGCTGGTAGTGCTTATTCATATGGCAATATTGTTTTCGGCCAATTTATCGGTTGGGTAATTGGTTGGGCGTTGATTTTAGAATACATGTTAGCTGTAGCCACAGTTTCCGTGGGTTTTTCTGCTTATTTTAATTCATTTTTAAGGGGCTTTAATATCCAGTTACCGAAGGCTATTTCTGGTGCCTATAATCCTAGTCAAGGAACCTATTTTAATTTAGTGGCGATAGTGGTGATTATTCTCATTGCCCTGATGTTGGCGCGTGGAATGCAAACATCAATGAAAATTAATGACTGGATGGTTATTATCAAAATTGCCATTATTATTTTATTTATTGTGGTAGGCTGTTTTTATGTCAAACCTAAGAATTGGTCACCATTTTTGCCTTTTGGCACGAACGGTGTTTTGGCGGGAGCTTCGACAGTCTTTTTTGCTTATTTAGGCTTTGATGCAGTTTCGTCTTCAGCGCCAGAAGTTAAAAATCCACAACGTAATTTACCGATCGGAATTATTGGAACATTAATTGTGGCAACGATCCTCTATATGGCGGTGTCTACAGTCTTAACCGGAATGTTGCCGTATACGAAATTGAACGTTGCTGATCCAGTTTCTTATGCGTTACAATTTTTCCATTTGAACGGAGTAGCCGGGATCATTTCAATTGGTGCCATGGCGGGGATGTTTACCATGATGGTGACGATGATTTATAGTAGTTCACGTTTAGTTTATGCGATTGGTCGTGACGGCTTATTACCCCGTTTTTTAGGTAATGTTAATGAGCATCATTTACCTAATCATAGTTTGTTAGTTGTGACAATCATTATTGCTCTCATGGGTGGCTTGGTCGATTTAAACCATTTAGCAGAATTGGTTAATATCGGCACCTTGATTGCTTTTTCCTTTGTATCAATTGGCATTATTCCTTTACGCAAACGCACCGATATTCAAAATACTGGCTTTAAAGTACCACTATATCCTGTTTTACCAGTGATTTCGTTATTGCTGTGCTTATATCTAATGACTAAATTAAAAATGGTTACTTGGATTGCGTCATTAATCTGGTTCGCCATTGGCGTTGTAATCTATTTAGCTTATGGAATTCACCATAGTCCAGAAAGTAACAAGGCAAAAATTTAATGTTCAAAAAAATAATAAATAATTAAAAAAAGTGTCCAAAATTTGGACGCTTTTTTTATTGCTGTTAGTTAAATGTTAAAAGTTAAACTTCACAATTTTTTATGATGTTTTAATAAGAGTAATAACCAGATCGAAAGTAAGATGATAATACCGATAATCAATAACCAAGCACTATGCATTTTGGAAAAGGGTAAGTCAACGTTCATCCCGTAAAAACCAGTTACTACTGTGGGAATGGTTAGTGTTAAGGACCAAACGGTCAATAACTTCATAGTATTATTTAAGTTATTATTGGCAATGACATTAAAAGTACTAGAAATTTGTTCCACGACTCCTAATTCGGTCTCGACCATTTGTTGAACCTGTTGACCTTCAACTAAGGCATCAATTAAAGCCGCATTAACAGCTTTAGTTTCGTTAATGTGTTTCACAAATTGAGTTTGGGGGAGGCGCTTGATGACGCTCACGTCTAAAGAAACGCCACTATAGAATAAGCTCAAAGTTTGTTGTAGAAAGGACAGGGAAATTAAGTCGCTATTTTTAATTTTTTGCCGAAGGGTATGTGATAATTGATTACGTTTTTGAGTGATTTTGTGAATAATGGGTACAAAACTATCCATTAACTTCAGAATAATATTCAAAATTAATTGTTGCGGTTCGATTTGCGGTCGATTATTAATGACATGTTGAATCACTTGATCGAAATATAAACTATTGTCTGGATTAAAAGTGAATAAATTTTCGCGGAATAGTAATAAACCAACTGGTTGAGTGGTATATTGTAAATCTTTAGCTTCTAATAATTTGGGAATTTGAATAATGATCAATTGCGTGTGATATAACGGATCGTAATCATAATTGGGATTTTCATCTAAGTCGGTTACGTAATTGATAATATCAGGTTTGATCTGATAAAACTCTTGCAATTGCTTGCGATCATCTAGAGTCATATTTTTGGTAACAATAATATTTAAATTATCAGTCATCGGCGTTGCTTTAATCATATAATTACCTCGCATGCTTTGATCTGAATGAAGCTGGGACAAAAATAGTTTAGTTGAACCGTATGAATTTTAAAATGACATAGGTAGTGTTCACAGGTTCTAGTGGGACGGAGACAAAAGTCGTTGCGCCTTAGTGCTAAGGGGCTTAAGTCCTCAATCCAAATTAGGCTAGAATTAGTTAAAATAAGTATCGCTGAATTTTGAAGCAATAGTGATCCCAATTGTGAAGACTGCAACCATTGAGAAGAATTACCAGTTTTTCTAGATGATTGTTGAATTTTAAAAGAGTTAATCAATCTTAGGTAACACGATTATTCTAGCCCCTTGATAGTTTAATTAATTGTAGCACTATGGAGCGAGCACTGTAAATTTTTGTTTGGAAAAATGTTATAACAAAATTGGGTATTAAAATTTACAATTGTAGTTTTTGGTGTTATATTACATTTGTAAATTAAGATTGGGGGATGATTTAATGAAAATTTTGCTTACGATTATTGTTTTGGGCTTGATTGGTTTAATCTGTTGGTGGTTTTTTACCAAGCGGACTGTGACTAGTGAAGATGCCCAGCTCAAAGATCAAATGCAAACAATTCAAGTAAAAGTAGATGGGGGCTACCAACCAGAAATAGTAACTTTTCAAAAAAATTTGCCGGCACAGTTAGAGTTTGTCCGCAAAGATCCATCGAATTGTTTAGCAGAAGTTATTTTTAGTGATTGGGGAATTAAGCAACAATTACCACAAAATCAGCCAGTGACAATTCCTATTGATACTCAGCAAGCAGGCGAGTTTGAATATTCGTGTGGAATGCAGATGTTTCATGGCAAAGTAATTATTAAATAAAATTTTTGAGGACAATCACATGACTTTAACAAAGCGTTTTTGGCTAGCAGTAACTTTTTCGTTGCCGTTATTAGTTCTAATGATTTTGATGTTAGCTCAGATCATGCCCGTTGGCTCTGATTGGCTAGCGTTTTTTTGTACCACTATTATTTTGCTTTTTGCTGCAGGACCATTTTATCAAAGTGCTTGGGCAGCTTTAAAACAGCATCATGCTAATATGGATACGTTAGTTGCTATTGGTACAGCAACCACTTATTTATATAGTGTTTATGCGTTATTAACAGGCCAACCAGTGTTCTTTGAAAGTGCGGCCTTTATTGTAGTTTTCATTTTGTTAGGACAAGTTTTAGAAGAGCAAATGAAGCAAAAAGCTGCCAATGCAGTGGATCAATTGTTGAACTTACAAGTCCCCAGGGCTTTATTGTGGCAAAACAATAATTGGCAGTCAGTTGCTTTAAAACAAGTCCAAGTTGGTGATTTAGTTTTAGTTAAACCAGGTGCAAAAATTCCTTTAGATGGCCAGATTGTGCACGGAACTTCTAGTGTTGATGAATCCTTAGTGACCGGTGAAAGTTTGCCGGTTACTAAAAGTGTTGGTGATAAGGTCATTGGTTCCACACTCAATGGCAATGCTAGTTTAGAAGTGGAAGTTCAAAAAGTTGGTTCCCAAACCTTTTTGGCACAGATTGTGGAATTGGTTAAAAAAGCTCAGACCAGCCGTGCTCCCATTCAAAAATTAACCGATCGAATTTCTAATTTGTTTGTGCCCATAGTTTTGATTATTGCTTTAATAACCTTTTGGGTTTGGAGCGTCGTTTTACACGCCGATTTAATGCGAGCAGTGACTTATGCAATTAGTGTGATTATTGTTGCTTGTCCCTGTGCTTTAGGCTTGGCGACACCAACTGCGCTCATGGTGGGGACTGGTTTAGGGGCAAAGATGGGAATCTTAATTAAAAATGGTACGGTTTTAGAAGCGGTGAACCAGGTCAAAACGGTTGTGTTTGATAAAACGGGTACTATCACAAAAGGTCAACCACAAGTTACACAAGTGTTAGGAAATTCAGTAAAAGTTTTAACGTTGGCAGCCGCTTTAGAACAGCAATCTGATCATCCTTTAGCTCAGGCAATCATTCAAGCCGCTAAAAATCAGCAATTAAAGCTCCCTCTAACTAAGCAAATTATGACGCTTCCGGGGCAAGGAATTAAAGGTCGGGTGCAACAACAAGTTATTTTGGTAGGCAATGAAAAGCTTTTTACTCAAGCTCATAATCCGTGGCAAAAACAAATGGTAAAATTGCAACAACGAGCGCAAACTTTAGTTTTAGTAGGAACCGAAACTGAAGTTTATGGGGTGATTGCTTTACAAGATCCTCCCAAAGACAGTTCTCAACGAGCAATTAAGTTATTAAAACAACAACATTACCAAACTGTGATGTTGACTGGCGATAATTACACAGTTGCGCGGGCAATTGGCCATCAAGTTGGAGTTCAAAAAGTCATTGCTGAAGTTTTGCCAGCCCAAAAAGCCCAACGAATTAAACAATTACAAGCAACTGGTGCAGTAGCTTTTGTCGGTGATGGCATTAACGATGCGCCGGCTTTAACGCAGGCGGATGTAGGCATAGCGATGGAAGCGGGAACTGACGTTGCGATTGCCGCGGGCGGGATTGTTCTTTTAAAAAATGATCTGTTAGATGTGGTTCTAGCTTTACAACTTAGTCAGAAAACTTTCCGCCGGATTAAAGCTAACTTATTTTGGGCTTTTATTTACAATTTATTAGGCATTCCGATTGCTGCGGGTGTTTTTAGTGCGTTAGGTGTTACTTTAAGTCCCATTTTAGCTGGTTTAGCAATGGCTTTGAGTTCCTTGTCGGTGGTCACAAGCTCAGTTTTATTACGGTATAGTCAAATTAAACTACCAAATTAATGATTAGCGCTCTAGCTCAATAATAATTGTTAATATTGACGTTAGAGCTCAAAAATAGTAGAACGGCTAATTGAGAACAGTCGAGAAACAACAAGAGGTTGGGACAATAAGATTAAGATTTATGTTCTATCGTCAATTAAACGAACATTGATTCATTATTACGTTCCAAAGTCAGCAGTTTGTACCTAACAAAATTAGATTTTTACAGTCGGGTTCGGATTTTGAAATTTAATGCCGTTAGTGTTCAGCTGTTAAACGACTTTTGTCCCAGGCTCTTACTAAGCTGTGATTCAGCGGGGTAACTTTATATTACAGCGTGCTAAGTCAAGCTGTTATTGATCCGATAATTAATCGTTGCTTGATAATGACCGGCACTTAAAGAACTGGGAACAGACTGTAATGTAAAGCCACTGTTTCCTGAAGCAGTCAAGTTCCAAGAAAATTGTTGATCGGAATTGACCGGACTTTGCGGGGTTAAATCGTAGCTATCATCACTAGTTAGTGGCTTTTGGTTCAGCTTTAATTGTAAGGAATTCTGATTTGCAGGCTTAGGGTTAAATGCCTCAGCGGTTATTTGAACGTTCCAACCTTGTCCTTGAATTGGACTACTATGCAAATCTTGAACGCTAACGGTTTGTTGAGGGTGGTTATTAGGCTTTAATTCTTTAGCTAACACACTGCCACCACTAATCAGCGGCCCAAAGTTTAAATTATCAGGAATTTGCGTAAAGTAGAGTAAATTGCTGGTTTGTGGTACATAAGTGGCCACTTGCTTGGCATGTTGTACGTTGTCACCCTGGTATTGGGCAATTAATTCATCCGAATGGTAACTTTGATCGGTAGCCGGATGAATCCATTTGCCGGTTTTCCCCTGTAAACTACCAGCTTGATCGTCTTTTGGCAATGCGGGTAAATTAGTTTGCTCATTAGGCAGAAAATTATTTTCCGGTCCGAGAGTTAAATTGCTTAAACCAGTATCGCCATCAAAAAAGTTAATGGTACTAGCGTTTTTATTCATTTTAAGGCTGACTAAATTGAGTTCATTTAATTGCTTGTTATCTTTAACAAAATTATCAAAATTATTCACAGCAGCAACTTGCTGAAAATTTGGGGGTAAATTTAAGCTGGTTAAGCCGGTATTTTCAAACATGCCAGTTAGACTCTTGGCTTTGCTCAAGTTTAAATTTTCTAAACCAGTAATTGTTTTCAAGCCAGTGTCGCCACTAAACAATTGGGAGAAATCGGTGCTGACACTGGTATTTAATGTGGCTGGCAAATCAACCTCAGATAATTGGGGCATTTTGGCTAGTAATTGTTGAGTACTTTTCAAAGTGACATTTTGACCAATTATTACCTGGGTAATATTGTTACTTTCATTGCTCCAAGGTGGTTCACTTAAATATTGCCCGGTAGCATGATCGCGAATATGCAAAACGGAACCCGTGATGTACCACCAATTGTTGGGGCTTAAGACTTGAGCAACTGCTGGATTGGTATTAGTTGGATTTTGATTAATTACAACTTGAGCGGTGTTTTCGACGCTATAATAAGTGTTTTGATCACTACCGATGCTATTAGATAAGTCTTGTAAATCTTGATTAGGGTCTAATCGGCCATAAATTTTTAGAACATATTTATGGTTATAAAAATAATTAGGCTGACTGGTATCGGTTAAATTTTGTAAAGCAGTTGGATCAGCAGTGGCCGTGATTTTATTATTAGGTCCAAAAGTCAAGCTGAATAATTTACCACTACCAGAAACCACTTGGTCATTTTCATCAACTACTCGGGTATTTTGTTGGTCAATGATTAAATGGGAGTTTAATTGATCTTGAATTTGGAAACTATGATAGGCTTTGCTAACAATTTGGGCATCAGGAATATTTTGTTGAACGCGATAAAGCGCGTTGTTGGGAGCGTCAAAGTCGCTGGCTGTTAGACCTTTTTTACTAGGAATTGGTGGCGCGTAGGAAAAGAGACTTTGATTGGTATAGTCAATCCCGACGGAAGCACGAGGTTCGCTGTGATCGGGAGCTTCAAAGCCAAAAGTAAAATTGGTAGCGGCAGTAGAACGATATCTCAAGGTTAACGGGTTGTCCATTTTACCGGCTTTTTCCTGGCTCATGAATTGATAAGGACCGTTGGTTACATTTCGATAGCCAAAAGTTGAACCAGCAGGATAATAAATTTGGTCTTGTTGGTTTTCTAGTGCATCACTATCAATATTTAAAACTTTAGCTTTATTAATGCCTAAGAAGTTCCAATAGCCTTGAACATTTACTGATTGGTTAGTTCCAGTTTTATAAAAACTAATTTGATTATGAGCTGACCAACCAGCACCGCGAGATCTTAAATGAACATTTAGGAAATCACTTTTTTCGATGCCGATGGCGCCATAACGTTCGGAACTAGTTCCGGGAAGATTAAAGGTGGAGTGCATTTTTAAATCTATATCTTGTCCCTTAAAAGTCCCCACGTGACTGTAGGTAATAGTCGCACCAATGGTAGTGGCACCATTCAAGGCTGATAATTTGAGATACTGTTGACCGTTCATTTGCGGATCATTAAAAACATCAGTTATTTTGGCATCGGTATCGGCATCTGGAGTGTAGTCAGTGGTCGTTAGATTAGTCCAAGCTGGTCGAAAAGTGTAGATGTCATCTTTGACTGGTGCACTAGTATCCGAGACTTCATTGGCATTGGGCAGTTGTGCGATGGGACTGAAATCAGCGGGTAAGGCGGTTAAATCATTGTCAGAAAATGTAGGACTACTAGGATCTTCTTCACCGATACTATCAGCTTTAATAGTGGAAATTTGCCATAATGTTAAAAGGAAGGTCATGAAGCTTAGAGTTAATAAGAATAGTAACCGGTGCAACCGTAACATGTAAAAGCACTCCTTCAGCAAAATTGTCTAGTTGAAACTAAATTGTTTGAACTCTGAAGCAAGGGAAAGCTAAATTATAAAGCTTATTTTTAACTCAATATTTAGTTAAAAAAAGCAACTAAGATAATTTTTATCTCACTTTTTTACGCCTTTATGCTATTACAAAAGTTATAATAAATATAATTTTTAGCTCAAAAAAAGGTCTAAAAAAATAATTATTTTTTTAAAATCAGTTAATTAGCAATTTAAAGATGTTTTTTAGTATTTTTAATTCTGAATTTTAGAAAACTATCACTTGCCAAAATTCGGATTTTTCTTATGCATTATGGTTCAGAAAATAAGAATTATGATAATTGAATATGCTTCAACGATGTTTGAAACATTTTTAGCTATTGAACAAAATAATTAGGAGCTTTAAATAATGAAAAAAGTTTATAATTTAGCGATTGAGGCAACGATTGACGTAATTAGTGGTAAATGGAAGCCAATGATTTTGTGTCATTTAGGTAATGGACCGCTCAGAACAGGTGAATTACGGAAGAAGATACCGCAGATTTCACAAAGGATCTTGACTAAGCAATTACGTGAATTAGAAGCTGACCGTGTGATCCAGCGCTGTGTTTATCATCAAGTACCACCTAAAGTGAAATATTGTTTAACAGCTGAAGGCAAAACTTTACGTCAAATTTTATTGGTAATGTCAGACTGGGGACAAAAACATATTCTCGCTAGTATTCAAGCAGGGAATGATATTCAACTACTGTATCAAGATCCTAAAGGATTTAAAAATATGTAGATAAATTGCTTGATGGGAACAAAATTGTGCCTACTTGTTTTCTTATTAAGGTTCTTCAATAATATTAGTTGAGACCTATAAGGAGGTAAAAAGGTGACAAAGCATTTATTTTTACAACCAATTGAAATTAAACCTGGAGTGACAATTCAAAATCGAATTGTAATGGCTCCTATGACTACTAAATCTAGTTTCTATGATGGTTCGATTTCTAATGATGAAATTGCTTATTATCAAGAACGTTCAGGAGCAGGGATGATTATTACTTCGGTTGCTAACATTGACAAAACTGGTAAGGGCTTTGAAGGCGAGCTATCGGTGGAAGACGATCGGTTTTTACCTGGATTAACTCAATTAGCTAGTGCCATCAAATCTAAGGGTTCTAAAGCAATTTTACAAATCTTTAGTGCGGGGCGCATGACTAATAGTGAAATTTTACGTGGACAACAACCAGTTAGTGCTAGTGCTGTTGCAGCACCACGAGCAAATGCACAAACGCCGCGTGCTTTAAGCGAAGATGAAGTTGAACAATTGATTGTTAATTTTGGCGAAGCTACACGGCGAGCAATTATTGCTGGATTTGATGGGATTGAATTGCACGGAGCTAATACCTATTTGTTACAACAATTTTTTTCACCCCACTCTAATCGACGCCATGATCAGTGGGGAGGATCGCTCAAAAAGCGTATGAATTTGCCTTTTGCAGTGATTGACCAAGTGCAACAAGTTATTCAAAAGTTTGCTACCAAACCATTCATTGTTGGTTATCGCATTTCTCCAGAAGAAATTGAACAACCAGGAATTAGGATTAACGACACTTTAAAGTTTGTGAATCAGTTGGCTAATCAACCGATTGATTATTTGCACACGTCAATGGGAAATTATCAGCGGACTTCATTAAATGATACTTTAGACCATGAGCCTTTAAATCAAAAAATTTTAAAAGTACTAGCACAACGAAAACCATTAATTGAGGTAGGATCGATTGCTACACCGCAAGATGCTGATTCTGTTTTACAATCAGGGGCAACTTTTGCAGCGATGGCGCGTGAATTTATTTATGAGCCTTTATGGTTGGATAAAGTAATGGCAGATAATGAAGCCAGTATTCGTTATAATTTGAATGTAAGCGAAATGGATGAGTTAAAAATTCCACGTGGTTTTCAGCATTCTTTAAAAACAGATTTTGCAGATGCCATAAACTTTACAGATAGAGTAAATTCAAATCAGTATTTAAACCAACCTTCCCCGATGGAAGGATTAAAGAAATAAAAAAATCAATGATACTGGGACAATAAGAATAAATAAGATTGGAACAATAAGATTAATGCTCAAATTTGATATAGAATGGTATGAACATTAATTATTTTATTTCAAAAGTCAACTGCTGACTTTTGCTCCAGTCTCGTCCTAGTTTCATTGATTTTTTTTATTTGTTTAGAAAATTAAATATAGTATGAAATATATTAGGTTTTCAGGTGCTAGTATTTTTATGAAATTTTCCCATAAATTGTTTGAAAAATTTATTTTTAATTTTTTTTCAAAACTATTTCTTTTTTTTGATGATATTGTTTGCAAGATAGCTATAATAAAACAAAATGATAGATATACTGCCATTATTGTTAAAGCAACTAGTATAATTTTAATTAATATACTCATGTGATTTCTCCGATAATAATTTTTTAGTTGCCATAGTATATTATTTGTGGTACAAATTATTAAACATTTTAATCTTATTTTAAGGAGAGTCAACTTTTTTGGAAATGTCTAAATCTGTTGTTGCTTTTTTTACTGCGATATCTTTAGCTGTTCCATTTTCTGTTAGTTCTTACTCTGTTTTAAATGCTTCTGGAATTCAAAATATTTCTTCGGATGATTTGTATAAAAGCTCACGTTCTTTTGATGAGATTTGGAATTCTCTTTCTCTTAGAAAGCAATCTGAATTTAATAATTTATTTGCTAAATATAACATTTCTAGTAATGAACAGTTAGTAATATTGCAGTACTTTGATTATAGTTTTAATTCTGTTAAGCCTAGATGGAAAGCTTATGTTATAAGAAAAGCTTTGGAATATGCCTTAAGATATTCTGGTAGGCAAGATTCTGCTACTTGGTTATACAAACAGACGCTCAAAATCAATGGAACTACTACAAATATAAAATTGGGAATTTCAAGTGCTTTGGTTTCTATAGGCGTTCCTAGGAGAGTAGCTAATGCTGCCGCTGCTACTGCAGTTGCTATTTTCTTTTAGCTTATAATTCACAAACTTTTAGTCAAATTGTATATTTTTGTTATTTTAAGATCGTGATTTAAGAATCAATATCCTTTGGCGTAACTTTACTGCGGCCATCGGTAGCGGCTTTTTGAATAGCACGAATAATATCACTATCACTGGCGGCTTTTTCTTGAATGCCTTGCGCACTTAATTCTTGCCGGGCTTTTTGAATATCAGCAGCACTGATTTGTTTGCCATTAGCAGTTTTATTTTTAACAACGTCAGTTTCACCAGGAGCATTGGCGGCTGCAGTGTGATCGTTATTATTTGACGTAGTTGGATTAGAAGTACTATTTGATTGGCTATTATTTGTCGGTGTTGTTACTGTCTTAGTCAACTGCTTGGAACTATTTAACAAAATTTCGACGGTCTGTTTATATAAATCACCGTAATATTTTTTATGAAATTCGTTTTTTTGTAGCAATTTAACAGCTTGTTGGTAGGCGTCATTTAATTGATTATGGTCATTAGCTTGTTCGATTTTTTCTAAAGCTTCATTATATTCCTGACGTTTAGTTTGAACGTGTTTGACAGTTGCTAACTTCTTTTGAGCAATTTTTTGTAATTGATTTGAGCCACCGCTGATTTTGGTAGCATCAGTTAAGGAGTTCTTGGCATCAGCAAAATGATATTTGTCAATGTAAGTTTGGGCAAGTTGTAAATAATGAGCTTGACGCTGGCGGGCATTGGCTTTTTTATTACCTTTTTGAACAGTACCAGCGGCTTGGTAATAAGCATCAGCAGCTGAATAGTCGTGGCGCTGGACGGCTTTCTCAGCTTTATTCATGAGACTTTGATAACTGGTTTGCGCACTAGAATTATTCGAATTAGTTTGACAACCAGCTAATGTTAAAATACTAGCACCGACAACTAGGATTGATGTTAAATATTTTTTCATAGGTAAAACCTCCAATATTCATATTATATCATGGTCCGTTTAATTGTTGAGTTATCGCCTAATTAGTTCTGAAAATTTTCGGAAAAAGTTCATAATTTATCCACGATAAAATGCCGCTGATCAATAATGCTTGGTATAATATAAATTAAAAGGTAATGGGGATAGTTGCTGTTCAGTTAACTAATCTCAATTTTATATAATGATTTTAATTCTTGATTGTTTAAATAACGTTTGAATGAGCAATTAATAAATGGAGGAGTCAAACATGCAACAAGGCCAAGCAGTTATTAAATATTTAAATTTACAGCGGCAAGAAATACAGCCATCGAAAACATTAAGTGGGGAGGTAGGAACCGCGATTAACTACGAAATTCCCCAAATTGAAGGTTACTTCTATTTTTCTAAATTAGAAGTTGAAGTAGATGAAGAGCAAGCCTTAGTCTTTTTGGCTGATCAAGTTCAAGAAATTGAATTACGTTACCAAAGTGTGACTGAATATCAAGAAATGATTGAATCATCACGCTATCAATTACGCAAAGCTAGTAATAAGTTAGAAGTTCTCGGTTCATTAGGTCAGAGCATTCCGTTGGTTGATGAAAATAATAATCCGCTGCCACAGCAAAGTGCTTGGGCCGGCATGTATTTGAATTACTTGCGCCAAAAACAAGTAGGAGAAACTACACTATATAATATTAGTGGTGACAGTTGGTTGCGTGACGAAGACGTTCAATTGCACTCCGAAATTGAAGAAAACTATGGTCCTAGTACCCATGAAATTAAAGCTCATGCCGTCGTGAATATTCCTGATAATATGCAAGTCACGCTCTGGCAGATTAATGAGGAACAAGAAATAGCGACTAAATTGCCAGAACAGTTGTTAGATAATGGGGCACAATTAATAATTGATCGGCAAATTCAAGTAGATCAAGATCTGTTTTATCATATTGAAAATAGTTTTTGGATTAAGGCTAATCGGGTTGTTTTAAGCTAATGAAAAAATTGTTCAAAATTAGATCTAAAAATAAGGCACAGACGTTCATGGTTGGCGCCTTATATCTTTTCTTGGTCATCGTTTTTAGCTATATTTACCTGCGTTACCGCAAGTTTATTTGGGGTGATGATTTAAGCTTTCATACGGCACGTTTAGGCGAGTTGTTGCAAACCAAAATTACCCAATTTCCTTATATGGCAACAAGAAGCTTTGGGGCAACTGGTAATTTGGTCAATCTGTTTTACCCAGTGCAATTATTATATCCATTAGTTATTTTAATTAAATTGCTCAAACACCCCCTGTTGGCGCTTTATTGCTATATTGGCTTGTGTAATTTAGTTAGTTTAGTTTTGAGCGATTGGGCTTTTTATCAAGTAACCAAAAAAAGAAGTAGTAGTGTGTGCTTTGCGATTTTGTACACTTTTTCTTTTTATCGAATCCAAACATTATTCACGCGGTTTGATTTAGGTGAATTTTTAGCAACTATGTTTGTCCCTCTGGCTTTTAGTGGTTTTTATTGCCTTAGTAAAGATCAAGGTGGTAAAAAAGCTTTAATTGTAGCTTTAGTCGGATTAGTTTTTAGTCATGTACTGACGACTGTATTAGTGGTGATTAGCCTGATGGTCTGGTATTTAATTTTATTAGTTAGTCGCCAAACTAACTGGCTACAATTCAAAAAATATTTGAAAGCCACACTTTGGGCATTGGGGTTATCATTTTGGTACTGGAGGCCGTTTGTTCAACATTATTTATTGACTCCCAGCGGTCTTCAAGCGACCCAAGTGGCACCCACACAAATGAAACCTTATACTTGGCAAGCGCAAACAGATGCGGTATTGCATAACTTGACTTTTCCAGCTCATACTGCGGGACCGTTGATCTTGGGCTTGAGTTTGGTGTTAATAATCTATGTTTTAATCCGTTGGTCGCGCGTTAGTTTAGCTTGGAAGGTGATTTTAGGACTGAGTTTAGTTTGTGGATTTTTAACGACACCAGCGATGCCGTGGTCGTTGTTCAAAAACTCGTTAGTTAATACGCTTCAATTTCCTTTTCGCTTAAACTTATTTTATACACTAGGGATTGTTTGGTGTACAGCTCACCTAATTGGTCAAATCAAACGCCCTCAATGGTCTTTATTCAGCAACAGTTTAATCATATTATTGAGCTGTTGTCTAACTTTAAATTCAATGCAAAAAGTAGTTAATTATCGATTTAGTTGGGACAAAATTAATTTATCTAGTGCTAATTTTGGACAGCATTTTGCCCAACCTTTGCCCAATGATTATTATCCTAAAGCCGCCCAAGGCGTCATTAAAATGTTGCCTTGGGGGCGAGGCTATTTAAATGGTCACAAGTATATTTTTCATGGTCAAGGCCAACTTAATCAATTGACTTATCATTTTCAAACAACGCAAGCAGAAACAAAAGTCGAATTGCCAGTTTTATATTATGGTTCTTTGTATAAAGTATTAGTTAATCACCGACCAGTTAAGGCGCACCAGTCGGTTCATGGCCTATTAACGTTTAAGACTAAAGCTAAGCATAATCAGGTACAAATTTATTATCAGCCAACGCTCATTGATCGTTTTAGCGGTTGGATTTCTTTGTTAATCGGAATTTTAGCGTTAGTTTTGGGTTTGAGAAGAAAAAGTAAAGACGTTAATCGCAAGGATCATTTAGCAGGACGAAGCTAATTGTAATTTTAGCTAGATATAAAAAACGTTGTAATGAATAGATTCATTCATTGCAACGTTTTTTAATGAGTCGGATAACCAACATTATGAAGTTATTAGATTAACTACCAAGGCTCATTATAGAATAGTTTTTCCAAAAAGTGAATTTTTTTAATCAATTGGTTCCGTTTTTTTATTCTCAAACGTTAGTAATAGTGTAGCAAGTCAATGTTGGCCAACTAAATTGCTATGAAAACTAAGGAGGATGTAAGGATGGCAGTAACTAGAAATTGGCAAGATAGTAATGTGAGTTTTAATTTTTTACAAGGGGATCAGACTTTTAAGCAGAGCTTAAATAACATTGTTGAACAACCAAGTGATGAGCAAATGTTGGCTGTCGGTCAAGCTTTAGCAGCCTTGAGTGATGGTGCGCAGTTGAGTCAAATTGATTTAACGTCTCATTCACAAATTAATTTAAATTCTAAACTTGAGGGGGCTATTATCTAATGAAAGTTTTAAAAATGAATTTTACCAGTGCTGCAGGCAAGAATGTGTCCTTGACTTTCAAAAATGCTGCTGATAATTTAAGTGCACAGGTTGTTTTGTTACAAATGCAAAAGATTGCACAAGCGCAATTATGTACTAAAGATGGGGTTGATTTGTATCATCAACCTACCACAGCTAAGTATGTTGAAACAATTGAAACGTCATTATTTTAAGGATGCCGGTTTGATTAGCTAGTATTAGGAGACTGGGACAAGAAATTAATATTCGTATCATTGATATAGAATACGAGTGTTAATCTGATTGTCCCAGTCTTTTTCGTGGTTAAATTTTTAATTTTCGACAAATGTGAGTATAATGAAAAGAACTATATTTAAATTACGATAAGAGGGAAGTTATTGAATGGACTTATATTTACCATTATGGGAAATTATTATGCGTTTACTATTATCCGTTCTTTGCGCCGGTTTGATTGGCTATAATCGGCAACAGAAAAATCATTCGGCTGGTGTTAGAACGCATATTTTAGTTTGCGTAGGAGCCTGCATCATTGCCATGATGCAAAAAGAAATTGGTTTTAATGCTCTCAATATGGCTGCCAAATATCCACATTATGCTGGCGTCTTACGAGCTGATGATGCGCGTTTAATTGCACAAGTTGTTAGTGGTGTTGGTTTTTTGGGCGCGGGTACGATTTTGGTTCAACATCATGTAGTTCGAGGCTTAACAACGGCAGCGAGTTTATGGACAGTGGCTGGTTTAGGCTTGGCTATTGGGATGGGCAATTATGACATTGCTGTTTCTGGAACGATTGTGGTCTTTATTGTTTTAAGTTTCTTAAAGCGGGTGTTACACATTACACCGGTTAAAAAAATTATGGTTGAATATCGTCATAAAAAAGAGACGAAAGAATTTATTCAAGACTATTTTAATCAACATAATATTACGGTTCGTGATGTTAATTTTAACGTCAGTCAATCGGATATCAATGAGCGAGTTTATACTAATATTTACGAGATTGAAATCCCTAATAAGATGAATTATTCTGATATTATTGAAGATATTTCGATGAATTCTAATGTAATGTCAATTAAAATGATTAGCGTTTAATAAAAAATGATAAATCTTTAACTGGAACTTTGGGAAAGTGACAGTTATAGTAATTATAGGGGATGTAGTTAAATTTATTGAAATCTGGTTTTGTATCCAGTCAATTTAATTAACAGTTCTTTTGGTGGTTGGTTGGTAAAAAGGTGTTTTGTGAACTGATCTTAGTAAAAAGGCGAAAGTTGATTGATTTAATGATGACATTAAAATCCTAATTAGCTTTCCAGTCTGAACTAGCAGGATTAGTTTTTTAAATAAGGGGATCATTAAATCAATGAGAACACAGGATCGGCGTGTTGAATACACTAAAAAAGCAATTGAAAAAGCACTAATTGAATTATTACAGCATAGTGATTTGATGACAATTACTGTTAAAAAATTGTGTGAAAAGGCTGGCATTAATCGGTCAACTTTTTACATATACTATCGCAATACTAGTGAAGTCTTAGAAGCCATGGAACAGGAAATGATTGCCGTCATTGATAGTTTTGTGCAAAATCAGCTAATTGATAGTAAGGGTAATTCTTTTACTATGTACGACTATTATGTTCGCTTCTTTAATTATGTTCAAAATTATCCTAAGCGAATTAAAATTTTGATCAATTCTAGTGTTTCCGAAAAGTTTGAACAAGATTTGGCTCGGCTGGCCAATCAAATTAGTAGTCTGCAAGGCAATGCCCTGAGTAATTTTCAAGCAACGTATATTATTTTTGGCACTTTAGCAGCTGTTAAAATGTGGTTTAAAGAGGATATGCAAACGTCAGTCGAACAAATTAGCAAAGAGCTAGCACAACTGAGTCAAGGATGAAAAAAAGGTCATTAAAGATAATAAATTCCAATTTATTTTCATAATTTGATTAAAAAATAGTTAATAAAATATGTATTTTTACATTTTTGCATTTTTTAGAATTTGGATTTCTAATTTATTTATGCTAATGTAATATACATATTTTTTTGTGTCTAATTTTGTAATTAATAAATTATTTAAAACACACAAAAAGGCGTTTTCAGTGTAATTTAACTGGTAAAAATGATTTGGTCAAAGCAAATTGTGATTTTTAATTGGGAGATTTAATTAATGAATAAAAAGAAAATTTTAGCGACAATGGGTGTTAGTCTATTTTCATCAACGTTGTGGTTGACTACGAATAAAACCAATGCTCAAGCTGATGATAGTCAAGAACCATATCAATCTGACCAAGTTGATTCTGATGCGTCAGTTTCTGTAGATCAAGTAACTAATGCCTTAAATAATGGTCAATTAGCAGCTAAAAATGCTTTAAATTTGAATGTCAATGCTGCTCAAAATCAAATTAAGACTCTGAATTTAACACCAGCGCAAACAACTAGTTTAAATCAACAGCTCCAAACAATTAATGATCAGTTTAGTACGCAAATTGATCAAGCCCAATCCCTGACTGACTTAACTCAGATTCAAGCGACGGCCAAAGCGCAAAGTCAAACTGTTGTACAACAGGCAACTAGTTTACAATCTTCTAATGTGCAACCGACGACAAATAGCGCTGTGGTTAATAATGATACCTCAGCTAATAAAAACCAATCAGCTACTCCAAGCACTGTAGCTGAGAAGCCTAGTGGTCAATTAAGTAGCGATCAAACTAGTGTTAATAACCCACAAACGACTCCCCGGCCAGTGGCTGAAAATTCAACTACTAATACTACTGCACCGCAAGTTAGCAATTACGCCTTATCACCGGAGAATGGTTTAGTGGTTGATGATAATGGTGTGGTTCATGTGCAAAATGAACACCAATTTTTAGTGGCGCTTAATTCCAATAATGCGAATGGCAGACTAAATAATAGTGATGCGATTCACACCATTATTTTGGATAATAATATTGCTATCTTATCGCGGAGTGCAACTGATATTAATGTCGAAGATGGTCGAGAAATTACGATTAAATCGGCGGAAGGCCAGCGTTATTACCTCGATATGCGGGGCAATCGGATTGTAACAAGTGGCAATATCACTTTTCAAAATCTCGATATTTATGGTGCAACTTATTGGGGGGTTGTTAATCCTAGTGGAACACCAACGATTACCTTTGATAATATCTCATATACGGGTGCTCAAATGATCCATGCTTCCAATGGACAAAAGGTTATCATCAAAGGCAATGTGACGGCCGCTTCTGTAGCACACTATACTAGTCCTTACGATAATAGTACGATTACGCCCATTGATGATTATCAACAGGTAATTGAAATTAGTGGTTCTGGTAGCGTTGATTTTACCGCTGGTTCAACTTTCACGGGAACGACTTATAAAGATGACGTAATTGATATTGAAGGTTCAGGAACGGTTACGCTAGAGAAAAATGCGACCGTTAATTTGAATCCCCATAGCCACGGAAATAGTGCTCAAAATAGTAGTAATGTTGCTGGACTTCTTATTAATGGATCTGGAACCATTGATGCTAAAGAAGGTTCAGTTTTAAATATTAATGTGGTGGGTGAAGATGCTCGTGATACGGCACAAGCAATTAACATCGGTTCAGGTTCCACCGTTAATTTAGAAGCTGGAGCAACAGTTAAAATCAAGAGTAATGGTGCGATTTATCAAAATTTAGTTAATATTGGTGGTAACTTAAACATTGCTAATACCGCTGATTTTGAAATCATGGGTCAAGAAATGGCGGACTTTAATGGCTCAATTGTTAATATTAATAGTGGAACTATTCAAGTGAACGGTGGAACTTTCAAAGTTCAAGTTGACGGTACGGGTGCCATGACTTTATTAAACATTGCCGGTGCGCACGTTAATATTGATAATCCGCAAGATTTTGTTTTAGATCCAACCACTAATTCGAGTGCCTGGTTAATTAGTAATGGTAAATTCACTTTAAATGATGTGAAATATGTTTTTAGTGATGGACAGCAATCAGGACCATTGGATAAATTAGATTTAAGCATTAGTTCTAATACGATTGGTAATATTAATGATCCCGAACAAGCTAGCGCTGTTAGTGATATTGTTGGTGAAAATTATGCTAGTGAGCAACAAGTGGCTAATAGTTTAAGCAATCAAAATTTGACTGGTTCGAAGTTGGAATTTAAATCGGCCGGACCATATGTTGATGTGGATCGGGTCAGCATTGATCCTGACAAAACTGTTGTTTTTGGTCATGCTAATAATGCTAATGCCTACGTTTATGTTGTGATTAAGCATTCTAATGGATTAACCACACCAATGCCGGGAACTTTAAATGTTAATGATAAATATTGGCGTGATGGTTCGCAAAAATATGTCGCTCAAACAGATGCCAACGGTAACTTTACTTTTAACCTACCAGCAGGATTATTACAACCAGGTGATCATTTAGAATTAGCTGCTGATAAAGATTTTGTTGATAGTTTGGCTCCTTTTGATTTTGATCCCGAGCAAGGAGCTTTCGATGCTGCCCAATTACAAGATAGTAAAACTGCTGCTATTAAAGCTTTAACAACAGCACAGGCAGCAGCTCATGACAAAATTAATACTTCTAATTTGACTGATACCCAAAAAAAAGCAGCAATTGCTGCCGTTGATCAAGCTTATACTGTTGCTAAAAATAATGTCAATATCGCTAGTTCTGATGATGAGATTACAACGGCGCAAACTAATGGTGTCACAGCTATTAATCAGGCAGCAGCTAGTGCAGTTAGTGAAGGAGTCTTGACTAATTTACGGGCAGCGGCCAAAACTGCTTTAGATAAAGAATTAACAAACACTACTGCTGCTATTGATAATTTAAAGAACTTAACCACTGATCAGAAAAAGGACTTCAAAGATCAAGCCCAGAAAGCCCACGATGACGCAATTGATGCTGTCAATGGTGGTCAGAACCAAACGCAAATTGATACGGCTCAAAAGACAGGAATTAATAATATTGATGCAGTACTAAGTTCTGCTAATGCTGATGATTTGGAAGCTTTTAAAAATCAGGCGATTGCTAATTTAAATCAGACAAAATTGGCAGCTCACGATAAGATCAATAAGTCTAAATTGACAACTGCTCAAAAAGCTACTGCCAATACTCAAGTTGATGAACTTTTTAACACTGATAGTAGTAATATTAGTCAAGCCCCAAATTTAGCCAATGCCACAACGGTTTATAATGATGGGACGACTGCCATCAATAATGCTGCGGATAAAGCTATTCAAACTGGTGAGTTAAAAAATGCGCAGGACAGTGCCAAACAAGCTTTGGATGAAGAATTAACGACCACTAATACTCAAATTGACGGCTTGAAAAATCTGACCACAGAACAAAAAACCACTTTAAAGAATCAAGCAAAAAAATCTCATGATAATTCTCTTACTTTAATTAATCAAGCAACTGCGGCGATTAATGTTGTGGCGATTAAAACTGATGGTCTAAAAGAAATTGATGGTTTTGGCAGTTTAGCTAGTGCTCAAGATGCTGCTGAAAAAGCGTTAGCTGACGAGTTAACCAAGATTGATAATTCAATTGATGGTTTAAATAATTTAACTGCTGACCAGAAAAAGAGTTTGAAAAATCAAGCGCAAAAAGCACATGATGATGCTGTAACAAATGTGAATACGGCTACTTCAGTCACTGGTGTGACAACTGCTAAAACAACGGGAATTACTGACATTGATGCAGTTTTGACGACTGGACAAACTAGTGATAGTAATGCTTTAAGTACGGCGCAAAGTTCAGCCATTAAAGAATTAGAGAACGCACAAACTGCCGCTAATAGTAAAATTGATAGTTCAGATTTAACGGCTGATCAAAAAGCAGCGGCCAAAACGGCAGTTGACGAAGCTTTTGGTAAAGCTAAGACTGCAGTTAATCAAGCAACTAGTTTAGATGATGTGAACAAAGCCCAAACTGCGGGTGTTGCAACAATTAATGATACTGCGGACAAAGCAATTGTGGCGGATGAATTATTGAATGCGCAACAGGCGGCTAAGCAAGCTTTGGATAACGAGTTAACCAAGGTTAATAATGCCATTGATGCTTTAAAGAATTTAACAACTGACCAAAAGAAAAGCTTTAAAGATCAAGCGCAAAAAGCACATGATGATGCTGTAACAAATGTGAATACGGCTACTTCAGTCACTGGTGTGACAACTGCAAAGACCACAGGGATTGCCAATATTGATGCGGCTTTGGCAACTGGTCAAACTGATAATAGTAATGCTTTAAGTGCGGCGCAAACTTCGGCGATTAAAGAATTAGAGAAAGCCCAAACTGCCGCTAATAGTAAAATTGATAGTTCAGATTTAACGGCTGATCAAAAAGCAGCGGCCAAAACGGCAGTTAACGAAGCTTTTGGTAAAGCTAAGACTGCAGTTAATCAAGCAACTAGTTTAGATGATGTGAACAAAGCCCAAACAGTGGGAGTAGCGGCAATTAATGATACTGCGGACAAAACAATTGCTGCAGATGAATTGTTAAATGCGCAACAAGCAGCTAAGCAAGCTTTGGATAACGAGTTAACCAAGGTTAATAATGCCATTGATGCTTTAAAGAATTTAACTGCTGACCAGAAGAAGAGTTTGCAAGATCAAGCGCAAAAAGCGCATGATGATGCTGTAACAAATGTGAATACCGCTACGACAGTCGCTGCTGTGACAACTGCTAAAACAACGGGAATTACTGACATTGATGCAGTTTTGACGACTGGACAAACTAGTGATAGTAATGCTTTAAGTACGGCACAAAGTTCAGCCATTAAAGAATTAGAGAATGCACAAACTGCCGCTAATAGTAAAATTGACCAATCTGCTTTAACGGATGATCAAAAAACGGCGGCCAAAACGGCAGTTGACGAAGCTTTTGGTAAAGCTGAGACTGCCGTTAATCAAGCAACTAGTTTAGATGGTGTGAACAAAGCCCAAACAGCGGGTGTTGCGGCAATTAATGATACTGCGGACAAAGCAATTGCTGCAGATGAATTGTTGAATGCGCAACAAGCAGCCAAACAAGCTTTGGATAACGAGTTAACCAAGGTTAAGAATGCC
This sequence comes from Bombilactobacillus sp. ESL1202, assembly GCF_058107125.1. NCBI lineage: Bacteria > Bacillati > Bacillota > Bacilli > Lactobacillales > Lactobacillaceae > Bombilactobacillus > Bombilactobacillus sp. ESL1202. The sequence continues at coordinate 778,293 of NZ_CM176590.1, read as the reverse complement.
ATTGATGCTTTAAAGAATTTAACTGCTGACCAGAAGAAGAGTTTGCAAGATCAAGCGCAACAAGCGCATGATGATGCTGTAACAAATGTGAATACCGCTACGACAGTCGCTGATGTGACAACTGCTAAAACAACGGGAATTACTGACATTGATGGAGTTTTGACGACAGGGCAAGCGAATGACAGTAGTGCCTTAAGTACGGCACAAAGTTCAGCCATTAAAGAATTAGAGAATGCACAAACTGCCGCTAATAGTAAAATTGACCAATCTGCTTTAACGGATGATCAAAAAACGGCGGCCAAAACGGCAGTTGACGAAGCTTTCGGTAAAGCTGAGACTGCAGTTAACCAAGCAACTAGTTTAGATGGTGTGAACAAAGCCCAAACAGCGGGTGTTGCGGCAATTAATGATACTGCGGACAAAGCAATTGTGGCGGATGAATTGTTAAATGCGCAACAGGCGGCTAAGCAAGCTTTAGATAACGAGTTAGCCAAGATTGAAAACGCCATTGATGCTTTAAAGAATTTAACAACTGAGCAAAAGAATAGTTTGAAAGATCAAGCGCAAAAAGCGCACGATGATGCTGTAACAAATGTGAACACGGCTACGGCAGTCACAGACGTGACAACTGCTAAAACAACGGGAATTACTGACATTGATGGAGTTTTGACGACAGGGCAAGCGAATGACAGTAGTGCCTTAAGTGCGGCGCAAAGTTCGGCGATTAAAGAATTAGAGAATGCACAAACTGCCGCTAATAGTAAAATTGATCAATCTGCTTTAACGACCGATCAAAAAGCAGCGGCCAAAACTGCAATTGGCCAAGCTTTTGCTGCTGCGCAGACTGCCGTTAATCAAGCAACTAGTTTAGCCGATGTGGCACAAGCGCAGAATGATGGCGTAAGTGCGATCAATGATACTGCGGCTAAAACAATTGCCGCAGATGAATTGATGAACGCTAAAGATCAAGCTCACCAGGCATTGGATGCAAAATTAAAGAATGTCAATGAACAAATTGAGCAATTAAGTCATTTAACAACTCAACAAAAAAATGATTTAAAGAAGCAAACACAAAAAGCGCATGATGATGCGATTAACGCTGTAGATCAAGTAACTGATTTATCTAATGTTCAAGTTCAGCAAGCAACGGGCGTTAACAATATTGATAATGTTTTAAATATTGCTAAGGGTGATGAAACTACTGCTGAATTAAATAGTGCTAAAACTGATAATCTTCAAGCACTAACGAATGAAAAGGATAAAGCCAATAATAAAATTGATAGTTCAGATTTAACTGCTGAGCAAAAGACGGCGGCTAAAGCTGCAATAGATAAAGTCTTTGTTGCTGCTCAGAATGCAGTCAACCAAGCAACTAGTTTAGCCGATGTGGCACAAGCGCAGAATGATGGTGTAATTGCGATTAATGATACTGCCGATAAGACAATTGCGGCGGATGAATTATTGAATGCAAAACAAGCAGCCAAGCAGGCTTTAGCTGATGAGTTAACTAAGATTGATAACGCCATTGATGCTTTAAAGAACTTAACTGCTGATCAAAAGACAGTTTTAAAGAAGCAAGCGCAAAAAGCCCATGATGATGCCGTTAACAATGTTACTGCAGCTAACACGATGGCTGATGTGACAACTGCTAAAACAACGGGAATTACTGACATTGATGCAGTGTTGACGACTAGTCAAACTAGCGATAATAATGCTTTAAGTGCGGCGCAAAGCTCAGCGATTAAAGAATTAGAGAATGCGCAGACTGCCGCTAACAGTAAGATTGATAGTTCAGATTTAACTGCTGACCAAAAAACAGCCGCGAAAGAACAAATTAACCAGATCTTTACGAGTGCTAAAGATCAAGTTAATCAAGCAAATGATTTAACTGCTGTTCAAAAACTGAACCAAGCTGGTGTGAACGCAATTGATGCTGCAGCTGATGTTACCATTTTGTCTGATGAACTAGCTAATTCTAAAGCTGCTGTCAAGCAAGTTTTGGATGACGAATTAGCTGAAGTTGATAGTGAAATTGACTCCTTAAAGAATTTAACTGCTGATCAAAAGACAGCTTTAAAGAAGCAAGCGCAAAAAGCGCATGATGATGCCATTAAAGATATGAATGCTGCCACCACAGTCGCTGATGTGATCACCGCTCAGACCACAGGGATTGCTAACATTGATGCGGCTTTAACGACAGGGCAAGCGAATGACAGTAGTGCCTTAAGTGCCGCGCAAACTGCAGCGATTAATGATTTAGAGACCGCACAAACTGCAGCAGACAGTAAAATTAATAATTCAGATTTAACTGCTGATCAAAAAACAGCCGCTAAAGAACAAATTAACCAGATCTTTACGAGTGCTAAAGAGCGAGTTAATCAGGCAACTGATTTAACCGCCGTTCAAAAACTGAACCAAGCTGGTGTGAATGCAATTGGTGCTGCAGCTGATGTTACCATTTTGTCTGATGAACTAGCTAATTCTAAAGCTAATGCTGAGCAGGCTTTAAATGATGAATTAGCCAAGGTTGATAATTCGATTGATGGTTTTAAGAACTTAACTGCCGATCAAAAGACAGCTTTAAAAAAGCAAGCGCAAAAAGCCCATGATGATGCTGTTAAAGATGTGACTGCTGCTAACACAGTAAATGATGTGACCACCGCTAAGACAGCAGGAATTACTGACATTGATGCAGTTTTGACGAATGGTCAAATTAGTGATAATAATGCTTTAAGTGCGGTCCAAACTTCAGCGATTAATGATTTAAAGGATGCGCAAACAGCCGCTAATAGTAAAATTGATAGTTCAGATTTAACTGCTGACCAAAAAACAGCCGCTAAAGAACAAATTAACCAGATCTTTACGAGTGCTAAAGATCAAGTTAATCAAGCAACTGATTTAACCGCCGTTCAAAAACTGAACCAAGCTGGTGTGAACGCAATTGATGCTGCAGTTAATGTTACTATTTTGTCTGATGAACTAGCCAATGCTAAAGCTAATGCTGAGCAGGCTTTGTCTGACGAATTAGCCAAGGTTGATAATTCGATTGATGGTTTACAAAATTTAACTGCTGATCAAAAGACAGCCTTAAAGAAGCAAGCGCAACAAGCCCACGATGATGCTGTTAAAGATGTGACTGCTGCTAACACAGTAAATGATGTGACCACCGCTAAGACAACGGGAATTACTGACATTGATGCAGCTTTGACGACTGGACAAACGAACGACAGTAGTGCCGTAAGTGCGGCGCAAACTTCGGCGATTAAAGATTTAGAAAACGCGCAAACAGCCGCTAATAGCAAAATTGATAGTTCAGATTTAACTGCTGACCAAAAAACAGCCGCCAAAGAACAAATTAACCAGGTCTTCATGAGTGCTAAAGACAAGGTTAATCAAGCAAAGGATTTAACCACTGTTCAAAAACTCAACCAAGCTGGTGTGAATGCGATTGGTGCTGCAGCTGATGTTACTATTTTATCCGATGAACTAGCTAATTCTAAAGCTGCTGCCAAGCAAGTTTTGGATGACGAATTAGTCAAGATTAATAACGCAATTGATGATTTTAAGAACTTAACTACTGATCAAAAGACAGCCTTAAAGAAGCAAGCCCAACAAGCCCATGATGACGCCGCCAAGCAAGTTAATCAGGCGCAAGATTTAGTTGCAGTTACTACTAATAAAGCTTCAGGCATTGAGCAAATTGATCAAGTTTTAGAAACAGCCGATAGTAATGATGCTTATGCTTTAAACCAAGCGCAAACTGCGGCAATTAATGAGTTACTAGCTGCTCAAAATAAAGCTAATCAACAAATTGATCAAACTTCAGGTTTGACTCCAGATCAAAAACAAGCCGCTAAAGATCAAGTAAATGAAGCTTTTGTAGGAGCTAAAAATCAAGTTAACCAAGCCACTAATCCGACTGCCATTAAGCAAGCGCAAACTGCTGGCGTAACAACGATTGAGCATACAGCTCAATCGGTGATTACCGCTGACTTATTAATTAATGCGAAAGCTCAAGCACAACAAGCTTTGGATGATGAATTAAGTCAAGTTGATCAAAAGATTGATGACTTAAGTAATTTGACACCAAGTCAAAAACAAACTTTGAAAAAACAAGCTCAATCAGCTCATGACCAAGCTATTAATCAACTTGACCAAGCTCAAAATCCAAGTGAAGTGACAGCAATTCAAACGACGGGAATTAAAAACATCGATCAGGTTTTAACAACTGCGCAAACAAATGATGCTCAGGTGTTGTCAACTGCTAAATCCAATGCTAAACATAAACTTCAAGCAACCCTAAATGCAGTTGATCAAGCATTTGATGCCATGAATATAACTACTAAGCAAAAATTGTCATTGAAGCAACAAGCTCAACAAGATTATGACCAAGCTTTGAATCAGATTGATCAAGCTAATACAATTAGTGCGGCTAATGCTGCGCAAACAGCGGGCACGAATGTTTTAGATAGTTTATTAGCCAAAAATACTAATCATAATTTACAACAGGCTCAAGCAGATGCCTTGGCTGCTTTGAAGAATGCTTTAGCTAATACTAATCAACTGATCAATGCTATGAATGTGGATGATGCTACAAAACAAGTTCTTTTGGGGCAAGCTCAGTCCGCATATACTGCAGCTAAGGACCAAGTAACTAAAGCCCAATCTTCAGCAGCTGTTCATGATGTTAGCGATCAGGGGATTAAAAATATTCATGCCGTCACTGTGCAAAATGTTGCCAGTGATGTTGAGCAAGCAAAAACTGATGCTAATAAAGCTTTGGATCAGGCTTTATCGAAAGCTAAAGCGCAAATTAATCAATTGAGTATTTCTCAATCTAAGAAAGAACAATTGAAGCAACAATTAACTACTAGTTATACTGCTGCGCAAAAACAGATTAATGAGAGTCAAACCAGTACTGGTGCAGCGTTAGATGGAATTGCGGGCATTGAAGAATTTAATTCATTGTTACGGGCGATGATTAGTGAAAATCAAACGCCAGTAGTCACTTTGCCGGATGTTTCTAATCATGATAATCAACTCCCCGTAGCAACTCCGGGTGTGGTGACAATTAATTCCAATGATAATCCTGGTTTTGTTCATCTTTATGATCAAAATGGTCAGCTCATTGACCGCGTGGTCAATGATGGTACAGCTTGGAAGACTGATCACCAAGTAATGATTAATGGTGAATTGTATTATCATGTTGGTACTAATGAATATGTGAAGGCTAGTGATGTTAGTTTTGCGACAAATGCTCAGACACAAAAAGTTGATGGTGTACTAACGGTTCGTAATAACACCAATGGTTTTGTTCCTGTCTATAATGCCCAGGGACAAGTAGTTGCTAATCGACAATTAGCTGCTGGTACTAAGTGGTTGACTAATGGTCGGCAACAGTTGATTAATGGTCAAGTTTACTATCAAGTGGCTCCGAATGAATATTTGGCAGAAAGTGATATTAATTGGACACCACAGGCCATGGTTATTAATCGCAAGGTTGGTGCTTTAACAATTAATCAAGCCAGCATTAAAGTCTACGTTTATGATGCTACGCAAAGTTTGATGGTGCAATCGAATATTTTGTTGACTAACGATAATCCGTGGCGTTATGATCGCCAATTGATTGTTAACGGTCATGTTTATTATCGTGTTGCTGCCAACGAATGGGTTGCTGCTAAATACGTTTTAAGTGATTAATAATTTAGTTTAGGATAAAATCTTTCTTCAAATACAAAAGGCAATGCAATCTTGAATTCTTTCTTGATTGGATTGCTTTTTTTTCGCTGGCAGTATTGGTTGATGGAACAGAGGCTAAGAATTGAGGACTAGATATTTTTTATTAAAAAATCAATTAATTTAAATTAAACAGATTAAAAAAGTAGCGATTGTCCCAACAATCACTACTTTTTTGTTGCTTTAAAGTTATGAGATGATAAAAAAAGTCCTAATTATTGTTGTTTTTCTTTGAACATAATTATATTTAGGTATAAAATTAAGTGGGAAAATAAGTTAAACAGTAATTTTTATTACGTTTAATTACATAGAGAGGGGAGATAATTATTAATTAGAAAAATAATTTATTTGAAAATTAATAATTAGGAGAATAGATATAATATGAAAAAAAAGAAATTATTGATGACTTTAGGCGTTACATTATTTTCATCAACATTGTGGTTAAGTAATAATAAAACTAACGCGGCAGCTGATAGTGTGAATGATTCTAAAACCGCTGATCAAGTTAATACTGCAACAGACGTAAATAATTCAACAACTGAGAGTGATTTAGCAGCTGGGAAAGTGGCAGCTAATAGTTCACTACAATTAAATCTTCAAAGTGCTAATAGTCAAATTGCGGATTTGCATTTAACAACTGCACAATTAACGCCACTACAACAAAAATTACAAGCAATTAATACGCAATTTAGTGGCCAACTCAATCAAGCTCAAGCTAATGCTGATTTGACTAACATTCAAAATACAGCTAAGGCACAAATTCAAACAGTAGTTCAACAGGCTAATAATCTAGCAACTACTGCTAAGAGTAATGTTAATCGTTCCGTAGATGATAATAATCAACAGGTAACTGATGATACTAGTCAAGCAGCGACTGTTAATAACGATAATTCAACTGAACAAGCTTCTTCAGATAACCAAACCAATCCGGATAATGACACTAATATTACCGCTGATCAAGTAACTAATAATCAACAACCAGCCAAACCCACTGCTCCAGTTAATAATACGGTGGCTACTGCTGCAACTGAGCAACCACATATTGTTAATAACTCTTTAGTTATTAATGGTGATGAAGCTGAGGTTGATAACGCTGATGATTTTTATAATGTAATTACTAGTTCTGATTATGCAAATATTCATACTGTAATTTTGACGAGTGATATTGCTATATCTAATAGATCTGGGGACATTAATACTAATAAGGATTTAGTGATTAAGTCAGCTGACGGTAAGAGATTTAAATTAGACTTACGACAAAATCGTATTGTTACTGGCAAGAAATTGACTATTGCAAATCTTGATACATGGGGTTCTACCTTCTGGGGATTAGTAAATCCCAAAGATAAGGCTGAAATTACCTTTGATAATATCACGTATACTGGTGCTCAGATGATTCATACCAATGGTGCCCAAAAACTCTATATTAAAGGAACCGTTATAGGTAATTCTGTTACTTCATATCAGTCCCCGATTGATGGAGCTATCCAAAATAGTGATAGTGGGTCTCAACAAGTTATTGAAATGACTGGTAATGATGGCTCTGTAGAATTTGAGTCTGGTTCTCATTTTACAGGAACTACGACTCGGGAAAACGTCATTATTATTCAAGGTAAAGGTCAAGTTACTTTAGATGAAGGAGCTGTCGTTAATCTTAATCCTTACGGTGGTAATAATAGTAGTACTGAAGACGGAGGCGGTTATCCGGTTGGACTTAAAATTGGTGGCTCTGGGACAGTTACTTTAAATCCTAACGCAACCTTGAATATTAATATTGATAGTAAGAATAGTACTGGTAGTACTCAAGCAATTTATTTAGGTAGTGGTTCTACTTTAGATGTTCAGACTGGTGCGAAAGTATTAATTACAACTGGCGGCACCATTAGTAACGGTTGGGGAAAAGATGGAGCCATCCAAGTTGCGGGAACCTTAAACATTGGTGATGGTGCCGATTTTGAAATTATTGGTACTGATATGGGAACGTATAATGGATCCATAGTCAATATTAATAGTGGTGCTATTAATGTTACTGGTGGTACTTTTAAAGTGGCTGTTGACGGCACAGGTGCGATGACTTTGCTTAATATTTCAGGAGCAAAAGTTAATATTGATAACCCTAAGGATTTTGTTTTAGATCCAACCACTAACGCTAATGCTAAATTAATTAATGATAGTACTTTAACATTAAACGATATTAAATATATTGGTGCCGACAATGTCACGTCTGGTTCATTAGACAAGTTAGTGTTAACAGTTAGTGGTAATAAAATTAATACGATTAATGATCCAAGTGATGCTAGTGCAGCTAGTGATCTGGTAGGTGAAACTTATGCAGACGAACAAGCAGTCTATAATCAGTTAAACCAAAAAGATTTAACTGGCCAACGTTTAGAATTCGTTTCTGCTGGACCATTTATTAATGTTGACCAAGTAGATATTGATTCTAATAAGAAGCATATTACTGGTCATGTTAGTTCAACCACACCAGATGTTGATTTAAGCGATGCTTATATCTATGTAGTCGTTAACCACAATAATACTAAGACACCAGTTACTGGTGGAACTATTGCTAGTGATTACTGGCGCGATACAAATAAGTACCTGGCCAAGACTGATGCAGATGGTAACTTCAGTTTTGATTTACCTGATGGAGCTTTACAACCTGGTGATACATTAACCTTTACGGCTAACAAGGATTTTGTTGACAGTTTAACACCACTGGATATTGATCCCGAAGTGGCAGTGTTAAATGGAGCTAGAGATACTGCTAAACAAGCAATTGATGCTGCTGCTACCAATGCCAGAAACGATATTAACAATAGTAATCTCAGTGATGCTGATAAAACTACTGCTTTACAAGCAGTCAGTGAGGCCGTGACTACTGCTAAGGGTAATATTGACGATGCGACAACCACTGATGATATTACGGCGGCTCAAACTGCTGGCACTCTAGCAATTAATAAATTAGCCGTTAAAGCTAAGTTAGATAGTGCTAAGAAGGATGCTTATGATCAATTAACGGCCGCTGGTTTAACCGGGAATGATTTGACGAATGCTGAAAATGATGTCGATACGGCTTACAATACTGCATTAGATCATTATAATGCCGCAGATACGCAAGCTAAACTGGACAGTGTGACGACTACTGATTTACCAAGCATTACTGCAGCGGCTGATACAGCTATTAGTAATCATTTAGATACATTAAAAGCTAATGCAAAACAAGAGATTGAGACAGCGGCAACCGCTGCTAAAAATAACATTGATAGTAGTAGCCTATCACCTGCTGAAAAAACAGCTGCGAAGGACAAGATTGATGATGCTGCTACTACGGCTAAGGACAATGTTGATTCTGCTACTACACCCGCAGATGTTAAAACTAACAAGGAAGATGGCATTTTAGCAATTAATAAAGCAGCTGCTCAAGCTAAGTTAGACAGTGCTAAAGCAGCAGCAGATAAGCAATTAGACGCTTCTGATCTTAAGGGTGACGCTTTAACGAAGGCTAAACAAGCAGTTAGCGATGCCTATAATTCTGCTCAGCAACATTTGACGGATGCTAAAACTACAGCTGCTATTAATGATGTTATCAGTGATGATTTACCAAAAATTACTAAAGCGGCCACTGATGCGCTCACTGCTAATGCGTTGCAAACCGCTAAAACTAATGCCAAACAAGCGATTGCGGCAGCGGCCACAGCAGCTAAAACCAAAATCAGTCAGAACACTAATTTAACACCTGAAGAAATATCAAGTGCGCAATATGCTGTTGATCAAGCAGTGATTGCTGCTAATAACAACATTGATGACGCTCAGACTACTGGAACTGTTGACACTGCTCAAGCCGGTGGTATTTTAGCAATTAATAAACTGGCGGTTCAAGCGCAATTGGATAATGCCAAAGTAGCGGCGGACAAAATGTTAGCAGCTTCTGATCTTAAGGATGCCGCTTTAACGAAGGCTAAACAAACAGTTAGTGACGCTTATATTGCTGCTACCAATCATTTAAAGTCGGCTTCTGATCAAACAGCCGTTGATACAGTGACCAGCACTGATTTACCAAAAATTACTGCAGTGGCCACTGATGCGATTAATACTAATTTGAATAGTCTCAAAGCTACTGCGAATGACAAAATTGATGCAGCTGCCACGGCAGCTGACGCTGCAATTGATGCTGATGGCAATTTAAGTGATTCACAAAAAGCCACTGCCAAAGCTCAAGTAGCTGTTCAAGTTACTAGGGCTAAGCAAGTCATTAATAATGCAAGTAGTGCAACAGCAATTACGACAGCGCAAACTAATGGACAATTAGCAATTAATAAAGTAGCGGCTCAAGCTAAATTAGATGCCGCAAAAACTGCCGCCGAGAATCAATTGACCCAAGCAGGAATTACGGGTGCTGACTTAACTACTGCTAAAACGGCGATTAATTCAGCTTATAATACGGCGCAAAGTCAATTAGATGCGGCCACGACTGTTGACGTGCAAAATCAAGCCGTAAATTCTGGTGTGACTGCCATGAATCAAGCTGTTACGATTGCTAAATTGGCTCAAGCTAAAAAAGCGGCTCAACAAGCTTTACAGGATAAGTTAGATCAAACTAATACAGCAATTGATAAGTTGTCTAATTTAACAGCACAACAAAAGGCAGCTTACAAACAAGATGCGCAAGATGCTTATGATGATGCCTTTGACACGATTAATAATGAAAATAATTTAAATAATATTGTTGGTGAACAGGCTAGTGGTATTCAAGCAATTGATGCTGTCTTAACTAATGCGCAAACGGCTGATCAAAGTATTTTGGACAATAAAAAGACAGCTGCTAAAGAAGCCTTAGATACTGTTCAAAGTAATGATTTGGCAAAAATTAATCAAATGACTTGGCCAGATGATCAAACTAAGCAAGCTGCCATTGCCGCCGTTAATCAAGCTCATGATGATGCTGTTAGTGCTGTCGATTCAGCAACCACTGCTAGCGCTATTACTCAAGCTCAACAAACTGGGATCACGAAGATGAATCAAGTTGTTCAAGCAGCGCAAGATTTAATGGATGATAAAACCAATGCTTTAGCCGCTTTAGCTGATGCCCAAAAGGAAGCTTTGGCTAAAATTGAACGTCTGAATTTAACTGACGACCAAAAGACCGCAGCAAAAGCCGCTGTTAATGATGCTTATTCACAAGCACAACAAGCCGTTAACCAAGCTAGTGATTTGACTGCTGTTTCGGCGGCTCAAGATCGTGGCATTACAGCAATTAATAATGCCGTGGCTGATGCAAATAGTACTGCTGAACAGTTACAAGCGGCCAAGGATTTAGCTCAGGGTCAATTAAGCAGTGCCAAAGATAAAGCTGAAGAACAGATTAAAGCCCACACTAATTTGACGCCTACTCAAATTCAAACAGCGGTTGATCAGGTCGAAGCTGCCTATCAAGCTGCCAAAGGCCAAATTGATCAACAAACAACCATCAATGCTGTTGAATCCGCAAGAGATGATGGTATTGCGGCCATTAATAACGTGGTAACTGATGCGGCTGATCAAGATGAAATGCAAAAGGCTTTGACGGACGCCCAAGATGAATTAACGGCAGCCAAACAAAAAGCGGATGATCAAATTGATCAAGATGCTAATTTAAATTCGGCTCAAAAACAAGCTGCGCATCAGGCTGTGGCTCAAGCTTATACTGATGCTCAAGGTGCTATTGCTCAAAAAACGAATGTTGATGACATTAAAACAGCGCGTGATCAGGGAATCGAAAATATCAATAATGCTGTGATTACTGCCGATAATGAAGCTAAACAATTACACCAAGCACGTGAAGATGCCATTCAAGCTTTAGCAGCAGCTAAGACTAAAGCCAACAATGATATTGACAACAATCCTAATTTATCTAAGAAACAAAAACAAGCTGCGCAAGAACAGGTTGCTAGTGATTATCAATCTGGTTTAGACGCAGTCAATAGTGCTAGTGACATTACGGCAGTGACTGACGCTCAAAATCAATGGGTTGCGCAAATTCAACAAGATGTAACATCTGCTGCTGATGCCGCTAAAGCTTTACAAAGTGCCAAGACTGACGCCATTAAGGAGTTAGAGGCCGCTCAAAAGACTCAAGATCAAGCTATTGATAATTCCAATTTAACTGCTGCGCAAAAACAGGCGGCACATCAAGCAGTGACTAATGCTTATACTGATGGTGTGACAGCCATTAATGGTGCCACTTCCCAGACGGGCGTTAATACTGCTAAAAATGATGCTTTAGATGAGATTAATAGTGCTTTGACGCAAGCTCAACAATCAGCGGCTGATTTACAGCAAGCTAAAAACCAAGCTCAACATGCTTTGGATGAAGCGAAGAATCAGGCTAATCAAGCAATTGAAGATTCTGATTTAACTGATGCCCAAAAGCAAGCAGCCCAAACTGCTATTAGTCAAAAGTACGGTGAAGCTAAGACCGCCATTAAGAACGCAACGACAGCACAAGGGGCACAAACTGCTGAAACGACAGGAGTTCAGAACATTGAACAAGCAGTAACGGATGCTAAACAACAAGCTCAAGACTTAAAAAATGCGCAAACTTCTGCTATTCAAGCTTTAAATCAAGAACAACAAACCGCTGATCAAGAAATTGATAATGATATTAGTTTAAACGCTGATCAAAAAGCAGCCGCCCATCAAGCAGTTAAAACCGCCCATGATCAAGCCGTTACTGCTGTGAATGCAGCCACGACTGTGACTGATGTTAATCAACAAAAGACTACGGGAATTACTAATATTGATGCAGCTGTCACGGCAGCTCATGATCAAGCGGTAGCTTTACAAAATGCCAAAACTGATTCCTTGGCAGATTTGTTAACTGCGAAAAATGATGCTGATGCTGCCATTGATCAGGATGCTAATTTGAATGATCAACAAAAAGCGGATGCTAAACAAGCCATTGATCAAGCTTATAATTCAGGCGTTACGGCGATTAATTCCGCCACGACACCAAGTGAGGTCACAGATGCTGAAAGCCAGGGCGAAACAGATATCGACCGGGCGAAAGAAGCAGCACAAACGAGTGCCAGTGAATTACAGAAAGCCAAGGATAAAGCTTTACTAGATTTATCGAAGGAACGTGCGGCCAAGTATGAGCAAATTAATAACTCCGGTTGGACAGCTCAACAAAAACAAGCTGCCAAGGATGCAGTCAATACGGCCTATCAAGCCGGCGTTAATGCAGTTAATGGCATAACAACGCCAAATGCTGCCACTACCGCTGACAATAATGGTAAAACTGCTATTGATCAAGCTTTCGATCAAGCTCAACAAGAGGTGCAAGCTTTAGCGGATGCTAAGGCAAGTGCCAAAGCAGCTTTAGATCAGGCTAAATTGGCGGCTAACCAAGAAATTAGTGCTGCTAATTTGACACCTGAACAAAAACAAGCTGCCCGCCAAGCTGTTCAAGATGCTTACGATCAAGCTGAGACCCAAGTTGAACAAGCCACGACCACTGAAGATGTTGATCAGGCACGGACTGAGGGGATCAATGCTATGAAAGCAGCAGTGATTACCGCAAATACGAAGGCCAGTGAATTAAGAGCTGATCAACAAGCTGCTTTGACAATTTTGGAACAAACTAAAGACCGGACAGAAGCTGAAATTGCGCAAGCAGATTTAACTGATGCCCAAAAAGCTACCGCCAAGGAGGCAGTAGAAGCAGCTTATCAAACCGCAGTGCAAAAAGTTCAGGCGGCTAATGATTCTCAAACAATCGTTCAAGAACGCAATGATGGCGTGCAGAAAATTCAAGCTGCTTGGTCTGATTTTCAAAATCAAACTTTAGCTCAGGCTCAAAATCAATCCTTGTTAGCTTTACAAAATGCGAAGACTGCCGCTGATGCTGCGATTAATAGTATGAATCTATCTGCTGATCAAAAGCGGACTTTGCATAGTAAAGTTCAAAGTGCTTATGATGCGGCTGCTAACAAGATTAGCCAATCAGAGACGACTGCTGAAGCCAACAAAGCTTCACAAGATGGTGTTCAAGCCATTAACGCTGTAATTACGCAAGCTAATTCCGACCTTGCTTTAGCTGATGCTAAGCAAAATGATTTAACTGCTTTGCAAAATGAACAAACGAGTGCTTTGCAATTAATTAATCAAATGAAGTTGCCGCAGCAACAAAAGAATGACCTTGAACAAAAAGTTCAAGCTGCTTATGATGATGCAGCTGCTAAAATCAATGCTGCTGATTCTAAAGCGACGGCGCAAGCTGCTAGTGCAACCGGGATTACCGCCATTGAACAATTAGTGGATCAGGCTACTAGTGCTGAATTACAACAAGCTCAGTCCGACGCGCAACAAGCTTTGACTAATGCTAAAGATCAAGCCATCCAAGAAATTAATCAGATGAGTTTGACAGATCAACAAAAGCAACATTTTATCAAGCAAGTTAATCAAAAATACGACACTGCTCAACAAAATATTGCAGCGACAACTGATCCGCAGTTAGCTAATGCGGCTGCCTCAGCCGGGATTACTGCAATTAATGGTGTCTTGAATGACGCAGTCTTTCAAGAAAGTTTGGATCAAGCGCAAACTAATGCGATTGCTGCGTTGGAAACGGCTCGACAAAATATGTTAGGCAACATTCAAATTGCTAAAATTCCAAGTTATGCTAAACAAGACTTGTTAAAACGAGTTAACCAAGCTTATGATGATGCTGAAGCTCAAGTTAATACCGCCCATGATAATGGTAATAAGACTGCAATCTTGTCCTCACAAAATCTTGGCGTGGCGAAAATTAATGCTTTACGTGCTGAATTAGCTGCTATGCCTGAAGTTAATATTCCAACTATTCATGAGACTGACGATCCACATACGAAGCCACAACATGAACCAAAACCAATTGTGAATAAACATCAAGTCGGAACGGTAGTAGTCAAGCCTTCTGTAACTGCTGGTTTAGCGCAATTGTATAACGCTGATGGTGAAGCAATTGCTAATCGAGTCGTTGGTGCTTCATCAGCTTGGAAGACAGATTATCAACGGACTTGGATTGATGGTCAAGTCTTTTATCGAGTTGGTGCCAATGAATATTTGCGCGCAAGTGATGTTGACTTTATTGCTGGTGGTACTAATCAACGCGTTGACGGTGTATTAACAGTTAAATCTGGTGCTGCCATTCAGATTTATAATGGTCAAGCTCAAGTAGTACCACAACGGTCGTTAGCTGCTAATACGCAATGGTTGACTAATGGACGCAAGCAATTGATTGATGGCCAAACTTACTACCAAGTAGCACCGAATGAATATGTCAGAAGTTCTGATATTGATTGGACGCCACAAGCTGTGGTTGTTAACGCCCAAGTTGGTACTTTAGCCTTGAAGTCAGCTACAACACAAGTTTATGAATATAACAATGCAGAAAGTTTAATGGTTGAAACGAATACGAATATTACTAATAATAATCAATGGCGTTACGATCGGCAGTTGATTGTTAATGGTCATGTTTATTATCGTGTAGCTGCTAATGAATGGGTCAAAGCGCGTGAAGTTTTGATTGAACAATAATTTTCAATTTTTAGTAGTTACTGGTATCAAAAATAAAAAAGGCTAGAACTAAAGTTCAGCCGCTAAACAAAAACAAGACAATCTTGAATTTTATTTCTTGATAGTCTTGTTTTTTTGAATAAAGCTCGTGAAGTTGCAAGCAACCGCAGCCAATTTAGCGAATGTTAGGAACTAGCTATAAAAACGTGTGCAAAAAGAAATTTCCAATGATTAGCTTTTAGAAGTTGAAGTGCTAACTAGTTTGGTTAATTAAGTATGCTAAGATTGATGTGGTATTTAAAACGTTTGATTGGATGAATTGTAAATGATTGAAGATACAAGAACTTGGTATCATGGAACTTCTACTTTGTTTATTAATTCTTTTGTAAAAGTAAGGATTAATCAAAATGATCCTCATCTTGATTTTGGTCAGGGATTTTATTTAACTGAAGATATAGATCAAGCTAAAAAGTGGGCTAGAAGAAAAAATAAGGTTGTCAATAAAAATAAAAGACAAAAGATAACAAATTATTATCCAATGCTGGTTGTCTGTCAATTAAATATTAAAGCAATTGAAGCTAATTTTGATTTAAAAAATTTCGGTAATAGCTTCACCGAAGACTTAATAAAATATTTAATATTTAACAGACTTGATGGTGGAACTACTAGCGAATTTAAAACATATGATGCTGTTTTTGGAAGAATAGGAGATGGATATGATCTATTCACTTCTTTGGCAAAATATAGACAAGGTGTGTTATCATTTGAACAGGTAAAAGCAGAAATTAGCTACAAGGATTTTCAAACTCAATTGTGTATAAAAAATCAAAAGATTGTTGATTCTAGGCTGTTTAGAATAAAAAATAAAATACCTATTTCAATTAAGTAATGGGGAGGTAAAACAAAACTATTATGAATGATATGGATAGAAGTAAATTGAGGAATGAAGTTATAGAAAATTTAATTCAGCTGGGCGTTTCAGGTAAAGAAGCTAATAACTTACTTGACCGTAATGAAGGAAACTTTAATGATTGGATTGAAGAACGAGCTACAAAAGGGTCTCATTTTATGGCACGTAATTTTGCCTTTGAAATTTTACAAATTGATCGTTTCTTAGCTTTACAGTAAATTTAAGACCAAATCTCTGTAATACTGAATGTTGATTACGCGTGGTGCTAGTTAATTTTTCTCCAAGTATCTACAAATAAATATTGTTCCAATCTACTTTTGAATCCCGCTAAACAACGGGCACGATTATGTTCAATATCAAACATTTGGTTCCATTGAGAAAAGACTGTCTCAATTTTTCTCCGCCGTTTATTCAGTAATCGCTGACTAACTTTATCAGATTTTTGTTTCATATTTTTTCTGACTGGTGTCCAAAAATTAATGCCTTCTTGAGCTAGTGTTTGTTTCAGTTTTTGGCTTAAATAACCCAGATCAGCTAAAACGTTCGGACAAGGATATTGATTTAATAATTCAGGCACCATTTTGATATCATGCAAGTTGGCCGCAGTAATGGTATAAGCAACGACAATACCTTGATCCGTAATTTCAAAACTACCTTTGAAACCATAAGAATGTAATTTCTTGGTGGCATTGTAGCCTTTAGCTGCCAGGTTCTCAAACATTTTGGCACGAAAGTTGCGGGCTGGCTGACAAACAGGCATTGGTAAACTATCAATAATCGTATATTGTGGTTTAACTTTTTGGTTCACGATTCCAGTTCTAATGTATTGAAATAAATCACCACATCTTTGGGTTAGACGATTAAACCGGGATCTTTCTGGTAAATCAAACAAATTTAACAAGCTTAATAAACGATAAAAACTACGTTGATTAGACATCCCAATTTGGACCTGAAAACACATTAAAGCCAGTAATTGTACGTCAGATAGTTTAGCTAAATGAACATTGCGGCTTTTTTGAATAGTAATGGGCACAAACTCTTTATAGAGTGGGGTTAAAATATTAATCCAAACTTGAATTGAAGATTGCAAGCTAGAAGAATCTTGGTTAAACTTAAGGAGGTCTGACATAGCTATCACTTTCTTGTTAGAGGTAACTTAAAGTGTAGCCTAGTCAAGCTTTTTATTTTAACTATTTTTTAACTAGCACCACGCGTGTTGATTATTAATTTTGGTTCTATAATATTGAGTGTTGATGAGTAATTTCATCGGCACTTTTTTTACTGGTTTCAAATTAAAATATGTTTACTTTGTCAGTTTTTTGTAATGAATGAAAGCATTTTTTGAAAATATAGTCTGAAATTATAGTGGAAGTTCAAAATTTGAGCTTCTGCTTATAGCAATAGATTACAAAATAGAATGCTTGTAGTTATATAACTCCTATGATATATTGTTGTTACTATATAAATATAGCATAGTAGTTATGTCGAAAGTAAAAATAATATGTATGAAATAGAAGTCTACGAGGATAAAAAAGGCGATAGTGAAATTGAGGATTGGCTGAATAAACTGAATGATAGCAAACAAAAAGATGATCAGAAAATTCTCAAAAAAATTCGTTATCAACTTAAAATATTGGCTGAATTAGGGCCTGATATTCGGCCGCCGCATTCAAAAGTGCTTAAGGGCTATAAATATCAAATCATGGAGTTAAGGCCACAACCAGAAAGAGTTTTCTATGCCAGTTCTGATGGTGAAAAGTTTGTTTTGTTAAGCCATTACATGAAAAAGCAAAATAAAACAGACAAACGGCAGGTTGAACACGCTATTGATTTATTAGAAGATTGGCTAGAAAGAAAGGAAAAATAGTAATGAAATTAACAGATTTAGAGTCCAGTTTTTCCTCAATTCCAAATGATGAAAAATTTATTATTGATACGATGGCTAAATTATATGCAGAACGGATTAAAAATAACATTTCACAAAAAGAATTAGCAAAGAAAATTGGTATGAAACAACCACAGCTAGCCAAGCTTGAGATGTTAGAATCTGTTCCAACTTTAAAAACCTTAAATCGATATGCTAGGGGATTAGGCCTGAAACTAGAGGTAAGTTTAGTATCAGCATAAAAGTAAATAAAGGGTTAATTAGGGGGAATCATATTATTGTATTAATTCCAACGTGTAGAGTAAAAAATAAAAATCATGATGCCAATAAGGATTATACACTAGCAGAATTACAACAATTAAAGGAATACACTCCAGAGAAACTACAAGAAATAAAGATAAAAGATCCAGAGAATGATATATTTGATAATTTAATTTGCTCTTTATGTGGTATCCCATTAGAATTTAAACAGGGATCTTCAAAACGTAGGGCATATTTAAGCACGTGGCCTAATACAAATCATAAAGGAAATTGTGATTTAGTACGCCTTGCAAGTTCTCGACAACAAAGTCAAGTAAATACTGGTACTGTAAATACTTTATTATCATCACAGGATCAATTAAAAGAAAGAAAATATTTTTTAAAAAAAATACATCATAAATTAACTCCTCCTAAAAAAGGTAGTCCGAAGAAAAGACGAAGAAAGGTAACTAAAACTGATCAATCTGATCTGTCCCCTATATATGCAGGAACAAGCGATCCTAAAAAAGCAGCAACAACTAGTGCCGGTAAAAAAAGAAAGCCACGATCCAATTTCAGAATACCTGGTGAATTAGATAAAAGTGTTGTTGGGAAAAGTGTGTTTTTGTATGGCAGATTGTCTAAAGTTGATTTAAAAATAACTAAAAACCGTATGTCTATGCATCTTTTAGTGGAATATAATAATGAAAGTGAAACTATATATTCTTCGCCTGATTTCTTTAATAGCGCTCATGTAGGTTTAATTAATCGTATTAAGGCACTACGATTAATTGTAAAAAATAAAGACAATCCCGAAGTTATTATTCTTATTGACTATATACCTGGCTCAAAAAAGGGCGAAGCTAGATGTACTCTTTATGACGAATCAAATATTGGTTTTCCCCTTATACAATTAGGTGTTTATTTGAACTCTCAAAATTAGAAGCTATTTTTTAAAATTCGAACAAATAGCCCCCGACATCTATAAAAAATTGAAATGCTCCCAAAAATTAGGACAACAATCTTAATTTTTGGAAGCATTTTTTGGTTCACTACTTTTTGTTACTTAGATATTCTCAATATCAAAATCATTCTAAAAATACGCTTTTAAACTCATAAATAAAAATTATATTTCTAAAATAGTGATTTTATACGCAAAGTAATTGTTTAAGAAAAGCTTAAGAAACTCATTTTGCTTTTAATTTAATTATGTTTTTTATTAATACTATTTAAACTTAATAAAAAGTAGCAATTGGCGTGAAATTAAGTGTTTATTGAAACCTTCTTGGTCTATTTTATAATGCTAACGAGCCAAATTAAGCAACAATTTTAATGATATTTTTAACTAAAATTAGTGATTGCTTTGACTTGGATTAATAACATATAATCAAGCTATATAGCAAAAATCAATCATTAATTAGTTATCAATCTATTAATATTTTTGTGAAATGTTACCGTTTATAGCAATTAAAGAGGAGTAAATCAATGAGTAATAAAAAGAGATTATTGGCAACTATGGGAGTTACGCTGTTTTCCTCAACTTTGTGGTTTACAAGTAATAAAGTTACCGCCAAGGCTGATGTTACTGATGATCATTCGAAGTTTGATCAAGCAGCACCAGGAGAAGAAATTCAGACAACCGATCCCAGTGAAATAAATGGCATCGACAATCGACAATCGACAATCGACAATCGACAATCGACAATCGACAATCGACAATCGACAATCGACAATCGACAATCGACAATCGACAATCGACAAATATGACGAACATGTCATCACAACAGTTTGTTAAAGTGAATGGTTCAAATAGTCTTAGCCAACCTGATGAATCAACTAATACAGAAAATCATGAAAACGTCGATCAAACTACTATCAGTAGTTCAGGTACGGTGACGACCGCTAATAATAATCCCAGTTCTACTACTAATCACGAAATTAATCAAGAACCCAGTGATAATAGTGGTGCTACTACAAATACTACTTCTGATAACGATGTGGGACAAGGTGCAAGTGTGAATGATCACCCAGAAGAGTCGGCTTCAGCTTCAGCTAGCGCTAATAATACGCAGCCTGATCTTGACGCTAGTCAATCCCCAACGGCTACTGATAATGACGCTGCTGATTTGCTACATAATGCTGATTCAGATCAGCCGCAAGTGGCTAATTTATTGAATATTGTCAACGGTGTAGCATCGGTCAGCACTGAAGCTGAATTTGTTAGTGCTATGCAGAATAATAGTGTAACTAAAATTCATTTGACCAATAATCTGGCTTTAACTGCTAGTACTCATACCTTTAGTGGTCGAACCAAGAACTTAATTGTTGATGGACAACATGGAACGGGACATTATAGCCTTGACTTTCGAAAATCAGCCATTAGTCTGAATAATTTAACGTTTACTTTTCAAAATCTTGACCTGTATTCTCAACAGGTTTTGTTTGCTGGGACACCTGCTGGTCTAAAGATTATACTGAACAATGTTAATTATAAAGGTGCAAGTATTATTAATGCCAGTGACGGCAGTACTAATGATATAACAATTCAAGGCACTACAGATAGTATTGAAACGGCGAGCGCTTATACGGCTTTAGGTGTTAATGTTACTGGCGTCTTAACTAATCACAGAGCGATTCATTGTCGTAATTTAACGGTAGTCACAGGGACTACTTTAAAGCTTATTAATTTTCAATCCAAAGTAGATATTAAATTTTTAATTGATAAAGGCGCAACCGTTAATTTAACTATTGATGGTAGTTTGATTAATCTTGCGGCATGTAGTACCACTTCTTCGAATGGTATGCCTTCTTTTTATCAACTGATTAGTAATCATAATCTAGTTGATAATGGGGTGTTTATTGTTCATGTAAGTAATATTCGAATTCCTTCAGATAAAAAACTTCCATTACAGGTAATTATTGGAACTAATTTAACTGTTAACGAAGGAGCTGTCTTTGAAGTTTATAATACTGGTGGCGCAGCCTTTGATTTAGTACGTTCGGCAGGAACTTTTACGATTAACGACCCGAAGTCCTTCATTATTGATAACGGGGGCAATTCGAATGTTAATTTATTGATGAACGATTTAGGCATTGATAGCCTAGAGCATGCGCATTTTGTCAACGGTCAAAATATCTCGCCAACCTTAGGCAAAATTAGTTTAACTACCAAAAACAATGTTTTACAATCCGGTACTAATGCTATTGGTAAAACGCAAGCTGATGAAGCAGCGTTTATTGCTGCTGTTAAAGCTGGTTTTAGTCAAGGACGCATTGAATTTCAGGGGACAGGTCCGAATAATATCGCACTTAGTGATGTACAATTAGATTTAGCTAACCAAGCCGTAACGGGGCAAACTAATCTTGGTGAAGCTAATCTTACGGTTCAAATTGAGCATAGTGATGGTACCAAGACTTTGTTGCACATTGCTGGCGTCTCGACTGATGGTGGTTATTGGCATGATACTAATCAACCTTATATTACGCAGTCTGATACTACTGGTAAATTTAGTTTTCATATTCCTAGTGGCATGTTAAAAGCAGATGACAAATTAAGTTTAATTGCGAATAAAGATTTTTGGGATAGTACTCCTGTTGAACTTGATTCTGCGGCGTTGTTTAGCTATCAGGATGCACTGCAAAAAGTCCAAGCGGCTTTTGACCAAGATAAGACTATTCTTGGTGGCTTAAATAATATTCAAAATGGTCAAACGTTAATTGATAATGATTTGACTTCAGCATTAACGGTTGCTCAAAATCAGATTAATCAGGATAAAGATAATGCCACAGCGTTGGCTAATGATATCCAAGCTGGTATTGCAGCCATGCAACAGATTGTTGGTTTGGCAACTGCCAAGGATACTGCGCTGGGTAATTTGAAGACCAAATATGATGACCAGACTAATGGTGTTTTAGCTACGATTAATCAGTTAGGGCCAGATCAAGGTGGCAGTTTAACAAATGAGCAAATCAAGTATTTTAACGATGCCACGACAGGACAAGTTCCGTTAGCTTACCAAGACGCTGTTTCCAAGATTAATGCCGCAACGGATTCTACTAGTGCTACTCATGCCGGAACTGCCGGTGAAAAGCAATTGGATAATTTATTAGATTTAGCGACTACTTTAAATAGTGCTAATCAAAAAATTAATCATTGTAGTACTGCTAATAATGGTCAATTAAGCGATCAGCAAGTTAATAATTACTTGCACCAAGTTGATCAAGCTTTACAAAATGCGATGACCGCTTATCAAGCTGCTAGTGATGATACCAGTCGCCAAACAGCGATTGATAAGGGTAAGGCAGCCATGGATGCTTTAGCTAATTTAGCTGATCAATTAAATAATGAAGATCAAACGATTGCTGATTTGGGTGGTCAGAACGGATTAAGTACTGATCAAGTGAATAATTTGAAAGACCAAGCCAGTCAAGCAGCGGATAAGGGGGTGACAGCTATCAATGATGCACAAGCTAATAATGATAAAGACGCAACCGATGTAACTAATGCTGCCGATGGAGCTTTGACAGATTTGAATGATATGACAGACTTAGCTACTGCTGTCAAAAACACCATGAATCAATTAACGGCTGCTTATAATGACGCTAATGATCAAATTCAACATCACTTAGCAACCTTAGATACACCAGAAAAACAAAAAACTTATTTAGATGCGGTAAAATCGGCTTACGATGATGCTGTGCGTGTCATAACGAAGGCAACAACCGCCGACACCATTACCACAGCTTTGAATACAGGTTTGAAGAAAATTGCTCAAGGCTTAGCCCAAGGACAACTCCAAGATGCCATTAACGCGGCTACTAATCAGATCAACGGTTTAGCTTTAAGTAGTCACCAACAAGAATATTATGCAGGACAGTTGAATAATTTACAGACTGAGGCGCAGACTGATATTGCAGTTGCCGCTAATGCCACGGAAGCAGAGAATGGTTTTACCGCTCAACAAACACCTATTGCTGATTTAATTAGTCAGGCGCAGGCTTTAGCTGCGGCACGAACTGATTTTCTTAATAATGTAACGAGTTGGGTTGATAGCGCCAAAGATCAAGTCAATCATTTGGCTGAAGGGCAAACTAATAATGGCACGACGGGACATTTGTTAGCGCAGAATGATTTGGTTGATCCAGATATGCCTAATCAAGTGCAGGAGCTTTTGACCCAAATTAATGCGGTTCAAACGCAACTTAAACAAGATATTGATCAATTGATCGACAGTAATCAGATTAGCAATGGTCAAGTGGTAGCTTCTTGGCAACAGCAAGAACAAAATCAATTGACAACTATTACTGATTCAGCCGCCATTTTAAATACTGCCATGACTAATTTGTTGCAAGCTAAGGCTAATGCAACTACGACCATTAATCGTTTGGGCACTACTGTGACAGATCAAAGTGCTTATTTAACGCAGATTGATTTAGCTTATAAAAATGCTGTAAAAAATGGTGCCACAGCTTATGAGCAATCTGCTCGGTTACAAATGGCCGAGATTACTGCGACAGCTCAATTAGATGCTTATGCTCAAAGTGCTTTGCAAACTATTGCGGGGCTAGATAATTTAAATGCTGCACAAAAACAAACCTATCAACAACAAATTTTTAATACTGATCCCACGGTCACGACAGCGCAATCAACGGCCAAACAAAATATTGATAATGCGACTAACCCAACTGAGGCTCAGCAAGGTTATACTGATGGAACTGTAGCGATTGATGACATTGTTAACCAAGCCCGTAATTTGAGTACTTCTAAAGATAATTTGTTAAATGGTGATATTAATACGTGGTATCAAAATGCCCAAGAACATATTAAAGGTTTAGCTACCGGGCAAACTAATGGTCATTTAACGGTTGGTGAGACTGCAACTGATGCCAATTATCAAGTGGGCAAGTTTTTAGACCAATTGCAACAAGCTTATCAAAAAATTCAAGCCGATTTACAAGATACCACTGATTTATCAACAACTTGGCAAGAACAAGAGCAAAAATTGTTGGCAGCTGTGACGGCTCAAGCTGACGCAATGAATCAAGACATGGCTGAGTTGCAGGACGTTCGCGATGATGCTTTAAGTGTGGCTGATACCACTGAAGTTACTGCAGCATATAATGAAGCAGTTCAAAACATTACTTCCCAAAAGCCAGGAGCTAAAGTGGCCGGTGAAACAGCAATTACAAAATTAAAGGCGAGTGCCCAATTACAAAATGCGGTGCAAACGGCTAATACGCAAATTGCTGAATTGAATAATTTGTCACAAAGTCAAAAAGAAGATTATCAAGGGCAAATTACTGACGTTCAAACCAAATACCAAGCCCAAATTACAGCAGCTCTTGACCAAACAACTGCTAATCAGGCTTATACTGATGCCCAAGCGGCCATTACTGATATTATGAATCAAGCGCAGAATTTTAATACCAATAGTGGTAGTTTTGTAACGGTTGATTTACAGCAGTGGTTAAGTTCTGCGCAGGATCATATAAACAGTTTAGCTGAAGGGCAAAGTTCGACGAGTCATTTAACTGACGGCACTGATCAGAATTTACCTAATCAAGTTGGTTCTTGGTTAGACCAACTGCGTGCAGTTGGACAACAAATTCAACAAGATTTGGCGGACTTGGCTGATCCAAGTCAATTAACGGAAAATTGGAAACAGCAAGAACAAAAACTAATCACTGATTTGCTTAGTCAGGCCGATGCACAAAACACGGCGATGACTGATTTGACTAGCTTAAAAGATCATGCGCTTAATAGTATTACTGACTTAACACAATTAGCTCTGACTGATCAACAAACTGCCACAGCAGCTGTCATTGAACATTATAATCAAGGAATTAAAGATTTAACTGCGAATAAAACGACTGCTTTAAAACAAGATCAAGCAAATATCCAACAAGATGTGGAACACGCAACAGTTTTGAATGATATCGCTAGTTGGTACGCCCAAGAACAAAATAAAATTAATCAGTTGTCTCATGACGCCCAAGGATATTTGAGTGGTTCAGCCAATGCAACTGATCCGACAACTCAGATTCACAAGTTATTAGCTCAGTTAAGTAGTGCGCGGCAGGAAATTTTAACAGATCTCCAAACACCAGATGTTGATTTCAATGCAGCTAGTGAACACGCTAAGTTAACCAATGTTACAGCGTTAGCACAGGCAATGAGTGCGGCTATGGCTGTGGTTGAACAGGCTGCCAGTGCGGCCAATACAGCAATTGATAATTTAGAGCAATTGGCTTTACAACATGCGGATTTGCAACAACAAGTTGCAGCAGCGCAACAACAAGCCGCTGCTCAGATTACGGCTGCTAGCACTCCAGCAGCAGCTAAGACGGCGGGGCAAAATGGTGCTGCGGCTATCAAAGATTTGTTAACTTTACCCCAAGCGCAAAATGATGCCTTGACTGCGCTGGATACTAAAGTAAACGAAATTTTACAAGAAATTGAGAACTTGAATGGTTTAGATGCTCGCCAAAAACCTAGTTGGACGGCTGCTAATACCGGTGAAGTAGCCAAAGCTAAGCAAAAATTAGTCGACCAAATTAAAAATGCAACGTCCGTAGCGGCTGTTAATCAAGTTAATGATCAAGTTTTGACAGATTTAACGACGCTGGCACAAACATTAAGTACCGCCAATCAAACTTTGAATGGTTTAACGAATTTAAATGAACAGCAAAAAAATGATTTCTTAGTGAAAGTTGATACTGCCGCGCAAACAGCTTTGACAGGAATGCAAGATTTAGATCAAGAAGAAACAGTTGCGGCTAAAGGAATTGCGGCAATTAACGCGTTAGTTGCTTTGGCACAAAAATGGGATCACGACCAACAAGAAATAACAGCTTTAGGTCAGGGTGATCATCCACTAACGCCGAGTCAAATTAATCAGCTACAACAACAAGTAGCAACGGCGGCAAGCCAAGGTAGTTCGGCCATTGACCAAGCGCAAAAAGATCCAGAGCAAAGTGCTCAAGATGTTACCGACGCAGCTAAGGGTCAAGCTAATAAGCTAGATCAGTTACTCCAAACAGCACAACAAAAACAAAAATTGCAACAAAAAATTAAAGAAACTTTTGCTCATGATCAACAAGTTATTACTAGTTTAGGTCAAAATCAGACTGGACATTTAACCACGACTGGTACTGAATCTCAAGTGGATCAGTTGTTAAATCAACTAGCCAGTGCTGAACAAAACATTTTAAATGACCTAAATCAGGTGAGTGATGCTAGTCAATTAACTGATGAATGGTTGAATCAAGAACAAAGTCAATTTGCGCCAACGTTAGATTTGGCTCATGCCATGGATACG
Source organism: Bombilactobacillus sp. ESL1202 (assembly GCF_058107125.1). NCBI lineage: Bacteria > Bacillati > Bacillota > Bacilli > Lactobacillales > Lactobacillaceae > Bombilactobacillus > Bombilactobacillus sp. ESL1202. The sequence continues at coordinate 751,667 of NZ_CM176590.1, read as the reverse complement.
GCTATGGAACAAATTAATACAGCCTTTGAAACGGCGCAAACGGATATCAATGCTTTAAATCATTATGAAACTGATAAAACGAGCTTGTTGCATGAAGCCCAGCAACAAACAGCGCAGGCGGTTGCACAAGTTAGTCAAGCTACGAATGTCGAAGCTGTTCAGCAAGCTGGGAAAACGGGAGTAGCGCAAATTAATCAAGTAACGGCCTTGAAAAAACAACAAAATCAAGCGCTCAATGCTTTAGATCATAATTTACAGCAAGCTCAACAAAATATTGCGCAATTGGGTACTAACCAAGGTGGTAATTTAACTGCAGATCAAGTTAGCCAATTACAACATCAAGTTCAATTAGGTTATGACCAGGGTGTGAGTCAAATTAATCAGGAAACTGATCCTGACCAGATTGCTACTGAACAGCAACAGGCACAGACTGCCATTGAGCAACAAGAAACTTTGGCGCAACAAAAAGCTGAAGCCATTTTACAAGTTCAGCAGGCACATCATTCTGCGCAACAAGTTTATGATCAAGCACAATATTTAAATAGTGAGCAGCAAACGGTTCTTCAAAATCAAATTAATCAGCAAACAGAGCAGGCTCTTGATCAAATTTTGAATGCTACCGACCAAACAGCGCTCAATGCAGCACAAACTGATGGTCAACAGCAATTAACGGCCACTAAAGACTTGATCAAGCAAAAAGACCAAGCTATGCAAGCTTTAGCCCAAACCCAGCAAGCAGAACAGGATAAAATCAATCATTTAGTTCATTACGCTGATCAAATTGATGATTTGAATGGTTTGTTAGCAGCTGCTTATCAAAGTGCAAAAGATAGCATTACTGCAGCCACTAATGAACAAGTAATACCTAGTCAACAAACGGGAATTGAACAAATGCAACAAGTGGCGCAATTAACTATTACTAAAGATGATAGTTTGACCGCTTTAGAAAATAAATATCAAGAAATTAATCAAGCTGTGACTGGACTAGACGATTTGGATGCCGAACAAAAGGAGCAAGCCCAAGAACAAGTGCAAACGGCTTATCAACATGCGAAAGATCAAATTGATCAAAGCCAGGTTGTAGCTGATGCTAGTACCGCTGAGACGGCTGGCGAATTTAATATGGCAGCTGAAGTGATGAAAGTCCGTGTTGCTCAAGCACAAACGGCTGCAATTGCTGCGATTCATCAAGCCGCCGATCAAGCGGTGAAGAATTTAGAAAATGATACTAGTTTAGCAGCTGATGTTCGCCAGGATCGGATTTTTAAAGTACGGCATGTCGAAAGTGATGGCGTCGATCAGGTGAAACAAGCTGACACCTTAGAAGGCGTTGAGCAAGAAAAGACGGATTGTCTCAACCACATCAATAATTTATTAGGTTCGGGTAAGGTAGCGACCGAATTAACTGGTGGTTTTAATCAAGTAAAGATGGTTCGTAATCCGGGAATTGCGATTGTGCGCCCCGATATTGTTGGTGGCTTTATTCACTTGTATGATGAAGAAGGGCAACAATTGGATCAATTATTGATGGCCAATACAGAATGGAAAGTGGATTATATTCGAACACAAATTGATGGTACGATGTATTATCGGGTGGGCGAAAATGAATTTGTCAAAGCCGATGATGTTCTGTATACAAAGATTGGTTCGCGGCAAGTGATTGATGGCGTGGTGCGAGTGACACCAGCTACTGGTCAAGATTCCATTACGGTTTATAATGATCAGGGGGCAATTGCAATTGCCAGTCAATTACCAACAGCTAGTCAGTGGCTAGTCAATGCCAAAGAAACTTTGGCTAATGGTCAAGTTTATTATCAAGTAGCACCACATCAATATGTTAAAGAAAGTGATGTGGTCTTGGTACCAGAGGCCATCGTTTTAACCAAGCAAAAGGGCAGTTTAAGCTTAGTTCAACAAGCAGCGGCTGTTTATCATTATCGTCATCAAGCTGGCTATTTAGCGAAAGCTCTAGAACGTAGTATTACCAATAAAAATGACTGGAAATTTGATCAAATTTTGCAAGTCAACGGTCATAAGTATTATCGTGTTGGCGGTGATGAATGGGTTAGAGATGTTGATATTAAAGTTGACTAAGCTGCAAACAAGACTGGTCAGCGCTCATCAACTAACCTAGACTAAGGATTTAAGATTGAATTTTATTTTCAGTTTTTGGAGCGAATTAAAATCAAGCTGAATGTATTGAAATAGTGATTTCTAGAATAATTCACGCAATCGAAAAGTCACTTTTGAAAAATGATATCCGCCCTAAAATTAGGACTAACTCTGGATACTCAATCGGAGTTAGTCCTTTTAACTTAGTAATTGAATTGAAAAGCTTTCCTGAATTGTCAAATCAAGTGCAATCGATCCAAAATTTGCTAAAGCAGTGGAGCAAGAAGATATTAATTTAGAAGTTGCGGTTAAAGTTCGTAGTTTGCGTGAAAGTTTTGACATGAGTCAACGAGAATTTGCTAAGTTAATAAATAAGCCTCAATCTACGATTGCCCGAGTTGAGAGTGGCAATATGAATGCTTCAACAAAACTATTAGCAGAAATTGCTCAAGCTACAAATCAAAAATTATCAATTCAGTTTGATCCAATGTAATTAAATTTCGTTATGTACAAAGCCTTCCTATGTGACCTGCGAAGTTGTCCTAACTTCGGGGGCCACATCAAAATAGGAAGGGCTTTTTAGTTGTACTAATAATTTAGAATTAGCACTCTATTTAATGAAATAAGATACCATACATTTGTTGATAAGCACCCTTGTAAGGTTCATCGAGGGCATTGATGGCAGCTAGTAAGTCTTTTTTATCGGGGGAATCAGCCAAAGGAATTTTTGGTGTCTTATCTTGACTGATCAATTTAGCACCGAGAGTACTAATCTTACCAATCAAATCTTGTTGCGGATCATTATTTAACGCTTTGTTTTTTAAACCACACTTCGTAACTGTCCAAGTATTGGTATTACTGGCAGGATTAATGATTTTGTCGGCGGCGTGGAGACGATTTTTGGTTTCAGCATGATAGATTTCGATGCTATCGCCAATGTTCAAAGCAAAAGTATCATTGCTCTTAGTCATGCCAGCACCAGTGATATCTTTTTGGAAAATAACTTTGCCGTTACTATCTTTAACAGTGACTGCAGCATATTTCTTACTACCATAATAAGCATGTGGTTTAGTCTGGGTTACGGCAAAAGTAGCGTTGTGGTTATTCAAGTTAGTTTTTAAGCTAGCGAATTGTTCTTCACCTAAACCCGTAAAATCAATTTCCTGATTAGTTAAGGAACTAGCATTAATCTTCTTTAAAGAAAGTTCCACGCTGTTATTGGCTTCTTTGACGTAAACATAATGTTTGTCCGGAGTATAACGTTGCATTGCAGTGCCGGTAAAGTCTAACGTGTAAAGGCCGTTAGGAACATCTTTAAACGTCACGGTTTTGCTGGTAATTGCTTTTGAAGCGACAACTTTTTTGCCGTCTTTCAAATTAACTGTGACGCCGTCTAAGTCTTTAAGATCGGTGGCAGTTAAGTTTAAGGTTAAATTGCCAGTTAATTTCAAAGGTGCGAGATCTTGGTCTTGAACCATTTCAAAATTCGAATTGATCAAAATATTTTTATCCAAGAGATTACGAGCCGCTTTAAGTTGACTTTGTGGCACCACATCAGCTAAGGAAGCAACGGCGGGATAATTAGCTGCCCGATTTTTAGCAGCTTGATTTTGGTTAACACTTAAACCTAAACGTTCTAAAGCTGGGGTGAAATCTTGCTGACTATTTTCACTATAAATTTGATTCATTAAATCAGGTAAAGAATGATCACTCTTGTTAAAGCCAGCTTGATTGGCCAGCTTCCGATAAGTTTGATACATCTTGGTAAATGAACGATCGCCAGCTTTTTGTTTCAACATAGTCAATAAAATTAATTTGCCGCGGAGATCAGTATCACTGTAGCCACCTTTTTTAGTTACTAAGGTTTGATACAGACTATTTTCGACGGCATCTTTTTTACCATAATTAAATAACCAACCGATTTGATCGGCCTTTTTACCATACTTACTGTATTGGTATTGGACACCGAATAAATTATTGGAAACTTCGCCGGTGTACATGCCGACGCCATCAAAGCCAGCTTGGTAACCGTGGGCAATTTCATGTAAAGTCGCCCAATCTAGTTTGGTAATCCACATTTTGATGGAACGGGAAGTATTAGCGGCCCACTTATCGCTATAATAAGCCCCACCGGCGCCGTGAGCGTCAGCCTTTAAGAAGTAACGGTTTTGTCCATTGACATTCTCAGGAGCGGAGCCGTCAAAACCAGCCATTTTATTATAAAAAGCAAAGATATCTGTGTAATGATCAATTAAGTCGTCTAAGTTTTTATAATCCGTTAGTTTGCGTACGGCCTCTTTGTCACTTTTAGGGACTAACAATTGGAAATCAGGCCCTTTAATCAAGGCAAAATTACCATCATATTGATCCCAAGTTTTGAAGAAAGCACTTTGGTTACCGTGGTAATTGTAGATCGGTAACGACTTTTGGGCAGCAGTAGCTTCTACTTCGTATTCCAAAGTAGCATTGGTATGACCGTAAGGTGTATCAACAAAAGGAACTAAGGGACTATCCGCACTGATGGTCACCCAATTAGAACCAACGGTCGTGCTTTTTTCCATTTGCGAGTCAAAACCTAACAATCTTAATGTCAATTTACCACTAAAATTGGGATTAGTTTGCCGAACTTTGAGGACGGTATTTTCGCGCAGAATAAAACCTAAATCCTGACGATCGTGATACTTACCCTTACTCATGCCAGCATGATAGATCCAAGTAGGTTCTGGTAAACTGGTGATAGTTTGTTGCTTAGTAGTCGCTTGAGTATTAGTAGTGATACTAACAATAAAGAAGAATACCACGGCTAAAAGCCCAGATATTCTTAAAAGTTTCTGTCTCATGATGTAACCTCCTAGTAAAATAAATTAATCACAAGTCGAGTATATGGTTTTTCAGCGCTCGAAAACAGCAATCAGTCTTTTGCGCACTGTTTAAAACAACAAATTTCCATTTTTGCGTAGATAATCCAAAAAGTCAATCGTTAATTTAATTAATTTCTAAAATAATGATTAATTTTTGTGATTTATATTGATTATAAGGTTTTTAAAATTAAAAATCATATAAAATGCTGCTATAATTTATGATTAATACTTAATGAAGATGCGTCATGACAAGGGGGAGTTTCGGTTAGTCAATAGATTAGTTTAGTGACCATTAGTTTTAACTAGTTGATTCAACTAATGATTTGAATAAATTTTATCAAGCATTTTTTTTGTATATTTTTGTAAGCGTTATATAATGATGGTGTAGTTAAGGTACTCGTAATTTTAGCAAGTTAGATAATGGAGGGAATGTTTATGCCTAAGTATTCTCAAGAACAAAAGGTTCATTACAAGATGTATAAAGCCAAAAAGCAGTGGGTCTTTGCGGCAATTACTACATCAACAATTTTCTTCTTCGGCTCTAATCTTAATAATATAACTACCCAAGCGGCTACATTATCAAGCAATGAGTCTAATAATAGCGATCAAGTTTTAACAAAAGCTGCACCACCAGCCAATCAAGTAGCGGCTGATCAAACTGATGTTAACACTAGTGCACCAGAGTCAGTAGCGACGACTACAGCTACGGCGCCAGCAGCAACAACAGTGGATTCGGCACAAACGCAGGTTGTACCGACTACGACTGATTCATCGCCAGTCAATAGCGGGCAAACGCCATCGACTGATAATGCAACGTCACCGGTTACGAGTCCAGCACCCGCAGCTCCGGTGAAGCCGCATTTACAAACGATGGCAGTGCCACAAATGCAAACCAATACTAATCCGTTGCTCCGCAGTAATGCCAGACCAACTAATAACTATCAAGTTTCTTATCAAGAATTATTGCGTGATTCGGGTTTGGATGAAAACGGTTTTGCCAATGTTAATAAAGATAACTTTTTAGATTACTTCGATTACAACGGTAGTGGTACTTATGATCCAAACACCGGTTTATTTACTTTTACCCCTGATGATCGTTCACACGTTGGGAGCTTTAGTTTAAAGCATAAAATTGATTTGAGTAATGATTTTTCTTTAACCGGCCAAGTTCGTTTAGGCAATAAACCTAGTTATTACGGTGGTGCTGATGGGATTAGTTTTGCCATCCATACGGGTAATACCAATGATGTCGGTGCGTTTGGTGGTAACTTAGGGATTGGTGGTTTACAAAACGCGTTTGGTTTTAAATTAGATACTTTCCCCAATGACGCGCAAAAACCTGATCCGACTAATGCGGATAATGCCTTTGGTTGGGATGCTGATGAACCCAATGGTTACTACTCATACGGAGCCTTTGTCACAACTTCTTTCCGGCAAAATGTAATTGATACGCAAGGTAACCCCCAAAGTCGTTGGTGGGCAACGGTTGATCAAAACTCCGTTCAAGGTTTATCAGATAATAATTTAAATAATCAATTACACGATTTTACAGTGACTTATACCGCGCAAAGTCGGCAATTAAGAATTACCTTTAAAACTACCAATGGCTTAACGATGGTTTGGCGTGCAAGTATTCCTGATACGCCGATGTACCAATCAGTGTCTTTGATGATGGCAGCATCTACTGGCTGGAATACGAACTTACAAGAATTTAAAATTAATGATTTCAAGTTTAAGCCAGCTTTGTCTGTAAACCTCGAATACGTTGATTTAAATGGAAATCCAATTGGACAAGGAACTGTTCCGCAATCCATTAGTTATCCTAATGGGGTCACAAATGGTGATGCCTACCAAGCCCAAGAACCACCTGAGATTCCAGGCTATGACTATGTTGCTTTAGGCAGTGATAGTTTACCGGCCAGTGGGACTTTAAGTGAGACTAATAATGGGCAATCCGTGGTCTATGTTTACCGTCCCAAAGCCCCAGCTGGTCAACATCTTGTTACTGGTCATGATAATTTGCAAGCGGGCGATAATCTTCCGGGCACTAATATTGCCGCACCAGCTGAAGTTTTAGGGGATCAATTAGATGTTACTGTACACCGTAAAATTAGCTATCTAGATGGTGCAAACAATACTGAAATTCATGATGCAGAAGACCAGACGGTTGATTATTATTTAACTGGTGTGGTGGATGATAATGGTCAATTTCTTGGTTATGATACCGATGGCGATGGTCAAGCTGATACGACTGACCGCAATGCAGCATTAAGTCAAATTGGTGCCACAGGCACGGATAATACGAATGCCAAGAGTTTTGATGAAGTATCTTCGCCCAGTGTTGACGGTTATAATGCTCCCGATCAAGCCACGATTAGCGCACAAGTTGCTAAAGCAGATCAACCGGCTGGTTCTTATGATGTCACAGTTTATTACAGCAAAACCAAGTTGCCGGATGCTGGTTTAAAAATGGTCACGATTGGCGATGATTTACCAGATACTGTGACGGCTGACGACTTAGTGGATACCGTTACAAGAACCATTCACTATCAAGATCAAGCCAAGCCGGGCATTCCGATTGCTCCTGATGTGGTGCAAAAAGTTGATTATCAATTAACGGGAGTCATTGATCAGGATAATAATAATAAATTTTTAGGTTATGACACAGATAATGATGGTAAAGTTGATGTTTTACTCAGTGATTATACTTCAACTGAAGATGCTAAAGATGCGGCTGTGTTAAAGATTGCTCGCAACTTTGATCAACAAGCTTCGCCCAGTGTTGACGGTTATTCTACGCCCGATCAACCTTTAGTGGCTGCCAGTTCTGCAATTCCGGGAGCTGATGATGTCACAGTTAACTATACCAAATTGCCAACGATTACCGAAAATCAGGTAGTTGTTTATCCGGATTGGGGAATTCAAGATGGTTATCATGTTGATCCTCGCGATCCAAACAGTCCAGATTGGCCAGCCCAAGCTGATGCAACTAATTTAAGTTCACATGTGACTCGTACTATTAATTACGTGGACAAAGATACTGGTAATTCAATTTCTAAATCCGTCGTGCAAGCTGTTGATTATCAATTAGCAGCCCAGTTTACTTTAACTAAAGCTGATAATAAAGTGACGGGAATTTCATTTGACGGTTATGTTTTACCTGACGGAACAGTAACTCAAGATAAGCAAACAGCTATTACTGCTAATTATCCACAGGCGCAAACTGTACCGGAAGCTATTTCTCCTAACTTAAGTGCACAAGACTATGGTGCTCCTGATCAGGCGGTGGTTGCCGGAGCTAGTTTAGCTTATGATGCTGACAATCAAGTTGTGACAGTTAATTATACAAAGAATAAAATGACTTCTGTCACAGGTGATCCTAATACCACGACACCAGTTAATGCTGAGACACCAGTCGAGGCTGGTAGTTCGATTATGATGCCCGAACAAGCCTGGAATATTAATTTAACTGGTAATGTCCAACGGACAATTAATTATCATGCACCAGATGCGAGTGCGGCACAGGCAATTGCCACACATTTAAAGTCAACGAATATTCCTTATACAGTAGCTGGAAACGTCGTTTCTGTACCGCAACAAGTTGATTACCAATTAACTGCGGTTGTTAATGTTAATACTGGTGAATTTGTCGGTTATGATACTGATGGCGATGGTTGGGCTGATACCAAAGATAAAAAGGAAGCTGTCACTCAATATATTGCTAATAATAACCGGACTTTTTATGAACAAGCAACTCCTAATGTGGTCGGTTATCACCCAGTTTTAAGTGATGCCCAGGGTACCCCAACTACGACACCAGCACCGAATGTTCCTGACACGACAGCTGCTATGGATATGCCTGACGTCAATATTGCCTATACGGCTAATGCTACGAAACCAATTACGGGCGCTGACAATTTAGGCGCTACTGATCCAATTGATCCTGGTAATGTGCATTATGCACCAACAGAAGCGCAAGGAACTAATTTGAATGGTTCAGTTTCGAGAACTATTAATTACGCGATGGCTGACGGATCGACGTTGCCAGCTGATGATCAGGGACAACCAATTAATGCAGTTACGCAGACTGTTAATTACAATTTAACGGCCATTGTTGATCTCCAAACGGGTGAATTTGTTGGTTATGATACGAATGGTGATGGAACAGCTGATACTAATGACAAAGATGTCGCCATTGCAGCCTATTTAAAGCAAAATCCATTTGCTGCCCAAACTTCACCAACTATTGGCGGTTATACTGTCAGTCAGGTAACAGTTCCCAGCAGTTCCGAACAAAAAGACGTAACGGTTTACTATTCCCAAGATGAAATAACTGTCGTTGATGGCAGTGCTATTCCTGATGACACGACAGTTACTATTGATGGTCATGACTTAATGGGAGCAGATTTGCAGAATGCTTTAAACGGTACAGTCCATCAGATTGTGCACTATCAACTTGCTGATGGTTCAACACCTAGTTATTTACCAACTGATCATACTAGTCGAGAAGTGAGTTATCATTTACGCGCAGTTGTCGATCAAACTAATAATGATTTATTAGGCTACGATACAACGGGCAATGGTCATATTGATACTAAAGATAAAAACGTGGCAATTGATGCTGCCTTAGCCAATGAACAGTTTGACGAGGTAGCTTCACCAAAAGTTTTAGGTTATACCCCTGATATAGCGATCGTCGCTGCAACTACCGCAACACATGATCCACAGATTGTTAATGTCACTTACAGTCCGAATACGACCGTTCCAATTTCTGGTGGGGCAGCGCATACAACAGGTCAACCTATTCAACCAGGGAGTAAAGTAGGCACACCAGTTAAAGCGACCAAAGATGAGTTGACAGGGACAGTTAGCCGCAAGATCACTTATGTCATGGGTGATGGTTCGACTTTACCAGCTAAGGCCAAAGCAGTCACTCAAAACGTGCCTTATAGTTTAACGGCAATTGTTGATGCACAAACGGGCGATTTTCTCGGTTATGATACAAATGGTGATGGAAAAGTTGATATTAGTGCTCACGAACCTGATGCTAAACAACAAGCCATTACGGCTGCGATCAGTAATAAGACGTTTGCTGAAGTCCAAGTACCAACGATTGACAACTATGAACCTGATCAAGCTACGGTTGACGCAATTTCTGCTACTGACCAAACTCCAGTAACCGTCACTTATAACCCACAAGCCACTGTAGTGGTTAACGGAAGTGATGATCCATCACCAACTGTTCCGGGAACTTCTTTACCAATGCCTGTACCTGCACAACAAGCTAACTTACACGGTGAAGTTAAGCAGACAATTAATTATGTCATGAGTGATGGGACAGATTTGCCTACTGATTTTCCTAGTTCTAAAGAACAATCAATCCCTTATGATTTGACGGCGGTGGTTAATCAAGTTACCGGCAAGTTTCTGGGTTATGATACTGATGGCGACGGGAAAGTTGATACTACCAATAAACAGGATGCCATTCGCAAAGCTTTAGCTGGACAACAATTTGGTGAAGTTGAGTCCCCAGCAATGGCTGGATATACCGCTGATCAACCAATCGTTGCTGCTAGTGATATTGTATTGAATGGTAACGACGATACGGCGGTGGTGACTGTCACTTATACGCCTAATTCAGACCCAGATCAGACGCCAGTACCCGCAGAAAACTTGATTCCAATTTCAAGTGCGTACGGGCATGATACAATTACCGTCGATGGCCAAACGGTACGGTTGCCTAGTCAAGCAGCAGCTAGTGAATTAACAGCCACTTATACTAGAACTATTAAGTATCAACAGGAAAACGGGACTAGTGTGGCAGACGATGTAACTCAAAGGGTGGAGTATGATTTAATTGCCATGGTTGATAAAACTACAGGGCGCTTTGTCGGCTATAATACTGACGGTACTGGGCAAACAGTTAACGTACGTTTGAGTGATTATAGTACGGTAGCTGATGCGAAAAGAGCCGCTATTCAAAGTTACTTTACTAAGAACAATTTGAGTTGGGCAGCAGTTACTTCGCCAACAGAGCCCAACTTGAAACCTAATCAGACGGTTGTAGTAGCCCAAACTAATCCTGCACGTGATGAAACTGTAATTGTCACGTACGTGGATGAAAGTACACCTGCTCCTGTACCGACAGTTACACCACTGGAAAGTGATCATAAACATGAGGTTGGTACTTGGATTGACGTTCCTGGCACCAATGGTACTCAGCAAATTAAAGTGCCAGCAGAAGCTATGCCGAGTGAATTAAATGGTAAATACGTCAGAAGGATTAACTATCAAGATGTAGATGGTAATACGGTTAAAGATTCGACTGAGCAAACGGTCGATTATAAATTGACTGCCATGATTGATACGACTTCTAGTGATGTGATTGGTTATAATACCGACGGTACTGGTGAAAGTGTCAATATTCGCATTAGTGATTACAGTAGTCCTGAGGAAGCTAAAAAAGCCGCTATTCAAGATTATTTTGCTAAAAATGGTCTGAAATGGGTAGCCTTTACGCCAGCCGATATTAATGGTCAAGCACCTCATCAAAGTGTTCCTGAAGTGACTAATCCTTTTGGTAATGATACTATAACTATCACTTATCCACGCGCAGCTAATGGCGGTGGTAACAACGGTGGTGGCAGTGGTGAAACACCAACCCCACCTGAAGATAATAATGATGCAGAGGTTGTGGTTGTTAAACCAAGTGATAATGTTCAACCTGGACAATTAATTCCTGGTAGTTCAACGAACGCTACTTGGCCAAAAGGCGTTGCCGCTACTGATTTACAAAAGACAGTGACGCGAATTGTTAAGTATCAAGATGAACTAGGCAATACGTTGAGTTCACCAACTATTCAACAAGTCACCTACCAGATTGCAGCTGTGGTTAATAAAACGACTGGTCAGTTATTAGGTTATGATATTAATAATGACGGAACTGTTGATGCCACCGACTTGGCAAGTGCTTTTGCTAAACTGAACCGGACGCAAAACTTTGCAATGCAACCAGGAGTAGATTTGAGTAGCCAAGGTTATTATCCAGTTGGTGAGGCAATGGTTGCTAGTGCACCAGCTGATTTGAATCAATTGGATACCATTGCAGTTATTCGTTACAGTAAAACGGCTAACCAACCAGGGCAAACAACTCCTGAAAATCCAACCGGAGGTTCAACTGGTTCAAATGCAAATGGTCAGCCAGTAGGAATTCCAGGTGCTAGTGGTCATCAATTAGCAGCCAATCAAGCTGGTCAAGCACAACAATTAGCGGTTGATCCACGAGCTGTTAATGGCAATGATCCAAGTGTGAAGAAAGATCAGGCTAAATTGCCACAAATGGCTGATAATCAAAGTGAAAATCAAGGTTTATCCTGGTTAGGCTTTGGTTTGTTGGGAACGTTCATGACTTTCTTAGGCTTAGATCGCAAAAAGAAAAAAGATGAATAATTAAGTTTGAACAGTAGGAGTTCATCAGAAAAATCATTGAAATGCAATATGTTTCAATGGTTTTTTTATGCTTAAGATTAGTTTGAACACTAAGTTAGCAAGAAACTAATTTTAATATTAAAATCGCTATTTTATTTGCTACATATTATGAAAAAATGTTGGATAAGTTGTATTATAATAATAAGGTTCAGGAATAAAACTGAAAGTAGGAGTAAAAGATGGTTAAAGAAAATCGGCGCGTTCAACGAACAAAAACGGAAGTTCAAGAAACTCTAATTAAATTGCTGCAGAAAAATAGTTTTGATGATATCACAGTGACCCAACTTTGTGATAAAGTACCGATTAACCGTTCGACTTTTTACTCACACTATGGTTCAACTTATGATGTTTTATTGGAAATTGAAGAACATGTGGTGGGCGCTTTTGTGAAATATGTGACGCAACAACAAAAGTTATCCATGGAAGAATACCGTCAAGAGATGTCGGTCTTGTATTTAAAGATTTTGAAATTTGTCAAGCGCAACTTGTCCGAGTTTAAAATTATGTTTACTTCTCCGATTAGTGATAAATTTAATGCTGACTTGTTAAAATTATCGCAAGATTATAATGTTTATCTGGGTGATAATTACCAACAATTGTATACAGTGGCGGGCAGTTTGGCGATGGTACGGCTCTGGATTAAACAAGGCTTAGATCTGACGCCAGAAGAATTAAGCCAAAAGATGGTCGAAATGGGACCGTATGATAAGTAAATTTTATTTACGTTACTAATTTGAAGCAAAAATTATTTTGGAGAGAATTTTTAATTTGAAAAAATTATCTTTAATAAGTGACAATTAATTAGATGATTTTAGCTAATGCAACCATTTATTAAAAAAAGTAGGTAAAACTATGACTATTTTTAATTAAAATTAGTGCTTGACACTAGCTTAGTGGGTGATGCTGGATTTTGACTGGAATTGAAATGTGCTAAAATGTACATATGTAAATATTTCTTTAATGTTAAGTAAAAAGTTTTCTGTGGGGAAAAATGATGCGTAACAAAATATGGGGAAAAGTTTTGACAGCGTCCTGTTTGGTGCTGTTTAGTGTAGTACTATTGGAAAACAAGGCTTCAATTGTGAAAGCCGTCTTGGCTGATCCACAACCGACTGATATTGATGATGGAATCAGTGGGTGGGAATCTAAAATTGATTTATTTTATAATGATGTTGGTTATAATACAGTACCGATATCTAATAAAACCTCTGATAAAGAGTATATGGGATTTACATTTGGTAATTTGTCTAACGTATTGTATGGAAGGATCTCTGAGCCTGATACTTTGCCCATTAATCCATTCTTTGAGGCAGCTAAGGATCCTACGCACCATGTTTTAGAACGTAAGTTTTCTCTTTATAAAGGTGGAGCCGATGGAATCTTTCACAATCAGGCCGCATATACCGGATTTAGAATTTTTGATTCTGATAAAGCTAACGATTTAACATACAAAACTAATGGTAACGTGATTCATAATTTAAAAAATCTTTCTATTTTTTGTTCAAGAGATAGCTCTGGTACTATTCGTGCCGAAAAAATGATGGGCTATTTAAGAAATGGAGATTTGGAAGTTGAAATTCTGTTAAAGCCTTCCCAATCTTTCCCGCAAAGAGTTTCACAACAATTAATTATTAAAAATCAATCTAATGAACCTCAATCTTATGAAATAATGGACTGTCGCACTCTAGAGACTGGAGGCGTAGATACCGCTTATTACATGTTGGATAACAAAAATCCAACTCAGTTTACAATCTATTCACTGGGGAATAACCGTGGAATTTATGTTAAATCTAAGAACCCAGAATTTCCTTCTAACTATGTGTTTAGTGTTTATTTTGATACGACTAATGGACCAGATCGTTTTATAACTGCTCAAAATGCCAATATGGATACTATTGGTGGTGATAATTGGCAGGGAACAGATCTCAGTAATTTAACTGGTCTGGAAACTAAAAATTATCCAGCTGGTAAAGATATTACGCCGGTAAGTGATTTCCAAAAAGGTTATAGCTACAGTTTATTGTGGCCTTACACATCGAATCTAAACCCAGGACAAACGGCAAGCTATGGTACAGAAGTTGTTGCTTGGCCTGGCGGTCAATCTAATCCTCAAGTAACTGAAAGTTACAAAAATGCCTCACGAAGTAATGGTCATAATTATTCTGGAGATCAACTTGACTTTTCGCTTAAGATTCATAATGAGAGCTTTAATGGTTCTTGGCTAATTAATAAATTAAGCCATTTAGTTCCAGTTGGTGTGACAGTTGATCCAAACAGTATTAAAGTTACTAAAACTAACGTTAATCAAACTACAAGCGCTTATACCAGTGATGCTGCTAGCTATGATAAAACGACGGGCGATTTATCTTTATCAAAAGTAGCAGTGGATAGTAATGAAGATGTGACGATTGATTTTACGGGTAAAATTGATGATGATCAGAAAGCTGGGCTTCTGACGACAACGGCCTCGGTAACTGGTCAAGATACTAAATTTATAGATACACCGACCACGACAGTTTCAGCCAATCCTATTAACTTTACCGTTTCTAATCGGCCGTATGCTGCTAAATTTACGCAAACTGTGAAGAATGAAACGCGAAAAGATACTGGTTTTACACCGGATACAGTGTATGTTCCCCGTGATTTGATTGATTTTAAACTAGATTATCAAATGAAATCGACTAATTCATTGCAATTAAATGGACCACTGAAGATCAAAAATACTTGGCACAACGGTCTGACAACCAATTTTGATACCTTAAAGGCGACCTTTTATCCCGATAGTGGTTCTGCAGAAGAATTAACTTTGAGTGGCTATGATCCAAACAGCCCTAAAAGTTTTAAAAATTTAACAGTCGTCCGAAAAAATGGTACTGCTTTTACCTCAGGGAAGATTGAGATTACTTGGCAAGCACAAGCTGGTAATAGTTCTAAGGGAGCTTACGACAGTGGCTATGTGCAAATGGCTAATACTGCGACTGCGTCAGGCGCTTTGAGTGATGGAAACAGTACAAGCAATGCTTCCGATGTGACACTAAATCGGCAAGATTATGTTTATTTTCTAAGTACGCCTAAAACAATTGACTTTGGTAGCTCTTATCAAGCGGAAGTTACAAATAAAAGAACTATTAATGAATCAGGAAAAGAAACCGAAACCTTAGTTATTAGTTCGTTCCTAAAAGCTGCTAGCCGAAATAATGGTTATGAGGTCTATGTAGCTTACGATAATGACAAAGATGATACTAAAATCAGCCATGCAATGACTAATTTACCCTTATCAACAGCAGCGACACCGTTTTTATATTTTAAGGATATTCCTATTACCCAAGGTGGAGCTTTAATCAAAAAAGAAACAGCACAAATTAAGGGTAGTGATCAACATGCGGATTTAACAACGGATGTTGGTGCTGCTCAGTGGCATTTATATGCGCCTCCACGAAGGCCAGCCGGTCAATATGATGGCAATATTACTTGGTCAATTGTTCAGAGCTTAAACTAAAATTAAATAATGATAGCAATAGCAAGAGTTGTTGAATTACTCTTGCTATTTTTGTGTTTTCATATTGATAATGCTTAATATTGGACGACCTGACAGTTGTGTAGTACGGTTAAATTGGTTTTGGAATATTATATTTGTCTTAGTAATTTTGATTTTTAATTAATGAAAGCCTTTTATTTTTATGCGTTGAAGATTATGATTTGAATATAAAAAGCTAATGGTTGCTTTAATTATCTATTGTATTATTTATTGAATGGAAACTGATTTGGTTTTGTATGGGAAATTTTATAATTTAAATGATAAATAAGTAATACTATTAATTAAAAGTGTGCTATTATTAAGGATGTATAATAAATGTTATATAGGAGCTGATAAGAACATGAAAAAGAATACATTAAAAAGTTCAAGCGTAGTTGTTGCAGCATTATTAGCTGTTGCACCAATTGCAACCCAAGTACCTAGTGTTTTTGCGGATGTGCAAACACAAATTGAAGATCAAAACAAGAGTGATAAAACCATTTTGAATGATTTTATGAATGGCTTTGATCAAAATGTGGGATTTTATAGCAGAAGTGAAGCTCATGACTTATTAACAAATTCAGATCCGTATGAGTTTTTAAATAAGAGCCAAGCACTTGGTATGGCTAAGGCAGATGGTAATAGTAATTCTCACGATGGACTTATAAATGACGATGGCACTTTAACGACTTCTACATTAGCTAATAATTTTTATAAGGGCACTTCTTCTAGTTTAGCTGCTTGGAAGATTTCTTCCGATGCACATTCACTTAAGCCTAATTATTATGTTCGTTCAACGGTAACTATTGGTGATAATCCATCATTAGAAGTTAAGGATGATAATAAAACTGCTATTAATAATCAATTATCCACAATTGGCAGTCAAGGCGGAGATGTTAAAGAAAAACTAGAAATATTGAATTCTGATAACTCTGTTGATACTGATGTAAATCCAGTTACTTTAACAGTTCATGTCCCAACTAATGAAGAGATTGCTAATAAGTTTATTAAGAGCTTTGTTACTGATCGAACTGTTTTTATGACAAAAGATGAATTTAAAGTGTACTCTGGTAATGCTAACTCAATAACTCATAATGCTGAAAATCTTAACTCTTTTGTAGACGCTTCTGGTAAAGTTCAAGGCATTGCTGGTGCTTTCTATAAAGGTGATGATGATACTGCTAAAGATATGTCTTTAGTTGTAGATAATTATAAGATTACTGCTAACGCTATTGTAAATAATAAGAAGGAAATTAAGAATGTTGGCAATAATACTCCAGTTTCTGATGGTGGTGTTGTTGATTCTGACAATCATATTAGTACTGATGATGATTTTATAAAACCGGAATTAACGGCTATTGCAAATAATGGTGGCAGTATCCAACAAACTTTACAAGTTACTGATGAAAATGGTGTTAAAGTTGGAGATCCCATCAATTTAACTTTAAAAGTAGGTTATACTCCAAATATTTCTAATACAGTTAACGGTGGTTCAGCTGACGTTGCTTCCACGCCAAGTACTGATCAACCTGTAGCTAACACACCGGCAACGACTGATAAAGCTGGTAAGGGTGTTGTAACAGTTACTAAATCTGGATTTGCACAATTGTACGATAAAACTGGTCAAGCCATTGAAGGTCGCGTTGTTCCTAATGGTTCAGCTTGGAAATCTGCTTCTTTAATTAAATTAGCTGATGGTCGTCAATTTTATAAAGTAGCTGCTAATGAATATATCTCTGCTGCTGATGTGAGCTTTGCAGCGGCTGGTGCGATGACAACAACTAAGGAAAAGGGTGTTGTTACAACTAAGAACGATGGTCAATACAAAGTACTCTATAACTTAAAGGACAATAATTTTACCGCTAACGCTGCTCGTGTCTTGCCAAGTAATTCTGCTTATCGTTATGACAAGAAAGCTGTTGTTGATGGTCAAACTTACTACAAAGTAACACCAACTGATTGGATTAGTGGTGCTTCTGCTGGTTCAGCAATTGCCGATTAATTTTTAAAAATTGATTTGATAATCTGGAGTGTCGATGAGTAATTTCATCGGCACTTTTTTATGTAAGCTTATTTATTTGAACATATTTAAATTGGCATTTTGGATTAACTTTTTTATTTCAATTTGAATTATCTTAAATCTTTATAATGTTAAACTTATGTGATAAAAATATCACATCGTTAAAAATATTTCTTTTCTTCGTTAATAAATAGAAAAAACTGTTAATATTATTTAATGTTTGTGTTAATATATAGTTGTTTAATTAATTATTAAAGGGAGAGAATTTTAAAATGAAAAGAACAATTTTTAAAAATTCTGGAGTTGTTATTGCCGCTTTGTTAGCGGTTGCTCCAGTTGCTACCCAAGCATCTAACGTTTTAGCTGATGCAAATCATACCATTTCTACACAAGATGCTTTGTCTGATGCTAAAGACGCAGCTAAGGCCACTATAGATTCAGATTATACTAACATTAAAAATGCTATTGCTTCTGCAAATATGTCAGATGAAGCTAAAAATAGTTCATTGGCTGTTGCAAAAAATATTTACGATCAATTTAATACTTTATTGAATAATCCTGGTACTGATACTGAGTCTAAAGTTAATGATGTAGTAGAAAATACTGAAACTAGTTTTAATAATATTACTTCACAAGCAACGACAGTTGATGATGCTAAAAATTCAGCTAGATCAGAGCTGAGTGCGGCTTTTTATTCAACGGATAATGCTATTGATGGTTTGAAAATCTCTGATAGTTTAAAGACAGCAGCACATAAGGCCGTTAAAGCAGCTTATGATGTTGCCCTAAAAGATGTGAAAAATGCTACAACGGCTGATTTAGTAAATGAAGTTAAAACAACTGATATTAATAATATTAAAGATGTGATAAAACAAGCTTCTGATCTAAACGAAGCTCGTGAAACAGCTAAGACTGAATTGAAATCAGTTGCTGATAAAACTGATGCTCAAATCGATGAACTTAATATTTCCGATAAAATGAAAACTGCATCGCATAATGCCGTTAAAGCAGCTTATGAGAATAATGATATTGATAAAGCTCAAACAGTTGAACAAGTGAATCAATTTGAAGCTACTGCTATCGGTAATATTAAAGGTGTTGCCGAATTAGATGAAGCTCGTGAAACAGCTAAGACTGAGTTGAAATCAGTTGCTGATGAAACTGATGCTCAAATTAATAAATTGAATATCTCAGATGATTTGAAAACTGAAGCTCATAATGCCGTTAAAGCAGCTTATGAAAATACTGAACTTGATAAAGCTACAACTGTTGATCAAGTAAATCAATTTGAAACGACTGCCACTAATAATATTAAAAGTATTGTTTCTCAATCATATTTAATAGACGCTAAACAAAACGCTGGATCTGAGCTAAAGACTATTGCTGATAATACCAAGACACAAATTGATAAATTAAATATTTCAGATGAAATGAAGTCTGCAGCTCGTAACGCTGTTAAAGCAGCTTATGAGAATAATGATATTGATAAAGCTCAAACAGTTGAACAAGTAAATCAATTTGAATTAACTGCTATTGATAATATTATGGGTGTTATTAAACAAGCAATTGATCAAAACGATTCAAAACCTTCAACAACTTCATTAAATGATGCTAAGCAAATTGCTAAATATGAATTAAAGACTATTGCTGAAGCAACAGATAAACAAATTGATAAATTAAATATTTCAGATAAGATGAAAAATGCAGCCCATAATGCCATTAAATCAGCTTATGAAAATACTGAAATTGATAAAGCAACAACATTCGATCAAATAAAGGAATTTGAAGCAACTGATATTAACAATATCATAAGTATTGTTTCTCAATCATCATTGAGTGACGCTGTACAAACTGCTAAGTCTGAATTAAAGACTGTTGCAGATGAAACAGATAAACAAATTAATAAATTAAATGTTTCAGATAAGATGAAAGCTGCAGCCCATAATGCTGTTAAAGCAGCTTATGAAAATAATGATATTGATAAAGCCCAAACAGTTGAACAAGTAAATCAATTTAAAGAAACTGCTATTAACAATATTAAGGGAATTGTTAAGCAAGCTGTTGATCAAGATAATACAACATCTAATAAACCTTCAACTCCCAATAAGCCTGCTAAACCTAATAAACCTTCTACTACACCTAATTTGCCAAGCAATGGTGGTAGCAGTACTTCAACAACACCATCATCTAATGACAATAATTCCACCAGTGAAACAAATAATGTTGCAACCTCGACTCCAAGTAAGGGAATTGTGACTGTTACCAAAGCTGGATTTACTCAATTATACGATAAGAATGGTCAAGCCGTTCCAGGTCGTGTTGTTTCTAATAATTCAGCTTGGAAGACAACTTCGGTTCTTAAATTAGCTGATGGCCGTCAATTGTATAAAGTAGCTGCCAATGAATATATTTTGGCTGATGATGTTAGTTTCGCGTCTGCTGGTGCTGTGACAACAACTAAAGAGAAGGGTGTTGTTACAACTAAGAATGATGGTCAATACAAAGTTCTTTATGGTTTAAAGAACGGTAGTTTTGTTGCTAATGTTGGCCGTGTTTTGCCAAGTAATTCTAGCTATCGTTATGATAAGAAGGCTGTCTTTAATGGCAAGACCTACTACAAAGTAACCCCAACTGACTGGGTTAGTTCTGATGATGGTAGTGCAATAGCTAACTAATTTTTTAAGATTTCTTTTTCATGTTCTATGATATTAAGTGTCGATGAATAATTTCATCGGCGCTTTTTTTATGTAAAAAAGTAGTTTTGGGTACAAAAAATTGCATCGCTATTAGTTGTTTAAAATCAAAAACTTGACGACTCTCAATAAAAAACTAACTGAAACAATTAGTGATTCAGTTAGCTGAGAATTAATTATCAAAACGTCTTTATAATGGAAGCAAAGTACTATTGGAAATTTTTTTCATTTCTTGAGTTTGCAAAAATTCCACTTTTGAAGATTCACTTCAAAATTGTGTTGCAATTATGCGAATCTTAGGTGGAATTTCTTATTATCAATTGTTATTTTATTGTAATTTGAGTAGTATAAAATATAGGTGATTTCGGGGAATTCACCATAATTCAAAGAATACGGGGGATATCGGGGTGGATTTTTCTTACAAAACAAGAGCTAGTATTATTCAAAATTTACAAAATACAGAGTTTGATTTATTAATCATAGGTGGCGGAATCATTGGTGCTGGAGTAGCTATTCAAGCAGCCGCTAGTGGCGCTAAAGTTGGTTTAGTGGAAATGCAAGACTTTGCCGGTGGCACCAGTTCACGTTCTACCAAATTAGTTCATGGTGGTATTCGCTACTTAAAAACTTTTGACGTTGGCGTGGTCTCTGACATTGTTTCGGAACGGCAAGTTGTTCAAGGAATTGCGCCACATATTCCACGACCATTTCCCATGTTGATGCCCATTTATAATTCGGATTTTTCAACTTTTGATATGCAAAACATTCAAGTAGCGATGGATTTATATGATCGCTTTGCTGGCATTAGTGGTGGTAAATATGCTAATCAATTACTTAAACGTGATGAAGTATTAGAACGGGATCCTTATTTGAAAAAGGAAGGCTTACAAGGCGGCGGTGTCTACTTAGACTTTGTTAATAATGACTCTCGTCTAGTAATTGAAAATATAAAAGGCGCTGTCGAATTGGGAGCACAAGCCGTTAGCTGGGTGAAGGTTAATCAAATTACCCATGATTCGATGGGAGTTGCTGATGGAGTAGTAGCAAAAGATTTATTAACTGATGAAGAGTTTAAAATTCAAGCCCGCTTGTTGTTGAATGCAACCGGCCCCTGGTCATCCAAATTTACCGATTTGGATGCTAAAAATGGTTTAGGACAGATTATTCGGCCAACCAAGGGCGTTCACTTGGTCGTTGATCATCGTCGCCTGCCAGTTTCACAGCCAACGTATTCTGATTCTGGTGAAGGAGACGGAAGGATGTTGTTCGTTGTTCCTCGTGAAGGTAAGACTTATTTTGGCACCACGGATACTGATTATTACGGTGATTACCAACATCCCTTGGTTGAACAAGAAGATGTTGATTACCTTTTGCGGGCGATTAATAATCGTTTTCCTACTTTAAAAATCACCTTGGATGATATTGAAGCTAGTTGGGTCGGCTTACGTCCATTACTGGAGTCCAACGGTAGTTCGGATTATAACGGTGGCACCTCTAATATTGGTAAAATTACTGATGAAAGCTTTAATTTATTAGTAGAAATTATTGACGATTACAATCGTGGTTTTGCTAAACGGCGTGACGTTGAAAAAATTATTAGTAGTTTAAAAACCACCAATGCGGAAAAAAATTTAGATAATGGTCAAATTTCCCGCGGTTCTTCGCTAGATATTGGTGATGATGGTTTGATTAGCTTAGCAGGCGGTAAGATTACAGATTATCGTAAGATGTCTGCTGGGGCAATGGTGGCCATTCGTCAGGCTTTGGCTAATAATTTTAATGTTAATTTAGAAGAAATTGATTCTACTAAGTTACAAGTATCAGGGGGGCATTTTGATCCCGCTCGCGTCCAGCAAGCGATGGATTATTACCAGTCAATTTTCACTAGTAAAGGCATTAATTCGACGGAAGCTCGGGCTTTGGCTAATCTATATGGCTCCAATTCGAATCTAGTTGCTGAATACATTGGACGAATTTCGCCAGCGCCAGGCTTGACTCTAGCAGAGACTATTAGTTTACATTATGCAGTGGATCAAGAAATGGTTTTGACACCGATTGATTATTTGTCACGTCGCACGACTTACATTTTGTTCCACCAGGATTTATTAGCACCCAAAAAGCAAGCTTTTGTGAATGAAATGGCGCATATTTTTAATTGGTCGGCAGAAGAAAAGCGCCAACAAGAACAAGAACTTGATCAATATATCTCAGAAACGCGTTTGGATTATCTTAAAAATAAGTCTAATCCGCGTAATTAAAAAGATAATTTGCTTGAAGCAATTAAGAGGCTGGAGACATGTTGATAGTTTACTGTTCCGGCTTTTTTGGTTGCAATTTGGACGCACTATAACCACTGATGATTAACATGATACCACCAAGAATGGCAATCAAATTAGCCCATTGATCGATTCTGGTTGGCTGATAAACAATTTTAATTTGATTTTGTTCGGTAGTTGTTTTAATTAAGAAAGTACCTCGATGTGAAATTTGATAGTTAATTTGCTGCCCATGATTATAGACTTGATAATTAGGACCATTGACTAAAAATGGTAAATCAAAGGTATTATTTTTTTGGTGGGTTGATAGGTCATAGGTCATCTGGTTCAAACCAGGTGTACCTTGAAAAGCTTGACGTTTTTGATTAATGTAGCCGATTGTTTGGGATAATTCGTCAATATAAGGCCGCGCTTTTTTTGGATAATAATCTACTTTGGCATTTTGCTGACCGACTTGAATAGGGCGTTGAAATGAATTTTGATTTAAATTTAAGTTATTCCAATCTTTACGGTAATTGACGACGTCAACAATGGCTAAAAATGTTAGTGCCAAACTAATTATCACTACAATTCCGGTTAAAGTGTTGCGCAAGGATTGCAGGGTTAATTTGATGGATAACTGCCCCCTTGCTTGCTTGAAACGTTTAGTGAAGATCAATTGCTTGTTGTTGAATTTTATAAGTAATTGACCTAATAGATAGCTGGCCAGTAAGGTATAAAAGGTGCCAAAGCGAAATGCAAATTGAATTACTGTTACACTAGTATGATTTAACCAAGACCAAGGAAATGCGGGAGTTTGCAACCATAGCGTTAATAAAGCTAGAAGAGCAATAATTCTGTTGCTGGAATGGGATTGTTGAGCTTTGAATAAGAAATAAACACTAGCGATTAAACCGCCGATTAAAAGCACTAAGCCCACAGTATGTGGTTTGAAAGTTCGATTGTGTAAGAGGGTATTGATTTGGTCGCCCCAGCTGCTGACTAAAACCTGGTTTAATTGATAGTTAGTGGGTTGCAATTTAGAGGGCATTAAAATAGTATGTTCGAAAACTGGCCCCCAATAACCAAAACTAACAACTAAAACCGCCGCGCCAACTTGTAACCAGTGCATTAACAGTTTGAAGTGACGTTGAATGAGTAATTGACCAATTAAGACGAGACCAATTAAACTAGCTGCCAAAACAGCAGTTAAGAGGTGGGAATAAATGAGACCACTCAAGCCAATGATGGTTTGAACCCGGCCACCTGCTTGATGACTGACTTTAATAGCTCCAACTAGGACTAATGGTAAAAAAGTCATAGCTATGAATTCGCCTAACCCAAAATGGGCATAGATACAGGCCATACGATAAAAGGAAAAGGTATATAATAAAGCAGTTGTGACACTTTGGTAGCGATTTTTAGTTAAGGAGTAGACAGCATAATCGGTAATTAACAGCGTCAAAAAATTTAGTAATCCTAGATAAAGGTATAAGGCTAGCAGATCATTATTGCAAAACTTCATGAAGATAATTAACGGAGATAATAATTGGGCAGGATAAAACAGATTGACTAAAGAACCAATGCCAGCAAATGTATGGGTAGCAATATAAGGGAAATTTCCCAATTTAGTTTGGGCTAGTTCGCTAATGCGTTCCAGATGAAATTGTAAATCACTGCTCCAGATGAAATTATGATAACAATACATATATTCGAAACTAGCGGCTAACAGCAAATAAAGTAAGATTAGAACAATATTTTTTTTGAATTTTTTTGTATTCATAGATTTGTAACCCTCAACTTGAATCAATTTTAACTATAATCATAGCGATTTTAAATTCAGCAAACAACTCAAATTGACGTTAAATTAAGAAAACTTAATAATTAAGATGGCATTTTGCCCAGTTAAAACTTGATTATTTGGCAGAATGTGTTAATTGTGTAACAAAATATTTACGAATTCATAATATTCTTGTCAGACAATAAATATCGCTTGCAAAAGCTGGTTAATGAGTTAAAATAGCATTGTTGGTAAAAAAGATATTTGATAAGCAATTAAGATTAACGATGGATCGCGACGACTACCAAGTTACCATTATTCAGCGAACATTTTGTTGATCCTTTGCTATTAATGTTATAATGTCAGTATCTTTTATAAATTAATTATATGTAATTCGAGGAGGAATACCAATTATGAAGAAAACTTCATTAATGGGTGCTAGTGTCGTAGCTGCTACTTTGTTAGCTGTTGCCCCAATCGCTGCCCCAGCAATTAGTTCCGTTTCCGGTACACAAATCGTTAAAGCTGACGCTGCTTCAGATGCAACAGATGCAGCTAACGTATTGAATGCCGTACAAAATACAAGTTTGAATTATGATCTTAGCAAAACAGGATCTAGTGGTGATTTAGGTTCAGCAGCTTTTGCGGATGCTTCTGGTTCTTTGAAGACCGCATTTGCTAATAATGGCCTTCATGTTGATGATATTATGGATACCACTAATCATGCTGTTGGATTTTTGAAGTCATTCCAAAGTAGTGTCCCTGTAAATAATGATGAATCATTAGTTACGGATAATATTAAGGGTAATACTGTTAAAGTTACTGTCAAAGCCGGTGATTTACAGTTAAACAATAGTACTGAATTGTCAAATAAACTTCAAGACATTAATGATAATGGTGGTAGTATAACAGCAACTTATACTATTTATGATAGCAATGATGCTAATAAAGTTTTGGCTTCCAAGTCATTTACAATGAACGTTAAAGCTGCAAATAATTCTAATAGTAAAATCAGTACTTTATATTTGACAACACCTGGTAGTTTAGAGGTTAAAGCCGGTACACCGGTATCAAATTATATGTATAGTGCTACTGCAAATGTGTCAGCTAAGGATCAAAATGGTAAGGCAGTTACTGCTTTTGATAACGGTGCAAATACAAATGTTGATGTTCAGTATAACGCTACCAATTATGAAGGTGTCTCAACTGGCTGGAAATCTGTTTCTGAAGCTACTGGTGATGAGGCTACCAAAGTTTCAAAATTTGAAAAAACTGATGGTAAAGATCAACCAACGACTTATCAGTATCGTCAACAAATTACAGTTACAGTTCCTGATGATTTAGCTGCTGATGGTATAAATGTTTTTGCTAATGGATCAAGAGTTGATGGTAGTGCACGTGCTTTTACTTTCAATCGTTCTATTAACGTAACAGGTTCTGAAGCTGAAAATACAGAAGGAACTTCTCTTGAAAAAGTTAAGGGTGTTGCTGTTGTTAAACCTGCTGTAACTTATGCACAATTATATGATCGTCAAGGTAACATCATTGCTGCTCGTGTTATTCCTGCTAACTCCAGCTGGGCTGTTGATGGCAAGTTAACACACTTAGTAGATGGTAAAGTTTACTACAAAGTTTCACCTAAGGAATATGTTTCTGCTGATGATGTAACATTTACTGCTGCTGATTCTTCAAACTCAAATTCTGATAATAGTAATGCTGCTACAATTACTCAAAGTAAAGAAAAAGGTGTCTTCTCTACTTCTAATGATGGTGTTTATGCAGCATTATTCAACATCAAAGATGGTAAGTTTGTAGCAAATCCAGCTCGTGTAGTTCCAAGTAATACAAAATGGTTCTATAACAAGAAGGCTGTTGTTGGTGATACAACTTACTATAAAGTTTCACCTACAGAATGGATTTCTTCAGTTTCTGGTACAGCTGTTGCCGACTAATTAACTAATAGTTAATTATGAAAGTCTCTCTTTGGAGAGGCTTTTTTTGGTTCTATAATATTGAGTGTTGATGAGTGATTTCATCGGCACTTTTTTTATGTATACCAATTTATTTTTGGATACAAAAAAGAACATTGCCTCCCTATGTTACAATTTAGTCGTCTAAACCTATTGAAAGAAGGAAAAAACAATGCCCTTAGATAATTATTCTACCAGTTTAATTCTTGGAATTAAAGATCAAAACATTAATTTTGAATCTGTTAAGCGTCAATTTATTAATGGTAAGAGTGCTTTGGTGTTTCATGCTACTTTATCTTATCCTCTAAAACGTTGTCCTAATTGTGGTTTTACTGGAAACATAGTTAAGTATGGAACTATAAAAGTTCGTATTTTACTACCAGACAATCACTGTCAATTATCATATCTAGTTCTAAAGAAACAACGATTTTTATGTCGACAATGTCATTCCACAACAGTCGCGCAAACTGATATTGTCAAACCACATTGTCATATTGCCCTAAATGTTTATCGTTGTGTAACCCTGGCTGCACGCAAGAATCAGTCACTCAAAGATATTGCCCAAAGATATAGTGTTTCAGCCACCACTGTGCAAAATGTCTTAAACCAAAACTATCAGCGATTGTTGGGCTATCCAACTTATCGTTTACCTAAACATCTTTTGTTTGATGAATTTAAAGCTTTAAAGAATTATAGTTTTATCTTGATGGATGCCAAAAGTCACCGTTTATTAGATACCTTACCCACCAGATTAACTAAAGATCTGAAACACTATTTTGAACGGTTTTCTTTAGAAAATCGGCAACAAGTGCAGACCATTGTCGTTGATTTGAATGCTGCCTATATTAATTTTATTCCCAAACTATTCCCGAACGCAGAAATCATCCTTGATCGTTTTCATCTAGTACAAATGGCTAATCGGTCACTGAACTCCATTCGTAAACGGGTAATGGAAGGCTGTGTCCACAGGAGTCGTGACTATTGGATCTTAAAAGGTTATTGGCGGCTGTTTTTAACTAATTTTGAAAATTTGGAAGCTAAAAAAATGAATTATCAAACCAAAGTTGGTTATTATGACACGCAAGTCAATTTATTGCATATTGGTTTAGCCTTAGACTGTCAGTTTCAAGCTGCTTATGAAGTTTACCAACAGCTATTAACCGCTGTGAAAACGCGAAATGCTCATCTTTTGAAAACTATTTTGAATGACTATCGACCTCTGCATAATGAGATGGACCAAACAATTAAATCATTGCGTAAGCATTTAACAGCCGTTTTAAATAGCTGTCGCTATGAGTACAATAATGGTGCTATCGAAGGTCTGAATAGTAAGATCAAGAAAATCAAACGAACTAGTTATGGTTTTCGCAATTGGGATAATTTCCGCTTACGCATTAAACTGGAATGTTTACCCAGTTTACAGATTTAACGATAACAATTAAATAATTTTTAAAAGCCCAACAGCTTGGGTACCTTTAAGATACCCAAAAATAGCTTAGAATTAAAAAATGACGACTGAAAAGTAAACAAAAAAAACTAACTAGACCAATTACTAATCTAGTTAGCTAAAAAATTAATTATCAACACTGCTTTACATAGAATCCTTTTTTTGTGTGTCAAAGACAAAAAAGACTAGTTCAAATTGACTTGAACTAGTTTTTTCTTTGCTCAATGAAATTCATCAATACAAATTAAGTACTGATTATAGTCTAAAAGACTATTGATCTGGGGAATTGCAATAATGAACAATTACTGCAACTAGTAGTTATTATAAGACCTGAATTATGAAAAATCAATAAAAATTATATGAGTGATTATTCAACTGTTATACGGATTACTAATGTAATTTAATGATGGTTATTCTTTGATTTGTTAACATAAAGCTTCAATGAAATTTTTTATGGTTTTCCTATTGATGGAAGTAATATGTTAATTTAATTACAAATTGGCTAATGACTTGCATTAATTCCTCAAGATCGGTAATATCGAAGTGTAATTAATTCTGGAGGGATTTTCGTGAAGAAAAATTTCATAACGTCAACTTTGACAGCTGCCTTATTAACCACTTCTTTAATTCCGAGTGTTACGAATATTATTCAAGCAGCTGATCAAACTGCATCAACGACTGATGCACAAACTGATACTAAAAAACAAGTTCAAGATCAATCTCAAGCCAATGCGCAAACGCAAGTTACTGATCAAACTGCGGCTCAGGCGACCCAAGCGGCGCAAGATAATGGACAAGTAGTCGTGGCACAAGATACTGATCCAACAGTTAGTCCAGTGGCTCCAACGGCGACACCAGCTTTCAGTCCGAAAATGGCTACTTTTGCAGCTCCGAGTTCTTCACAACAGGCATTTATTCAACAGATTGCTCCTTATGCCCAACAAGCTGCTAATTCACGAAATCTTTACCCATCAGTAATGATGGCGCAAGCAATTTTGGAAAGTGGCTGGGGAACTTCTACTTTGTCTCAGGCACCTAATTATAATCTTTTTGGGATTAAGGGTTCCTATAATGGTGCTTCAGTTTCCATGCCAACCTTAGAGTGGGTTAACGGCCAATATATTTCAGTTAACGCTAATTTCAGAAGATATCCGAGCTATCTCGAATCTTTTAACGACAATGGTGATAAATTGCGCTACGGTTTGAGTTGGAATAGTTCTTACTACAGTGGTACCTGGCGTGAGAATACTACTAGTTATCGCGATGCAACGGCTTGGTTACAAGGACGTTATGCTACTGATCCAACCTACGCTAGCAAGTTAAATAGTATTATTGAAACCTATAATCTAACTCAATATGATAATACAGCTGCTGCTTCAGTAACTTTACCTAATAATTCTAGTGCTAATAGTAGTAGCTCTAATAACAGTAATACTGCAACAACCACGACGCCGGCTCAACCATCTGAGGGACAAGTCCAAGTCTTTCGTCATGTTGTGCGGACGACTAATGTCTATCAATATGCTTGGCTCTATAAGTCTGATGGTTCTTTGATTCCTGGTCGGTTATTGCCGAAAAACTCTGATTGGAAGACTGATAAGGTCAAAACAATCAATGGTCGCCAATACTATCGTGTTGCCGCCAATGAGTGGGTTTTAGCTGCTGATACGACGGTGATGAGTTAATTTTAAAAAGCAATTGTTAAAAGAGGCAGAAATGTAATAATGAATTAATGTTCGTTATTGCATAAGCTTCTTTTTTTATGCTTTTTAAGCGGAGATAATTTTGGAGAACAGTTAAAAAGTTTGCTTTTATGTTACACAACTGTTAAAGCTCTTGTTGGGCAATTTGATTCTTGTTAAAATATTGTTGAGATTAAAGATTGAGGAGAAAAACAATGTTAAAACGGAATTTAATGCTGTTTATTTCATTGATGAGTGGTTTGTTCATCTGGTTTAGCTGGAATAACCAATCAGTTCAAGCTGAAACAATCAATGAATATATTCAACGCAATAACATTCAGCCAAGCAATATTCAACAAGTCAATGGGACTTTTGATCAAATGTTTGGTTATCAAAATGGTGTGGGTAAGCCTGAAGGGGTTGTCATTCATGAAACAGCAACGCCAGGTGCGACTGCTTGGGATGAAGTAACCTATTTTAATCGGGAATGGCCAACTGCCCAAACTTACGTTCATGCGTTTGCTGATGCTAATCACATCTTACAAATTCATAATACTGATTATGGTGTTTGGGGAGCGGGTTATTGGGCTAATCAACGCTTTATTCAAATTGAATTGTGCGAAGAAAGTACGTACGATGGCTTTGCGCGTTCAGTCAATAATCAAGCTTACTTCACGGCTTACATGTTAAAGAAATATGGTTTAACACCGTCTTTAGCTGATGGTACTGGTAGCGGTACAATTTGGTCACATAATGCCGTGAACCAATATCATCCTTCCGCTGGTGGTCATACGGATCCGATTGGTTGGTTCAATCAATGGGGCTATTCAATGTGGCAGTTCTATCAACTAGTTCAGTCTTATTATAATAACTTGAACGGAACGGTTAATGATTCCGGCAATAGTAAAGACGGAATTATTCAAGTTAATGCTGATCAAGCTTATTCTGCTTTATACAATCGTAAATCTGATGGTACTTTTGTAAAAAATGATGCTCGTGTGATTCCTGCAACTACCAAGTGGGTTTATAACAAGTCTGCTGTTGTTGATGGAATTACGTATTATAAAGTTGACCCAACTGAATGGGCCATTGGCACGCAAGTAACGATGTTACGTTATTCAACTCATTAATTAAGCGTCGTTGAAGAGTTTAATTTTCCGTGGTGAAAGTTAAACTTTTTAATTAATGTTTTGTATAATTATTATTAATGTTTGAGTTAGAAACTGGTAATGATTGATGACTTTAATAATGATAAAGCTGCAATGTAATATTTTATAAGCATAAATAGTCACTTTTATTAAATTTTATTATACAATTTCTTTGTGGTTAAAAGTAAATAGTGATTATTTTTACAAATCGGATTAAAACTGTAGTGCTAATTACCTCAGTCAACGGGGATTAGCACGAGTTTAATCTGATTGTACTTGAACGGTTAAAGTAGGGACATTAAGTCTAGTTCGTATATTTGTATTGGCTTCCCTATTTACTTTTAACTTCTAGATAAAACAACAGTTAGTGAAAAACTCCTTGATTTTCTCCCTTTCTTAAAAAAGATTGTCAAACATTAAATTAATTGTTGTTTTATCGAAAAGAGGCTGGGTCGCAATAATGAATTAATGTTCGCTTAATTCTACGGAAGACGAGCGTTAATTTTCTTGGCGAAGCCTCTTTTTTTGTACCTTGATTGGCTTACTATATTTATAGTGCTAGTACTATAAATTTTAAAAAAAATTGCCAGATAATTAACGTAAATTAATTAATTATCTTTTTTTTATCTTTTTTTAACAAAAACAGTGGCTTTTTGTTTTGATTAGCGGTAAATTTGTAATCGTTGACAGCAATTAGTTGGTTGTCAAATAATCATGGAAATTTAGGAGAATAAGGAGTGATTTTATGGCTGAATTTTTATTGCAGCACCAAACAGTCGATAAGGAGGTGCTGCTGGCTGAGATTGAACAACAAAATCTACCAGTTATCACTGACTTTCAATTAACCCCGCAAACGGTTGCGATCTTTAATTTGCAGGGTCGTTCGCCATACGCAACCGTCGTTTTAGATCATCAATTAGGCTATTTTTGTGTGCCGTACACTACGCGGCAATTGTGGAACTATTATTTTCATAATCATATTTTTGATCTCTATCATTCCCGTAATTTAGTGAAATATCATGGCCGTTCCCGCCCACTATCAGTTATTTTAGGGCCATTGGTCATGGTAGTACTGATTGGGTCGGTCTACATTGGCAAATTGATTGTGCTCAAGATTTGACCATGCAACAAGCAACTTTTTGTTATCAAACGGGGCAGCAGTTGCGGTTTGACTATAGTCGTCATCATGATTTATGGTCTGCCGTTCATCAAGCTGGTTTTTATGCCCAGTACAGTGTGGCGGCTTTTCAATTAGCTGCGCAGGAATTAGGTTTGGAATTAAAACCGGTTGTTTGGCAAGGTTTATTGCGGCAAATTGATCAATGTCAATGTTCATTACACCGGAATTTACCGACTTCGTATACTGAAGTTAAAGATTTTTTGCAAAGTTTCCAAACAGGAGTTTTACAATATCTTCTGAAAGACCCGGACTTACAGTTAACGCCGCAGTTACAACAAGAACAGTTACAATTTTGGCAGACTAGTTTGCTTTCAGCTCATTATTTGTGGTAAAAATTGTTCCCGCTTTCAAGACGCCTTTATCAGTAATTAAGACGATTTTAGGGGCATAATGAGGTGTTCATCCTTAATTATAGCTAGCTGAACGCGAGTTCATTAACCATTAAATTCTTGTTATCTTAAGACTACACAAGCGCTTGTGGCATTTTTAAGATAAGGAGTTTAAAGTAATGAGTCACACTTTACAACAAGGTTTTAGTTTGGCCTTAGATAATCAACGCTTAATTGGCGGTGCCCTCAAACGCGCTGGTTTGCGTCCCAATAACGACCAATATAATGATAGTTTTCAAGAAGGAATAATTTTATATGCCACAACTTGGGTTACCTTTACCCAAACGGCTGAACAATTTGCTCCCTATATTTTTCAAAAGATTAATTGGCGGACGAAAGATCAATTACGTTTTCTCCAGCAACGCCAGCATGAATCGGTGGAAGAGTTGTTATTTTTACCAGATCTGACTAGCAAACCAGCAACTGTTGACTGGAATGATTTTTATCGACAAGTTGCAACTTTGTCGGCCTTAGAACGGCAGATTTTGTTGGAACATTTAATTGCTGGCAATTCGTTAACCGAAATTGCTCATCAAGTTCATAAAAGTCCGCGTTATTTACGCAAAGTGCGGGCTCAACTGCAACAAAAATTGCGCCAAAATCTCATTGATTGAACCTAGCGTAACTTGGTTGTAAGAAACAAAATGAAACCTATTTATTTCAGTAAATTTTGGTAACAAATAGACAATGGACTTAAGTTGAAACTTAACTTAAGGCTATTGTCTTATCATCAATTAGTGGTAATTTAAGTTGATTAAATTAGCACTTTTATGCGGACTGGATTTTTGTGAATAAATGTTTGGTTTGTGGGGAAATTTTGCTATAATTAGTCTTGTTTAATTAACTTGGAAATACATAGTTTGAAAAACTGATATGATAATTTTACTAATCAAACTTTGTCATATGAAACAGCTAGATCTAGTAAATAATGAGGGGATTATTTAATGAAGAAGCGGCAAATTTTCGGGGGAACGCTGCTCTTAATTGGGAGTATGATCTGGTTCATATTAGTTGGTTGTCAACGCCAACCGACTAATCAACAAGTTGTCCAATCTAAGTCAGCTTGGTATTTGTACCAAAAACCAAACCAAAGTGTACAGCGTTTTTGCTTTTATTCTAATAAAACAGTCGGCATTCAGCATGTTAATTTAATTGGTGATCGAAAAGGTTCTAGTGTTTTGAACGCTAGGTTTGCCAATCCGAGTTTTCAACTCAATCAGGATGGACAAGAAATTACGATTAATACTTCGCATCCTAAGCTGATTTTGGCAATCAAAAAGCCTTATCAGGAACATGTAGCTGGTTATCAGCTCCAAGGTTTTAAGGTGACTTATCAAGGTGAGCAATGGAAATTAGGGCAAATTACTGAAGTCAATCATGCCAAAAATAAAAAATACCGGCACTTGCAAAAACAAAAACGGCAGGCACATCTCACGCCAAAGCACTCCGACCAATTAGGCCCTACACTTTTAAAACATTTAATTCAACCAAGCAACAAAACGGCTAGCAGTCAATTACAGCAACAATCGATTGCGGGTGAGTATAACTATCGGGCTCTTTTAGGGCTGAGTCGAGTTTACGGGCATTTAAGTATTGATGATCACGGCAGTTTTACGAATACTTTATATATTCACGCCAAGCAAAGTGTGAAAAATCCGCATAAAGACAATCCCGTCATGCTCGAACAACAGACAATTTCCGGAACTTTAACGAGTTTATATGGTAAATTATATTTTAAGCCAGCGAATGTTTTAACGGTTAAGTATTGGACGGCGGGGCAAAATCCCCAAAATCCGGCGATTAAATCACTGAATTTAACCACGAACTCCAAGCGTTATGGTCATAATATTAAATTGGCCAAGTATCGCTTAGAAAAAAACGATCAAGGTTTACAACTCTTTAGTCACGGTTTAAAACCGTGGACTGATCAAGATAATGATGGTATTTTATTGTATCAAAGCACGAAAAGTGCGCCGACTTTGAGTCAGCAATATGATAAGTTATATGAGCATTACCAAGACTTGAAGAAAGCACCTTTGACTTCCAATGCTGATTTACGGCAGTTAGTGGCAATTTTGGCTGATCAAAATGACAGCACTTTGGCCGGCATTGGAATTAATCTGGCGGGGAAATTCAGCATTAATCAAGACCCCGAAGCTTTTACGGGCGTCGATGCTAAAGGGCAACCGCAACCGCCCCGCCAATATATCGCCTTATTGGAACCGGCGATTATGCAGGATAATAAAAGTCAAAAGACGGTTAATACACCAGCGGGCGAGTTTTTAGTATTTGGTGTTTACCACCGGCGGTTGTATTTATTGCAACAACCAGACAGTGATTCAACGACTACGACGTGGACCGCTTTTAGTAATTTAAAGTTGCAATTGCCAACGGCTAATATTACTTGGAATTAAAATCTTTACTTAAATATAGGGGTAGAAATGAAATTATATCGAGAGTTTATTCAAAATCAAGCCTTACGGCGCACGTTTGTTTTAATCATGTGTATTTTTTTGATTTGGTTAATGCAAGATATCATGAGCATTGTCTTGTTAACCTTTATCTTTACTTTTTTATCAATTAATTTTTTGCGTTGGGTTCAAAAGTACCTCTCGTGGTCACCAATTTGGATTATTACACCGCTGTATTTAATCATTTTGGGAGTCATTTATTTATTTGCCACTCATTATATTCCTAGTATTGTGACGTCAACGGTTCAGTTAAGTAAAAAAGTGGTGCACTTTTATAATAGTAATCAAATGCAAAATAATCCGACCATCGCTTATCTAGTAGATGGCCTCAAAAGTTTAAAATTAGATGATCAGATTAAAACTGGGATTACCGAAATTTTTAAATATGTGACGAGTGTCGGTGCTTTAGGTGTAACGATTGTGTTATCTTTTTTGTTAAGTTATTTTTACAGTTTTGAAGCCGATAAAATGAATGATTTTGGCCGCTTGTTTGAGCGCGGACATTTGGCTTGGCTCTTTCAAGACATTAATTATTTTGCGAAAAAATTTGTTAACACTTTTGGGGTAGTTTTAGAAGCCCAGTTAATTATTGCCATTGTTAATACGATTTTAACCGCCATTGTGATGTTAATCTTGAAGTTTCCGGGAGTGCCGAGTTTATCCGTCTTAGTATTTATTTTATCGATGATTCCGGTGGCTGGCGTCATTGTCTCCTTGATTCCACTATCAATTGTTGCTTATTCAGTTGGTGGCTGGCAGGCAATGTTGTATATTTGGATTGCCGTATTATTAATTCATACGCTCGAAACTTATGTTTTAAATCCCAAATTAATGTCCAGTCGCACGCATTTGCCCATTTTCGTGACCTTTGTCGTTTTACTGATTGCTGAGCGATTATGGGGTACTTGGGGATTAATTGTCGGTATTCCCATTTTTACGTTTTTCTTAGACTTATTAGAGGTTAAAGCCATTAAAGTTTAATTAGGTAACTTAGTGGTTTCGTTCATTAATTTTATGTTAAACTGAGTATTAGTTAGGAATACAGTGAGGTAAGGTTATATGTCATTATTTAACAAGCAACATTCCAATAAACAATCAGCGCCCAATCAGCCCCAAGAACAGCAAATGGCGCCTAATATGCCTAATTCCAATAATTACGGAGCTAGTCAACAAACGCAGACCATGCCGATTCAGGGTCCTAATCCCAATAATCCGGTGAGTCAACCAACTCCAAATCAGCCTGTTCAAGGACCAAACCCGAATAATTCAGCTAGCCAACAAACGCAGACGATGCCAATTCAGGGTCCTAATCCGAACAATCCAGTGAGTCAACAAACTCAATCAATGCCGATTCAAGGTCAAAATCCGACCAATCAGCCAACTCAAGCGCGACCAGCGCAAAATTCTCAATCGGCTGCTAATCAGTCAGAGGGCTATTTTCAAGATGTAGCTGAATATCCGGTACAAACACCTGCTAATGCAAATAATGACAATAATCTTTATCGTTCTAGTAATTTTAACCAACCGGAAGTAACTGTGAATGAAGTTAACGAACAAACGGCTTCCAAAAATAACGGTTGGAATCAGTGGCGGCACACTGAAGAACAATTAACTAATTTAAAATCTGAACAAAAAGAATTGAAACATGTCCTAAAAGGACAGCTATTAAGTAGTCGGACTTTTTATCACCAAACTTTACAAAAAAAGCAAGGTACCGAAGACCCGTATGGTCAAAATGTTAATTATGACTTGCAACAAATTCAACAAATTAATGACTCTTTGAAACGTTGGTTTGGCACAGATGCGATTTCCGGAGAAGTTTTATTTGAAAAAGGGCAGCAGTACTTAGTTTTGAGTGAAAAATTAAGTTCTCCTGATGATGAAGCAGCTACGAGTTTAGGTGACCTAAACTTTTACTTGGATGCTTTTCACGTTTTGCCTAATTTGGTGACGCTAGATTTTGATGAAGAATTAGCTGCTGATTGGCAAGATAATTTGGATGCTGGAGTGGTTAATCCGGAATCACAATTGCTTAACTTGTACCAATATTTTCAAACTGAGGATGGCGTGCAGGCCAATAAGTCGCATTTGAATATGGGGATTGAAGTTAGTCCTCATGCCCGCGTAGAAACAGACTCGCAACAAAATATTGATCGGATTTATGAACGCGATAGTTTGATTATGAAGGTCATCAAAGATGATCAAGGCAAACCAGCGAATGTCTATCATTACTATAATGGGCAACTATTGAGTTTGGATTACTTAAATGAAGCCGGAATTAACTTAGTAACGGAATTTTTTGACAGTCGCTCCAAAGATCAGCTATTGCGCAAGAATTTTTATCGTTTAGATGGCACTTTAGCAGTCGTATTGAACTGTCAAGAAGCACAACCTCGGGTTCAAGTGTTTAACCATAACAATTTATTAGTTCAAGCGTTTGAAACGGAACAAGATTTTGCCGCTTGGTGGTTAGTAAATAAGGTATTGAATGAAAAGACGACGATCATTGCTCCGTTGAGCTCACCCGTCTGCATGATTTTGTTAGAGTATCCAGACGCTAACTATCAAGTAATTCCTTATATTGCTGATGCTAAAAAGCAACAAACGGAAGTTTCACAACTCCTGCCGTTGACCCAACGTTTAAGTGCTGGTATTTTGGTTAAATCGACTGCTGACCAAGAGCGGTTAAGTGATTTAACTAAAGGACAAGTTAATGTTTCAGTAATTAATAATGACGACGATAGTGACGATTAAGTTGCTGTTTTAAAGTGAAATTGGCAAATAGCGAAAGTGAAAAATTACTTTCGCTATTTGTTATGATTAAAAAGTAGTCTTCTACCAACTAATTGAGAGGACTCTTAAGAAGAGCTGCAAGAAAGAGAGAACTAAATGCATAAAAAACAAATTGATAGTTTGGATGTTATGAAAATCTTGGCGGCTATGGCCGTGGTTAGTATTCATACGGGCTTTGTGGAGGTTTTAAATCGTCTCAGTCACAGTAATTTTTTTACATTAATTGTTCGAATGGCTGTGCCCTTATTTTTTATAGCGGCTAGTTTTTTATTAGCGCGTCATATTCAAACTCATCATGATCGATTAGCGGCCTTGAAAAATTATACACGCCGGATTGGTAAGTTATATCTGTTTTGGATTATTTTGTATGGCTATTATATTTTGCGCGATGCTTGGCCCGCGTTTCAACAATATGGTTGGAATTTACCACGTTTTTTGTTTACTTGTGCGCAGTGGTTGTTAGTTGGGCCGTGGACGATGTTAGTCGGCTGGTATTTGAATGCCTTGTTATTTGGGGTGTGGTTTGTTTACTGGTGGTTGCGGCGTTACAAAAATCTAGGCTTAATCTTGGCCTTAATGATTTTTGTGACTGTGGTCATTTTTAGCGCTTATCTACCAATCAATACCGGAATTTTAATTGCTTGTACCATTTTGGTGGGACCCATTTATATTTACTTAGGACAAATTGTGGCTCAATTAAAAACCTGGCCTAATTGGCGGTGGCTGCTTATTAGTTTAATTGTGTTGGTGGCGCTAGCTTATCTAGAATTACATTATGTGATTGCTAGACAAGGACACACTGACCAGTTATTATCGTATTTACTCCTAGCCCCCTTACTATTTATTATGGTTTTAAAAATTCCGTTGACACTGCCGCATGCTCATTGGTGGCGGAACTTAAGTACTTTTATGTATTTTAGTCATTACTTATTAATGAAAATTGGTTATAATTTATTGTACTATCAAATTCACAGCACGACGGTGCGTTTCTTGATAGTCATACTGGCAGTCCTGATTTTATATTCAATAGTTTTAGCTTTACAGAAAACGCGCTGGAAAGTTTTAGTGACGTGGGCGTATTGAAAAAGCTTTATTTGATTGATATTATCAGTTCATGAAAACGCAGAAAATCAAGGCTAAAGAGCAAGTTATGAAAATACAATCGGTTAAATTTTAAAATTTACTGAGGGGTTAGTTTTGCTTTATTGACACTAGTTTACTGAAAACATATAATATTTGTGAGTATGTAAACATAATAAAAGGGGTATTGCAATTATGACAAAATTAGTCTTTATTCGTCATGGTCAAAGCCAATGGAATTTATCAAATCAATTTACTGGTTGGGTTGATGTTGATTTAAGTGAAGAAGGCGTTGAACAAGCCAAAAACGCTGGACGCTTATTGAAAGCTGAAGGAATTGAATTTGATCAAGCTTACACATCCGTTTTAACACGGGCTATTAAGACCTTACACTATGCTTTAGAAGAAGCTGGTCAACTATGGATTCCTGAAGAAAAATCATGGCGCTTGAATGAACGTCATTATGGCGCTTTACAAGGTTTAAATAAACAAGAAACAGCCGATAAATATGGTGATGAACAAGTTCATATTTGGCGGCGTTCATATGATACTTTACCACCATTATTGGATGCTAACGATGAAGGATCTGCTGCTCAAGATCGGCGTTATGCTGATTTGGATCCACGGGCAATTCCTGGTGGTGAAAACTTAAAAGTTACTTTGGAACGGGTAATTCCTTTCTGGCAAGATAAGATTGCGCCAAAATTATTAGATCATAAAAATGTCATCATTGCCGCTCATGGTAACTCCTTGCGGGCCTTAACAAAATATATTGAAGATATTTCGGATGCAGATATCATGGATGTTGAAATGGCAACGGGTCAACCAGTTGTTTATGATTTAGATGATCAATTAAACATTATTAGTAAAACTAAATTAGGTTAAGTTAACAAGAGTGATTGACTGACTTGCTGCTAAAACTCCCGAAGTTAAGACGACTTCGGGAGTTTTTTGACACGATTTTTAATTGAAATAACAGTTCAAGACTTAACTATTGTTTTAGATCTGCTAAAATGGGAAGTAATTAAGTTTTTAAAAGGAGTGAGTATATGATTGAAGCAGTTAATTTACGAGCTGGCATGACTTTTGTTCAAGATGGCAAGTTAATTAAAGTTATGAAAGCCGACCATCATAAACCAGGTAAGGGTAATACGGTGATGCGCTTAAAGTTGAAGGACGTTCGAACCGGAGCAATTGTTGATAAAACCATGCATCCTGATGTTAAATTGGAGCCGGCTGTCATTGACACGAAAGCTGCGCAGTATTTATACACTCAAGATAGTGTCGCCGTTTTTATGGATTTAGAAACTTATGATCAGTATGAAGTACCATTGGATCTTATTTCCCAGGAAATAAATTATTTGATGGAAAGTATGGAAGTTAAAATTGATTTTTATGGTACGGAAGTAGTCGGAATAACTTTGCCCACGACCGTTATTTTAACAGTTACGGATACACAGCCACTAATTAAAGGCGCAACCGCTGCGGGTTCAAACAAACCGGCAACGATGAATACTGGTTTAGTGGTTTCGGTACCAGATTTTGTTAATATCGGGGAAAAATTAGAAATTAATACGCAAGATGGTAGTTATGTCAAACGTGCAGCCAAATAAACCTGATCATTGCTTTTTAATTGCCGAAGATTGGTCTAGTTGGGGCAATATCTCTTTACAGGTTGCGACCACGGTTTTACAAATTTTAGGGATTTCTAGTGTTAGTTTACCAGTGCACTTATTAGCTACTCATCCGGGTAATGATAGCCAAGCTCCCCAAGTTAAAATTGATACTTGGCTCAAAGCGGTTTTGCAATATTGGGATAATGTGGCTTTTAGTGGGCTAGCTTTAGGATACTTGGGTACCAACTCATTAGTTGAATTATGGGTTCAATATTTAACTAACCATCATTTGCCTTTGGTAATTATTGACCCAGCGATGGCTGACCATGGCAAGTTATACAGTTTATTAGCCAGTGATTATGTTGCTGCTCAACGTCAATTATTGCCATTTGCCGATGTTTTAACGCCTAATTTAACGGAAGCGCAATTGTTACTGGATCAGACCATCACAAGTCCAAGTGAACTAACTGCGGCTTTAAGAAAATTGACTAGCTTAATTAAGGGACAACGGGTAGTAGTTACCGGCATTAAAATTCATGAAAAAATTGGGTGTGCATATCTGGCTAATGACGAATTACAATATTTAGCTTATCAACAAGCACCACATTCAGTGGGGGGAAGTGGTGATTTATTTACTAGTATCCTAGCGGGGTGTTTACTGAAGGATTATTCCTGGGTGACGGCGATTAAGTTGGCAACTAAGTTAACCACTAAGGCTGTGACTTTGACACCAGAGACACAAAGTGATTTATTTTTAGTACCAATCATCCCGGATTTAATTAAAATAACCCAGCGTTAGCTGACTATTTTTTCAAATATTACTTAGTAAATTGTCTATCTGCTGAGGTTGGGGCAATAAGGGGTAATGTTCATATTCGATTTAAATTAAACGAACATTAATTCCTGATTGTATTTAAGCAATAAAATAAACTAAGCTGAATCTTTCAACTTAGTTTCTGCTTGGCTTTTAAACAGTTCTTGTCTCAGCCGCAAGCAAATTAATTAATTAAGGAGGAAACTGACATGCAACGTTCGACTTTGCGTAAGACCATTTTTACAGGACTTTGTGCAGCTATTATTTTTGTAGGCATTAGTATTTTTCGAATTTATTTACCAGCACCCACAGGTCGACCGTTTATCCATTTTGGCAATACCTTTGCGGTTATTACGGTGTTACTATTAGGATTTAAAGCTGGCGCACTGGCTTCAATGATTGGCTTGGGCTTATTTGATATTTTAAATGGTTATGCAGCAACTTCTTGGTTAACAATTATTGAAGCCTTGATTTTGGCTGCCGTTACGGCTTGGACTTTTAAAAAAGTTAATTATCAGGCTCATAAACAAATCTCTAAACTCTATGTAGTTTCTTTGGCTGCAGGCTTAATTAAATTATTAACTTCGTGGTGTACGGGGGTAATTGAAGCCTTGATGGTAGGAACGCAATTACATGTTGCGCTGATTAACGCGTTTGTTAGTTTACCGGCAACGGCCATTAATTCCGTTTCGACTTTTATTATTGTACCAATAATTTATGTAGCCTTAGAACGAACCTTATTGAAACGGATGCGAATATAATTAAATGATTGAATTACCAAATGGGAAAAAACGCCACTTGAAAACTTCGGAAATGATTTTTTATTTAGCTTTTTCCATTATTTTAAACTCTTTAGCTAACGGTTTGACGATTGCGACACATCTAGGTAGTGCTGTTTGGACGGCTTCGGCAGTCAATTTAGAAACCCAAATTTCTTGGAGTTTGGGTTTGATTTTATTAGTCTATGCCCTAGTTGTTCAATGTTTAAATCTGATTATTAGTCAGAAATTGGATTGGGCCATGTTTGGCAGCAATATGTTGTTTGCCCTTTGTTTTAGTTATTTGGTGCAATTTAGTAATCATTGGTTCGTTCTATTAAATGTGCCTCAATTTAATTTTTGGGGACGGCTAATTTTAGATATATTAGGCGTTTGCTTGATTGCAACTGCCGTTTCAATTTATCAACGGGTTAATGTGATGCTGCATCCCAATGATGAATTTAGTTATTTATTGCGGTTTCACTTTTTCCACGGGAATGCTGCTTGGGGCCAGATTGTTAGCTATACCATTCCTGTTTGTATCATGATTTATTGCTGGTTGCGCTCGGGTCACTTACAATCAGTTGGAGTAGGTACGATTTTTGCTTTATTGTTTCAAGGCTCAGTCATTGGTTGGGCCGATCAACATGTTTTTAAAAGCTTACGTCACCATTTAACGGCATAAAAAAGTTATTAGTAGAAGAGACTGTTAACAGTTGCGCACTAACAAAATTTAATTCTACTGGGCAAAACTGTTAACTTTGAGAACGCAATAAGGGATTAATACTCGCTGAATATGAGCCTTAATCTTTATGAGTCTAACCTCTTCTATTTTTTATACCTTTAATCACAATTAGTCATAGCTGAATAGTGATTTTGCTGCTCAGGCGGTTGCTTGATTTTTGTAAAAAGTAATAGAAAAAATAATTTATATCTAATGAATATTATGATAAACTAACTCCAAATAATCGAAGATTGCTTTAAATCAAATCATAATT
Organism: Bombilactobacillus sp. ESL1202; assembly: GCF_058107125.1. Taxonomy (NCBI): domain Bacteria; kingdom Bacillati; phylum Bacillota; class Bacilli; order Lactobacillales; family Lactobacillaceae; genus Bombilactobacillus; species Bombilactobacillus sp. ESL1202. Next base: position 708,595 of record NZ_CM176590.1, on the reverse strand, counting down.
TAATTAAATTCATTAGGGTGTATGATAATGAAAATACTTGACCAGGGAACGCCAGTCACTAAGACTGAATTGTTACAAAATCAAGCTTGGCGTGACCAAAAACAAGCAGAGATAATGTTAAATTACCGAATAGATGTGGTATTGAGCATTAAATTGCATCTTCCTGGAAATATTAAAAATAATCAAGTTATTCGGGATATTTTTAGTGCGGGTTTAAAAGAGATTGATCATATTTGTCGCCAAGAGCAGTTGCCAGTGCTGAACTTAGAAAATTATTTTCAGCGATTAACTGGTCCAGAATCATTTTTAGTTCTAGGGGAAAATAGTGTTTTAGTGAAACGTAAAATGTTAAATTTTGAAGAAAATTTTATTTTAGGACGACTATTTAATTTGGATGTTTTTCATTACGGAGCCGCCCAGAAGTTATCACGCAATGATTTAGGTTTGCCACCGAGAAAGTGTTGGCTTTGTTCAAAACCAGCTACAGTTTGTATCAACCAACACAACCATCCGTTAGCACAATTGAAAGCGGTGGTCGATCAATGTTACACGGCTTATTTTAAGAATTGATTGCCGTTGTTTCTTCTTTGAAGAAAAGCGTTTTATTAATGCTGCTTGAATGTCCCTCCCAAAAGGCGTAGTTTAGAATTAAATCAGTGGAGGCGATTTTTATGTGGTTGACAACCAACGATGGTGTGCAACTTAATTATCAGTTACAGGGGCAGGGCACGCCACTAGTCTTTATTGCTGGATATTCTGGCAGTCAATTAGAGTGGCAACAAGAGGTGCCCTTTTTTTTACAACAAAATTACCAAGTACTAACATTTGATCAAAGAAATCACGGTCGGTCACAAGGTAGTTCTTATAATTTGCGCATTGCGCGGTTAGCAACTGATTTGGCTCAAATTTTAACTGGCTTAGATTTACATAATGTAGTCATCGTTGCTCATTCCATGGCAGCGGCAGTTATGTGGTGTTATGTGAGTCTATTTGGTACGAAGCGCTTAAAAGCGTTAGTGGATGTTGATGAATCACCGAAGGCTTTAAATACTGCTACTTGGCCTTTTGGTGCATTGGATTTAACTTGGGATACTGTTCGTTCGCAACAAAAACGGATTTTACAAACCAAAATGACTTATCAACAGGTGCCAACTGTCGTTTGGAATTCTTTAAAACAGCAGCAACAAGCGCATCCTTTTGACCAAAAAGTAACAGCACCACTACTAACTGATCATCTAATTCAAGATTGGCGTGGAATTATTGCGAATTGTCCACTGCCCCAATTATTTTTTGGTAGTCAGCATTCACCGATTTGGGCACCGGGTTTTGTCCAACAGTGTTTACAACTTGCTCCCCAAGCACAGATGCATATTTTTCAACATTCAGGTCATTTGCCCCATTTGGAAGAGGCCGACCAATTTAATCAATGGTTAATGGAATTTTTACAAACATTATCTGAATGAAACAGCCAGGGATGGAGCAAGCCATGCTGAATCCGATCTAAATCCTTGCCTAACCTTACTTGCCTAACCTTAGTATTTCAATTGCTTAATCTAGTGTAATTTAGCTGACAGCATGATTGTTTCTCCTCGTTAGTTAGCGGTATAATATAGGCTTACAGAGTATCAGATAAATTGAATTAGAACAAAGAATTAAGCGCTAAGATTTGGTCGAAAGCTAAGTAATACTTGTCCTACTAATGCAGGGGGATTTTTAAAATTTAACCATTGAATTGTTTTTACGACCAATTATTAGATCTTGACCCAGTTCATAAATTTTTAGGTGAAGGGAAGAAGTAACATGAGTGATTTAGAAGCAAAAATGAGTAGTTCGGTTTTAAAAATTAAACCGCAAGATATTTTTTTATTCAATGCCAAGGCTAATCAAACATTGGGTATAGTGAATATGACTGTTGGAGAACCAGATTTTATCACGCCCGCTCATATTAGACAAAAGGCTAGTGAAGCGATTTTAAATGATAAAATGCACTATACAATTCCCGAAGGAAAGCCCGCATTAACGCAGGCGATTGCTGATTTTTTACAAACTAAATATGACTTACATTACGATCCAGAGACGCAAATTGTGACCACGGTGGGGGTCACTGAAAGTGTTTATACGACTTTGACGGCTATTTTAAATCCAGGTGACGAAGTGATTTTACCGACACCCTGTTTTACAATTTATGAGCCGGATATTCGTTTAAATCATGCGCAACCAGTTTATTTGGATACTTCAAAGACCAATTTTAGGGTTGAACCCGAAGTGCTCAAAGATTTATTACAACAGCATCCCAAAGCCAAAGCGATTATTTTAAATTATCCGAATAATCCAACAGGTGTGACGTATGACCAACAGCAATTAGCCGCCTTAGCAGCCGTCTTACGCCAGTTTGATATTTTTGTGTTAAGTGATGAGATTTATAGTGAATTATCTTATGATATTCAACATGTTAGTCTAGCTAAATTATTACCAGAGCAAACCCTGTTGATGAATGGTTTATCTAAATCACATGCGATGACTGGTTGGCGGGTCGGCTATGTTTGTGGTCCGAAAAAAATTATGGAACATTTGTTACACGTGCACGAGTTAGTTACCACTTCCATCCCAGAAATCACGCAAGATGCTGCGATTGAAGCGTTAACGGTGGGACAAGATGATACGCAAGTCATGAAAGTACAATATCAAAAACGCCGTGATTATTTGTATCAGCAGTTAACCCAATTAGGTTTTGTGGCTTCTAAGCCACAGGGAGCTTTTTATTTGTTTGTTAAGTTGCCATCAGCTTTAGGTCAAGATGATGTTCAAGTTGCTCAAGCTTTGATTGAGCAAGAAAAGCTGGCCCTTTTACCAGGGAGTTTCTTTGGTCAAGGTGGAGCAGGTTATTTACGGTTGAGTTATGCGGCTAGTATGGAAGAAATTAAAATTACAGTTGAACGGCTAGCTGATTATCTCAAGAGAAATGGAGTTTCAACAGATTAATGAACTTAACTTTTCAATCTTGGATGACAAAGTTATTGAAAATAGTTTTAATTATTTTTAGTACTTTAATGTTACTAGGAGCTTTACTGGCTAGTTATCGGTTGTTCCACGCCCAAGTGGGCCATGATCAGTGGCTGCTAGTTGGCAGCTGGCTACTATTACTAGTCTTAATTGGCTTGATGAGTGTCATTTTAGTTAAATTGCCCGATCAACGACAACTTAATCGGGGGATAGTTATGGGGCTAATCATATTTTTTGCCATAGTTTTTACGTGGTGGGTGTTAGTGACACCAACTAAACAGCTCAGTGATTATCATAAATTTTGGAAAATTGGTTCCCAAGCAATTTTAGGCCAACCCATTTATCATACTGATAATAGCTATTTTTCTAAATGGGCTTATCAAACGGGATTTTTGACTTATGTTATGGCAGTGATTAAGCTGTTTGGGGTCAATATTCGCCTTTTTCAAGTTTTAACCGTGCTGCAACAATTGCTGGTTTTACTTTTAACCTATGTTTTAGCCCAAAAATTATTTCACCGAGTAACGATTAGTCGCTTGAGTTTGTTTTTAGTGGGCATTAATTGGGAATGGTGGGCCTTGAATAATCGGGTTACCAGTCAGTATTTGGCCTTAATTTTTTTCTTGTTAACTTTTATTTTAATAATTGACCAAAAACCTTTCAGTTGGTTAGCAGCGGGAATTTGTCTAGCTATTGCCAATATCCTGCGCCCCTTAGGAATTGTTTTTTTAGCTGGAATTATTGTTTTTTGGCTAATTTATCAGTTAAGTTCTGCACCAGTTAGTTGGCGGCGATCGTTAATGAATCTATTCGGATTAATCGGCGTTTACTTTTTATTAATTATCAGTTTAGCTGCCGCCATTAAATTAACTGGCTTAAATGAATATGGCTTAAGTAATCGTGACAGTGAGTGGAAATTTGTGATGGGCTTAAACTATCCGACTGCGGGCACGTATTCGAATGAAGTCCGCCATAAATTTGATCTGCATGATAGTCGGCAAGTAATGTTGAAAAAAGAACAGCAAGTGACCCAGGAGCATATTGTCTATTTAAACAAGCATCATCTCTGGTTCAAATTATTGGTGAAGAAATTCTTTGTTTTATGGTCGAATCCATCAAATACGCTTTCTTTTTCGTTATTTGATCACAATCATTCGCCAAGACAAACGTGGTGGGTAACAATACTAGCTTATGGTATTAGTGTGTTAGAAATGATAGCCGTGTTTTTAGGAGCGGTAATTTTGCTAAGGCAAAAAGAGTCGCCGCAGGGCTTCAATTTATTACTTTTAACCTTATTTGCTTATGTTTGTGCTCAACTGATTATTGAAGTTCAGGGTCGCTATCGCTTGGAATTTATTCCCATTTTAGCAATTATTGCTGCTGTTGGTGTGAACAGGCTAGTTCGGCGACTTGAAGGTGGTATTCGTGAAAGAAAATAAATTATGTATTGTTGTCCCTTGTTACAATGAACAAGAAGTTTTACCGCAGTCGATTCCCGTTTTAAAACGAGTTTTACAAACTTTAATTGATCAGCAACAAATTTTATCAACGAGTCAAATCGTTTTAGTTGATGATGGGAGTCAAGATCAAACTTGGTCATTAATTGAACAATATAGTCAACAAGATGCGCAAATTACAGGGGTTAAATTAAGCCGTAATTTTGGGCATCAAGGAGCACTGCTGGCCGGATTGAGTACCGTCACTGATGCGCAGATGGTGGTCTCAATTGATTCGGATTTACAAGATGATCCCCAAGCAATTATTGCAATGGTTCAAAAATATCATCAAGGTTTTGAAATTGTTTATGGTGTGCGGAATAATCGGGAAACTGATAGTGTGTTTAAACGTACAACAGCGGAATTATTTTATCGAGTCATGCGATTTTTAGGCGTGAAAATGATCCCTGATGCGGCTGACTTTCGCTTAATGAGCCAAAAAGCAGTGCGCGTCTTATTGGATTATCCAGAACGAAACTTATTTTTGCGAGGCTTAGTACCGCTAGTAGGCTTTAAGAGTACAAAAGTTTTTTACCGACGCCAAGAACGGGCCGCAGGTGAATCGAAGTATCCTTTGAGCAAGATGCTTCGTTTAGCGGTTGATGGAATTACTTCATTTTCTATTGCCCCGATCAAATTAATTATGGGCTTGGGCTTATCAATTGTGTTAGTTGCTTTTTTATTATTATTGTACACAATTATTCAAAAGATTCGGGGAGCCGTCGTTTCTGGTTGGTCATCGTTGATGATTTCTATTTGGGCTTTAGGTGGAGTGCAATTAATTTGTATCAGTGTCATTGGGGAATATGTCGGCAAAATTTTTCAAGAAGTTAAGCAAAGACCCCGTTTCACAATTGAAAAAGACTTGTATAATAAAAATAAATAACTTTTAAAGGAGTGAGGCACGTGTCTCAAAATATTATTGACGAATTAGCTTGGCGTGGTGCCATTAATCAACAAACCGATGAAGAAGGCTTAAAGGATTATGTGAAGGATCATAAAATTGCTTTATACTGTGGCGTTGATCCGACTGGCGATTCTTTACATGTGGGGCATTTGGTAACCTTTATGATTTTGAAACGTTTCCAACTGTTGGGACACAAACCTGTGATTGTCATTGGTGGTGCAACAGGTTCGATTGGTGACCCCTCTGGTAAAAAATCCGAACGCGTTTTACAAACAATGGAACAAGTGCAAAGTAATCAAACAGCCTTAACTAAACAAATGATTGCCCTGTTTGGTACGGAAAATTTTGAAATTGTTAACAATTACGATTGGTTATCTAAATTAGATTTATTAACCTTTTTAAGAGATTACGGTAAATTATTCAATGTTAATACCATGTTGAATAAGGAAATTGTGGCTTCGCGTCTACAAGTTGGTATTTCTTATACTGAATTTACTTATCAAATTTTACAAGCAATTGATTTTCTAACTTTATATCGTCAACATCAAGTGCAATTACAAATTGGTGGTGGTGATCAGTGGGGCAATATTACTGCGGGGATTGATTTGATTCACCGGATTGAAGGTAACGAGACCAAAGTCTTTGGTTTAACAATTCCGTTATTATTGAAGGCTGACGGTACGAAGTTTGGTAAGACAGAAGGCGGCGCGGTGTGGCTTGATCCGAAAAAGACCAGTCCGTATGAATTTTACCAATTTTGGTTTAATACGGATGATCGTGATGTTATTAAATACTTGAAGTACTTTACATTCTTAAATCAAGACCAAATTAATGAGTTGGAACAACAAATGCAAACGGCCCCAGAAAAACGGCAAGCACAGAAAGTTTTAGCTCAAGAGGTTACTAAGTTTGTCCATGGTCAAGCTGCCGTTGATGAAGCTGAAAAAATTTCTGCTGCGTTATTTAGTGGTGATTTATTGGCTTTATCAGCACAGGAAATTGAACAAGGATTTAGTTCGGTACCTTCAGTAACCGTTAATGGGAAAATTAACAATTTAGTTGAATTTTTAGTTGATCAAACTAAAATTGAACCTTCTAGACGCCAAGCTCGTGAAGACATTCAAAATGGTGCCATTTATGTTAATGGTCAACGGCAACAGGATGTGAACTACGAAGTTGATCCAAATCAAGCTTTTGACGGTAAATTTGTCATTATCCGCAAGGGCAAAAAGAAGTATACCTTGGTTAGAATTCAAGGTTAAATGGAAAGAATAGGTAAAAAGAGTGCAATTTCCCCAAAATATTTATGAACTCAAGCGCCAAGCTCGTAAAAGCCTAGGTAAACATCCGCAAAATTGGCTACATCTGGGTTTGGTGCCCACGTTAGTATTAGTTTTTATTTTTTATTTAGTTTTTCGCCTATCGCTGGCGATTACTACGCAATTGCCGACGGATTTAAATTATGAACAGCTTCAACAAACGGTTCAAAGTTTAGTGAATCATAATCCACAATTTTTATGGTACAGTATTGAAATTCAATTAACTTATGCTTTAGTTGCCATTGGGACGGATTTTGCGGCCTTGAATTGGTTACGGGGGCAACAACCAACTGGCGGAATTTCGCAAAGCCTGCAAGTTTTTTCGGGATTATATTTTTTTCGGGTGATCTTTTTGTGGTTGATTTGTTATGGCGTTTTTAAGTTAGGCTTGCAGTTTCTGTGGCTCTTTGGCCTTTATTTTAGCTATGGGTTGCGGTTAGCTTATTTTATTTTAAAAGATCTTTCGCAAGTTCAAAAATTATCTTGGCTTCAAACGCTCAGAGTTTTGGGTTACAGTTGGCAAATGATGCGGGGGCATAAGTGGCGGTTGTTAATTTTAGACCTCAGCTTTGTGGGCTGGGATTTAATCAATTGCCTGACACTGGGATTAACCAATTTATACGTGGCACCTTATAAAGCTGGTAGTTATGCCGCTTTTTATCAGGATATTTTGAGTTTAAAGATGCAAGCTAAATTTAAAAAATAAAGCTGTGACAAGAATGATTAGGAATTGAGTGTAGAACTTAGACGTTAATTTCTAAGCGACTTTTGTCCTCACCTCATCCTTATTGGAATAATATGTTTAACAAAATAAAAAATGACGACAGATTAGTTTGGTCTGCCGCCATTTTTTATATATTAATTTTTAATGGGCTCCACAAAAATATAGTCTGCTAGTTTTTGGCTTAAAGAAATTTTTTGCTTGTCCTTAGTAGTAACTAAAACTGAATGGTCAAACTTAGAATGTTCAGTGACGGTAATAACTTGATTTAACTTTAAGCCTAATCCCGTAAAGTAAGCTAAAAAGTCACGATTATCAAAGACGCGGACGATTTTAACTTGCGTGTTGGGAGTGACTTGACTTAAAAGCAAGTCATCATCATCAGTTTCCCCTTGGCCATTTCCCGGAATAATCCCGCCGTGAGGACATTTTTGTGGAAAATTTAAATAACGGTTCAAGGCTTTGGTCATACGTTCATCAGTAGAATGTTCTAGAGCATCAGCTTCAGGATGAACTTCAGCAATTGGATAGTTTAATTTGTTAGCCAAAAAAACTTCCCATAGTCGATGCTTTTGCACCAGCTTTTCGGCTAAGATTTGGCCTTGGTTAGTTAAAGCGATGGCATTATATGGTGTATGTTCAATAAAACCATTCTGGCTCAAGGTTAACAGCATTTCAGTTACTGAAGGTGCACTAATATTCATCATGGCAGCCAGCTTTTTGTTAGTAACTTTTTGGGCACTTTGTTGTAATTCAAAAATATTTTTTAAATAATTCTCTTGACTGGGTGACAAATTCTTGCTACCCCCTATAATTTAAGATATCATTTTCATTATAAAGTGTTCATCAATAACGTGCAATTTAAAATTTAAGTTATGGGGTAATAAATATGAAAACACGTAAATTTGATTTTTTTAGTTTGATAATTGGAATTTTTTCTTTATATGTTGGTTATCTAATTATGACTCATCCATTAACGGGATTGTTATCAATTATTGTAGTTGTCGGAATTTTTGCTTTAATTCGGGGAATTTACCAATTATGGTTAAGTTATAAACTGCATAAGTATACTAATCGCCGAACTGGCTGGTTAATCTTTGCCGCCATTGTCGATATTATCTTAGGTTTGGTCTTTTTGTTTAATTTACCAGTTGCCGTCTCAACGTTGATCTATATCTTTGCTTTTTGGTTTATCATTGATGGTTTGGCGGAGATTAGTATTGCCCCAATATATCATACCTTGGGTAAAAATTATCATTGGCTAGTAATTTTATTGGCAATTTTGAGTATTATTGCGGGGGTGATCTTACTGTTTCGCCCGATGTTAGGCGCCTTGATGATCATCGTTTTTGCAGCAGTTTATTTTATTACTGCAGGCATTTTGGAAATTGTCGAAGCTTTCTAAAATCTGTGAAATGAGATAATCAATTGAATAATTTTTAAAATTGGGCTTGGCAAAAGTTAAATCTTTTGCTAATATAGATAAGTGCTCAGTTGCCATCTTAGCTCAGTAGGTAGAGCGCCACCGTGGTAAGGTGGAGGTCGTCGGTTCAAACCCGATAGATGGCTTAAGTAGAGAAAAGTTAGGCTAGTGAAGCTTAGCTTTTTTATTTTACTTTGCAAAAACGAAAAAGGTTAGAACAAAAGTCAGGTGGTCAACGACTTTTGGTTCTAACCTTTTTTGAATGTTGAAGCTTCACGATAATTAACTATTTAATAACACCAATACTTAATTTTTTATTTTTAACTAAAGCTGTTACTTGATAATTATTTAATTTCTTAGTTTGATTTTGGCCTTTATTGCTCTTGGCTTTTGAAACTAAATCTTTTAAAGCGGATGGTTTGATTTTTAAGCCACTAGCAAAAGCTTTTATATTAGTTTTAACTTCTTTACTATTAGCATCGTTGAAATGTAATTGAATACGGTAAATATTAGTGCCATCACTTAAAATTTTATAAGTGGTTACTGGGCTAAATAAAATTTCCATTGGTTGATCTAATTTTGGTAATTTAGCAGACATTTTAGCTTGCAATTGTTTAGAATTATTAAAATTGGTTGCAAAATCATTCAGTGATGAAACAACTTTTGGTTTTTTAACAGTAACTTTAAGCGGCTTTTTCAAAGACTTGGATTGGCTAACTTTGACTTGACGATCTTTAGTAACTGCTGGCAAAGTAATGGTATATTTTTTATTTTTAACCGTTGTTGTCTGCGTTTGGCTATTGGCAACTTTATAATAAACTTTGTTACCCTTATCAGAATTACCAGTAATTTGTTGCTTGAAGACTTGGGTACCGTTAGTATTCTTGGCACTAAATGGTTTACTATCTGCATTATTCTTAGTATTAGAACAACCAGCTAATAATAAAGTAACTCCAGCAGCAATAGCGGCAGTTAATTTTTTGTTAAACATTATTAATCGAACCACGCTTTCATTTTATTTGTAAACAAACACATTATAACAGTTTTTCAAATTAAGTCCTATATCATTAATGACAAATAATAAAGGCTAATTTTTCCTTAATTGAGTATCATGAACAGTTTGTTTAATTAATAATTAAGTTGTCGTCTATCCTTTGGTAATGGTATAATTCGCTAAGGATAACTGTTATAGGTGGAGAATAATATGAATGTTTTAAAATCACCAACTTTGCGGGGCATATGGTACGCAATTTGGTTAGCAATGGTTTTATTTTCTCAACGTTTAGAACAATTGAGTATTGGCAGCAAGTCAATTAATTGGCCAAATGCCATACTTTTTTTAATTATTTCAGTAATTTTTTTGGGAGCAATGATTGAGCGATATTGCCATGAGCAACTGTCTTTTGCGAATGATTCGTTGAGGCTCTTTCATGGACTCGGATTGTTTTTTGGATTGGTGGTTTTTGTGGCGTTGGTTATTGGCCTTTTTTTACTGATAATTAGCTATTTGAAAGCGCAAGGACGTTTACCTTCTTTAAAAGTGCAATCGGACTATGTTGATCGTGGAATGTTAGTTTTTTGGTTTGATTTATTAGCTTCGGCGTTTATTGTTGCCGCGGAGCAACAATTTGTCGTGACAGGCTTCTTTTTTAATTATTTTTTTCGAAAAAGTACTTTAACTAATGCTTTATTGGGAATTTTAGTTAGTGGTTGCTTATACGGCGTACTTAATATGGAAGTTTTTCATTTTATCAACTTTTTTATCTATTGGGCCATTGGTTGCTTATTGGCAGTTGTTTATTTGGCAACGCAAAATTTCCGGATTAGTATTGTACTGGGAATTTTTGTGGCCTTATTGCGGGTGATTTTAATTTAATAGAGGAGTGAGATTAATGGTGCAAACAGCTGATAGTATTTTAGTTTTGGACTACGGTAGTCAATATAATCAATTAATTACTCGACGGATTCGAGATATGGGCATTTATTCAGAATTATTGCCGCATACGATCAGTGCGCAGGAAATTAAAGCTAAAAATCCCAAAGGAATTATTTTATCAGGTGGTCCTAATAGCGTTTATGATGCTCAGGCTTTAACAATTGATCCTCAGATTTGGCAATTAGGGTTGCCAATTTTGGGTATTTGCTACGGTATGCAATTAATGATGCATGATCTGGGAGGCCAAGTTCAAGCTGCTGGTCAGCCAGAATATGGCCGGGCTAAAATTCAATTACAGTCCGCTCAAGACTTATTGTTTGCTGATCTACCGGCAGAACAATTTGTGTGGATGAGTCACGGTGATCGGGTCACACAAATTCCGGCGAGTTTTCAAACATTAGCTGTTAGCGATAGTACACCTTATGCGGCTGTTGGTGATTTAGACAGAAAATTATATGGCGTTCAATTTCATCCCGAAGTGCGCAATAGTGAACATGGTCTAGAAATTTTGCATAATTTTGCTTTTGAAATTTGTCAAGCGCAAGCTAATTGGAGCATGCAAGATTTTATTACGGATCAGATTGCGAAAATTAGAGCAACAGTTGGTGATAAAAAAGTTTTATTAGGTTTGTCTGGTGGGGTTGATTCTTCAGTGACTGGTGTCTTACTACATAAGGCAATCGGCTCCCAATTGACGAGTATTTTTGTGGATCATGGTTTATTACGTAAAGGTGAAGCTGAGGAAGTGATGGCTAGCCTTGAAGGTAAGTTTGGTTTAAACATCATCAAAGTAGATGCCAAACAACGTTTTATGGACAAGTTAAAAGGAATTAGTGACCCTGAACAAAAACGGAAAATCATTGGTAATGAATTTATTCAAGTATTTAATGATGAAGCAACTAAATTAGATGGCATTGATTTTTTGGCGCAAGGAACGTTGTATACTGACGTGATTGAAAGTGGCACCAATACTGCACAAACGATTAAATCGCATCATAATGTGGGGGGGTTACCTGAAGATTTGCAGTTTACTTTAATTGAACCACTACGGACACTGTTCAAAGACGAAGTGCGTGAATTAGGCGAACGCTTAGATATGCCGCATGATTTAGTATGGCGGCAACCCTTTCCTGGTCCGGGTTTAGGCATTCGGGTTCTTGGTGAAGTTACTGAGGATAAACTCCAAATTGTGCGCGACAGTGACTGGATTTTACGTGATGAAATCAAAAAAGCCGGTTTACAAGAATCAATTTGGCAGTACTTTACGGTCTTACCAGGCATGCGTAGTGTTGGTGTCATGGGTGATGGACGTACTTATGATTACACCATAGGCATTCGCGCGGTAACTTCAATTGACGGGATGACGGCTGATTTTGCTCAAATTCCGTGGCAAGTTTTAGCTAAAATTTCCACCCGAATTACTAACGAAGTCGCTCATGTTAATCGCGTCGTGTATGATATTACTTCTAAGCCACCAGCAACGATTGAATGGGAATAGTTAATAATCAGATTTGAGATTGGGATTAAAGTCGGTTACAGTATCCAATTTAAATTTTAATACGCAATAATGGTTTAATATTCGTTTTACTTTGGCAAAAATATGTTTGTTGAACTTACTTATTCAAATTTTTCTTGATTGAAGATTTTTTAAGAGGGTGGAGCTGTATGAAGGAAATTTTGTTAGTTGGTCAAGCATTCTAATTTAAGCGTTAGATTAGAATGGAGAAAATAAATGAAACAAGCAAATATTCGTAATTTTTCAATTATTGCACACATTGATCATGGTAAATCAACTTTAGCTGATCGAATTATGGAAATGACAAAAACAATAGATAATCGTCATAATGATCAGCAAATCTTAGATAGTATGGAAGTTGAAAAGCAGCATGGCGTAACAGTTAAGGCACGAACGGTTCGCAATCTTTATCATGCCGATGATGGGCAAGATTATGAATTTAATTTAATTGATACTCCAGGTCATGTTGATTTTAATTATGAAGTTGCTAAAAGTTTGACAGCTAGTGATGGTGCTATCTTATTAGTCGATGCTACGCAAGGCGTTCAAGCTCAAACTTTTGCTAATTTTAACTTAGCCAAACAAGTTGGTTTACCGATGATTCCAGTCATTAACAAAATTGATATGGATAGTGCTCAAGTTGAAAAAACTAAAAATGAACTTTATCAACTAGATAGCCAATTTAAGAAACAACCCATTTTAGAGATTTCAGCTAAAACAGGTTACGGAGTACATGAAGTTTTGGAAGCAATTGTACATTTGATTCCAGCTCCGACAGGGATAGTAAGTCATCCGTTAAGGGCTTTAGTTTTTGATTCAATTTATGATAGCTTTAAAGGAATTATCACTTATGTACGCATTTTCGACGGTAAACTAAAAGCTAATCAAGTTTTAAAGTTAATGCAAAATAATGAAAATTTTACTCCTATTGAAATGGGAATTTTGACTCCTAAAATGTTGCCAACCAAGGAACTACAAGCTGGAGATGTTGGTTATATTGTTACCGGAATTAAAGATCCCAAATTGGTTCGTTTTGGCGAAACGGTTACGACTCAAATTGACGGTACAAAAGAGAAACTTCCAGGGTATGAACCAGCAATTCCAATGGTTTATGCTGGAATTTTTCCTAAAAATGATTATCACTTGCTTAAAGAAGCATTGAATAAATTGGCTTTAAATGATTCTTCTTTACAAATTATTCCTGATGTTTCAGACGCGTTGGGATCAGGATTTCGATGTGGTTTTCTAGGGATTTTTCACTTACAGATTATTCGAGAACGTCTTCACGATGAATACGAGGTTGATGTAATTACCACAGCTCCCAACGTAACTTATCGGGTGCACTTAAAAGATACGCCTGAAGTGATGGCGGTTAATAATCCTGTTCATTATCCTAGTTTTGATCAAATTGAATTTGTCGAAGAACCAATGGTAACAGCAACGATTACAACTACTGGTGATACTTTGAGTGAAGTAATGAAGCTGGCCAACAGCATTCAGGGACAATTTGAAAATATGACCAATCAAGATGATTTGGTTCAATTAATTTATCGGATGCCTTTATCTAAAGTTGCTTATGACTTTTTTAATCAGTTGAAATCTGTTTCGCATGGCTATGCAACGCTAGCAATTAAGCCAGCTGGTTTTGAGCTAGCTGATGTTGTGAAAGTTGAAATCAAAATTAATTATGCAACGATTGATGCCCTAACTTTTGTGACTCATCGACTTGATTTTTCGAAACAAACTCAGCAGTTGGTGCGGCAATTGAAGTATACAGTTCCTAGAAAATTGTATCCCATGCCTGTGCAAGCTACGGTTGAAGGAAAGGTAGTTGCGCGCGTTGATATTCCGCCCTTGCGAAAAAATGCAGCCGTAAGCGGTGATCAAAAAAGTGTTTCCAGAAAACAGGCTTTGCTGCGGCGTCAAAGTATTAATAAGCGTGCGTCGGCACACAGTGACGTCAAATTGCCTCAAGAAGTGTTTAACTCTTTGTTGGAAATACAATAAGGTTATATACTAAGAGTTTTTGAGCAGTTGATTATGGACTAAGTGTGTCCGTGAATTATAATTTAATCTTTAAAATTTAAATAAGTTTGGTTCTATAAGAAGATTGGATATAAGTCATTTAACAGTTGAGCATGAAGCTGCTAGTCTCTGCTTTTGAGTGCTGTGGTTTCAGAAAAATGGTTCTATGTAAAGCGGTGTTGATAATTAATTTCTTAGCTAACTAGATTAGTAATTGGTCTAGTTAGTTTTTTTATTTACTATTTAGTCGTTAGTTGGATAATTTCTTTTGATTTTTGAGGTTGGGATAATAGAAGTTGAGTACTAACTGAGTTCAGTACTAAAGTTCGAACTTTTAATTTAATATTGACATAGTTGAACCCAAGCTTTGACTTTTTAGATAACGGTGTTATCATAAAATTTGTATTTTGAGATAACATTGTTATCCAAGGGAGGTTAATTATGAAAAATGAGACTGAACAACAATTAATTCAGAAAACAATTGAAGTTATTGAACAGCAAGGTTATCAAACTTTATCATTACGTAAATTGTCGCAATCGATTGGGTTAACGACTGGAGCATTTTATAAACATTTTAAAAACAAGAATGATTTATTTCAAAAAGTTACTAGTGAATTGTCGCAAGCTTTTATTAGTCACATTAACTTTGAATCGGACGATCCCCAGCAACAGCTGTTACAAATCGCCCAGTATTTTGTCGAACAAACCATTGTGCGGCCATACATGATGGATTTTCTCTTTTTTAATGAAACGGCATCATCTGAATTAACACAAAATCCAGAGTCTTATGTTTTTTTAGCTAAATTGAATGACTTAATTGGGCAAATTAAAATCCAGGCCAATATTTCTCCACAAGCTTTTTTTGTTCAAATTTGGTCCTTTATTCAAGGTTACGCGTTGCTAATAAAAAAAGGTGTGACGCAATATGATCCTGATTTAGTACAGTTAACTTTAACAGAAATGATTCAAGGAGTGGATTAGAATGCAAACTTTAATTATTTATTGTCATCCTTATAGTAAAAGTTTTAATCATGCCATTTTACAAACGGTTGTTAAAAATCTCCAGCAAGCTAAGAGAGAATATCAATTGATTGATCTGTATGCTGAACAATTTAACCCGACTTATGATCAAGAAGAATTGCGATTGTTTCACGATGGACAAACGCATGATCAATTAGTGCTGAAATATTTCCATTTACTCCAGCAAGCTACGAGCATAATTTTCATCACCCCTGTTTGGTGGAACAGTATTCCTGGGATGCTCAAAGGCTTTGTTGACAAAGTCATGAAAGAAGGAACTGGTTTGTCACATACAGTTACTAAACTGGGAATTCATGGTGAGCTGACTAATATTCAACATACTTATGTCTTAACCACTTCAACGGCACCTAAAATTTACTTACAGCTACTGGCTGGTAATGGTATTAAACATCTGTTTTTAAATACGACGCTCAAGCAATTAGGAATGAAAGATCGGCATTGGTTACATTTTGGTGGGATCACAACTTCTACTTTAGCCAAACGGCAGCGGTATTTAACCAAAATTAATCGTTATCAGTTTCAATAGAAAGCTTTTCTTGTTTAGCAATAAATTTAACAAATTCATTAAGTCTGCCGTGAAATTTGTGGACATGATCCATTTGATAAAAAGTACTCGTTATTTGCGGAGCTTGAATTTTGTTAATAGTGTCAAGCGCATAAATTATTTTATTCAGGGCGGTGGCAATTCCAAATTCAATATTGGAACCTTGACCACCGGGAAAGATAAATATCAAAAAATCACACTGAGCAATCCCTTGATATTTAGTATCAAATCTCATGTAGTTGCTTTAACGTATTAATTGTTGGCGCTTGAGTCCAGTTGTAAGTTTGGTGATTTTTAGCTTATTGGCGAGTTGGTTGATTAGATCTTTTTTTTTAAAAGAACCCGCAATATAGAATTGCTTAAGATGTGGTTGTGTCATGATTTCACCCTTCGAATGATTAAAGTGTGTCCGATATTATTTGATAAAGTATCATATCTTTGGAACTGTACGTTGTTTGACGTTCAATTCACTTGAAATCAAGGATAATAGTGTAAGAATAATATTTTATGAATAAAGCAAATTTAGTTCGGATTTAAACACGCATAGATCCCAAGATAAAGGATAAAGCTAGAGATGTATTGGCAGATCATGGATTGAGTATTTCTCAATTTGTTAGAATGACTATTACAACTATTGCAAGATGATTATGGATTACCAACTCAAGAACTTTCGAATGCGATAAAAGAAGTCGAAGATGATATGTCTGGAAAAAAGAAATTGAGCACTGTGAATACGTTTGCAGATTTAGAGAAAGAATTGAACAAACAGGAAAGTGATTTAATGAAGGGCAAATCTCCAGAAAATAGGAATTATAAGAAATTGAAGTGTAAAAGAATTATAAGCGGAAAAAGTCAGATTTAAAATGGAAGCACATTTTTAGGTGATTAATTTAGGCTTTTATCATGAACCCAAAATTGTCAAAATTTCCTGGGCTATAATTTATCATCAATGCTAGTTAATATGTTGTTCTAGCTGTTTTATTTGTGGGAAATTATTGGTCCGCAAGGGATTTAGTTGGAGTTAAGCATTATGTTCTTTAATTTAATTCAATTACTCAAAAAACCGGCTTCACCTTATCAGATATCTGATTGGTAAGCACGGCAATAGCAAACGGTTAAAGCTTTTGCCAGCTGGAAAAAATAACTGTTGTAAAATGCTTCGACTCACAATTCTAATTACTTTGCAAAGCTAGTTTCTTTGATTATTATATTGTTAGGGATTAAAAGAAGGGGAGTTCAGATTAATGTTTTTACAAATTGATACTAAAGCACAAGCTAAATTACAACCATACTTAGATGATCCAATGGCCGTGGTTTTATTGAATTTTGATGATGGCGTTAGTTCTTATTCTAATACACAAGCTAGCTGTACTTTAAATGTTGAATTTAATTTAACAATCGTTAAAAAGGATAGTGATCATCATGATTTTCAAGAAGTTTTATCGACTTCAGTGGGTGATTTTTTAATTAAGCAATATTCCAAAGATTTTATGGACGATCAGATGCAGTTAAAATTGACGGATAGTGGTGTATTACAACTACGGGGTGCACATTCGGGCTTAATAGCAAGTCGGGTGCCAGTTGTTGATGAACGTTAAAGTTTGGATTTGATCTTAATAGTAGTAAGGCTGCCTAATTTAATATTCAAATCCGCCATCCTACCACATTCTTAAGAATTTCTTAAACAAAATGCTTCACATTTGGGACAAATCGTTGTACATTAATACTAGTAGTTTAAAAATTCGTTATTCTGATTAAGAAGTAAGGGTGATTATGGTGAAAAATTTGAATAAATTTTTAGCAGCTGGAACTTTGATGGCAGCTGGAGTAACTGTAGCAGCAACACAAACGACAACAACAAAAGCTGATACTTATGGCGCCAAAATTGCTACCACCAACGCCCAGACTAATACTGTTAATTTATATGATAATCAAGGTCAATTAATTCAAAATCGAAAGTTACCTGCGAATACGCAGTGGCGTGTTGGTAAGATTGCCTACTTTAATGGTGGTAACCAAAATTTACAAAATGTTTTGATGTATCAAGTAGCACCGAATGAATGGCTTCGGGCTCAGGATAGTTCTTTAAATATGACACCAACTAATGTTGTTACACGAGACTTAAATGCGGGAACTACCACAGTTACACCATCGACTCCAGTTGTTAATAATCAAGTTACAACGCCAGTCAATAATAGTGACGTGGTTTCGACTGCCAAGAGTCTGCTTGGTTACTTTAATTATGGTGCGACTCACGGAATTGCTAATATTGGTTCAGTTGCTAATCCTAATCCATATGGCGTGACTGATTGTTCCGGTTTTGTTTGGTTAGCCTTAGCTAAAGCAGGTTATCAAGTTCCAGCCAATATGGGCTGGTTTACGCAAACTATGGAAAATGATGCCAAAGGTGCTCATCAGTATTTACAAGCCATTGATCCTAGTCAATCACAGGCTGGCGATATTGTAATTGTTAATACTAATGATGGATCTGGTCAAAACGGCCATACTGCTATTTTAGAAGGACCATGGCAAAATGTTTCTCCAAGTGGTAATATGACGCCAGTGATTCAAATGGGTGGTCGAACAACCTCACATGGTGTTAATGAAGATGGATTTGCAACTTCATTTTTAAGTTTATTGCAAGGAAATTATAGTTTGACAATTGCACGTCCAGTTCGTTAATTAGAATTGATAATTATCTAAGTTTAAGTTTTGGAATATTTATTCCAAAACTTTTTTGTGTGCTTTTATTTTTAATTAAAAGATTGTAATTTTTACTTGTTGTTTTATAATGTTAGTTATCTAATAAAGGAGGTACAAGTTATGATTAAGCAAAAATCTTGGTTACAATTTTTGATTGTAACTTTGACAGTAATGCTGGGCATTGCAATGACAACCCAAATTGGACAAGCTGCAAGTTCTAATGTGCCAGTGCCACAAGATGATTATTTACAGAAAGTTAAGGCCAAAAAAGAGTTAGTGATGGGGACTAGTCCGGACTTTCCACCATATGAATTTGTTAAAAATATCCATGGCAAATCGACTGTTGTTGGCATGGATGTTGAAGTGGGCAAAAAAATTGCGAGTGATTTAGGTGTTAAACTAGTTGTTGAGCGGATGGATTTTGATTCTTTATTGGTTGCTTTGGAAACTGGTAAAGTTGATATGGTTATTTCTGGAATGAATAATACACCAGAACGGGCCAAAAGTGTCGCTTTTAGTCAGGATTATTATCAAACTGGACAAGATTTAATTATTCGGCAAGCTGATATACATAGGTACCGCAATTACCGATCATTCTCGGGGAAAACAATCGGGGCACAGACCGGTTCTATTCAATATTCTTTGATTAAAAAGCAAGCTACGATGGCTAAATTAAAGGGCATGGACAAAGACAATGATTTAGTTTTAGCTTTACAGACGCATAAAATTGATGCCGTTGCAGTTGATACGGCGACAGCCAAAGCTTTTGTGAAAAATACTAATGGTTTAAAGCGTATCCCTTCAGGCTTTAAGATTACTTCTGCCGGCTCAGCTATTGCCTTTCCTAAAAAAGCTAATTCTTTAGTACAAGCAGCGAATAAATCTATTACAACTATTAAAAAAGATGATTTAATTAATAAAAAGTATTTACCTAAAGTTGGTAAATATATGGCGAATAATAAGTCTAAAAAAGAGAAACAAAAAGCTAATTCCATGTGGGCTTATAAAGATTTCTTTGTTGCTGGTGTTGGTTATACGATAATGATCTCAGCAATTTCAGTCTTCTTTGGTTTCTTATTAGGAATAATTTTGGCTTTAATGCGTTTAAGTCAAAATCAAATTGCGCAAAAATTAGCCGGAGCTTATATTGAATTTGTTCGGGGCACACCTTTAATGGTGCAGTTACTCTTTATTTACTTTGGTTTAGGTGTCATTGTTAATATCCCAGCACTGTTGTCAGGAATAATTGCCGTTTCATTAAATTCGTCGGCTTATGTGGCGGAAGTTATTCGTTCGGGAATTAATTCCATTGCGATTGGTCAAAAAGAAGCGGCACGGTCTTTAGGTATGTCTAGGTTTTTGACGATGCGCTACGTGATTTTTCCACAAGCTATGAAAAATATTTGGCCAGCTTTGGGCAATGAATTTATCTCCTTAATCAAGGAAAGCTCAATTGTTTCAGTCATTGGCGTCAAAGATTTGATCTATCAATCACGTTTGGTGCAAGCAGACACTTATCGTGGTGTTATGCCATTAGTTATTACGATGATTCTATATTTCATTATTACTTTCAGTTTATCGCGGTTGATGAAGTATTTAGAAAGGAAAATGGGCCATGAGCACAACTAAAGAGCAACCAGTTTTATTAACTACAAAAGAATTAACTAAAAAATTTGGTGATAATGTCGTCTTAGAAAAAATTTCGCAACAAGTGTATGAAGGGCAAGTTATTTGTTTAATTGGACCTTCTGGTGCTGGTAAAAGTACTTTTTTACGGTGTTTAAATTTATTAGATGAACCCACATCTGGTTCGGTTTTCTTTAAAGATCAAGATTTGACGCAATTAAATGATAAGCAACTTGATCAGCTCCGGCAAGAAATGGGAATGGTTTTTCAACAATTTAATTTATTTCCGCATATGACGGTATTGGACAATTTGACTTTAGCTCCTTTAAAGGTTAAGCAAACGTCGCTTCAAGCAGCTCAACAAAAAGCCCAAGACTTGTTAGCTCAAGTCGGCTTAAGTGATAAGGCAGATGCTTATCCAGCTAATTTGTCTGGTGGACAACAACAACGGGTTGCGATTGCGCGAGCTTTAATGATGGATCCTCAAGTTTTACTATTTGATGAACCGACCTCAGCGCTAGATCCAGAAATGGTGGGTGAAGTCTTAAAGGTGATGCAGGATTTAGCTCAAAAAGGAATGACGATGATTGTGGTGACTCATGAAATGGGTTTTGCCCGCAATGTTGCTGATCAAGTTTGGTTTATGGCTGATGGTGATATTCAAGAAGCAGCAGAACCCAAGCAATTTTTTGAACACCCACAGACGCAACGGGCACAGGACTTTTTGGCAAAAATTTTAGAGTCATAGGAGCGCAAAATGGAGAAACAACGAGCTTTAAAAATTTTGACGGACTTAATTGCCTTGCCGACAGTTGATCAAAAAGAAGGCCAAGTAGCTGATTATTTAACACAATTATTTGCGCCTTATCAAGCACAAGTCGAAATTAAACGAATTACTTTTGCACCGCAACGTGATAATTTAATTGTGACCATTGGCACTACTGGTTCCATTTTAGGTTTTAGTGGCCATGAAGATGTTGTCGCTGCTTCCGATTTAACTAATTGGCAAACCGATCCGTTTACTGCAACTATTAAAGATGGCAAAATTTACGGTCGTGGTGCTAGTGATATGAAATCAGGTCTGGCAGCTATGGTTGTGTCAATGTTAGATTTGTTAGAATCTGGTCAAGTTTTACCAGGACGGATTCGATTACTGGCCACCGTTGGTGAAGAAACGGGAGAATACGGAGCAGCGCAACTGGTTCAACAAGGAGAACTAACTGATTTAGCTGGTGTTATCATTGGCGAACCATCTAATTTGCAATTGGAAGTTACGCATAAAGGTGTCATTGATTACTGCGTGACCTCGCAGGGACAAGCCGCTCATGCTTCGACACCAGAAGCTGGTAAAAATGCAATCTGGCCGTTAATCTTATTTGCACAAAAAGTCCAAGACTATTTTGCACAAACCAAAGTAGAAGATCCAATCTTGGGAACAACAACTCATGTTTTGAGTCAAATTCAGGGTGGCGAACAAATTAATTCAGTACCTGCAAAAGCCAGTTTGACAGGAAATATTCGTACTACACCGGCTTATTCCCATCAACAAATTTACCAATTTTTGGAAGCGGAAATTAAGCATTTAAATCAAGCGGGCGCTGATTTAAAAATTGAGTACCGTTATCCTGAATTACCATTACCTGATCAATCCCAAAGTGATTTAGTGAAAATTGCACAAACGGTTTTGCGGCAAGAATTGCATTTACCAGGAGAAATTATTGCGGGAACTGGAGCTACCGAAGCTTCAGAGTATATTAAAGTTGCTGATCTTCCAATTTTGATTTGCGGTCCTGGTGAGGGTACGAGTGCTCATCAGGCTAATGAGTGGGTCAGTGTTAATAATTATTTATTGGGATGTCAATTTTATCAACAATTAGCTTGGCAGTTTTGGCAGGCAAAAAATAGTTAAAGAAATTGACAAAGATCAAAAGATAATTTAAGATAACCATAATTAAAAAATGCTGAGAAAAGATGAGTAAATATCACGCTAACTTAGAGAGTCACGGCAGCTGGAAAGTGATTTAAAACGGATATTGAAGATGGTCTGGGAGCAAAATCAAGTGTCAAAAACTTGCGGTTAACGATCGATAGCTTGTTGCAGTATGAAGGTACTGCTTGAGGATAGTATTGTGAAATGCTATTAAAGTTTAAGGTGGTAACACGCTTTTGGCGTCCAACATTAGTAATAATGTTTGGGCGCTTTTTTGATCCTTAGTTGCGGCTTGATTAGCATGGTTATTAATTTAGAGGAGGAAACATATGACTGAATTTACAAAACGTTCAACGTCACCATTTAGATATGATATTGTGGGGAGTTTTTTACGGCCCCAAAAACTAAAGCAAGCTCGTCAAGCTTTTGTTCAACACCAAATTAATGCGACTGATTTAAAAAAAGTAGAAGATCAAGCGATTATTGAATTATTGGCTAAACAAGAGGCAATTGGTCTGCAAGCGGTGACTGATGGTGAGCTACGACGCAGTTGGTGGCATTTAGATTTTTTCTGGGGGTTGAATGGATTACAGAAAGCGCAAGCCCGTCAAGGTTATGATTTTCACGATGAGCAAACGCGCCAAGAAACTGTTCAAGTGGTAGGACCGATCAATGGTGTTCAACATCCTTTTGTGGAGCATTTTAAGTTTACAAAAGCACATGCTAAAGTGTCGACGCAAGTTAAACAAACGATCCCTGCCCCGAGTCAATTATTGTTGGAGTTACAGCGACCAGAAAATCAAGCTAGTGTGAAAGCAGTTTATCAATCTGAAGATAATTTACTACAAGATATTACACAAGCTTATCAACAAGTTTTGGCAGATTTAATGGCAGCTGGGTGTCAAGTAGTCCAATTTGATGATTGCTCTTGGGGGAATGTTATTGACGCTAGTGTTAATAACAAATTGTCCACACTAGATTTACAACAGTTAAAGCAAACATTAGTACATTTAAATAATGAAGTGATTGATCACGCTCCTGCCAATTTAACGATTAATACGCATATTTGTCGCGGTAATTACCATTCAACTTGGTTTGTTGCTGGGGGTTATGATAATGTAGCTGTCCCCTTATTTACCACGGAAAAAGTTAATGCCTTTTATTTGGAATACGATAGTAGTCGGGCGGGAGATTTTCAGCCGCTGCAATTTGTGCCCCAAAATAAGATGGTTGTTTTAGGTTTAATAACTACTAAAACTGGTACGCTAGAACAAAAAGCAAATATTATTCAACGCTTGCAAGAAGCTAGTCAATATCATGATTTAGATTATTTAGCTTTAAGTCCACAGTGCGGTTTTGCTTCGACTGAAGAAGGTAATATTTTAACAGAACAACAACAGTGGGATAAGTTGCAATTGGTTAAAGAAATTGCACAAGAAGTATGGGGAACTAATTAGTAGTTACTTTTCGGTAAGGCGGGGACAAAAGTCGTGGAGTAATGGCATTTTAATCAGAGTAAAGCGACGGAAACCAACTTCTGGTTTTGGTGCAATATCGGGAAAATATTCGTTTAAATTTATGGAAACTTCCTGTTACCTCATTTCGTTAGGTAACAAAATGTTGCTTGGTGGCACGGTAATAATTAAGATTTAAGCTTGTTTTCCTAGATCAGGTCAATTTTTAACCGCTTCTTGTCGCTGCTTTTAAAAGTGCGTTATAATTATAAAAGCGATACCAAATTAATGAGAACAGGAGCTTGATACATGGATTCTTCAGAAAGTGAATATTTTTGGCAAGAAACTTTAACTAATGGTCATATGCGAATCGGTTTAGATCAAAAAGGCCAAGAGGAAGTAGGAACGGTTAGTTTTGTTGATTTACCACAGGCTACTGAGCTAAAGCAAGGCGATTTATTGATATCAGTTGAAAGTAAAAAAGCTGTGACGGAATTACATACTCCTAAAGCAGGACATGTAGTTCAGTTTAATCAGGCATTGACAAAACAACCAGACTTACTAAATGAGACAGATCATCAAAAGAATTGGATTGTGGAAATTGCTTAAGATAATGAAGTAAGTGAATTGCAATTAAAAATTAAAATGGAGATTAAGATAGTCAGCTTTCAAGCGTTTTTGAGAGCCAACTTGTTTTAAGCTCCTTTTTCTTTGCAAAAAATTATTGTGTTATACTAAAAAAGATTGTTTTAAATTCTTGAGTTAAAGAAAGTTGGCGAATTACGTGGCTGATGATAAAATACCTCGACCACATTTTCATTTAACAGCAAAAAATCATATGGATATTCCTTGGTCGCGTGTAGTGGCGCAACATCGCCAGCAACCAGTAGTTCAAGCTTCACTGATGGAAAAAGCAACGATCATTGGCCGGGTTGGTTTAATTATGCTAGCCTGCGGTACTGGAGCTTGGCGGGTACGCGATTCAATGAATACAATTGCCCGCATTTTAAAAGTTAGCTGTTCAGCTGATATTGGTTTAGTTTCCATTGCTTATAGTTGTTTTGATGGAAAAGATGAGTATCGAAGTGTAACTGAAGCTTTATCGTTAGCAAGTAGTGGGGTTAATACTGCTAAATTAGCTGCTATGGAAAACTTTGTGGATTTGTTTGAAGCGGAAGGTGCATTTTTAAGTGTTGGCAAAGTTCATGAATTATTAGCTGAAATTCAAAAACGCCCCAATTTATATGGACCAATTGGTTTGGGATTAGCTGCCGCCGTTGCTTGCAGTTCTTTCGTCTTTTTACTCGGTGGCGGACCAGTGGAAATGTTTTGTACTTTTTTAGGCGCTGGTTTAGGAAATTATGTTCGTGCCTTGATGAATAAACGGCATTTGACACTTTTTGCTGGTTTAGCAGCAGGAGTGGCAGTCGCTTGTTTAACTTACTTATTAGTTTCGCGATTTTTGGAATTTAGTTTTCAGATTAATGTGGCACATGAAGCGGGGTATATCGGTTCAATGCTTTTTGCTATCCCAGGTTTTCCATTTATTACCAGTGGCTTAGATATTGCAAAATTTGATATGCGTTCCGGGATTGAACGTTTAGTGCACGCCGTGACTATTATTATTGTAGCAACTTTAGTTGGGTGGATGGTTGCTTTAGCTAGTGATTTGCGCCCCGATAATTTTGTACCGTTGGGACTTAACCCCTGGTTATTAGGCATTTTACGTTTTCCAGCCAGTTTTTTAGGTGTTTTTGGTTTTTCCATTATGTTTGATAGTTCCCAAAAGATGGCTACTTTAGCAGCTTTAGTCGGAGCTGTAGCTAATACTTTGCGTTTGGAATTAGTAGATTTAACCAGTTTACCACCAGCGGCAGCGGCTTTCTTAGGTGCTTTAGTAGCGGGCCTTCTAGCTTCTTTTGTGCATAAAAAATTTCGTTATCCGCGAATTAGTTTAACTGTTCCAGCTATTGTGATTATGGTACCTGGACTTTATATGTATCGCGCAATGTATTATCTGGGCATTGGCACAGTCGCTCAAGGGGCACAATGGTTTTTAAACGCCATGATGATTGTCATCTTTTTGCCATTAGGGTTGATTTTGGCACGAGTACTAATGGATGCTGATTGGCGTCATTCAGGATAGGCAGTTTTATTGATTATTGAAAGACAAAATATTTGTGCTTTGATTAAAAGTGCTCTTATAATGCTAATTATAAGGTCATATGCAAGTGGAAATTTCTGGTTAGATTAACTAGAAACTGGATTTGCTCGGTCATAAAATAGTAATTTGTTGGAACAGCACCTTATTAATGACAGAAATCGGGGTTACAGGCATGAAGCAATATTTAGACGATAAAGTCCAATATAAAATTTATCAAACCGCTAATTATCAAGTTTTGGCAACAATTACCTCCCCGATAATTTTTATTCTGAATTTAACAAAGACGATCCCTTTGTCCAAACCTCATTTAAGTTTATTGACTGATCAACCACCATTGACTAAGTCAATTTTGGTTTTACCAATGCCAACTAGCAAGAAAAATGCTCTAGGCCATTTAAAAATTGTTAAATCAATTCAGAACTCTTATTGCTTGTTAGAATCTCACCAAATATCAGCGTTGATGCAGCAATTACGTCAACAAGGTTATCATGGATTGCAATTAGCGTGGATTTTAAAAAAAAATTTTCAATATTATTAATTAACTATTAATTTTTTAAAGACCAGTTTAGCCCCAAAAACTGATCTTTTTTAGTATTTTAACGAGTTAATTTGTAGGATTTTTAGAAAGGACAATGACAATTTGAGAATTTTGGGGTAAAATTATTCTTTAATATTTCTGTATTAAGTAAGTACTAATGTTGTATCATTAAATTTTAATTTAGGATTATCAGTCAAAGGAGATGAGATAAGCATCAGATAATTTTAAATTAAAGTTCCAAATTTTATTGAAAATGGAGTGAGACTGATGAAAAGTCATTTAAAAAAGATAGGTAGTTTTTTAGTACTAGCTTTTAGTTTTTTGATTTGTTGGACTAGCACTAACAATCAAGTGAAAGCTAAAACCTATCAAATTGGAACAGATGTTACTTATCCACCATTTGAATTTGCAAATGATCAAAATAAATACATTGGAATTGATATTGATATTATTAATGCTGTGGCTAAAGAAGAGGGCTTTAAGGTTAATACCAAACAAGTTGGTTTTAATTCTGCGGTTCAGTCGACTCAAGCAGGTCAATTAGATGGTGTGATGGCCGGCATGACAATTACTCCAGAACGTCAAGAAAAGTTTGATTTTGGAACACCTTACTTCAAAACTGGGGTGGTCATGGCTGTTGGTAAAGATAGTTCAATTCAAGATTTTAAGCAATTGAAGGGTAAACGAGTCGCTATTAAGACGGGCACGGCTGCTGCTCAATATGCAACGAAATTGAAGAAGAAATACGGTTTTAAAACAGTAACTTTTGATGATTCGAATAATATGTATCAAGATGTGATTACTGGTAATTCCGTGGCCTGTTTTGAAGATCAACCAGTGATGCAATATGCCATTAAGCAAGGTATGAAATTAAAGATTGTTACTAAACCAGCCGAAGGTGGTTGGTATGGTTTTGGTGTTAAAAAAGGAACTCATCAAGAATTAATTCGGCAATTTAATGCTGGTTTCAAAAAAATCAAAGCGAACGGCACTTATGATCGGATTGTGGCAAAATATTTAGGTGGCAAAACTAGTTCAGAGGTTAAAGGTAAAACCTTTGTCGTGGGAACTGATGTAACTTTTCCACCGTTTGAATTCGCTAATAAAGATAATAAGTACGTTGGGGTCGATATTGATATTTTGAAAGCAGTTGCTAAGAATCAAGGCTTCAAAATTAAGACGAAACCTTTAGGCTTTAATGCTTCGGTACAAGCAGTTGAATCGGGACAAATTGATGGTGTAATGGCTGGTATGTCAATTACGCCTGAACGGAAGGAAAAATTAGATTTTTCTGATCCGTATTATACCTCTGGTGTTGTGATGGCAACTTCTGATAAGGGTCGAGTAACTAGTCTTAACCAATTACGAGGCAAAAAAGTTGCCATTAAAACGGGAACTTCTGGCGCACAATATGCCAATAGTATTAAGAAAAAGTATGGCTTTAAAACTGTAACTTTTGACGATTCAAATAATATGTACCAAGATGTTTTAACCGGAAATTCTGTGGCTTGTTTTGAAGATCAACCGGTGATGCAATATGCTATCAAAAAAGGTACTAATTTAAAAATTGTGACCAAACCAGCTTTGAAAGCTCCGTATGGTTTTGCAGTTAAAAAAGGTCAAAATCAAGCTTTCCTAAAAGCTTTTGATCAAGGTTTAGCCAATATCAAAGCTAGTGGCACTTATGACGATATTAAAGCTAAGTATTTAGGCGGTAAAACTGGAAAGTCAGCTGTTAAAGCTGGTCAAGATCATGAAGATCGCAGTTTTATCGGCTTAATCAAGCAAAATAAGGGTGCCTTATGGTCTGGTTTTGTGGAAACGATGTGGCTGACAGTCGTAGCCATTATTTTTGCCACTATTTTTGGTGTGATTATTGGTTTATTAGGAGTAGTTCCAATGAAGTTCTGTCATTGGATTTCTAATTTTGTGATTTATTTATTCCGAGGGATGCCGTTATTAGTTTTGGCATTATTTATTTATACCGGAGTACCTAGTTTAACAGGACAAAAGATTCCCGCCTTTATTGCGGGGACAATTACGTTAACCTTAAATGAAGGAGCTTATATTGCTGCCTTTGTTAAAGGGGGAATTGAAGCCGTTGATGTCGGTCAAATGGAAGCCGCTCGAAGTTTAGGTCTGCCATTTGGTAAAGCAATGCGCAAAGTTATTTTACCGCAAGGAATTAAGATTATGATTCCGTCGTTTATTAACCAATTTATTATTACGTTAAAAGATACTTCCATCTTATCCATTATTGGTATTTTAGAGTTAACACAAACTGGTAAAATCATTATTGCCCGTAACTTAGAAGGTTTTAAAGTTTGGACAATTATTGCTGTGATTTATGTAGTTGTTATTACGTTATTAACTTGGTTATCAAATTGGGTTCAAAGGAGAACACGGGTATGAGTGCAAAAGTTGAAGTGAAAAATTTAGTCAAAACTTATGGCACAAATGAAGTGTTGAAAGGCATTGACTTAACTGTTCAAAATAATGAAGTAGTTGTGATTATTGGACCTTCAGGTTCCGGAAAAAGTACGCTATTACGGACTTTAAATAAATTAGAAGAACCAACTTCGGGCAGCATTTTGGTGGATGGAATTGATATTTCCAATCCTAAAACCAACTTAAATGAAGTTCGAGAAAACATTGGCATGGTGTTTCAGCATTTTAATTTATTTCATAATTTGACTGTTGGTCAAAATATTATGTTAGCTCCAGTGGAGTTAAAGAAGCAAAGTAAGTCAGAAGCACAACAAAGTGCCAAGCAATTATTAGAAACTGTTGGCTTATCTGATAAATTTGATGCAACCGTCCAATCTTTATCTGGTGGTCAACAACAACGGGTAGCCATTGCTCGGGCGTTAGCGATGGA
Organism: Bombilactobacillus sp. ESL1202; assembly: GCF_058107125.1. Classification (NCBI taxonomy): domain Bacteria; kingdom Bacillati; phylum Bacillota; class Bacilli; order Lactobacillales; family Lactobacillaceae; genus Bombilactobacillus; species Bombilactobacillus sp. ESL1202. The sequence continues at coordinate 679,371 of NZ_CM176590.1, read as the reverse complement.
TCCCAATGTAATGTTATTTGATGAACCAACTTCAGCATTGGATCCAGAAATGGTTGGTGACGTGTTGGCAGTTATGAAAGATTTAGCTAAAAACGGCATGACCATGGTCGTGGTCACTCACGAAATGGGCTTTGCCAAAGAAGTTGCGGATCGAGTAGTCTTTGTTGATTCTGGCAAGATTCAAGAACAAGGTGAACCGCAGCAAATCTTTGAACATCCTCAAAATCAACGGTTACGAGACTTTTTGGATAAGGTGTTAAACGTTTAGGAACGCAAAATTTTAAAATTACAAAAAGGCTCGAACTAACGTCAGAAAAGTTGACGTTAGTTTGAGCCTTTTTACTACATAATGTAAAAATATAAACCCTCCTTCGCTATAGTTGATGACTACCAACCAAAACTGTGATCGAAAGAGTTTTTTCTAATCTATAAACAAGACGCTTAATATCTGAGCCTGATCAAGCCAAAATGTACAGATTGGAAAAGTTTAGCTGAAGATTTGCAGTATTTTAAAGACTTGATACCTTAAACTAGTAGTGAGAAATTATGCTTATTAGAAATTACAATAGTTTTAAGAAAATGGAATCAATAATGACAGCTGCCACAAATACTGAAGTAAAGCTACCAACTAACATTTGGGGCAACATTTGCTCATTTAATACGGCTTCTTCTTTAGCATTAGTGGCTAATTGACTACAAATTTCAGTGATTAAATGTAATCTACTGGAAAATCAAACAAAACGGTTAAGGTGCAGGCAAATATGTGCCTTTTTATGATGTGAAAGTTATAGAATTAATTTTTGACAACCAACCAAAATCAAAGCAAAAATGCCAACAATCATCAAACTAGTAGCACCTAGACGTTCTTGCAGTGATAACGAACGGTTTAATTCGTGGGTATGAACATGATGATATAAATAAATTCCGGGTAAATAAATAATTGTACAGACTAACAGATATTTTAACCCAGAAAAAGTAATACCGACGATTTCAAAACTAATCGTGCCTAAACCTAGGACCAGTGCTACCCAGTCTTTTTGTTGCCAAGCCAGCTTGATTTCAAAAGCAGCAACAATAATGTAACAAACGATCACAGCCGCTGTGCTTAGACTGTAAGCTACTTCATAAGCTTGATTGGTAAATAATAAAGTCAACAAAAATAACTGAACCATGGCGCCGGTAATGATCAAGGCCAGGGTGGGGGCTTGATGTTGATTTTTTTGACCTATTTTTTGTGGTAATAAATGTTCCTCAGCCATGGCACTTAAAGTTTCAGCTGGAAGCATGGTCCACGAAATCCAAGCACCAAAGATGGAAATTAATAAGCCAATGCTAATAAAAGTTCCCCCCCAAGGCCCGACCATTTTTTCAAAAAGGTAGGCCATCACTGGTTGGGGGGCTTGGCGCAATTGCGCCTGTGTGAAATAGCCGTAGGGCAAGATGGAAGCTAAAATATAAATTAATAAGAGGCAACTAACCCCGATGATCGTCGCTTTGCCAGCGGTTTTGTTACTCTTAGCTCTAGCCGATAAGACTGTGGCACCTTCGATACCTACGAATAGCCACATCATAATCATAAAACAATTTTTAATTTGTTTGCTGACAGCTCCAGCTACAAAATTATTATGAATATTGCCCCAGAAATGTTGGGTCAGCATTTGACTGTGGAAAACCAGAAGACAGCCAATAATAAATGTCAAAATCGGAATCAATTTACATAAAGTAATTAATGAATTAATAAAAGCTGCATTTTCCACACCTTGATTAACTAACCAAGTTAACATCCAAGAACAAAAGCTAGCAGCTAAAATAGCCGGCCAACCATTAGCACTTTTAAAAATGGGGAAAAAATAACCTAAAGTACTCATAAAAACTGTCGAAAAAGCAACATTGCCTAGCCATCCGGACATCCAGTAGCCCCAGCCACTAATAAAGCCGACAAAATTGCCAAAGCCGGCTTGACCATAGCTAAAAATTCCCTGTAAGTCGGGACGTTTATGCAGTAAATTATTAAATGTCATTGCTAACATTAAAATGCCCCAGCTGATCAACAGCCAAGCGATTAAAGCGGGACCAGGAGCTGCCGCTTTGGCTAAATCACTACTTAAGGCAAAAATTCCCGAACCAATGGCAGTAGTAACGACTAGGGTTGTGAGTGTAAAACCATTGATTTTTTTGGATTGTGTTTCCATATAGTTCTCCTAAAATAAAGCTCATGTTCACTAGAATTTAAGCGGCTGAGATAAAAGTTATTGAGCAATTAAGCGCTGAGCAAATTAAAATTTAAAGTTTTAACTGGACTTGAAAAATTGAATTTCATTAATCATAAATGCTTGACCTGGGGAATGCAATAAATCTTATTGCTTCGGTTGTTTTTTAGCTGCAGTTTCACAGTTTAAATTTTTACCTAAGTAACACAATGTCAAAAAAACTAACCTTTTTTATCACAGCCTATATATCATAGCAAACTTTAATAGTTAACGGGCAATTTTTTAGAAAATTCATTGACTTTTATCATGAAAATCAGTAGTGTAGTTCATAAGTTTAGTCCTTTTAACTTAATTCAGTGAGATTAAGAAGGGTTAATTGTTGCTCGGAGGTCAAAACTGCGGGCTTTTTTGTGTAGCTAAAATTCAAAGGAGTGTTGGCATTGGGATTTAAACAAAGTAATAGCATTAAGGATTCAGAATTAAATATGTCTAACTGGGATATGTTTGCCACTTGGATTGGCGCTAACGCAAATAATGGAACTTGGTATGTTGGTGGGGTGATTGCCGCTTGTGGCTTTTTAACTTCATCAACGTTATTGATTGCAGTAGGAATAATTTCTTATATTTTATTAGCCCTAGTTTCCTTAGCTGGCTATGAAAGTCGTTTGAATACGATGACCTTGATGCGAGGTTCTTTTGGCGTTAAAGGTTCAATTTTGCCGTCATTAATTAATATTGTACAATTCATTGGTTGGGCAGCGGTTAATACATATATTGCTGCTGTGTCTGTAAGTTATATCTTACGAGAGATTTTTGGCTGGTCCGCTAACAATCAAACTCTGGATCGCTGGGGCTTATTTGCGGGCATTATTATTATGTCAATGTTACATTTAGGCAGCATTTCTTTAGGGGAAAAATCAGTCAAGTGGATTGAGCGCATTGGCATTATTTTAGTAACAATTTTTGTGGTTTGGGAATCGGTAATTGTTTTACAAATGGTGCCCTTAAAACAAATTATTGCTTGGCAACCACCAACTAAATTGCACTTAGCTAATGGTGTGGCAATTGATACGATTGCCGCCTTTAACTTGGCTTGGGTGACTGCGGCGGCGGATTTTAGCCGGTTTGCTAAGAAAAAATCTGGCGCTACCTGGTTATCTTTTTTGGGTGCTAATCTAGGCTTGATTTGGTTTGCCTTGATGGGGATTATTGCCACAATCGCCACGGCGATTAGCATTGATAAATTTGATCCCAATAATTCTGATCCTAGTACCATCGCTACTAAATTAGGTTTAGGGGCATTGGCTTTAATTGTAATTATGTTAACTAGTACGACGGCTAATGCAGTGAATTTAATGGCGGCTGGTTCGGCGGTAACTAACATTTTTTCCCGATTAAAATTAAAAACCGCATTGTGGATTGTTACTTTAATTGCCACGTTAGTAACATTTATTCCGGCATATATTGCCACCTTTTTGGAGACCTTTGAATTATTCTTAGATGGTGTCGGAATGTTTTTAGGACCAGAAATCGCCATCTTTTTAATTGATTATTTCGTGATTAATCATCATCAATATCAAATTGACGATTTTGACCAAACCAATGGACAATATTGGTATTATCATGGAGTTAACTTGGTGGCATTTGGTACTTGGATCATCGGGGTGGCTTTGTACTTTATCTTGCGTCGATTGACAATCATTAATCAAAGTTTTGGCGCCACCTTTATCGCCATGCTTGTCAGTGCAGTACTTTATTGGTTGGTGATGCGAAAAAAGGTCAGTTCAAAAAAAATTAATTAAGCTGTGTAGAAGTTAAATTAATCACTTGCTCTAAGAGATGCAAGAGTTGAATATTACTGTGTTTTTCGGTTAGGATAATCGATTCGGGGATAAAAGTCATTTACTAACAAAATGAAATTGTAAAGTCCGAATTTGAATTTAAAAATTTCATTCTGTTGGGCACGAAATAGTGACTTTTAGAATGTAACAGTTAATTAATGGTCGTTTAGTTTGTGTTAGAATACGAGCATTATTCTTATTGTCCCGCACTGGTTATCCTAGCCTTTTACATACTTTTAATCCTAAAAAATTTGACAATTCAGTAATTAAGTGTAAACTATCTTCTTTGAAAAGGTTAGTTAGCTAACGTTTTTGATGAGGAGGAAATTTGATGCATAATACTGGACGCTTACTCCAGAAAGCTGCCCGACAAATGACCAATGATTTTGATCGCTTTGCTAAAAACTATCAACTAACTAGTATGCAAATGTCATTTATTGATTATTTGGGTAATCATGATAACGAAGAAGTTTTGCAGCGGGACTTAGAACACGAGTTTAATATTCGCCGCTCAACTGCGACGGTCATTTTACAACGTATGGAAAAAAAGCAGTTGGTAATCAGGCAGTCGAGTCAAACAGATGGCCGCCAACGAGCGGTTTTTTTAACTGCACAGAGTCGAAAAATTGTCCAACTGATTCGTAATTATATGGATCAACAACAGCAGCAGTTACAGCAACAGTTTTCTGCTACCGAAGTGCAAAACTTTGAAAAAATTTTAAACTATTATCAACAAGGAGAAACAAATTCAAATGGCGCAGAATAAAACGATTAATCCTAGAATTATTGGTGCGATTGTGGCGGCTGGTTTAATGTCATTTTGTGGTGTGGTTGTAGAAACAGCGATGAATATTACTTTTCCAACTTTAATGCGAGAATTTAAAATTTCTACGGCCACTGTCCAATGGATGACAACAATTTATTTATTAGTGGTTGCGATCATCGTACCTTTATCTGCTTTATTAAAACGAAATTTTAAAACTAAGTACTTATTTGTAACAGCTAATTTTTTGTTTATTTTAGGTTTAGTAATGGATGCACTAGCCCCAATTTTTCCAATTTTATTATTGGGGCGGATGATTCAAGGTTTCGGCACGGGTATTGCACTTCCCTTAATGTTTAATATTATTTTAGAAGAAGTTCCACCCACTAAAATTGGTTTTATGATGGGCATTGGTTCATTGATTACAGCGGTTGCCCCAGCTGTGGGACCAACTTTTGGTGGCGTGGTGGTCAATCTTTTGGGTTGGCGCATGATTTTTATTTTATTATTGCCAATTTTATTGTTTTCTTTAGGCTTAGGCTTATTTTGTATTCAACAAGTTAATCCAATCGTTAAAACTAAATTTGATTGGTTCGGAATTTTTAGTTTAATCATTTTCTTCGTGGGCTTGATCTTTGGCTTCAGTAATTTTGGCACCCAAAAATTAGTTAGTTGGTCAGTAAGTGGTGCTTGGTTGTTGGGGATTATTGGTTTAATTTTATTTGTAATTAGTTATCAACATGCCACCACGCCTGTATTAAATTTAAGTTTATTTAAACATTCCGCTTTTAGTGCCCACTTGGTTAGCTTTTTTTGCTTTCAAGTAATTAGTTTAGGAACCTCCTTCTTGTTGCCAAATTATATTCAATTGGTTAATCATCAAAGCACGACAATAGCTGGATTATTAGTTTTACCCGGGGCAGCTTTAGGAGCGATCTTAGCACCATTTGGTGGCCAATTATTAGACCATTTGGGCGCCCGAAAACCAATTTTGAGTGGGGTTACTTTGGCGATTATCGGTTTATTAATCTTTACAATCTTGACGCCATATCTGAGTGCCAGTTTAATTATTATCTTATATGTACTCTACATGGGTGGAGTAGGAATTGCTTATGGCAATATCATGACTAGTGCATTGCAACAATTAAGTGAGCCGAAACAGGCTGATGGCAATGCTTGGTTAAATACTTTGCAACAACTAGCGGGAGCAGTAGGAACTTCATTAGTTGCAGCGATTGTAGCACAGAGTCAATTACAAAAAACTGTCAGTTTAGCTCAGACCACAATTAAAGGCACCCAACGAGCCTTTGGTTTATTATTAATTTTAGCAGTATTGGTCTTAGTAATTTTATGGAAATTTTTACCGCGAAAGCGTAATTAATTAAAGACTGAAAATCATTAAAAAACCACCAATTAACTGGTGTGCTCCCCAAAGTGGTACTAAGTTTTTGGGTTCACATCATAAACTGGTGGTTTTTCTTATAACAAGCTTTTTTTAATTAAATTTTTGAAGCCAGATTAATGCACAGCTTTTTTAGACTAGGGTTCCACTATCCATAAAAGCTTGAACGTCAGGTTGCATATGAGCGTACTTTTTAACTGTGCCATCAAAATCAATGAAGTAAAGTTGATACCAAGTTAAGAAAGTATAAATGTTCCAAATTTGACGGCGCGCGTCAATTTTTTCATCATAATTATCTTTTAATAGTTGTAAAATTTTGTCTTGATTAAAGAATTCGCTGACCCAATCTTGACTAAATAACTCTTTAACTTTGTCATAATATTTAGCTTCGCGTAGCCAAGTCTTAACGGGAACTGGAAAACCTAATTTTGGTCGTTTAGCCCAGTCTTCTGGTAGATGGCGGTTAGCAGCTTTTCGGAAGATATATTTAGTATCATGGCGATTAATCAACATTTTGGAAGGAATGGAGTTAGCTAATTCGGCCACTTCTTTATCTAAGAAAGGAACCCGTAATTCTAAAGAATGAGCCATCGAAATTTTGTCCGCTTTTTGTAAAATATCATTTAACATGAAGTGATGTAAATCAATATATTGCATTTGCTTAACTTCTTCAGCATCTTTAACTTTAGCAAAATCTTCTTGATAAATGCCGTTAACTGTTAAATCATTTTGATACGGTTTTTGTAAAATGTTATTAGCTTGTTGAGCAGTAAAAATAGTTGGTTGTTTTAAATCAAAAATTAACGATTCGCCAACATAATAATCGGATGGTTGGGCCGTTTGACAGTATAAATGTACTTTTCCTGGAAAATTAGGCACATGTTTGATGCCTTTGGCCAAGTGGTAACGCATGCCTTTGGGTAATTTATGCAAACCACTAGCAAAAACTTTAATTACCATATTATGGGAATGCATGCCGTAATTAACATAACCAGCAAATAATTCGTCCGCACCTTCACCAGAAAGTGCCACTGTTACTTTTTTACGCGCTAAGCGACATAAGTACCACAGCGGAATGACCGATGGATTACTGTCGGGTTCATCCAAATGATACTGCATTTCGGCAAAGTCACTAAAAGCTTCGTCGCCATTAACGGTAACTTGGTTAAAGTGTAATCCTTCTTCATCAGCTAACTGTTTAGCAACACTAGCTTCATCGTAAGGACCATTGTCGAAATTGACACTGAAAACTTCTTGGGGGTGAAGAATGGAAGTGACATAACTAGAGTCCACACCTTCAGATAAGAAACTGCCAACAGGCACATCGGCAATATTGTGCATTTTGACAGAATCTTTAACCGTTTGGTCAATTTGTGCCACGGTATCTTGAGCGGAACGTTGATAATCTACATTATATTTAGCATCCCAATATTCATGAATTTGTAAGTCTTGATCATGCAATTCAAACCAATGACCAGCCGGAAAACGGTAAACATTCTTAAAGAAAGTTTCTTTTAAATCATTATATTGATTCATTAAAAAGGGCTTAATGGCTTCTTGATTTAATTCCTTTTTAAAATTCGGATGCTTTAAAAAAGCTTTGATTTCAGAACCAACAATAAAAGTTTCATCATTTTGATAATAATATAATGGTTTAATACCAAAAAAGTCGCGGGCACCATAAAGTGTTTTTTTGTTTTCATCCCAAATTAAATAAGCAAACATTCCGCGGACACGTTCTAAAGTACCAGCCATGCCCCATTGTTCATACCCATGCAGTAAAACTTCGGTATCTGTTTGGGTCGTGAAAGTATGACCAGCCGCGATTAATTCCTCACGCAAACTTTGGTAATTATAAATTTCGCCATTAAAAGTAATTAAAATTGAATTATCTTCATTATAGATTGGTTGTTTGCCGCCTTTTAAGTCAATAATACTAAGGCGCCGAAAACCTAGTGCTACCTGATCGTTCGTATAAAAGCCACTACCTTTGATATTAGGTCCGCGGTGTTCGATCATTTTCATCATTGACTGAATTGTTGAAACTTTATCGTCAACAGTTGGATCGCTAAAAGCAATAATGCCGCACATGAAATTTTCCTCCTATATACTGATATCACCAGTTTAATTAAAGACGTGGTAAGTGTCAATTTGTTCAAATTAATTTGAAGTTGTTTAGTTAGGCTTTTAAAGGTGGGCAAAGAAAAATAGCGTAGTACTCTAAAAAGATGATTTTAGACGATACATCATTGCTCAATTTTTTAATTTTCGATAAAATACGGACCTTAATCTTATTGTCCCCACCCCCATACTTGACATTTTCAGCTTACCAGGTTCGTTTTTTTTATTATTATTTATGCTTCATTGTTAAAAAAACACGCACTTTTATGATGATAATTTGATTAAAATTATTGCTATTTTGAAAACGAGCTTTATAATTTAACAATATTAAAAAATTTATAGCTTTTTCACTAATTTTTTAATGATATTTTGCTTTAAAAACCAATTGACAAGTGGTATCGCCAATTATACAATCTAATTGTATTTTAATAAAAGCCGGCTGTACATATTTAAAAGCAGAGAGATGATGAAGCAATGGGCAGAAATTTTAATTTGAAAAATTTTCTCGGCGTGACTTTAACATTCGTTTCTTTAATTATTAGTATTATTTTAGCCAATAGTTTTCAATATCAAGCGATTATGGCAGCAACCAAACTTAATCAATCAGTTGTTCTTATGAAGCAAGTTGGAGGGATTAATTTACCCGATGACCAACTATTAAAAGCGCCAGTTTTGACAGTTAGTAATTTTGACTTGAATCCACCACAAGCAGCTGATATTAATGATGGTTTAACGTGGTCATCATCGCAAGACAATATGGAGATTGGTTATACTAATCCTATAACTGTTCAAGGTAAAGTAGTTAAAATGGGGTTTACTTTCGGCAGCTGGTCGGCAACTAGTTTTTCTGGACAAGAACCACATTATAGAAAATCTAATATTTTTCTTCAAGATGGTATCAAGGCTGACGGTACACCAAATAATATTCAAGCTTTTTTTTATGGGAAGTCTATTGGACCTGGGACTAGTTATGATTACACTATTTTTTCTAATTTGTCTACAGCTTCATCATTACTTGAGCATGATGACCAACCGACTTATTTTGTGTCTAAAGATAGCAGTGGTACGGTTCAAGCAGTTAAGGTCATGGATTATTGTGACGGTGATTCGTTAGAATTTGAAGAAGTTTTACGACGGTCTCCATATTCTAGTGGGGGAGTTGCTCAAGAATTATATGTGAAAAACATTTCTAATATGCCACAAAATTATTTTATCGGTGAACATGAGGATACGCAATTAGAAAATAATACTATTGGTAATATCAATGACCCAGATTACTATGACCCAGATCACGTTCCAATTTATGCTTTAGGAAATAATCGTGGTATCTATTTTGAATCACCTCAACATCGGTTAAATGTTAATACTGATGTTACAAATGGACCAACGCGTTGGGTAGCAGGATTTTATGGAGATAGGTTTAATTATAATTCTACTGGTATTAGTGCTTCACATTATGAAACTACAGTTTTTAAAGGGACATCTTTAGCAGATGCTACCGGTCAGGAAATTTATAATTATTCAGCAGGTACGGAATTGTTGCCGAAAAATGGAAACAATTATCCTGATTCAGCTTATTCTTTATTATGGCCGCAAGCTGTTTTATCAGTGGGGCAAACACAACGTTATTCAGTGGATATTGGGATGAATTCCAGTTCTTATTCCAAACCGTGGCTCAAAGAAACTTGGCATAATGAATCTCGAGCGGATAATAAAAATTATCCAAACGATAAGATTAATTTTACTGTTAGTCTAGGAAATGATGGTAAAGATAGTGAGTACAAGACAACTAATTTAGCTGATGTAGTTCCTGCAGGTATAGATGTAGATGCTAGCAGTTTTAAGTTAACCAATGCTAATGGTTTAACGAAGACTGTTACTTACAGTACTGCTAATCGTGGTTTAATGTTGAGTCCTACTGATGCTATAGACTTGAAAGATAATCAAACGGCTACTCTGACGTTTTCGGGAACTATTTCTGCTACTGCTAGTGGACAAGCTTTGACGACAACCCCTAAAGGAGTAGCCATTGAACAAAATTTGGATGGAAATCCGACTAGTGACTTTTCAGGAACAAAGGTTAGTATTCCATTATCACAGTACACATTTAATGCAACTTTAACGCAAGATGCCTTAGATCGAACTCATGACTTGCCATTAAACTATTACATTCCCGGCGATAAAATTGATTTTCATATACATTATAAAATTGCCACTGATAGTACCGACAATGTCTCAGAACTGCATTTTACTCCTAGTGTGAGTGCAGGTTTAACAGCGAGTGATTATGTAGCAGCGGCCATTGATGGGTCTGGAACGAACGATTTAAAAGCAACTTATCAAAAAAATGAAGGCTCACCTTGGCCTTATCAAGTTAACGTTACTAAACGTGATGGAACTAATTTTAAAGCTGGTGACCAATTTACGGTAACTATTACGGGAATTGCGGGCAAATCACCGGATGATAAACATAGTAGTAGTTACAAATCGTTAAGTCAGACAGCTGATGTGATTGGTACTTTAAGTTCAGGAAAATCGATTACTTCGCACCCTAATACTTTAACGATTTTACGTCAAAATCTGGTCTACTTTAAGAGTGTACCAACTACTATTGATTTTGGTAAAGCAGTTAATGCTGGTCGACAATTATCTAATCTATCGACTACTGGTAACTTAGAGATTAATAGTTTCTTTCAGAATAGTACGGATGCAGGAATTGACGTTTGCGTTGCGTATACTAGTGATTTAGCAGCTAGTGTTGGTGAAACGTCTTCTTTATCATATAAGTCAACGTCCATTTCTAATGGCAATACTAAAATCACAACTATTACACCGGCTTCTGGTTCTAATGCTGGCTTATCTGGTAATTATGATCGCGTAACAAATTTAACTTCCTTAGTTGGTGCTAATCAATGGAAACTAAGTACCCAAAAAGGAATACCAGCTGGTGGTTATAGTGGAACCATGACTTGGTCTATGGTTAATTCAATTTGATAAACAGCAAAAAAAGCTGAGACGAAAATGGAACACAAAAGGCATTAAATTTCCAGTTTCAAAACTTGAAATTTAATGCCTTTAAACATAACATGCGTGTTCAACTTACTGTCTCAGTTTTTTATTTATATCATTTTTGTTCCGATTCTTACAAGCTTAGTTTTGCGGCTTTTGATTTAGTAAGTCATCTAAAAATTCTTGATCATCCGCCCGTGCTCCATTGGGTTGATTGTGATCTAAGGTTTTGATCTGATTCATTTCATCAGAAGTTAATTCAAAATCAAATAATTCAAAATTTTGTTGGAGCCGTTGTTGGTGGATTGATTTAGGAAAGATAATATCTTGATTTTGTAAATGCCACCGTAAAATAACTTGGGCTACCGTTTTTTGATGATTTTGGGCGATTTGTTTTAAAATCGGTTCATCAAAAACTCCCGTTTGCCCTTGACCTAATGGTCCCCAAGCTTCAACGGCGATTTGGTGTTCTTTTAAAAAGTGCACTAAAGCTGGTCGCTGAAAGTAGGGGTGTAATTCAATTTGATCAACAACTGGTTTGACAGTTCCAGTTTTCAAGATAGTCTGGAAATGTTTTTCTAAAAAATTAGAAACGCCAATGGCGCGAACCTGTTGTTGTTGATAAAGTTGTTCCATTTGTTGCCAAGCTTGTTGATAACCAGGTGCTGGCCAGTGAATGAGATAAAGATCTAAATAATCAACCTGCAGGCGTTGACAAGATTCTTGATAAGCTTTTTTAGGATCGGTAAAATCTGCTGGCCACAATTTTGAAGTAATGAATAGTTCGGAGCGAGCAAGACCTGATTGGCTTAAAGCTTCACCTAACCATTTTTCATTACCATAAATAGCAGCAGTATCAAAATGGCGGTAGCCAATGTCTAAGGCCCAATTGATAGCTTTCATGAAAGCTGCTTTATCTTTCATTTGAAAGACGCCCATGCCTAATTGCGGAATTTGGACTTGATTATTTAAGGTTATTTGAGGAACTTTGATCATAATAATCACCTTTACTATAAATGAATTTTCATTCTCTATCATAAACCGAGTTAGTGATTTTAGGGTGATGTTTGTTTTAACTTAAATAATTTCACCTTCATATAATTTAGTTGGTAATAAATTGAAATCGTAAGTTTTTAATTCGTCAACACTGGTTAAAAAGGCTTTAATTCCCTTGACCAACATTAAATTTAAACCTGTTTTTTGAACATCGTCTTCACAAACGAGAATGACTGGTTTATTAGTGGCTAGCATGTAACCCATTTCCCAAGCGGTACCAGTATCTGGGTCACTATTATCCCAAGAAACAACGGCAATATCGGCTAGATTCATGGCTGTAATATCATTTTGATAGGTTTCACTGGCCCATTCATAACTGCCAAAAATCCCTTCGGGATCATGATCGACACTAGCATTTTTATATTGATGGTCGCGTGGACTATGGAGATAACCGATTGAATCGTTTTGCTTTAAGGCTGCTTCGACGCGATCCAATAAATCAACTTGCTTAGGGGTGAAAAAGCCACCGGCGAGGTAAATGTGTTTTTGCATGAGATTTGCTCCTTTATTATAATTATCTTTGCTATAATTTTAAGCTAAATAGAAATTGATTCCCAGTATTTTTCTAAAATTATTTACAAACCAGGTGAAATCGTGCAAATAACTTTTACAAATCAACAAGCTGACATGAAATTAAAAAAATTTTTACAGCAACAAGGAATTAGTCATCGGCTTTATCAAAAACTAAATCATCAAGCGCACAGTTTTTTGATTAATGGTCATCCCCAAGTGGCAAGTGCGTTGGTCAAGCAACACGATCAAGTGCAGATCAACTTACCACCAGAAGCTGATGATCCGCAAGTAGCAACGAGTTTTCAACCGTTAGCTGTTATTTATGAGGATGAAAATTTTTTGGTAGTTAATAAGCCGGTTTCTTTGAGCTCAGTTCCAGGACCCAGCAATCGCCAAGATACGTTAGTCAATCGGATTAAAGGTTATCTCAAACAAGAACATTCTGAATTTTTAGTACCACATTTAATTACACGTTTGGATTTTGATACGCAAGGTTTAGTGTTAGTGGCCAAAAATTTGGTAGCTAACAGCTTAGCTAATCAACTGGTAGCTCAAAAACAGATTACTAAATTATATTATGCAGTAGTCGCGGGGCAATTAACCAAAGACCACGACATTATTGATCAACCAATTGGGGCGGTTCCAGGGCAAATAGCGCGCCAAGTTTTAGCGACTGGTCAAAAAGCCGTGACCGAATATTGGGTTTTACAACGTTTTGCAAACAAAACATTAGTTAAAGTTCAACTGCATACTGGCCGGACGCATCAAATTCGAGTTCACTTTCAAAGTATTAATCATCCGTTAATCGGTGATCAATTATACGGTGGTCCCTTAAATCAAGGTTTTAGTCATCAAGCATTACAAGCTTACTATTTGAAGTTCAAAGATCCTTTGACACAACAATGGCAAGAATTCCAATTATCAAATCAATTAATTTGATAAAAATTTGGTGAAAGTAAACTCATCAAGTATACTAGAAGAAAAAAGGTTTTGACCCAGGAGGTAAAATTATGGATGCTTTAGTCAAATGGCTAAATAAGTATTTAGTACCCATTGCTGCTAAGATCGGCTCAATTCGCTGGTTGGTTGCTTTAAGAGATGCTTTTATTGCAATTATGCCAGCAACAATGGCTGGTGCAGTAGCAACTATTTTGAACGTCTTTGTGCGCGATATTCCGCAACAAATGCATTTAGATAGTTTTGTCAAAGCAATGGAGCCCATTATTGGGATTAATACGCAAGTTTGGACGGGCTCGTTAGCAATTTTAGGTTTAATCTTTGCGTTTACTTTTGGTTATCAAATGGCTGTGCAATATAAAGTGGAGTCAATTACCGGCGGAATCGTAACCCTCGGCACTTTTTTGATGACTTTACCACAGACGTTTACCCTACCTTTAAAAAAGGCCTTAAGTACTGCGGATATTAAAACAATTACACAAGCAGGGGCAACGGTTAATGGTAAAAACATTAGTGGTCCAGGATATTTTAATTTTAATTCATATTTTGGTTCCACTGGCTTTTTTACAGTGATGATTATGGGTGGCTTAGCGATTGCTGTTTATATTTGGTTAATGAAAAAAAATATTACGATTAAATTACCCGAATCTGTTCCGCCCGCCATTGCTTCCGCATTTACTGGCATTATTCCTGCGACGGCCGCTTTATATGTTTCCGGAATTTTAACTTACTTAGTAGTCAAGTTTAGTTCAGTGACTGTAATTGAGATTATTTCTAAAACCATTCAAGAACCACTCTTGCATTTATCTCAAGGTTACGGAGCTGTTTTATTAATGACCATTTTGGTGCAAGTCTTTTGGTTCTTTGGTTTACACGGAACGAACGTCTTAGGTCCAGTTTTGGACTCAATTTGGTTTACTGCTCAAGTTGCCAATATCAATGCCTTTGCTCAACATAAAGCCTTACCATACTTTTGGACACGTAATTCGTTTGACTTATACGCTTGGATTGGGGGCGCCGGTTCAACCTTACTATTATTAGTGGCCATTTTGATTTTTAGTAAACGTGATGATCAACGCGCAGTTGCTAAAATGGCTATTGGCCCGGGCTTCTTTAATGTGAATGAGCCAGTAATGTTTGGCTTGCCGATTGTCTTAGATCCAATTTACTTTATTCCATTTGTATTGGCTCCCGTGGTCATGGTCAGCACCTCTTATTTTGCTTTAGCTCACGGTTGGGTAGCCCCCGTCAAATCACAAATTGTCTGGTCCATGCCTCCAATTATTAATTCTTTAATTGCCACTTTAGATTGGCGTGCACCAATTTTACAGGTGGTTAATGCGGTGATTGCTTTTATCATTTATGTACCTTTTGTGAAAGCTGCCAACAAAATTAAACCCCAGGATCAGAAATAATGAAGAAGAAGACTCAGCAAACTAATCGCAGTTTGATTGCGATTAGTGGTGGTTTATTGATTATTGTCTTAAGTCCCTTGATTCGTTTTGATTCAGAATTTTTTTATTACATGTTCCTCTTAGCTGGGATAGTTTTAGTTTTGGCGAACACTTATTTATGGTTAAAAAGTCGCAAAAAATAAGCGCATGTCAAGGCTGAATTGATCTAGCCGTATTTTTCATGCTGGTGTAGACCTTAATCAGTTTAAGAAACAGTTATGTAAAAGAAGTAAGACTGAGCCAATCATAATAGCTGGGAACAATCAATAAGCGTTGTTATTTGAGCGATAGTTCAACGATATTCTGCTCCACAGTAGTTATTAATCGTGGCTGACGTTTGTTCTCAGTCTTTTTTGAAGTAGGGGGGATTTTTTATGAGAATGAAACTTGATTTTGCGGTACCCGCCAGTTATTTGTTTGAGCAAATAACTAATTCAGTTTTATATGATATTAAACAACAAACAGGGAAGAATCTGAAACCGCGGCAATTAAACAATTTCAAATTTGAAAAAACATTTAACAATCAAGTTACGGGTCATTTTAAAATTATTAACTATCAACCTGATCACGATTATAGTTATGAGTTAACAACGAGTAAAAATTCTTATCAAGTTAGTTATCATTTAGAACCCATTGACTCCCAGAATGTCAAATTTGAATATCAAGAAATTATTCAGGCAAAAACCAAGACTGGTGATGCGAATAATAATTTATTGCAGTTTTTGATTGGGTGGCAAAGAAAAAGACGCTTTAAAAAAATGAAACAGCAAATTGAACAACAATATCGGCAACGATAATTTGAGAATAACAAAAAGAGCATGAAACTGGAAAAAGTGAATTAACGCTTGGGTATTTATAATAGAAGACGCGCGTTAGTTTACTGTTCCAGTCGCATGCTTTTTTGTTTGAACCTGTTTGCTAAATTTGAATTAATAACCAACCAATAAAACCTAAAATTACTAACAGTAAAGCGTTGATTTTGAGCGAAACACCTAGAAAATGGGTTGCTTCGGTTTTATGGGTAAAAAATGAATACTGCTTGTAAGATAAAAGATTGGCCATTGAGGCAATAATTGTCCCTAAGCCGCCAATATTAGAACCTAAGAATAAAGCGTGAATATGATGGGTAAATTTAGCTACTAAAATAGTCGTTGGCACGTTACTAATACATTGACTTAAACCAAGTGAAGTCCAATAAGTTGAACTGGGACTAGCAACTAAGTTGTTAATGATTTTGGCAACGATCGGAAAGCGGCTAATGTTACCCACAGCGACAAAAAAACAAATAAAGACCAGGATGGTCGCATAATCAACGTTTTTTAAAGTCTTAGGACTCATAATTAAAGCAAAAATAATAGCGACAACTGTTGTCCACCAAACAGGACACACTTTAAAAATGCCAAGGAAAATAAATGCTGTTAAAAACAACGTAGCAATTAGTTTACTAATTTTAATTTCGAAAGGCGTAATTTCAATATCCATTGGTTCTGGTTTCGTTAAAAAATAAGAAACGATTACCAGAATAATTAATTCAATTAACATTAGTGGGGTGGACACTAAGAAAAAGTGCCCGGCAGTTAAGTTGAAATGGGATAGTAAAAATAAATTATGTGTGTTGCCAAAGGGAGTGAAAGAACTCCCTAAGTTAGCAGCAACGGTAATCATAGTCATGGTTAGTGCCCGACTTAATGGAACATCAGCAGCAATTTTGAAAAATAACGGTGCGAGAATTAAGATGGTAACATCGTTAGTAATGAACATTGCGCCAAAAAAAGCCAGCAAGACCAATGCTTCCATTAGTTGCCGGGAGTTTTTAGCTTTAACAGTTAAATGGGTTGATAAAAATTGTAATAACCCGATATGTTCCAAAATTTGGACGAGAATCATCATTGATAATAACGAAAAGATTGTATGAAAATTAATGTCCGCTAATTGTGGTTTACTAACTATAGTGGATAATACAGCAACCGATGCTGCAATCCAGAGCATCTTATCCATAAAAATATTTTTGAGAACGGCCATTTAAAAACCTTCTTATCTACGGATTGGATCAGTGACTTAAAACCACTAATTATTTTACTTTAATTGGTAGATATAATAAAGAGTAATCTTTTTTGAAATCACTTACAATTAATAAATTAAGCAGATTTTTTGAAAACAAACAGGGAAACATGTTCTTTTAAGAACGTGCGGAATTACTTTGAAGTTTAGATTTTAACTGTTTGGTGGTAGTTGATTTTGTAACCTATAAAACAACCCTGTATAATGTTTTTTATCACTTATAAAGGGAGAATTCAGTTTTATGTCTAAAAAAGCTGCTGCAACAGCCATTGTGGAAACAATGATTGAATATCAAATTGAGTATGTTTTTGGAATTCCTGGTGCCAAGATTGATCGTTTATTTGAGGAGTTAGAATATAATTCTGATCCGCGTAAACCAAAATTAATTGTGGTACGCCATGAACAAAACGCGGCTTTTATGGCCGCTGCTATCGGCCGTTTAACCGGTAAACCGGGAGTCGTATTGGTGACTTCTGGACCTGGCGTGGCTAATTTGGCGACTGGCTTAGTGACTGCTACAGCTGAGGGCGATCCGGTCATTGCATTAGGCGGTCAAGTGCAGCGTGATGACCTAGCGCGTTTAACTCACCAAAGCATTCCTAATCAATCCATTTTGGCACCTGTTACTAAAAATAGTGTTGAAGTTCAAGATCCGAACAATTTATCGGAAGCATTTGCGAATGCTTATCAAGAAGCAATTGATACCAAGAACGGGGCAGTTTTTATTTCTATTCCGCAAGATGTTATTAATGAAACTGTGACGCGACCCAATATGAAAAGAGCACCAATTGTTCAACAAGGTAGCCTGCCCATTGCAAAATTAAAAGCTGTTATTGCTGCAATTCAGCAAGCTAAAATGCCCGTGATTTTAGCCGGAATGCGTGCTTCACAAAAGCAAGTAACACAAGCTTTACGAACTTTATTACGGCAAACGCCACTACCAGTTGTTGAAACTTTTCAAGGAGCTGGCATTATCTCACATGATTTAGAAGATTTATATTTTGGGCGGGTAGGATTGTTCCGAAATCAAACGGGTGATGTTTTACTGAAGCAAGCGGATTTAGTCATTGCGATCGGTTATGATCCGATTGAATATGAAGCTCGTAATTGGAATCAAGATCGAGCTGGTAAAATTATTAACTTGGATAATGTGGCTCCCGAATTAACCCAGGATTATCAGCCAGAATTAATTTTACAAGGAAATTTAGTGGATACGTTGACCGCATTAACGCCACTCTTGGCTGATTATCAATTATCAGAAGTCACGAAGAATCATTTAAAGGCGATTAAACAAGAATATGAGCAAAAAAATATTCCAATTTTAGCTCCTAGTGCCACAGGTGTTCAAGATCCGTTAGCAATTGTTCAAGAATTGCAGCGGCACGTTGATGATTCAATGGTTGTGACTGTTGATGTTGGTAGTCATTATATTTGGATGGCTCGTCATTTTCGTAGTTATGAGCCCCGGCATTTACTATTTAGTAATGGGATGCAAACCTTAGGTGTTGCGCTACCGTGGGCAATCAGTGCCTCATTATTAGCGCCAGAACACAAGGTAGTCTCTGTGGCCGGTGATGGTGGTTTTTTGTTTTCCAGCCAGGAGTTAGAAACGGCTGTGCGTTTACAATCTAATATTGTACAATTGATTTGGGTTGATGGTTATTACGATATGGTTCGGTTTCAAGAACAATCTAAGTATGGCCATGACTCGGGCGTTAAATTTGGTCCCGTTGACTTTGTTAAATATGCCCAAAGCTTTGGGGCAGTGGGGTTAAAGGTTGATCAAAATCATAGTTTGCGCACAATTTTGAACCAAGCTTTTGCGACACAAGGACCGGTAGTGGTAGAAATTCCGGTGGATTATAGTCATAATCATGATTTGAATCAAGCTTTATTGCCAGATCAATTTCATTAATTAAGCTGAGATCAAGTCCGATTAGTTTCTGGTTGCTGGGTTTTGTGAACGCAATTTAATTAAGAATTTGACGTAATTTTAAAGGTGGTTAAGAAATTAAATGAATGATATTTTATATCAACACGGAACTTTGGCTTTACTAGTACCAGGTTTGCTAAAAGGAACATTGACCATGAAAGAATTATTAACGCATGGTGATACTGGCATTGGTACGGGTGAAGGCTTAGATGGTGAATTAATTATTTTGGATGGTCAACCGTATCAAGTTGACGGTGCGGGTCATGTTAATTTGGTAAGTGGCGAATTTACTGTTCCGTTTGCGAGTGTCCATCAAGCTGATTTTAAACCTTTGCAGCCAATTAAACAGTTGGGCGCGAAAGCAATTTATCGGCAAATTGCTACTAAAACACAAGCTGCCAACACTTTTTATGCTGTTAAAATTACGGGTACTTTTAGTCAAATGAAAACCCGGACCGTTGTTAAAGCTAGTCAGCCGTATCAAACCTTAGTGCAAGCGTCTGAAAAGCAGAGTGTTTTTACAGCTCAAAATGTGACCGGAACTTTAATTAGTTACTATGCACCACAAGTGTTTGATGGAGCTAGCGTAGCGGGCTTTCATAGTCATTTTTTGGCAACAGATCACTCAATTGGCGGACACGTATTAGATTTTAGTGTGGCACAAGGGCAAGTTTTTTGGCAGCAATTTGCCACTTTACAACAACATTTGCCAGTAACTGATGAGGACTATATGCACCATGATTTTACTGAAGATCATGTTACAGAAGCCATTGATCAAGCTGAACGTTAGATGTTAATACTGGATAATTTATGTTAAAATTGTCTTAAAAATTAAGGAGTATATCAATGTCAACAACATTAATCATTATTATAATTGTTATTGTTTTAGTTGTTTTGTATGCGTTGTTCTATAATGGTTTGGTACAAAAGCGTAATCAAGCTCAGGAGTTTCAAAGTCAAATTTCTGTGCAGCTAAAGCGGCGGACCGATTTAATTCCTAATTTGATTGAAACAGTTAAGGGATATGCTGCCCATGAAAAACAAACTTTAGCTGAGATTGTTAACTTACGTAATTCAGTCATGAATGCCGATTCTTTACAAGATAAAGTTAATGCTGATAGCAAATTGACGACAGCTTTGGGACCAATTATGGCTTTGGCAGAAAATTATCCAGATTTGAAAGCTAATCAAGAATTTAATAAGTTAATGGAAGAATTAACTAATACGGAGAATAAGGTGGCTTATGCCCGTCAAGCTTATAATAGTTCTGTGCAATATTACAATACGGCAACGCAAACTTTTCCACGTAACTTGGTTGCTAAATTGCACCACTTTTTACCAATGGAATATTTACAAATTTCCGAAGCTGAACAGGAAGTTCCCCAAGTTAAATTTTAAGAGGTTAGATCATGCTATATCAACAAATTGCGCAAAATAAACGGCGCACATATTTAGTTTTAGCAATCTTTTTTCTGATTTTAGGGGCAATTGGGGCAGTAATTGGTCAATTAATGTGGCATAGTTTAATAGCTGGTATTATTGGTGCGCTAGTCATCGCAGCAGTTTATGCGATTAGTGCTTATTTGCAATCAACGAGTTTAGTTATGAAAATGAACCGTGCCCAACCCATTACTAGTGAGGAGCAAGCCCCTGACTTGTGGCATATTGTTGAAGATTTAGCCATGGTCGCCCGAATTCCGCAACCTGATTTATATTTTATTGATGACCCGAGTCCGAATGCTTTTGCGACAGGGCGTGATCCGCAACATTCAGCTGTAGCAGTGACGACGGGATTATATCAGATGATGGATCGGGAAGAATTAGAGGGGGTTTTGGCACATGAACTTTCTCATATCCGTAATTATGACATTCGAGTTTCGACAATTGCCTTGGCGCTAGCTTCAGCTTTAATTTTCCTATCATCAATGTTATCGAATATGTACCGCTGGGGTTTTTGGTTTAGCGATGACCGTGACGATCGTAATGATTCTAATAGTAACAATTGGTTACAGTTAGTTTTATGGTTAGTGGGTTTGATTTTTGCGATTATTGGTCCATTAGTTGCTTCGATTATTCAGCTGGCAATTTCTCGTAATCGGGAGTATTTAGCTGACGCTTCCGGAGTTGAATTGACTCGTAATCCGCAAGGCTTGATTGGTGCTTTACAAAAGTTGCAGAATAATGAGCAACCAATGCAGCAGGTTGATGATGCCAGTGCAGCTTTATATATTACTAATCCTCTAAAAAAGCAGCATTCAATGGAACATTTATTTGATACACATCCACCGCTGGCTGAACGGATTGAACGCTTAGAGAAAATGTAATTTTAGCTGTGAATAAGACCGGTTATAAACCAGAAACTAAACTCATGGTTTAAGTCTTTTTTGACTGAAATTCTGAGTTGTAATTAGGTAACTGCTTCTGGTCTGAGGAACGCAATTTAAAAAGCTACGAATAAAAGGTTATAAAATAAGAGGCTGGGACAAAAACTTAGCAGTTGAGCACTAGTGATTTTAAATCTTAAAGTTCAAATTTGACTTGAAAGATTTAATACCATTAGGCACAAAGCTACTAAGACTTGTCCGAGCCTCTTTTTCAGTAAACTTCTATTGATTTAATGAGCGACTACGTTTAATATGTCTTCCGGTTTTTGAAAAATATAATCGGCATCACTAAAGTCATCAGCTGCATTAGCGCCCCATTTAGCTAAACCAAATTTGATGCCAGCATGATGAGCACAACCAATGTCGTTGCGTGAGTCGCCGATTAATAATGTCGTTTGCGGTTGAGCATTAATGAGTTGCATGGCTTTTAAAGCCGGCTCAGCTGCAGGTTTAGGCTGTTGAACTTGGTCAGCAGTTACAAAGTGCTGAAAATAAGGTTGTAAAGCAGTCTTTTTGAAAATGGCTGCCACTTCTCTAGAATCTTCAGAAGTAACAATCGCTAAACCAATGTTATTGTTTGCCAACCTTTTAACGGTGTTGACGATACCGGCAAAAGGTTGAACTTCATCAATAAAACCAAAGGCATTGTTAAAAACACTTTTAGCGGCTGTTAAATGTTGGCTTTGCGGAATTTTAAAGTAATTCAAAGTGTCTTCCGCCGTGCCAGAAAAGGCAAATTCTAAATCCGCTACTTCAGTTTTGATATTGTAATCTTCAAGCAAAGTTTTTTGTAAAGCTAGTAAGCTAGCTTCTTTGGTATCTAATAACGTACCATCAACATCAAAAATAATATTTGTAAACATTTAATTTCTCCTTTTCTAACAGGTGGGTATGAGTGCTATTATAGTATTGTGTCGGAGTTAAGAGCAATAGGAAGGAAGAGATTTTATGAAATTTCAACAAACAGATGCTAATTTTGACTCAAAAGGACTTTATTTTAGTGGTCGTTGGTCTCAGACTAATCACGGTATGTATACAACTAATTTAGGAGCACGGGTGATTACTCAGGTTCAAGACACTACAGCTGTTAAGTGGTCATTTTCTACAAAGGCTAACGCCGGTGACACTTGGTTAGCTTACCAGGTTGATGATCAACCGTTTGTACGTTTGGCGTTAACCACAGATCCAATTACAGTTACTTTACCCGATGAAAATAGTCATGTCATTCAAGTAGTTTATAGTGGCAATACAACTGAAGATAATGTTTGGCGAAGACATCAAGGTTTGTATTTTGATCAAGTAGAAACCACAGGTCAGTTACAAGCAGTTAAGCCTGCTGGTTCACCATTGGTCTTTATTGGTGACTCCATTACAGCTGGTTCTTGGGTAGCTGGAACTACTCCGGGCGAAGATTATCGAGCTGAGAGTAACTATGCTGCTTTAGTGGCGGAACATTTTAATCGAGAAGATATTCGCATTTGTTATCCAGGTGCCGGTGTCGTTAAGCCAGGGACTGGTGGCGTACCTAATGCACAAACTTTCGTTGATCAAATGGCGGCCGATATTGCTTGGCAACCCGATTTTGAGGCGGAAGATGTGATTGTTAATTTAGGAACACCGGATAAAAAGATTAATGATGCTGATTTTCGGGTGGGTTTTGAACTAGTTATGCAAAAAATTAAATTACAATATCCAACTAGTCGTTTGTGGATTATGATTCCTTTCAGTCAAAATCATGCGGCTGTGATTCGTGAAGAAACTCCAGAATATGAAAATACTACAATCATTGAAACTAAAGATTGGGATCTTTCCTTTACTGATGGAATGCACCCTGATGTGGCAGGTACTAAAAAGGCAGCAGCACAATTAATTCCAGTTTTGGAACCGACGTTAGGCTAATTACTTAAGCGATAATTTTAAAATTGATAAGAAGTTGGGGCAGTAAGGTTAATTGACGTTCTTAATAAAATCCCAGGAAAGTCATTAACTATTATGTTCTAAAAATCAGTAATTTCTTACTAATAACACTAAAATTTTTAAATCAAAAAATTAATTTAGAAATTTAAGTTTGTTAGGATTTAATTACCTGAATTTTGGACCCAACTTCTTTTTGAATGTTATTCAATGGCTACAAGCTTTTATCTCTATCTTATTTTTTGTATAATATAGTTTCACTGTAATGGGATTGAGGAAGAAAAATGAAGCAATCAAAAGTGACTTCTAAAGAACTTAAACATGACTCTTTATTATCTGGTTCAGCTTGGATTACGGCTAGTGGGATTGTTTCCCGAGCTTTATCAGCTTTATATATTATTCCGTGGAATATTTGGATGGGCTCTGCTGTCACTGTGGCCGCGGCTAATGCCTTGTACGGTAAGGTATATAATATTTATGACTTTTTTTTACTAGTTTCAACTGCGGGGCTTCCCAGTGCAATTTCTAAACAAATTGCCCACTACAATGCTTTGGGCGAGTATGAGGCTAGTAATCAATTGTTTAAGCAAGCATTAAAAGTAACGGCGGTAATTGGTTTAGCTTTTGCCGCTGTCATGTATTTTGGCGCTAATTTGGTGGCAGCTGTCTTCACCAACGGTGATCCCCGTAGTATTCCAGCTTTAAAAGCTTTGGCTATTGCAGTCTTACTTTTACCAACATTAAGCATTATGCGTGGTTACTTTCAGGGGCATGGTCAAATGGGACCTTCAGCAATTTCAATGATGTTGGAACAATTTGCACGTGTTAGTTATATGCTATTAATTACGTATATTATTATGCAAATTCAACACGGCAATTACGTTGATGCCGTAACCAAGTCAACTTTTGCTTCCTTTATTGGCGCGGGCGTGTCAATGTTATATCTGTTATGGGGATTTTGGCGTCAACGGCAAACATTAACGCAACTGGCAGTTAATGGTAGTCATCAAATTAGTTTTACAGCTAAAGATTTTACGAAGGAAATTTTACTGCAAGCTATTCCTTTTATTATCATTGATTCAGCAATTACCATTTTTAAACTATTTGATCAATCAACGTTCAACCCCATGATGCAAAGTTTTATGCATGTTTCTCAACAACAGTTAGATTATTATTATTCGCTCTTTGGTTTTCAAGCTAACAAATTAATCATGGTCGTGGTTTCGTTGGCTACCGGCGTTGTTTCTTCGGCTATTCCCATTGTTTCTTCACTTTATACAACTAAGAACACGACAAAAATTCAAACACAAATTGTTAAAATTATACAGATGTTTGCCTTCTTTATGGTACCCGCAGCACTAGGAATGTTAGCAGTTTCTCGACCATTGTGGAGTGCTTTTTATGGTTTTGATAAATTAGGTATTAAAATTATGCAAATGTCGTGTTTGATGGCCTTATTGTTGGGATTTTTTATGGTTTTGGCTGCCATTTTGCAAGCTTTATATCGTAATGTTTTAGCGATTAAATATTTAGTCATTGGCTTTGTTTTTAAAATAATTATTCAGTGGCCGCTAGTTTACCTGTTTCGTGAATATGGTCCCATTGTGGCGACAATATTAGCGATGATCTTAATTTGTTATTTAATGTTAAAAAAAATCCATACCTTATACCCGTTTAATTTGAAGCAATTAATTAGTCAAGATTTAATGAAAATTGTTTTGGGGGCAGTGTTAATGATGGTAGTGGTTTTATTATTAGATACAATTTTTTATGGTTTCGATCACCAGATTGGGCGAATTAAAGCGACTGGTTATATGTTAATTGAAGTGGTTATTGGTAGTCTGGTTTATGGCATTTATGTGTTAAAAACCCGATTGATGGATCAGGTTTTGGAAAAGGATTTATCCAAACTACGGCGACTGTTTCATCTCCAATAATTTTAATTGGGGCTGATATTGCGCGATTTGGCGTGAGCAGTCAAAAGGATGTAAAATCATAATTATTGCATGAATTTGTTTCAGTGAAGTTGGGACTGCAAAAATTTGCTGGATCAATGTTTGGTAATTTTTGGCTTAGCAATAAGTTTAGATTGATATTAGGATGTTGACAAATGATTAAAGTTCAGGCAACGACAGTGACCAATGGTCGTTTAATTTATTTACAGGAAGATTTACAGAGTTCTAAAAATACAATTTTTTTACCAGACTTCACACAAAGTGTTAATAGCTGTGTGCAAGTCATGACCTTCAATGGTTTAACTAATAGTTATGCTTTAGATTGGCGTTATCATGGGCTGTCTGCCCCTAGTGGAAAACTAGATGTTACTAACTGTGCACAAGATTTGCTAGAATTTGTTACTAACTTAGGGTTAAAAAATTATCAAATTGTAGCTGCAGGTTTAAGTTTTTTTGTGGTCAAGGAAGCCTTAAACTTAGGGTTACAACCAAAACAAATTTTGAGTCTAGATCCCAAATGGCAACCAGCAGAAAAATATCGCTTAGTCAAACCATTAGCAAATTATGAACAATTGGTAACATACGCCCAAGCTCAGATTCAGCAATTAGAAAAACGGCAGGCATTACAAGAGTATCAAAAGCAAATGCTGCTGAATTCTTTGGTGGCCGATTTTTGCCAAACGGATAAAGGCTTTGAATTGAATGTGAGTTTAGACAAACAGCAAGAGTTTATTGCTAGTTTAAATACGCTGAATTTCAGATCTAGCAAGGTACCGATGATTTTATTAATTGCCCAAACAACGCAAATTCAGTTACAGCAACAATCAATTAGTGCTACGGTTCAACGAAATTTACGTTCATTTCAGGAAAGTTATGTTTTACAAGAAGTTTATGATTCAAGATTGTTAATCACTGCTGCAGTTGAACTTTTGAATTTTCTGGCATAAAAAATTATTAAATATGTAAAAACCCCCGATTGTTTAACAATCGGAGGCTTTTTAATTTAAATTATTGAGGGGGATTCAAAATTTAAATATTGAGGGGGAGAAGTGAGATATCTTTTTTCTATCTCATCAACTTACAAGTTATATACTACACAGAAGTTATGAAGAAGAAACCCTTAAAATGTGAAGAAAATATGAATATTTGAGAAAAAGTGTCTTTAAATTTCCAAATCTACTTTAGCAAATTACGAACATTATAACAAAAAAGTAATAATATATATCGTGAAATTCTAGCTTTATATTTTAAATTGAGTATAATAGAACAGTGTGTTACTTAATAATAGAACTATCTGGAGGAATTGAAATGAGTAAACAGCCAGCGCGACTGTTGGAAAAGATTTTTGATCTGCAGGCTAATCATACTAATCCGCGCCAGGAAATCATTGCTGGGACAACCACTTTTATGGCCATGTCTTATATTCTCTTTGTTAACCCTAATGTTTTGGGTGATGCGGGGATGAGCAAGGGTGCAGTCTTTGTTGCCACTGCTTTAGCAGCAATTGTGGGGTGTTTAGCTACGGCGTTTATTGCAAATTATCCAGTAGCGATTGCTCCTTCTTTAGGAAGTAATGCTTTTTTTGCTTATACAGTGGTTTTGGGAATGAAAATTCCTTGGCAAACGGCGCTAGCAGGGATTTTTGTGGCGTCAATTTTGTTTTTACTTGTAACTATTTTTAAAGTACGAGAAAAAATTATAAATAATATTCCAGCTGATTTAAAATCGGCAATTGCGGCGGGAATTGGCTTATTTGTGGCTTTTGTGGGTTTACAAAATGGTGGTTTAGTTAAAGCTAGTTCATCAACGTTATTGACCATTACTGATTTTCATAATCCCACTGTTTGGCTAACGGTTTTTGGCTTGGTTTTTACTTTAATCTTAGTAGCTTTAAAAGTGCCGGCTAATTATTTAATCGGAATGGCAGCTACTTCAATTGTCGGGATTTTAACCGGTTTGATTAAGATGCCGACAGCGATTGTTTCGGGTGTTCCTAGTTTAAAGCCGACCTTTGGTCAAGCAATCTTTAATGTACAAAATGTCTTTAATCCGCAGATGATTACGGTTATCTTAATTTTCTTTTTAGTAGCTTTTTTTGATACTACGGGAACCGTTGTTGGTCTAGCAGAGCAAGCTGGTTTTATTAAACGTGGCGAAAAAGTTCCACCGCGTTTGAGCAAAACTTTATTAAGTGATGCTTTTGCTATGACCGGTTCTTCAATTTTTGGTAGTTCGCCAACCGCTGCCTACGTTGAATCTTCTGCTGGTATTGCAATTGGTGGTCGAACTGGTTTAACTGCTTTAACAGTGGCTTTTTGGTTTATAGCCAGTTTGTTTTTCTCACCATTATTGGCAGTGGTTACTTCGCAAGTAACAGCACCAATTATGATCATTGTTGGTGCTTCAATGATTACTGCTTTAGGAAATATTGATTGGAGTAAATTAGAAAGCTCATTTCCCGCGTTTGCAACAATCATTGGGATGCCATTTTTCTATGATATCGCTTATGGTTTTGCCTTTGGCGTTATGTCTTACGTCTTAATTATGATTTTTGAAAAGAAAGGTAAACAAGTCCACCCGATTATGTATGGTGCCTTTGTGATCTTCTTATTCTTATTGATTGCTATGAATCAAGCACATTATTGAAAGTAGTTTTGTAGCTCAATAACAAAATTTCAAAACAATGAGACCAGAGCAATAGGATTGATGATCGGATTCTGTTAAATTAAGTAAAACATTAATTCATTATGATGTGCTCCAAGTTAGTAGTTTATACCTAATGATATGAAATTTATCAAGTCAAGTGTGGCCGAGAAAATTTAGTATCGTTAGTGTTTGACTGCTAATTTTTATTTTAGGTTCGTTGTTTTTTATTTATAAAAAATCCTAGCACAATTTTAGGGGGAAATTGTCTAGGATTTTTACTTTGAGGCAAAGATTTTTATCTAAGTTTTATATCAGACGCCAGTTATTTATTGCTTAATCTAATTTGGCACCGACTAACTGTTCTTTACTATGAATTAATTGGGTTAATAAACGACACTCAGGGGTCGGAATTCCATATTTTTGTCCTTTACGCCAAACAGCACCGTTGATGAAGTCAATTTCGGTTAAACGATGATGTTTTACTAAGTCTTGATACATGGAAGGATAATGGTTAGCAATGTTGCCATAAAAAGTTTCATCAATGTGGTGAAAGACTTCTTCTTCATCCAAGTCGGTACCTTCATGACGAGCAACGGTAGCAAATTCGGCAATAATATCTTTTAAGTAAGTTGTGGCTTCTTTAGTTTGACCCAATTCGCCCATATTACACTCTAGTAATGAACAGAGTGAGTTTAAAGTTCCGTTGACGCAAGCTTTACGCCAGATGGAATAGCGTGCACTATTACTATATTCAGAATCCAAACCCGCATCATTAAAGACTGCGATGACTTTCTTAGCAAAGTCTTCACCTTTGGAGCCTAGGTTTTGAATTTCAACGTTACCACTACCAAATAATTGCGCATGACCCGGTTTGTCATAACCAGCAGTGAACATAGTAACGCCGATTAATAGGAGATTTTGATCGACATATTTTTCTAGAATTTCCTCATGACCCATCCCATTCATTAAGCAGAGCACATAGGTATTAGGTGTTAATAAGGATTTAATTTGATCAAAGTATTCTTCTAGTTGATATGATTTCGTAAAGACAATGATTAAATCGGCCGGATCTTTAATCTGATCGCTTTCATTGGGATAATAAATTGGCAATTTGGCACTAATTTCTTGACCATCCAAATTAGCTGAAATGCCATTTTGACGAATTGCTTCAACATTTGGTTTCCAGCCATCAATTAAGGTTACTTCATTACCAGCTTTTTGTAAGGCATAGCCAAAACGAGTTCCCATACCGCCGACACCTAACATTGTTATTTTCATAATTTGAACCTCCTTCATGATTTGTAAAACTATCTTAACACTAAAATTAAATAATTGTTATTATTTTTTAATTTATTTTCATGTTAAACTTATTTTTGAAGTTAAAAGTGTTTCCAATTAGGTAATTAATAAGTCAATGGTTATTAGCAGAGTTAATGATGACTGGTTCGATAATGGGGTTGACTATGATGTCTACCAGGATTTTTTTTATATTTGGTTGGCGTTTTATTTAATAGTTGGTAATGTTGAATCTTACCAAGAATTGTGTGGCCTTGCAGCCGCTGTTGTAGTGTTTGAATTAATTGTTGGGCTTGTTGGATCCGTGTAAAATTATGTTCATGAGTTTTGGCTTCGGGAATAACTTGCTCTTTTAGATAGCGGATTTGTTTTTGATTGTAATTAATTAATTCGGTGGTCAAGGGAGCATTTAAATATTGATTAGCTAATTTCTGAATAGTTCGCAAAGCATCTTTCGTATTTTGCGGTTGATGAAAATTTGTCATTAACTTATCCTTTCTTCAAATAGGCTAACTATATTATAATAAAGAAAAGTGTTCATAAACTAAAAAAGAAAAAGAGGTTAGAGAATGCGGCAGGTTCGATTAATGCCCCTGTTGGTTGTTACTTTTTTTAATGAGACGGCTTATAGTATGATGTGGCCATTAGCAACTATTTATATTAATACGGTTCTACATAAATCCTTAACAGTGGCTGGAATTGCCTTAATGCTGTTTTCAGCTGCTAATGTTTTAGGAGCAATGGTTGCTGGAAAAATGTATGATCGGTTTAATCAATACTACTTAACGTTAATTGCGATGGTTGTGAGTGTTATTATCTGTTTGTTGGGCGCTTGGTTTACCGGTTGGCCGAATTATCCGATTATTTTAACTTTGTTTGGAGTTGCGACGGGGTGGCTGACAACGGCAATTAATGTTTATGGAACGCTAGTGCCCAATATGTCGACGACTAAAGCTTTTAATTTGATTTACTTAGTTTTAAACGTTGGCTTGGTTGTGGGGACGCTGTTGATTAGTGAAATTTTCAAACGTTCAGTTGCACCGATATTTTTGTTGGCAGCAGTTTTATATATCTTGACGGTATTGGTACAAATTTTTTATTTTCCTAAGCAACGCTTGGAATATAGTGTGTCCAATGCCACGCATGCAACGAATTTTGCTCAACAACACCCGAACAAATTACGGGCACGGCAATTATTTTTGGTTAGTTTTTTGACCTTGGTTGTGGTCTGGACAATGTATTCACAATGGGAATCTAATTTTTCTGTGTATTTAATTGATAATGGCTTTGCTTTAAGAGTTTATAGTTTATTGTGGGCATTAAATGGAGCGGTTATTATCATCGTTCAATGGCTTTTAACTTGGCGGCCACAAATTATTAAAAATCTTTATCATCGAATTTTTATTGGACTTTTATTTTTAACGGTTTCTTATTTTGTGACCATTGCTAGCAAACAAGTAAGCTTGATTTATTTGGGCATGATTTTGTTAACAATTGGGGAAGCTATTTATGTACCGACGGTGCCTGTTATTATTGACCAATGGACTAAGCCTAAAGACAAAGGGCGCAGTCAAGGCTGGGTCAGTGGCTTTTCGTCGTTAGGAAGGGCTTTGGGGCCAGTCTTTGGCGGGATGATTATTGATCATTCATCGTTTAAAATATTATTTATTGTAGCTGGAGTCTTGATGACATTAATTACTGTTATCAACTTTTGGAATAATCTATATTATCAAAAAAACAATTGAGTCTTAGTACACATAAAAAGCGTTGTAGCAAAGTTAATTATTTGCTGCAACGCCTTTTTTAATGGACAAACTTAATTTTTTAACAAAAAAGTAAATTATTTCTTCATTATAATAGTGTTTTTTTGCGATTAATTTTCGTTCAAATGATCCAATGCTTGATTATAGTTAGGTTCTTGAGTCATTTCAGGAACGATTTCTTGATAGGCAATGGTTTGATCCGGATTAATGATCCAGACTGAACGAGCCAAAAGGCCGCTGTCGGCCATTAATAAATTAGTTTTTTGACCAAAATCATGATTCACATCAGACAAGAGCTGCATGTGGTGAACATCTTCGGCAGCACACCAATGAGCTTGTTGCTCAGGGGTATTGGTGGAAATCGTGACAAAATTAATCTGGGGATATTGATCCATGGTCTGATTAAAATGTTTAGTCTGCAAACTGCAGACACTAGTGTCAATATCGGGAACAACACTAATCAATAATGGTTGATCTAATAAATCATGTAGTTTTACCGAAGCTTGTTTTTGATTGAGCACTGTAAAATCAGGCATTTTAGTACCAATTTCAGGAACGGCTGATAATTGACAAAACATTTCTCCATGACGTGTTATTTTCATATGGTTTCACCTCATAGTTAGTATACTATGCCTGAGTGGTAATGGTAAAAGAAATTGTTCAATCATAATTTGATATAATAAAAATGCTAGGGGGGAAATAGGATGAATTTTTTTTAACGATGGATCTATCAAATATTTCAGCTGGGATTGAACATTCGGAATTGAACCGTTTGCGCTTATTTCAACAAAATAAAGCACCCGCTAAAATTGTGACAACTTATTATCGTAATGATTGGGCCAGTGGTCCAGGTAAATTTGGCCTAGATCTTGCTGATGTGATTAATGTTTTTGACTATTTTGGTGGTAATCGGGTGGATTATTATCAGAAAAATACGATTCAAGAATATTGTCAAAAAAAGCAATATCAATTGGTGCAGGCGCTCGGATCAGATGGACAAGAATTAGGTTTTCAAGTTAAAACTAATGATGGTCGTCAAGGGTTAGTGAGAGCTGATGCCCGTTCACAGCAAATTACTTCAGTCGCTTTTGCACCAATGGGAAGTAACTTACCAAGTTTTGCCGAAGGCTATGATACTCGTGGCTTTTTATCCAGCAAATATTATTATGATCGTCAAGGAAAAGTAACGAAACAAGAAATAGTCAATGAACGAGGAAAAACTTTTTGTACACAAATTTTTAAAGATGACCACCAGCGGATAGCTTTGTATAAATTAAATTATCAAGGGCACAAGCATCATTTTACGGATTTGCGTGATTTTCAAGCCTTTTTTTATGACTGCTTGAATCGAGATTATGCTTTGAATAATTTATTTATTGCTGATCGGGTAGAATGTGTCGAAAGTTTGCCCCGAATGCAGACACCAGCTAAAAAGGCTTTTTATATTCATAATCAGTTTTTAAATGGTTGGCAGGCTGATGTCATGACGGGTGGTTTAAATAACAATTATGAGTATGGTTTAACGCACAATGAAGAATTTGATTATATAATTTGTCCTTCACATTGGGAAAAACAAGAGATTAATCAGCGCTTTAATTTAGGCGAGAAAGTAATTGCGATACCAGGTAAACCAAGCCGAACAGATATTGCTCAGGTTGAATTTTCTGAACGGGATCCACATTTAATCATCATGGTAGCGCGAATTTCTCCGGAAAAACAAATCGATCAAGCTTTACAAATATTACAGCGAATTCGAAAAACTGATCCGTTGGCACATTTGGAAGTGTATGGTGGGATTACGTATAAAACGGAAGCTGAGAAAATTAACCAAAAAGTTTTAGATTTACATTTACAAAAAGCAGTTCAATTTAAAGGCATTGTTGCTAACTTGAACGAAGTTTATGATCAAGCTCGCTTACTAATTTTGACATCTTTTTCTGAAGGATTTCCATTAACGTTATTGGAAGCTAGCAGTCATGGTTTACCAATGGTTAGTTACGATTGTCGTTATGGTCCGCGGGAAATAGTTCAAGATGGAAAAAATGGTTATTTAATTCCACAAAATAATAACGTTATGGCAGCTCATAAAGTTATTGATATTTTGCAAAATGATCAATTGATGCAAAAATTAAGCCTAGGAGCTTATCAAAGTGCACACAAATTTGATTCACAACAAATCTGGCAATTGTGGCAAACTCTAATAAAGAATTAATCTAATTTGAACTTATCGAATTTAAGTGCTATATTAACACTGTATTTAGAACTTCCAATCTTACGAAAGGAGTCGTGATCTTTGGAAAAGCAAACTCGCAATACATCAAAGCGACTCCCTTGGCGTAAGGTGATTGGTTTAATTGTAGCAGTTGTAGCTACTGTGGCAATTGTAATAGGTGCTTATTCCACAGCAATGTGGGCAGGCACAGATTATGATTATCAAGGTAACGAAGTTGCTCAAGCTTTGCCAGTTACTAAAGGCGTTACTCGAGGGGGAGGTAATTCTGACGCGCAATCTAAGTCTTCAACTGCTTCTGTAATTATTCCACAGTCTAATAGCGGGACTAATAATCAAGAAGCTAAAAGTCCTAAGTTAGATCAGTTGAATTATCCGCAAACTGGTGGATCAGATCAAAATGGTCCAGTTCAGGTTGTGGGTACACCGTCTTATCCACAGACGGGTAATAGTACAAGTTATGGAGCAATTGTCTTAGGCTTAGGCCTATTGTTAGGGTTAGGATTTTGTTATCGTAAGGATTTTGTAACACTTTTTGGAAATTTCAAGCAAATTTAGTTATTCTTTTGAAATTTAACTGTTGCAAGATAAAAAAAAAGTGTTATTGTAAATATGTAATGAGTACCGATTAGGTATTCGAATTTTTTTGGGGGGATTTACAAATGAAAATGAATAAATTATTTGCTTCTGTAGCTACTGCCGTTGTTGCTTTAGCTGCTGTAGCTCCAGTTGCTAGTGTTAATGCCGCAGGTTTACCAGCAAATGCTAATACAGAAGAAAACGGAACAGATGGTTCTGCACAAGCTAAATCTACAGCTAGTGTTGAAGTTGTGGATGGTTATTTAAGCTTGGATAAAGTACCTGACTTAGCTTTTAAACCTGCTGTTAGTGGTACTACTGCTTATTTCCAAGATAATAGTAGTTTAGCAAGTAAAACTAACAATGGAAATTATGGTAATGATGGTAACGACGCTGGTTTGTTGAAAATTACAGATTCACGCCATAATGGTTCTGGTTCTGATGCTGACAAGGGCTTGGGTTACAGATTAGCTGTTTCATTAGGTAACTTCAAAGGTGTAGGTGCTAGTGGAGCAGTTTATAACGACTTTACAATGAACATTGGTTCAATCAAAGCTCAAGATAATGATATTTATACTACAGCTTTAAATGGTCTTACTTCTGATGGATCTTCTAAAGATATTTTGATTGTTCCTGCTAACAACAAACGTGGTTCTGATCAATTTGTATTTGGAGATAAGGCTGGTATGAGTATTGGACTTCCAGCAAATGTAGATAAGGGTGCTTATACTGCTCCTATTACTTGGACTTTGTATGCTAGTCCAACAACTACACCAGCTCCAACACCAGGTAATTAATTTATTTGATTAGTTATTAATATGTTTATTTTAAAAAGTATTGATAAGCAATTTTATCAATACTTTTTTTAAATTTTTGTTTATAGCGTGTTTATTAATTTAAGATGTTACATTGACTTTTTAGGACAAAAGCTTAAGATTAGAAATGGAATTTATATAATTTAATTATTGAGGTGTAAAAAATGAATCATTTGAAGCAATGGTTTGTTGCAATGTTAGCTGTATTGACATTAGTAGTAATATCAGCAATGCCAGCACAAGCCACAGTAGGGGATTACGGAATTAAACCAAATTATGGTAAAAATCAGTCTGCTCAAAATGGACAAATTGATATTTTTGGTGATCCTGGTAGTACGCAAGACTTTTCAATCAGTGTAGTTAATAAAGATACTAAGACTCATCGATATACTGTTGATGTTAACACTGCTTATACTAGCGATGATGGATCATATTCTTTTGATAAAAGAAATGCGCACGATGCATCTTTGAAAATAAAGTTATCAAAGCTCGTGAAACCTAGTGTTCAAACGATAGCTATTCCTGCAGGTAAAGCAGTTGATGTTCATTTTCAAGTACAGATTCCTGAACAAAAGTTTTCCGGTTATTTGATGGGTGGGGTAGTTGTTCGTCCCGCTAAAGGCGAAAAAGTTGTAAAAACTGTTGCTAAAAATGGTTCATTATTAACTAATAAATTTATTCAGGGAATTCCAGTTCGAGTTCGTCAAGCTGAAAACACAACCATGCAACCTAAATTTAAGGCTGTAAAGGTAATGCCGTTTGCTTTAAGTGCTGGTAAGGGTCAACGCGGTGTTAAAGCCAACATTCAAAACTATGTTAAAGGTTTTAATGCTAATATTCATGCGAAAGCCACCGTTACTAAAAAGCCTGATGATCATAAATTTAAAAAGACTGCAGTTTTGGCAAATATGTCACCGGCGCCTAACTCCAATTTTAATTATACGATAGACTGGGGTAAAACACCTTTACAAGCTGGTGACTATCATTTACATGTAAAAATGACCTCTAGCGATAAAGTTCAGTCTTGGACACTAGATAAAGACTTTACAATTACAGCTGCTGATGCTGGTAAATACAATAAATTATCTGGTATTAAGCCAAACTACATGTGGTTATGGATTCTAATCGCCGTATTAGTAATCTTACTTGTTCTAGGATTAGGTATTTACTTTGGACGTCGTAATAATAGAAACAATCAGAATAATAATTAATTTAAAAATAGCTAATTAAATTGTGTGGACACTTAACAGTGTCCACATTTTTTTGTATAATTGTGCTATCATGAAGCATTATTGGGGGATTTATGAAAAAGTTTAATTTATTACTTATTAGCTTAGGCCTCTTCATACTTATATTTTTACAAGTTCAATCTGTTCAGGCCGATGTTAATAATATTTCTGTTACGCCGATTGTAGATAATTCTGATGTGACTGACCGCTTTCAGATCGTTGCTAAACCTAATCGTGTTTATCAAGTTAAATTATCAATTACTAATTTTGGAGCTGTCAATACAAAATTGCGCATTCGCCCTACTAATGCTTCGACAACTTCTCAAGGTGGGATTACTTATCAAAAAGTGGTTAGTTCAGGCGATAGTGATTTACGTTACGCATTCAAAGATATGACTGCTGCCAAAATTATTCATTTAAAAGCTAATCAAACTAAAGAAGTAGCATTTAATATTCAAACACCACCGAAAACTTTTAAAGGTTTGATGTTGGCCGGATTTTATATCTATGATATGAATGATACTGATAGTAATGGCCTTAAGGTACCTGTTTGGTTAACTGAGGACAATCATCCAGTAGGCGGTGTTTTGGTTTTGAATAATATTACGCCACAAGTTGTTGCACATAAGCCATTTATTAACGTTAACTTGTCTAATAATCAGCCAGGTCTAATGAAAGATGTTACTGTTCATATGACTCTAAAGCGTAAAGGTCTGTTGGAATTATTTGGAATGGGTTTTAAACCGGTTAATGCTGATCAAGTCTATAAAAAAATTGCACCAAATTCTAATGTACCAATTGCTTTTGATCAACAATCTATGCCCATTAAACCTGGGATTTACCAAGCTGTGGGGACGGCTAAAAGTGGGAAGACACATTGGAAATTTTCGGGAAGCTATCATATAACCAAGCAGCAAACTGATAAAGTTAATAAAGCTTCGCGCGGATTAACGCCAGATAAGACTGTTTTATATTTGATGATTGTTTTAGGTTTGATTATTTTAATCATGTTCGTTGTTGGTGGTTTATGGAGTCAATCTAATAAGCAAAAAAAACAACAGCGTAATAACCAATTACAGCGGTAGGTATTTAAACTGGGGGAATGCAATTATGAGAAGAAAATCAATATCAGTGTTAACTATTTTACTAATACTATTTATGGGCTTTTTAAGAGGACAACCGCATCAAATTCAAGCGGCAAAAAAATTACCAACACAAGAACGTTCATTTACTGTCAAAGCTATTTTGCCGAACAACCAAACGACTGATCAAGAAACTTTTTATGATTTACAAGTCAAGCCACAGCAAAAACAACATTTACGTTTATTAGTATCCAATATTGGTAAGAAAGCTTTAACAATCACGGTTCAATTAAACGATGCTTATACTTCGGGGAACGGCATTATTAGTTATGATCGCCATCGCGTTAAATTGTATAAACCACAAAATCCTGCGCTTTCACAATTAATTACTAGCAAACGAACTTATAAAGTGCGCATAAAGCCACAATATTCTAAGATTGTCACTTTTACTTACCAAGCGCCTAAAAATCCCTTTAAAGGAATTATTCTGGGAGCGATGGTTGCTACCGCTGGTGTTAGTTCGTCTAATAAAAGTGAATTTGCTATTCAAAATCAAGTGCAATATGTTACCGGTGTAGTATTACGTTCTAAACCAGATGCAGTAACGCCGATAGTGACTATGAATAAGCAAGTTAAGGCAGCTAGTCGCGCTCAGCAGGCAGGACTAAGTTTTAAATTATATAATTCAGCACCGATTAATGTCAGTCATCTAAAGATGACTAGTCAATTAAAGCGCCAGGGACACAAAAAGATTCTTACTAAGAAGCTGACTAACTTGCAAATGGCTCCTAACTCAGTTTGGCACGCCTTTTTACCGCAAAAAAAATTACATGCTGGTTCTTATACCTTAACTTTAAAATTGCAGGCTAAGGGAAATTATCAGAAAAAATTTGTCCGTCATTTTGCGATAACTAATACAGATGTTAAAAATATTCATCAGGCAACTCAACCTAAGCATTATAATCGGTTATTACCTTGGATCTTTATTGGAATAGTATTAATAATTGTTTTAGGATTATTATATTTATTGTGGATCTATTTAAAAGGCCAAAACAAAAATGGACGTTCCTAGTTCAAGTTGCTATAATGAGTTTGAGGGGTGAAATCTTGAAAAAAATGGGGAAACTAATCATCTCAATTGTCTGTTTGTTAATTTTTGGTTGGGGGACTAATGAGCAATCTTTAATTGTACAAGCGGCAACAGATGTTACACGTAATGATACTGATCCAACAATGCAAAATGAGGGTATTTCTACTAGAGGTAGCGAGGCTATTGATAATGATGGCACAACGGGAACGACTAAAGTAACTGTCACTTTTATCAATGGTAGTATTTATATTAAGCAAATGCCGAACTTTGATTTTGGGACAGGTCATAATTATCGCGATACTGATTTCAAATTAGGTTCAACCAGTGAAGATCGGTCTTTAATTGTTCATTCGCCAGATAGTAATGTCGGCTTTACAATTTCGCTGGCAAACTATGGTAGTACA
Organism: Bombilactobacillus sp. ESL1202; assembly: GCF_058107125.1. NCBI lineage: Bacteria > Bacillati > Bacillota > Bacilli > Lactobacillales > Lactobacillaceae > Bombilactobacillus > Bombilactobacillus sp. ESL1202. The sequence continues at coordinate 640,664 of NZ_CM176590.1, read as the reverse complement.
TTAGTGGATTCTAGTAAAAAAACTTCTGGTGATTTGATGGGCTCGTTAGGATCGGGAAATGTCTCTTTGGGTAGTTTGTTATTAAATAGTTCAACTATTCAAACAGGAGTTACTGATACTGGTTACAGTAACCCAACTAACCCGGCTAATTTTATTACTTATGGTAATTCAGCTGAGACTGCTATTCCACTGAGTAATAGTTCTATCAATAGTTCTACTGTTGTTCCGAAGCCTGTTTTGTATTCGACCGACGGATTTCAGGGATATATTAAGTTATCTTTTGCTGACCCAGCAAGTGCTTCATTGAAATTTAATGCTGGTATTTTAAGTGATTTACAAGATAAGGTCTTGAATGAGAATCATGACCATGTGACCTTTATCTTTCCACTTTATTGGACGGCTTCCATCAATGACCCAGCAAAATCAATTGCCAATGAACAAATTTAAAATAGTCAAACGACGTTGGGTTAGAGTTGAATTCATATTTATTTTTACAGTTATCTTTTCTGCTGTCTTTATGATTCATCCAGTCCGAGCTAACGGAGGAACTTTTAGTGTTAAACCTGTGCAACTCAGTAATCAAATTGGTTCTGCTGAAGGTGGTTGGTATTTACATGTTGAGCCTAACCAAACTTATCAGTTAAAATTTAAAATTCTAAATCTAACTAAAACAGATAATGTGATTACCGTGCAGCCAGTTTTGGCGCAAACTAACTCAGCTTTGCAATTAACAATTGATAGTCCACGTTCCAAATTAGGTCCACAAGCGCAGTTTGATTTACGTAAACTAGTGGCACCTTTAACGGTTGAAGTTCCTCCAAAACAAGAAGTTGAAGCTGCTGTCACTTTAAAAATGCCGCAACAACGCCTAATTGGTTTATTGATGGGGGGCTTGTTGTTTCAATCGCAAACTGATTTAAAGAAACAGATACAGCAAGCAAAAAATCGCGGGCAACAAAGTTCGACCACAATTTCGACGGCGAACATTAGCTATGGTTTGAATTTACGGCAAGATGATGCTATTTTGTTACCAAAGCTTAAATTACAGGGACCAAGGTTGACGACTGACAGTGGACAAGTTGTTTTACAGACGCCTTTAAAAAATATTGCACCTTATCCTTTTTTAGAAGGTCATTTACGAGTCAAAGTTCATAAAGTAAACTATTCAAGAGCTGATAGTGTTACTAAAATGACTAATATTAACATTGCTCCTAATTCGCAAACAAAGTTTTTGTTACCTTGGAAAAAAGGTCGCTTGATGCCGGGAACTTATCATTTGACTTATATTTTTGATCATCACAAACAACATTACGTTTTTCACCGTAAGTTGATTTTGAGTCCGCAGCAGGCTAAGCGACTTAATTACTTTTTACCGCGGGCTAAGCGGCGTTATCGTAATATTATCATTATAATGTTAATTCTATTAGTAGTTTTTATGGGATTGATTTCTTGGTGGGTTTACTATTCTGGAAGAAATGGCTCGAAGAATAAGATTAGATAATTGGGGGATGATAATTTGAATACTTATAAGACGATGTTGACAGGTTTAGTGCTGACGGCAATTGCAGGTACTAGTCTAAATTTAACAACTGTTCAAGCGGGAAATGCTTTAGATGGTGTTTCAGATGTTGCTCCGGGACAAGCATTGGGTTCCAATTTAGGTAAAGATGATGGTATTAATTCGGCAGCGCCTTCTGCATCCGGTTCTAATTCAAGTGTTTATTTTAAATCATTTGGAGGCATCGATTTTGCGAAAGATCTTATTTCACGCCCGATTACTTTAGTAGAAGTACCGAACTTTAATTTCAGTTCTAAAATTGGTGATAAGAAAACTAATCTTGATGCTCCAAAAAATAAAAATCGTTATTTGGTGGTTCATGATGAAAATGTTGGTAATGGTGTTTATCAACATTGGCAAGTTAGTGTTCAAGTTGGGACTTTTTATACTTTAAGTCGGACAAACTTAACGACTACCCCAACACCATATCTGACTTTGTCTTCAACCGATGCAAGTAAGCGCACGTCGTATGGTAGTTGGTCGGCAGAAAGCGGTTATCAACGTATTAAGTCATCCGCAGCGCTGAAGAGTTTTGGTAATTGGGGAAGTGATGGTGCAAAGGATTTAAAACTGACTGCTCAGAATAATACTGATGCCAATCCTAATCCAGCGCAAGAAGTTATGGCTATTACAGGTAGTGGCTATACTACTAATTATTATGGCTTAGATTTTAATGATACAAGCTATGTATCTTTAAATGATTTTCCAAATACTAAAATTGATGCTAAAGATTCTTATATTGCGCCAATTACTTGGAATTTAGAGTTTACTAATACTAATATTACTAATACTAATAAAGGTTCAAAATGAAAGATAAATTTAATTTAATGCAAATAATTTGTGCACTAGTCATAGTCAGTGGTTGGTGCACTTTTTTTCAAAGTCAGACGGTAAAAGCTGACCCAGGTTCGCCCGTGCAAGTTCAATTACAAGTGCCTAAGAATAATAATGTCCCAGCCAGTAGCAATGTAATTGATGTTGATCTACACCCAAAAAAATCGGTTAAATTCGCTCTTTTATTGAAAAATTTAACAAATAAAACAGTCCAATTGAAAGTGTTTGGGGGAACGGCTCAAACTAACGCACAAGGTGGAATTAGTATTGATTCAAATAAGAACTTATTGATGGATCATTCTTGGAAGTATAGTTTGGCTGATTTAGGCTTAAAAACACAATATGTTGTTCTGCAACCTAATCAAGAACAAGTTGTTAAGTTTAAATTAAAAGCTCCCCCAAATTTTCAAGGCTCAATTTCTGGATCTACAGTAGTACAGACTTTACTAACTAAGCAATATAACAATCAAGTTAATAATTTTAAAATGTCATTTGGTGTTTTGGTTAATGTAGGAGCAGTTGATAAAATTCAGCCCCAGATGAGTTTGGGTAAGGTACGGGTTCGCTCTTATGCGGGACAACCGCAAATAGTTGGTCAGATTCATAACAAAAGACCTATTTATTACGGTGCAGGTGGTGTTAATTATGATATTCGTATCCATAGTCTCAATCATAAATTTAATAAACATTTAAAAATTCAACGGGGAGCTTTGGCAGCTAATTCCATTGCACCGCTTGTGCTTGACTTAGGTAATCAGCCTATTAAATCAGGAAATTATCAATATTTGGCAACTGTTAATGTTGGTGAACGAGTTTTTCATTTTAAGCATCAATTTACAATTAGTCCCAAGCAAGCGTGGCAATTAAATCGGCAAAATCCTAATTTGAAAAGAACCAAGTGGCCCTTAATTGTGGCAATTGTGGTTTGTTGTTGTCTATTATTTGGCCTGTTTTTATGGTTATTGTATTTGTTTGCAAGAAATAAAGGACGTAAAAATAGGTAAGAAAAAGCCTATTAATTAATAATCTAACTAGATTAACATCTTTATCATTAATTGTTTTAACTAGGTAATAGCGTGTAAACTTTTGGATTTTGTTAAAAATTATTTTATTTTAATTATTTCAGTGCTTTGTCGCAAAAACTATTGTATAATTGACGTGATGTAATCATGTTATTAATTTTTTAAAGTGGGGGATTTATATGAAATTAAATAAAATGAGTATGGGAGTTTGTGCTGTTTCTTTATTGGCTATTGCTGCTCCAATGCTAGCACAAAGTGTTAGTGCTGATAGTGCTGTTAGTTCAGCTGTTTTAGATGGCAGTGATGCAGTAGTAACAAATTCTACAATTAGTGGTAGTTCAGCTTCAGGTTCTTCAACTGCTGGTGTTCAATTTGCTACTGGTGATTTGAGTCTTTACCAAGTTCCTAATTTTGATTTTGGTGATAGTCACACGATTGGTAACAATAATGCCAATATTGCATTAATGGATAGCAATAATTCACAACGGTTAGCTGTAGTTATTGATAACCGCTCAACTCCAGGTTCTACTAATACTCCAAGTAACCTTAAGGGTTGGAAATTAAGTGTTCAAGCTACTAACTTTTTGCCAAATGGTAGTGGCTCTGGCTTGTTTATACCTTTTACGTTTACTAGTGCTAGTGGAATCAGTGCTATTACGCCAAAGGCTAATGGGGGATCTGGTTTATATAGTAAGACTGGCTCCTCAGCTGCACCTAATGTAACGGTTGGTAGTGGGTCTTTGACATCGACTAGTGGCAGTGTTGTTGTTGCAACAACAGATAATAATTTTGGTGTGACTGGGATTGATTTTGGACCAACTAAGTCTGTACAATTGAATTTATCATCTGATCTTTATGGTAAGTTGACGCCAGGAGTTGCTTATAAAGCTACCTTGAATTGGAATCTAACTGCTGATCCAACAACTTCAACACCTGCTCCTGGAACCTCTTCTGCATCTTAATTAGTATTGGAATTTGAGGAATAAAATATTGTGTAAGTATTTACGTCGATTGATTTTAACTTTGATGTTACTAGTTGGTATTTTTTCTGCGCATTCTGTTTCAGCAGCAATAACTGGTGCGGCTGGTTTTTCTGTTGAACCTGAGAGTGATCAAAATGCAGATAATAAAGCAGATTATTTTTTGATGAATGTCCAGTCTGGTCAGAGCTATCCGCTTAATTTAAAAATAACTAATAATAAAAATTATCCGATTAAAATTGTTGTTCAGCCAACAGTGGCTGGAACAACTAATCAAGGTCAGATTAACTATGCTAATTTGTCCAAAAATTTTGATTCTAGTCTAAAGTATAACTGGACAAAAATGGGTCCCATTAAGGAAATTGTAACAATTCCAGCTAAGGGTACTCAAACTATTAGTGAAACTTTAAATGTGAAAGCACCAAACTTTAATGGGGTAATGTTAGGTAGTTTTTATATTCATTCACCAACAATTGATAAAAAAAGTGTTAATAAAAAAGCCAAGTCAAAAAGTATGACTATGAGCAATGTTTATTCTTATTCTGTCAGTGCGTTGTTTAAAGTAGGTAAAGTTGATTCAGTTCAGCCAGATTTACGTTTTAATCGTGTTCGCCCTGCTTTACTGGGTGCGCAACCGGCTGTCTATTTAAATCTACAAAACTTTAAACCAAAGTATATTACGAACAATGATATGCGCGTGGATGCGAAAATTTATCCGGCTAAAAGTAATAAGCTTTTGTTTAGAAATAATCAAAAGCAAATGAATTTTGCGCCTAATTCTAACTTTGATTTTCCTGTTAGTTGGGGGAATAAACCGATGAAGGCGGGCAATTATCAAGCTCGGGTACGAATTAGTACACCAGCACGTAGTTGGTACTTTAAGAAAAACTTTACCATTTCGCCAGCGGATGCTAATCGTTTAAATCGTCAGAATCCAAATACTAAACGTAATTATTGGCCATTTATCATAATGATCATTGTGATTGTGTTACTGTTAATTGGCATTTTATTCTACTGGTTCTATAAGCGAGGACAGAAACAAGCAACTAAGTAAGGTTATGGGGGGGATAACTTGAAAGTAGCAAGGTTTAACGTTCTGTGGTTGCTATTAATTGCTACAATCTTTAGTATCAATACACCCGTCATGGCTGATCCAATCGGCTCTGCTTTAGATAGCGGTACTGAAGATGCTAACGAAGTAGCAAAAACTGGTTCCACATCACAAGCTGGTGTTAGTTTTGCCCGTGGGAATCTTTCTTTAAAAATTCCCGGACCAGTAGCAACTGATTCTAATGGAAGACCATTAAAAGATGAAAATGGTAATCCAATTACTAATTTTCCCAATTTTGGTAGCCATTATTTGTTTGCTGAAAAAGTTTGGAATTATAAACCGGCAATTCAAGAAGGACAGACGACTGCACAACCGACGGACGGAAATACGGTTCTGATTTCTGATACTCGTGGTAGTGAAGGAAATGGATGGCAGTTAAGTGTTAGTGTTTCTAAGTTTCACAAAGTAGATGATTATTCAACCGTTCAACCAATCAATTCAATGGTTTTTAATTCGGCAAAGTTGGTGCAACAAAATACACGCGATAACTCTTTGCAGCCTGTCGCTAGTGATCAAATAACGGGAATTACTGCAAATGATAATGCCGCTAGTATTGTGCCATCTGATACTCCTGAATCAACGGCAGATTATAATGCTACTTTATTGAGTGCTTCTCAAAACAATGGCTTAGGAACTTGGGGACTGTTTCTAACGAAAGCACAGTTGGTAACATCGTCGGAAAATAATCAGGTTTCTGGTAACTTTCGGGCCACTCTGACTTGGACACTTAATGCTGGTGATCCAACTACTGTTTCTTAGAAACTTTTGAGTTTAATAATATTAAAAAAGGACATGTCTCATGTCCCTTTTTTGTATAATTCAATTTTTGAAGAAATCTTTCTGGAATTCTTTTTTATTTATTTTTTTCAGAAATAATAGTTGAAATCTATGCTATCTTGGATTACATTAAAATTGTTGAATGTTATAATTTTTATTATATAATAATTATTATTTGTTAATTTCTTTAACTTAAATCTTAAGTTATGGAATTGATTAATGGGGGAATTATTTTGGAGAAAGAACAAGACTTATTTTTGTCAGTTTCTGACATGGAAAAACTACGATTATTTGAACGGGTACGTCAGTTGAAAATTATGGAGATTTCGTATCGGAATGATTTGAAAGCTCATGAGAATTTGGACTTTGATATTACTGATATTAATTTTCGTCAGGCAGCATCACAGATGAACAAGAGTTATGGAAGTATTTATAATACTTACGATGGTATTGTTCAAGATATGAAGGAAATGTTGGGTAAAGAAGATCCAACAATTGAGGAAATTTTTTCAATTGATAATGACCAATATCATTTTTTCCTAGTTTCGAAATCTGATGCATATAATTTTATGATGGGGATTTTAGAAGATACTTGTCAATCTTTTGATGAATTCTATCGCAGATGTGGTAATAGTAAGGCAACTGCGCTACGTCATTTAAAACCAATGCGGCTGTTTTTGAAAAATTTTAATGTTCGAATAACATATGAAAAAATGCGTTTCGTTGGGGAAGAAACCGATGTTCGTTTGGCATTATCAGTTATGTTTTGGGAAGCTACTCGTGGATATGCTTGGCCATTTAAATCTATTTCAGAATCTCAAGCAAAGTGGTTGGTTGATGAAGGTCTAAAAGCATTTAATGTTGTATCGGTACCTAATAAAATGACTTTTAAAGTTTATGAAATTTATTCGACAGTGAACTGCTTAAGAATTATTCGCGGTCATTTTGTTGAACGTGATGTCAAAATTGATTGGGTACATTATCCTAATCTTAATGTTTACGAAAGCTTTATGACAGAAGACAGTTATGAAAAGTTTGCTGACAGTGAATTCTCTAAAATTATTAACTATTATCGTAGCTTAACACCTGCTCGTTTAATGAATGAATCATACAATTTGTATAATTTGGTCAATTGTTCATTATCAATAGTTCCTTGCGGTGATGAAAAAGCGGATCAAATTTTGGATCATATGGAGGAATATGATACTAAAATTTATGATTTTGTGGGTTCTTTCCTACAATCTATGCCATATAATATTCAGCATCATTTTAACTTGCCTGATAATATTATGAAACTATATCGAATTGCTTTAATGCGAGTTCTAATTGGTGGTTTAGCTTTTGGAAATAGCTATTATCAAATGATAGAAGTTTATACTGGTGAACAATTGGGACTTTCTAGTATTGATTTACCAGAATTTAAAAAAGTAATTCGAAATATTTTGCAACATTTATTTGAACAAAATGAATTTAAGGATTTTAAAGACAAAGTTAATTTATTAACCGATGCAGTTTATAAAATTCTTTTGCGAGTAGTGGTCATGTTTTCGGATCACTTTGCTGTCAAAATTTATCCAGGAATTGAAGAAAATCAATTATATTTCTTTGATATGATTGAAACAATTTCTAGTTTACCTTACGTCAAATTGGTTCGGACACAAGAAGAAGCTGATTTGATAGTTACAACGTCCTATAATCCTGATTTAGAACCACAAAAACCGGACACTTATATTTTTAAATGGGAGCATGACACTAATAGTGCTCAGTATGGACAACTAATTAGTTTAATTCGCGATATTTGGACAGAAAAGAAGATTTCCAAATAGTGGCTTGCCTTTTAATCAAAGATATATTATTATCAACCTAGAAACGCTGATATTTTGTTAACTTTACAGAGAACTAGTGCTTGCTGAGAGCTAGAAAGTTACTTTTCCAATATCGTTATGATGCGGATAATTAATAATTATACGGTAGTACCGTTATTGCTAATGAGTGTAGTGTCTAACACTAAAATTGGGTGGTACCGCGATGAAGAGTTTGATTCGTCCCTTTCTGGGATTAATCAACTCTTTTTTATTTTAGACAGGAGGAAGTTAGAATGTTAGATTTAAAATTAATTAGAAATAATCCTGATTGGGCTAAGCAAAAGTTAGCTGAAAGAAACGTCAAGGCAGAAGAGATTGATCAGTTATTGAGTTTAGATGTTAAAAGACGCCAAGTTATGACTGAAACTGAAGATTTAAAGGCAAAGCGGAACGAAGTTTCTAAACAAATTGCTGAAAAGAAACGGCAAAAAGAGGATGCCAGTACTGCTATTGCCGATATGAAATCCGTTGGTGAACAAATTAAGCAACTAGATGAACAATTAGCTAAATTAAACGATCAAACAGATTATATCTTGGTTCGGTTACCAAACTTTCCTGACGACTCGGTACCAGTTGGTGCTGATGAATCATCTAATGTTGAGATCCGTAAGTGGGGAAAAATTCCAGAATTTGATTTTGAAGCGCAAGCACACTGGGATTTGGGCGAAAAATTAGGTATTTTAGATTTTGAACGGGCAGCGAAAGTTTCTGGCAGTCGGTTTGTTTATTATTTAGGTGCTGGCGCTAAGTTAGAACGTGCTTTATATAATTTTATGTTAGATGAACACCAAAAAGATGGTTATACCGAAGTGATTCCACCTTATTTGGTGAATAGTGATTCAATGTTTGGAACTAGTCAATTTCCGAAGTTTACTGAAGATGTTTATACAATTATTGATGAAGATCGTCCTTTAACTTTAATTCCGACAGCAGAAGTACCACTAACGAATTACTACCGTGGTGAAATTTTAAGTGAAGAGCAATTACCCACTTATTTAACAGCCTTAACTCCTTGTTTCCGTTCGGAAGCTGGATCAGCTGGACGTGATACTCGTGGATTGATTCGAATGCATCAATTTAATAAAGTTGAAATGGTGAAATATGTTAAACCAGAAGATTCTTGGGCTGAATTGGAAAAATTAACAGCCAATGCAGAAAATATTTTACAAAAATTAAACTTACCATATCATGTAGTGACTTTATCAAGTGGTGATGCTAGTTTTAGTTCAGCTAAAACTTATGACTTGGAAGTTTGGATGCCACAGCAAAACACTTATCGGGAAATTTCTAGTTGCTCAAACTGTACCGATTTTCAGGCGCGTCGGTCACAGATTCGTTATCGTGATGAAAATGGTAAGTTACAATTTGTTCATACACTAAATGGCTCTGGCCTAGCTGTTGGACGAGCAGTTGCTGCAATCCTTGAAAATTATCAAAATGCTGATGGCAGTGTTACTATTCCAGAAGTTTTAGTTCCTTACATGAATGGTTTAAAGAAAATTACTAAGTAAATATGTAAAAATCTTAAATACTCAAGTAAATCTTGGGTATTTTTTTATTAGCACGAATAGCGGTGTAAAGGGAATTAGAGAGCAAAGAGCAAAAAAAATCAAAAAAGATAACAAAAAGGGGTTGCAAAAAGGACGAAAAGTTGATAATATATTTTCTGTTGTCAATGAGTCATGCAGGTCGCTGCTAAACAAATAAAAAAAGCAGTTGACAAGCTCATGATAAAATGATAAACTAAATGAGCCGCTTAATCAAGTGGCAAATGATAAAAAGTAGATCTTTGAAAACTGAACAAAGTTTCTTTTAACACCAAGTGCTGGGTTCTGAAAAGAACCTGTCAATTGAACAAAAATAAAGAAGACAAAGAACGTTAGAGTTCTAAGTCTGAGTCAACAAACTAACAAAAAATGAGAGTTTGATCCTGGCTCAGGACGAACGCTGGCGGCGTGCCTAATACATGCAAGTCGAGCGAGCAGAAGTAACGGAATACCTTCGGGTAGGAAGATATGGACGCGAGCGGCGGATGGGTGAGTAACACGTAGGTAACCTGCCCTTTAGCGGGGGATAACAATTGGAAACAGTTGCTAATACCGCATAAAGTGCTTAATCACATGATTAAGGAATGAAAGACGGTTTCGGCTGTCACTAAAGGATGGACCTGCGGCGTATTAGCTAGTTGGTAAGGTAACGGCTTACCAAGGCAATGATACGTAGCCGACCTGAGAGGGTAATCGGCCACATTGGGACTGAGACACGGCCCAAACTCCTACGGGAGGCAGCAGTAGGGAATCTTCCACAATGGACGAAAGTCTGATGGAGCAACGCCGCGTGGATGAAGAAGGTTTTCGGATCGTAAAATCCTGTTGTTGAAGAAGAACGTATTTGAGAGTAACTGCTCAGATAGTGACGGTATTCAACCAGAAAGTCACGGCTAACTACGTGCCAGCAGCCGCGGTAATACGTAGGTGGCAAGCGTTGTCCGGATTTATTGGGCGTAAAGGGAGCGCAGGCGGTTTGAAAAGTCTGAATGTGAAAGCCCTCAGCTTAACTGAGGAAGAGCATCGGAAACTGTCAAACTTGAGTGCAGAAGAGGAGAGTGGAACTCCATGTGTAGCGGTGAAATGCGTAGATATATGGAAGAACACCAGTGGCGAAGGCGGCTCTCTGGTCTGTAACTGACGCTGAGGCTCGAAAGCATGGGTAGCGAACAGGATTAGATACCCTGGTAGTCCATGCCGTAAACGATGAGTGCTAAGTGTTGGGAGGTTTCCGCCTCTCAGTGCTGCAGCTAACGCATTAAGCACTCCGCCTGGGGAGTACGACCGCAAGGTTGAAACTCAAAGGAATTGACGGGGGCCCGCACAAGCGGTGGAGCATGTGGTTTAATTCGAAGCAACGCGAAGAACCTTACCAGGTCTTGACATCTCCTGCAAGTTGTAGAGATACAAGGTTCCCTTCGGGGACAGGAAGACAGGTGGTGCATGGTTGTCGTCAGCTCGTGTCGTGAGATGTTGGGTTAAGTCCCGCAACGAGCGCAACCCTTGTTACTAGTTGCCAGCATTAAGTTGGGCACTCTAGTGAGACTGCCGGTGACAAACCGGAGGAAGGTGGGGACGACGTCAAATCATCATGCCCCTTATGACCTGGGCTACACACGTGCTACAATGGATGGTACAACGAGAAGCGAACTCGCGAGGGCAAGCGGAACTCTAAAAACCATTCTCAGTTCGGATTGCAGGCTGCAACTCGCCTGTATGAAGTTGGAATCGCTAGTAATCGTGGATCAGCATGCCACGGTGAATACGTTCTCGGGCCTTGTACACACCGCCCGTCACACCATGAGAGTTTGTAATACCCAAAGCCGGTGGGGTAACCTTTCGGGGAGCTAGCCGTCTAAGGTAGGACAAATGATTAGGGTGAAGTCGTAACAAGGTAGCCGTAGGAGAACCTGCGGCTGGATCACCTCCTTTCTAAGGAAAAGATACGGAAAGCATTTGGTTAGAAACTTTGTTTAGTTTTGAGAGGTTTACTCTCAAACATTAGTACTTTGAAAACTGAATATTATGATAAGAAAGACACCGAGAATCGAGAGATTCGAGAAGTAAGAAGTAATAAATAGGTTAAGATAAAAAGGGCGCACGGTGGATGCCTAGGTACTAGGAGCCGAAGAAGGACGTAACGAACAGCGAAATGCTCCGGGGAGTTGTAAGTAAGCGAAGATCCGGAGATGTCCGAATGGGGGAACCCGGCTAAGGTAAAGCTTAGTCACACTTTGTTGAAAGATAAAGTGAGGAAGACGTGGTGAACTGAAACATCTAAGTAGCCATAGGAAGAGAAAGAAAAATCGATTTCCCAAGTAGCGGCGAGCGAAACGGAAGGAGCCCAAACCAAAGAGCTTGCTCTTTGGGGTTGTAGGACTGGGACGTGAGACAGTCGAAGATAGCTGAATCAGCTGGGAAGCTGAGCTAGAGAGAGTGAAAGCCTCGTAAGCGAAATCGAAGACGCTCTACCAGGATCCTGAGTACGGCGGGACACGAGAAATCCCGTCGGAAGCAGGGAGGACCATCTCCCAAGGCTAAATACTCCCTAGTGACCGATAGAGAACAAGTACCGTGAGGGAAAGGTGAAAAGCACCCCGGGAGGGGAGTGAAATAGATCCTGAAACCGTGTGCCTACAAGTAGTCAGAGCTCGTTAAAGAGTGATGGCGTGCCTTTTGTAGAATGAACCGGCGAGTTACGATTGCGTGCGAGGTTAAGTTGAGAAGACGGAGCCGAAGCGAAAGCGAGTCTGAATAGGGCGAAAGGAAGTACGTAGTTGTAGACCCGAAACCAAGTGACCTACCCATGTCCAGGTTGAAGGTGCGGTAAAACGCACTGGAGGACCGAACCCACGTAAGTTGAAAATTGCGGGGATGAGGTGTGGGTAGCGGTGAAATTCCAAACGAACTTGGAGATAGCTGGTTCTCTCCGAAATAGCTTTAGGGCTAGCCTCGGAGAAGAGGATCTTGGAGGTAGAGCACTGTTTGGACTAGGGGCCCAACATGGGTTACTGAATTCAGATAAACTCCGAATGCCAAAGATCTTTCTCCGGGAGTCAGACGGTGAGTGATAAGATCCATCGTCGAAAGGGGAACAGCCCAGATCACCAGTTAAGGTCCCAAAATCCATACTAAGTGGAAAAGGAAGTGGAACTGCATAGACAACTAGGATGTTGGCTTAGAAGCAGCAACCCATTTAAAGAGTGCGTAATAGCTCACTAGTCGAGTGGTTCTGCGCCGAAAATGTACCGGGGCTAAGTATGGTACCGAAACTGTGGATGTGCATTGAAAGATATGTACGTGGTAGGAGAGCGTTGTAAGCACGAAGAAGCCAGATCGTAAGGACTGGTGGAGAGCTTAGAAGTGAGAATGCCGGTATGAGTAGCGCGAGACCAGTGAGAATCTGGTCCACCGGAAGACTAAGGTTTCCTGGGGAAGGCTCGTCCGCCCAGGGTTAGTCGGGACCTAAGATGAGGCCGAGAGGCGTAATCGATGGAAAACAGGTTGAGATTCCTGTACTGTTCAGTGTTGTTTGAACGATGGAGGGACGCAGGAGATGAATTGTGAGCATGCAGCTGGAAAAGCATGTCTAAGCATCGAGTCTGGATATGAGTCAAATGCTTGTAACCGAGAAGGATGAGATGTGATAGGGAGCGAAAATAAAGTAGCGAAGCACAATAGTCACACTGCCGAGAAAAGCTTCTAGTTAGATACTGAGTACCCGTACCGCAAACCGACACAGGTAGTCAAGGAGAGAATCCTCAGGTGAGCGAGAGAACTATCGTTAAGGAACTCGGCAAAATAGCCCCGTAACTTTGGAAGAAGGGGTGCTGGTGTAAGAGCCAGCCGCAGTGAAAAGGCCCAAACAACTGTTTATCAAAAACACAGGTCTCTGCAAAATCGTAAGATGACGTATAGGGGCTGACGCCTGCCCGGTGCTGGAAGGTTAAGAGGATGAGTTAGACGTAAGTCGAAGCCCAGAATTGAAGCCCCAGTAAACGGCGGCCGTAACTATAACGGTCCTAAGGTAGCGAAATTCCTTGTCGGGTAAGTTCCGACCCGCACGAAAGGCGTAATGATTTGGGCACTGTCTCAACGATAGACTCGGTGAAATTATAATACCCGTGAAGATGCAGGTTACCCGCGACAGGACGGAAAGACCCCATGGAGCTTTACTGTAGCTTGATATTGAGTTTTTGTGTAACATGTACAGGATAGGTAGGAGCCGTAGAGATCGGTACGCTAGTATCGAAGGAGGCGCTGGTGGGATACTACCCTTGTTATATGAAAGCTCTAACCCGCGCCGTTGAATCACGGCGGGAGACAGTGTCAGGTAGGCAGTTTGACTGGGGCGGTCGCCTCCTAAACAGTAACGGAGGCGCCCAAAGGTTCCCTCAGAATGGTTGGAAATCATTCGTAGAGTGTAAAGGTAGAAGGGAGCTTGACTGCGAGACAGACAAGTCGAGCAGGGACGAAAGTCGGGCTTAATGATCCGGTGGCACCGAATGGAAGGGCCATCGCTCAACGGACAAAAGCTACCCTGGGGATAACAGGCTTATCTCCCCCAAGAGTTCACATCGACGGGGAGGTTTGGCACCTCGATGTCGGCTCATCGCATCCTGGGGCTGTAGTCGGTCCCAAGGGTTGGGCTGTTCGCCCATTAAAGCGGTACGCGAGCTGGGTTCAGAACGTCGTGAGACAGTTCGGTCCCTATCCGTCGCGGGCGTAGGAAATTTGAGAGGATCTGTCCTTAGTACGAGAGGACCGGGATGGACATACCACTGGTGAACCAGTTGTCTTGCCAAAGGCATAGCTGGGTAGCTAAGTATGGAAGGGATAAACGCTGAAAGCATCTAAGTGTGAAACCCACCTCAAGATGAGATTTCCCATTCAGGAATGAAGTAAGACCCCTCAAAGAAGATGAGGTAGATAGGTTGCGAGTGGAAGTGTAGTGATATATGGAGCTGAGCAATACTAATCGGTCGAGGGCTTAACCGAGGTAGTCGAGTAGGATCATAATATTCAGTTTTGAGAGGACTAAGGTTCTTTCAGAAGGTAAGAAGAGAGCAAGTGTGGTGGCGATAGCGAGGAGGAAACACCTGTCGACATGCCGAACACAGAAGTTAAGCTTCTCAGCGCCGAAAGTAGTTGGTGGGAAACTACCTGCGAGGATAGGTCGTTGCCATGCTGGTCTTATTCCGGTTTAGCTCAGTTGGTAGAGCATCTGACTGTTAATCAGGGTGTCGTCAGTTCGAGTCTGACAACCGGAGTTATAGTCGGATGTTTAGCCGACTTTTTTTGTTAGAAAGTTTTGTTCGCCAGCTTAGCTCAGTTGGTAGAGCATCGGTATCGTAAACCGAGGGTCACAGGTTCGAATCCTGCAGCTGGCAGTAAGCGATATATTGTCGTCATACAGATGTATGGCGTTTTTTATTGCATTTCATTCAGGTTCTATAATGTTGAGTGTCGATGAGTAATTTAGTCGACACTCTTTTTGTCTGATTAACAATAGTTAAATTACATTTCTTATTGTATGAAGCGTGTATCAGTATTTACTCCTAACTGTTTCGAAAGAAGGTTGAATTAGATTATAGTGGTTTAGCAATCTGATACAGAACTATTGGCGCTTATTTAGAGAGTTAACCTACATTTTTTTAATTATCGTTTCAAGGTATAGATCCAGTTTAACCAATGATCTCAAAGCCAAAATTGTTAGCAAAGTTCAACTGATTTTATTAATTCTACTTGAGTGTGCAATTATTGCTTAGTATCGTGGCTTAATTGTTAAATAGCTTAGAATATTACTGTTCTGAAATTTAACTTAAATAATTATCAACTAGGCAAGTACCAAGCAAAACATTTGATTGTAATATTAATGGCGGTGTCATTGAAAGCAGAGTAGTAGTAATTAAGCGGTCAACTTTTATTTATGCTTAAAGTGTGAATATCATCAAATAACTACTAGAAGAAGCTAAGACAAAATAAAATGCCCGTATCAAAATACGAACATTTTTCTTTATGGTGTTCCAAAAGTCAGAAATTTGGGTTGAATTACGCCTAACGCTAAATTAGCCGTTAGATTAAAGAGACTTAATCATTTGATGATGTTGAATACCAGCATCTAAAAATTGTTTTCCTTGCACTTGATAGCCAAGTTTGGTATAAAAATCTTGAGCCTGATCTTGTGCATTGAGAACTAAAAGTCTAATACCATTTTTTTGAGCTTGATCTTCGATACTTGTCATCAATTGACTAGCTAAATTTTGGTGACGATAATCTTTTTGGACTGCTACTCGTTGAATGTGCCATTGGGTAGGAGTTTCTGGCAAAATTCGTGCTGTCGCCACGGCAGTTTGATTTTTATAACCGACGAAGTATTGACAATTGGCTTCATCTTGATCTATCTCGCGGCTTTCTGGGACGTTTTGTTCATTAATAAAAACTTCTTGACGGATTTTTAGACTGTCTTGATAGATAGAACTATTGATATCATTGGTTGTTTTAATTTGCATTGCTTTTTTCTCCTTGTTGATTTGCGGTTTAATGTAGTTCAGCAGTACAATTGCCTGATTATGGACTTGATCTTTAGCGCCATATAAAATGGTAACGTTATTAGAAATAAGTTGTTCATTGATTATTTTAATTAACTGCTGAACTGCGGGATTTTGTTGCAGCTCTTGTTGATATTTTTGCTTAAATTGTGAGTATTTATCACTATCATGATGATACCATTTACGTAATTCAGTTGATGGGGCAACTTCTTTAGCCCATAAGTTCAAGTTGGATTTTTCTTTAGAAATACCACGGGGCCAGAGTCGATCTACTAAAATACGATAGCCATCTGTTAATGAAGAAGCTTTATAAATCCGCTTTAATTGTAATTTAATTATTATCAGCTCCAAACTCTAATATTTATTTAAGCTTAACATATATTTCATCAATAGAAAGGGATGAATTGTTATTAATTTAATAAGTGATTTTTTAAAAAGTGAAACGACTGTTCAACTGGCTCAAGACCTTTTAGGTCGGGAATTGTGTTACAATTCTGAGCAGGGAAAAATTGCGGGCTTAATTGTTGAAACCGAAGCTTACTTAGGCGCTAAAGATTCAGCTTCACATGCATATCAAGGACACCATTCTGCGGCAAATGAAGCACTATATCGTGAACCAGGTACAATTTATATTCATACACAACGCGGACACTACTTACTTGATATTGTTGTTCAAGAACCAAATCAGCCCGACGGTATTTTAATTAGAGCTTTACAGCCCACACAAGGCTTAAAAATAATGCAGAGATATCGCCAAACGGCGAATTTTAATTTAACCAGTGGTCCAGGAAAATTAACCCAAGCTCTAGGGATTAACTCTAAAAAATTGAATTTAACTTTACTTAATTTCAAGACTTTGAGCTTAAGTAGTAAAAGAATTAAAGTTCCCAAAATTATTAAAACTTCTCCCAGAATTAATGTTAGTACTAGAGGGTCTTGGACACAACGTCCTTTACGTTTTTTCGTTGCTGGTAATCCATATGTTTCTAATTGTGTAAAAAAAGAATTAGAATTAGTTAATTATGGCTGGCAGTGAAAATTATTAACGACATTTTGACATTATATGTTAGAAAGATTAAAATGTTAAGGCATTGTCTAATATTTAGGGAGATTAATTATTAATTATGGATACAAAAAAACAAAAAACTTTCTTTGGTCAACCAATGGGCTTAAAGACTTTGTTTATGACCGAATTTTGGGAACGGTTCAGTTATTATGGCATGCGTGCTATTTTACTTTACTATATGTATTATGCAGTGACCCAAGGTGGTTTGGGCTTTAAACAAGAAACTGCAGCTTCAATTATGTCGATCTATGGTTCACTAGTTTATATGACCAGTGTATTGGGGGGATATATTAGTGATCGAATTTTAGGGAGTCGGCGAACCGTCTTTTGGGGGGGAGTTTTAATCATGTTTGGACATATTTTCTTGTCCTTACCATTAGGCTCAACCACGTTATATTTATCAATATTATTTATTACCATTGGAACAGGTTTGTTAAAACCTAATGTTTCTGATATGGTTGGCGATTTATACAGTGCTGAAGATAATCGACGTGATGCAGGTTTTAGTATTTTTGTTATGGGAATTAACCTTGGTTCATTGATTGCACCTGCAGTCGTGAGTCAAGCTTGGAAGAGTTATAATTTTCATGTCGGATTTTCTTTAGCTGCGATTGGTATGTTTTTTGGTTTAATTACTTATTACATTCAAGGTAAAAAGTATTTACCTTTAGAAACATTAAAACCCTCTGATCCGATTACTGGTGCTGAAAAATCACGGTTAGTGAAACATGTTCTTTTATTTGTAGCAGCAATTGTCGTTATTATCATTGCAATGATTCTTACCAAGTTAGCTAGTTTACAAAACTTTATTAATTTGATTAGTATTTTTGGCATTGTTTTACCAATTATTTATTTTGTCATTATTTTAAGTAGTCAAAAAGTGACTAAAATTGAAAAATCACGTGTTTATGCTTATATTGGTTTATTTATTGCAGCAGTAATCTTTTGGGCAATTGAAGAGCAAGGTTCATCTATTTTAGGCCTGTTTGTTGCTAATAATACGCAATTAAAGCTTGGTGGGCTTGAGCTGAATCCAAGTTGGTTCCAAATGTTAAATCCATTCTTTATTATTATTTATACACCACTATTTGCTTCGCTTTGGACTAAATTAGGTAAAAAGCAACCTTCTTCGCCAACTAAATTTTGGTTAGGTTTAGTCTTTACTGGAATCTCATATTTAGTTTTAGTGTTACCGTTAATTGGTGGTAGTCGCGGTAAAGTTAATCCATTATGGTTAGTTTTAAGCTGGGGAATTGTTGAAATTGGTGAAATGCTGATCTCACCAATTGGCCTCTCTGTAACAACTAAATTGGCGCCGAAAGCTTTTTCTTCAGAAATGATGAGTATGTGGTTCTTAGCTGATGCTGCTGGTCAAGCAATTAATTCACAATTAGTAAGATTTTATCCACATCATGAAATGGCTTATTTTGGCGTTACCGGTTTAGTTGCAATTGGTTTTGCTATTTTATTGATTTTCTTTACACCAAAAATTAAACAGTTAATGTCTGGGATCAATTAACACAAAGTTCACCTACGGGTGAGCTTTTTTACTTAAAAAATTAGTAACTTGGAGAGCTTTAAAAATTGTGTTAAAATCAAATAGTGAAACGGTCAACTAGATTGTTGAAGCTAAAGATCGCTTTGTTTTTGATTAAACTGAGATCAAGGCTAAGATTAACGGTTACGTAATTTATTTGATTTGAAAAATAAGTTATTTTAAAGCGACAAGTAATGCCTTTTTTAAGCTGTGGTGAATTGCTTCTCAACTTAAATGTGGTAACATCTAATTCGAAAACAAAGAACTTTAAAAATAACAAAATATTGGTTTGGAACAAACCTTGGTAAAGTAGGACAGCCACTACTGAGTTGTAAGAAAAAGCTTAGCAAGTTAAGTCCGTTCCCAGAAACTCGGTATTTTAGTACCGATGTAGTTCACTAGTATAATGGTAGATGATGTTTCAGGGGTATCAACAGAAAAAAATTAGCAAAACCTCTTGCAAATTTATGCTAAATTGGTTATTATATTTAGTGTCCTATTGATAGTTTGGAAGGGTAGCGAAGTCTGGCTAAACGCGGCGGACTGTAAATCCGCTCCTTCGGGTTCGGTGGTTCGAATCCACTCCCTTCCATTGATTGGGTTATAGCCAAGTGGTAAGGCAATGGACTTTGACTCCATTATGCGCTGGTTCGAATCCAGCTAACCCAATAATTGACTGAAACGTTTGTTTCAGTCTTTTTTTATTTTTGAAAATGAGCCAAGAATCACGTTTTTTTAAGGACGTGATGAATTTCTTTGATATTTAAATTTTAACCGTTTCATAACTATGAAACTTTGATTCTGGGGTATTTTAAATTTGTGAGGTATTTTCTGTGTCAGAAATTCCGATTTATGTTCAAATTCATAACCGCATGAAATCTGATATTGCGCAAGGTAAGTGGCAAGTGGGCCAGCGAATTCCCTCTGAACGGTGGTTAGCGCAAAAATTCAGTGTTAGTCGTATGACAGCACGGCAAGCCATTCAAACGTTAGTAGATGAAGGAATTTTATCACGTAAAGTTGGTTCAGGAACTTATGTGGCGAGTCAAAAAGTTCAAGAAAAGATGTCTGGAACCACTAGTTTTACTGATATTATGCTTTCGCAGGGCAAACATCCAGCTAGTAAGGTGGTTTCTTATCATTTAGCTGAACCAACATTAAGCGAAAAAGAAAATTTACAGTTATCTGAAAAGATTGATGTTTTACGAATGGAACGCATTCGCTTGGCAGACGGCATACCAATTTGTTTTGAAATTACAACCGTGCCTTGGAATTTAGTGCGCGATTTAAGTCAGCAACAAATTACCCAATCTTTATATCATGCCTTGGAACAAAAAGGATTTAAATTAGGTCATGCTCAACAGACCGTTTCAGCCATGTTAGCGTCAGAAAAAGTGTCTGAGCTTTTACGAGTTAAGTACGGTGCACCTGTGCTAAGATTGCGGCAGGTTACTTTATTAGATAACGGTCAACCTTTTGAATATGTTCGCTCACAGTATGTTGGTGAAAGATTTGAATTTTATTTAGAAAGATAATGGAGAATTATTGTGAAAAACAAGCTAGTTCAGAATTTTAGTTGGTATATGATGCTCTATGTATTAATCCAACCACTTTTGGATGTAATTACAGGTTGGCAAATTAAATTGTTACCTAACTTTAGTTTGACGGTTGGCGTAGCTGTCAGAGCTATTATGTTATTAGTCATTGTTTGGTTTATTTTATTAGTTGCTAGGCAGCATAATAATTGGATAGATCGTTATGTGCCTTGGTTTTTAGGACTTTTATTGATTTTAGCTTTGATTAATTTAGGGGTTAATTATTTTAATAAGCCTGTCTTTTCTTTATTCACGGAAATAGCGGCCTGTTTTAAAAGTCTACACTATTTGGTTATCATTCTTGGAATGTACTATGCTTTTGAAAATTTATCTCGGCAACAATTAGCTAAGGCAGTACCAGCGTTTGTTTATTGGGCACAGATGATGATTAATGTTGTCATGCTAGTAGCAGTTTTGACTAATACTGCTTTTAAAACTTATCCTCAGGGAAAATTGGGGCTCAGCGGTTGGTTTAATGCCGGCAACGAATTAGGGGCAATTTTGGCGATTACTTTCCCCATTGTTTTGTTGTATGCTCTTAATAAAGCGCAAATTAAGAATAATTATTGGTATTTTGTGGGCGTAATTTTATCAGTTAATTCGATTATTTTAATTGGAACTAAAAGTTGTTTTTATGGCATGTTGCTGGCTTTAATCGTAGCCGCGGTTTTTCAATTGATCAAAACTTTTATTTCGAAAAAATATCGGCTAGCCAATTTGATTAGTACAATTTTAATTGTAATGTTGTTTGGTGGGGTCATGGCGATTTATCCGCATTCACCAGTTCATAACAATAGTGCCATTCAAAATCGAATTATTCGGGAAAACCAAAAGAACAAAGAAAAAATTTTATCTAGTAAAAAGAAAAAACACCGGATGGATCACTATGAACGTTTTTTGATGCAAAATAAAGAATTAAGTAATCCATTATTAGCTAAATTATTAAGTGGCCGAACTAATTATTATCGCTTGAACAGTTATCAGTATAAGAAAGCTCCTTTGGGGCAAAAGTTATTTGGCATGGGCTACGGGGGCAATTATCATAAACGTCCGCGCACCGTCGAGATGGATTGGTTAGATTTTTATTTTGAATTTGGTTTAATTGGGTTTTTAATTACAATGTTGCCACTGCTAGTTATTACGATTTATTTATTATTTGAATTTTTCCGCAACTTTTTGCAGGCTAAAGTCCAACAAAATTTGTTGTACTTTGTCGCTTTTGGTTTAGGAATTTTTATGTCAATATTGTCAGGCCACGTTTTAACTGCTCCTGGTGTTAGTTTGTATTTTGGTTGGGTCACGGCTTATTTGTTGTTTGCTTTACGCAGCCCACGACCGCAACATTTAGCTCGCAGTATTAGACAAATCACGTTGCCTTGATTTATTAATCAAGTATTAAAAGAAAAAAGTGACCGAAAAAATGCCGCGGCTGAGACAAAAGTCGCTAAGCAGTTGAACGCTAATGGTTGTAAAGCTGCAGGTTAAAATTAATATTGGCAGATTTAAGATCATTAGGCACAAACTGTTGACTTTTAGAAATTAATGTTCGTTTGATTGAAATAAAATGCGATCATTAATTTTATTGTTGCAGTCTGACAAATTTTTGGGGTCACTTTTTTAACGGCTTATTGTAGTTAGTGATTTTGTTTGACTAATTTTAAAAAACGGGGTAAAGCCATGAAACGTTTGAAACGACTAGGATGACTTAATAAGCGATAAAGCCATTCTAAATGCCAGTTTTGGATAAATTTGGGTGCCCGCTTAACACTGCCGGATAAAACATCAAAACTGCCGCCAACGCCAATCCAGACCGCGGGACTTAATTGGCGGTAATGGTGGATAAACTCTTCTTGTTTTGGAAAACCTAAGGCAACTGCAACAATGTCGGGCTGGGTTTGCTTAATTTTCTGGGCAATAGGTGCTGCATCTTGAAAATAACCATCATGACTACCGACAATTGTTAAATGCGGATATTTTTGCTGAACATTTTGGACAGTTTGAGTGATTATTTCGGGTTTAGCACCTAACAAATACACTTTTAGGCTACACATATTTGCAATTTCTAGTAAACTAGTAAGTGTATCAAAACCAGTAATTCTTTCTGTTAAGGGCTGATTAATTAAATTACCAGCCTTAATAATTCCAATTCCATCTGGTGTAATATAATCAGCAGTCTTAATAATTTTTCGATATTGTGGATGATCATACGCATAGACTGCAATTTCGGGATTAGCAGTAACGATAAAAGTGTTTTGATGATTCTTTAAACGTTCTTGAAGCAGTTTGATGAAAGCCTGATTGGTGGTATTAATAAAAGGTAAATCTAGAATAGTTATTTTTTTTAGCACTGTTGAAAAACTCCTTTTTTGATAACCTTAGTTTACGATAACTGCTAAATTTTAACAATTTATTGTGAGGATTTAATTATGAAAACTTTACATGTCAACGCTGGAAATGAAAATGGTGGTGGGCGAACTATCATTATCAATTTAGTACGTGGTTTAAATGAGCTGGATATTAATTCACAATTATTAGTTTTGGAACGAGGCCCAGTTTCTGATCTAGCAAGTAAGGCTCAAATTCCAACGACAATTATGAATCAAAATGGTCAATTGGATTTACGAATTTTGGGTCGTTTAAAAAAATTTATTAATGATAATCAAATTGATGTTGTGAATACCCATGGACCACGAGCTAACTTTTTAATGAGTTTGATTCATAAGCATATTCATGCTAAATGGGTGATAACTTTGCATAGTGATCCATATGTTGACTTTCCCGATAATCTCAAAGGAAAGTTAATGACTTCCTTAAATATTCGTGCCTTAAAAAAAGCCGATTTGATCATGCCAGTTACCTCTAAATTTGAAGCAATTTTAAAAGAATTGGAGATTAAGCCAACTAAAATTCATTCGGTGTTTAATACCATGTATTTTCAGCCTGAGCCCCCTAAAACAACACGGCAAGAAGTTTTTACATTACTTAATGTGGCACGGTTAGTGCCCGTTAAAAATCAGCAACTATTATTAAAAGTTTTAGCAGATTTGGATTTTGACTATCGCTTACAATTAGTTGGTGAGGGGGTGTCAGAAACACAATTAAAACAATTAGCGCAAAAATTAAAAATTCAAGATAAAGTCGAGTTTGTGGGTTTTACAGAACAAACAGAACAATATTATCAAAATGCTGATTTATTTGTTTTACCTTCAACTTCAGAGGGTTTTCCACTTGTTTTATTAGAAGCAGCCAATAATGCGCTACCCGTGGTGGCTAGTGATGTTGGTTCCGATGCTGAAGCAGTGCAACCAGACGCGGGCTGGATTGTTGCGATGAATGATTTTGACGACTTAAAACAAGCAATTTTACAAGCCTATACTTTTTGGCAAAAGGATGAATTACGGTTGATGGGACAGAACAATTACCAGTATTGTTCCACACATTTTTCTAATGAGCGTTTAGCTCAGACTGTCAGCCAAATTTATCAGAATGTGTTAAAGTAGAATTATTTTAAAAGCGAGGTTAGATTGTTGCGACCATTACAAAAAGAAATTATTGCCTATGAGAAAGTTGCACCGCAAATTGATCCGGAAAAGGAAATTCAGCGAAGTGTGAACTTTTTAAAAACTTTTTTACAAAAAAATCATGTTAAAACTTTAGTTTTAGGAATTTCTGGGGGACAGGATTCCACTTTAACTGGACGTCTAGCTCAATTAGCAGTGTCTCAATTACGTCAAGAACTGGCTGATCAGAGTTATCAATTTATTGCAGTGCGTTTACCATACGGGCAACAAGCTGATGAGTCTGATGCTTTGGCAGCTTTAGAATTTATTCAACCTGATCAAACTTATCGTGTCGATATCAAACCAGCGGTTGATGCAGTGGTTAAAAGTATTGCGACTAATGGTCTGCAAATTAGTGATTTTAATAAGGGTAACATCAAAGCGCGGCAAAGAATGGTTGTTCAATATGCGATTGCAGGAAATACCAATGGCATTGTGGTAGGAACTGATCATGCTGCTGAAAATATCACTGGTTTTTATACTAAATATGGTGATGGTGCCGCCGATGTCACGCCGCTATTTCGCTTGGATAAACGCCAAGGTCGCCAATTATTAAAGTATTTACAAGCACCCCAAGCACTTTATTTAAAGACGCCAACTGCTGATTTAGAAGATGGTCGGCCAGGATTAGCTGATGAGGTGGCATTAGGTGTTACTTATCAAGAAATTGATGACTATTTAGAGGGACATGAGATTGATGAAGCTGCGGCTCAAAAAATTGAATCCTGGTATGTAAAAACGACGCATAAACGGCAATTACCATATACGGTGTTTGATCAATTTTAAGCTTGTTTGACAACAAGTTTTAAGAATGTAAATTAGATTTTAATTAAAGAAGGAAATAATTAATGGTTAATAAAGCACAACAGCGCGCAATTAAGTATGCGCAGACTTTGAATGACGTTTTGCAACGTACACAAGAAATTCAAGGTGAACTAAATCCTAAATTTCAGGAAATCAAAACAGCTTTAAAAAATGATGAATTAACACAGATGCAATCAGCCCACTATTTGGAAATTCAAGGCGCTTTTCAACGGGGAACTGATGAATACGCTCAGTTAACACAAAAATTAGCTGCATTAAGAGCTCCTGCTAGATTAATGGGGATTCATTTAACGTTAGTTAGTGCATATCAAGACTATGTCAAAGCTTGTCAGGCAATGATTGAAAGTATGAAAGATGACCGCACTGTTGATCACGAGCAGTTTAATCAATCGGAGCAGGATCAAGATCAAGCAACCGAAAAAATTGCTAAATGTCTGCAACGTATGAATTAATTTGCAACAAGTCTTGCAAAATTTGTTCAATCATATTATCATGAATAAGTGTTATTTGCGGGCATGGCGGAATTGGCAGACGCGCAAGACTAAGGATCTTGTGGAGAATTATCTCCGTGGAAGTTCGAGTCTTCTTACCCGCATTTTGGGACAGATAATCTGTTCATTTTGAGGTCTGATGGCAAAAATTGTAGTTTGATGGACTATGATTTTTTCATCACTATTTTAAAAGTAACGTGATTTTAAGGCTGACTTGTTTATTGATAATTAATTAAAATAAATTTAATAAATTTATTAAAACTTGATTGATTATCTTGAGTGAGCATGTTAAGATAAAGACGTGTTTTTGAATGGTTATGGTTCGATGGTTCATGTGTAACTAACTTCCATATCGGCCACAAAGAAATGCAAAAAGTGTTTTGAGGAGGATGTTCACATGGAACATGGAACAGTAAAATGGTTTAACGCTGAAAAAGGTTATGGTTTTATTACTCGTGAAGATGGTAGTGATGTATTCGTACATTTCTCCGCTATCAACGGTGAAGGCTATAAGACTCTTGAAGAAGGTCAATCAGTAACTTTCGATATCGAAGAAAGTGATCGTGGACCACAAGCAGTTAACGTTAATAAAGACTAAGATTTTAATTTTAGTTCTGACCAGCCAGTGGGCTGGTTTTTTTTTACATAAAAACTTTTGAGAGATTATGGTAAAATTGTCTTAGAAATAATCGGGGAAAAAATGTGGCAAAAAGACGGCGACGAATTTATCAAAAAAGTAATAATATTAATGGTTTGATGGCAATAATAATTTTAAGCTTGGGCTTTGTAGTGGCAGTCGTGGCGATTAATCATTGGCGCCAAAATGTGGTAGAATCACAACCAAATATTCAAGTTCAAAATCAATTTCAAAAAAAACAGCATTTCATTAATGAGTTGGCACCAGCAGCCATTAAATATGGTCACCAATACCATGTTTTGCCGAGTATCACTTTAGCACAGGCAATTTTAGAGAGTAACTGGGGCAAAAGTGGTTTGGCTGCAGATTATTATAATTTGTTTGGGGTCAAAGATGATAATCCTCATCAGTCGCAAGAATTACAAACCCAGGAGTACCAAAATGGCCAATGGCAGACAGTCACAGCCCGGTTTCGAGTATATCAAAGTTTTGAAGAATCAATTGCTGATCATGATGCCTTAATTGCTAACGGAACAACGTGGAATAAGCAGCAGTATCAACAGGTTTTAACGGCTGATAATTATCTGGAAGCGGCGCATAGTTTGCAAACGGCCGGTTATGCCACGGATCCTGACTATGCTAAAAAATTAATTCAGATTATTCAAACTTATAATTTAAGTCAATATGATAAAAAGTAAAGTAGATAATGGTAGGCTTAAAATAAAAGTTAAGGAGGAAATATTGTGGATGAACTAAAAGCACGGATAAAAAGCGACGGTCGCGTTTTGGGAAAAGATGTTTTGAAAGTTGATAGTTTTTTAAATCATCAAGTAGACCCACTGTTAATGCAAAAAATTGGTCAAGCTTTTTATCAATATTTTAAAGAACAACCGATTACCAAAATTTTGACGGTGGAATCCTCGGGAATTGCTCCAGCGGTGTTAACAGGCTTGGAATTTCAGAAACCAGTAGTTTTTGCCCGCAAGCATCGTTCAATTACAATGAGTCAAGATTTATACGTGGCTGATGTTTATTCCTTTACTAAAAAGGAAACTAATAAAATTAGTATTGCCAAAAACTTTTTAACCGCACAAGATCGGGTCTTGATTGTCGATGACTTTTTGGCTAACGGACAGGCGGTTTCGGGTTTAACGGATATTATTCAACAGGCGGGAGCTCAACTAGAAGGCATTGGCATCGTGATTGAAAAAACCTTTCAAAAGGGACGGCAATTGATTGAACAGCAACAAATTCCGATTTTATCCTTAGCGAGAATTAGTGGATTTCAAGATGGAGAGGTAATTTTTGCAGAAGAATGAGGCAGATTTAAGTATGAAATTTATGAAACCCCAGATCCCAATTGGGATTATTCATGGCGGTATTAGTGATTATAGCTTGGCTCACCAAGCTCATCTCATGGGCTTTAAAGTGGTAGTTTTAACCAATCAACCACAATTATGGCAAAATTTTTCTGGTGAATTACTAGTTGGTGATTATCATAATTTAGACAATTTGAATGATTTGTTTGCGCAAGTTGAGTTGGTAATCTATAACAATGCCAATATTGAATTACCTGATCTGCAACAGTTAAAGCAACCAGAGAAACTAGTCCAGGGAACAGAAATCTTAGATTTAATGCAAGATCGCTATCTAGAACGTTGTTTTTTAAATGAGCATAATCTTAATATCACTCCTTATGTAACGGTGGTTAATAAAGCGGATCTACAAAAAGCCGTTTCTGAGATTGGCTTTCCTTGTATTTTAAAACCAATTCAGCGCGCTGTTTATCCGGGATTTCGAGAAATTTTTTATGATCAAAAGCAAATTGACCAATATCAATTACCGCAAGGTTCATTTATTTTAGAGTCCTTAGTTGATATTCACCAAGAACTTTTTGCGATGGTGACCAAAGATGCAGCTGAACAAATTAGAACGTATCCTTTAATCAAAGTTACGCGTCCCCAAGGTTTAAAAACGGCGTTAATTACAGCCAATAACAACACGACTTTAGTGAAAGAAGTGCAAGATATTGCTCAAACAATTGGGCAACAACTACACTACCAAGGCTTATTTGCAATTAAACTGTGTACGACTAATAGTGGGATGTTATATGTAGAACGTTTATATCCAGGTACCGTTTTTTCGGCTCAAATTTTTGCTGCTGTTACCCAAAGTAATCAAGAAGAATTAATGCTCCGCAGCTTATGCAATTGGCCGTTACCTCAGTTAAAACCCTTGATTAACGGTTGTGAGTTATTAGTGACAGCAGAACATTTAAATATTGCTCTGGATTTGATTCAACAACATCCACAGTGGCAATTACATTTTAATTCGAAAGTTAATGCTAACTTAAACAATGATAATGAGGAAATTGGGGCGCTTACAATTTTTGCCCAAACGGAGCAACAATTAATTAATTACGTCAATGCTACAGGATTGTGGCAAATTTAAGTTTAATTTTAAAAGGTTTAAATAAAAATTGAAGGAGATTACTTATGGTCATAAAACGTTATCAGCGGCCAGAAATGGCTCAAATCTGGAGTGATCAAAACAAATATCAAGCTTGGCTAGATGTGGAAATTGCAGTTGATGCTGCTTGGAACAAATTAGGAAAAATTCCTGATGCTGACTTAGCTGCAATTAAGCAAAAAGCTAAGTTTAATGTTGATGATATTTTGACCATGGAAAAAATCACGAAACATGATGTTGTAGCTTTTACAAGAACTGTTTCACAAAGTTTGGGACCAGAAAAAAAGTGGATTCACTTTGGAGTCACCTCGACTGACGTGGTCGATACGGCTTATGGTTATCTACTTAAGCAGGCGAACGCTATTTTACGCCAAGATTTAACGGCTTTGCTGGCTGTAGTAGCTCGTAAAGCGCGCCAGTATAAAACCACTGTTATGATGGGGCGAACACATGGTGTGCACGCGGAACCGACAACTTTCGGGCTAATTTTAGCTAATTGGTATTCAGAATTGAAACGCGATTTAGACCGTTTTGATCATGCTGCCCAGGGCGTCCAAGCCGGCAAAATTAGTGGGGCTGTCGGCACTTTTGCTAATGTTCCACCAGAAGTTGAACAAATGGTTTGTGCCCAGTTAGGCTTGACGGCTCAAGAAATTTCAACTCAGGTTTTACCACGAGATTTACATGCTGAATATATTATGACTTTAGCTTTGATTGCTTCAGCTTTAGAACGGTTTGCCCTAGAAATTCGCCATCTACAGCGCACCGAAGTACGAGAAGTTGAAGAACATTTTGCAGCTGGTCAAAAGGGATCTTCAGCCATGCCACATAAGCGTAATCCGATTGGTTCTGAGAATATTACTGGTTTATCACGGGTTATCAAAGGGCAGGTTTTTACAGCACTAGAGAATATTGAGCTCTGGCATGAACGGGATATTTCTCACAGTTCAGCCGAGCGCATTATTTTACCCGATGCCACCGAAATTTTGGATTACATGTTACATCGGTTTACTAATATTTTGGACAACCTGACTGTTTTTGAAGATAAAATGTTAGCCGATTTAAATGTTACGCATGGTTTGATTTATTCACAGCGGGTGATGTTAAAATTAATTGATTCCGGTTTAAGTCGAGAACAAGCTTACGATTTGGTTCAGCCCAAAACCGCTCAGGTCTGGGAGCAACAGGTTGACTTTCGCCCCTTGTTGGAAGCTGATGACCAAATTATGCAGCACTTAAGTCAAGCTGATTTAGATGCAGCCTTTGACTATCACTGGCATTTAAAACATATTGACGAAATTTTTGCTCGCGTGGGAATTGAATAATTCTTACAACTTTAATTATTAAAGAGGTTGGGATACCTAAATTAATGGTCGTTGACGTTACGATCATTGACTAGGAGGGGATCCGATCCTCTTTTCTTTTCGCGATGCTGGATTGTCTGTAAGAGTTTGCTATAATTAAAAATGTAATTTATAGAAGAAAAGGAAGAATCTATTTAATGTCAGAAGCAGCTATTTTACAAGGACTAAATGATAAACAGAGACAAGCAACAACAACGACCACTGGTCCTTTATTGGTTTTGGCTGGAGCTGGTAGTGGTAAAACGCGGGTTTTGACGCATCGAATTGCCTATTTAATTGAAGAACAGCATATTTTACCATGGCATATTTTAGCCATTACGTTTACTAATAAAGCTGCTCGTGAAATGCAAGACCGTGTTAAACAGTTGTTAGGTGAACAAGGACAGGAAGTTTGGGTTTCAACTTTTCATTCAATGTGTGTGCGGATTTTGCGACGTGAAGCGGAAGCAATTGGCTACAGTCGAGCTTTTACCATTACAGGCTCTTCGGAACAACTGACTTTAGTTAAGCAAATCTTAAAACAGTTAAATTTGGATCCTAAAAAATATGATCCGCGAGCAATTTTAAGTTTAATCAGTAGTGCTAAAAATGAATTATTGACAGCTAAAGCCTATTCTCAGCAGGCTAATAATCCTTTTGAACAAGTAACCGCTCAAGTTTATGAACGGTACCAAAAACGTTTGCAGGAAAATCAAAGTCTGGATTTTGACGATTTGATCATGCAAACGACAATTTTATTTGAACAAAATAATGATGTTTTACAAAAATATCAAGACAAATTTCAATATATTCACGTTGATGAATATCAGGATACTAATGATGCACAGTATCGGTTAGTCAATTTGTTAGCGGCTAAGTATCAAAATTTGTGTGTAGTTGGTGATGGTGATCAGAGTATCTATGGTTGGCGTGGGGCTAATTTGGATAATATTTTAAACTTTGAGCAAGATTATCCGAAAGCCCAGACGATTTTACTGGAACAAAATTATCGGTCCACCAAAACGATTTTACAGGCGGCCAATGAAGTGATTGCTAATAATAGTAATCGGAAACCGAAAGAATTGTGGACTGATAATCCGCAGGGAGAAAAAATTTCTTATTATCGTGCTGGCTCAGAACAAGATGAGGCTTTATATGTTGTTGATCAAATTAATGAATTGACACATAAAAAAAATTATCAACTAAAACAGATTGCTATTTTATATCGAACGAATGCGCAATCGCGAATTTTAGAAGATCGATTGTTAAAAGCCAATTTACCTTATAAAATTATTGGCGGTCATAAATTTTATGATCGTAAAGAAATTCGGGACGTTTTGGCTTATTTACAGCTAGTTGCTAATCCAAAAGATTCGCTAAGTTTTCAACGAGTAATTAATGAACCTAAACGCGGCATTGGTCAAGGATCCATTGCTAAATTGCAACAAGTAGCCGATCAAGAACAGCTTAGCTTATTGGAAGCAGCTTTTAATGCAGACACAATTACGGGCTTAACCAGTAAAGTTAAAAGTAATCTTCAAGAGTTTGCACAAATGATTAATGATTTGCAAAAAACACAGGCAAATGCTAATATGACGCAATTATTGCAAGCAGTTTTAGAAAAAAGTGGTTATGTCGCCAGCCTAGAACGCCAAGATTCTTTAGCGGCACAAACTCGTTTAGAGAACATTCAAGAATTATTGACGGTCACGCAAGATTTTGATCGCACCTATGAACCTGAGGAACCAGAAGCAGATTTCTTAGTCGACTTTTTGGCCGATTTAGCTTTGGTTAGCAGTGAAGATAGTGAGGATGACGAGGAAAATCAAATAACGTTGTTGACGTTACATGCGGCCAAAGGCTTAGAGTTTCCCGTTGTTTTCTTAGTCGGAATGGAAGAAGGAATTTTTCCTTTAAGTCGTTCCTTGACTGATGAAAACCAATTAGAAGAAGAACGCCGCTTGGCTTACGTGGGGATTACTCGGGCACAAGAACGGTTATATTTAACTAGTGCTTGGTCACGTATGTTATATGGACGGACGCAAAGTAATCCGCAGTCCCGTTTTGTCGATGAAATTTCAGACGATTTGTTGGAACAAAAAAATGTGCAACCCCATCAAGCACCAACGCAACTACCTTTTGATCGCCAACGCTCCATTCGTCGGCCGCGTAAACCTCAACAAAAACCACAAGCTCCTAGTGTAGCTAATCAAAGTGATGCTGGTAAAGTTAATTGGCAAATTGGTCAGCAAGTTAAACATCAAGCTTGGGGTATCGGAACGATTGTGAAGATCAATGGTCAAGGCGAGAGTGCCGAATTAGACATCGCCTTTGAACAGCCAACAGGTATTAAACGTTTATTAGCTGAGTTTGCACCGATTAAAAAAGTTGAGTAAGGAGAAACTAATGGATGAACAAGCAGCAGCAGCCAAACTAACTGAATTACGGGCTAAACTAAATCGGGAACGAACTGCTTATTACACAAAAGATGCGCCAGTAGTTGAAGATCATGTTTATGATCAACAATACGAGCAATTACTCAAGTTAGAACAACAGTTTCCACAATTAGTGACCGCAGATTCTCCTAGTCAATTAGTCGGTGGTGCTGTCTTACCAGAATTCTCTAAAGTACAACATGATTTACCAATGTTATCTATGGGTGATGTGTTTTCTTTTAGTGAACTAGAGGCTTTTAATCAACGCGTTAAAAGTGCCGTTGGGCATCCGGTAGATTATTGTGTCGAATTAAAAATTGATGGGTTAGCTTTATCGTTACGTTATGAAAAAGGTCAGCTCGTTCAAGGTTCAACACGCGGAGATGGACAAGTTGGTGAGGATGTTACGACGAATGTCAAAACGATTGCCGATATTCCAGAAACTTTAGCCGAACCTTTGACGATTGAAGTTCGGGGCGAGTGTTATATGTCCAAATTAGCTTTTCAAAAATTAAATCAAAAACGTGAACAAGAAGCGACTAGTGTTTTTGCCAATCCCCGCAATGCGGCGGCTGGTAGTTTACGGCAATTAGATGCTAAAATTACGCAAAAACGCCAGTTAAGTACGTTTATTTATACTTTGATGCAACCACGTGAACTACAGGTTACAACGCAAAGTCAGGCGTTAGAAACAATGCAAAATTTAGGTTTTACGACTAATCCCGATCATTTTGTTAGTCACGATTTAGCGGGGGTCAAAGACTTTATAGCTAAGTATCAGGATTTACGTAATGACTTGCCCTATGGCATTGATGGCGTGGTTTTAAAGGTTAATGACTTAGCTGTCCAAGCTAAGTTAGGGAATACCGTTAAAGTACCACGCTGGGAAATTGCCTATAAATTTCCACCGGAAGAAGCTCAAACAACGATTCAAGAAATCGTTTGGACGGTAGGACGAACGGGAGTGGTGACACCAACGGCGGTGATGGATCCCGTTAAATTAGCTGGAACAACCGTTGCTCGTGCCACTTTACACAATCCTGATTTAATTGCGGAAAAAGATATTCGTCTGCACGACACGGTTTTGTTGCATAAAGCCGGCGATATTATTCCTGAAGTTTCCCGCGTGGTTTTAGAAAAAAGACCAGTTGACAGTCAACCATATGTTATTCCGACCCATTGTCCCTCTTGTCAAGCCCGCTTAGTTCATTTAGAAGAGGAAGTGGCACTAAGATGTATTAATCCGATGTGTCCCGCTCAAGTTAAAGAAGGCTTGGCCCATTTTGCTTCACGCAATGCGATGGATATTACCGGTTTAGGTCCTCGAATTGTGCAACAACTCTGGCAGCAAGAGTTGGTTCATGATGTGGCGGATTTGTATCGGTTAACGGCAGCCGATTTAGCCCAATTACCCGGTTTTAAAGAAAAATCAATCACTAATTTATTGACGGCAATTAACCAGTCTAAAACTAACTCTTTGGAACGCTTACTTTATGGCTTAGGGATTCACCATGTTGGTGCGAAAGCTGCGTTGTTATTAGCGCAAGAATTTAAAACCATGACGCAATTAATGCAAGCTTCTAAAGAGCAAATTGCCCAAATTAATACGCTAGGAGAAATTATTGCCGACAGTGTGACCGTCTATTTTGCTAATCCTAAAGTGCAACAATTGATGGCTGAATTAGAACAACTCCAAGTGAATTTGACTTATCAAGGTGTCAATTTAGAAACTACCGATAATGCTTTCAATGGTAAAACAGTTGTTTTGACTGGTTCACTGCAGCATTATACCCGCCCAGAGTTGACGTCTCAATTAGAACATTTGGGCGCTAAGGTGACTGGATCAGTTTCGAAAAAAACAGATTTGTTGATTGCTGGTGAAAAAGCAGGTAGTAAATTAACTAAAGCGCGCCAATTAGGAGTTCTGATTTGGGATGAAGAGCAATTACAACAACAACTTAAGGAAGTGTAACCATGACAAGTAACAAAATTTCTGGACTCGTGATGACGTTAATGACCGTGTTTTTAGTGGCTGGTTGTGGTAACTTAAATAATTCCTCATTGTCAACACATAATAACGAGAAAGGCAGCAAGGTAATGACGACTGGGGCTTCCAAAACAGGACAATACAGTACGTTATTACAAAATGGTAAGTATCATACCAGCCCGATCAGCGGTTTGACTGCCGACAGTGATAGTGATAATTCCAGTAATTCCACAGCTTTTGAAAGTGGTTTACTAGAAATCTCGCAAAAAGAATTTTCTACCGATCGGTATTCATTTCAAGAAGGAAAAATTATTTCTGCTAAAACGGCTCAATCATGGCTTGATCGGAAATCAGCCAAAAATCCTGCAGGTTTAAATCCAGAGGACAATGGTGCAACGGATCCCGATAAACGCAATCCGATTTATTTACAACAGTTATTGGAACAAGATTTTTATACGCAAAATGATAAAAGTTATACTTTAAGTGGTATCAGTATTGGTTTAGCCATGAACGATGTTGATTATTATACCAAGGAGCGCTACGGTGCCCAATTTGAAACGAAAATCTCGCCGGAACAACGTTTACAACAAGCTAAGAAAATCGCCGACGAAATTGTGACGCGCTTACGAAAAAAAGCTAGTCTGAAAAATGTGCCCATTATGGTTGGTTTATATCGACAAAATATTAATGATTCACTGGTTGGCGGAACATTTTTTGGTTATGGTGTGAGCCAAGCTAAACAAAATCAAGTTACTAATTGGAAAGATATAAAGCAGGAAAATCAAGTTTGGCCCGTAGTTAATAATGAAACGCCAATTAATAGTAGTGATGCTGATAGTTTTTCGAATTTTAAAAATCATATTCAAAATTACTTTCCTAATTTAAGCGGTGTGACTGCTCAAGCGCATTATCAAGATGGTAGTTTACATGGCTTGGATATCACGATTACGACGCAATTTTATGGCGTAGCCCAAATTAATAGTTTTACGCAATTTGTTCAAGATTCGGCCAACAAGTATCTACCACAACAACCAGCTTTAGAAATTAAGATTCAGACCGTTCAGGATTTGCAGTCTTTGATAACAAAAGATTATAATAGTAAGCAGTTTAGTAGTCATGTTTTAACTTCTTATTAGGGTTTTGGTTCAGCGTAAAGAAGCTAATTGGCGTCAACTTTAACTGCTAATAAGAATCAAATTTTTAACTAAATACAGGACAATTTGATTGACATCATAAGGAGGATGATTTAATGCTTGATAAGGAATTGGTTCGGCATGTAGCCGGCTTGTCTAAACTAGAGTTTGATGATGCTAGTTTAGAACATTTTACAGTTCAATTGGATGATATTATTCGGATGGAAGATGAATTAAGTCAAGTTGATACGACTGGTGTCCAGCCAACAACTCATATTGCACGGCAAGAAAGTACTTTTCGCATGGATGAACCACAAGCTGGTCCAGGACGAGAGGTTCTCTTAAAAAATGTTCCAGAACAAGAAAGTGGCTTTATTAAAGTACCGTCAATGTTAAAGCAGGGGGACAAGTAACGTGAATTATTTTGATGAAACAATTGCATCGCTCCATCAAAAATTAGCGACTAAACAAATTAGTAGTCAAGAATTAACCAAGGAAACTTTAGCTAAGATTAAAGCTTTAAATCCACAATTAAATGCTTTTATCACGGTCAATGAGGCGGCCGGTGAGCAACAGCCAGTAACAGTTTTAGAAGATGAAGTTTTAAAGGGTATTCCGCTAGCTATTAAGGATAATATCTTGACTAAGGGAATTAAGACGACAGCTGCCAGCAAAATTTTGCATAATTTTGTGCCTGTTTATGATGCCACCGTTACAAAAAAGGCTCAAGCAGCTGGTTTGATTAACGTTGGTAAAACTAATATGGATGAATTTGCCATGGGTTCTTCGAGTGAAACCTCACATTTTGGCAAAGTTAAAAATCCGTGGAACACCAATAAAGTTCCGGGCGGTTCTTCTGGTGGTTCGGCAGCGGCCGTAGCTTCTGGACAAGTGTTAGCCGCTTTAGGAACTGATACTGGTGGTTCCGTGCGTCAACCGGCTTCTTTTAACGGGGTGTTTGGCATTAAGCCGACTTATGGCCGGGTTTCTCGTTGGGGCGTCATTGCTTTTAGTTCTAGTTTAGATCAAGTTGGCGTCTTATCACGCCATGTAGCTGATTCAGCCCAAATTTTACAATCCATTAGTGGCTATGACCATCATGATAATACTAGTTCACAAAAAGCCGTGCCCGATTGGCAAATTAAAGCCGATGTACGGGGCTTAAAGGTTGCAGTTCCTGAAGAATTTATGGGCAATGGTGTTGACGAACAAGTTAAGGCACAAGTAGAACGAGGAATTCAAATTCTGCAACAAAATGGTGCGACAGTTGATACTGTCCAATTACCGCATGCCCAATATGCCGTGCAAGTTTATTATATTATTGCTTCCAGTGAAGCTTCTTCTAACTTGCAACGTTATGATGGGATTCGCTATGGTTTTCGAGCACAAGATGTGCATAATTTGGAAGACGTTTATGTTAAATCGCGCAGCGAAGGCTTTGGTGATGAAGTTAAACGCCGGATTATGTTAGGTAGTTTTGCGTTGTCGGCGGGTTATTATGATGCTTATTTCAATAAAGCAGCACAAGTCCGGACCTTAATTATTGATGATTTTAATAAAGTTTTTGAAGATTACGATTTGATTGTTGGACCAACAGCCCCGACGACAGCCTTTGATCTTGGCAGTCGGATTGAAGACCCAGTGGTCATGTATATGAATGATATTTTGACCATTCCGGCTAACTTAGCAGGGTTACCAGCTGCTTCTGTACCAGTTGGCTTAGCTGACGGTATGCCCGTTGGTTTACAAATGATTGCCAAACCTTTTGCTGAACAAACAATTTTTAATGCTGCACAAGTTTTGGAAGATGAAACACAATTTTTACAGCAACGGCCACAGTTGGGAGGCAATAATTAATGAATTTTGAAACGACAATTGGTTTGGAAGTCCATGTTGAATTAAAAACTAAATCCAAGATGTTTAGTCCCGCTCCAGTTTCTTACGGTGCTAGTCCCAATACAATGACGAATGTGATTGATTTTGGGATGCCAGGGACGTTACCGACTGTGAATCAAAATGCTTATCGGTTGGGTGTGATGGTTGCCTTGGCATTAAATGCCGAAGTTGAACACCATACGCACTTCGATCGGAAAAATTATTTTTATCCTGATAATCCTAAAGCATATCAAATTACACAAAAAGAAAAGCCATTAGCTCATGATGGCTGGATTGAAATTGAAGTTAATGGTCAAACTAAGAAGATCGGTATTGAAGAAATGCACGTTGAAGAGGATGCTGGTAAAAATACGCATGCGGACAACGGTTATTCTTACGTTGATTTAAACCGACAGGGTACACCGTTAATTGAAATTGTTTCCAAACCTGATATTGCCTCACCAGAAGAAGCTTATGCTTATTTGGAAAAATTACGCCAAATTGTGCAATTTACTGGGGCTTCTGATGTGAAGATGGAAGAAGGTTCCATGCGGGTTGATACGAATATTTCCCTTCGGCCTATTGGTTCCGATAAATTAGGTCAAAAAGTCGAATTAAAAAACTTAAATTCTTTTCGTCATGTGTTAAATGGTTTAGCTTTTGAAACCAAACGCCAGTCCGAAATTTTAATGGCTGGTGGAACAATTGCCCAAGAAACGCGACGCTATGATGAACCAACGGCTTCCACAATTTTGATGCGGGTTAAAGAAGGTGCGGATGATTACCGCTACTTCCCCGAACCGGATTTACCTGATTACCACATTACGAGTGAGTGGATTGACCAAATTAAACAACAAATTCCCGAAATGCCAGATAAAAGACGGCAACGTTATATTAAAGAATTAGGAATTCCCGAATATGATGCCGGCGTGTTAACGGATACTAAAGAAATGTCCGATTTCTTTGATCAAACGGTGGCTCTAGGGGCTGATGCTAAACAAGTTTCCAACTGGTTAATGGTTAATGTGAATGCTTATTTGAATGAAAATGATCTTGATTTACCACAGACGAAGCTAACGCCACAAAATTTAGCTACGATGATTAATCTAGTTAAAGATGGGACTATTTCTTCAAAAATTGCGAAAAAAGTTTTTGCTGAAACCATCACTAATGGCACAGAACCTAAGAGTTGGGTTGAAGAAAAAGGAATGGTGCAACAATCTGATCCAGCAGTCTTGACACCGATTATTAACCAAATTTTAGATGATAATGAACAATCCATCATTGACTTTAAAAATGGTAAAGATCGTGCCATTGGCTTTTTAGTGGGGCAAATCATGAAGCAAACTCGTGGTAAAGCTAATCCGAAAATGGTTAATCAAATTTTAAATGCAGAAATTAAGAAGCGCTAAGAGGATAATGAATGAAAGCACGACTGATTTATAACCCCACTTCGGGTAATGAAACGATTTTAAAAAGCGTCGCTGATATTTTAGATGTTTTAGAAGAAGCCGGTTATGAAGCTAGTGCTTTTAGAACAACACCGAAACCCTTATCAGCACAAAATGAAGCGCACCGGGCAGCTTTAGCGGGCTTTGACTTAATTGTAGCTGCTGGTGGTGATGGTACTTTAAACGAAGTAGTCAATGGGTTAGCACCGCTAAAAAAGCGCCCGTTAATGGCGATTATTCCGGGGGGAACAACTAATGATTATGCACGGGCTTTAAAAATACCACGGAATGATCCTGTGGCAGCAGCACGGCTGATCTTAAAAAAGCAATTATTACCCATGGATATTGGTCAAGCTGGTGAACATTATTTTATGAATATCGCTGGCGGTGGTTCGATTTCGGAGTTGACTTATGAAGTGCCGTCGGAATATAAATCAGTTTTAGGTTATTTGGCTTATTTGGTTAAAGGGGCAGAAATGTTGCCCCGCATTAAGCCAATTAATATGCACATTGAATATGATGACGGC
The DNA here is from genome assembly GCF_058107125.1 of Bombilactobacillus sp. ESL1202. Classification (NCBI taxonomy): domain Bacteria; kingdom Bacillati; phylum Bacillota; class Bacilli; order Lactobacillales; family Lactobacillaceae; genus Bombilactobacillus; species Bombilactobacillus sp. ESL1202. Next base: position 601,488 of record NZ_CM176590.1, on the reverse strand, counting down.
GTTTATGATGGTGATGTAACTTTATTCTTGTCTGGTTTAACGAACTCTGTCGGTGGTTTTGAACAAATTGCTCCAGATTCAGAATTGGGTGATGGCAAGGCTTCATTACTGATTGTTAAGGGCGCTAACATTGCGGAAATGTTAGTCTTGATTGCTAAAGCTTTAAATGGTGGCAAACATGTTGATGATCCCAAAATTATTTACACGAAAACGAAAAAGTTGTTTGTTAAACCCAATGACAACCAACGGATTATGATTAATTTAGATGGTGAATACGGTGGGGATGCGCCGATTGAGATTAAGGTTTTACGCCACCATATTCAGATGTTTGCGGATGTTGATGCGATTCCTGATCGATCAATTAATACTGAAACTCCAGATGAAAAGCAAGCTGAAGAACAATTTGTTCAAGGAGTTAATTCTTTAAACGAATAGTTATTAAGCGCTGGATAAAGTGGTTAACAACTAGAATTTGAGTTCTGAGTTCTAGTTAGATAATTGTTTCTGGTTTTGTAAACGCCATTTAAATCAGGTGGTAGCTAAAATTGGTGGCAATTTTCAATTAATTTAAGTTAAGAGGCTGGGATCAAAAGTTTCTTAGCAGTTGAGTACTATGAGGCATAAACTGCTGACTTTTGGCAAGCAATAAGAATTAATGTGCGTTTAATTTGCGACGGAATGCGACATTAATTTTATTGTCCCAGCCTCTTAGTCGTAGTTAGTGGTAAATTTTTGGTCTTGGGAATGCCATTAAAAATTATTATTCGAGTAGAAAGCAAAGTGGTGCCAAGCTTTAATTTAAATTAAGTAAAGGAAAAGTTATGACAGAAGTTAATTTAACTAAGAATCAGATTGTTACTTTAGATATTTTGGATTTATCTTATGAAGGTTTAGGGGTAGCTAAAGTTGATGGCTATTCACTGTTTGTAGAAAATGCCTTGCCTAATGAGCAAGTAGAAGCCATCGTGACGAAAGTCGGACGCAAGTTTGGTTTTGCGAAAACCAATAAAATTTTACAAGCGTCACCTGATCGGATTACGAAATATGACCCGAAGTATATTCAGACGGGAATTGCGCCCTTAATACATTGGCGTTATGAACGGCAATTAGAATTTAAACGGCAACAAGTGGTTAATAATTTTGCTAAGCACAATTTGGATATTTCCGTGGCCAAAACGGTGGGCTCGAAGCAACCATTAGGTTACCGTAACAAAGCTCAAATTCCCGTGCGGACGATTAAAGGTCAAGCAACAACTGGCTTTTTCCGGAGTCGCTCGCATGATTTGGTTCCCTTGGATGATTATTTGATTCAAGATCCAGCCATTGATGCAGAAATTAATCAAATTCGGGATTTATTACGGGAGTTTAAGATTCAAGGTTATGATGAAATTCATAATCGCGGACAAGTGCGTCACATCATGGTACGTAAAGCGCAAGCTAGTGGTGAATTGATGGTTGTTCTAGTGGTAATGTCAGACAAAATTAAACAATTACCACAATTATGTAAGGCGATTTTACAAAATCAACAGGTTGCTTCACTGTATTTAAATATTAATGCCAAGAAGACCAATGTCATTTTAGGCTCCAAATTCGAGTTGGTGGCAGGACAAAGCTATATTACCGATGAAATCCTAGGCAAAAAATTCCGCATTTCGCCGCAATCTTTTTACCAAGTTAATGCTGAACAAACTCAAAAATTGTATCAATTAGCGATTGAAGCTGCCGCTTTAACTGGTCAAGAAGTAGTCGTTGATGCTTATTCTGGGATCGGCACAATTGGCTTAAGTTTGGCTGATCAAGCTAAGCAAGTTATTGGCATTGAAGTTGTTAAACAAGCGGTGCAAGATGCTCAGGTTAATGCTGCGATTAACCAAATTGAAAATGCTAAGTTTATTGTTGGTAAAACAGAAGAAGTTTTACAAAAATGGACCCAAGGACAACGCCAAATTGATGTCTTACTAGTGGATCCACCACGCAAGGGCTTGGATGCCAGTTTAATTGCTAGTATTCAGGCTTTAAAGCCACAAAGAATTGTTTATATCAGTTGTAATCCAGCTACTTTGGCCCGCGATGTTGATTTGTTGAGAGCAGATTACCAAGCAATAACTAGTACACCGGTTGATATGTTTCCAATGACCAAACACGTTGAAAGTGTGACGAAACTAGAACGAATTGATAAAGATTAAATTAGTTTGAGGGCAGCTTGTTTAATTGATAATTTTCTAAATAAAAAAAGTGTGATGTGACCCCCGAAGTTAGGACAACTTCGGAGGTTATTTTTATGTCTAAATTGTCTAAGCAAGATAAAATTGATATTTACAATTTATGGAAATATTATGGTATTGGTCCAAAAGTCAACAGTTTGTTAGTGCTCAATTGTTAAACGCCTTCTTTTTCAGCCTCATTTCTTTACATAAGTAATAGTAGCGTAATTAGCTAAAAACAGCGTTTTTAAAGTCGAAAGCTTTGATATTAGTTTAATTTTATAAGTGGTCTATTGAATGTTTAGTTGTCTCAATGTTAATAATTATAATTTTGGGGCAATTTTACTTTGCTTGAAACTAATCAATATGTTAAATTTATGTACATCTTAATAAATTATCATAAAAATTAATTATGCTGGAAATATAATATTAATATTCTGCTCAGAATTAATTCATATTGCGTTCCAAAAAACAAAATCTGGCAGCTTACTTGTTTAAGTTACAAAATAACTTAAATAAGTATTCTAGGTTATACTTAGTTGCTAGCGCTTTTATTTTCAGCTTTTTAATTTTTAAATAACAATAAAATGGGGAAAATGATGGTTAAAATAGATATGAATCAACTGGAAGCCAATAATTATCACTTACAAAAGCAAACGCAAGCGTGGAATTTATTATTAATAATCAAACGGGTCAATTAGTCAAATTTGATCCGGCAGTAACTATTGGTAAAAGTGGGACAAATTTAGCTGAATGGCAGTTACTAATGCGAAAATGGAAAAAAATAACTTTTATAAGATTTTAATTACTCCGTAAATTGCAATAATAAAGCTGGCCTGTCATAAAAATAAGTTTACTAACTGATAAATTAAACTTTATTTTCTTTCAAAAAAGCCACTGGTACCGTTCAATGCGTTTTACATTTGCTCAAGATAAATATGAATAATTTTAGGAAATAAGCCGATATAGTTCGCTAATCACGAATTATTAATTAAAATTTATTTGTTATAGTTCACTATTTTGGAGTATAATCAAATTGTGGTTCAGTTGAAATTTGAAAGGAATTGGTGAAAAATGACAGTCGTTGATCAACTTTTTATTAATGCACAAGTATTTAATGTTTACTTAAAAGAGTTTCAAAAACGAAATATTGCTGTAAAAGATGGCCAAATTTATTGGGTAACGAAACAACAACCAGAAGCCAAAACGATAATTGACTTGAAAGATAAGTTTGTGATTCCCGGTTTGGTTGATGCCCATATGCACATTGAAAGTTCAATGACAACGCCCACTGCGTTTGGTGCGCAAGCAGCCCAATTTGGAACAACGACGGTCGTGGCTGATGATCATGAAATTGCCAACGTGGCTGGTTTGAGTGGCTTAAAAGAATTTATGGATCAGCCCAGTTTGATTGATATCTTTTTTGCCATTCCTTCGTCGGTACCGTCAACGAATACGCAAATGGAAACCACTGGCGGAGTGATTGATGAGCAAGCTGCCAGTCAATTATTGGATGATCCTCGCGTGGTTGTTTTGGGAGAAGTCATGAACTTTCAAGGAGTTGTGGCTCAACCAGATTCTTTAATTAATAAATTAATTGCTGTTTGCCGTAAAAAACGGCCCACCATGCCTTTAGAAGGTCACTGTCCCAAATATTTGGATGAAGATTTAGCTCGCTTTATCAATGGCGGCATTACTTCTGATCATACTCAGCAAACACCCGAAGGGATGCTGCAGCGGATTGAAAACGGCATGTTTGTGGAAATTCAGGCGAAGTCGTTAACGCCCGAGATTATTCAAACAGTGATTGACCATCAGTTGTATGAACATGTTTGTTTTGTTACGGATGATGTCATGGCTGATGATTTACGTTATGGTCATTTGAATAAGATTGTCGCGCAAGCGATGAGTTACGGCTTGAGTCCCGAAATGGCTATTTATATGGCGACTTATACTCCCGCGCGGCGTATGAGTTTGTGGGATCGCGGCGCGATTGCTCCCGGTCGGGTGGCTGATTTAATTGTCTTGGATGATTTGGCCACTTTGAAAATTAATTCCGTTTATAAAAATGGACAGCTAGTTGAAGATACTAAACCGCAGCCTGTGCACTTTAGTGAACAATTAAGTCATTCGATTCAAGCCAAAACTTTAACCGCGGCTGATTTACAATTAGCCGTTCCCCAAATTTCAGGGACAGTCACCGCCAATGTAATTCAAATTGAACCCAAGAGTACTTTTACCAAGTGTGTACCAACCACTTTAACTGTTAAAGATCATCAAGTACAATGGCAAGCCGCTGGTTTGGCCTTATTATTAGTTCAAGAACGTTATGGTCATCATAATCCTTTGCAATTTGCGTTAATTAAAGGTGCAATTGATCAGCTAGGGGCGATTGGCACGACTTGGGCGCATGACCATCACAATTTAATGGTTATGGGCACCGATTTAGCTGACATGGTTAAAGCTCAGAATCAATTAGTCAAACAACAAGGTGGTTATTTAGTAGTTAAGAATCAAGAAGTGATCGCAAATTCACCTTTACCAATTGGAGGAGTAGTTTCTAATGCCCCAATTGCTGAATTAGGACAACAATTAGCCCAGGTTCGTCAAGGAATGCAGGACTTAGGTTATCATCATTTTAACGAGATTATGTCGTTGTCGACGTTGTCGCTCTTAGTTTCACCAGCACTTAAAATATCTGATCAAGGCATGTTTGATGTTAAATCGCAACAGCCCGTACCCTTGTTTCAAAACTGATTTTCCTAAATTGATGGCACGTTAAAAATTAGCTGGAGGGTACGGATTCATGCAGACCATTTTAATTTTATTAATTAGTTTAATTGCCGTGGGAATTTTAGTTTATATGTTGCTGAAAAAAAATGATATTAAAATGACGTTACTGTTATTGGGTTTAGTTTTGATGTATGTAGCACTAATTTTGGGGCAAAAAGTGAAAGTTAGTGCGCCCACGGGAAATATCTGGTTAAATCCTTTTCAATCGTTGGTTGATCAATTTACGACCACGTTAGTCGGTCCGGGTTTTGTCATTTTGTTATTAGGTGGTTATAGTGCTTATATGAATCAAATTCAAGCCAACCAAGTGACCGTTGATGCGTTAAGTAAGCCGATTAAGAAAATTAAATCCGTTTATTTATTAGTCCCCATCGTTTTCTTATTAGGAACATTGATGTCGTTAGTCATTCCTAGTGCCGCCAATTTAGCTATTATTTTGTTGGCCACTTTGTATCCAGTGTTACGCACAGCGGGCATGAGCCGCTTTAGTGCGGCAGCGGTAATTGCGACTTCGGCGACAATTGTGCCGACGCCGTTAGGTGCGGATAACGTGGCGATTGCGGCCCAACTACATTTACCCGTTAGTACCTATGTATTTCAATATCATGCGATTATTTCGGTGCCGACCATTTTAGCTATGGCTATAGTGCATTATTTCTGGCAAAAATATCAAGACCAAAAGCATCCTGAGCAATTAACTTATCAACAAGAATTAGCGCAAAAAACGACCACCAGTCAACAGCAGGCGGCTCAACAAGTCCCTCATTATTCGGGTGGTTGGCGGTTCATTTACGGGATCTTACCGTTATTGCCAATTATCTTGTTATTATTAGTTTTTGTTGTCAATTTGTGTTTGAAGAAACCCTTAAACATAAGTGTTCAAGTGGTTTCCATTATTAGCTTCTTCTTGGCAGTAGTGGTTGAATGCTTAAAAAAACACCATTTGCAAAGTGTTTTAAAAGAAACGAATATGTTCTTTACCGGCATGGGCAATGTGATGAGTGTTGTGGCGTTATTGGTGGCGGCACAAGTCTTTGTCCAAGGCTTAACGTCGTTAGGTTTGATTAATTTAGTGCAAACTACAATGCACAATTTAACCGGCGCCGGTTTCATCTTACCAGTGGTGATGGTGGCCTTTACGGCGGTGATTGTCCTATTAAGTGGTAGTGGCATGGCCTTAATCTTTGCCATGATTCCGCTGATGGTGCCGTTGGCCAAAGCCGCTGGCATTACGCCGATGGCCTTATCCGTGCCCATGCAATTAGCAGGAAATTTGTTACGGGCGGTTTCGCCGGTGGCGGCCGTGATTTTGATTGTCGCTGGTGAAACCAAATTAGCACCCTTACAGATTATTCAACGTACTTGGGTGCCTATGGTTTTTGGCACGATCATGATGCTAATTATGGCGTTAGTGCTATTGTAATAACAAAATAATTTACAGTGAAAGACTAGTCTTGATTAGTTAATTGAGACTGGTCTTTTTTCTGTGGCTTAATTAGTAGGTAATCTGCTCTTAATTTGTTTAAAAAATAAGCATTTTATCCAACACTAGTGTTGGAACTTAATAAAAACTTAAGAATCTTAAGAAAAACTTAACATTTAGATTTTTGCTATTTTTGAAAAAATCGTTCACAAGAATAAATGCGATGAATATCAGCTTTACGGCAAGTATGTGAAAAAACAAAGTGATGATTTTGTGTGATGTATAAATCACAACGGGCTTTTTCGAGAGTTTTTTGCCAAATAGGGTTTGATTTATCACTAATTAACCAATTATAATATGAAATATATGAGAGACTAAGATTATTAATTGATTATCATTTGATAAAATTAGGTATCAAATCCGATCGAACATAGTCAAAATTATTTCCAAAAAACGTAAATATTTTAGACGATTAAAGGAGCGTATAAAAATGCATCGAAGTAAAAGATTGTTAGCAACTATGGGTGTGACCTTATTCTCATCAACATTGTGGTTAACTGCCAATAAAACGACCACTAAAGCAGATGAAGTTAATGATCAAGGTAAAGTCGATCAAGCCGCACCAGGAGAAGAAATTCAGACGACCGATCCCAGTGAAATAAATGGCAGTAACAATCGACAATCGACAATCGACAATCGACAATCGACAATCGACAATCGACAATCGACAATCGACAATCGACAATCGACAATCGACAATCGACAATCGACAATCGACAATCGACAATCGACAATCGACAATCGACAATCGACAATCGACAATCGACAATCGACAATCGACAATCGACAATCGACAATCGACAATCGACAATCGACAATCGACAATCGACAATCGACAATCCTGCAGTTAGCAGCGTAAACAGTACAAGTAATAATAATCAGCAGCAAGTAGAGGGTATTACTAACGAAAATAGTACGACTAGTTCAGTAGGTGGCTCTAATGTAAACGGTAACATCAATGCTACCAATAACGCCGACCAAGATAATACTAGTGCAGTTACTGGTAATCATAGTAATGCAAGTAATTCTACCAACAATTCCGCAACTCAACCAAGTAGTCCAAACCTAGCTGATCATAATACTAATCAATTAGAACAACCTAATAGTACTGACACTGATAATAATCAAAGTGTAGTACATAATGATACAAATGAAACCACCAAACCAGAAATTGCAAATTTTGATAAAGTTGTTACAGTTTCTACCTCTCAGGAATTAATTGAGGCAATCATGCATTCGAATGCTTCTAAAATTGTTTTAAATAATGATATTTTAGTGGCAGCATATAATGTAGGTATCTTTAGATCTATGATTATTGACGGTGGTGGTCATTCCTTAAAATCTTTTTCTGGACAGTTAAATCAACCGCAATTTGAATTACTGACTGCTGGAGTATCTTTGACATTGCAAAATATTAATATTTTTAGCAATGGTAATTTTATTTCTGAACAGCCTAATAACGACGCAGAAAAAGGAATTTTAACTGACTTATATTTAAATAACGTTACTTTTCAAGGTGGAGTTTTTAGTGAGGATCATAATGTTAGTATTCATGTAACCGGAAATACTTCGATAAAAGGTGTACAAAACTTTGCTTTTATGGGTCAAACGTATACTGTTTCATTCACAGATTTGATTCGAGCTAATAATTTGACAGTTGAAAAAGGTGCTACGCTTAGCTTAGATAACATGGGGATTAGGTGTGTTAATAGTAATGGTACTATTGATGTTCAGCAAGGCGGCTCCATTAATGCCAGTTATGAAGTTAATAGCTCGAATTATAGTCTTTTTCAGACTAACAGCATGATTTCCGCAAATAACTTAAAGATAAGTGGTACTTTTGCCGCAAAGTTGTTAAGTAATAATGTTCCGTCTAGTCGTGGCTATTTTGTGAGTGTTGATCACTTTTTTGCTAATAAGGGTTCTAATATAGAAATTACTGATGAAACTTCTGGTCATTACACACTTTATAACGTTACTGAGACTGTTATTGATGCTCCAAAAGATTTTATCGTAAATACTAATGGTAATGCTAATGACACTTTGGTAATATCTGTAGTCGGTGGTATTAAGTTTAATTTTAATAATGTCCAATACATTAATGGCAATAATTATTCACCAAATATAGGAAATATGGACTTTGTGGTTAAAAACAATGTCATTCAAGATATTACAAATACAGTTTGTCAAACGCAAGCAGATGAACAGACTGTTATTTCACTATTAAATAACAAAAATCTTAACGGCGGAATATTAGAGTTTAAGGCTATACCTGGAGACGATGTTGGCTTTTCAGAAACTCCGACAATAGATTCTCAATTGGTTACCGGTACAACTAATGTTGGTGATGCTAATATCACGGTACAAATTAAGCATAGTGATGGTACACAAACTTTGCTTTTGATTGATGGGCAATCAACTAATGGAGGTTATTGGCGAAATACTGAAAAACTTTATATTACTAAATCAGATGCTGATGGTAAGTTTAGTTTTACAATTCCAAGTGGCATTTTAAAAAGGGGCGACCAGTTAGAGTTAGTTGCTAATAAGGATTTTTGGGATAGTCCAGTCTATGATTTAGATACAGCAGTGTTATTTGAATATCAAACCGCACTCTCAGCTTTAGAGACTCAATTTAATACCGATAAGTCCGCTTTAGAAAGTATGGCTACTAATCTGGATAATACGAACGATTTAATTACTTCTTTAACAACTTCTTATAATACTGCGGTTAAGGATGTTAAAGATGCTACTTCAGTTACCGATATTGAACCGGCTAAACAAGATGGCTTAACTGCTATGGCTAATATCATGGCTTTACCCCAAGCACAAAATGATGCTTTAAATAGTTTAAAAGATAAATATGATGGCACCAATGGTGCTTTGACAACAATTAACGGTTTGCAGAATCTAACTCCTGACCAAATTGATTACTTTAATAAAGAAACCACTGGTCAAGTACCATTAGCTTATCAACAAGCTGTCGCAAACATTAAAGCTGCAACTGATTCAACAGCTGCTACTAGTGCAGGTGGTGTTGGTGAGCAAAAGTTAACTGATTTAGTTAGTTTGGCTACGGCTTTAGATACTGCTAATCAAAAAATTAAAGCTTTACAAGACCCAACAGGGCAATTAAATGAGACTCAAGTTGACAACTTTTTGACTCAAGTTAATGAAGCTTTGACTACTGCAACAAGTGCTTATAATACTGCTACGAATGACAATGATCGCCAAACAGCAGTAGCTAAAGGTCAAGCTGCCATTGATGCTTTAGCTGCTTTAGTGGATGAGTTAAATACGACTGACCAAACGATTGCTGGTCAGACCGACTTAGATACAGATGGATTAAAGAATCAAGCCTATCAAGCAGCTAAAGTTGGAATCACAGCGATTCAGACGGCACAAACAGATGCTACCTTGGTAGCATCTGATGTTACAAATGCGGCGAGTGACGCGTTAAGCAACATTAATAATTTAGTTAGTGACCAGCAGACTGCAATTAATAATTTAAAAGATAAACTGGATAGTGCTTTAGCAGCGGTCACTGCTTTAAGTAAAGATAATGGTCAAAGCTTAACAACTGCACAAATTAATTACTTCAATGAAAATGACGAAACGCAAGTGGGGTTGATTTATCAAGCTTATCAAACGGCTGTAGATCAAATTAAGGCAACAACAACTAGTGCAGATGCCACCTCAGCTGAAACGACAGCAGAAGGTATTTTAGATACGTTAGTTGATTTAGCGAATAAATTTAATGAGACTAATAACAGTATTAATGATTTAAGTAAGGATAAAAATGGACATTTAAGTTCAACTGAAGTCGATGTTGCATTAACGTCAATTGATCAAAAAGTTCAAGGTATGGTCACAGCATATCAACAAGCTAGTTCCGCAAATGATAAATCGAGTGTCATTAATCAAGGCATGGTTGATTTAGCCAAAGGCTTGGCACAAGCCCAATTGCAAGATTGTGTTAATAAGGCCAAGGAAGACTTGAATGCCTTAAGTACGGACCAAGGTGGTGCTTTAAGTCAAGACCAAATTAATGGCTATATAGACGAAATTATTAATACAGATACTGGTGCACAAGCTAATGGTCAAGCCGCAATTAATGCCGCTACTGATGCGCAAGAAGCAGCAGCTGCTTTTGCTGGAACTGATGGAGCCAAAGGTAAGATCGAAGCTATTGTGGCGGCTGCTAGGGGATTATCAGATGCTAACAGTGGTTTCTTAACGGACGATACTAAGAATGGTTTGGCTGGTTGGATTGAGGTAGCTAAACAACAGATTGAGGCCTTGCAACATTTGACAGTTGGTAGTGATCCAGCTGATACAAGTGCACAAGTTGGTCAATTGTTGGCCTTAGTGGATAATGTTCAAAAAGAGATCACTAAAGATGTTAATAATTTAGGTGCTGGTGGTTTAAATGATGCTTTTAAAGCTGACGAAAAAGCGAAAGTTACAAAGATCACCGACTTGGCGGATGAGATTAATGACGCCATGGATGAATTGAAGAGTCAACATGATAGCGCCAATACGACAATTAATGACTTACCGAACTTAGCGACTGCTCAGGATAAGAAGAAGTACACTGACTTGGTTGATAAAGCTTATAACGATGCTACAAATAATTTAAATACCATTACTGACCAAACAACACAAGCTCAGGTAACAGAGGTTGAAAACACTGGTTTATTAGGAATTGCTAAGGGATTAGCTACTGCTCAATTGCAAGATTGTGTTAATCAAGCAACAGTTGATTTGGATGCCTTGAGTACTGCCAATGGTGGTCGTTTAAGTGCTAATGTTGTTCAAGATTATAAAAATAAAATTACAAATTCTGATGCAAGTAAAGAAACTGAACAAACTAAAGGTCAAGCGGCAATTAATGCAGCAAGTGACGCTGATAAAGCTAATAGCGCTTTTACCACAGCCCAAGCAGCTATTAATGAGATTGTGCAAGGCGCTCAAGGTAACGCTGATGCTAACAATGGTTTCTTAAATAATACAACGGATGGTTTAGCTGGCTGGATTAATGATGCTAAACAACAGATTAAGGACTTACAACATTTGACGGTTGGCAGTGATCCGGCTGATACAAATGAGCAAGTTGGCAAATTATTGGCATTAGTGGACGATGTTCAAGCAGTAATTACGAATGATTTAAACAATTTAGCTGCTAATGGCTTAACTGAAGAATGGAAGACCAACGAAAAAGCTAAGATTAATGTTATCACTGATTTAGCTACTAACCTTGATACTGCCATGAGTAAGTTACAAACTGCTAAAAATGATGCCGGGGAAACAGTTGATAATGATTTAACCGCCTTAACTGATAAGGAAACTTATAAAGATAATATTGATGGTGCTTATAATACGGCAGTTAGTGGTTTGGATTCTTTGATTGTCACAACAACAACCCAAGACCAAATTGATGCTACTGTTAATACGGGCTTAAAAGAAATTGCCCAAAAGTTAGCTGGTGCGCAACTTCAAAATGGGGTCACGGCTGCTGTTAACAAAATTAATGGTTTAACGCATTTAACAAATGAACAAAAGACAAAGTATCAACAACAAATTACGAATACTGATCCGACTAAAGAAACCGAACAAACTAAAGGGCAAGCTGCGATTGATAGTGCTACTGATGCAGACTCTACTGCTAGTGCTTATCAAGCTGCTCAAGCAAAGATTAACAATATTGTTAGTCAAGCTACAACTGCCGATAAAGTTACTGATTGGTACAATACCGAAAAGGAAAACATTACTAATTTAGGCGACAATAAACAAGGGCATTTAACAACCACAGCGCCTGACGCCGAACATAAGTCACAAGTGGATACCTTAGTGGAACAATTAGGTACGGCTTACGATACAGTCTTGAGTGATTTAGAAAATCCTGGGGCAAACTTCAACGAAGAAACAGAGGAGCAAAAGCTCACAGCAGTAACTGGTAAAGCAAGAACCATGAATACAGACATGGGTAAGTTACAAACTGCTTACCAAACAGCTCAAGCTGAAACAGCTGCTGACAAACTCGGTCATTTAAAGCCGAATCAGCAGACATCATATCAAGGCCAAGTAACAAGTGCTTATCAGGCTGCAGTAGCTGAGATTACTGCTGGAACTGATAACGCTGAAGCTGATGGTGAAACAGCGTTACAACAAGTGGTGGATCAAGCACAATTGGCGGAACATAAAGCTGATAATCAAAGCCAATTAGATAGCTATGCGCAAGCTGCGAGTGACATAATTGGTCATTTGACGGACACCTTGCAACCAACAGATATTCAAAAGTATCAAGATCAAATTACCAATACCACTGATGGCGCCCAAACGACAGCAAATCAGAATATTGAGAAAGCTGATAGTGTTACTGCGGCTAATACAGCTTTAAGTGATGGTAAAGATGCAATTGATAAGATTGTTACAGCGGCGCAAAACTTATCCGATAACCTAAGTACAGTAGCTGGTTGGTATAATACTGCTAAGGATAATATTAATAAGTTAGCTGCAAGTAGTCATAATGAAGACAGTTATTTAACTGGTGCTGCTGATTCAACTGATACCAGTACGCAAGTTGGTAAATTATTAGCTGATTTAGCTAGTGCTTATGAACAAGTTAAAACAGACGCTGCTAAACCAGGCTTTGATGATACTCAAGAACCAAGTTCCTTAACTGATGTTGTGACTAAAGCTCATGCTATGAATACGGCTATGCAAACAGTAGAAGCCGCTTATCAAACAGCTAAGGATGCTTTGAGTAATTTACACCATCATGATGAGTTGGTTACTGGTGATCAATTAACGACAGCTTTAGATAATGCTTATCAAACCGCCCAAGCTGATTTAAGAGATGCAACTACTGCCAACATGTCGGCGCAAACTAACGTTGAAGTGACAAATATTCAAGCTGTGATTGCGTTAGTACAAGACCAAGCAACGGCTTGGGATGATCTGGAAATCATTTATAACAATGGTGTGAATGACTTAAATGGTGCTGCTGGCAATCACTTTGGTGATAACTTAACTGCGGCTTTGAAGAAGTTGAAAGACCAATACGATACTGAAGTTGATAGGATTAAAGCTGCAGACAAAGGCACGATAGAATCTGTTAGTTCCTTAGCGCAATCTAATGTCCGCGACTTGTTGGCAACCTTAAAAGAACAAAATACGCAATTAGGGGCGTTAGCTACTGCTAAACAAGATGTGGAAACAGCTTTAAGTAATGCTACCGATTTAAGCCATGATCAACAGACTAATTTCACTGATGAAATTACAAACACTTATAATCAGGCTGTCAATGATGTCTTGGTTACTAAAAATTCAACTACTGCTCAAACCAAAGGGCAAGCAGGGGTTACTGCTTTAAATAAGATTAAAGAAACAATCACCCAAAAAGCTACAATTATGCAACAGTTACAAACTGACTACAATACTGCAGTGGATCATATTAAAGAGTTAGGTGACGGTACCACTGGTCATAACTTAACGGGTGGCACGACGCCAACTGATGAAGCTCAACAAATTGGTAAGTTATTAGCTCAATTAGCGGCAGCGAAGACAACAATTGAAACTAACTTACAGAATGTTACTGATTTGTCAGATTCATGGTTAACTGATCAAGAAACAACAAACTTTAAGCCGGTAACGGATTTAGCTGATAATATGAATACGGCCATGGGTGTGGTTAATTCAGCTGTTACTGCCGCTAATACTGCTATTGGTAATTTGGATCAATTAGCTGACCAACAAGCTGGCTTGAAGCAACAAGTTAGTGAGCAACAAGCTAAGATTGTTGAACAAATTACTAAAGCTGATGCAACGACTAATCTTAATAAAGTAGCGAGTGACGGTGCCACAGCTATTAATAAGTTGTTGAAGTTATCGCAGGCTCAAAATGAGGCCTTAACAGCCTTGCAGACGCAAATTACCACGGCTACGAATCAGCTTGAAACCACAGCTGGTTTGACGGCTGCGCAAAAGACACAATTTAAAGATCAAATTACCCAAGCGCAAAGTTCATTAACTACTAAAATCAAAGCGGCAACGAGTGTCGAGGCGACTCAAGTCAAGACGCAAGTTATTACGGACTTAACTAATTTAGCTACGACTTTAGGTCAAGCCAACAACGATTTAACTGGTTTAACGAATATCAGTGCTGAGCAACAAACTGCTTTCTTAAATCAAGTCAATACCGCTGCTAACACGGCTTTAACTGGTATGCAAGATAGTAACACCGAAGCTACGGCCTTTAATAAAGGGGGCGCCGCTATTCAAGCAATTGTGGCTTTAGCGCAACAATTAGCTGCTAATAAGCAAAAGATTAATGATTTAGGTCAAGGCGACAACAAGTTAGACTCAGATCAAATTAATCAATTACAACACCAAGCTGACCAAACAGCAACTAATGGGGTGGCTGCCATTGAAACGGCACAACAAGATTCCAGTAAGACGGCGCAGGATGTCACTAATGCTGCTGGTCAAGAAAATACTGATTTAAATCAATTAGTAGCGACTGCTAAACAAAAGCAGAAGTTGCAAGCAAGTATTAACCAAGCAGTCAATGACGCCAAGCAAAAGATCAAAGATTTAGGTAAACCGGACAAAGGTGGTCACTTAACCGCTGATCAAGTTAATAATTTATTAGAGCAAGTCACAACCGAACAAACAGCGATGTTAAATGATTTAAATGAAACCACCGACGTTACTGAAAGCTGGCTCACGCAAGAAAAACAGAAGTTACAACCAACGTTAGACTTAGCCGAGACGATTAATCAGGCGATGCAAAAAGTTGATCAAGCCGAAACGGCCGCCAATGAGGTAATTGCAGGCTTAAATCATTATCAAGCTGACCAAGATAGCTTGAAACAAGACGTGCAAAACCAAAAAGCGCAGGCGATTGCCGTTATCAATCAAGCTACTTCGACCACTGCTATTCAACAAGTCGCTAAAGATGGTGTGGAAAATATTAAGCAAGTAACGGACTTGAAGCAACAACAAAATGCCGCTTGGAATGCCTTGGATGATGAGTTAAATCAGGAGCAACAAGAACTTAATGGTTTGACTAATGGTGGTAACTTAAGTAGTGACCAAGTTAACCAATTACAACAACAAGTGACAACTGCTTATGAGACTGGTTTAAACCAAATTAAACAAGAAACGACCGCTGCCAACGTTGCTGGTGAACAACAACAAACTATTGAGCAAATGAAACAACAAGTCACTTTAGCCCAACAAAAAGCTCAGGCAGTGCAACAGATTAAGCAAACGCAAAAACAAGTTCAACAAGCTTATAATGTTGCGGAAGCTTTGAATAGTGATCAACAAACTATATTACAGAGTCAGATTATTCAACAAGCCACAGCAGCCATTGATCAAATCTTAGCGGCAACAGATCAAAGTGGTGTTGATCAGGTTCAACAAACTGGAACTAAGCAATTAAATGACACTAAGACTTTGATTAATCACAAGAACCAAGCGATGCAGGAATTAAAACAAACCTATCAAGAAGAACAAGCTAAGATTAACGGCTTGATGCATTATAAGGATCAAATTGGCAGTTTGAATGGTTTGTTAGAGACCGCTTATCAAGCAGCGCAAGACAGTATTACTAATGCCGAATTAACAGAAGTTGATCCGCACAAACAAACCGGAATTGAAAACATGCAACAAGTAGTTCAAGTTACGAAAGCTAAAGATGATAGCCTGACCATTCTAGAGAATCATTATCAAGATACCAAGGATCATTTGAACGATTTAACTGACTTAACACCTGAACAAAAAGACGACACTCAACACAAGGTGGATGCGGCCTATCAAGCGGCCAAAGATCAAATTGATCAAAGCCAAGGTGTTGATGCTGCTCATGCTGCCGAAGTAGTAGGGGAAAATAGTATCTCTGATGAAGTGGTTAAAGCCCAAGTGGCGCAAGCTAGTGCGGTTGCCATTAATGCCATTCATCAAGCAGCTGATCAAGCGGTTAAGAACTTAGAGAACAATACCAGTTTAGACGCTGATAAACGCCAAGATCGGATCTTTGCGGTGCGGCATGCTGAAAGTGCGGGCATTGACCAAGTGCAACAAGCAACGAGTGTCGCAGCTGTCAACCAAGCCCAACATGATTGCATTCAACGCATTAATAGTTTAGCAGGCACAGGTAGTGTCAACTTGGCTGATAATTTAGGTGGTGGCTTGAGTCAAAGTCATAGCGTTCGCAATCCGGGAATTGCCATTGTTAAACCCGATGTCACGGGTGGTTTCATTCACTTGTATGACCAGCAAGGTCACCAGTTGGAGCAAGTCTTAGCCGCCAATACTGATTGGAAAGTCGATTATATTTATACGCAAAATGATGGCACGATGTATTACCGTGTAGGTGCCAATGAATATGTTAAAGCTGACGATGTCAACTATACTAAGATTGGTAAACGGCAAATCATTGATGGAGTAATTACGGTACAACCAACCGCTGGTCAAGACTTCATCACCGTGTATAGTGATCAAGGTGCTGCGCTGAAGCAACAATTGCCAACGGGTACGCAGTGGTTAGTTAATGCCCAAGAAACATTAGCTGACGGACAAATTTATTATCAAGTAGCACCACATCAATATGTGCGAGCCCTGGATGTTACGGTCATGACGACGGCAATTGTCACCAAGTCCCAAACCGGAACCTTAAGCTTGAAAGAACAAGCGGCACCGATTTATCATTATCAATCACAGATTGGTTTCTTAAGTCGTTCCACAGATAAACACTTAACTCGCCAAGCTACTTGGAACTTCGATCAAGTTCTAACGGTTAATGGTCATCGTTATTATCAAGTAGGTGATAATGATTGGGTCAGAGATGTGGATGTTAAATTGAATTAAAAGCAAATAAAGCAAAACAAAAAGAAAGTTTCTAACAAAGGAAACTTTCTTTTTTTATAATTAAAATTATCTTAAAAAGTGTATCTCAAAAATGTTATACTAATTATGTACATAAGGCTCAACTAAGACGGTGGCTTCTCTTCTGAAGGAGATGGTTGCTTATGGTGTAAAAATTGTAATAATTAACATTCTGATGAAAGGAGGAGCGCTTTGACTTGGCTTTTCGTTTTAGAAGCTATCTATTGGTCTGTTAAAATAATCCATGAGATTGTGAATACAGTCATAGATATTCTAAAATATCGAAAATCTAAGTAAAAACAACCGCTTAGTAGGCGGTTGTTTTAATTTTGTATTAATACAGCTACCATCAGTAGCCTTATGAGAAGTTGGTGCGGTAACACCAACTTCGATCTACATAAATTGTAACACGTTTAGTTGAAAAATTAAAATCTTATAAGTGCTTTTGTTAGCGTAAAGTATTTGTGGGCAGAAATCTAAAAATATAAAATAGAGAACCAACTCTCGGTTACAATTGTAATTACTTCAAAACAATGAAAAAAACGCTATTTCCTAATGGATATTTTACAAAAGATGGCGAAAAAGTTCTGTACGATAGTGTAATCTTTCGAAGGAATAACTTGATAGTAATGGTGTTTATTAGTTAATTGTTTTAAAATGAAGTCATATTCAAGTTAGAGTTAATTTAAATAAGGAGTACTACTTATGATTTATTGGACCGGTAAAACTACTGTACAGCTCAAAGCAATTACAATTGAAGCCCAAGATATGCGAGATTTAATGTTTCAATTAATGCACACGACAAGCCCTAATTATCCGGATAAGCCAATTATTACTATTGAAGAAATCAGAGATTATGTTGAATACAATAATCAGCGCGTTAATGATATTGTGCTTAATTTAATGGCTGCAGAAGGAATTGGTGATGAAAGTTTAGTTCAAGAATTTGAACGACAGGAGGATGAAGCACTGACCGAAGAAGTGAAAAAAATGAATGACCGAAAATTGAAGTCAATGATTAAAGAGCTTTGTGAGGATAATGATCTTCAGTGTAAAATTACTGAAGTTAAATCATAAAGTAACAAAAAAAGCTAGACGTGAGATTTAATTTCTCTGTCTAGCCTTTTTATTGAAAAGTGTTAGTTATTCACCCTTAAAACTATTGATAGTTTTTTCATCTAAGGATTCAATAATCTTAACAGCTAATTTAACAGCATTTTGAAAGTCATCTAAGTTAGCCCAGTTAAAGGCTGTGTGCTCATAACGAACAGGAATACCGATTACGATAGTTGGTGCGCCACGGTAATATTGAATTGGGCCACCATTAACGCCACCACCAGTCCGCACCGAACGAGTATGCGGAATATCATATTTTTTAGCAACATCATCAGCGTATTGTTCAAAAATCGGATTGGCAATAAAGGAAGTATCCATATCCCGTAACATTGGTCCCCGTTTCAACCCCGTCTGTGCTAACCAAGCGGGTGTAAAGGTATCATCACAAGGACAACCTTCAAAAACGATTGAAAGGTCGGGATCAATATTGCGGACTGTCACTTGCGCGCCACGCGTACCTACTTCTTCTTGCGTGGATAGAGCCATGGTTAAGTCAACGTCTAAGTCTTTATCGGCGAGGTCAGCTAAAGTAGCCACTAATGCAGCGGCACCAACCCGGTTATCAAAGTCTTTACCAAAGAACATCCGCGTTTTATCGTAATATTGACATTCGGCATCAACGGTAATTGGACAGCCCGTATTGATTTTGAAATCGTTAATCGTTTCTTCGCGGCTAGTGGAACCAACATCAACGGATAAATCAGCAATTTTAGGCACGGCATTGCGTTCTTCAGCGGTCATAAAATGTGGTGGCTTAGTAGCAACTACGCCTTTAATATATTGACCGTCTTGATTACGTACACGGACACGCATTGCTGGGATATTAGTTGGCGCCCAACCACCAAGCGGAACAAACTTGATTAAACCGTTAGGACGGATAGCTTGAACAATGAAACCAACAGAATCGGCGTGAGCATCCATTTGAATCATTGGGCGTTTACCAGTGTTTTGTTGGCGGCTAACATAACTGTTAAACAGGCCATCAATTTTTGTCTGGCCATAAGGTTTAGTTTGTTGTTGGAAGAATTTAGCAACTTCCATTTCAAAACCAGAAGCACCGTTTAAGTTGGAAAAGTTTTTAATTAATTCAATTTCTTGATTTTCTTTCATCTAGACAGCTCCTTAAAATTAGTCTTGGGTACCAGCTAACATGACGATGGCGATAATTTCGTTCAATAAAGCTTTCATGGAAGGACATTGTACTTCGATAGTCCGACCATCAACGCGTTTAACATCTTGCATTTGTTCGACGGCATCAGCTTTAGCGGTATTAGCTAATTGCATTTTCAAAGTTAATGGCGCACCTAATGGTTCAACTGCACTATAAGGTGTTGGATTATCAATCACTTCTTTGGCACCATTGATAATATCAGCTTTTACTTGTTTACGAGGATAACTCATGGCTGAAAAACGATTTAAGGATTTTTTAGTAACGACCATTTTTGGTGTAGGGCACATTTTTTCATCAACCAATTGTTCTTTTAAAGCAGAATCGCCGACAACTAAGGTTACAGGCACACCTAATTCATTAGCGTAAGCAACATTGATGGTTGTTTCATTTTGATATTTGCCGTTAATCCACACGTTATATGCAGAACGAGCACTATAACTGTGATCCATATTGCCATGTAATTTACCAATTCCGGAATGGTAACCCACGAAGAAGACTTGATCAAAGGAAGAATCAAAGCCACTCATCATATAGTCTTCCCGTGGATAACCACTAATTAAAGAGATTCGGTCATCAATATCAGATAAATAGTTATAATCAAGGTTAGTGCCACGGGCATGGGAATCAGAAATTAAAATTTCATCAATTTGATCGTTATTAGTAGCTTGTTGAATACCTTGTAAAACCCAAGCTACTTGGTCATTATAAAGTTTGCGGAATTTGACTGTGTCATTATCGTCCATACTCCAATCAGTAATACCAGCTAAACCTTCAACATCAGTTGAGATATAAATTTTCATAATTATTGCTCCTAAATTTTTTGTTTTTGGTTAAGAAAATTGTAACGCTTAGTTCATCGTTGCATTCTTATAGTATGGGAAGCCCATTGGTCCCATCACAATGCCCTTTAATTTGGGATTGATTAAATAAACAAATGATAGATAATACATCGGCGTCATTGGGGCTTTTTCAATAACTAACTTATTAGCTTGTTGTAAAGTATCCCAACGTTTAGCAGGATCAGTAGCGTATTGATTATTAGCAGTATCGATTAATTGATCATACTGACTGTCGCTAAATTTACCATCATTATTCTTGTTATCAGTTGTAAATAGGTTTAAGAAATCAGTTGGATCCGCAAAAGTTGGTGACCAACCAATAACTGCAGCGTCAAAGTCGCCTGATTGACATGATGATAAACGACTATTGAATGGGACAGCTTTGACAGAAACCTTTAAGTTAGGTAAATTACTTTGTAATTGAGATTGCAAGAATTCATCTAATTTTTTAGTTTGGTCGTCATTACTAGATAAAATAGTGAATTTACCCGACTTCAAGCCTAATTCACTTAAACCACTTTGCCAGAGTTCTTTGGCCTGTTTCGGATCGTATTTATTTAACTGACCAGCTTCTTTAGAAAAGTCCTGTTTGGTTTGCGGATTTTTGAAACCTTCGGGCACAAAACCAGTCGCTGGTTCCGATTTATCTTGTAAAACTTTATCAGTTAATTGTTTACGATCAACGGCCATTGACATGGCTTGGCGAACTTTTTCATTACTGAATAATTTGCGCTTAGTGTTATAAGATAAATACATCGTAGCCGGTAAGCGTCTGACATATAAGGCTTTACTCTTGGCGTGATTCTTAATTTCTTGACCGGTCAATGGTACTAAAGCTAATTCCTTTGATTCAAATTGGTAAGCCCCAGTATCTTGACTCTTAATTACTGAAACTTTGATTTTGTCTAAGTGCACGTGCTTTTTATCCCAATAGTGCGGATTTTTGACATATGACCAAGTATCACTAGTTCCATCCCAATCTTTTAAGACAAACGGTCCGTTGTAAAGGGTATGACTAGCATCAGTCCCGTACTTCTTGCCTTGAGCTTCCACGTATGGTTTATATAGTGGGAATGAAGCACTCATGGCTAGCACTGATGGAAAGTAAGGTACGGCATGATCCAAAGTAATCTGCAATTGGTATTTGCCAGTGGCCTTGATCCCAAAATTGCTGGGGTCCATCTTACCACTGTTAATGGCCTTGTAATTTTTGACATTTTCCAAGAAATAAGATTGCTGTGACTTAGTCTTGGGTGTCACTGTCCGTTGCCAACCGTAAACGAAGTCTTTGGCGGTGACGGGTTTACCATTACTCCAATGTCCATTATGTTTCATATTAATGGTATAAGTAGTTTGGTTATTTGATAATTTTGGCATGCCCTTGGCCAGAGCCGGAATAATTTGTCCTTTCTTATTAAAGTTGTACAAGCCTTCGTTAACTTGTTCAGCGACTTCGGCTGATTCGTTATCCATGGCTAAGGAGACATCAGCCGTACTTAATTCAGCTGATGTTCCAATGGAAATCTCTTTTTTGTTGTTAGCGTTATTGTGACCGCAACCAACAAGACTGAGGCCACTTAAAACGGTTAAGCCTAGTAAAGCTAATTTCTTCATGAACATCCCTCCTTAAAATTAGAAATTAATTTCATTTTAATTCGATATTAATTTAATTGCAATTAAAAATTAAAAATAAATATAAAAATCTTATAAGAGTTAAATTTATCATGAGTAAAAATAGCCTTTACGAGCCTAGAAAACTAATTAATTATGTGCTTGTTGATGTCATTTTTATAGAAATATTATAATTAAATCTAAAAAGTAAAATTGAAGTTGATTAAAAATAAATAATTTGTGGACGCTTGTTAGTTAGAGACTTTAAGGTGATTTTGCCGCGCAATTATTAGTTCTTATTTGGCAATTGAACTAATTTGCAGTAACAAAAAAAGCATTTAAAATTTTTTGAATTTTAAATGCTTAATTAGCTGCTGCTTATCATTGAACTTGGAATCCGTTTCTCAGCCCATATCTTGGACTGATGAACTGGAGGATTAATTATAAATGAAACCAAAATTTCAACAGAGTACCTAAAATAAGGGCGATGACAGCAGACATAAGATAGTGATTCATTTGTTCTTCATAAGTCTTTTTCCGTTTTCTTTTCATAAAATTTGTCCAAGTATTCTGGATCCAGTTGAATTTTAAAAGTTGGTTCAAGACACTTAGTGTTCTGAAGTTGGTTGGTGTAGAACCAATTCTTATCTGGAACAAACTTGTTTATCACACTCCTAAATTCAATCATACTACATATTGAAGATTCATAACTAATTCATCGTTGCATTTTTATAGTATGGAAAACCCATAGGTCCCATGACGATTCCTTTTAATTGAGGATTGATTAAAAAGACTGATGATAGATAGTATAACGGCACAATAGGTGCTTTTTGAACTACTAATTGATTAGCTTGCTGTAAGAGATCCCAACGTTTGTCCGGATTGGTAGCGTATTGATTATTAGCGGTGGCAATTAAACGGTCATATTGTTGGTCATTAAATTTACCGTCGTTATTTTTGTTATCCGTAGTGAGCAGGTTTAAGAAATCAGTCGGATCTGCAAAAGTTGGGGTCCACCCTGTCAAAACGGCATCGTAATTACCTGATTGACTTTCTGATAAACGACTGTTAAAGGGCACTGCTTTGACGGCGACTTTTAACTTCGGTAGGTGTGTTTGTAATTGGGATTGTAAAAATTCATCCACTTTTTTTGTTTGATCGTCATTGCTGGATAAAATCGTCATTTTACCGGAGCTCAAACCTAATTCATTTAAACCCGCTTGCCAGAGCATTTTGGCTTTTTGGGGATTATATTGATTTAATTGACCCGCTTCTTGAGCAAAATCTTGCTTGGTTTTTTTATTTTTAAAACCAGTCGGTACAAAACCAGTAGCGGGGACTGATTTATCTTGTAAAACTTTATTCGTCAATTGTTTGCGATCAACAGCTAGCGCCATCGCTTGGCGAATTTTTTCGTTGCTAAAGAGTTGGCGCTTTGTATTAAAATCTAAATATTGTGTGCCCGGTAATTTACGAACGTATAAAGCTTTACTTTTGGCATGATTTTTAATTTCTTGGCCTGTTAACGGTACTAAGGCTAACTCTTTGGATTCAAATTGATAAGCGCCCGTATCTTGACTTTTAATCACTGAAACTTTGATTTTATCTAAATGCACGTGCTTTTTATCCCAGTAATGCGGATTTTTGACATACGACCAAGTATCACTAGTTCCATCCCAATCTTTTAAGACAAACGGTCCGTTGTACAGCGTGTGTTGGGCGTCGGTACCATATTTCTTGCCTTGAGCTTTGACGTAAGGCTGATATAAGGGAAAAGAAGCACTCATGGCTAAGACCGAAGGAAAATAAGGTACGGGATGATCGAGCGTGATTTTTAATTGGTATTTGCCAGTCGCCTTGATCCCAAAATTATGCGGATTCATTTTACCACTATTAATAGCTTTATAGTTTTTAACATTTTCTAAGAAGTAAGATTGTTGCGATTTGGTTTGAGGAGTGACGGTTCGTTGCCAACCATAAACAAAATCTTGGGCGGTGACGGGTTTACCATTACTCCAGCGCCCGTTATGTCTCAGATTGATCGTGTAAGTAGTTTGGTCATTAGACAATTTTGGCATACCCTTAGCTAAAGCGGGGATGATTTGGCCTTTTTTATTGAAGTTATACAAACCTTCATTAACTTGTTCGGCAACCTCAGCGGACTCATTATCCATGGCTAAAGACACATCGGCGGTGCTCAACTCGGCGGAGGTTCCAATCGCGATTTCTTTTTTGTTAGCGGCATCATTGTGACCACAACCCCATAAACTTAAGCTGCTTACTAAAATTAAACCCAATAAAGCTGGTTTTTTCATACTAATTCACTCCCCTTGGTTTTTATAAATTAATCGTATTCTAATTTATATCTAATCAAAATGCAAGAAAAAATTAATTATTTTAGTACGTCGGCTTTGCTGCTATTGAAGTTAGCGCCAAGCACTGAACGACAAAAAGAGCTTTAAGTTAGTTATGCCAACTTAAAGCTCTGATTGCAGGGGAGAATTATAATAAACTTTGATAAATATCGTTAACATCTTGTTCGCTTAATTTAATTGGTGAATTAACCATTAAGCGTTGTTGATTATCCATAACCGATTTGGCAAATTCTTGACAAGTCGTATTGTTCATGCCGATTTGACTGAGACTTTGATTGGGCAAAATTTGGTCAATTAATTTTTCTAATTCTGTTAAAGTTTCTTGAGGAGCAACTGGTAAAACGGCAGCTAAAATAGTTTCTAAAGAACTTAAATCGGCACCTAATTCGTGGTATTTTTTAAAAGTACCACTAAAGACTAGATAATTAGACTGCCCATGAGCAATATGGTACGTAGCTCCAATGGGGTAAGCTAAAGCATGCACGGGGCCACACCCCGCATTACCAAAAGCTACGCCTGCCATGGTACTAGCCTCTAAGAAATCTAAGAGTAACTGGCCTTGTGGTGTTTGACCAACTTGTTGGTTAATAATAATTTGGTTATAACCTTGAATAATAGTTTTCATTGCTTGCACGGAGAACATTTGACTGAAGCTTGTCGCTTTGGGTGAGAGATAGGATTCAATTGAATGAACTAAAGCGTCAATAGAACTAGTGGCAAAAACTTTGTACGGCATCGTTTGGGCTAGTTGTGGTACTAAATAAACTTGATCAGCGTACATTTGCGGATAAGCGAGGCCGACTTTAGTTTGTTTATCTAAGAAATTAAAGACTGCAACATTAGTGACTTCACTACCAGTACCAGTAGTGGTGGGGACAATGATTAATTGCCGCTTTTTTGGTAAAGTTGCTCCTTGTTGGGCAATCATTTGCATATTAACGTCAGCGCCATAAACTAATAATTTGGCGTTATCAATGACCGATCCCCCGCCAATGGCTAAAATCCGTTGGTAGGACTTTTGGTTAACTTGGCTTAATAGTTGATCAGCTGCTTGATCAGTTGGCTCGCCTTGAATATAGTTTTCTAAATAGATGACATCTAATGGGAGCTGCTCTAAATCTAAGTGTGGTTCAATAATATACTTATTAGTTAACAATAAGTCGTGAGGGCCAACCTGGAGTGCTTGAAATAAGGTTGGTAAATCAGGCACGCTGGTCAGTGTGGGTTTAATACTGAATTCATTCATGGGATTATCGACTTCTTTCATTATTTATTAAAGTTAAAAACAACTACATTGTAGAGAATCGCTCGTAATTTGCTTAACAATCTGCTTAAAAATTGATCTTGTTTGTCATAGTGAGCTAACTAATTTTTTATCGAGGGAAATAGTTAGTGCTTAAAGACTAATCGTTACTTTGCCTAGTTTGTCGATTAACTTCATATTTTCTGAGTAATCAACAGGGCAGAAAATAACGTTAACTTGTTGATTAGTTAAACTAGTTTGTAAAGTTTGGACTAAATCTTGGCGACTTTGCACTAAATGTGCATTAGCACCAAATGATTGGGCGTAACTGATTAAATCTGGATTTTTAAAGTCGACTTCAGAATGATGACCGAGTTCCATATCCATCTTCCATTTGATTAAACCATAAGCTTGGTCGACCCAAACTAAATTAGTGAGTGGAATTTCATAACGAACAGCTGTTTCTAACTCTTGAGAATTCATCATGAAACTACCATCACCCATGACAGCTAAAATATTCTTGTCAGGACAGGCTAGTTTAGCACCAAGGGCGCCGGGCAAAGCCCAAGACATTGTGGATAAACCATTATCAATCAAAGCAGAATTCGGCGTATAGGTTTGATATAAACGGGCCATCCACATTTTAACGGCTCCAGTATCTACCAAAACAATTCCTTGATCATCCACGGCTTGGCGCGTAGCAGTCACAATTTGTTGTGGTGTTAACGGTACTTGGCTTTCTTGTTGACCGGCGGTTAATTCACTTTGAACAGCTTCTTTGATTGCTGGCTGGAGATCAGTTGCGTGAAAGTCAGCTAATTGTTCTTGGAATAAAGGTACAGTGGCTGCAATATTGCCAATTAAGTTTTGACTAACAGTATAATGACCATCGGTATCTTCTTGAAAATCATTCAGATGAATAATTTTTTTATCGCCTTGCGGATTAATTCGCTTAGGGTCAAACTCAGATAATTCATAACCAATAGTAATAATTACATCCGCTTGATCATAAGCAAAGTTTTCATAATCATGCCGCATAAAACCGACAACTCCTAAAGCTGATGGCAACCGATCATCAATGGCACCTTTACCCATAAACGTTGTGGCGGCTGGCAAATTAGTCTTTTTGATCAAATCATTAACTTGTTGACTGGCTTGATCGCGAATGACGCCCATGCCAATTAAAGCAATGGGATGCTGAGCGGCTTTGATAATCTGTGCCGCATGTTGTAAATCGCTGGCTTGCGGGATCGTGTGGTTAGCTGGAGTTGAAGCACTAGGCGCAATGTCCAAGACAGCAGCTTTTGGTTCAATATCTTGTGGAATACCGACGTAAACAGGACCGGGCCGACCGTTGACTGCCTGGTTGAAGGCTTTATTAATAATTTCGGGAGCGGCGTTAGCTTCATAAATATTTTCGGCCCATTTAGTAACTGGTTGAAACATTGTTCTTAAATCAATCACTTGGTGGGATTCTTTATAAATACGATTTAATCCACCTTGAGCGGTAATGGCAATCAAAGGAGTGGAATTAGTTTTGGCATCTGCAACGCCTAATAGTAAATTGATCGCCCCTGGTCCTAACGTGGCCGTGGCAACACCTGGTTGGCCAGTTAAGCGGCCATAAACATCGGCCATGAATGAAGCGCCTTGTTCATGGCGCACTAAGATAAATTGAATTTTGTTGGAATCATGAATGGCATCGACAATGCGAATATTTTCTTCGCCGGGAATGCCAAAAACATACTTGACGCCGCGATCTTCTAAAATTTTAACAATTTGTTGAGCAATATTCATTAGTAACTAACTCCTTTAATAATTTTAATTAAATACCTAAGAAAATAATGATGAAACCTAAAGTGATGACTGATAAGACAGTGCTTAAGAATAAGGTTGAAGCCATTTCCCGTTCCGCCAATTGATATTGGTTAGCAAAGATTGTACAAATCGCTGCGGTGGGAATACCTAAAGATACTAAAGCTTCTTTGAGGGTTTGGGAATCAACATGAAATACAAGCATTAAGAGGTACATAATGATTGGAATAATAACGATTTTGGTAATGGTATTGCCCCAGACTGGCAGGGATAATTTGGGCTTTTTCTCAAATAAAACAATTCCAGAAGAAAAGAGTGCCAAGCCACCAGTTGCTTGCCCTAAAACTGAGAAGCAACGTTCCCAATCGCTAGAAATGGTTAAGCCACACATGACTAAGATAAAAGCTAAGATTGGTGCCCAGACAACAGGCTTTTTAAAAGCATTTTTTAAATTAGTCCCCAAGCTAACGTGTTGACCGGTAGCACTGGATAGCAAGATAACGGTCACGGGGACTTGAATAATGTTCATTACTAAGCCGCCAATGGAAACTAAGAGGGCACTTTTACTCGGAAATAAAGCTCCTAAAACCGTTGGTCCGACAAAAGGAATGGCTGGACCAGTAATGGCTAAAGTCCGTAAAGCTGCTAGGGATAATTTGTTTTTTAAGAGATAGTGTAAAATCAATAAAACAAGTACGTAACCGCCAATCATGCCAATAAAGATCCACCAAGCAACCTGAACATTTTGGAGTAGAACTTGGCCGTTGGTGGCAACAATTCCGCCGAAGAGACTCATCGGTAAGGTATAACTCATGACTAACTTGTTAATGCCAGCAGCACTTTGACCGTTAAAGTCGTGGCGATAGCCAGCGTAGTAGCCCAGCATTAAAGTGACAACTACCGGTAATAAAGCACTAACTAGAGTAGAAATCACAGAGGTCATCTCCTTTATTAAAAGTAAGTTTAGTAGTGAACGTTCACAACGCAACTGTAGTTCTTTGTGAATATATTGTCAATTGTTTTTTGCGAAATTTATTTAATTTAATTAGTGAAATTAGTCGCAAAAGACGATGATAGTGGTCATCGTCAATTCATTATCTTTTTTAAATAAAATTTTTGATAATTATTGAATAATTGACCTAATTAAAATGGATTTGATAATTAAGATTTTGGACTATAAATTAAAAAAGATAGTGTCTATGAAGCTAATATTAGAAGCCGAGTGCGTTGAAAATGAAAAATCTGTTAAAATAAACTGAAAAGGAGGTAATAATTAAGTATGACTGATAATTTTTATCCAGGTGATTTGGCACAATTTTTTTCAGTGATTCACCGGGCCTTTTTAAGAGATACTCATGCGGCCTACCAAAAGTTAAACTTGAATGCCACTAGTGCTTATATTTTAGTGTTGCTATGTAAAAAAGGTTCTCAAAATCAGAACCAAATTGCGCAAACTTTGTTAATTAGTAAGGGACAAATTACCCGGGAAATAAAACGTTTAAAAGACTTAAAATATGTGACGCAAGAAGTTTCGACGCAAAATCGGGCACACAATATTATTGCTTTGACTAACGAAGGTCAGAAAGTTTTACCGCAAATTGAGGCCATTCGTAATCAATGGTGGCAGCAAAGGATTACCGCTAATCAGATCACACCCCAATCGTTATTTGAACCCGCTTTACAGCAGATAACTCAAGAATTAATTGCGCGTATCAATGGTTAAAAAATGACAATAAAAAAAGAGGCTGAGCCAGTAAGGCTAGCACTCGTATTAGAGAAAATTATGCAAATATTAATTTATGAATTATAACTAGTTTATTAAATGATTTTTAGCAAGTTAAGTTGGTGCGGTACTAAATTTCCGACGTAGTTTATAAGAGATGATGATCTTGGTACCAATTGATGAAATCTTTAAAAAACGGTAAGGAAAAACAAACTTTTCCACGAGTGGGAACTTGGATTAGTTGAGCATCAATTAAACGAGCTCGATAAACGGATAAATAATTTTTCGGCTTATGCAATTGATTTTGAATGAAGTTGATAGGGACTAATGATTGCTGATAAGATGCCATGATTTGGAGTGTTTTTTGATCCATGGGTGAAAGTTCTGTGTAGAGCTTTTCATAGGAGTTGCGATAAAGATCTTGTTTAGTTGCTTGAACTGTTTGGTCAATAACATTTTGGTTAATTATGTTCTTACTAAAGCGCCAAGCATAATAGCCCACAGTCTGAAAGGCGTAAGGGTAACCGCCGGCACTATTAGCTAAAAAATCCAAGTCATGGTCGTCAATTATTTTGTTACCCTGATTAAATGCTGCCTGATAGTTATTAATGATAGCTGATTTAGTTAACGGACTGAGATAAATGCGATTACTGCGTAGTAAGAAAGTTAATACTTGATCGTTTTGTAATTTTGATAGGCGATTAGGCAAACCAGTCATTAACAAGGCTACATTATATTCTTCACCAATTAGCATTTGATACATCGAAGCAAATGCTCGGACGTCAGTACTAATTTCCATTTCATCAATCCCTATTAAAACAAAGATCTTTAATTTTTTGAGATGCGCTAACATTTTTTCTAGTAACCCTTTATAGTCAATACTTTGATTTGAAGTATTACTTTTTAAGGTAATACCAAAAATACTAAAATTTAATTCCGCTGAAAATTGTTTTAAGACTTGTCGCCAATCAATACCGTTGATTTTTTGGAGCTCTAAGACCAATTGCATTAATAGGTTGTCCTGACTTAAGGTCAATCTTAAGAAGCGCCAATTAGGGACTTTTTCTAATTGACGTTTTACATTAATTAAAAAAACTGTTTTACCAGAGCCACGAACACCGTAAACCATCGAAGTTTGGTATTTACCGTCTTGATCAATTAAACCAGTTAAGTAATCATTGAGCGTAGCCTGTTGATCAATGATAATGACAGGTAATCGCCCAAAACTAGGGAGAAAAGGATTTTTTGTCTGCATGATGGGTACTCCTGAAATTTTATTTTATACTTGTTTTATACTTTGATTTTTAATTTTATACTTATTTTATACTTTCAACAAGGAAGTTAGCTGAAGAATGATTTATGAAAAAAATTTGGTGCAGTTACAAAAATTTTACCGTAGCGATTATTTTAAACAATTGCAGATGGACGATCCGACAACAATCACTAGAATAATAGCAGCACTTTGCTTAGACCCTGATGTGAGCGATGATGCTTTATATCAACAATTAAGTGCAAAATATCACTTGCCAGTTAAGTCTAGAAATCTAATTGATCAAGTTGATGGTCAAGAAATTAGATTAGGGGCGGATGTAGTTTGTGGCTGGAAACAGCTTTACACATATTTACCTAACTTTCAAGACTGGTTGACTGCCTATGCAAAAATTCGTAGTAATTTAAATTTACATTTTATTTGGCCACGTCATAAATTACCGACGATTAATACCTATCGTTATCAGCGCTATGATGATCGAATTGATTATTGTTTGTTGGATTTAAAGTGTTATTTTTCTGGTGTACAAACACCAATGAAGGCTAAAGTTTACCAACAATTGGAAACTAAATTATGGTTGAGTCAATTTAACAATGATTTTTCTTGTTTTATTAAAAAAATGCAGCTAGAAAATTTCGTTGATCAAAATTTTGCTGTCTTGGATATTGCTGCGGGACAAACAAGAACTTTGAGTGCTAAAAATTTGCTTGATGATAATTTGAAGCAAACTGTGCCACAATATCTGCAGCAATTATTGTTATTAAACAATCAAGGAAGATTTTAGAATATTGCTACTTAGTTACTGTATAATAAAGGACTGATGTTAACTAGTATGAAAAGGAGACGAAAAGTTTGACTGATGTGAAGACAACCAATGTTTTATATGAAAATCAGGTGGTTGATTGGTCAATTGAACAGATTTTTGACCATGAACAATTTGATCAACTGATAGGGGTCACTTATTCAATTTCTCCTAAATTTGTTAATCAATATTTAGAACAATTTGCCCAAGTTTCATTAGTTGTGGGGATTCCCGAAGGTAAAGTACAAGCTGCGACTAATGATGAATTGATTAAGGCAACTATTAAGTATGTTAATCAACAAACCGCTAAAAAAACTCCCTTGAAATTCTTTGGTCAGCTTAAAGCCCCAATTAAGCAAGAAATTTTAGAGCATCGGTTTGAAATGAAAGTTCCACAACCAGGTTTTTCGATCCATTCTAAATTTTATTTGCTGAAAAATAGTCACAATCAACAAACACGGGTCATCATCGGTTCTGCTAATCTATCGCCGCAGGCTTTTGATAATAATTTTAATCAATTTGAAGAGGTTTTAATTTATGATAATAGTGCACTATACCAACAGTTAAACCAGCATTATCAAACCGATTTGCAGCCCATTTTAACAGATTATTTACCAGCAGAATTATTTAAAATTGTGAAAAAGAAAAAACATGATAATCAAGAATTGAAACCCATGGAGCAGATTGTTTCAGCCACCGTTTTAGATGATCAAGACGTTATTGATATTCAACAGGATAGTGTAGTTCAAACGGTGGATAATTTACGCAATGGGATAGCAATTGGACTTTTACCACAAAATACTGGTGAACTAATCAATCAAATTCAGGATGAAAAGACAATTGGTAGTCCCCAAGCCCAACAAAAGAAGGAAGATCAACAAGCCGAAAAATTTGTGTATGATATTGCTAGTGACATGATCTCTAATCGGAATCAAAAGCACTCCTTAGCAACAACGCCTACAGTTAAGAAAAGAGTAGTCAAGCATTTACAACTTAAACAAGTAGCAAGCGTTGATGAACAAGTTCATGAAAGAACTTCATTGATTTTTGATGAATCAACAATTGACTTATTACGAAAGCAATCAGGTTTATTTGCCAAAGATTCAGTTAACAAAAACAAGGCTATTCCTTTTGGCAAGTATGCTACCACTGAGCAAATCAAGTTTGCATTGACGACGATTAATCACTTATTGCGTAATTATGAAAAATATACAATTAAGTATACTAATGATTATGGTGCGCGTATTTATGAAGCTATCTTGTATGCTTTTACAGCACCGTTTATTTCCGTATTACGGCATCATGCGGGTTCAGCAGAGGAACAAAAAGATGTACCACAATTTTTATTTTTAGGTGGTACCGCTAATTCAGGTAAATCAAGTTTGTTGAGAATTATTTCCCGCATGACGGCTGTTCATACAACTAAATTGGATTTTTGGGACTACAATACTATTTTGCCAGAAAATATTCATAATAAAAAATCCCAAACGATTCAACAATTAGCTAATTGGCTACAGGAATCTAATGTCTATCCATTATTAGTTGATGAAATTCCTAGTGAATTTTTCAGTAAAGCTAACTATGGTGAAAATTTGGTAGTTAATACAACCAATACGGTAGATAGCCAACAGGAAAATTATCCAGCCTTTATTGGGACGACCAATAGTGATGGCTATACTTTACCGGAAAGAGCGCGGCGGCGGAGTTATTATTTAAAAAATGATAAAGTGTTTGATGATAAGTATAAGCAAGAATCAGTGGCGTCATACAATGAAATTTTAGATCGCGTTGATAATACCTTATTTAAAGATTTTGTATTAAGATTTGCTGCTCGAATTGTTGATGATCAACAAAATTGGGCTTTCTATGAAAACGGTGGAAAGATCGACTTTTTGCACATCACAAGAGAAATTTTTAAAGAATATTATGAATTAGTTGATGAAGCACTGCCGATTTTCTTTCCGGAGCATCGTTATGATGACTCACAAGAATCCAGTCAAGAAAAATGGCGAAAATTATATTTAGGATCAAGTCATGAGTATTTTAAATATAATCACGAAACTGACTCCTTAATTTTTAAAATTTCTAGTTTGGACGAAAATGCCAGTCGCTTTGGTGATAGTCGTCCATCGAAGGTTTATCGAGATGCTTTATCACCCAAAGTTATTAATGGTAATTCAGAAGGCGTTGATATTGAACTAGATGCGCCAGCGTTTTTTGAGTGGATTAACGTGAAAAATCCTTATCAAAGTAAGAATCCTTTTAAAAAATTATTTTATAAATAAAGCGTAAGATAGCTGCCCAAAAGTAGGCTAGTATATTACTAATGTTTATGATTTAAAGTGTAAAAAAACCTCAAGTTGCTTGTGAACTTGAGGTTTTTTGTTACTACAGAAGTTTGGCTGGCACCACAACTTTTTGATGATCTAATTGTTGATTAGTTAATAACTTGAGTAACATTTCCGCAGCAATTCCGCCCATTAGAAAGGGATTTTGGGTAATTAATTTGGAGTCGGGATTAATGAGATGTGCGGTTTTGGTATCAGCAAAACCGGTAGCGGTAACTTTTTGATTATCAATGTAGCCATCAGAAATTAATGACGGAATAAATTCTAAAAACCAGCGTTCTTTCAAGGTAAAAATCAGCGTTTTTTCCGTACTATTTTGCAACTTAGTTTTAATTTGGTGCTGAATTTGGGTACGATTATAAGTTTCTTCTGGAATTTCAATTACATCAATGTCTTGGGTTACAGCTTTAATGCCTAAGAAACGTTCTCGACGCGTTGAAACGGAATCAATGGCAGATGAGAGCACTAAAACATGATTAAAACCTTTTTGCTGGAAAAACAAAGTAGCTTTGCGGGCACTTTCATAGTTATCAGTGATGACTTGTGGCCAGCGCGTGGTATCTAA
Organism: Bombilactobacillus sp. ESL1202; assembly: GCF_058107125.1. Lineage (NCBI taxonomy): Bacteria > Bacillati > Bacillota > Bacilli > Lactobacillales > Lactobacillaceae > Bombilactobacillus > Bombilactobacillus sp. ESL1202. The sequence goes on along the minus strand of NZ_CM176590.1, from coordinate 567,237 downwards.
ATTCCGATCCACAATGATCATCGGAATATCAGGTTGAATTTTAAAATTCATGTAGTCTAATGAACTGTTATTGGGTTGAAAAATCAAACCATCAAAACTGTATTGATTAATCGTTTGAATAATTTTTTGCTCTTTTTGAACGTCAGCATTGCTGTCAAATAAAACGGCGATGTAACCATTTGATTCCAAAAAAGAACTGACACCTTTAAATAATTCAGTAGAGAAGTAATCATCAATATTAGCGACAATGACGGCAATCATCATACTAGCATTAGTGACCATTTGCCGCGCCGCTGCATTGGGAATGTAGTTTAATTTATCAATTGCAGTCTTGATTTTAGCTGCCGTTTGCGTTGACATTTTATCTAAATTTTTATTTAAAAAGCGTGAAACTGTAGTGGTAGAAACACCAGCTAAGTTAGCCACATCTTTCATATTGGGCTTTCTTTTTTTGGGGCGACTAACCATAAATTTCCTCCATACTAATAAAATACAATTAATTATAGGACATGTTGGCAAAAGATGTAAAACCAATAAATTTTTAAAAAACAAGAAAACGTGTTCAAAAAACTATTGCAATGTTTTGGTTAAACGTTTAACATAAAAAGAGTAAATAGGCCTGTTTATATAATTTTGACCATTTCAACGGAAATAAATGGTTGAGCTAGTATGCAATTAAGAAATTTTTTTACCTTTTTAGGAAAACGTTAAACCTAAAAGGCACTAACTACGAATCATTTAATAAGCTAGAGGAGGATATTCATGACATTAATTTTGAATACTTGGATTTTTGAAAAAGATGTTCAAAAAGGAACAGATCAAGTAACTTTAGTGGATCGAGTTCACGCTTTAGGTGCTGATGGAATCGAAGTCCGACGCGAATATTTTGACGATCTGCCAAAGCAATTACCGTTAGTTGGCAAAAAGGCGCAAGAATTAGGCTTGATTGTTAATTATAGCGTGCCAGATGCTATTTTTTTAGCAGACGGTCAGTTAAATCCTAAGTTACAGCAATATTTTGTTGAAGGACAAACCCTCGGGATTACTAAAATTAAATTTAATATAGGTCATTTTGAAAAATTTCACGGTGACTTGAAACAGGAACTAAGCCAATTACCGTTAGATAAAATCGAAATGAATGTGGAAAATGATCAAACCCTATTAAGTGGCACTTTAAAGCCAATTCAAAACTTTTTAACAGCTACTAGCCAAGCTGGTTTGCAACAAATTGGTTATGTTTATGATTTAGGCAATTGGGCTTTTACCCACGTGGATCCAATTGAAAGCGCTCAAGCGTTAGCCGCGCGGACGCATTATATTCATTTGAAAAATATTATTAGTGATAGTGGTGAATTGAGTACTTCGGCTGATTTAGAAACCGGAATTTTTGATTGGCGCCAAATTTTGCAGTACTTGCCTCAAGATGTGATGGTGGCTTTGGAATATCCGATGAATTCTGATCAAGAGATTAAACAACAAATGCAGTTATTGCAACAAGAAATCGGTGATGGCAAATGAGTTCAACCATTATTTCAATCCTATTATTAATTTCTTTTGTGGCATTTATTGTTTACATTTTGAAAGGTGGCAATTTAGTCATCGGTTTCTTCGTGATGGCAATTTTATGGTCAATTATTGGCCTAGTACCTTTTAATGTGGCCATTAAAAAAGTTTTTGCAGAACCAGCACTGAATTATGGTCCGACGATTATTTATATTATTTTTGGTTCTTGGTTTGGCCGCGTTTTGGTTGATAGTGGTATTGCACCCGCTATTTCTCGGGCGACGAATAAAGTCGGTAAAAAGAAACCGTTAATCGCTGCGATTTTAGTGATTATTGTGACCGCTTTTATTTTTGTGAGTGCTTACGGAGTAGGTTCAGTCATTGCCATTGGAGTCATTTTACTACCAATTTTATTGTCCGTGGGTGTACCGCGGGATATTGCTCTAACCGCTTTTTCGTTAGCAATTGGCGCGCCAATGTACGTCAATATTGTGTTGTATAACCAAATTAAAGCCTTTTTCCCGCATGCAGTTTACGGCGGCCGTTATTTACAATTTGGCTGGATCGCTGCGTTGGTGCAATTGGTAATTGTGATTATCTTTTTGGTTTTGATGCGTAAGAAATTCAATCCGGATCAAGCGGCAGAAAATTTAGAGGTTATTGGCGCCAGTTTTGAACAAAATGACGAGCACCAAGAAAAAGTTCCGTATTTAGCTTATGTCGTGCCCATTATTCCGGTAGCCATGAACATGTTATTTAAGTGGGATGCCATCCCCTCTTTAGTGTTATCAATTATTATTGCCATGCTTTTAACGGGTAAGTTAAAAGGCTATAAAAAAGCGGTGGACTTTATTAATTCTACTGTTGCACAGGCAATTAGTGATATTTCTGGCTTAATTATCTTCTTAATGGCCTTAATTATGTTTAGCGGGGCAGCCACAATTAATGCCAAACACTTTGAACCGTTATTTAACGCGATTTTGCCCCATAGTCATCTGATTTTGGCGTTAGCCTTAGGAATTTTAGCACCATTGGCTTTGTTTAGAGGCCCACTACATGTTTGGGGTGCCGGTGCAGCCACGGCAGCAGTTTTATCAGGTACTGGTTTGTTTAAAGATGCTTTCTTATTACCGTTACTTTACGTGCCAACGTTGATGGCAGTTTCAACTGATATTACGCAGTCTTGGAATGTTTGGGGCTTGGATTACATGAAAGTGGAGTCTAAAGACTTTCTCAAATACGGAGTGCCGGTGATGTGGCTGGTTTCAGTCATTAATGAAGTTTTAGTTTATGTCTTTTTTGGCTAAATTTTTGGAAAATAAAATGGAGATTAAATAATGAGTGAATTTATTACAATTGGTGAACCACTGGTAACTTTTGCTTCCAAAGATCCAGATATTTCTTTAACTGATGCGCTGGATTTTGGCAAAATTATGGGCGGTGCTGAATTAAATGTGGCGATTGGGGTGACCCGCTTGGGGCATAGTTCCGAATATATTTCTCAAGTAGGTGCCGATCCTTTTGGTGAATTTGTTAAAAAAACAATTCTTAGTCACCATGTGGGCACTACGTACGTTTCAGAAGATCCTAAACATTTTACTGGTCATCAGTTAAAACAATTAGTAACTAAGGGTGATCCAGATACTTTTAATTATCGTAAAGGTTCGGCAGCTTGTTATCTAGATGAAAAAATCATTGACCAAGTAGATTTAGCGGGTGTCAAAATTGCACATATGTCGGGAATTTTTCCAGCCATTTCTAAAACTGCTGAGTCGACTTTTCGTAAATTATTTCAACGGCTCATTGACCAAAAGATTTTGACAACGTTTGATCCCAATTTACGGCCATCATTGTGGTCTTCACAAGAGCAGATGGTGCAGACGGTTAATGAATTAGCTGGTTTGGCCGATATGGTTTTACCAGGAATTAACGAAGGAAAAATTTTGGTCGGCACTGCTGATCCAGAACAAATTGCGGACTTTTATTTGCAACAAGGTCGCACGAAAACGGTGATTGTCAAAATTGGACCAGCAGGAGCTTTTGTTAAAACTAAAGCTGGTACTAGTTATACAGTACCTGGTTTTAAGGTTGAACACGTGGTTGATACAGTGGGCGCTGGTGATGGCTTTGCCTTGGGGGTCATTACGGCACTTTTGGAGAAAAAAGATTTGCATGCAGCTGTGATCCGCGGCAACGCGGTGGGGGCTTTACAAGTTCAAACGCCTGGTGATAATGATGGTTATCCAACACCTGTGCAATTACAAGAATTCTATCAACAGCATGGGGTTCAAGAAAACTAATGAAATTACAAGTCGCCTTAGATCGCGTTAGTTTAACAACAGCGCTCAAGTTAGCACAACAATTAGATGGTCAAGCCGATATTGTAGAATTTGGCACCTCAATTATTAAAGATTATGGTTTACAGTTTTTACAAGCTATTAATTTTCGGCTGAATCATTCGCAATTGTTATTAGACTTAAAAACGATGGATGAAGGTGTTTATGAATTCGAACAAGGTTTTAAAACTGCTGCTGATATTTTAACCGTTATGGGTAGTTCAACGATGGGCACGATTCAACAAACTTATGCAATCGCCAAACGCCAACAAAAGGGTGTTCTGATAGACTTGATGGCAACTGATGTGGCAAAAATTAGACAATTACAATACTTTCAACAAGCTATTTTTAATATTCATGCGGCTAAAGACAGTCATCAAGTAATTGATTGGCCTAAAAAGATTGCTGATTTTCGGCAACAATTTCCATTGATTAAGCATATTGCCGTAGCTGGCGGAATTGATTTAACCCAAGCCCAAGCGATTGCGCAACAAGGATTGGCCGAAGTGATTATTGTTGGTGCCAAAATTACTCATGCTGCGGATCCGCGAGTGGCAACGCAAAAATTTTTGGAGGTCGTAAAATGAAAGTCATAAAAGAGGTGTTAGACGAAATTCAACAAGTATTGAACTTGGTGGATGAAGAGCAATTAAGAAAAACACTGGCGCTGATTCACAAGCAGCAACGGATTTTTGTTTTAGGTGCTGGACGTTCCGGTTTAATGGCTAAAGGTTTTGCCATGCGCTTGATGCATTTGGGGTATCAAGTCTACGTGATTGGTGAAACCATTACACCAGCAATTCAAAAAGAAGACTTGTTAATTGCTGTTTCGGGCTCAGGACAAACGAACAGTGTGCTTGAACCGAGTCAAAAGGCGCACAATGCGGGAGTCACAGTTCTTGCGATAACTAGTGATCCACAATCGCCCTTAGCTCAATTAGCCACCTTGACTTTAGTTGTCCCGGGGGCGACGAAAACGGGTGCGGGCATCAAGTCGATGCAGTTATTGAGTACGTTGTTTGATCAAAGTGTTCATATTATTTTAGACATCGTGTGTTTATTATTGAGTCAACGCGATCAAACTTCTAATGAAGCAGCTAAGGCTAGTCACAGTAATTTAGAGTAAAAAGGAAGTTAAAAAGTAATGCAAAAGGTGAATATTTTAAATCAAATTCAAGCTGCGGGGGTCGTGGCTGTGGTTCGGGGCGAGAACGCTGACCAAGCTGTCCAAACGGCGACAGCTTGTATTCAAGGTGGAGTTAAAGCCATTGAATTGACGTTTACGGTGCCGCAAGCTGATGCAGCAATTACAAAACTTAAACAAGACTTTGTGACAGATTCTCAAGTAGTCATTGGTGCGGGCACCGTGTTAGATGCCATCACGGCGCGAATTGCTATCATAGCTGGTGCTCGCTTTATTGTCAGTCCTACGTTTGATAAACAAACTGCGTTATTGTGCAATGAATACCAGATTCCATATCTGCCAGGTTGTATGACACCCACGGAAGTGGACACGGCTTTGCGCTATGGGGTGGATATTGTCAAGGTCTTTCCTGGAAGTGTGGTTGGTGCTAATTTTGTGCAAGCCATCAAAGCACCATTACCATATGCCAACATCATGCCCACAGGCGGTGTTAATTTAGAGAATATGCACGAATGGTTTGAAAAAGGTGTGGTGGTTGTAGGTGCCGGTAGTGATTTAACGGGTGCAGCCAAACAGGGTGATTTTGCCAGTGTTACCAAACGTGCGCAAGCATATTGCCAAGAATATCAACGAATTCGGCAAAATTAATTGTCCAAATAAAATAGCAGGTTAAGAAGCTGGGATACAATAAGGAATGAATGCGCGTTTAATTCGACGATAATTATTCTTATTGTCTCAGCATCAAAGCCTGCTATTTTTGTGCTTTAGATTAATTAGTTTAAATAAGCAATATCTTCAACTGGTTGAACTTTAAATTCGCGATAATCAGTTTCTTTGAGTAATTCTGGCGTTAAGCGAACGCAATTAATCCGTTGATTACCATAAGTTGAATAGTAATAACTGCGCGATTCTGCACAAATGTAAGCACTGTAACAAGTATAATCAAACGTTCCATCAGGAGTAACGACGATACCGCGCGGAATGCTAACGGGTTCTAACATATGATGAGCTAAAGAAACTCCCGCTTTCTCATCAGCTGCTGGTTCAACATTGTTTTTCATGAAGGCAGTCCGTACAAAACGACTAACTGGTGTGTAATCACCGGGCAAACCAAAAGTTCCAGAACCTTGACTAAAAGGTTTTAAGGTTTTACCAATAAAGTCCACGTCATCATGTTGCATCGAAGTAACGGATAAGTAATTACGTAAGTTAGTTTCATGCCAATGATAATCGGGACTGTTAGTCATGACACCAATGGAGTTTTCGATCAAATGGACGCCATCGGCTTGTGGTTCGACGATTAAACTAGCACCACTTTCATCAGAAAAAATATAATGCAAAGGGGAAACAGCTTTTAAAGTCGGATTAGCATCGTTGATGATGGTAATTTTGTCATTGAATAATTGTTTGATTTCCGCCAAATTTTTAGCTTGTGACAAAATGACCGAAATTACTTTATCAGGGGAAACTGCCCAAGTATTGGCTGCGGCCTGATCGTGATAACTGCAATAACCTGGAAAATAAAGGGTGCCGCCCATGACACCTTGTTCATTCACACCGTCAAAGGTGATGGGGGCTTGATTTTCAATAGCGCCCATTCCTAAAAAAGCATACTTACTAGTAACTGTTTGTGAGCTACTGTAAGCACTGGGGAAAGTTTTGTTTTGGGGCACGAAAACCACTTGTTGTGCCATTTCCATCATAAAATCCATGGTTCGTGATAAGAAATGTTTCTGATCTTTAGTGGCCATTGTAAAACTACTGCATCCGATCATTTAAATCACTCCAATTCTTAATTTTAGATTAATAATCTTGATAAGAATTATAGGCTTGGCAAGTGTTGAATGCAATTTATATTTAAAATTTGGATATAAACTGTATAATTATGAATAGATATTATCATAGTGAAAATTAGAAGGGTATGGATCTAGGTCAAACATTTGGACACATTTTTGTAGAATTTTTTAGTGTTTTGAGACATTTTTGCTTGCTTCAATTTGAATTGGAAACTAAAACTTTCTAATTAAAACTGAGGCAAGTAAATTAAAAGCCTGATTATATTGATTCAACTTGATTAGGTGTTAAATAATTGGGACTACTATGAATTCTCTGGTTATTATAAAATCCTTCAATGTATTTAAATACAGCAATTTTGGCTTCCTCAAAAGTTTGATAATTATGCAGACACACCTCTTCTTTTTTAATGAAGCATGAAATGATTCAATCGTAGTGTTGTCATAGGGATATCCCTTTTGACTATATGAATGTTTAATACCTAGTCTGCTTAATTCTTGATTGTAAAAATTGCTGGTATATTGTGAACCCATATCTGAATGTAAAATCAACACAAACTTGGGAATCTTTTGAGTCTCACAAGCATTATTTAAAGTCTTTACGCATAAATCAACAGTCATTCTTTTTGAAAAAACCCCGGCAATAATCTTTTTTGAATATAGGTCTTGAATCGTTGATAAATAGCACCAACCAACTTGTTTGGTATAAATATAAGTGATGTCTGTTACCCATTTTTCATTATAATGTTGGGCTGTAAAATCTTGCTTTAATATATTTGGTAATTGAACTATTTTACGTTTTTTACCAACACTGGGACGCCATTTCTTAACTGTTTTAGAATGAACTCCTAATCCCTGCATGATTCTTTGCACCAACTTCAAACTAACTTTTAGCAGGATCTGGTAAATTTTTGGTGCGCCATAGATGCCCTTAAACTGATCATAAATTTCTTTAATACGTTTTTTCAAAGACAAATGACGTTGTTTTCGTTGAGAAACCTTATATTGTAAAACGTTATAATACGTTTATCTTGGACTATCTAATACCTGACAGATTTCAATAACGGAATGCTACTTTTGATTGACCAGCAGCGCACCTTGCCAATCATTAGCACTTACTTTTTGGAGAACACGGTTAAGGCTTTTTTTAAAATATCATTTTCACTTTCTAGTTTGGGTACTTGCTTTTTTAAGGCTAAAAAATCAGCCTGAGAAATACCTGTTTTCGAATCTTTTTGATAAAGTTTAATCCATTTATAAATTGTTGCCTCTGCTAAACCATATTCACGTTGTAAGTCAGCTACTGAAGAACCATTTTCATATAAACCGACAATTGTCTTTTTAAAGTCTATAGAATATTTTTTTCTATTCATGTTTGGCGCATTCCTTTCCTTAATGGAATTCTACCAAATTCTGTCCATGAATTTATACTAGCACCAACAAGTGCTGATATTGGTACTTAATATTTACTTTTTGGTTCATGAAATTCTAGATGTTGATGGAACTTACTTTTCAATTGTTCTTTATTTATTAGGTACGGTTTTTGTAGTTATTTCCTTGATCTGTATTGATTTACCAAAATTTAAGGTAATTTCTAATAAGACGAGAATACTTCTAGATTCTTGGAGCACAGCTCTTCTATTTGCAGCAGCTGTTTTTGATCTTACTGCAGAAGGAGTAATTCATTCAGTTTATGGAATAATGGCTACTTTAATTTTACTGGTGTTGTCTGCATTTTCTGTATTTGTTGATTACATTTTAGAAAAACAACGTAAGAAATAGTTTAATCTTATATTTCTTACTTGATACTTACTTTTTTAATTATTAACTTGATTTATAAAAGAAAACGCTTATACTATTAAATGCGAACATAAGTTCGACATGAATATTTTATTTGGAGGATAAACTATGTTTAATCTTGATGTAACTGTTAATAACGCTTTGAGTCTACTAGATGTTGATTTTAAAAAAGGAGTAAGAGAGCTTAATAAAAGACAAGTTTGATCTTATTTTGTTTTTATTCAAAGATATGATGGAACTGTACAAATCTGAACTGTCTACGGATATCAACCATGTTTTGAATCAAATTATAAGCAGATGTATAGCGGAACGATATCTGTATATTAAATTTCTTGTTTGTGATGGTTCCAAAAGATATGATTTGAAAAAAGAAGCGTATTCTCTGGTTCAGGAGACATATGCTGAAAAAAAGTATAAAGATGTATTTCGTTTGGTGGAAATAAAATCTGAAAAGGATGCATTTCAAATTGCAGCAGCTACTAATATTGCAAGCAACCAGTTTAGGAAAACAAATTCATCTTTTGAAAGTAAGGAACAAAAGATTATGAGTTCTGTAAATGACTTTTTAGAAAGATTTAATAAAGAATATGGGTCTAATTTGACTTATGAACAATTTAAAGACAAAGACCAATTTTATAAGATTTTTCCTAATGAAAATAAGAAACAATTAGGTACTTTACAAGAATTGGCAAGATATTTAGGTGACAATAAAGAAAATGTATTGGTGATGAACACTTCATCTCAAAGGGTTCACGCTTCTGATGAATATGACGAGTATTGTATAAAAAATGGTTCTATCAAAAAAAAGCAGAATCCAGATGATATGATTCCTAAGATGATTGGCATTAAATATTTAGGATACTCTCTTAAAATAATTGCAGAGTTTTGTTCATTTGATAATTTGATTGATAGAAAAGTATTTGAATATGTTGATAATGTCTATAAAGAAGGAAGGAAAACGGCAGAGTATTACATGAAAAATTAAAGGAGTAAAAGTTAATGTATGAAGCAGTATTTAACGGGCAAAGATTAACAGAGGCAAGGCATTACAGAGGAATGACGATTAGTGAATTAGCAAGCCTCCTATCAGTTTCAAATAAGATATTGAGTCAGTACGAGAATGATATTTTGATGCCCAATGAGGATAAAATATTTGTGCTGATGAAAGAGCTGGGGCTAGATAGGGATTTCTTTTATGGAACGGACAAAGTGATCGTCAATAATGAGAGTACATTTTATAGTTCCAATAATAATGTTGATGTTGCTTCAGTAAAGGCACCTTTTGATTTCTACTTAAAAGTAGTCTGTATACTGAGAGACTATTTTGAAAACTACTTAAACTTTTCAAGCTTGAATAGTGACCTTGGTTACTTATCAGAAATGAAACCAGTTGACGCTGCAATGGCTTTAAGAATGGAATGGGGATTAGGTTCAGATCCTGCTGATAATTTACTGTACAAGTTACAGCAGAACGGTTACTTAGTAGTTACCTTACCATCTTGGATAAGTGATCCATATAAAGATACTTCAGGAATGGCGACATGTAGATCAGTTCAAGATATTAATTTGGGTAATAAAGTCAAGTATTACTTACTTGTCACTAGCTCAAATATTTCAGTTTTTGATCAGCAATGGTCTTTGGCCAAGGGTCTAGGACACATGCTTTTGCATATGGGAAATTATAATCCTTTAGAATTAGATAGCATGGAGCTATTTGACTTAAGCAAACAAGCAGAGGAGTTTGCAGATGCTTTGTTATTACCACCGACTACTCCAGTTCAAAAAGAGATGAACAATATTAGGTCAATAGATGATGTCTTTAGTATGAAGCAGAAATGGAAAGTATCAGCTGAAAGAATTATTTTGCGTTCTAGAAGTTCTCAATTTAGTACACAAAGTGCCCCAACTCATTTAATGTCGCAATTAGATGAGTATAAAAAGAGCAACAATGGTATTGAGGAATATGAAAATGATCCAAACTTTAAAATGATTCAACCAGCCACTTTAAACCAAGCTGTAATGATTTTACAAAATAATGATGTATTGAATTTAAATGAAATTGCTGATCAAATACAGAAAAATTATGGAATAAAGTATCCAGTAAGTTTAATAGAGTCAATATGTGGTATTTCAAATAATTACAAAGTTTTTGGCAAGGAAACACGCTCTTTTAAGGACGTGATGAATTGCCTAGTATTTAAATCTTAACTACTTTATAAATAACTATGACTTATAATTAATTTATTAAACCAAAGGTGGTGCAAGATCTTGGTGTTCAAAGCTGTTCAACTAAAAATCTATCCGAACCAAAAACAACGACAACAAATTATTGAAAACTTTGGTGCTGTGCGCTTTGTTTGGAATCAAATGTTAGCGATGCAGCAAGAACGTCATGATAACGGTGGCAAGTTTGTTAAGACCTTTGGCATGAATTATTTAATCAAACAGTTAAAGCAAGAATACCAGTTCTTAAAGAATGCTGAAGCTACTAGTTTGATCAACACCAATAAAAACTTAGGAATTGCTTATGAACGTTTCTTTCATAAACAAGCTCGTTTCCCCAAGTTCAAATCTAAACACTATGCTAAACAAAGTTATACTTGCAATAATGTTAACCAAAACATTAGAGTCCTGAAGCAACATTATTTGAAACTTCCTAAGCTGGGGGTGGTTAAATATCGTGGTCGTTACATCACTGACAAAGTTAAATCGGCTACCATTAAGCTTAGTCCAGCAGGCAAGTTTTATTGCGTTTTATTGATTGAGTGTGAAAACCAAACACCTTTCAAGAAAACAAGTCAAACTGTGGGTTTAGATATGGGAGTTGCTGATTTAGTGATTAGTTCTGATGGTCAAAAATTTAAAACGATTCGGTTTGATAATCAGTTATCGCAGAAAAAACGTCAGTGGCAACGTAAACTAGCTCGTCGACGAGCTTTAGCTAAGACGCGTGTTGCCATGCATAATCGGTTTCATCCTGATAACAAGATTGATCTAAATGATTGTCACAATTATGTGCAAGCCAAACAAAAGGTAGCTCAAATTTCAGAACAAATTGCCAATCAACGCCATGATTATCTAAATAAGTTAACGACCCAATTAGTTAACGGCTATGACTTGATTGTGATAGAAGATTTGAAAACCAAAAATTTGCTAAAGAATCACCATCTAGCTAAAGTGATAACTAATCAAGCGTGGCGAGAAATTCGCCGACAATTGGAGTATAAGTGTGCATGGTACGGTAAACAATTAATTACTGTCAATCCGAGAAAAACGAGTCAAATCTGTTCCAATTGTGGCTATGATGACGGAAAACATGAGTTAGATGTCAGACAGTGGCAATGTCCACAATGTAAAAAGACTCATGACCGCGATGTCAATGCTGCATTAAATATAAAGCAATTAGGCTTGGAACAAGCCATGGTAAATTAGGATAAACCGCTACTAAGTTGTAAGACAAAGCTTAGCAAGTTAAGTCTGTTCCCAGAAGCTCGGTACTTTAGTGCCGACGTAGTTCACGGGCCTCGTTTCTAACTCCTAAACAAGCGCCATTCGTGGCAATCACATTTTGGTACCAGTAAAAAGATTGCTTTTTGTAACGCTTAAAAGTCTGAGCATCAACATAAATAAAATCATAACGTTTTTCAATTTCACCAGTCGAAGCACTGATCAAATCAATAGCAGACCACGGTGTATAACCCAAAACGTCAACACCGTCCAGTTCAATGGCTTTGATCATTTGGGTGACATGTTGTTGTAAATACTCAATGCGATAATCGTCATTGATTTTACCAGCTTCAAATTTGTCATAAGCACCAAAACCATTTTCCACAATAAATAATGGTTTTTGATAGCGCTCATATACAACATTTAAGATATAGCGTAAGCCGATTGGATCAATTGCCCAACCCCAATCACTTTTGGGCACGTTGGGATTAGCCACTTCAGTAAAATCATTTGCGGCGTTGAATTGTGCGGTTGTGGATTTATAGTAGCTAAATCCCAAGTAATCCACCGTTCCTTGTTTAATCGTAGCTAAATCTTGGTTCGTGATATCGAGCTTAAAATGTTTACGTTCCCATAATTTGGTGATGTAAGCTGGATAAGAGCCGCGTACTTGCACGTCACTGAAGAAAAAGCGGCGATCCATGGCTTTCACACTAGCCAGCACATCTTGTGGTTGACATGAGTAAGGATAAATGGGGCCGAAGTGAAGCATACAACCAACTTGAAAGTCAGGATTGATTTTTTTGCGGCTTGCACAGCTAAGGCACTGGCGACAAATTGGTAATGACTGATTTGATACATCGTTTGTTCAGCATTTTCATCAGCATGATATAAAACCCCAGCGCCCGTCCAAGCGTTAAAGGGATTGTCAATGTCAATTAAGTTATTGATTTCGTTAAAAGTCATCCAATATTTGACTTGATTAGCATAGCGATGGAAGCAAACTTCGGCATATTTTAAAAAGAAGTCAATCATTTTGCGATTGCGCCAGCCACCATAAGTTTTCGCCAGATGGTAAGGCATTTCAAAATGCGACAAGGTAACGACAGGTTGAATGTCATATTTTAAGCATTCAGCAAAGACGCGGTCGTAGAATTCTAGTCCCATTTCATTAGGTTGTGCTTCATCACCATTTGGAAAAATTCGCGACCAAGCAATACTCAAGCGAAAACACTTAAAGCCCATTTCCGCCATTAATTTAATATCTTCTTGATAGTGATGATAAAAATCAATTGCTTGATGATTCGGATAGGTTTGATTGGCGAGAACTCCGGCGGTAATTTTGCGTGGATGTTTGACATCACCTTTAGTCATAACATCAGTGACACTGACACCTTTGCCAGCGACATTCCAAGCACCTTCATACTGATTGGCAACCACGGCGCCACCCCAGAGAAAATTTTTATTTAACATGGATCATTATTCTTCCTTTTCTTGATCGACTTGGTGTGAGATGCGGTTGATGGTCGGGTAATTAGCTAACATTTTAAAAGAAACGATGACATCGAATAAATACTGGAGTGCAGCAATATAAACCACATTACTGAGATCTAAAGTTCCTTTAGTCGTCATGATCACAATGGTTTCATCACAAATTTGACAAATTGGGCGCTTATTACTATCACAAATTACGACCGTTTGGTAATTTTGGGAGCGCAATTGTTGGGCAATTTGATACATTTGTTGATTATTACCAGTATGGGTCAAGATAAAAGCTAAAACAGGCGGATGTTCAGCAGTCGCGTTGTTAGAATGCATTGGATTTAAAGAATTATAAGCATTAGAAATGCACCCGACTTCTTCCAGTTCTAAACAAAAACTTCGTGCTAATTCATAATTTAAACCTTGACCATAGATTTCGATTCGTTGAGCTTGTTGAACTAACTCAATAATGTGTGCAATAGTCGTTGGATTTAATAAGCTATTTGTATATTCGATAGCACGTTTATGCACCCGAGCAATGCGCTTAAAAACATCATCTATGGGCATGGTTGGTTCTAAAGGTTTGACGTCTAAATCTTCGCGCAATTTAATAATATTGGGTAATTCACAAGCAAACGTATACTTAAACTGTGAATAACCACTAAAACCAGCTTTTTGGCATAAGCGGACAATTGTTGCGGCACTAGTGTAACTAGCTTTAGCTAATTGATTAATGTTTAATCCTAAAATTTTAGTTGGGTTATTGACGATATAATTTAAACTAACGCGTTCTTGGGCGGTCAAGTTAGTAATTGCCTGCATCTCATCAAGGATCATGATTTAAAATTCCTTTCCAGTCGACATGGAAGAAAGTCGTGAGCATTTGAGATTAAAACTGAGTAATAATCTGATTTTAATTAGGAGCCAACTAATTAAAACTGTTTACTTGCGACTTCACTTATATTATAAAGTGCTTTTAAGAGCGACTGCAAGACTTGGAGATTAAATTGGTAATCGTTTTCAAAAAAGCGTAATTTCAAAATAAAAATTGGAAGATATTTTCAAAAATAGGTAACAGCTATAAAAATGACCAGTTGCAGGCTAGAAGGCAACTGGTCATTGGGATGAAATTTTTAAGTGATACTGCTAGAATTAAGGCAGACTAATTAAACCTGTTTAGCTAACAAGTTTAATTGGTTTAGCAGTGACGTGTGACTACGCACCCTTCAAATATACTAAACTGTGGAGGTGAAAGTCATGCTAATTTGGCAAGGACTAGGAGGATTCTACGATTAAAATCGCTATTATTATCGTAGCTTGTGGGCAATTCATCATTGATTGCGCTAGAGCTTACGCGATAATAAAAAAAAGCTAATCATTAAGATTAGCTAGCTCCTAGTCACTAAACTGCGATTGAGAGTATCAGCTGCATCTGATACTTTCTTTACATAATTCATTTTAATCAGTAATTTTCTTTTTTGCAAGTATTTTGTTATTTATATACTCATAGTATTATGACAAATTATCAGTTGCTTTTATATTGATCTGCAATTTCTTTATTTCTCAATTATTAGCTTTTAAAAAGCTAATGAACGTAATGAAGTTGATTTTTATTCATCATCTTCGCCATACAAAAATTGATCACCTTGATGAATAATAGCATCTAAAAGGGTTTTAGAAAGATCTAGATCTAAATTTCGACTTAAATCATCTGCCCATTGGGGGATAGTTAAAGTTTTTTCTATCAGTTGATCAGCTTGTAAGTACTTAGTAACATCGACCATAACCATAGAGATAAAAGATTTATTGGGATCATAATAAAACTCGCCGGGTAAGGGATTATTTTTAACTAATGACAACGTATTGATGTTAGAAGCTTTTGGCAGAGGGCGCTTTCTTTCAAAATGATCAGCCAACACCATACCTAGCCAATCACTAGCCATAAAAAGTGCATCAGAAATATCTGCGCCTTGTGTTCCTGCTCCATCAAAATCAGGGAAACTAATGAAAAAAGAATCTGCGTTGCTGTTACTGTCATCATAATAAAAAAGTGCCGGATAACTATAGTTCATATTTAAACTCCTAAATGAAAAATTTATTAATTACCAAAAATATCAATAAATTAAAAATATTTATCCCATTATTATAATAAGCTGAATTGATTTGATTTTCAAATTCATAATATAAAAATAGTTTATTTCCGATGGAGTTAGGCTACGACCAAAGCTAACGGTTAGGTACAAATTAATATAATGCGTAAATTCATCTTATTGCTCAAATTTCACTAATTGTTAATCAATTTACCATATTTTTAATCCAGTATTTGTTATAAAATTAAAAGTTTTGCTACAAATTGATTAGATTTAGGTTATTATGTAATTGATAAAATAATTTATTCAATTGTGGGGGATAGAGTAAATGGATTTTTATGATTTGTTGAAAAAGTACAAATTAGAAATTATTGTAGAATTGGTGATTATTGTCTTGCTCCTAATTTGTGGCTTGGCAGGAATTCTAAATTTTCGTAGTGTGTTAAGTGATGGTACCTTTGTGGCAGCAGCGCTATCTGTGCCGGTGGCAATAACCCAGTTTCTAATTTCCAAAAATGAAAATGATGATGAGTTCTACTATGATTATCTAGAAAAAATGATTCAGTTGCCAAATTTTGAGAATGAACAGTTTGATGATGATATATGTGTGAAATTAAAGTCCATTCAATTAAAAAGAATTTATGAATCGGCGATGCGCGAAATTAGTGATCACAAATCAAGACAAGATTTTAAGGCAGCGACTTTGTCGACTTATTTTAAAATTTTTACCAAGGGAATGAACTTTGATATTGACCAGATTTTTCCAGTGGCTGAACAAAATCAATTAGAGACAACAATTAATCCTGAAACTTATTTGCAAGATTGTAGAAGCTACATCAAATTTGTTGAAGATAAGTTACAAGATGATCAGGATTTTAGACAACTTTTACAACAGGTAGCTGAACAACAGACGAATAATGAAGTTTATGCCGACCTTCAAACGCAAGTAATTGATCAAGAATTTGGCAAAATCTTTAAAAATGTTGTTTGGAAAAGAATTTTTGACTGGAAGGATTCTGATAATAACCATCGTTATTTTAATAAGAATATTTTTTTAAATGCCCAATTCAATAATTGGGAAGACATGGGTGTGTTTGATAGCTCAATTTTGATTAATCCAGTGTTTAATTACTCGAATATGTCTGATGGTGAAGCTCGCAGGTTACGCAACGGCTTGGAACTAAATCACTATACGGATATTGAATATGTAGTCAAAAATAAATTAAATAGTGTAATGATTAATCCACAGGTTAAAATCGAAGGCAAAGATTTGGCACTTTATGGTGATGATGAACCTAAAAATGAAATTGAAGCTTATGTCGAACTGAGTGACTTAGTCGATCGTTCAATTTTGCGGCAAAATTATTTATCGGAGAATGATGGCATTGTGAAGATTTCTAAGGCTTATAATATGGATTATGCTGCAAAGTGGGAATCTTGGTTTAGTTTTAATCGTGATTATTGGCAAAGGTTTTATAATGATAATAGCGTTCGGCATTTTTATTTTATTATTGCTGGGGATGTTAAATCTTTGATTATTAAGTTTGATAAATTCAACCTGCAAAAGATAATTGCCGTTAAGGAGAATAGTGGTAGTTATGATCGCTATGATTTTTATTTTCGCTTTCAGCCACTTGCTGGGGCTCAATGGCAATTGTGTGATTCTAAGGTTAAAAATGATGATGCTATTAAAATTAAGACGAATGTGAATGAGCTGGAGCTTTTGTGACAGGTAGAAACATTAGTAGTTGCTCGGTTTTATAAACAAGCAGCTTTGATCAAAAATAACCACTAGTTGAAGAAGAATATTCTCCAACTGTGGTTGTTTGTGTGGATTAAGTTGTTCCATTGCTAAATCTTTAAGGGTACAAAAACTAATACTATAGAGTACATTAAACTGTTAGCCTTAATATACTTTTATTACTATGTGAAAGTCAAGTTAATCAAATAATTTTAAATCATCATAATACTATAGAACATTAGTTTTAATCCCATGTATGAATGTAAATGATTTTTTGAAATTTAACCTTGAAAATTGCTAGAATTCGGTTTATTGTTAAAACATATAAAATAAAAATTACAGATTTTTAATTGATTTAAGTTTATTACTTTTTGAAACAAGTTAAAAGGATTTTACTTATGAAAACATATGAAGAACCAATAATTGCCAACTTAGATGTTACTGATAAACGTTTGATCATTCCAGTTTATCGGCGCAATTATGATTGGCAACGAGATAATTGTCGGCAATTATTTCAGGATTTGTTAACAGTTATTAAAGAACAAAAGAATAGTCATTTTTTTGGTAGTATAGTTCAAGTTCGTGATGAGGAGGTTTCAGATGATGAAATAGTTATAGACGGCCAACAACGCATAACTACTGTTTACTTACTTTTATTGGCAATTGAAAAGTTATTGAATGAAGACAAAATTCAAGTTCATGATAAGCAATTAGTCTTGCGAATTAAAGATGGTTACTTAACCAATCAATTTTTACCTAAGAACGAAAGCTTACGATTGAAGCCGATTGACGATGATGAAGTAGCTTTGAAAAAATTAGTTTTTGATCCAGCTACTGAATATGTAATGGATTCTAATATTACTAATAATTATCAATATTTTTACGAAACTATTTTACAAAGTGGTCTTTTTGCAGATGAACTATTCGCCGCCATTAAGAAATTGCGTGTTGTAAGAATTGCTTTAAATCCTAAAGAAGATAATGCACAGTTAATTTTTGAAAGCTTGAATTCCACGGGTTTGGATTTGACGGAAGCTGATAAAATTCGAAATTATGTTTTAATGAATCAATCACAGAAACTGCAGGAAAAATATTATCAACAATATTGGCACAAAATGGAGCAGTTAACACAATATCAAGTGTCCGATTTGATTCGCAATTTTCTGACTTTAAAATTAAAACGAACGCAAAAAATTAATCAAGTCTATCCTGAATTTAAAAAATACGTTCAAAAATCTAAACTCACGATTGAACCAGTTTTACAGGAATTGACTCAATTAGCTAAATTTTACCAAGAAATCGTTGCTGCTGATACTTCTGATGAAAATGTTGATATTATTTTAAAACGGCTTAACGTTTTAGAAATGAATGTTACTCGGCCATTTTTATTAGCAGTATTTGCTGATTGGCAACAAAAGAAATTAACAGCTACTCAAGTTGTGCAAATTTTACAAACAATCGAAACGTTCATTTTTCGGCGATTGATCTGTGACTTATCTACTAACTCACTCAACAAAGTTTTTGCTACTTTATATAATGATATTACTAAGTTGGGTGCTAGTGCTGAACAGTTTGTTCCCGTCCTTAATTATATTTTGCTGAATAAACAAGATTCAGGGCGGTTACCAAATGATCGTGAATTTTCCAATGCTTTAGCAACTAAAGATATTTATCACATGCAGTCTAAAAATAAGCGTTACTTATTTAATCGGTTAGAAAATCAAAATTCACGTGAACGGGTGAATGTGCTGCAAAATACGAATAATGGTACTTATACAATTGAACATATTATGCCACAAACTTTATCTGCCACTTGGAAGAAGGAGTTGGGAACCAATTATCAACAAGTTCATGAACAGTGGCAAAATCGTTTGGCTAATCTGACGTTAACAGCCTACAACAGCAATTACAGTAATCGCTCTTTTACAGAAAAGAAAAACATGCCAGATGGTTTTAACCATAGTGGGTTTCGAATGAGTGAGTTTATGAAAAACTGTGATCATTGGACAAAAAAAGAACTATTGGAGCGAAATGAATTATTAAAACGACAAGCTTTAAAATTATGGTCTTATCCGACGACGAATTTTGTTCCACCGGTCAAGATATATGAACAGCATACCATTGATGAAGATTATCAGTTTACCGGTAAAAAATTAGTATCCTATATTTTTCAAGGAACGACTTATCAAGTTAAATCTTGGCGAGAAATGTATCTTGATATGATTCATAATTTTATGGAAATTGATCCAACCCCGGTTTATAAATGGGTCGCTAGTAAAGCCACTAAGGGATTAGGATTACATTTTACTGCGACCTCCAATGAAAAAAATAAAAAATTGGCAGATGGCGTTTATGTTTTAGTTCATAGTAGTACTTGGAATAAAATTCACATGTTGCGCAAATTATTTAATTTGTATCAGGTTGATTGATATGGATGAGTTAGTGTTGGAAGTTAAATAACGGAGGAAATAATGTCACCAAAGTTAATTGATAATAAGGAAAATAATACCCTTAAAAATGTTTTGGCTGATAAAATTGTTAAGGGTTCAAAGATTAGTATTCAAACGGATGCTTTTTCAATTTTTGCGTTTCATGCTCTTCAAAAAGAGATTAAACGTTCAAGTGGATTGAATTTGTTATTAACAACAAGATCTTTTCTTGAAAATGAAGAGACAAGTCTATTAAAACGCTACGAAATTGCACAAATTAAAGAGTAAATTTAATGGAATGGGATGGATATTTTGAAAATTAATAAAAAGTTGATTGTTTTGTGTTTTATGTTTCTCATGATTATTTTAACTGGATGTACTAGTAACAATTATAGTAAAGATAACAATAATAAAGAGTACTCAGAGTCCGATAATATAATATCTAAAATTAAAAAATTTCATTCAGCTGATGATGTTATTACATTTGAAGAAACTGATGGTAATAAAAATAATAATGAACAGTCAAGTGGGAGAGCATACCTAATGAAAAATATGAGTGATGGGGGGTCTTATAGATTTGGAATGACAGAATCAGGGAATGATGATCCATTTATAATGTTTTATTTGGCTAAAGTTTATGCCCATGATTGTCATCATTACATGTATGTGTTATTTCCATATTATACAAGCTATAAGCGTGGTGTTTTGAAGGCTTATGTAAAAAGTAAGCAAGTTATATTAAGTAATAATCTTTTTGTTTCCAGAAATATGAATGAATTTTCACCTAATCAATTAGAAAGTATTTTTAATATGGAGATTGATAAGAATACTAAGTTTACTTTTACCCCAGATGGGGATGATTATTTTATTTGGAGGTGATTGTTTATATTAATTTTTTCAATTTATCTGATGATTAATGAAGTTCATGTGGTTTTAGTTAAAGAATATGGGGTGCTAGTATAAATTCATGGACAGAATTTGGTAGAATTCCATTAAGGAAAGGGATGTGCCAAACATGAATAGAAAAAAATATTCTATAGACTTTAAAAAGACAATTGTCGGTTTATATGAAAATGGTTCTTCAGTAACTGACTTACAACGTGAATATGGTTTAGCGGCTGCAACAATTTATAAATGGATTAAACTTTATCAAAAAGATTCAGAAATAGGTATTTCTCAGGCTGGTTTTTTAGCCTTAAAAAAACAAGTAA
This sequence comes from Bombilactobacillus sp. ESL1202, assembly GCF_058107125.1. Taxonomy (NCBI): domain Bacteria; kingdom Bacillati; phylum Bacillota; class Bacilli; order Lactobacillales; family Lactobacillaceae; genus Bombilactobacillus; species Bombilactobacillus sp. ESL1202. The sequence continues at coordinate 546,261 of NZ_CM176590.1, read as the reverse complement.
CCAAATTAGAAAGTGAAAATGATATTTAAAAAAAAGCCTTAACCATATTCGCAAAAAAGTAAGTGTTAATGATTGGCAAGCTGCGCTGCGGATCAATCAAAAGCAGCATTCCATTATTGAAATCTGTCAGGTATTAGATAGTCCAAGATCAACGTATTATAGTGTTCTGCAATATAAGGTTTCTCAACGAAAACAACGTCATTTATCTTTGAAAAAACATATTATATTAAAGAAATTTATGATCAGTTTAAGGGCATCTATGGCGCACCAAAAATTTACCAGATCCTGCTAAAAGAAGGTCTCAAAGTTAGTTTGAAGTTGGTGCAAAGAATCATGCAAGAATTAGTAATTCATTCTAAAACAGTTAAGAAATGGCGTTCCAGTGTTGGTAAAAAGCATAAAATAGTTCAATTACCAAATATTTTAAAGCAAGATTTTACAGCCCAACATTGTAATGAAAAATGGGTAACAGACATTACTTATATTTACACCAAACAAGATGGTTGGTGCTATTTATCAACGATTCAAGACCTATATTCAAAAAAGATTATTGCCGAGGTTTTTTCCCAAAAAATGACTGTTGATTTATGCGTAAAGACTTTAAATAATGCTTGTGAGACTCAAAAGATTCCCAAGTTTGTGTTGATTTTACATTCAGATATGGGTTCACAATATACCAGCAATTTTTACAATCAAGAATTAAGCAGACTAGGTATTAAACATTCATATAGTCAAAAGGGATATCCCTATGACAGTGCTACGATTGAATCATTTCATGCTTCATTAAAAAAAGAAGAGGTGTATCTGCATAATTATCAAACTTTTGAGGAAGCCAAAATTGCTTTATTTAAATACATTGAAGGATTTTATAATAACCAGAGAATTCATAGTAGTCTCAATTATTTAACACCTAATCAAGTTGAATCAATGTAATCAGGCTTTTAATTTACTTGCCTCAGTTTGAATTAGAAAGTTTTAGTTTCCAATTCAAACTGAGGCAAGCAAAAAGGTCTCAAAGCACTAAAAAATTCTACAAAAATGTGTCCAAATGTTTAACCTAGATCCACAATTTTGCCTCTTTCTTCAGGAGAGAGTTGGTGATAATGGTGTTGCGTGTTAGACTGAGATTGGGTCATGGAGAATTACCTACTTTTTTGTTTGATCACTTTAAGTTTAGGACTCTATGGCCTATTTGTATACTTTATTTTTTGTTGCATTTAGATTTTAAATCAGGCTATAAATTTTGTCTCTCTTATTAGAAAAAATTTCGATAATATCCAATGCGTGTTAAACTTAAATTAGACAAACAGAGTTCCTACTTTTTTTACTTTAATTTTAAATTCAAAAAAGTTTTTATTTCACTATAGGGTAATTTTTTAAGGGAACGTAAATACAATGTCCATATTAATTGATGAATATTTTCTATGAGATTATAGACTTAAAACATTAAGCTAATAGGAAATATTATTTTTGGTAAAATAAAGAATCGAGGAACTATTTATGTCACAGTACCCACAGTTTATAGACAATAAGAGAAAAACTTTAGCTGAGACTCTTAGGATGATAGCACCAAATTATCGAGTACTAAGGATTGCTACTGGCTATTGGGATTTACCTGGAACCATTGAGCTTATAGATGAAATTAAAGACTATAAAAAAATAAAATTACTTATTGGTCAAGAGCCGCTAGCAGATCATCTTCAGAAAAGATACAATCTTGTATTTGATGAAAAACAACTGTTTCCAGATAGTTATGTTGAATCTGATTTAGAAGATTGTGGAACAAATAATGAAATTAATAAATTGCGAGAAACTGCGAAAAAATTAGTTAAATTAATTGAAGATAAAAAACTCGAAGTTAAAGTTTTTCGTACTCCACGCCTTCATGCCAAAGCATATATATTTGGAGAATTAGGAGACGGAAATTCTGTTGGTATTGTAGGTTCATCTAATTTTACTAAGGCAGGTCTTACAACAAGCCAAGAACTTAACTTTTTAACCGATGACTATAGAATAGTTGAATTTGAGCCAAAAACTGATAATCAGGAAAATGGTCATATTACTTGGTTTGATGAATTATGGAATGATAAAGAAGCAGAAGAGTGGACAGGAGATTTTACTAAAATTATCAGCAATAGCCCAGTTGGTGATACAACCTATGGTCCTTATGATGTTTATATTAAAACATTAATGGAAGTTTTTTCTGACGAAATGGTAGATGTGCCTCCCTTTGATAAAGATATTGAAGATGTATTATATGAATTTCAAAATCAAAATGCATTAAGTTTAAGAAGGAAGCTTGACACTATGGGGGTAGCAATGCTTTCTGATTCTGTTGGATTAGGTAAAACTGTTACTGCTGCTGCGATTATTAAGCAATATATTCAAGAAGGGAAAGTTAATATAGCTATTATACCTCCTGCATCATTAAGGCAACAGTGGATAGATGAATTAGAAAGTACACGTTGGAATTTGATAGAACATCGTGATTTTGAAATTTATGCTCAACAAGATAGTGTTAAAATTGGCAAGTTAATTGAAAAATCACAAAAAAGAAAAAATACACGAGATGAGATAAATCTTTTTGTAGTGGATGAAGCACATAACTTGCGAAATCCCGCTTCAACTCGTCATCAGCAGATACTAAAACTATTTCAAGAGAATCCTAATTCTAAAGTATTATTACTTACAGCTACTCCAATAAATAATTCTTTAATGGATTTTGCTAACCAAATTCAACTTGGATCAAAAGGTGATTTGGTTTCTGTAAATGTTCCGTATAGTACTAAAAATTCATCACTTGAATATATTGATTTTTTTGAAGCTTTAAAGCGAATTCAATCTCAAGTTTCTCGTGCGGAGAAGTCCGGTGAAAAACTAGATTGGAATATTTATAAAAAGTCTTTAACTTCAGGTATTCGGCATTATTTGGTTCGTTCTACTAGACAGGGTGTCGTTAAAAGAAATACGATGAAGTTGGCAGCGAATGGACATAACTTGTTTCCGAAAACTAGAGTAGAGCAATTTTCATACAGTTATAGTAAAGATGACACTGTGCTACTTAAAGAAGTTATTGAAGCAGAAATTGGTAATATTTTTGAAGGATTAGATCCAAGAAAACTAAATTTAGATTTTGTAAGTGAAATAACACAACGAACTATGCATCCAATTGATCTATATAATAAAATAAAAAAATTACAAATTGATGGAAAAATAGATAAAGTACTTGAGGATAACGATATTTCTGAAGAATATAGAAATACAGGAATTTTTAATGATAGTATTTCTGGGACAGTTATTCTGATGCTATTTCAATTAATTAATTTTTTGGGATTTACGCCGTATAAACCAGATTCATATCTAAAAGAAATTTATGGTAAAACTATTCCTGAAATTCGAGCTAAAAAAATTTCAGGAAAACAGCGTACGCAGTTAGCAATTCATAATATGCTTCATGTTACTTGGCTGAAACGTCTTGAATCTTCAATGGCTGCGTTACGTAAGTCTGTTGAAAACTATCAGCAACGTATTAAACTTTTTGAAAAGTGGCTAAATAAAGGTTATGTTGTAGCTTTGAGTGATGCTACTCTATTAGAAAATGAATACGGTGAAGATATTGATCAAGCTTTTGAAGATTATGAAGCTTATCTGAAAGAGCTTGACGCAGCAGCTGATGGCGATGAAGAATTGATTAAGAAGCGCGGTGTAGAACGAAGAAAAGCAGATCCTGAAGTTTATAATTTGGATCAATTAAGAAAGGATATTAAAAGAGACAAGGATATAATAAATATACTTAAACAAATATTGTCTTTGCTAACAGGAAAGGGAAAAGATGATAAGATCAATGTATTTTCAGATCATTTGGTTAGAAGTATGCATGATGGCAAATATGGGAAAAAAGTTCTTGTATTTAGTTTCTTTTCAGATACAATTGATTATCTTAGAGAGTCGTTGCCGGCTTTGTTAGAAGAAAAAATTCCTGGATTTTCAGGTCAAGCAGAATTTGTATCGGGAAATAGTAAAGAAGTAGAACAAATTGTAAAACGCTTCTCTCCTAATAGTAAAAAGTATGATTTCAAAAAAGGTGAAAAAGAATTAAACTATTTGTTTGCAACTGATGTTCTTTCGGAGGGTCAAAACTTGCAAGATTCAGGAATTCTTGTAAATTATGATCTTCACTGGAACCCAGTTCGTATGATTCAGCGTAATGGGCGTATCAATAGGCTAGGTTCACCGTATAATGAGGTACTGATTGCTAATGCAAGGCCTAGTGCTGATCTGGAAACATATTTAAAATTGGTACGTCGATTAGAGAGAAAAATTGACACGATTAATTCAACAATAGGAAATGATCAAAGCATTTTAGGAGAAGAAGCTAATCCTGTAGAATTCAATGATTTGCTTGACTACTTTAATCCAGATTCAAGTACTGCAAGTAGAGCAGCTAAAAAATTAGAACAGCAGGAAGATCCTTTGGATTGGATTGATGATTATTTACTGGAACTCAGAGCATATCTTGAATCACACAAAGACGACGGTGAGATAACTCGAATTAAGTCTATTCCAAAAGGTAAATGGAATTATTTACCTGATGACAGAAATAATTTAGTAGATCCAACAGAAGTTTTAGGATTGTATACAGCAAATGGTAAAATAACTGGAACTGGTGAGAAAATTAAAGATATTGGTTTTGTAAAGATTTCATCTTTAGGTAAAAGTCTTGGACCATTTAGTTCTATTACAGCTGAATATGTGGAAGATCAGGTTGCTTTGAAAAAAATAAAAACAACATCTGACAATAATAAAACTGATATAGATAAAATAAAAGTGAATCGCGAAGATTACATTTCTAAAGGGAAGACGGAAGTAAAAGTTCAGTTTGATAAAAATAGGTCTGTTTTTGAATTGAAACCAGCTCAGCGTAAAGCTTTAGAGTTGATCAGTAATGATTTCCCGATAGACGTTTTAGGTGTTGTTAAACGAGGTATTAAACGTTCTAATGAAAAAAGAGAATTTAAGAAATTGGTTGGAAAGTTAAATAAAGAAGTCAGAGAATCCGGTTCTCCTTTTTCAACTACAATTCATAAACTGAAAGATTTTATAAATCAATTATCGGATAAAGAAAATCAAGAACGAAAACTAGGGAAAATTGAAGGAATGTTATTTTATGCTCATAAACAATAGTCTTAATAAGATAGATGGATTAGTTAATAAATTATATTTAGAAAAAAGCAAATGGACGTCATTAGCAATTGCCATTGATTTAGCAGATGAGGTATTAAAGATACTATTACCTGACAAGACTGAATGGCAAAAGAAATTAGATCGCAATTCTCAAAATACTGGTAATTTACCTCAACCACTTTCATTGGATACTTTTAAGAATAAGAAACAAGAAAGTTGGTTTCATTCATATCCTGGATTAAGTTCTGCTAAAAGTGCATTTAAGCTATTTTTTGAAGAAAACTGTGCGTTGGAAAGTAACTTTTTTTGGTTTAGTAAGTCTGCTACAAAACAAAAAATATCTGTGGCAACTGAATATTCTCCAAATTGGGAAGATTCGGAATTAACAAGAAAGCCGCAATATAAGGTTGGAATAGACTTCTTCTTGACGTCAGATGCGAATAGCCTGCTAATTGTATTATCTAACCACCAGAAACTTCGTGTACTTGAATTACGTGATCATTTAAGCAATACACAAAAAAGAATTTTTACAGATAGGCTAAATGGTGCTGCTTCATATACAGGAATTGAGGATGGAGAGCAATTAGATTTTGAACCGCAGAGAACGATCCATACAACTTTATGGGATGCTTTTCAACTTAAAGAAGTCAACAAACAATTTTATGACTATATTGCAGGACATTTTAAAGAGCTTGTAGATACAATGGAATTAAACGGGAAAAGTCCAGATGATGCAAAGCAATTTTCTTCTCGATTGCTTGGACGCTTGTTATTTGTATGGTTTTTAAGAAAGATGAATATAATTAACGAAGACTCCGGATATTTTGATACAGATTCATTAAGTGCTACAGATTACTATGAGCAAAAATTAAAAGTGCTTTTCTTTAGAACTTTAAATACAGAAATTTCAGATAGAAAAGATCAAGATTTAAAGACACCGTATTTAAATGGTGGCCTTTTTGCTGCTCAATATAATGATTTTGCAGATGAAGTATTGCACTTCCCTAACGCCTTTTTTAAAAGATTATACGAACACTTTAACGAGTTTGATTTTACAGTAGATGAGTCTAGTGCTGATTATGAGTTAGTGGCTGTTGATCCTGAAATGTTGGGAAAGGTATTTGAATCTTTGTTAGCATCACAAACAAGTGAAGATAATACAAATGCAAGAAATAATACAGGTTCTTTCTATACGCCACGTGAAGTTGTAGGATATATGGTTAAAGAAACACTTCGTCAGTATTTGTACTCTAAACTTGATCAATCTGCACATGACGGAATTGATGAGTTGTTAGATTTATCTGATTCTCAATGGCTTAGACGAAAGAGCACTTCACAAACTAATGTGTGGGGAGTAAATAGTAAAAAAGTGATTGCAGAAATTAAAATAGCATTGAAAAATTTCAAAGTACTAGATCCAGCCGCTGGATCAGGTGCTTTTCCTATGGGAATGCTTCAACAATTGCTGAAAACTTATGAACGAATTGAGAATAAGGATGAATTTGATCAATACAATCAAAAATTATCAATTATTGAAAATAATATTTTTGGTGTTGACTTGCAGCCAATGGCAGTTGAAATTTCTAAGTTAAGAGCATGGCTGTCAATTATTATTGATGAACCTGATAAAAATAATATTCAACCATTACCAAATTTAGATTTTAAGTTTGTTGCGGCAAACAGTTTAGTAAAACTTGAATCGGGTGAAAATCAAAATGGTAATTTATTCGAACAAGATTCACTAGAATTAGATAGTAAATTACGAAGTTTACGTGATAATTATTTCAATGAACGTGATCCACAGCAAAAACAAGGATATCAAGATAAATATCATGAGTTAACTGTAATAAATGGTGACTACGAGGATAAACGAACAAAACAGCTTAAGTCTTTTGATCCCTTTAATGATTGTAAAGCTGCTGACTTTTTTGATCCGCATGTAATGTTTGGGGTAACCGAAGGTTTTGATGCTGTGATTGGTAATCCGCCTTACATCCATCTTGAAAGAATGGAAAAAATTGAACGTAAGTTTTATAAAGACAATGCAAAAAAATTAGGCTTTACAACATATGCTGCTCGTGGAGATATGTATACGTTGTTCTATGAAAAAGGTATTCAACTGCTTCATAATGGTGGAGTTTTGACGTTTATTACTTCTAATAAATGGATGAGAGCTGGGTATGGTGAAAAGCTTCGTGATTTTTTTGTTAAAGATACTAATCCTGTTGAGCTAATTGACTTAGGACCGGGTGTTTTTGAATCTGCTACTGTAGATACAAATATATTATTGCTACAGAAAAATCAAAATCAACATCAACATCAACATCAATTAAAAGCTATTACTCTTGATAAGGATTGCTCAGAGAATATGAGCGATTATATTCGACAGAATGCTACATCAATTGATTATAAAAAAGGAGAAAGTTGGGTCATTCTTAATGAAATTGAACAATCTATCAAAAAGAAAGTTGAAGCTGTTGGTACACCACTTAAAGATTGGAATATAAAAATTAACTATGGTATTAAAACCGGTCTAAACGAAGCATTCATTATTTCTAAGGAAAAAAGGGATGAACTAATTGCAAAAGATCCTAAATCTGCCGAAATTATACGACCGATTTTACGTGGCAGAGATATTAGAAGAAACTCAATAGACTTTGCTAATTTATACGTAATTACAACATATAAAGGAATTAACGAAATAATACAAAAGGAATATCCAGCTGTTTATGCCCATTTAAAACAATTTGAATCCAAGTTACGAGAAAGAGGGCAAGTTGAAGGGAAGCCAGGCAGTCCTGGATCTAATCAGCACCATTGGACAGAACTAGATAATAATATTAGTTTAGAAAAATTGGACGATTTTTCTAAACCTAAAATATTATATTCAGAAATAGTACAATCGCCACAGTTTTACCTAGATTCAGAAGGAGTATTTACACCTGAAGCGACTTCATTTTTAATTATTGGTTCACACCTTGACAATTTAATTAAATATTTAAATTCTTCAATTGTTTCATGGATATTCAAACATTATTATGCTGGTGGTGGATTAGGTGAAGGATTCAGATATAAGAAAAAGTTTATCGAAAAACTTCCAATTCCATCTAACTCAATTAGAGGAACAAGTGATGAGGACATTGACAAAGAAATAGCTAAAGCATACCAATTAAGCGATATAGAAGTTTGCCATATTAAAGAATTAATATAAGCTATTCTTATATGTATATTAAAATTGTTTCTATACTAACAAGTGTTGATGATGGAAAATCAATGCTTTTTTGTATAACAATTTAAATTGGTTCTATAATATTGAGTGTTGATGAGTGATTTCATCGGCACTCTTTTTATGTATACCAATTCATTTTTGGACACAAAAAGAACATTGCCTCCCTATGTTACAATTTAGTCGACTAAAACCTATTGAAAGAGGGAAAAAACAATGTTCCTAGACAATTATTTTACCAGTTTATTTTTAATTAAATATGAAAATAAATATTGATTTTAAGCTTGTAGATTAACTCCAAGTTATAAATTTTTTAATCACTTCTGTAAATTATTTAAGGAAATTTCAAGTCTTGCTGTGTTAACTGCGTCAAAGTTTTGTGACCATAATGATGAACTTTTTCCGGAACTTTGTGGATTATTGCCAAGTGAACGCATCATTTCTATAGTATTATTGACTAGCTTTGACTTAGTCTTTTCCCAAACATCAATTGGGTCTACACTCCACTGTGGTTGACCATTTTCAGCTGTTGTTACTAAAGCTCTAAATGCAGCTAAGATAGGGAAGATTAATCCTTGAGAGATTGTATAGTCTATTTTTTCATTATAAAATTTACTGCCAATATTTTTCTTGTTAAGATCAACACCTTTAATTCGACCAAAAGCACCATTTTTCGTGACTTGAAGATATGCTTCAGGCATTTCTTCTTCGATTTTGTCGTAAAGTTTGGTTATTTCTGGTAATAATGGCGCCAATTTTTTATAAGGATTGTCTTTGTTAGAATATTCGTTTAGATAGTCTTTTAACACTGCTGATTTACCACTATATGCAGCAATCGGCTGAGTTGTTGTATTACTATCATATTTGAAAATATTGAATACATATAATAAACGGACAAAATCAATTGAGTCTATCGGGTTTTCCTCGTTTTCTCTATAAGCGACTAGTTGTGCGTAAGGTTCATTTTTTATAGCATCTTTGATAAATTCGAATTTGTCTGCTAATTCTGCTATTGCCTTATCTGAAACTTGAACACTGGTATTTCTGGCAGATGCTAGTTCATCAATATTTGTAACATTAGTCATAATTTCTAAGTGAACATATTCAACGTCGCTATTATTCATTTCATCTCTATGACTAGTAATGGCATTATATGTGTGACCACCATCTAAGACTCCATACAGTGTGTTGTCGTGCTCAGATCCATTACCAATATTGAGCTTTAATATTTTATTTAATTTGTCCCAGGTCACTTCTTTTGCTGCAATTAGTAGGCCACGATTATTAACAAAAAATGAGTTGCTATTTTCAGACAAGGCATTTACTATTATTTTGTAAACCTTTTTATGAGTATTAACATCTCGAGGATTAACTTCAGTTGGAATACCTTCAGGCAATTCATTAACGTTAACAAAGAAATGATAAATGACACGATTATCATTTTTGTAAGGACTATCCATTCTGACACCTTTTACGTATGGAATATTAAATACTTGTTCTTTATTCATTTTATTATCTCCTTTGCTTTTGACTACGTTTTAATAGTATAAAAATTAACGAATATATTAAAGGAACCATGGTGCTTATTTTGACAATTAGAAATAATTTGTATGATGAAAAACTGCGTTACGCAGGTGATAATTTAAGGAAAATAAGAAAAAATATATGCAATATGAGTATTGATAACTTTTCAGAAGTAGTTAACTTGTCTTCAAAAACAATTAGTAACTATGAACTTGGTAAAAACCTTATATCAATTGAAAGCTTGATCAATATATATGAAGGAATTTTAAATTATCAAATTGATGAGGGTGCTGTTCCAACTTTTTCTACTTTAACTGATTTATTTGATGCGGTTGTAACTGACGTGTATGACAATTGATATTAATTTTTTTAAATCTATTTTTTTACTCTCTTCCACGATCATCTGCATATCCTTCATCCTGTTGCTATTGAGCTAATTGATTTGAACGATAATAGTGCATATCAGTCCACAGGCTAGCGCCACTGGCTGCAAATAAAACGGGTGTTTGTTGACCGTCAATATCTTCGTTCATAATATAGTAATATGTTCCATCACCGGCGCTTTGGTACCAGCCACGTAAGTCAACAATTGGTGATAGTGGTGTGGTGTCAAAATTGGCGGTTTGTGGATCAATACTAGATAGAGCTGTCCAGTTATCCATACGATTTTGTTGTTCTGCATTTAAAGAATTTGTGCCGTTATTTAAGGTAGCTTGATCATCTGTGGGACGAACACTGCCATCATAGGCATAACTATCTTTACCATCAACAGTGATTTGATTGCCCGTAAAAGTTATAGCTTTGACGGAATCTGAATATTTATCATAACCATACCAAGGTCCTTGCATGATCTGGGGAAAATCAACTTTTTTGAAGCTATTATCATTTGTATTAGTTGGAAGTTTGGCTGCAGAGGTTTGATTTTGAGTATTTTGGTTAGTTGCTGTTTTGATTGTTTCTTGATTGAGATTAGCAGCCTATAATTGAGGTGTTATTTTTGATAATTGTCGGCCATGAACAGTCTTGGTTTTTATGATGTGCCATTGACTACCAGCAGCTAATAATTTTTGCGGTACTTTGTGACCATTTGCATAATAAAGTGGCGTGATTTTGGTTACTGTTGCTGAAGAGTTGGCTTGGACATTATTAACTTTGAAGAATTGTTTACCTCCTGTAAGTAATAAAACGGTACCAATCATTGTACTAATTGCTATCTTTTTGTTCATCTTTAATCTTCCTCTAATAATAAATAGCATTTTTGTGGAAAAATTTCAAATCTATTTTATCTGACCAGTTTGTGTTAAGTTACGGATTAGATTATTTGATAGTTACGGTCTTGAGCTAAACAAATTCTCAGTTACAGTCTTAATGAATATTTTTATTTTGTATAATCAAAGTGATTTTCTTCTATCAAATGAATAATACCAGGATTATTAAAATTTTTTATTGTTTTTATTTAAAGTATACACAAAGAGAAAACGCTATATTAAAATAGAACTATGTAAATTGTTATTGAAGGGGAGATTAGTGTGAAACACAATAAAAGTATTAGTGTTGGTGCAATAGTAATGACTTTATTAGCTGTGGCACCAATAGCAACTGCTAGCATGAACATTCAAACTAATGTTTATGCTGCTACAACTAATGAAGGTGATCAAACAATTATTGATAAGTTTGCGTCCCATTTTAGTCAGGATACTTTGGTTATGGATGGTTGGAGAGCAAAAAATAATTTAAGAGTCAAAGATTTTAATGTTAGTCAACCTGCTGGTGGCACTGATGATGATTCTAGTTTTGTTAATGTTTATGGCAAAGTAACTGGTATTGCTAACGAATTTTTTGGTGAGGGTGGTAACGATAAAGATGAAGAATTTGCTAAAATTGCTGCTAATTATCGTATAAAAGTGTTATTAAATATCAATGGTCAAGATTATTCATCTGATCCTAGACCAGTTGATGAATTAAATAAAGTGATTGATCATGGTGGAACTATCATAGAAAAGATTAATATTGTTAAAAAAAGTTCTCCAGATATAATTTTGAAAACAATCAATTTACCATTAAGAATAATATCGGTTGAAGATGAAAATATTTTTAATTATACTAATGTATTTTGGTCTTATTTTGTTCCAACTCCCTTGCAACTGGATTCTGATTCACCACAATTGACAGTTGGTATATTTAATCCATCAACTAAACTAGTACAAAGTGTTAATACTCCTGGTTTTATAGATAAGAAGCACAATTATAAAATTAGTGGACTAGCAGGTGCATTATTAAATAACAATACAAAACATGACATTCAAGATTTAGCCGACAAATATCCAGATTTAGATGTTAAAGTTCAAATTTTTAATGATAATAAATTAGTTAAAGATACTGATTATGCTAAATTAATTAAAGATTTAAAGGAGAGTGGTGGTACTGTTACAGAAAAGATTGTTTTGTTAAAAGATGATCAGCCAATTAGTAATCCAGTTAGCCTTAATTTAGTTGTTAATCCACCTCAGAATTCTTCCAATGCTACTGCACTTCCTGTAACTTCAAGTTCAGGTAATGATACTAGTTCTAGTGAAACTAATAAACCTATTTCTGACAATAAGCCAAATAATAATCAATCAACAACCAATTCAACTAAACCCAATGATAGCAATCAAACAAATACTAATAATTCAACTGATAATCATTCCCAACCAGTTGTTGTAACGCATTCGTTACATGGTACAGTAACCGTCAATCCTACTATTGTTGGTGGCTATGCTCAAATTTATGATGCTAATGGAACTGCAATTTTAGATCGTGCATTGGCTGCTGGTACCGGTTGGGCGACTGATGGCAAGCGGACATTAAATGATGGGCGCGTTTTATATAAAGTTTCTCCATCTGAATATGTTTTGGCTTCTGATGTTAGTTTTGGAGACATAAGAGCAGCATTTACAGAGACTGGGTCTGTGACTATTACTAAACAACGTGGTGTTGTTACTGTCACTTCACCAGGAATTGTATTTTTAAATACTTGGGATGATGCGGGGCCAGGATTTAGAGTTTTACCCAATCGAGCAGTTGCTACGAATACTAGTTGGAAATTCGATAAAAAAGCAACGATCAATGATTCAACTTATTATCGAGTGGCTGGATACGAATGGATTAGGGGGCAATATGTTGCTGAACAAAATAGTAATCATTCTGTAAGTCATGAAAGTAAACCAATCGTTGTCACCACTAAGCCTGACCAACAAAAAGTTCCACAAGAATATAAGAATGCACTTTTAAAAGCAGAAGAATATCAACAACTAAATGGAACTATGAGTTATAAAGGTTTGTACAAGCAACTGACAAGTCAATATGGTGAGGGCTTTTCCGCTTATGCTGCTAACTATGCACTAAAGAATATTAGTATTGATTACAACCAAAATGCATTAAGATGTGCAAAACAATACGAAAAATTAGATCATTTAAGCACATCAGAACTTTTTAAACAGTTAACCAGTGAATATGGAGAAGAATTTACTACCGAGCAAGCGCAGTATGCAATTGATCATTTGAGCAAATAAGCTTACTAATTAAACTTAAATACTTGTTCTAAATTAAAGTGATGTCATTTTCAATCTTATTAGTTCATTATTGAAGATGACACCACTTTTTTATTTTACTCAACTCCTTTTACTCAAATCACCTTAAACTTTTACAAAACATTTACACTATTAACAATAGATTTTTACAATTGTTTGTTATACTTTCGCTTGGAGGTAAGACTTGATGAAAAAGTTGAACTGTTTTCTATTATTAATAATAGAATTGTTGACAGTTGTGGGCTGTAGCCAAATTAAAAGTTCTGAACAGACGATTACGGCTGTCGGTTCTTCTGCCTTGCAACCTTTAGTTGAGGCTGCAGGGGAAAAGTACAGTCACAATCATCCTAATTCATTCATTACCGTGCAAGGTGGCGGAAGTGGTACTGGGTTGTCACAAATTCAACAAAATGCAGTGGCAATTGGTAACTCTGATGTTTTTGCTGAACAAAAAAAAGGCATTCAAGCCGACCAATTAATTGATCATCGGATTGCAGTAGTTGCTGTCATCCCTGTAGTTAATTCTCAAGTTAAGCTCAATAACATTACTTTAAAACAATTACAAGCTATTTTTGCCGGCAAAATTACTAATTGGCAAACCTTGGGTGGTTCCAATTTAAAAATTTCAGTGGTGAACAGAGCTCAAGGTAGTGGAACCCGCACTGTTTTTGAACAACAAGTGATGCGTGGCGTTGGTAGTGTGCGCAGTTCTGAGCAAGATTCTAGTGGCATGGTTCGCCAAATTGTAAAAAATACGCCAGGCGCCATTAGTTATGTGGCTTGGCCTTATCTGACTAAAGATCTACGGCCATTAGCAGTCAATGGAGTAAAGATTTCAGCTACCAATGTCCAAACTAATCGTTGGAAAATTTGGTCATATGAACATATGTATACCACTAAGAAACCCAATGCTTTAACGAAAAATTTCATTCAATATTTATTAAGTGCTGACTTTCAAAATCATGAAGTTCAGCAAATGCGCTATATTCCGATCAAATCCATGCATTATCAACAAGATGCTCAAGGACAAGTAACGCCCATTACTCAAGGAGGAAAATAAAGTGGCAGATTCAATTGCAAAAAAATTACAGCACAAGTCGCTCTCCGCTAAAATTGAACATCGCGGTAAACTAGTTACTCAGATTTTAACGTTACTCATTGTTTTGTTACTCTTGGTTATCTTTGCTTTTATTGCGACGAAAGGACTGACCATTTTTGTGCAAGACCACGGCAGTTTATCCAATTTTTTAACGGGCAAAATTTGGAATCCCGATAAAATTGATTTGCACCACCAACCTTTAATCGGAGCGTTACCGATGATTGTGGGGTCATTTTTGGTTACTTTACTAGCGGTTGTGGTAGCCACACCATTTGCGATTGCAGCGGCGATCTTTATGACAGAAATTGCTCCCAAAAGAGGACATCAGATTTTGCAACCAGTCATTGAATTGTTAGTGGGCATTCCTTCGGTGGTGTATGGCTTTATTGGCTTAGGGGTGATTGTTCCCACTGTGCAAAAAGTAATTGGTGGTAGTGGTTTTGGCATTTTAGCGGGCGCCATTGTATTATTTGTCATGATTTTACCAACGATTACTTCAATGAGTGTTGATGCTTTAAAATCAGTGCCGCGCTATTACCGCGAAGCTTCCTTAGCTTTAGGAGCAACGCAGTGGCAAACTATCTATAAAGTCGTTTTAAGAGCAGCAGCACCTGGGATTATGACAGCAATTATTTTTGGCATGTCGCGGGCATTTGGCGAAGCCTTAGCGGTGCAAATGGTGATTGGCAATGCTATTTTGATGCCGACCAGCTTAGTCTCACCAGCAACTACATTGACAAGTGTTTTGACGATGAATATGGGTAATACGATTATGGGTACTACTGCCAATAATGCCCTTTGGTCGTTAGCGTTACTACTATTATTAATGTCGTTAGTCTTCAATATTGTGGTGAAATATCTGGCGAAGCGAGGTGAGCTGAAATGAATCCGCAAAAAGTTGATAAGTTGATGACCGCTTTAATTTGGATTTTATCTGGTTTTATTATTTTAATTTTAGCTTCGCTATTATTATATATTTTGATTAGTGGCATTCATGTGATTAATTGGCATTTTTTGACTGCACCGGCTAAAAGTTTTCAAGTTGGCGGCGGGATTGGTGCACAGTTATTTAATTCTTTGTACTTGTTAATCTTGTCCATGATGATTTCCGTGCCCATTTCTTTAGGGATCGCGATTTATTTATCTGAATATGCACAAAATCTACGTTTAACCAATTTAGTACGCTCTGCTATTGAAGTTTTAAGCTCCCTACCTTCTATTGTCGTTGGTTTATTCGGTTTTTTAGTCTTTGTGATTAGTTTTCATTTACAATTTTCGATTTTATCGGGTGCTTTAACACTGTTGATTTTTAATCTACCGTTATTAATTCGCAGTATTGAAGATGCTCTGCATTCAGTCAGCAATAGTCAGCGTGAAGCGGGGTTAGCACTGGGATTATCGCGTTGGGAAACCGTTATTCACGTGATTATTCCCGAATGTTTACCAACGATTGTCACCGGCATAATTTTGGCCGCTGGGCGAGTTTTTGGGGAAGCGGCGGCTTTGATT
This sequence comes from Bombilactobacillus sp. ESL1202, assembly GCF_058107125.1. NCBI lineage: Bacteria > Bacillati > Bacillota > Bacilli > Lactobacillales > Lactobacillaceae > Bombilactobacillus > Bombilactobacillus sp. ESL1202. The sequence goes on along the minus strand of NZ_CM176590.1, from coordinate 530,147 downwards.
TACACTGCTGGTCAAAGTGCTCCACCACTGAATTTTCATAATTGGAATATCTTAAGTTTAACCTCACCGTTAAATCCAATGCGGCCAGCGGAAACTTTAGCCGTGCATATTTGGAAGGTTAATTCTGAAGGCTTAATTCCGGATGCCCAAGCCATTTCAGCTGGGTCTTCGTTGGTGCTAGTTTTAGTTGTATTAATTTTTAATTTACTGGCTCGTTATTTTAGTAAAAAATTATATCAACATTTAACAGGAGATTAAAATGATGCAAGAATTGACGACCTATACAGCGCCTTTACCAGCAAAAACAGAAGTTGCATTAGCAACACATGATTTACGGGTTAACTATGGTAATAAAGAAGCTTTACATGGCGTCAGTCTGCAATTTGAACGTTATAAAATTACGTCTTTGATTGGCGCTTCTGGTTCAGGAAAATCAACCTTTTTACGATCGTTGAATCGCATGAATGACACCGTAGCGACAGCGAGTGTTCATGGTCAGATTATGTATCGCGGAGTTGATATTAATTCGCCCAAAGTTGATGTCTATACAGTGCGCGAACAAATTGGCATGGTTTTCCAACGACCTAATCCGTTTGCTAAATCTATCCAAGACAATATTACTTTTGCCCTGCAGCGTCGCGGGTTAACGGATCAACAACAACTGGCAGAAATTGTGGAAACAACTTTGAAGCAAGCTTCTTTGTGGGATCAAGTCAAAGATGATTTGCATAAAAGTGCTTTGGCTTTATCAGGCGGACAACAGCAACGCTTATGTATTGCCCGAGCCTTAGCATTACAACCAGATGTTTTATTAATGGATGAACCCGCGAGTGCATTAGATCCAATTTCAACGGCACATTTGGAAAATACGATGCAAGATTTAAAGAAGCAATATACAATTATTATTGTGACTCATAATATGCAACAAGCAGCGCGCGTTAGTGATTATACAGCCTTCTTTCATTTAGGGCAGATGATTGAATTTGATCAGACGCGCAAAATTTTTACGCGTCCGAAAGTCAAGTTAACTGAAGATTACGTATCCGGTCATTTTGGTTGAAAGGAGAAGCAGCAATGGTACAACCTATTATTACTGCGCAAGATGTTCATTTGTTTTATGGCGCTAAAGAAGCATTAAAGGGAATTAATTTGCAAATTAATCCCCATGAAATTACCGCGATGATTGGCCCTTCTGGTTGTGGCAAGTCAACTTTTTTACGGTGCTTGAACCGCATGAATGATTTGATCAATAGCGTCAAAATTACTGGTCAAATTAAATTAGCTAATCAAGATATTTATGCGCCCAATACTGATACGGTGCAATTAAGAAAACGTGTGGGAATGGTTTTTCAACAACCTAATCCATTTCCGTTTTCTATTTATGATAATGTTGTTTATGGCTTGAAAATTGCGGGGATTCATGACCGTCCAACTTTAGATGAGGCAGTGGAAACCAGTTTAAGAGCTGCAGCACTTTGGGATGACGTTAAGGATAAATTAAATCAAAGCGCGCTAGCTTTATCGGGGGGCCAACAACAACGAGTTTGTATTGCCCGCGTTTTAGCGGTGAAACCAGAAGTAATTTTACTTGATGAACCGACCAGTGCCTTAGATCCTATTTCAGCTACTAAGGTGGAAAACATGTTATTAGAATTACGCACCAATTATACAATGGTGATTGTGACGCACAGTATGCATCAAGCATCACGAATTTCTGATCAAACGGCCTTTTTTTATCAAGGAGAATTGATCGAAGCTAATCAAACCAAAGAAATATTTTTAAATCCTAAGCACCAAAAAACAGAAGATTATATTAGTGGACGTTTTGGATAGAGGAGAATACTATGCGCAGTGATTTTACAACGGAATTAAATAATTTACACGTTCGTTTTGCCGAGATGGCCATGATGGTCAACGAAGCCATCAAAAAAGCAATGTTAGCCTTTGAAAATAATGATCTAACTTTGGCCCAAGAAGTCATTGATCATGATCAATATATTAATAACCGAGAAGTGGATTTAGAACAAAAGTCGTTTGAAATGATTGCCTTGCAACAACCGGTAACCTCTGATTTGAGAATGGTTGTGACCATCTTAAAAGCCAGTTCGGATTTAGAACGAATGGGTGATCACGCCGTTAGGATTGCGCGGGCTGTTTTTAATTTAAAAAATCAAGTTTCTATGGCTTCAGCCAAAACTAAGTTAGTTCAATTAGCGCAATTAGTAGAGCAAATGTTTAGCCAAGCTTTAGATTCTTATTTACAAACGGATGATCAAAAAGCAGTGCAAGTAGCGCATCAAGATGACCAAATTAATCACTTAGCACGTGCAATTGATCAACTCTGTATTACCACTATGAAAGCCGATGCCCAAAGTGTTGAAGATGGGACATCGTATTTATTGATTTCTACTTACTTGAAACGCATGGGTGATTACGTGACCAACTTATGTGAATGGGTAGTCTACTTGCAACAAGGTAAATTATGTGAATTAAGTTAGCAAGCATTCTTAACAGTTTTCCCGAAAAGGATTAACTGGTAAAGAATGTTTTTTTGTACCGAAAAGCAGTTTTAATTTTTTTAAAGTGTAAAATTGATTGAGCTAGATTAAAATCAAAAAAAGTGATATTATTAACTTGCTGAAGGCGGTTGCAAATTTATTATTTTTTTTAATGCTTTTGTAAACGTTTATATTAAAAGGCAAATCAATAAAATTAATGATTCTATTACACATAGTAGTTTAAAGTTATGAACATAAAGTCAGTAATAAAGCAGTTGAAGGCACTGCGTTTTTTTAATTATTACTTTACGTCTAAGGGGATTAAATTTGAAAGCAAGGCTAAGGTTTTGAAATTTAACGCTCTGGGGGTGCTCATTGCTAAACAACATGTTGAAGGTCGTTAATTGGTCTTGTTGTTTGAAAGTTGTTTCTTTGGGTCTAATAATCTGAAGTTTATATGCAAGATTAAAAGGCTAATGGAACGTAACTTTTGTTGTCTTATCTATAAGGAGGAAAAACTGATGAAAGCAGCGCGAATTTACGGTAAACAGGATTTAAGAATTGAAGATGTTGAACTCAAAGAACCACAAGGTGATGAAGTTCAAATCAAAGTTAAGGATATTGGAATTTGTGGTAGTGACATTCATATGTATCAAGAAGGAACCGGTATTCCTTATCAAAAGCATCCATTAACAGGTAAAACAGTTCCAATTACTGAAGGTCATGAATTTTCTGGCGAAGTAGTCAAGGTAGGTTCTGATGTTACTAAATTTAAACCAGGCGATCATGTTTGTGTAGAACCAATTATTGCTTGTGGTAAGTGTGAATTTTGTCGTAAAGGACAATATAATTACTGTACTCAAGGTGTTGGTCCAGATGGTAGTTTACAGTTTATTGGTTTTTCCGATGATGGGGCAATGGCTGAGTATGTCAATGTCAAAGAAGGTTTTACGTTTAAATTACCTGATGGTATGGATTATGAATTAGGTGCCTTAATTGAACCAACAGTTGTTACTTACGAAGCAGTTCGTGATAGTGGTTTAATTGCCGGTCAAACTGTTGCCGTCTTTGGTGCCGGTCCCATTGGCTTATTAACCGCTTTAGTTGCTAAATATGCGGGAGCTACTAAAGTTTACATTGCTGATTTGTCCCCAGAACGTTTAGCTAAAGCCAAAGAATTAGGCTTCAGTGATGTAATTAATTCTGGTGAAGTTGATTTTGTCAAACACGTCAAAGATGAATTACCATATGGTGTGGATGTGGTCTTTGAGTGTGCTGGTGCGCAACCAACTTTGAATCAGGCGGTGCAATTAGTAGCCCCGGCTGGCGTCTTAGAAATTGTATCTTTATTTAATGGTGAATATACATTTGATATTACCACCTTACAAAATAAGGGTGCCAATGTGCATACAATTATGGGCTACGCTAACGGCTTTCCACAAACAATTGGAATTGTTAATCAACATCGTGATACCTTTAAAAAATTAATTACCAAGAGAATTAGTTTAGATGATGCTGAAGCAGGTATTAAATCTTTAATGACTGATAAATCACAAGTTAAAGTCATGATTTCTCCCGAATTGTAAAAAAATTCAAACATTTAGATTTATTAATTGATATTCATAAAAAAGCCGAAACTGATTTAATTAACGTTTCGGTTTTTTCATTGTTTTTAATTTTAACGATAGTTAAGCTTTGGAGTTCTAAATCTGCTTAGCTGTGAACCAGCTCTTGTCCTAGCTGCAGACCTTAACGTATATGCTATAATAAAAAAATAATACGAAAGAGAGCATAAATTTGAAAGTTGTTTATCAAACTGTCATTAATACATTATTGTTTATGGCGATGGCTAAAATTTTGCCAACCATGTTTTTCTTAAGTGATTGGTTAACCGCATTAATTGCTGGTTTTGTTTTAGTATTATTGAATTTGACGATTAAACCGTTATTGAAAATTATTTCTTTTCCGATTACTTTAATCACATTTGGTTTATTTTCCATTATCATTAATGCTTTAACACTGGAAATTATTGCTGCTTTAATTCCGGGGTTTATTTTTCGGAGCTTTTTTGCAGCAATTGTGGTGGCCGTTTTAATGTCTCTGGCGAATGCATTTGTTGGCTATCATGTTTTTCGAAACTAAAAAGAGGGGAATTAGCTGATGGTTACAGTTCAAGATTTAATTGATCATACTAATGTTCAAGTTTACAGTGGAGCTGAGTTTTTAAAGGAACGCAATATTACTGAAAGTGAAATTTCTCGTCCCGGGTTAGAGTTAACTGGTTATTTTGATTATTATCCTGCTGAACGTGTGCAGTTATTTGGTCAAACGGAAACTTCCTATGCACAATCAATGACGTCAATCAATCGTTATCATATTTTAAGAGAAATGGCGACTGATCAGACTCCAGCGTTTGTTTTTTCCCGGGGCATTCAACCGTCCCAGGAAATGCAACGTGCCTCGAAGGAACATCGAATTCCGATTCTATCTTCACCATTAACGACAACGCGCGTCTCCAATATCATTACGCAATATTTGGAAAAAGTTTTAGCTCCCAGAAAAAGTATTCATGGTGTATTAATTGATGTTTATGGTTTGGGCATTTTGATTAAGGGTGACTCAGGCATTGGCAAAAGTGAAACAGCTTTAGAATTAATAAAAAATGGTCATCGGCTAGTGGCTGATGACCGCGTGGATGTTTATCAGCAAAATGAGCATACGATTGTTGGCGAAGCACCTGCTATTTTGAAAAATTTGATGGAAGTACGTGGGATTGGCATTATTGATGTGATGAATTTGTTTGGTGCGAGTGCGGTTCGGACTTCGATGGAAGTACAGCTGATTGTTAATTTAAGAAATTGGTCTGAAAAGGAAAATTATGATCGGATTGGCACTGATAATCAAACAGAGCAAATTTTTGATGTTGCCGTACCTTCAATGACGATTCCAGTTAAAGTTGGCCGCAATATTTCTAATATTATTGAAGTAGCAGCGATGAATTATCGAGCTAAAAAATTGGGTTATGATGCTGCTTCTCGCTTTGAAAAGCAGTTGAATGATTTAATCAAAGAACATTCAGAAAGTGAGAAATTATGATCTTAGCTTTAAATCCTATTTTTTTACAGTGGGGACCTTTTACTATCCATTGGTACGGAATAATTATTGCTGTTGGTGCTATTTTAGGCGTCCTTTTAGCTTTGAATGAAGCGCCGAAACGCCAGATTATGACTGATGATTTGATTGATTTAGTTTTATGGGGAATTCCGTTTGCGTTAATTGGTGCCCGCATTTATTATGTTGTTTTTCAATGGTCATTTTATGCTAAATATCCTAGTGAAATTATTAAAATTTGGCATGGGGGAATTGCCATTTATGGTGGTTTAATTGCGGCGATGATCGTGACCATTATTTTTACGTATGTGCGCCAATTACCGCTGTGGTTAATTTTGGATATTGCCGCTCCTAGTTTATTAGTTGGTCAATTAATTGGACGCTGGGGTAACTTTATGAACCAAGAAGCATACGGAGCAGTAACTTCCGCACACTTTTTACATGCACTGCACTTACCAAATTTTATTATTCAACAAATGTATATTAGTGGCGCCTTTCGGCAACCAACTTTTCTTTATGAATCCGTTTGGAACTTCATTGGTTTAATTTTGTTATTAAGCTTACGGCACCGGGTTCATCTTTTTAAACAAGGAGAAGTCTTTTTAAGTTATGTAATTTGGTATTCCTTCGGGCGCTTTTTTGTAGAGGGAATGCGTACGGATAGTTTGTATTTATTGAATACTTTACGTGTTTCGCAAATTTTGTCATTAATTTTGTTTATTGGGGCAGGGGTAATTGTGGTTTATCGCCGCAAAAAAATTCAGCCGCCAGATTATTTAGCGGGCAGTGGTCTCAAATTTCCTTACCACCGTTAAGCGCTAGATTAGCATTTGGTTGGATAAACGATTATGATATAAATTGTGATTAAACGTAGAAAGTGGGCATGAAAAAATGCAAGAATTTGATGTAATTGTCATTGGCGCTGGTCCGGCGGGGTTGACTGCTGCCCTGTACGCATCGCGAGCTAATTTAAAAGTTTTGATTTTAGATCGGGGCATTTATGGTGGCCAAATGAACAATACTGCTGCGATTGAAAACTATCCTGGTTTTGATTCAATTATGGGGCCAGATTTGAGTGAAAAAATGTATCATTCAACTGTTCAATTTGGAGCGCAGTATCAATACGGGACCGTAACGGCAGTTGAAGATCACCACAATTATAAAATTGTTAAAACGAGTGATGAAAGTTTTAAAACAGGAGCTATTGTAATTGCCACAGGTTCAGAATATAAAAAAATTGGCATTACTGGTGAAGATGAATATTCGGGTAAGGGTGTTTCTTACTGTGCAGTTTGTGATGGCGCTTTCTTTAAAAATGAAGATGTCGTGGTCATTGGTGGTGGTGATTCTGCGGTTGAAGAGGGGATTTATTTAACCCAATTAGCAAAATCGGTAACGATTATTCACCGTCGTGATCAATTACGGGCTCAACAAATTTTACAAAAACGAGCTTTTGCTAACGATAAAATTAAATTTATTTGGGATGCAGCGGTAGAAGAAATTCAAGGTGACCAAACGAAGGTTACCGGTGTCAAGTATCAAGATAAGATTAGCGGTCAAGAACACGTGATTGCTGCCAGTGGAGTTTTCATTTACGTTGGTATTCAGCCTAATACCGCCCAATTTGTTGGCTTAGAGATTACAGATGCCGCGGGGTGGATCACCACTGATGAGCAGATGCAGACTAAGATTCCTGGAATTTTTGCTGTTGGTGACGTACGTAAGAAAAACTTACGTCAAATTACTACTGCCGTTGGTGATGGTGGTTTAGCTGGGCAGAATGTTTTTAATTATTTACAAACCTTAAAAGATCAAGACTAATTCATTTATGAATTAGTCTTTTTTTTAGCTTGATTGTATAATGTAGAAGAGGCTGAGTTGATAAGATGAATACTCGTATTCTATATGGAAATTCATTATTGCGTTTCAAGAGTTAGCAGTTTGAAACTAACCAAATTAAGTTTTCAATGACTTTTGTCTCAGTTTTGTTTATTAACATTAAATTTAGCGCCTAAGGAGTGGAAGTTAACCATGAGTTGGCAGGAAAATTATCAAGTATGGGCTAATTATGAACAATTAGATCCCAATTTAAAACAGCAATTAACCAAGTTAGCAACTGATAGTCAGCAATTACAAGAGGCTTTTTATGCACCGATGGAATTCGGTACTGCAGGGATGCGGGGCTTGATGGGACCAGGAATTAATCGAATGAATATTTATACGGTTCGCCAAGCAGCTGAAGGGTTAGCACTTTTTATGGATACGTTATCCCCACAAGTGAAACAACAAGGAGTTGTTATTAGTTTTGACTCACGATACAACTCGGTTTCATTTGCTCAAGAATCAGCTCGTGTTTTAGGTCAACATCAAATTCCAGTTTTTTTGTTTGATAGTTTGCGACCAACTCCAGAACTATCTTTTGCAGTGCGCCATTTGCAGACCTATGCGGGAATTATGATTACTGCTAGTCATAATCCAGCTCCTTATAACGGTTTTAAAATTTACGGTTCAGATGGCGGTCAAATGCCACCTAAGGAATCAGATTTGATTACGACTTATGTACGCCAAGCCGCTGATTTATTTGCGATTGCGGTGGCTGATTTACATGAATTACGAAAGCAAAACTTATTAACTATGATCGGTGAAGATGTCGATCAAGCTTATTTAAAAGCTATTAAAGCCGTCTCAATTGACCAAAAATTGTTAGCGGACTATTCAAATATGAAATTTGTTTATACCCCATTGCACGGAACCGGTAAAATGTTAGCTGGTCGGGTATTTGCCCAGGCTGGTTTGAATAATATGCAATTAGTAACGGAACAAGCCATTTTAGATCCTGAGTTTGCAACGGTCGAATTTCCTAATCCTGAGTTTGCAGAAACTTTCAATTTGGCGATTCGCGACGGTCAAAAAATTGCTGCTGATGTGTTAATTGCAACTGATCCTGACGCTGATCGTTTAGGAGCAGCTGTTAGACAACCGGATGGCAGTTATCAATTAATGACCGGAAATCAAATTGCTAGTGTGTTATTGGAATATATTTTAAGTACTAAGCAACGCTTGCATCAATTACCAGTTAATGGGGTGGTGGTCAAGTCCATTGTTTCCACGGAATTGGCAACCAAAATTGCTCAAAATTATCATATCGAAATGATTAATGTTTTAACTGGATTTAAATTTATTGCTGAACAAATTCAGAATTTTGAAGAAACTAAATCGCATCAATTTCTATTTGGCTTTGAAGAAAGTTATGGTTATTTAATTCAGCCTTTTGTCCGTGACAAAGATGCAATTCAAGCTAGTTTGTTATTGGCTGAAGTGGCAGCTTTTTATAAGAGTCAAAATTTAACATTATATGATGGTTTACAACAAATTTATCAAAAATATGGTTACTTTAAAGAACAAACCATTTCGAAAACTTTTACGGGAATTGATGGAGCCGCCCGAATGCAACAATTGATGGAAAACTTTCGGCAACAAGTTCCAACTGAAATTAATGGGCAATCAGTAGTCAGTGTCCAAGATTTTCAAAGTGGTTATCAAGCCAATGACGATGGTACTAAAAAGCAATTAGCATTACCTTCAGCTAATGTTTTAAAATTTATTTTAGCTGATGAAACTTGGATTGCAGTGCGCCCGTCAGGTACTGAACCGAAGATCAAAAACTATATTGGCGTGACAGCTGAAACTGATCAAGCAGCAGTTGCTAAATTAGCAGCTTATGCTCAAACTGTTAATCAATGGTATGAATAACCGTCAGGCACCAGCATTGATTAATATAAAAATTGCTTTAAATCTTAAGCCTAATAATTAGCTCTCGTGATTGGGTAGATAGTATGATTAAATTGGATTCTTGAAGTTGAGACAATAAGATTAACGCTTGTCTCCTATGATAAAATGACACAAACATTAATTGATTTTGTGTTTCAGAAAGCAAAAGCTTATTTCTAACTATATTTATAATTTGCTTTATAAACGTTTTTGGTTCCGGCTTCAATTTAGGGCTAGTTGGGGAGGTAATGATAATGGGGTTGCATCAATTCATTCAAGGTTTAAGTGATTTAGAGAATATTCAACGGGCGCCGGGGCATTTCCAATATCAACCGCATAGTGTAGCAGCTCATAGTTTTAAAGTTGCAGAAATTGCACAGATTTTGGGTGATATTGAAGAATTAAATGGACAAACCGTTAACTGGCAGTCGCTTTATGAAAAGGCCCTCAATCATGATTATACCGAACGTTTTATTGGTGATATTCAAACTCCAGTTAAATATGCGACACCTCAATTACGGCAGATGTTAGCACAAGTCGAAGATCATATGACTGAAAACTTTATTCAAAAAGAAATTCCAGCTAAATTTCAAGCGCGCTTTCACCGCCGGTTGGGTGAAGGTAAGGATGAAACTTTAGAAGGTAAAATTTTATCTTTGGCTGATAAAATGGATTTACTTTATGAATCTTTTGGTGAAATTGAAAAAGGTAATCCGGATAATGTTTTTATTGATATTTTTCGTGAAAGTTTGACCACAATTACCCAGTATTTAGATTTAGCTTGTAGTCAATATTTTATTAATAAGATTTTACCCGAGTTATTAAATGAAGATTTTGCGAGTCGTGAACGGTTGCAGCAAATTAGCCACGAAATTTTAGCACAACATTAGCGAAAGTATGTTCGCTATGATATCATGTACGATGATAGCTTGAGTTGGGACAATTAAGTACTCCAAAATTAGAACTTAACAGCTAACAGTATTAGCTTCAGTTCTTATGGCGACTTTAGTTCCAACTTTTTTGAACGATTTAATTTCAAGGGAGGTTACTCAGTGATTGAACGTGTAACTGATAATCAATTTGAATTAGTTTCTAAATATCAACCAGCCGGGGATCAGCAACAAGCCATTGATCAGTTAGTTACTGATTTTCAACGTGGTAATCGCTCACAAGTTTTAAAGGGCGCGACAGGGACCGGTAAAACCTTTACGATGGCCAATGTGATCCAAAAATTAAATAAACCAACCCTAGTTATTTCGCATAATAAAACTTTAGCGGGGCAACTTTATGGTGAATTTAAAGAATTTTTTCCACACAATGCAGTGGAATACTTTGTCAGTTATTACGATTATTATCAGCCTGAAGCCTATGTGCCTTCTAGTGACACTTATATTGAAAAAGACTCCAGTATTAATGACGAAATTGATAAATTACGGCATTCAGCCACATCTTCTTTATTAGAACGCAATGATGTGATTGTTGTCGCCTCGGTTTCTTGCATCTTTGGTTTAGGTGATCCGCATGAATATCAAAGAAGTGTAATTTCTTTACGAGAAGGGCAAGAAATTAGCCGTGATCAATTACTCAAAGATTTGATTAATAACCAATTTGACCGCAATGATATTGACTTTCAACGGGGAAGATTTCGAGTGCGGGGTGATGTTGTCGATATTTTTCCAGCCTCACGTGATGATAATTCGTTACGCGTTGAGTTTTTTGGTGACGAGATTGATCGTATTTTAGAGATGGATCCATTAACTGGTGAGATTATTGGTGAGCGGCCACAAGTTGCTATTTTTCCAGCAACGCATTTTATGACTAATGACGAACAAATGCGGGCCGCTATTGAACGGATTTCTGCGGAATTAGATCAACGGCTCAAAGAACTCAAAGGCGCTGGTAAATTATTAGAAGCACAACGTTTAGAACAACGCACCACTTATGATATCGAAATGATGCGCGAAATGGGTTATACTTCCGGAATCGAAAATTATTCGCGACATATGGAAGGACGTGCAGAAGGTGAACCACCATTTACACTCCTTGATTTCTTTCCGGATGATTTTAATATTATGATTGACGAGTCACACGTTACTATGCCGCAAATTCGCGGGATGTACAATGGTGATCGGGCTCGAAAACAAATGTTAGTGGATTATGGTTTTCGCTTGCCTAGTGCGTTAGATAATCGACCCTTGACCTTATCAGAATTTGAAAAACATGTTCATCAAATTTTATATGTCTCGGCTACTCCAGGACCGTATGAAATGGACCAAACTAATGAAGTGGTTGAACAAGTTATTCGACCAACAGGGTTATTAGATCCAGAAATTGAAGTACGACCCATTATGGGGCAAATTGATGATTTGGTTGGCGAGATTAATCAACGTATTGAAAATAATGAGCGTACTTTAGTGACGACTTTAACTAAAAAAATGGCGGAAGATTTGACGGACTATCTCAAAGATTTAGGCATGAAAGTGGCTTATTTACACAGTGATGTCAAGACTTTAGAGCGGACGCAAATTATTCGGGATTTACGCTTAGGTAAATATGATATTTTAATTGGGATTAATTTACTTCGAGAAGGTATTGACGTACCTGAGGTTTCCTTGGTAGCAATTTTGGATGCGGATAAGGAAGGATTTTTACGTTCTGAACGGCCTTTGATTCAAACAATTGGCCGGGCAGCACGAAATGAACATGGTCATGTGATTATGTACGCTGACGGGATAACTGATTCTATGAAAGTGGCGTTGGATGAGACCAAACGCCGCCGGCAAATTCAAAAGCAGTTTAACGAGGAACATCACATTACTCCGAAAACAATTCAAAAACCTATTCGGGCTGCTATCACTGCGTTAAAAGAAGTTGATAACAGTAGTAGTGAAGAACAAGCAATTAAAGAAGATCAATTTGATTTTGCAAATATGACTAAACAAGATCAAACTGAATTATTAGAACAGTTAACAGTTCAGATGAATCAAGCTGCTAAGAAACTAGATTTTGAACAAGCAGCTAATTTGCGTGATACAATTTTAGATTTGAAAGCAGAGATTAGTTAATGGTAAATGATAATATTGTGATTCATGGTGCTCGTTCACATAATTTAAAAAACATTGATGTGACAATTCCCCGAAATAAACTAGTGGTGATTACTGGTTTATCTGGTTCAGGTAAAAGTTCGCTGGCCTTTGATACACTATATGCGGAAGGACAAAGACGATATGTTCAAAGTCTGTCTTCTTATGCACGCCAATTTTTAGGGCAAATGGATAAGCCGGATGTTGACTCAATTGACGGTTTAAGTCCCGCAATCTCAATTGATCAAAAGACAACCTCTAAAAATCCGCGTTCGACCGTGGGAACGGTAACTGAAATCAATGATTATTTACGACTATTGTGGGCGCGAGTAGGGATGCCAATTTGCCCCAATGATGGGACACCAATTACCAGTCAATCGGTGGAACAAATGGTTGATCGGCTCTTAAAATTGCCCGAGCGCACTAAAATTCAAATTTTAGCCCCAGTTATTCGAGCTAAAAAAGGACAACATAAAAAGGTTTTAGAAAAAATTGCCAAGCAAGGTTATGTTCGAGTCATAATTGATGAACAGCAACATGAAGTTAGTGAAAAAATTGAACTTAACAAAAATCAAAAGCATGATTTAGCCGTTGTGGTGGATCGAATTGTCATTAAAGATGGTATTCGCTCGCGATTATTTGACTCCATTGAGTCCGCTTTACGCTTATCGGATGGGTATATGACTGCAGATATTATTGGTCAAGAACCCTTGATTTTTTCCGAGCATTATGCGTGTCCGTTATGTGGTTTTACTGTAGGTGAATTGGAGCCGCGTTTATTTTCTTTTAATGCTCCATTTGGTGCTTGCCATGAGTGTGACGGTTTAGGTATGAAATTAGAGGTTGATCCCCAATTAGTGGTACCTGATGCTGATTTAACGATTGACGAAGGAGCTATTGTTCCTTGGAATAAAGACCACTCAAAGTACTATCCTCAAGTTTTAGCGCAAGTTTGTGCGCAATTAAAAATTCCAACTGACGTGGCGTTTAATCAATTAACGCAAGAGCAACAAAAACAAATTTTGTCTGGTAATGATCAACAAGAACTGCATCTGCATTTTGATAATGATTTTGGCAGTGTTCGTGATGTGGATACCTTTTTTGAGGGCGTTATTCCCAATATTAAACACCGGTATGAAAAGCCTTCAAGTACTTTTATGCGGGAAATTATGCGCAGGTATATGACCGAATTGCAGTGCCCAGTTTGTCATGGACAACGCTTGAATCCTAAAGCCTTATGTGTTCAAGTTGGCGGTCAAAATATTGCTCAAGCTTCCAATTTAGCGATTAAAGACGGCTTACCGTTTTTTGAAAGTATTGAATTGTCTTCGCAAAATCAAGTGATTGCAAAACCGATCCTAAAAGAAGTAGTTGATCGCTTGACGTTTTTAAAAAATGTCGGCTTAGACTATTTAACTTTATCTCGTTCAGCTGGAACTTTATCAGGCGGTGAAGCTCAGCGGATTCGATTAGCAACGCAAATTGGTTCTAATTTATCTGGTGTTTTATATATTTTAGATGAACCATCGATTGGTTTGCATCAACGTGATAATGAACGCCTAATTAATTCTCTCAAAGAGATGCGTGATTTAGGTAATACTTTGATTGTTGTGGAACATGATGAAGATACTATGCGTCAAGCTGATTATTTAATTGATGTTGGTCCGGGCGCGGGGGCTGCTGGTGGGCAAATTGTGGCTGCCGGTACACCAAAGCAAGTTCAAGCTAATACGCATTCTTTAACTGGACAATATTTAGTGGGCAAAAAGTATATTGCTTTACCAGCTAAACGGCGCACAGGTAGTGGCAAAGAAGTCACGGTTTATGGAGCTGCCGAAAATAACCTTAAGGCAATTGATGTGAAATTTCCGTTAGGAAAATTTATCGCGGTCACGGGAGTGTCTGGCTCGGGTAAATCTTCATTAGTTAATACAATTTTGCAACGAGCTTTGGCACAGAAAATTAATCACAGCTCCAAACGAGCCGGTAAATACCGCAAGATTACGGGTTATCAAAGTATCAAATCATTAATTAATATTGATCAAAGTCCTATTGGGCGGACACCGCGGAGTAATCCAGCGACTTATACTGGAGTTTTTGATGATATTCGCGATCTGTTTGCTAAAACCAATGAAGCAAAAGTTCGTGGTTATACGAAGGGGCGTTTTTCCTTTAATGTTAAAGGTGGTCGCTGTGAGGCCTGCAAAGGCGACGGTATTATTAAAATTGAGATGAATTTTTTACCGGATGTTTATGTTCCGTGTGAAGTTTGCCACGGAACCCGTTATAATTCTGAAACTTTAGAGGTTACCTACAAAGGGCAAAATATTGCAGATATTTTAAAAATGACAGTAACACAGGCGTTAGAGTTTTTTGATCACTTACCTAAAATCAAACGTAAATTACAAACAATTGCCGATGTGGGTCTGGGGTATGTTCAATTAGGTCAGTCAGCAACTACTTTGTCTGGTGGTGAAGCTCAGCGAATGAAACTGGCTTCAGAATTATATAAAAAATCTGAGGGTCATAACTTTTATATTTTGGATGAGCCCACGACAGGTTTACACGTTGATGACGTCAAACGTTTGTTGTCTGTTTTACAACGGTTGGTGGATCAAGGAAATACAGTGTTAGTCATTGAACACAATTTAGACGTTGTTAAATCTGCAGATTGGTTGATTGACTTAGGACCTGATGGTGGAGATTTAGGCGGTCAAGTAGTAGCAACTGGGACACCAGAAACTGTTGCTCAAAATTCGAAATCTTATACTGGTAAATATTTAAAACCAATTTTAGCCAAAACACCACGTGAAAAAAGTTCCGATTCATAATTTTGAAGCTGACAAAAATTGGGACGTGGAATAATTAAAAGTTGAGTAGAACAAAACTAGGGACTTGAGATTGTGCTAAAATCTTAAGTCCTTAGTTGTAGTTAGATATAAAATTCTCTTGAGAAACACCTGGGAGAGTTGTTAATTATTGCTAAAATATTTATAATAGACACTATGGGAAACATCGAGGAGTGATAATTGAGTGGTACAACAAAAAAAATTGACGGATTTAGTAATTATTTCGGGTATGAGTGGTGCCGGTAAAACGGTGGCTATTCAATCTTTTGAAGATATGGGCTATTTTTGTATTGATAATTTACCACCAACTTTATTGGCGAAATTTGTTCAATTAGCTCAAGGAGCTGGGAATATTAATAAAATTGCAGTAGTAATTGATTTACGGTCACAGGTTTTTTATGATCAATTATTGAGCAGTTTAATGGATTTAGAAGATTTGGTGACTATCCAAACTAGAATTTTATTTTTAGATGCCACCGATGAAGAATTAGTAGCTCGTTATAAAGAAACCAGACGTTCACACCCCTTAGCGATGGAAGATCGGTTAATTAATGGCATTAAAAAAGAGCGAAAGTTGTTAAAACCATTACATGAACGATCAGTAATTATTATGGATACTACTAATTTGACTCCACGTCAATTGCGGGCGCAAATTTTTCATCAGTTTTCCCGTCAAGAAGTTGTTCCTTTTCATATTGTTGTTATGTCTTTTGGGTTTAAATATGGTGTGCCCATTGATGCTGATGATATGATGGATGTGCGTTTCTTACCTAATCCATACTATGATCCAATAATGCGTCAACAAACAGGGTTACAAAAAAATGTCGCCGATTATGTTTTCGATCAACCAGCAACACAGCAATTTTATCAACAATATTTAAATTTAATGAAAAATGTTATTCCCCAATATCAACGTGAAGGCAAAACAATGTTAACGATTGCCATTGGTTGTACTGGTGGTCAACATCGCTCAGTTGCAATTGCTCAGCGCTTAGGTGAAGATTTACAAAAATTAGATTATGAAGTTAAAATTGACCATCGGGATATTAATCGGCATAAGGAGTCGGTGAATCGTTCATGAGAGATACGACAAAAACTATTAGAGTTATCAAAGGACGGAAACCAAAAATCACTGTGATTGGTGGTGGGACCGGTTTACCAGTTATTTTGCATAGTCTACGCAACTTAAATGCTGATATTACAGCAGTAGTTACGGTAGCAGATAATGGTGGTTCTTCCGGTGCAATTCGAGATTATATTAATGTGGTGCCACCCGGAGACATTCGTAATGTTTTGGTTTCGTTATCAAATTGGGAACAATTGCCATTAAATATTTTTCAATATCGATTTAATAGTGATGATTCTTTTTTGGCAGGTCATGCAATTGGAAATTTGGTTATTGCCGCTTTGTCTGAAATGTATGAAAATGATATTTTTGATGCGGTTCAACAGTTGGCTCAGATGATGCAAGTTGAAGGGCACGTTTTTCCCGCATCAAATTCACCACTCACTTTGCATGCGGAATTTACTGACGGGACACAATTAGCCGGTGAGCATGAAATTACGTATGCTGGAAAAAATATTAAACGGGTTTGGGTGAGTGATACGAATCACCCAGAAGTACAACCAGCAGCGGTGTTACCAGTTTTAGCAGCAATTATGCAAGCTGATGTGATTGTTTTAGGCCCAGGTAGTTTATTTACCAGTATTTTGCCTAATCTAATGATTAGTAATGTTAAACAAGCCTTACAACAAACCTCAGCAGAAGTAGTTTATATTTGTAATATTATGACCCAGATTGGAGAAACAGTTAATTTTACGGATGCTGATCATGTCCGCATTTTAAATCAACATTTGGGTGGCAATTATATTAATACGGTTTTAGTTAATGGGACGAAGGTTCCAGATAATTACATGGATCATGAAAAGTATAATGAGTATTTAGTTCAAGTGCGGTCTGATTTTGCCGGTTTGAGACAACAAGGTTGTCGGGTCATTACGGATGATTATTTATCCTTACATGACGGTGGAGCTTTTCACGATGGCGATAAAGTTGCACGGGAACTTTTAAATTTAGCTTTTCAAGCAGGAACTCGGAAACAATAAGGTGGTGTTTATCATGGCTTCTTATGCCAGTACGGTTAAAAAAGAGTTAACAAGTTTAGAGGTTCATCCTGAACACGCACGTGCTGAGTTATCAGCCTTGATTCGGATGAATGGTAGTTTATCGTTAATTGATCATCATTTTATTTTAGATGTTCAAACTGAAAATCCAGCGATTGCCCGCCGAATTTATGCGTTAATCAGACAGTTGTATACTGTAGAAGCTGATCTAGTGGTTCAACGGAAAATGAAACTCAAAAAAAATAACCAATACGTGGTTCGCTTGCGTCAGCAAGTACAAGCTATTTTGGCTGATTTACGCATTATTGAGCAGAATGGTTTTCAAATTAGAACTAATATTCCCGAGGATGTTTTAACCTCAACGCAACGCTCCCGCTCTTACTTGCGGGGAGCCTTTTTAGCAGGGGGGAGTGTCAATAATCCAGAGACTTCTAGTTATCATTTAGAAATTTATTCTGTTTATGAAGATCAGAATCAAGGCATTTTGCAATTAATGAATCAGTTTGATTTACATGCACGAGCTACAAAAAGGCGTAGCGGTTATATTGTTTATTTAAAAGAAGCCGAAAAAATTTCTGATTTTTTACGAGTTATTGGTGCAACTTCAGCAATGCTAAAATTTGAAGATATTCGTATTGTGCGTGATATGCGCAACTCTGTTAATCGGTTGGTCAATTGTGAAAATGCGAATATTAATAAAACAATCAAAGCAGCCAGTCAACAGGTTGAAAATATTAAATTTTGGCAGGAACATTTTGGTTTAGAATCTTTACCACCTAAATTACAAGAAATTGCTGAACTACGTTTAGCTAACCCAGAAATGTCATTGACTGAATTAGGGCAATTGATTCCTAGTGGTTCAATTTCTAAATCAGGGATTAATCATCGTTTACGCAAATTAAATGATTTGATCAAAGCTAAAAAACTTGATTCTTTAAAAGCCTAGGGAGGTTTAATATGCGAGTTTTAGTAGTAGGAGCGCACGGCCAAATTGGCCGTATTGTAGTCAAGCAGTTACAACAACTAAAAGAGTTTGAGGTGGTTGCTGGTCTCCGTAGTTCACAGCAAATTAAAGCTTATCAGGCAGAAGGTATCCAAACACAATTTTTGGATTTAACCGGTGAATTACAAGCTTTGGTTCAAGCGATGACAAACATTGAAGCAGTAGTTTTTGCTGCGGGTTCGGGGGGAAAAACCGGTGCTGATCAAACCATGATGATTGATTTAGATGGTGCTGTTAAGGTTATTGAAGCGGCTAAATTAGCACACACTTCCAGATTCATTATGGTAAGTGCCATTCAAGCAGATAATCGTGGTTTATGGTCTTATCACAGACAAGTTTTAAGTACTGGCAATTATTATTATGCTGCCAAGTATTATGCAGATCAGTGGTTGTGCCATAGTAATTTAGATTACACAATTATTCGGCCAGCAGCTTTGACTAATGAGCCTGGTCAAAATAAAATTTTATTGGCTCCTCGTCTGAGTCTGACTGTTGAGAATCAGGGACGCTCAATTGCCCGTGAAGATGTCGCAGCGACAATTGTTGCGTGTTTAAAGAATCCGATTACGATTAAACAGTCTTTTGATATCAGTAGTGGACCAATTGCTATTGAAAAGGCAATTACAGAATTTGTATAAGTTAGTTAAGATGTAGGAATAGTTGAATCATTTTGTTTTCAAAAATAACTAGTCCGATTGGAATTTTACTTTTTCTTATTAAGGTAGAAAAAGTACTGACAAAGCAATTATGAATAATCAAATTCACTATTTTTATTTCTATTGTATTAAATAGTGATGAATGTTTTACTAAAACCAAGCATTGGTAAAGCAAAAAAGTCTCAGAAATAAAAGTTGGTCAAACTTATAAAATAAAATGATTGGACGAAAAACATTTCGTTGCTGCTAAAACTCTAATACCTAATACTATAAAACGAATTTTGATCCCACGTACTTCGATTGAACTGAACTTTTTAGAGTAGGAAAATTAATACGGAGAAAAGAAAGGTATGTTTATAGTATAAAAAAAACTGAGAGCAGGCTCTTGAGCTCTGAAAAAGAAATAAAAAACGTTAATTATGAACTGACTAATTCTAAAAAAATATTCTTAATTTTGCTAATATTTTTCTTTCCAGATATCATCAAATTCCTAATGAAAAATTGGTAATTGAGTATTAAGATTGCAGGAGTTAACATGTATTCGATGAAAATATTAGTTTGAGTGATTATCAGAAATTTATTATAAAGTGAAGCGATCTCTATCAAAAGTGTTTTCAAACTCTTCCGACAAGTTTTGGAACACTTTTTTTATTATTTGCAGAAGAAGTATTATAGTAATGACGCTAATTCATCAAAAATTTGTTTATTACCTTAAACTAATAGAATTGGAGCAACTGGATGGCGTTGTTTTAATGAAGATATTCCTACTAAAGCCGGCAAATATTTGATTTTATAAATTGATTTTGAAATATTTTGTTAGGATTAGACACTAATATCAAATTATGTGAATAAAGTTCCATAATTTGTTACAAAAAAAACTTTCTATGTTATTATTAATATGAACTAATATATATGGATAACTATATATTAATTATGGAAAATGGAGGGATAATTTTGAAGAAGGAAAATTTAATTCGATTAATTCAGACAGAAATCAGCAATTTAAATCAAAATATTAATGAAGACAATTTATCAAGTATTATTATTCGCATGCAACAGCAAATAGATATTTTAACTGCTATTGATAAAGCAAGTTTTTTAGACACTAATTGGATGAGTGTTTCCAATAGCAATCATATTACTCCCTTTTATGGCAGTAATAGTTCGGTGACTAATAAAGCTGAAGATGATATTTTAGTTGTGGGATATTTTAAACAAATGGCTCGTGGTGGCATCATTGATAATGAAAGACCAATTGAGGTTCCCGAAAAAATTATTCAACAATTGGATTTAAAACCTGGTGATTATGTTCAGGCAACTTTGACTGATTCTGATAGTTTAACAGAGGGCAAATATAGTTTTAAAGTTTTAGCTCGAAATACTGAATTATACGAACCAACTCGCCATATTGAATCACAAGTTGTTGTTCAACAAAAGCCAGGATCTGCTCAGCTTTATATTAGTTTTAATAATGATAATGGTACTGAAAACTTAGTAATGCTCAGTAATTATGATGTCGAGCGTTTTCAATTAGTAGCTGGCGATATGATTGACTATTCTTATCAAAACGATGACTCAGCACAGGGGAGAGTTCTTAAAAAATATCCAAATAACAATACTCAACAAACAACAACTGAAGCTCATTCTACTGGAACTAAGCGTAAACGTCGGAAATTTAAGCCACTTTTTAAGGGATTGAAGATCTTGATTATTGGTAATACGGATCCAGAAGTGAAAGAGACTGTAACATTGCGGGCAGGTGACTGTCGTGTATTAAAGGGAAATGAATCGCGGCAAGCTATTTCTGAACAAATTCAAGATGCTGACTTGGTAGTTGTCTTTAATCAAAAATTAGAGACCAGCACGGTTCGGTTTGTTCGGGCCAATTGTAAAAAGTATTCTAAAATTGCCACGTACACAAAAGATTTGAGTGGTACACCTTTAGCTACTAGAATTTCACTAATGAAAAAAGAATTAAATAGTTAATCCAAATAAATTTCTGTTATTATAATAATTAGGTCAGCCTTGAGATTTAAAAATCACATTAAGTCATTTAAAATTTTAAAAAATGTTCAAAAATTAAGATTACCGTTTTTATATTAATTATACGCTAATGGTTTGATTAGAATGAAATTAAACGTAAATTGGCTAATCAGTGAAATTACAACGTTGCTAAAATGATAATGACTATTCGGCTGCTTTGGTTATAATATTTAATCATAGGAGGTATTATATTATGTTGAAGAATTTATCAGAAAAAGAATTACAAAAAGTTAATGGTGGTGCTAAGGCTTCCATATTTGGAATTGGTACAATTCCAGATGAAAAGCCGTCTACATGGTTCTGGCATTTAATTCATGGGTAATTCATGTTAGTTATTCATTTATGGACTGATACTTTTAATAATTCATTGATAATTTATGTTATTTTGAATTTTATTCATTACTTTCATAAATCATATGATTATCACTTTATTTTTACTGATCTTTTATCTTCCTTTTTTTGGGGATTAGTTGGTAGTGAAATTGGGAATATTTATTTTGCTCTGTGGTTATTTTCCTCTTTGATGCTAACTGTATTGAAAGATCAGTCTTTAGATGAACTTTATTATGATGGATTGATAAAAATAGCTAGTACTATCTTGGCTATTTTTATCAATATTATTTCCTTTATTGTTTTAAAGAATTTCAAAATTCAATTCAATAGTAATAGTACACTTATCTTTTATGGTTCTTTACTAATTATATTTTTAGTGTTTCTTGTATTGGTATTGGATTATTGTGGTAATTATAGGTTGAATTCGTTGTTTAAAGAAATTAACAATTATGGTGTATCTAAGTACATGTTTTTCTTTGTACTATTGCTATTCATGATTGTGGAAGTAATCTTAGTTGTAACTGAAAGAATTAAATCGACTTATACAGCTTTATCTTTAATTCTGTTACTATTTGTTGTTTTTGCAACTTGGACCATTGTTTATGCTTGGCTGTTTTTTCAGGCTTATTTGGCTCGACAACAAGCCGAACAAAAAGTAAAAGAAGATCGCCAATTACGTAAAGATTTGGCAAGTATTGAGCAACAATATTCTGAATTGCGAAAGTTTAAGCATGATTATCAAAATATGTTGTTAGGTTTAGAAGGCTTTGTTAAAAAAGATGATAATCAGCAGTTATCGGCTTATTATCATGAGTTACTACAACAGCGGCCGATTAAACAAGATTTAAAAAAGATGACCATTGCTAATATTGATTATCTAAAAAATGATCCAATTCGTGGTTTGCTTATTCAAAAATTTTTAGCAGCGAAAAAAGCTGGCATACAGTTGCAATTAGAATTAACGAAGTCAATTGAATTGCGCAATGTTAATGTTTTGACGGTTGTCAGAGTGTTGGGAATTTTATTAGATAATGCAATTGAACAGGTTCAAAACGAAGAATCAAAGGTTGTTGTTTGTGCGTTTATTCCATCTGATCATCAAGTTGAAGTTGTGATTGATAATCAAGCAACTAACGTTACTAATGTTCATCAATTATTTGAATCAGGCTATACAACTAAATCTGATCATCAAGGCTTGGGACTTGCTAATGTGCGGCAGTTGATCAGAGATGATGATCATCTTTGGTTAGATACCCAGTTAGATAAGGATCATCTATGTGTTACATTGATAATTACAGAGGAGGGGTAGCGATGCTCCCAGTATATTTGCTTGAAGATAATACTGAACAGCAAATTCAATATGCCGATATTATTCGAAGTGCGATTAGTACTAACAATTGGGACATGAAGCTAATTTGTCAAACATTGTCACCTTTAGAACTGTTATCAGTGGCTCAGGAATATGAAAGTAATTATGGTTTATTTTTCCTAGATATGGAAATTCATAACAATGCGCATGCAGGGTTACAATTAGCTGTTGAAATTCGGCGTTTGTTGCCTAATGCGAAAATTGTTTTCATTTCTGTTCACGATGAATTGGCATTCATGACTATTGAAAAGCGTGTTTCACCGTTAGATTTTATTGATAAAGATCATGGTTTGGACAATGTTGAACTTAAAATGTGTGAAGATTTGAATTTGACAATGTCTGCTTATCAAATGGTTGAAGAACCGCAACAACGAATGTTTTCTTATCGAATTGGAACGCGTTATTTTACGGTTCCATTAGATCAAGTATTGTATTTAACTACTTCAGAAGTAGCTGCTGGACATGTATTATTGCATACCAAAACGCGGGAAACCGAATTTTTAGGTAGTTTAAACGAATTAGAACATCGTTATCAAAACCTGTTTCGGAGTGATAAAAGTTATTTGGTGAATCTGCAACAACCTTGTAAGTATGATAACAAAACGAAAAAGTTGAAATTTCAAGATGGGAGTAGTGCCTATGTTTCTATGCGGCGCTCTCATGAATTGATGAAATATTTTCGTTAAAAGTTATTAAATATTCTTCAAGTTAACAAATCTTAACTGTAACCTGGATCCTCAGTAACTCATGTTAGTTACTGGGGATTTTGTTTGCTTAATTGAAGTTGTCGATTACAATAATAATGAGTAATTGGAGAAGGAGTTGAAGCTTATGTTGTGGTCTTGGATGCATTTAATTGCCGGAATAATTTTAATTGTTGCTTTAATTGGAGGGTTACATAAAGGGGCTCGTCAAACTAAAACTTGGGCAATGATTGCGCGGGTTTGTTATTTAATTTTATTAGTCAGTGGCATTGTCATGTTGCCTTATTCTTGGCATGAACGACCGTTCTTAACGGTTGTTAAAGTACTTGTTGCGTTAGGCTTAATTGGAATAATTGAAGTTGCCTTTGTCAAAAAGATGCAACGTAAACTTACTATGAGTTGGGTATTATTAACAATGCTGGTTATTTTAATAGTCATTGGTCTTGGCTTTTTTATGACTGGCGGTTTTCCATTATTTTAAGAATGAGGTTTGACATTTGAATTTAACCAAAGTTAATCAATTTTTATTACATTTAGCTATTTTAGTGGGCTATTTATTGCTGTATTCTGTAGCACAAATTCCAGTGATTGTTCCCCTGGAACTGCATCACGTTTCCCTTAGTTTGCTGCTGTTATTAGCTGTCATTTTATCACTATTAATGGGAGCTGTGATTTGGCGGTTGTGGCGTAGCTATCAAAAACAATCACCGCTAAGAACTCATTGGCCAGCACTCAAGTATCGTTGGCTAACTTTTGGCATTTTATTTGTTTTATTATTAATAATTGGCTTTACTAGTGATCTTTTTCCGACTTCGGATAACCAACATGATTTAGAAGTTTTAATGAAAAAGTCACCGTTTTTGATGGACTTGTTTACGATTATTTTTGGTCCAATTATTGAAGAGTTTATTTTCCGCGGATTATTTTTTAAATATTTTTTTCCAAATTTAAAAAATAATTTGCAAACAATAGTAGCGATTATGATTTCTGGAGCGGTTTTTGGCTTTATGCACGTACCAGCCCTGAAGTTGGAAGTCATTCCTTATATTTTAATGGGGATGTTATTTGCAACTACCTATGTTTTATATCAAGGAGATCTTCGCTATAATATTGCATTACATGTGCTTAATAATTTAATAGCATCTTTTTAGGAGGAAGTTCGTATGCAGATTTTACCAATTGGTTCGGTTGTAACTTTAAAAAAAGAAGCACAGACGCCTTTAATGATCGTGAATCGGGCAGCATTGTTTGAGGAAACAAAAGGAAAAATTGGTTACTTTGATTATTCTGGTGTTTTGTATCCTAATGGCGTCGATGGCACTGAGCAGTTTTGTTATTTTAACCAAAGTGATATTGGACAAGTTTTGTTTGAAGGATATTGTAATGATGAAGAACAAGCCTTTGCTGAACAATATGAACAATTAATTATCCAAAGTGGTTATCCACAACTAAAATCAAATTTAAGTTAAGTCAGGAGTTTATTTATGACCAGCAACCAGAACAAAGGTGTCTTACGACAGCAGATCTTACAGCAACGTCAGCAGTTATCGGCTAATTATCGCAAGGTTGCAACTGCCAAGATAATGAAGTTACTATTTTCTTTGCCAGATTTTAAAACTAGTCAAATGATTTTTACTTATTGGGCTTTAGAAGCGGAGTTAGCTACTCAACCATTGATTCAACAAGCTTGGCAACAGCAAAAACAAGTAGCATTACCACGGATCTATCCACAGCATCAAATGCAAGCACACTTAATAACTGAGCAGACCAAATTGGAAAAAAGTCCACTACGAGTTTTTGAACCACCGATTGCAACACCGATTGTTCAACCACAAGATATTGATTTTGTGATCGTGCCCTGTTTGTCCTGTACTTTACGGGGACAGCGTTTAGGCTATGGTGGTGGTTATTATGATCGTTATTTACAGAAAGAAAAATTAAAAGCAACAACTGTAAGTTTGTGTTTTGCTAAATTACAGCGGAACTCGTTGCCAGAAAATAAATTTGACCAAACAGTTGATTTAGTAATTACAGAACAAGGAATTGTTAGTTGTCAAAAGTAAGATTAGTTAATGCTGGATGTGTTTAAGAGTATATTAATTTACTTAGAAGGGCAGCAAGTATGAAAATTGCAGAATTAAATGAAACTATTCAACAGTATAGTAAACCTCAATTACAAAAGTTACTGAAAGAGGTTTATAAAAGTATTCCCAAAAAATTACGAGATGAAAAGCAAATTGATATGCTGATTCAAGACTTAGACGGAACTTTAGCTAGTCGTAAACTTCAGAAAAAACAACAAAACAGCATTATGGATTTTTCTACTTTCCAAAAGGAAATTGAGCAATTTGTTTCTGATGCCGAAAGTGGTTATTATTTGATTCCTAATCGTAATGTTTCTAAAAAACAACGTTCTAAATGGCGTTTTATGGTTAAGCGCTACGTCAAACTATTGCAAACAGTTTCAGTCAATTCGCCGTATGGTAATGCGGCGACGCAGATGCTTTCAATATTATATGAATTGATGTGTAGAGCAGCTGAACAATATATCTTTAACACTGAAGATCCTTTCGTTTCTATTGGAATGAAACAGAATGAATTTTTTGAGATAATTATCGTTCGAACTTTTAGTGAAGCAATTGATAAAGCTAAGATTACACAAATGATTCAACTAATTCTTAAAAGTCAAAATAGCTGGAATTTGACAAATGATGAGCTGTTTCAATTGCTACTGGCTCATTTAAAAACGGTCGATATGAAACAAGTGGCCCTTCAAATAAGCATGGCGTTGCAAAAAGAAAATTTACAACGCAAAACAAAAATCAACCCCAAGAAACCGAATAATTTCAATAATGAAATTTTGAAAATTGATTCACAAAATAGAAATTTAGCTAATTTTATATTTTTGATTTATTTAGAACTGAGTGAATATGAGCAGGCTATTGCGTATGGTAAAAATTTCTTTCTAAAATTAGATAATAACAATTATCCTGGTTTACTTGAACTATTGGGAGGTTATGGTTTCTACAGAGAATGGATTACTATGTTTGAATATGCGGTTCAAGCAGGCTTTGAGCTTCCATGGGTTTATAAAAGAGAGTATGAATTACTGTTACAGGATATTGATTCCATTGATGATTGACAGATTTTGAACTTTAATAAATTAAGTGGTGATACAAAGTTCTAATGTTAATTAAACTTAGAGATTAATCCTTGGTGCAAGTAGGTTATGATTTGATCATCTGTTTAACTATAAAAAAACACGGCAAATTAATGTCGTGTTTTTTATAGTTTTAAAATTTAATTCAGTTATTATTTTTGAGAACTGTTAGTCATAATATCATCAATTAGGCCATATTCTTTGGCTTCTTGAGCTGTCAAGTAGTTATCACGTTCAGTATCACGTTTGATAGTATCCATGTCTTGACCAGAATTATCGGCTAAAATTTTATTTAACCGTTCTCGAGTTTTTAAAATTTCTTCGGCCACAATTTCAATTTCAGTTTGTTGACCTTGGGCACCACCAGAAGGTTGGTGAATTAAAACTGTTGAGTTAGGCAAAGCAAATCTTTTACCCTTAGCACCAGATGACAATAAAACACTAGCCATTGAAGCAGCCATACCCATGGCAATTGTCTGCACGTCAGCCTTCACAAAGTTCATGGTATCCATAATTGCTAAGCCAGCAGTGACAGAGCCGCCAGGGGAGTTAATGTACATGTAAATATCTTTTTCAGAATCTTGAGCATCTAAGAATAATAATTGGGCGATAACAGTATTAGCTAAATCGTCAGTAACTTCACCAGATAACATAATAATACGATCTTTTAATAAACGAGAATAAATATCATAAGCACGTTCGCCACGTGAATTTTGTTCAATAACTGTAGGAACTAACATAAAAACAGCCTCCTATTTTGTTTTTAGCACTCTGTATACTACTCTGCTAATTTATCATATATTTGAGAATTGTCAACTCTAGCGCCCCAAATTTCCACATTAACTACAAAAAACTGGGATAATTGTTAATCCCAGTTTTTTATTTTTTAATTAATTCTTAAAATTAAGAAATTAGATGAATTAATAACGATTGATTAGTGTGACAAAAGCATCAACAATTGATTGTAAAAATTGCTTAGTATTGTCATTAGTGATTTGACCATTATCATCAATATAGTTAACCACACCGCCTAAGTAAGCTTCTGGTTGTTGCAAAGTTGGCATATTTAAGAAAACTAATGATTGGCGTAAATGATGGTTGGCGCCGAAAGCACCGGGAGCACCAGGTGAAACACTAACAACTGCAGCAGGCTTATTATCCCAAACACTTTGACCGTAAGGACGAGAACCAACGTCTAACGCATTTTTTAAGACTGCTGGCGTACTACGATTGTATTCAGGTGTAATAAATAAGATCGCATCCATTTCTTTAACTTCATGACGGAAGCGACTGTAACTGGCAGGTTCTTGTAAATCGCCATCCTCAAAGTCTTGGTTAAAAATTGGTAAATCACTGATATCAATAAACTTAGCTTCAAATCCTTCGGGAAACATTTGAGCCATTTGCCGGCCAATTGCCTTAGAGAAAGATTTTTTACGTAAACTACCAACGATAATTCCAATTTGTTTTGTCATAATTATGTTCCTCCTTATGTGGATTACAAAACCATAGTATACACATATTTAACAATAAAAAAAGTTTTTTGACTCGAAAAATATGCCGGCTGAAGACTGGTAATAAGCCAAAGCACTTGATGTTAGTTGATTTGTCCATTAATTTTTAACGATTAAATTATTTTTTTCACTATCTTAAAAATAAGATTGAATTTATATCGGTGAGCATGTGGTGAAAAGTTAATTAAGGTGTTAACGAAAAAGAATAAATGCATAAATTTTCATGACAAATGAACCTTAAAATGCAGTTAATACTAGTTTTAATTAGAATATAGATATGATTAATGCAAGCTATTCATTTTTTATGTTAAAAAATAAAAATTGGTATTGCCAAATTCTTGATTAACATGTATTATATTAAACGTACTGCGCCGCTAGTGTAATGGATAGCACACAAGATTCCGGTTCTTGGGATCTGGGTTCGACTCCCAGGTGGCGCATGATAGGGACTTTGTCAGTAATGGCAGGGTCTTTTTTTTCTATGCGTAATAATTTGGAAGAAGATTGTTAACTTGCGAAATTTAAGTTAGAAAGTTAACAATTAATTAATCTTGTTTATTGCAAATTGAATTTTGAATTGTTATAATCTGTTTGTGGGTTAGATAAGGGCTCACATATATTTTTGGAATGGATGGGTCTTAATATGCCACACAGGGACGAAAATAGTCCCACAGCCGACTTTTCACAGATTAATAACGAACTCAGCTGGATTGAGGCTATTGCACCAGATTTTTTAAAAACTTTGCGCCAACGTTATCGCATTTTACAAAGTATTCGTTGGATGCAACCAATTGGTCGTCGCATTTTAGCGGGGGAGTTAAAGCTATCTGAACGAGTTTTACGGCGAGAAACAGATTTATTTAAGACTAGTGGTTTAATTAGTTCTTCGAAATCGGGAATGATGTTGACTGCTAAGGGTGAAGAGATTGTTGCACATTTGGATATTGTTGTTGGTAAGTTAAATGATAATTCCATTTTGGCAGCGCGTTTAGCTTCATTTTTGGGAATTAAGCAGGTTATAATAATTCCAGGCGATAGTGAACATCATAATCGAATTTTAGAATTGATGGGTCAAGAGTTGAATCAAATGATGAATCGCTTTTTACCTGCTGGACGTTCAACAATTGCTGTGATGGGTGGAACAACAATGGCTGCTGTAGCTAGAGCCTTGACACCAGATTTGTCACAGAAACGTAATTTGTTATTTGTTCCAGCACGTGGCGGTTTGGGTGAGAGTGTTTCGATTCAAGCAAATACGGTTTGTGCCGAAATGGCTCACCATTCCCACGGTCATTACCGCGCTTTGTATGTTCCAGAAGATATTAGTGCTAAGAGCGTCGCTCCTTTGCTTGAGGAACCAGTAGTTAAATCGGTGTTGGATTTAATTAATCATAGTGACGTTGTGATTCACAGTATCGGTCGTGCTAAAACAATGGCAAATCGGCGTGATATGTCGTCGACGGAAATTCAACTACTTGAAGACAAACAAGCAGTTTCAGAAGCATTTGGTGTTTTCTTGGATGCAAAGGGCGAGATTGTTTATAAGATACCGAAAATCGGTTTACAGGTTTCGGATCTAACTAATATTTCACATGTGCTAGCAGTCGCTGGCGGTGCTAGTAAAGCTGCCGCAATTTGCTCATATATGAAAATTGCTCCTCATCAAACGGTTTTAATTACTGATGAGGCAGCCTCAGAAACGATTTTAAGGGATAATAACCTTTAAAATAAAAAATATTTTATTTTTCCTGAAGGAGGAAATCTTACATGGCTACAAAAGTAGGTATTAATGGTTTCGGACGCATTGGACGTTTAGCTTTACGTCGTATTTATGAAGTTGCAAATGATGACTTGGAAGTTGTTGCAATTAACGACTTGACAT
Source organism: Bombilactobacillus sp. ESL1202 (assembly GCF_058107125.1). Classification (NCBI taxonomy): domain Bacteria; kingdom Bacillati; phylum Bacillota; class Bacilli; order Lactobacillales; family Lactobacillaceae; genus Bombilactobacillus; species Bombilactobacillus sp. ESL1202. The sequence continues at coordinate 500,047 of NZ_CM176590.1, read as the reverse complement.
CACCAGATATGTTGGCACATTTATTAAAATATGATACAGCTCATGGTAACTTTAAACATGAAGTTTCCGCTACTGAAGATGCAATCGTAATCGACGGTAAGAAGATTCCTGTTTACGCAGAATCAGATGCCCGTAATATTCCTTGGGTTAAGAATGACGGTGTTGAATTAGTACTTGAAAGTACTGGCTTCTACACATCTAAAGAAAAATCTCAAGCTCATATTGACGCTGGCGCAAAGAAAGTTTTGATTTCTGCTCCTGCTGGTGATTTGAAGACAGTTGTTTATGGTGTAAACGACGACACAATTACTAAAGATGATCAAATTATTTCTGCTGCTTCATGTACCACAAACTGCTTGGCACCACTTGCTAAAGCAATGAATGATGCTTTTGGTATCAAGACAGGTACAATGACAACAATTCATGCTTATACAGCTACTCAAAAATTACAAGATGGTCCTGATCGTGGTGGTAACAAGCGTAATGCCCGTGCTGCTGCTCAAAACATCATTACTCACTCAACAGGTGCTGCTAAAGCTATTGGTTTAGTAATTCCTGAATTGAAGGGTAAACTTGATGGTCATGCACAACGTGTACCAGTTATTACCGGTTCATTAACAGAATTAGTTGCTATCTTGGATAAGAAAGTTACAGCTGATGAAATTAATGCTGCTGTTAAGAAAGTTACTGATGGTAATCAATCATTTGGTTACAATGGTGATGAAATTGTATCATCTGATATCATCGGTACAGAATTTGGTTCAGTCTTTGACCCAACTCAAACACAAGTTGTTGAAGGTTCCAATGGCGACCAAATCGTCAAAACTGTTGCTTGGTACGACAATGAATCAGGCTTTACAGCTCAAATGATCCGTACTTTGCAAAAATTTGCAAGTATGTTGTAATACCTTAGTTCATAGTAGATGAATTACTTGAAGAAGGCGGAGGGAGGATTTCTCCTTCTGCCTTTTTTCTTTGAAACTAAGGCATCAAGGCTTTGAAATATTGTGAAGTATTCCAAGTAAAAAAATTAATTAGGAGGCCAATCATGGCAAAATTAATTGTTTCTGATGTTGATGTCAAAGACAAAAAAGTTTTAATGCGGGCGGATTTTAATGTGCCGTTAAAAGACGGTAAAATTTCTAACGATAACCGGATTGTTGCTGCTTTGCCAACAATTAAGTATATTTTGGAAAATGGTGGTAAATTAATTTTACTATCTCATTTAGGCCGCATTAAAAGTGATGCTGATAAAAAAGAATTAAGTTTACGTCCAGTTGCTGAACGTTTAAGCGAACTTTTGGGTCAAGATGTGAAGTTTGTATCGGCAAATGAAGGCTCCCAAGTGGAAGATGCTATTGCGCAAATGCAAGATGGCGATGTGATTTTACTAGAAAATACCCGTTTTCAAGATATTGACAACGATTTTGGTAAGCGCGAAAGCAAAAATGATCCTAAGTTAGGTGCATACTGGGCTTCTTTAGGTGATGTTTTTGTCAATGATGCTTTTGGTACAGCTCATCGTGCCCATGCTTCCAATGTAGGGATTGCTAACGCCATGAAAGCTGCGGATAAACCAGTTGCTGCCGGTTTCTTAATGGAAAAAGAAATTAAATTCTTGGGCAATGCAGTAGAAAATCCAGTGCATCCTTTTGTAACAATTTTGGGTGGCGCTAAAGTTTCTGATAAAATTGCCGTAATTGAAAACTTAATTCCCAAATCTGATCATATCATCATCGGTGGTGGTATGGCTTATACTTTCTTAGCTGCTCAAGGTCATAAGATTGGTAAGTCTTTGTTTGAAGAAGATCGTGTACCGATGGCTAAAGAATTATTAGCTAAAGCCGGTGACAAAATTGTTTTGCCAGTTGATCATGTTGTTGCAACAGAATTTTCTAATGATGCTCCTCATGAAGTAACCGATGGTGTCGATATTCCTGATAATATGATGGCCTTGGATATTGGTCCAAAGACAATTAAATTATTTGAAGATACTTTAAAGGGTGCCAAAACTGTTGTTTGGAACGGGCCAATGGGTGCTTTTGAAATGAGCAACTTTGCTAACGGTACTTTACAAATTGGTCGAGCATTAGGTGACTTGCAAGATGCTACGACAATCGTTGGTGGTGGCGATTCAACTGCTGCGGCACAACAATTGGGAATTGCTGATAAGTTAAGCCATATTTCAACTGGTGGCGGTGCTTCTTTGGAATACTTGGAAGGTAAAGAATTGCCAGGTATTGCAGCTATTTCTGATAAATAATTTATATAAAGGAGAACCATGTTTATGCGGACACCAATTATTGCTGGTAACTGGAAGATGAATAATAATCCAGAAGATACCACCAAATTTGTTAATGCAGTTAAGGATCAATTACCTGCTTCTAGTAAGGTAGAATCAGTAATTGCAGCACCAGCTGTTGATTTACCTGCTTTATTAGCTGCAGCTAAGGGCAGTAATTTAAAAACTGCAGCTGAAAACTGCTATTTTGAAAATTCTGGTGCTTTTACTGGTGAAACTAGTCCTGAAGTTTTAGCAAGTATGGGCATCGATTATGTCATCATTGGACATTCTGAACGGCGGGATTATTTCCACGAAACAGACGAAGAAATTAATAAAAAGGCTCACGCAATCTTTGCTAACAAAATGTTACCAATTATTTGTTGTGGCGAAACATTAGAGACCAGAGAAGCTGGCAAAGCTGAAGAATGGGTTAAAAATCAAGTTACAGCTGCATTGAAAAATCTATCAGCTCAACAAGTATCCCAATTAGTTATTGCTTATGAACCAATTTGGGCGATTGGTACTGGTAAGACTGCTACTTCTGATCAAGCTCAAGAAATTTGTCATGTCATTCGTCAAACTGTTGCTGATTTATACGATGAAACAACATCTGAAAACGTTCGGATTCAATATGGTGGTTCCGTTAAACCAGCTAATGTCAAGGAATTAATGGCTAAACCGGATATTGATGGTGGTTTAGTTGGTGGTGCCAGCTTAGATCCAGAATCTTATCTACAATTAGTTAATTATCAAGATTAAGCAGTTTGCTTACTGAATTTTAAATGGTAAAATTAATTGTGTTGATCATTTAACAAAAGGAGAATATTTAATGTCTGTTATTACTGATATTTTAGCTCGTGAAATTTTAGATTCACGTGGCAACCCAACTGTTGAAGTTGAAATGTATACTGAATTAGGTGGCTTTGGTCGTGCTAGTGTTCCTTCTGGGGCTTCTACTGGTGAACATGAAGCTGTTGAATTACGTGATGGCGATAAATCTCGTTTCATGGGTAAAGGTGTTTTAAAAGCTGTCAAGAACGTTAATGACATCATTGCTAAAGAAATTATTGGTATGGATGTTACTGATCAACGGGCTATTGATCAAAAAATGATCGAATTAGATGGTACTCCTAATAAAGGTAAATTAGGTGCTAATGCCATTTTAGGTGTTTCTCTAGCTGCTGCTCATGCCGCTGCTGACGAATTGGGTCTACCGTTGTATGAATATTTAGGTGGCCCAAATAGTCATGTTTTACCAACACCAATGATGAATGTTATTAATGGTGGTAAGCATGCTAATAACAATGTTGATTTCCAAGAATTCATGATTATGCCTGTTGGTGCTAAGAGCATCCATGATGCTATTCGGATGGGTTCTGAAACCTTCCATAATTTAGCTGCGATCTTAAAAGAACGTGGTGATTCTACTGCTGTTGGTGACGAAGGTGGTTTTGCACCAAATAACATGAAGAATAACGAAGAACCTTTCCAAGTTTTAGTTGAAGCAATTGAACGTGCTGGTTACAAACCAGGTAAAGATATTGCGATTGCCTTTGACTGTGCTTCATCTGAATATTACAATACTGAAACCGGTAAGTATGATATGAAAGGTGATGGCAAGTCTTATACAGCTGAAGAAATTGCTGACTTGTTATCTGACTTAGTTGACAAATACCCAATCGTTTCCATCGAAGATCCTTTGGATGAAAATAACTGGGAAGATTGGCAAATGTTAACCAAGAAATTGGGTGACAAAGTCCAAATTGTTGGTGATGACTTGTTTGTAACCAATACCGACTACTTGAAGAAGGGTATCGATATGGGCGTTGCTAACTCAATCTTAATCAAGGTTAACCAAATTGGTACTTTGACAGAAACTTTTGAAGCTATTGAAATGGCTAAAGAAGCTGGTTACACAGCAATCGTTTCTCACCGTTCTGGTGAAACGGAAGACACAACAATTGCCGATTTAGTTGTTGCTACAAATGCTGGTCAAATTAAGACTGGTTCTATGAGTCGGACAGATCGGATTGCCAAATATAATCAATTAATGCGGATTGAAGAACAATTAGGTTCTGCTGCTGAATATAAAGGCGAAAAGAGTTTTTATAGCATTAATAAATAATCAAATTTAATTTTAGGAAAACAGTGTTGGTAATTTACTGACACTGTTTTTTTGTACAATGAATTGGTTTGTCAAAAACAAAAAAGACCCTGATTTTTATACAGAGTCATTTTTTGAGCATCTCTTATTGCTAAATCTTTAAGGGTACAAAAACTCTTGCTGAGAAGCCGCATCTAAAATACCAGTTTTTCTATTGCTAAATCTTTAAGGGTACAAAAACTAGCAAAAGAATACTGGCTAAACTGGAACTGTTTTTCTATTGCTAAATCTTTAAGGGTACAAAAACCTATTACCATGGGTCAAAATTTAATTCCAGGTTTTTCTATTGCTAAATCTTTAAGGGTACAAAAACCTATTACCATGGGTCAAAATTTAATTCCAGGTTTTTCTATTGCTAAATCTTTAAGGGTACAAAAACTGTTCCTCATTAAGTTTTTCGATTGTTTCAGTTTTTCTATTGCTAAATCTTTAAGGGTACAAAAACAATTACTCAACTAGAAATCAATTGCTAATTGTTTTTCTATTGCTAAATCTTTAAGGGTACAAAAACTAAGCGAGACCATTTGAATTAAAAACTAGTGTTTTTCTATTGCTAAATCTTTAAGGGTACAAAAACGTACGATTAGTGGAATTAACCTTTTTCTGAGTTTTTCTATTGCTAAATCTTTAAGGGTACAAAAACCATCATGGGCGATATGCAAGTTGCATACAAGGTTTTTCTATTGCTAAATCTTTAAGGGTACAAAAACCTGGTTTCATTGAGCTTTTAGTTCGTTTTAGTTTTTCTATTGCTAAATCTTTAAGGGTACAAAAACAAGTGGCCAAAGGTTTGTTGGGATACTTTAGTTTTTCTATTGCTAAATCTTTAAGGGTACAAAAACCTCAAAATTAATTTTGACCATCTACAAACTAATTTCAGTATAGCATAATTTATTCTGATAATTTTTTTAATCATTTTTATAATTGGTATCTTGCTTTACTGAATTTTTTTGATTATAATGAAAGCGTTAAAATATAATAAAAGCAAGGGGTGCCATTGGCTGAGATAGATACAATCTAAACCCTTTGAACCTGTAAGTTAGAACTTGCGTAGGGATGTGCTATTAAGAATAAGACTATTGATTAATAGACGTCTCGGTTGAGACGTCTTTTTAATATCATTTTTACGAAAGTAATCAATTTAGAAGTTCTGTGCTCGTAGGAGGAATTTTTAATGAAATTATCGTTGCTAGATGAGTTACGCCGACAAAATCCTGTGGTTTTGAATATTTCAAATTTTGTGACAGTTCAAGATGTTGCTAATGGCTTGAATGCCTTAGGCGCATCACCAATTATGTCAGAAGAAATTGCTGAAACTAAAGCGATGGTCAACATTAGTAATGCTGTTTCTTTAAATTTAGGAGCTTTTACGCAAGAACAAATTAAACATTTGCAAAAAATGGGACAGGAAGCTAATGCCGCTAAGAAACCAGTGGTGTTAGATCCTGTCGCTGTGGGAGCAATTGATTACCGCAAGCAAGTGGCTTTACAATTGCTTAAGGATTTTCAAGTTGCTGTCATCCGCGGAAATGCTGGCGAAATCGCTGCGTTAGCTGACTATGCTTGGCAAGCAAAGGGCATTGATGCTGGTGCTGGTAACGGTGACGTTGTTGAAATTGCCAAAGCAGCAGCTAACAAGTTTAATTGCGTGGTTTTATTGAGTGGTGCTACAGATTATATTACTGATGGTCAGCGGGTGGTGGCTGTTCATAATGGAACACCATTATTTGCTGCTCATGTAGGATCTGGTGATATGTTAACTAGTATTGTTGGTGCTTTTTGTGCGGTTAGTTCTGGTGATTATTTTGAAGCTGCACAAACTGCGGCTGTAATTTTTGCGACAATTGGTGAACTGGCTGTTGGTGATCAAAAGGTTGGCCCAGGTAGTTTTACGGTTAATTTGTTAGATCAATTATCATTTGCAACACTTGAGCAAGTAAAATCATTGGCAAATTATGAGGAATTATAAAATGACTGAAAAAATTAATGCTTTTCCTCAGGTTTTAACAATTGCAGGAACTGATTCTGGTGGCGGAGCAGGAATGATGGCTGATTTAAAAACGATGCAAGCCTGTCATGTTTTCGGTACAGGAGTTGTGGTTGCTGTCACAGCTCAAAACACTTTAGGTGTGCAGCAATCTTTTATGTTGCCTGAAGAAATGATCAATGAACAATTTGCTTCTATTGCGACTGATTTTCAAATTCGTGCTTGCAAAACGGGAATGTTAGGTGACGCTCAACACGTTAGTTATGTTGTTAATAATTTAAAAAAATATGATTTGGGACCATTAATTGTTGATCCTGTAATGATTGCTAAGGGTGGCGCGGTCTTATTGACCGATGATGCTATTTTGACAGTTAAAGAAGAACTGTTGCCTTTGGCGACTGTTGTTACCCCCAATTTGTTAGAAGCTCAACGTTTAGTTGGATATGATATTAATGAATCTACCGATTTTAAAAAAGCTGCTCAAGATTTGCAAGCTTTGGGATGCCAAAATGTTATCATCAAAGGTGGTCACGTTAAGGGCTCTGCGGTCAGTGATTATTGTTTATTTGCAGATCAGACTGACTTATGGTTGAGTGCTCCACGAATTGATACGATTCGTACTCATGGAACAGGTGATACTTTATCTTCATGTTTGTGCGCAGAATTGGCCAAGGGTGAATCTTTAAAGCAGGCTATCAAAATAGCAAAAAACTTTGTCCAAGCAGCCATCAAACATACGATTCAAGTTGGTCATGGTCATGGACCATTAAATCATTGGGCCTATGGAGAGGAGCAAAAAAATGATTAAATTTGATCCTAAAATTTTACAAGCTTATTTTGTTTGTGGTACCCAAGATCTTCCCGCTCAAAAAACGTTGCCTGAAATTGTGGAACAAGCTTTGCAAGCTGGAATTACAGCTTATCAATTCCGTGACAAAGGACCACGGGCGATTGTTGATCCTAAACAGCGTTTATCAATGGCACAAGAATTACAACAACTTTGCGCTCAATATCAAGTCCCTTTCATTGTGGATGATGATTTACCTTTAGCTAAAAGAATTGTTGCGGATGGAATTCATGTTGGTCAGTCAGACGAAAAAATTCAACAGGTCGTTAAAGAAGTAGGTCAAAAAATGATGATTGGTTTGTCCTGTTCTAATCAAGCTGAAGTTTTGGCTGCAAACCAAATTTCGGGAATTGATTACTACGGCTGTGGTCCGGTGTTTGTGACTAACTCTAAAGATGATGCTTCACCGGTAATTGGTCCTGATGGTTTGCAATATCTTAATCAAATTGCTAAACGTCCCATTGTCGCTATTGGCGGAATTACAGCTGATAATGTGGGAAAAGTTTTGGCAACCTCGGTCGCTGGCAGTGCAGTGATATCAATGGTGGCACAAAGTTCTGATATTTTAACTAGTGTACAAAAGTTAAAGGGCAAATAATTGATATATTAGCTAGTTCCTTGTTATGACAACCAAACAATTATTGTAAGGGATAAAAGTAAGGTTTAGTCAAAACAATAAATTTTAAATAGAGGTTGGAACAATAAAAATAATGCTTACCTTATTGATAATATTAAGTGAATTTTGAATTCAATTGCGGTCTTGCTTATAATTTTTGTCCCAGCCTTTTTCGTTGATTCTTAAAGATGTAACTCGGATAACAATGTATGATTATTGGTAATTGTCTAATTTTAATTGTGTAGCTTGCCGTTTTTAACAGATGATTTTTTCAACTAGTAAATGATAAATCTTTATGTTATGCTATCAGTAGTGCCATAACGGAGGTTATAAACGTGTACAGTTTACTAACAAATATTTTAGTTATTGATTCTATTTTGATTGTTATTGCCGTTATGATGCAACCACAAAAACAACAAGATGCATTGAATGCCTTATCTGGTGGATCAGGTGATTTATTCAATACGCAAAAGAAACGTGGCTTTGAAGCCTTTATGGAAAAGGTTACGGCAATCTTGGCAATTATTTTCTTTGTTTGTGCGCTTGCATTGGCTTTTATGTCATCAAAATAAATTTTCTAAATCCTCTGTTTTGACAGTAGGATTTTTTTATTTGTGTGTTGTGAGGTGCAAAATGAAGAGAGTTCCTCCTAAAACTTTATTTATAGATAAAGGTGAACAAACAGTTATTTTTTTACATTCGTATACTGGCAGTCCACATGATTTTTTGGCATTGAGTCGGGCTTTGGCTAAAAAAAATATTAGTTCATACCTTCCGTTATTCACTGGACATGGGACTTTAAATGCTGTTGATATTTTAACAAAGGGGACTCCTCGTGCTTGGTGGGAAGATACAAAAGCGGCCATTAATTTTGTGCGACAAAATAAATCTGGTCCAATTAGTGTTGTTGGTTTGTCTTTAGGCAGTTTGTTTGCATTGAAAGCTTTAGCAACGTTTTCAGAAATTCACAGTGGGGCAGTTTTAGGGTGCCCAGCTTTTAATAATGATTTAACCAATGTTTCAGCGGGTTTTTATCAATATGAAACTTATCTAGAGCAGCAACAGCAATTAACAATAGCGCAAAAAGCTGAGCGTCAACGCCAAATTGCTAAGTTATTGCCGCTAGCTTTAACAGCTATTAAACAAACTGCTGTAGCAGTTCGGCAACAACTGTCACAAATTAATCAACCATTATTTATTGGTCATGGTCAAGCCGACCAAATGGTGAATGTTAATTCTGCTCAACAATTAAGAGATGTTTTTCCATCCCAACAAGTTGTTACTAATTTTTATCCTGGAGCTGGGCATGTGATTACTGTTAATCAAGCAAGACCTCAATTAGAACAAGATATAGAACAATTTTTATCGTTAAATTAGGAGTAAATAATTAATGGCTTTAGAAAAAAACAAGTTAATTTCGGATGTTTTGGAAGTTTTTCGTAACTATCCTGAAAGAAAATATAGCGCTCAGGATGTGGTCGATTTACTACATTTGAAAGATGCGAATGCGTACAATAATGTCTTAAAAGCCTTAGCTGTATTAGAAGGCGAAGATAAAATTACAGCTCATAATCATAATCAATTTAAAATGACACCTATTGATCAAAAAGTAACGGGAACTTTTCGGGCAAATGATCGGGGCTTTGGTTTTGTGCGTTATGACGATGAGGAGCCGGATATTTTTATTGCGCGAACAAATACTTTACATGCAATCAATAACGACGAAGTGGAAGTACAAATTATTAAACCAGCCAATCCGTGGGGAGATAATGGTGCTGAAGGAAAAATCACTCAGATTTTAGATCATGGACTGAAGCAACTTGTCGGTGAGTTTATGCCTTACAGTGATGTTCAAGCAAAGAAAACTGGTCTTTTAGGTTATGTTAAAAGTCATGATAAAAAAATTGCTAATAATCCAGTTTTTATTAAACCGACCGGTATTACTCCACAAATGGGTGATATGGTTCAAGTTGAAATTGTTGCATATCCTAGTGATGAATTCCCTAGAAGTATGGTTGGCATTGCCTTAAAGACCTTGGGTAATAAAAATGATCCTGGTGTTGATGAGTTGTCAATAGTTTATCAAAATGATGTTAAGGATGAATTTCCTCAAGACGTTTTGCAAGCAGCACAAGAGATTCCAGATCATTTAACACAGGCTGACTGGCAGGGACGACGTGACAACCGTGATCAAGTGACGGTTACAATTGATGGTGACGACTCGAAAGATTTTGATGATGCAGTGACTTTATGGCAATTAGAAAACGGCAATTTTCATTTGGGAGTGCACATTGCTGACGTTACTCATTACGTCAAACCTGGTAGTCCACTAGATCAAGAGGCTTATGAACGAGGGACTAGTACGTATTTGGTGGATCGAGTAATTCCTATGTTGCCATTTCGTCTATCTAATGGAATTTGTTCGCTTAATCCTGATGAAGATCGCTGCGTTTTGAGTTGTGATATGGAAATTAACCCACAGGGAAAAATTATTAAGCATGAAATTTATCCTAGTGTAATTCGGTCACACGCCCGTTTAACTTATAATAATGTTAATAAAATTTTGGACAACGATTCTGAGGTTCAAGAACAATATTCTGATTTAGTACCAATGCTAAAACAAATGGCGCAATTACATGAAATTTTGTTTGCAATGCGGCATCAGCGTGGTGCCATTGATTTTGAAGAAACAGAAGCTAAAATTATTGTTGATGAAAAAGGGCACCCGATTGACATTCAATTACGGGAACGTGGCACAGCAGAAAAAATGATTGAATCCTTTATGCTGGCCGCTAATGAAACAGTTGCCGAACATTTTAATCAACTACACGTGCCATTCTTGTATCGGGTTCATGAACAACCAGATCCAGAAAAAGTCCAAAATTTCTTTGAACTGGCTAGTTCTTTTGGACTATCAGTTCCAGGCGATGCCAAGCATGTAACTCCGAAAATGTTTCAAGCTGTTCTGGAAAAAGTAGCTGGTAAACCGCAAGAAGCTGTTATTACAACAATGCTGTTGCGGAGTCTACAACAAGCTAAGTATTCTCCAGATCCATTAGGTCACTTTGGCTTAGCGGCAACTTATTATACGCACTTTACGTCACCGATTCGGCGTTATCCTGATTTGATGGTACACCGGATGATCCATAGTTATGCTGATCAAGGCTTGGGCGAAGATGTTCAAAATCAGTGGTCTGAACAATTACCGGAAGTAGCGGTTCATACTTCTGCTTGTGAAAGAAAGTCAATTGATGTTGAACGTGCTGTTGATGATTTGAAAAAAGCTGAATTTATGACTGACAAAGTTGGAGAAGTGTTTGATGGTGTTATTAATGGTGTGACTAGTTTTGGCATGTTTGTTAGTTTGGAAAATACAGTTGAAGGTTTGATTCATATTTCTAATATGTTAGACGATTATTATGAATATAATGAAAAATCTTTATCAATGATCGGTAAAAGAACTCATAAAGTTTATACAATGGGTGAAAGTATTCAAGTTAAATTGATTCGGGCTGATGCTCAACAACGACAAGTCGATTTTGAGCCCATTTTGAGTCCTGAGGAACAGGAACGTGCTGATGCAGAAAAACAACGACGTGAACAAGAACATCAACGTTTTTTGAATCGTCGGAAAAATTCTCGAAAAAATTCTCATAACAATGTAGTACGCCGTTCTGGAAAATATGAACGGCGCGATCAAAAATCCCATCATTAAGGGGGAACTTTTAGTTTATGAAAAAGCACCATCAAAAGGCAGCTAATGAGGTAGCTAATAATCGTAAAGCACGTCATGACTATAATATTTTAGCCACATATGAGGCGGGATTAGCCTTAACAGGAACTGAAATAAAGTCAGTAAGAGCACGAAAAGTTAATTTACGTGATGGCTTTGTTCAATTTCGGCGTGGTGAATTATGGTTGGCTAACGTTCATGTCAGCACTTACGATCAAGGCAATCAATTTAATCATGATCCTTTACGTGACCGTAAGTTACTTTTGCATAAAAAAGAAATCAAAAAAATTAGTGGTGAGTTGTCTAAAAAGGGGATTACTGTAATTCCTTTAAAGATGTATTTGAAACATGGATTTGCTAAAGTTTTGATCGGAGTTGCTGAGGGTAAAAAACAATATGACAAGCGTGAAACGATTAAGCGGCGCGATCAAGATCGTGAAATGCGGCGAAATCTAAAAAATGTTTTGCGCTAGTATGAAGTCAGGAGCTGCTTATGAAGCGTTCAATAACTATCGAATACCTTATTCAACGGTTAGAAAAATTATTAGAACTTAAAGAAACTCATATTTTAACTGTGAGTGATTTAATAACTAATTTAGCTATTAGTCGTAGTACTTTTTATCGTTACTTTCCCAGCGGTGTAAGCTCGATTTATCAATCGTTAATTCAAAGCCATTTCCAACATCTTGGTCAATTAGTTTTTAATGATTGGCATGACTTAAATAATTATTGCATTTTTTATTTGGATCGGCATCAGTTTGGTTGTCGTTTAATTTATAAAGTTTTACAACAGCAAAATTTATTGAATTGGTTATATCAGGAAATGATGAATTTTTTGAATAATTATTCAGCCAAGAACTTATCAGTTTTGAGTAATTTACAAAATGATCACCTTGAATTAGAATTAGTAACGAGCGCTATTTTTGACCAACTACGAAAATGGTTGGATAGTGATTTTAAGTTAGATACGCAAATTATTATAAATAGATTAGATATTATTGGCTATTTGTTAACGTGCCAAACAACTATTGAAACAATGTGACACAAACGTCTCAAAATGAGATGCTTTTGAAAAATTGTTTCTTTTTTTAATTCTTTTTTGATTGTATATTATATTTATATCATGATATTAATAAAAAATTAGGAGGAAAGGACTTTTAAAGAATCTAATATAAAATAATCAGTACAAGCTGCAGTTGTGCTGATTATTTTTTTATTATTTGCTTTACAACTTGACATTTAAAAATAAGGTTTTATAATTTCATTGTATGTTAATATTTTTTAATCTTGAAGATGAGTAAACGAGATAATTTTTTTAGAGAGACATTGGTTGGTGTAAAATGTTAAAAAATCTGGTTGAAGATGGTCTTGGAGTTGAATTTTTGAAAAATAATTTGTATTTATTTGCTACTAAAAATTCGAAACTTTATCAGTTGGATTTAATTACTGAGTTCTTTGAATAAAGTAATTATGGTGATGACCATTAAAGCATAATGAGTTAACGTACTCATAAGCGATTTTATTAAAATCGAAAACCAGGTGGTACCACGTCTTTGTCGTCCTGCAAGTCAATAATTGACTTGCAGTTTTTTTGTTTGGAGGAGAATTTTATGAAAGCACATTGGAAGGGATTTATCGGTATTAGTGTCGCTATATTAGCTTTAGGAACACAAATTAGTTCACAATCAGTACAGGCTAAAACTAAGAAAACTTTAAATTGGACTGAAAGTTCAGAACTAGCAACTGCGGATATTTCGCAAGCTTCTGATACATTAAGTTTTGATGTTTTGCTAAATACACAAGAGGGACTTTATCGTCTTGATGCCAAAGGAAAACCACAGCCTGCTTTGGCTACACAGACTAAAATTTCTGCTGATGGTTTAACTTATACTTTTAAATTACGTCCTAATGTTAAATGGTCGGATAATACACCAGTAACAGCTCAAGATTTTGTTGCTTCTTGGCGCCGAACAGTTGATCCTAAAACTGGCTCTAGTGATGCTTTTTATTTTAATCAAGTACAAAATGCCCAGCAAATTAATCAAAATAAATTACCTGTTGATAAATTAGGTGTTCAAGCTTTAAGTAAGGATAAGTTACAAGTTAAATTAACTCAGCCAGTGCCATATTTTAAAAAGCTATTAGCTTGGCCATTATTCTTTCCACAAAATCAAGCTGCCATTAATCGTTGGGGGAAAAATTACGGAACGACTGCAGCTAAAACAGTTGCTAATGGTCCCTATATTTTAAAGGATTGGAACGGAAGTAGTGATAATTGGCGGTTAGTCAAAAATCCCCATTATTGGGATAAAAAGAATGTTAAGTTACAACAAATTAAGGAAAATGTGGTCAAGGATCCGCAAACTGGCTTGAATTTATATCAAGCTAACAAAGTTGACGAAACAATCCTTTCAGGAACTCAAGTCCCTAATTTAAAAGGACAAAAAGATTTTTTGACGCGTAAGTCTTCTAATATGACTGATTTGAATTTAAATCAAAAACAAGTTGCTGCCTTTAAGAACCAGAAAGTTCGTCGAGCTTTTTCATTAGCAATTAATCGTCGCCAATTGGTAAAAGGGGTTTTAGAGGATGGTTCACTAGCGCCGAAAGGTTTTGTACCAGAAGGACTTGGTACTTATAAAAAGCAAGATTTTGCTCAAGTTAGTCAAGTTAAAAATTCGACTACTCATAATTTAAAGCAAGCCAAAAGCTTATTAAAGCAAGGTTTAAAAGCTACTAAGACTAAACAATTAAATTTAAGTTTATTGATTGATGATACAACTACATCTAAACAAACTGGGGAATTTATTCAGGGATCATTAAACAAGTTGCCACATGTGAAAGTTACTTTAAAAACTTTACCAAAAGTTCAGCGCTTAGCTCGTGAACGTCAAGGCGATTATGATATGGTCATTACCAGCTGGCAGTCAGTTTTTGCGGATCCAATTAATTTTTTGGATATTTGGGAAACCGGATCTTCATATAATACTTCTAAATTTCATGATGCTAAATTCGATCATTATTTGGATTTATCAGAAAATAAATATTCTCAAAATAAAGCTCAACGTTGGAATTATCAAGTTAAAGCTGAAAAACGTTTAATGCAATTACAAGGTACCATTCCTTTGTATCAAGCTGTTAAGGCACAATTGTTGAATCCGCAAGTTCATGGCTTAAACTATAACGGTTCTGGCGTTCCTTATGATTTTAAAACCACTTATTTTTCTACAAAGAAGGATTAATGAATGAAGTATAAAATTGATCAAAACCAATTATTAACTGATTTTTTAACTTATGTAAAAATTAATACCCAATCGGATGAACAAGCACCAATGGATCAAGTTCCCACAACAGTTGGTCAAACTGAGTTAGCCCACAATTTGCAACAACAATTGCTTGATTTAGGGTTAAGTGAAGTTAAATTAAATTCAGCCAATAGTTTCTTAACAGCTTTGCTGCCTGGAAATACTTCTGAAGATTTACCAACTATTGGTTTTATTGCACATTTAGATACAGCTACTGATTATCCGGGCGCTAATGTTCAGCCACAAGTTCATTCAAATTATCAAGGACAGGTAATCAAATGGAAGAATGGTTTGAAACTAGATCCGCAACAATTTCCTAATTTAAAAAATTATCTGGGACAAACATTAATTACTGCTGATGGAACGACTTTATTGGGAGTTGATGATAAGGGCGGAATAGCTGGCTTAATGGCAGCATTACGTTATTTAATTAATCATCCGCAAGTTAGTCACGGTCCGATTAAAGTAGCTTTTGGGCCAGATGAAGAAATTGGTCGTGGTGCTGATCGCTTTGATGTGCCAGATTTTGCAGCTGAATTTGCTTATACGTTAGATAATGGTTTGGTAGGGGATATTGAATATGAAACTTTTAATGCAGCTCAGGCTGTCATTGATATTGATGGTGTTAGTGTTCATCCCGGTCAAGCATATGGGCAAATGATTAATGCGATTAGTTTGGCCGAACAAATTGATCACAAAATTCCAGCTCAACAACGGCCAGAATTTGTGAAAGATTATGAAGGTTTTTATTTACTGAATCAATTTCAGGGGGATGTTGCTAAAGCGCACTTGGTTTATATTATTCGTGATTTTGACCGTAATGCTTTTAACAAACGTAAGCAATTTTTACAAGCAATTATTGCGCAATTAAATTCTCAATTTGCTCAACCACGGATTAAATTAACTTTGACAGATCAGTATTACAATATGGCAGATATTATTAATCAAGACCGTTATCCGATTACTTTGGCTCAAAAAGCATTGGCTAATTTACAGATTAAATCACGAGTTAATCCATTTCGTGGGGGAACTGATGGTTCCAAGATTACCTATCTTGGCTTGCCAACACCCAATTTATTTAATGGTGGCGAGAATTTTCATGGACCATTTGAATTTGTAACTGTGGAAGCCATGGCTCAATTAGCTCAAACGATTGTTGAGATTGCTAATCTTTACGCTCAAGATCATAATTGTGTGAAAGTTTAACGCGTAAATTATGCAACTTCCAATTTTTAATTGAATGTTGGTTTTTAGAGAGACGACTAGTTTGGTTTAAAACTGCCGCAAGTAATAGACCAACTCTGGCGTCTGCCTGGTTGATAATTTGCAATAAATAACCTTCGTGACCGTTTTTTAAATAAATATTGTCAATTGACATGATTAAATGGTGATGCAGATCATGAACTAAATAGTTATTTTGGAAAAGATTTCCTGAAATAATCCAATGAAATTTGGTAGCAATCATTAATTGGTGCCGTGTATTATTTAAATGAACTAGTTTGGTAACTTTCTTTTGATTTAAACTAATTTGATAATTAGCCCATGGTCGCGTTGAAGTTTGTCGAATATTGCCAACCACATTTTGTTGGACATTTAAAAGTTCATAATTTATTTTCCAGCGCGGGGCAGTACGGATTAAATAATAATGAGTGACTTGTTGTTGATCATTAACTTGGATGACACCAGGAAGATTAGCAGCGTTAAATTGTAAATAATAAATCATCGTGAACTTTCCATTGTTTTCTGATTTAATTTGATGGCGTAGTAGATTGCTTGTGCTACGCCATTTTCGTTATTACTACTAGTTTGATATTGTGCCAATTCCTTAATTTTGGGTAAAGCATTAGCCATTGCCACACCAATTCCAGCAGCTTTAATCATTGATTCATCGTTAAGATTATCACCGATCGCCATTACTTGATCAGCGGTCAAACCTAATTTTTGAGCAAAAGTAATTAATGCGGTCCCTTTCTGCGCATTAATATCATTAATTTCAATGTTATTTGGCGAAGATGATGTAACGATAATTTGTTTGTTTAACATTAGTTGTTTTTTTAAACAGTTTAATTTATCAGGATGACGATCACTAAAAACTAAAACTTTCATGACTTTAATTTGAGGATCATTTAAAATTTTGTCAAAGTTTTTGACGTAATTAATATTCATCAGTTCGGCGCGGGAACTTGCTCTAGCGACGGCCATTTTATACAATAAAGTGGGATTTAATTTAACTAGCAAATTAGCGGTATGTTGAATTCTTTGAATACGACTATTGGAATAAATTCCTTGATCAGTGATGATTTCAAAATAAAGGTTAGTGGATTTTATTTCTTGCAAACATTGTTGCAGTGCATTGGAGGTCAGCGGAATTTTAACGACAGGTTTTAGAGCTTGATCGTAGACTAGTGCCCCATTAAGAGTTATAAAATCAGGTTGCACAGTTAAGTTTTTAACTAAAGGTTCAGCTTCACTTAGGCCGCGCCCAGTAGCTACGACAAATTGAATTCCCGCTTGATTAGCTGCTTGAATAGCAGCAATGTTTTCTTGGGCAACAATTGATTCACTGTTTAATAAGGTTCCATCCATGTCGGAAGCAATTAATTTGATAGTCATAAGAATCCTCCTAAATTTATATTAAAATTTTACCATAATAGGCGGTGTTAAGTTGAAACAATTAATAAAAAATGATTGGCAGCAAATTTTAGAACCCGAGTTTAATAAAGATTATTATCGTCGCCTTCATCAATTTTTGAAACGAGAGTATCAGGAACAAACGATTTATCCCGATATGTACAATATTTTTCAAGCGTTTGATTGGACATCATTTCAACAAACAAAAGTGGTTATTTTAGGTCAAGATCCCTATCATGAACCACATCAAGCGCATGGATTGAGTTTTTCAGTTTTACCAGGAAATAAAGTTCCCCCATCTTTGCAAAATATTTATAAAGAACTGCAAGCAGATTTGGGCTATCCACCAGTCAATCATGGTTATTTAAAATCCTGGGCTGATCAAGGCGTATTATTATTAAATTCGGTATTGACAGTACGGCGTGGAAAAGCGTATTCTCATCAAGGGAAGGGCTGGGAAATATTGACGGACCAAGCGATAAAAGCGCTTTCTGATAAAGGTGGTGTTGTCTTTATTCTCTGGGGCAAAGCTGCTAAGTCAAAAATGAATTTGATTGATAGTCAACATAATGCAATTATTAGTTCGACACATCCAAGTCCATTTTCCGCTAATTATGGTTTCTTTGGTTCACGTCCATTTTCTAGAACCAACGCTGCTTTAAAACAATTTGGTGAGACACCGATTAATTGGCAATTACCAACTGAGATTATCGAAAAATAGGAGGAAAAAATGGAATTATTTGAGTCGTTAAAACAAAAGATTAGTGGTCAAAACAAGAAAATTGTTTTTCCTGAGGCAACTGATGCCCGCATTTTACAAGCGGCAGTTAAGTTACGGCAAGATCAATTATTGGAACCGGTTTTTTTAGGCAATGAGTCTGAAATTCAAAAAAAAGCCCAAGAATTAGGCTTAGATATTCAAGGAATCAAAATTTTGGATCCCCAAAATTTTGATCAATTTGATGAAATGGTTGCTGCTTTTGTTGAGCGTCGTAAAGGTAAAAATACTAAAGAACAAGCTCAACAAATGTTGCGTGATCCAAACTACTTTGGCACAATGTTAGTCTACTTGGATCAAGTTGACGGAATGGTTTCTGGTGCAATTCATCCAACTGGTGATACAGTTCGTCCAGCTTTGCAAATTATTAAAGTTAAACCAGGTTTGACACGGACGAGTGGCGCATTTATTATGCAAAAAGATCAACAGCGTTATTTGTTTGCTGATTGTGCTATCAATATTAATCCTAGTGCGGAAGAATTGGCAGAAATTGCTGTGACATCAGCAAGTACAGCCCGTTTATTTGATATTGATCCGAAAGTTGCTTTACTGAGTTTTTCAACTAAAGGTTCAGCTAAGAGTGATGAAGTTACTAAAGTAGCACAAGCCACTAAGTTAGCGCAAGAAAAGGAGCCAACTTTGGCTTTGGATGGTGAGTTGCAATTTGATGCAGCCATTGTACCATCGGTTGCTGCTCAAAAAGCACCTGATTCTCAAGTTGCTGGTCAAGCTAATGTTTTTGTCTTTCCAGAATTACAATCAGGTAATATTGGTTATAAAATTGCGCAACGTTTAGGTGGTTTTGAAGCGATTGGACCGATCTTACAAGGTCTTAATAAACCAATTTCTGACTTGTCGCGTGGTGCTAATGTGGAAGATGTTTATAAATTAGCAATTATCACTGCTGCACAAGCTTTATAATTGAGGTACTATGGAAAAATTAACACAGAACGCTGCGGAAACAAAGCAGTTTGGTCAAAGATTAGCACATTTTTTATTACCTGGGGATCTTTTGTTGCTAGATGGTGATTTAGGTGCTGGTAAAACAACTTTTACGCAAGGAATTGCTCAAGGATTAGGAATTAAACGGCCGGTTAAAAGCCCGACTTTTACTTTAATTCGGGAATATTCGCAAGCTAAGTACCCACTTTATCATATGGATATGTATCGTTTAGAAAATTCTTCTGCTGATGAATTGGGATTGCAAGAATATTTTAATAGTAAGGGAATTGTGATTATTGAATGGTCACAGTTCATTCAAGAACAATTACCACAAAATTATTTGCGTATCAAAATTGAGCGTGGTAACACTGCCCAAATGCGTAAATTAATTTTGAAAGCGCAAGGTGAGCGTTATTCTTTTTTGTTACAACAGCTAGCTGCTGTTAAGTAAAATTGATTAATAAAGTAAAGAGTCCGCTAATATGATCTTGTAAAAATTATTATCATGATCAATCTGCTAATAATTTTTATTCCATCCATATTAGGGACTCTTTTTTAGTGAATTTTATAGAAAAAGTTCTTGTTAAGCTTTTAGTTTGATAAACGGTTGTAAAGCTTCTGTACCAAATTGGGCTCTTGTTTGTAATAAAATTTCGGCACATGCTAAAGTATCATCTAAAGCATGATGGTGATGTTCTAAGTCAACATTTAAGGCTTCAGCAACGGTATTTAATTTATGATTAGGTAATTCAGGATAAAATTTTCGGGAAGTGCGCACCGTATCAATAACATTATAAGTTGGGGTGGGAATTTGATATTTTTGAAGTGTTGTTTTGAGAACGCGGGTATCAAAAGGAGCATTATGAGCCGTAATTAAGTGATTAGTGGTGAATAATGGTTTGATGTGTGGCCAAACTTGAGCAAATGTTGGTGCATCTTTAACGTCTTCTGGATGAATATGATGAATAGCAATGTTTCGACTATTAAACGGTGCCTGCGGATTAATCAAAGTGTAAAAAGTGTCTACAATTTGATTATTTAAAATGAGTGCGAGGGCTAAAGAACAGGCACTATCAGCTTGATGATTAGCGGTTTCAAAATCCAGAGCAACAAAATTCATGTAAAAAACCTCACAATTCATAACTTATTTTCAGATTTCATTATATACTATAATAGTGTTATTGTGGAAAACAGTTAGTTAGGAGTTTTAGCATGCAATCGGAAATCAGAGATCAATTTTTAAATGATTTACAATTAAAAACAGAATTGTTAAATCTGCCAGTTAAGATTAAAGTCAAAGATTCTTTAAGTCAATATACCTTTACTAAAACAGGAGGACCTGGAGATTACGTAGCTTTTCCACAAACAGTGACCGAACTACAATTATTAACCGATTTTGCCATTAAGCATCATTTACCAGTGACTGCACTAGGAAATTCTAGTAATTTAATCATTAAAGATGGAGGGATAAAAGGTTTAGTTATTATTTTAACGGCGATGAAACAAATTCTGGTTCAAAAAAATCAGATTATTGCTCAGGCTGGAGCACGTTTAATCGATGTTACTAAAGCTGCTAGTCAAGCAGGACTAAGTGGCTTAGAATTTGCCGCTGGAATCCCAGGAAGTGTTGGTGGGGCAGCCTTTATGAATGCGGGAGCTTATGGTGGTGAAGTTAGTTCAGTGATTACCCAGATTAAAGAAATCTTACCAGCTGGTCAGCTAATTGCAATTGATCAAAATGATTTGAAATTTTCTTATCGGCACAGCATAGTGCAAGATAATCACGGAATTGTGACTGAGGTGACTTTTGACTTAGTTCCAGGAGATCAACAAAAAATTCAAGCTAAAATGGACGAATTAAACGCTTTGAGACGATCAAAGCAGCCTCTGGAATATCCGTCTTGTGGGAGTGTTTTTAAACGACCAGCAGGATATTTTACTGGTCCTTTGATTATTAAAGCGGGATTACAAGGGAAGATCGTTGGCGGAGCTCAAGTTTCAAAAAAACATGCTGGTTTTATTATTAATTTGGGAACTGCCACCGCTAGTGACTATTTAGCATTAATTCATCTAATTCAAACTACTGTTCAAAAAAAGTTTGGCGTTCAATTAGAAACAGAAGTTCGAATCATTGGTGAAGATCAGAGGTGAGATTAAAGAATGCAAAATATATGGGGCCATATTTTTACATTAAATTTTTTGACTAATATCATTGATATTTTATTTGTTTGGTTTTTAACCTATAAGCTGTTAATGATGATTCGCGGAACGAAAGCCATCCAATTATTAAAAGGCTTGTTTATTATTTTAGTAATTAAATTAATTAGTTGGTTCTTTAATCTGCGTACGATTGCTTATTTGACCGATCAAGTTTTTAATTGGTCGGTAATTGCGATTATTATTATTTTTGCGCCGGAAATTAGACGTGGCTTGGAAAAATTAGGACGTTCACCAGTGTTTTTTTCAGTTCGAAATGAACAAAAGGATTTGACTGATAATTTAATCATGGCGTTAGACAAAGCGATTCAATATATGTCTAAAAGGCGTATTGGTGCACTGATTACTTTGACAATGAATACTGGTTTAGAAGAGTATGTCGAAACGGGAATTAAGTTGGATGCTGATGTTACAGGCGAATTATTGATTAATATTTTTATTCCCAACACGCCGTTACATGATGGCGCAGTAATTATTAACAAAAATAAGATTGAAGTGGCGGCGGCATATTTACCATTGTCGGAGAGTAACGCTATTCCTAAAAAGCTGGGTACCCGTCATCGAGCAGCGGTGGGGATTAGCGAGGTGACTGACGCCTTGACAATTGTCGTTTCAGAAGAAACCGGTGAGGTTATGATTACGCATAAAAATCATATGATGTTGGATTTAAATCGTGATGATTATCTCAATTACTTACGCGCTCAGTTAGAACCTAAAACATCGCAGACTAATTCTGTTGTTCGAAACTTTATTCGACGCTTTAAAAGGGGAAACGATTAATGAAAAAATGGCGGAAGTTTATTGATTCCAAGTATTTTTATCTATTATTATCCTTTTTATTGGCCTTATGGATTTATTGGAGTGTTTCTTTACCTAGTATTGGTAGTACTCGCAGTGGCATAGTGGCAGGAAATGTGGTTAATGCGAATAAAACTGCGACTTTAAATATGAAATTGCAAGTTAATTCGGATGCAGAAAATTATTTTATCACTGGTTATCCTAAACAAGTTCGAGTGAAATTAGAAGGTCCATCAGCCTTAGTGACAGCTACTAAAAATACCCATAATTTTACACTTTATATTAACTTGCATAATTTAAATGTTGGCCACCATCGGGTTTTAGTTCATCAAAATGGCTTAAATCGTGATTTAAAGTATTCAATTAAGCCACGTTATGTTGACGTTGATATCGAACCTAAAGCCGAACAAGCTTTTCCAATTCAAGCTGATTATGATGCTAAAAACATTGCGAAAGGCTACCTAGGAGGTGATGCTAGTGTTGATCCTCAAGTAGTGCAAGTTGTCGGGGCACGTAGCGAGGTTCAACGAATTAGTCAAGTAGTAGCTCATGCCAAATTACCGCATAATGCTTCAACTGACTTTCATCAAGAAGTACTATTACAAGCTCTAGATGCTCAAGGTCGAACTTTATCAGTTTTATTAACGCCACAAACAACGCGGGTGAAAGTGCCGATTAGCTTACCGAGTAAAAAAGTTGCGTTAAAATTTATCCCCCAAAACATGCCAGAAAATAAGAATTATCATTTAACAGCAGATGTGTCTGTAGTTCGTATTTATGCGAAAAAAAATGTTTTAAATCAGTTAAATGAGCTGGATATTCCGATTGATGTATCAAAAATTAGCACGAAGAAGTCAAAAATTGTTACAATTAATCAGGTGAAATCTGATATTATAGATTCGAGTCCACGAACAATTAAGGTCTATTTAAAAACTGATGAACCAAATTCAGCAGTTAATCAAAATTCAGTAAATAATTAAGATAAGAGGAGAACTATGGTTAAATATTTTGGCACGGATGGTGTCCGTGGTATTGCAAATAAAGAATTAACACCAGAATTGGCTTTTAAGTTAGGGCGTGCGGGCGGCTTTGTTTTATCACAACAAAAAGATAGTGATGAAGATCGAGCTGTAGTGTTAGTAGCACGTGATACTAGAAAATCAGGGCAGATGCTAGAGACTGCTTTGATTTCCGGCCTTTTGTCTGTTGGAATTGAAGTTTTGAATTTGGGTGTGATTACGACTCCAGCGGTTGCTTACTTAGTTAAAGTTCAAGGTGCTGATGCGGGAATTATGATTTCAGCTTCTCATAATCCTGCTAGTGATAATGGTATTAAATTTTTTGGCCCCGATGGTTATAAATTGAAAGATGCTACTGAAGAGGAAATTGAACACTTTTTAGATCAGAAGCAAGATTCTTTGCCTCGTCCTTCCGCTGAAGGTATTGGTACTTTAGAGGATTATAAAGAAGGTTCATTAAAATATTTAGAATTTTTACGGCAAAGTATTTCTGATGATTTATCAGGTGTGAAAGTGGTTTTAGATGGTGCAAATGGTTCAACCAGTAAGTTAGTTAGCAAATTATTTGCTGATTTGAATGTGGATTTCACAACAATTGCTACTAATCCAGATGGCGTTAATATTAACAACGGTGTTGGTTCAACTCATCCAGAAAAATTAGCTCGTGAAGTGGTTAAACAAGGAGCCCAAGTTGGTTTAGCCTTTGATGGTGATGGCGATCGCTGTATTGCAGTTGATGAAAAAGGTAACATTGTTGACGGCGATAAAATCATGTTTATTTTAGGAAATTACTTCAAAGCTCACGGTCGCTTGAAAAAAGATACGATTGTTACCACGGTCATGAGTAATTTAGGCTTATATAAAGCTATTGAAGCTAATGATATGAATGCTGTTCAAACAGATGTTGGTGACCGTCACGTTGCTGCTGAGATGGTTAAAAATGGTTATAATCTTGGTGGCGAACAATCAGGACATGTCATTATTTTTGATGTTCATAACACTGGTGACGGGATGTTAACTGGTATTCAATTATTAAATGTCGTCAAACAAACAGGACAAGCTTTGTCTGAATTAGCGGCACCAGTAAAGACTTATCCCCAAATTTTAATCAATGTTAAGGTACAGGAGAAGAATAATTGGCAAAATTATCCAGCTATTCAAGCAGCAATTGATACGGTAGAGAAGCAAATGAATGGCGATGGACGCGTCTTAGTACGACCAAGTGGAACGGAAGCTTTGTTAAGAGTGATGGTAGAAGCAGCAACTAAGGAAGATGCGCAGCGCTTTGGTCAACAAATCGCTAGCGTTGTGCAAGCAGAAATGGGAATTGATGAGTAAAATGTTGATAAATTATTACAATGTTTTAACAATCAATTTTGTTGAAAGTATTTAAATTATTAAATTTATTAATGAGGTGACTCCTGATTTTATTTAAATTTTCAGGAGTCATTTTTTATAATTAAAATTACTATTTACTAAAGCAACTACTATATTTGGTACTTCTTCAAAAAAAGCACTACAATATGTGTGGTGTATATGCTATTATAGATGAGGCATTTTTAGAGGAGGACAAACATGATGATAGTTTTAAGCGGTATGATTGGTGCAGGCAAAAGTAGCTTAGCAACCCTTGTTTCGGAACATTTAGGTACACAAGCTTTTTATGAACAAGTGGATGATAATCCGGTCTTACCCTTGTTTTACGATGATCCTAAAAAGTATGCTTTTTTGTTGCAGATTTATTTTTTAAATAAGCGATTTGCTTCAATTAAGCGTGCATTATCAGATGATAATAATGTTTTAGATCGTTCAATATACGAAGATTCGTTATTTTTTCACATTAATGCTGATATGGGGCGGGCAACTAAACAGGAAGTTCAAGTTTATGATGAATTGTTAGACAACATGATGGAAGAACTACCTTTTGCTGCACATAAAAAAGCTCCAGATTTGTTAGTTCATTTAGATGTCTCTTATGACAAAATGTTAGAACATATTAAAAAACGGGGGCGTTCTTATGAACAACCGGAAAATGATCCATCATTAGTGGACTATTATCATAATTTGTTGGGACGCTATGATCGTTGGTATGAAGATTACCATTATAGCCCTAAAATGAAAATTAGTTGTGATCAATATGATTTTGTAGAAAATGAAGCTGATCGACAAAAAGTTCTGCAATTAATTGATGATAAATTAAAAGAACGTGAATCAATGTAATATCTTAAGACAGTTTGGTAACTCCGAAAGAAACCTGTCTTTAAACAAAGATGATGGAGGGTTAATTTTGAAAAAATATTTTGCTAGTTTTTCCACTCGTGATTGGATTATTAATTCAATGATTGCTGCTATTTATGTAGTGTTAACCATTACACCACCATTAAATTCTTTAGCCTATGGAAATATTCAGTTACGGATTTCAGAGATCTTAGTAATGCTACCCTTTTATAATAAGAAATTTATTCCTGGTTTAACGTTGGGGTGTTTTATTACTAATTTATTTAGTCCAACGGCGGCAGTTGATATGTTTGTAGGAACATTGGCATCATTGCTGACCTTTTTAATAATTATTTACATTAAGCAAGGTTATTTAGTGCCGATAATTGCCGGAATTGTTAACGGTGTAATTATTGGTTTAGAGTTAAATTTAATGACACAAGCGCCGCTATTAATAACGATTATATATATTTTTATCGGCGAATTTCTGGCAGTGTTGATTGGCTATGTTATCTTCACGATTTTATTAAAAAATAAACAATTTCAAAAGCTAATTTTAAAAAGAGATTAATACTCGTATTTTATTTGAACAATTAAAATATTTAGTCCCCCAAAGTTCAGTACTTTTAGTATAATGTATTTGATTAAGCAGCCAAGAGGCTGTTTTTTTATTACGATAATATGCTTTGATGACTTATTTTGTTATAATTAAGCATATCAGTCAGATTTAAGGGAGCATTGATAATGAATATTGGGATATTTACAGATACTTATTTCCCACAAGTTAGTGGTGTAGCAACATCAATTCAAACTTTAAAAAATGATCTGGAACGCAAGGGCAATACAGTATATATTTTTACAACTTCAGATCCACATGTTGCTAAAGACGCTGTAGAACCTAATATTTTTCGCCTAAGTAGTATTCCTTTTATATCTTTTACTGATCGTCGTATTGCTTATCGGGGAATGTTCCACGCCTTAAAATTAGCTAAAGAATTAGACTTAGATATTGTACACACACAAACTGAATTTTCATTAGGCTTAATTGGTAAGTTTGTCGCACATAGTTTGAAAATTCCTTGTGTGCACACTTATCACACCATGTATGAAGATTATTTACATTACGTTTTAAATGGTCACTTGTTAAAACCATATCATGTTAAGCAAATGTCTAAATTATTTATTTCTGGGATGTCGGGAGTCATTGCTCCTAGTCAACGTGTTTATGACACCTTGAGAAGATATGGAATCAAGACACCAATGGAGATTATTCCCACTGGCGTTGATCTATCAAAATTTACGCAAAAAATAGATTGTCAACCATTGCTAGAGCAATTGAATTTAAGTGATGCACATCCAATTTTACTAACGTTAAGTCGAGTAGCTAATGAAAAAAAGATTGAATTGTTAATTCAACAATTACCACAATTAGTACCATCTTATCCTCGAATAGTGTTAGTGATCGTAGGTGATGGGCCAGATAAAGCTGCCCTTGAGCAATTGGTTAACCAACTTAATTTGCAAAAGCATGTACTTTTTACTGGTGAAGTTGTGCATGATCAAGTCTCGCCTTATTATCAAATGGCTGATTTGTTTGTTTCAGCCAGTGATACAGAATCTCAAGGATTAACCTTCATTGAAGCATTAGCATCACAATTAAAGTGTGTGGTTCGCTCTAGTCCTTACACTGATAATTTATTAGATGATCCATCAATGGGAGTAACTTATTTAAAGCCAGAACAATTCAATGACTTAATTAGGCAATATTTAGATCATCCGCATTTATTTGATGATCCAGCTCCCCGGCAAAAAAAGTTATATGAAATTTCCGCCGATTTATTTGGTGATCGGGTATTAGATTTTTATCAAGATGCTTATAAGTATTTTCTACGAAAAAAATTAGCAAATCAGCCATTAAAGGACGGTCAATATTACGATGATTAAAATAACAATGTTTTCATCATCACAGAAAGTAGCAGGTCAAGGAGTTGGCAGTGCTTATACTGAGTTGATGCGTTTATTAAAAACTTATTTAAGTCAAGCTTTTCAAATTAACGTTAATGATTTTATTCATGCTAGTGATATCAGTCATTATCATACAATTGATCCGCAATTTTATGCATCGACATTTTTTAAAAATCGCGGTCGAAAAATTGGGTACGTTCATTTTCTACCAGAAACGCTGGAAGGAAGTTTGCGAATTCCTAAAATAGCTCAAGGACTGGTTTCGAAGTACGTTATTTCTTTTTATCAAAGAATGGACCATTTAATTGTGGTAAATCCAAGTTTTATCAGTAAGCTGGCGCAACATGGAATTGATCCACAAAAGGTAACGTATATTCCTAATTTTGTTTCGAAATTAGAATTTTATCGATTTTCAGATCGAAAAAGGGCTCAAGTACGCGCACGATTAAATTTAAAAGCGACGGATTTTGTAGTTTTTGGTGATGGACAGGTTCAAAAACGTAAAGGAATTGATGATTTTTATCGACTGGCAGTGGAAAATCCAGAAATTAAGTTCATCTGGGCTGGGGGTTTTTCTTTTGGAGCGATGACCGATGGCTATGAACGTTATAAAAATATGATTCAACATGCGCCTAGTAATTTAACTTTTACCGATATTATTCCGCGAAGTCAACTAAATGAATATTTAAATGCAGCTGATTTATTTTTGTTACCTTCGTATGATGAATTATTTCCTATGTCTGTCTTAGAAGCTTTCAATACTGGTACACCGGTATTATTGCGTGATTTGGATTTATATCAGGCAATTATTGCTGATAAATATTTACCAGCTAAAGATTTTTCACAAATGCAGCAAGCGATTAGAGATTTACGCCATAATCCGGCCAAGTTACAGGATTTAGCGCGAAAAGCTACAAGTGCGGCTCATTATTATTCGGAAGAACATTTAAGTCAAATTTGGCATAAATTTTATCTTGAACAATTTCAGCAAACGAGGAATCCTTCATGAATCGTAAAAATCTGTTAGCGATGTTTATCATGTTGATTATTGGGGGCGGGATTTTTGCCTTCGAATTACAAAAAACCAATTTACATTCCCTAATTCAGCAAGCTACCACGATTAATTGGTGGTGGTTATTGATAGCTTTTGGTTCGATGTTTCTTTCGTTTTTTTTTGAAGCTTTGGTTTTAAAAGTTTTGTTGCACGGCCGAGAAGATGAATTACATCACTGGTGGAACATATTGCGAATACCTTGGATTCAAGCTTTGTTTAATGCAATTACGCCATTTTCATCTGGAGGACAACCAGCACAAGTTGTTTCTTTGGTTCAGTCTGGTGTTGAAGTGGGACGAGGAACTTCAGTCTTATTGATGAAATTTATTATTTATCAGACAATTGTTTTGATAAACTTTATTATTGCGATGATTTTTCAGTTTAGTAGTATTGCACAACATTTTACGGGGTTAGCTGTTTTAATTATAGCTGGTTTTATATTACACGTTTTAACCATTGGTGTTTTACTAATGATTATGTTTTACTACCAATTTACGCGAAAAATCATATTAATTATTATGAGATTTATTGGTTTTTTTGTGAATGATAATACTGCCAAAGCTTGGACTAGTAAAGTTTTGATTAAAATTGATAACTTTTATCATGAAAGTTTGGTTTTGAAAAAGGAACGGCGAAAAGTTATTAAAGCTGCAGTTTTTACTTTTATTCAATTATTGTTTTATTACCTGGTAGTTTACTTCACATTGTTGGCTTTACACGTCCATCATGTTAATATCATTAACGTCTTAATTACGCAAATTATGATTGTAATGATTACTTCGATTTTTCCAATTCCTGGAGGAACAGGTGGTGCAGAATACAGTTTTCGAACCTTATTTTCACAATATATTAGTTTGCCTAGTAAATTAGTTTTAGGAATGTTTATTTGGCGCTTTATAACTTACTATTTAGGAATGTTTTTAGGAATTATTGCAATTGCATTTAAACCGATTAATGAACGTACTAGTACGAAAGTACGTGGAGGAAAGATTTTAGAATGAAGAATTTTAGTCAAAAAATAGCAAATACTTTAAATACTAAACTGGGTTTTTTTACTTTAGCAGTAGTTCTGTGCTGGATTAAAACTTACTTGATTTGTCTAACTAAATTCAATTTAGGAATAAAAAGCAGCATGCAAGCTTTTTTGCTATTTTTAAATCCAATTCCCACAACGATTTTATTATTAGGAATTGCACTTTATCTTAAAGGACGAAAATCATACGTCTATTTGTTGATTATTGATTTGATCACTTCAACTTGGTTGTTTGCTAATATTTTGTATTATCGAGAATTTTCTGATTTTTTAACGTTAACTTTAATTAAGGGCTCTAGTTCAGTCTCTAATAATTTAGGTATGAGTATTTTGGGCATTACTAAGCCAACTGATTTTTTGGCATTCTTGGATGTTGTGTTGCTAGTTGTCCTATTAGCTTTTAAAGTTATTAAGGTCGATATTAGAAAATTAACAGCAAAGATCCCCTTAACTATTACTGGAATAGCAATTATTAGTTTTGGCATCAATTTAACCTTAGCTCAGCAAGATCGTTCAGGCTTATTGACCCGAACCTTTGATAATAATTATATTGTTAAATATTTGGGCTTAAATGCCTATTCTGTTTATGATACAGTTAAAGCAGCAAAAACAAGTGCTGTGAAAGCGAATGCTGACAGTTCCGATATGAAAACAGTTAAAAATTATATTAGCAATAATTATGTTGCACCAAATGTGCAATATACGGGAATTGCGAAAGGTAAAAATGTTTTTGTTATTCATTTGGAGAGTTTTCAACAATTCTTGATTGACTTTAAGTGGGATAATCAAGAAGTAACTCCCAATTTAAATAAGATTTATCATGAAAAAAATACGTTAAGTTTTGATAATTTCTTTAACCAAGTTGGTCAGGGAAAAACAGCCGATGCTGAGATGATGATGGAAAATTCGCTTTTCGGATTACCAGAAGGAGCGGCAATGGTAACTGATGGTACTTCAAATACTTTCCAAGCGGCGCCCGCAATTTTAGATCAAAAGGGGTATACTACGGCTTCTTTTCACGGTGATGTTCCTAGTTTTTGGAATCGGGATAACACTTATAAATCATGGGGATATGATTATTTCTTTAGTTCAAACTATTATAAGCAAAAAAAGAATTATAATGTTGGCTATGGTATGAAAGATAAAATTTTTATGAAGGATACTGCTAGTTATATTCAACAGTTACCGCAGCCGTTTTATTCTAAAATTATTACGGTAACCAATCATTATCCTTATTTATTAGACAAAAAGAATCAATCAATTTCTAAAACTAATACTGGTGATAAAACTGTTGATGGTTATGTACAGACAGCTCATTATTTGGATCAGTCAATTGGTGAATTTATGGACTGGTTAAAGGCGACAGGTCTAGATAAAAATAGTATGGTAGTCTTTTATGGTGATCACTATGGAATTTCGGGTAATCATAAAAAAGCTGTCGCTAAATTATTGGGAGAAAAGAAATTTAATGATTTTGATAATGCCCAGTTCCAACGAGTTCCATTTATGATCCATATGAATGGTTTGCAAGGTGGAATTAATCACACTTATGGTGGTGAAATTGATGCTTTACCAACTATTTTGAACTTATTGGGAATTAATAATCGGGATAAGATCCAGTTTGGTTCAGACTTATTAGCACCAAAGCATCCGCAACTTGTTGCATTTAGAAACGGAGATTTTGTCTCTCCAGAATTTACAAAAGTTAATGGTGCCTATTATTATACAAAAAATGGGCGGTTGGCTAAGAATTTAACTGCTGAGCAAAGAAAACAAGTGGAATCTATGTCCAATCAAGTAGCAACTGAACTTTCATTATCGGATAAAGTAATTACTGGTGATCTTTTGAGATTTTACACGCCACAAAGCTTTATCAAGATTAATAAAAAAGATTTCAATTATTCTAAAAAGAAGTCTTTAAAGAAATTAAAAGAGCAGAACAAGAAGGATAAGTCTAGCTTAGAGTATAAGAATGATAACAAGTCTTTATTAGACCTTTACCATACAGACGCCCCAGAACTAGCAAATTAAGATTGGAGGTTTACCTTGACTAAAAATCAAATAGAAACCGAATTTCAAGAACAAGTAGAACATTTAAAAAGTAAAAAAGTGCGCATGACCGAACAGCGATTAACTATTTTAAAGTATATGATGGAGCATCATAACCATCCAACAGCTGAAGACGTCTTTAATGATTTGAAGAATCAAATGTCTAATATTAGTATTGCTACGGTTTATAATAATCTTAATTTTTTATCTACAATTACGCCCATAAATGAATTGACCTACGATGATAGGTCAATTCATTTTGACTATTATCGTCAAGAACATTTTCATGCAATTTGTGAAAATTGCGGACAGGTTTATGATGTCAATTATGTAGATTATGAGGCTTTTAAGCAGGAATTAACTAAACTTTCACAGTTCCAAATTAAGCAGATTGAATTAAATATTCAAGGAATTTGCAAAAAATGCGAAAAAGGGGTTGCAAAAAGGACGAAAAGTTGATAATATATTTTCTGTTGTCAATGAGTCATGCAGGTCGCTGCTAAACAAATAAAAAAAACAGTTGACAAGCTCATGATAAAATGATAAACTAAACAAGCCGCTTAATCAAGTGGCAAATGATAAAAAGTAGATCTTTGAAAACTGAACAAAGTTTCTTTTAACACCAAGTGCTGGGTTCTGAAAAAGAACCTGTCAATTGAACAAAAATAAAGAAGACAAAGAACGTTAGAGTTCTAGGTCTGAGTCAACAAACTAACAAAAAATGAGAGTTTGATCCTGGCTCAGGACGAACGCTGGCGGCGTGCCTAATACATGCAAGTCGAGCGAGCAGAAGTAACGGAATACCTTCGGGTAGGAAGATATGGACGCGAGCGGCGGATGGGTGAGTAACACGTAGGTAACCTGCCCTTTAGCGGGGGATAACAATTGGAAACAGTTGCTAATACCGCATAAAGTGCTTAATCACATGATTAAGGAATGAAAGACGGTTTCGGCTGTCACTAAAGGATGGACCTGCGGCGTATTAGCTAGTTGGTAAGGTAACGGCTTACCAAGGCAATGATACGTAGCCGACCTGAGAGGGTAATCGGCCACATTGGGACTGAGACACGGCCCAAACTCCTACGGGAGGCAGCAGTAGGGAATCTTCCACAATGGACGAAAGTCTGATGGAGCAACGCCGCGTGGATGAAGAAGGTTTTCGGATCGTAAAATCCTGTTGTTGAAGAAGAACGTATTTGAGAGTAACTGCTCAGATAGTGACGGTATTCAACCAGAAAGTCACGGCTAACTACGTGCCAGCAGCCGCGGTAATACGTAGGTGGCAAGCGTTGTCCGGATTTATTGGGCGTAAAGGGAGCGCAGGCGGTTTGAAAAGTCTGAATGTGAAAGCCCTCAGCTTAACTGAGGAAGAGCATCGGAAACTGTCAAACTTGAGTGCAGAAGAGGAGAGTGGAACTCCATGTGTAGCGGTGAAATGCGTAGATATATGGAAGAACACCAGTGGCGAAGGCGGCTCTCTGGTCTGTAACTGACGCTGAGGCTCGAAAGCATGGGTAGCGAACAGGATTAGATACCCTGGTAGTCCATGCCGTAAACGATGAGTGCTAAGTGTTGGGAGGTTTCCGCCTCTCAGTGCTGCAGCTAACGCATTAAGCACTCCGCCTGGGGAGTACGACCGCAAGGTTGAAACTCAAAGGAATTGACGGGGGCCCGCACAAGCGGTGGAGCATGTGGTTTAATTCGAAGCAACGCGAAGAACCTTACCAGGTCTTGACATCTCCTGCAAGTTGTAGAGATACAAGGTTCCCTTCGGGGACAGGAAGACAGGTGGTGCATGGTTGTCGTCAGCTCGTGTCGTGAGATGTTGGGTTAAGTCCCGCAACGAGCGCAACCCTTGTTACTAGTTGCCAGCATTAAGTTGGGCACTCTAGTGAGACTGCCGGTGACAAACCGGAGGAAGGTGGGGACGACGTCAAATCATCATGCCCCTTATGACCTGGGCTACACACGTGCTACAATGGATGGTACAACGAGAAGCGAACTCGCGAGGGCAAGCGGAACTCTAAAAACCATTCTCAGTTCGGATTGCAGGCTGCAACTCGCCTGTATGAAGTTGGAATCGCTAGTAATCGTGGATCAGCATGCCACGGTGAATACGTTCTCGGGCCTTGTACACACCGCCCGTCACACCATGAGAGTTTGTAATACCCAAAGCCGGTGGGGTAACCTTTCGGGGAGCTAGCCGTCTAAGGTAGGACAAATGATTAGGGTGAAGTCGTAACAAGGTAGCCGTAGGAGAACCTGCGGCTGGATCACCTCCTTTCTAAGGAAAAGATACGGAAAGCATTTGGCTAGAAACTTTGTTTAGTTTTGAGAGGTTTACTCTCAAGGGTTGAAGACAAGCGCAGTAAAAATCGGGCCTATAGCTCAGCTGGTTAGAGCGCACGCCTGATAAGCGTGAGGTCGATGGTTCAAGTCCATTTAGGCCCATTATAGTAGTACGGGGGTTTAGCTCAGCTGGGAGAGCACCTGCTTTGCAAGCAGGAGGTCATCGGTTCGATCCCGTTAACCTCCATTGACGAGGTGAAACTTGTCAAGGAAGATAATTAGTACTTTGAAAACTGAATATTATGATAAGAAAGACACCGAGAATCGAGAGATTCGAGAAGTAAGAAGTAATAAATAGGTTAAGATAAAAAGGGCGCACGGTGGATGCCTAGGTACTAGGAGCCGAAGAAGGACGTAACGAACAGCGAAATGCTCCGGGGAGTTGTAAGTAAGCGAAGATCCGGAGATGTCCGAATGGGGGAACCCGGCTAAGGTAAAGCTTAGTCACACTTTGTTGAAAGATAAAGTGAGGAAGACGTGGTGAACTGAAACATCTAAGTAGCCATAGGAAGAGAAAGAAAAATCGATTTCCCAAGTAGCGGCGAGCGAAACGGAAAGAGCCCAAACCAAAGAGCTTGCTCTTTGGGGTTGTAGGACTGGGACGTGAGACAGTCGAAGATAGCTGAATCAGCTGGGAAGCTGAGCTAGAGAGAGTGAAAGCCTCGTAAGCGAAATCGAAGACGCTCTACCAGGATCCTGAGTACGGCGGGACACGAGAAATCCCGTCGGAAGCAGGGAGGACCATCTCCCAAGGCTAAATACTCCCTAGTGACCGATAGAGAACAAGTACCGTGAGGGAAAGGTGAAAAGCACCCCGGGAGGGGAGTGAAATAGATCCTGAAACCGTGTGCCTACAAGTAGTCAGAGCTCGTTAAAGAGTGATGGCGTGCCTTTTGTAGAATGAACCGGCGAGTTACGATTGCGTGCGAGGTTAAGTTGAGAAGACGGAGCCGAAGCGAAAGCGAGTCTGAATAGGGCGAAAGGAAGTACGTAGTTGTAGACCCGAAACCAAGTGACCTACCCATGTCCAGGTTGAAGGTGCGGTAAAACGCACTGGAGGACCGAACCCACGTAAGTTGAAAATTGCGGGGATGAGGTGTGGGTAGCGGTGAAATTCCAAACGAACTTGGAGATAGCTGGTTCTCTCCGAAATAGCTTTAGGGCTAGCCTCGGAGAAGAGGATCTTGGAGGTAGAGCACTGTTTGGACTAGGGGCCCAACATGGGTTACTGAATTCAGATAAACTCCGAATGCCAAAGATCTTTCTCCGGGAGTCAGACGGTGAGTGATAAGATCCATCGTCGAAAGGGGAACAGCCCAGATCACCAGTTAAGGTCCCAAAATCCATACTAAGTGGAAAAGGAAGTGGAACTGCATAGACAACTAGGATGTTGGCTTAGAAGCAGCAACCCATTTAAAGAGTGCGTAATAGCTCACTAGTCGAGTGGTTCTGCGCCGAAAATGTACCGGGGCTAAGTATGGTACCGAAACTGTGGATGTGCATTGAAAGATATGTACGTGGTAGGAGAGCGTTGTAAGCACGAAGAAGCCAGATCGTAAGGACTGGTGGAGAGCTTAGAAGTGAGAATGCCGGTATGAGTAGCGCGAGACCAGTGAGAATCTGGTCCACCGGAAGACTAAGGTTTCCTGGGGAAGGCTCGTCCGCCCAGGGTTAGTCGGGACCTAAGATGAGGCCGAGAGGCGTAATCGATGGAAAACAGGTTGAGATTCCTGTACTGTTCAGTGTTGTTTGAACGATGGAGGGACGCAGGAGATGAATTGTGAGCATGCAGCTGGAAAAGCATGTCTAAGCATCGAGTCTGGATATGAGTCAAATGCTTGTAACCGAGAAGGATGAGATGTGATAGGGAGCGAAAATAAAGTAGCGAAGCACAATAGTCACACTGCCGAGAAAAGCTTCTAGTTAGATACTGAGTACCCGTACCGCAAACCGACACAGGTAGTCAAGGAGAGAATCCTCAGGTGAGCGAGAGAACTATCGTTAAGGAACTCGGCAAAATAGCCCCGTAACTTTGGAAGAAGGGGTGCTGGTGTAAGAGCCAGCCGCAGTGAAAAGGCCCAAACAACTGTTTATCAAAAACACAGGTCTCTGCAAAATCGTAAGATGACGTATAGGGGCTGACGCCTGCCCGGTGCTGGAAGGTTAAGAGGATGAGTTAGACGTAAGTCGAAGCCCAGAATTGAAGCCCCAGTAAACGGCGGCCGTAACTATAACGGTCCTAAGGTAGCGAAATTCCTTGTCGGGTAAGTTCCGACCCGCACGAAAGGCGTAATGATTTGGGCACTGTCTCAACGATAGACTCGGTGAAATTATAATACCCGTGAAGATGCAGGTTACCCGCGACAGGACGGAAAGACCCCATGGAGCTTTACTGTAGCTTGATATTGAGTTTTTGTGTAACATGTACAGGATAGGTAGGAGCCGTAGAGATCGGTACGCTAGTATCGAAGGAGGCGCTGGTGGGATACTACCCTTGTTATATGAAAGCTCTAACCCGCGCCGTTGAATCACGGCGGGAGACAGTGTCAGGTAGGCAGTTTGACTGGGGCGGTCGCCTCCTAAACAGTAACGGAGGCGCCCAAAGGTTCCCTCAGAATGGTTGGAAATCATTCGTAGAGTGTAAAGGTAGAAGGGAGCTTGACTGCGAGACAGACAAGTCGAGCAGGGACGAAAGTCGGGCTTAATGATCCGGTGGCACCGAATGGAAGGGCCATCGCTCAACGGACAAAAGCTACCCTGGGGATAACAGGCTTATCTCCCCCAAGAGTTCACATCGACGGGGAGGTTTGGCACCTCGATGTCGGCTCATCGCATCCTGGGGCTGTAGTCGGTCCCAAGGGTTGGGCTGTTCGCCCATTAAAGCGGTACGCGAGCTGGGTTCAGAACGT
The DNA here is from genome assembly GCF_058107125.1 of Bombilactobacillus sp. ESL1202. NCBI lineage: Bacteria > Bacillati > Bacillota > Bacilli > Lactobacillales > Lactobacillaceae > Bombilactobacillus > Bombilactobacillus sp. ESL1202. Next base: position 463,150 of record NZ_CM176590.1, on the reverse strand, counting down.
CGTGAGACAGTTCGGTCCCTATCCGTCGCGGGCGTAGGAAATTTGAGAGGATCTGTCCTTAGTACGAGAGGACCGGGATGGACATACCACTGGTGAACCAGTTGTCTTGCCAAAGGCATAGCTGGGTAGCTAAGTATGGAAGGGATAAACGCTGAAAGCATCTAAGTGTGAAACCCACCTCAAGATGAGATTTCCCATTCAGGAATGAAGTAAGACCCCTCAAAGAAGATGAGGTAGATAGGTTGCGAGTGGAAGTGTAGTGATATATGGAGCTGAGCAATACTAATCGGTCGAGGGCTTAACCGAGGTAGTCGAGTAGGATCATAATATTCAGTTTTGAGAGGACTAAGGTTCTTTCAGAAGGTAAGAAGAGAGCAAGTGTGGTGGCGATAGCGAGGAGGAAACACCTGTCGACATGCCGAACACAGAAGTTAAGCTTCTCAGCGCCGAAAGTAGTTGGTGGGAAACTACCTGCGAGGATAGGTCGTTGCCATGCTGGTCTTATTCCGGTTTAGCTCAGTTGGTAGAGCATCTGACTGTTAATCAGGGTGTCGTCAGTTCGAGTCTGACAACCGGAGTTTTTATTTGGAGAGTTGTCCGAGTGGCTGAAGGAGCATGATTGGAAATCATGTATACGGGCTTTTACCTGTATCAAGGGTTCAAATCCCTTACTCTCCGTTAGCTTTTAGCTGACCCGTTGGTCAAGTGGTTAAGACACCGCCCTTTCACGGCGGTAACATGGGTTCAAATCCCGTACGGGTCATTTTTGGAAGATTAGCTCAGTTGGGAGAGCGTCTGCCTTACAAGCAGAGGGTCACAGGTTCGAGCCCTGTATCTTCCATTTTTATTGTTTATTATATTTTGACCCGTTGGTCAAGTGGTTAAGACACCGCCCTTTCACGGCGGTAACATGGGTTCAAATCCCGTACGGGTCATTTTTGGAAGATTAGCTCAGTTGGGAGAGCGTCTGCCTTACAAGCAGAGGGTCACAGGTTCGAGCCCTGTATCTTCCATTTTTTATTTTGGTTCTATAATATTGAGTGTTGATGAGTGATTTCATCGGCACTTTTTTATGTATACCAATTTATTTTGGAATACAAAAAAGAACATTGCCTCCCTATGTTACAATTTAGTCGTCTAAACCTATTGAAAGAAGGAAAAAACAATGCCCTTAGATAATTATTCTACCAGTTTAATTCTTGGAATTAAAGATCAAAACATTAATTTTGAATCTGTTAAGCGTCAATTTATTAATGGTAAGAGTGCTTTGGTGTTTCATGCTACTTTATCTTATCCTCTAAAACGTTGTCCTAATTGTGGTTTCACTGGAAACATAGTTAAGTATGGAACTATAAAAGTTCGTATTTTGTTACCGGACAATCACTGTCAATTAACTATCAAAACTTTTGTGAATATAACCTATAACTATTGATAATTTCAAGAAGGTTCAACTGCTTCATTAATACTGAATTTTCTTATGATTAATAATGATACCTGAACTTTTCATTTACGGTTATAGATCTGCTTGAGAAATAAACAAAAGTATCGGTTATTAGAAAAAACATTTGACCGATACTTTTCATAGTTATTAAATAAAATAGTTCAGTAAACTAAATATTACTCTAATAGTATTTAATACCGTTCCTTCTAACTTTAAATTAGTTGTAAATTTGATTATTAGAATGATTATAAAGCAACCTGAGTAACTTAAAATAGCAGTAGGACTTAGATAGTTCATAATGTATAATCCTAAAAGAACTAGGCCGATACTGAAGCCACAAATAAATATTTGTGTTAAGTTTTTGTTAAAATAAGTCAAACTACTGAAGAGCTGAATTAAAATAACACTTATAATAATTTGTGCAGATAAAAAATGAATTAAAGGAAAAATTAATAAAATGGTGCTGAAAATGGGAAGAAAAAAATTCCACAGTAAAGGTAGATGGAGATTTTTGGGAGCTAATAAGCAAACTAGTAGTTCACATAAACTTAATAGTAATAAATAGTGGGGATAAGTTTGAACTTGAATTAAATAAATAATTACTAGAGCTAAAATAAAATAAATTAAGTTGAAGTATTTATTTGCTTTAAGTGGTTTAAATATATTACAGTAGATGGCAATAATACTTACTAAAATGATGGAAATTAATCCGTTGTGATCATAAGTTGCTGGATATTTAGTCGTCAAAATTAATGGATAAATCACTAAACTAATAATATTAGTAATGGTATTAATTATTTTCATGGTTAGACTCCTTGATTATTAACTGATTTAATTTTACTAAATTTGAAGATTCTTGGCTAATGGTGTAATGTAGGAACATTGGATTTAGAAATTGAGGTAAAGATATGTTAGAAAAAACTTTTTACAAAGAGTTATTGAAGAATTCATTTAATATTCCCTTAAAGGTTACCTATTGGGATGACAAAACAGAGATTTACGGTGAAGGTGAACCACAAGTCCATATTACTTTTCATGAAGCAATCCCAATTAAAGAGATTGCCGCTAATGCTTCGATTGCACTAGGTGAAGCCTATATGAATAAAAAAATCGAAATTGACGGTAGTATTGAAGATTTAATTGTGGCTGCTTACCAAAGTAAAGATAGTTTTTTATACAATAAAAAGTTAAAGAAATTTATGCCAGAAAGAAAGCATTCTGAAAGTAAAAATCAAGAATATGTTCATGATCATTATGATATTGGTAATGACTTCTATAAATTATGGTTAGATGATACCTTAACTTATTCATGCGCTTATTTTGAGCACGAAGATGATGATTTAAAAACAGCCCAGTTGAATAAAGTTAATCATATTTTGAAGAAATTAAATCCGCAACCCGGTAAAACTTTGTTGGACATTGGTTGTGGTTGGGGCACTTTAATGTTAACGGCTGCGCAAAAATATAATTTAAAAGTGACCGGAATTACTTTAAGTGAAGAACAGTATAAGTATGTCACAGCTAAAATCGCGGATTTAGGCTTACAAGATCAAGCAGAAGTTTTATTAACCGATTATCGTGAATTAAAAGGTCGGCAATGGGATTATATTGTTTCTGTAGGTATGTTTGAACATGTTGGTGAAGATAATTTACCAGGATATTTCCAAGATGTTAGTGACTTTTTAGTGACCGGTGGTTCAGCATTAATTCATGGAATTACTATGCAAAGAGAACATGGTGCTTCCAATGGTTGGATTGATAAGTGGATTTTCCCAGGTGGTTATATTCCTGGTTTAACAGAAAATATTAAAAATATTGCTCAGTCTGGTCTACAAATTAGTGATGTTGAAATGTTACGGCGTCATTATCAAAAAACATTGGAAATTTGGGATCATAATTTTCAACAAAAGTTACCACAGGTTATTGAGATGATGGATGAGCGTTTTAGTCGCATGTGGGATTTATATTTGCAAGCTTGTGCTGCTTCTTTTGCCTCAGGTAACATTGATGTAATTCAATATTTGCTGACTAAAGGTCCTTCTGGTACCAACTTACCAATGACTCGTGATTATATTTATCAATAATTCAGTATAAATCTTAAAAGATTTGTGATAACATATTTTAGTTAACTAAATTCCCGATGGGGCTATTTAGCTTACCTGTAACCTAATTAAGGGGGAAATGGAATATTATGGAAAAAGAACGTCATTTTTTTACTTCAGAATCTGTCTCAGAAGGGCATCCTGATAAAATAGCGGATCAAATTAGTGATGCAATTTTAGATGCAATTTTAGCCAAAGATCCACAGGCACGTGTGGCTTGTGAAACTACAGTGACAACTGGTTTGGTTTTAGTGGCTGGCGAAATTTCAACGACTGCTTATGTTGATATGCAGGCAATTGTACGCAAAACTATTCGGGATATTGGCTATACCAATTCAGCTTATGGTTTTGATGCTGATACTTGTGCAGTAATTATTGCGGTGGATCAACAATCACCTGATATTGCTCAAGGTGTTGACGATGCCTTGGAAAAGCGTGATTCTCAAACTGATGACGATCCTTTGGATCAAATTGGAGCGGGTGATCAAGGCTTAATGTTTGGTTATGCAACTAACGAAACTCCAGAATACATGCCGTTACCAATTATTTTGGCACATAAATTGGTGTATAAATTAACACAAGTGCGTAAACAAAAAGAATTGACTTATTTGCGTCCGGATTCTAAGGCACAAGTAACTGTTGAATATGATGATAATTGGCATGCTTTAAGAGTTGATACGGTTGTTTTAAGCACGCAACATGATCCAGATGTTACTTTAGATAAGTTACGTCAAGATATGATTGAAAAAGTTATTAAGCAGGTAATTCCAGCAAATTTATTGGATGATCAAACTAAATTCTTTATCAATCCAACTGGGCGATTCGTTTTGGGTGGTCCAAGTAGTGATACTGGTTTAACTGGTCGGAAAATTATCGTTGACACTTATGGTGGTTTTGCTCATCATGGTGGTGGTGCTTTCTCTGGTAAAGATGCAACTAAGGTTGATCGCTCGGCTAGTTATGCAGCCCGGTATGTGGCTAAAAATTTGGTAGCGGCTGGCGTTGCTCAACAAATTGAAATTCAGTTGGCCTATGCAATTGGTGTTGCTCGTCCAGTATCTATCAACGTTAACACTTTTAATACGAGTGATTACAGTGACGCCCAGATTGTCCAAGCCATTCGACAAGTTTTTGATTTACGCCCAGCGGGTATTATTCAAATGTTAGACTTAAAGCGGCCGATTTATAAGCAAACCGCTGCTTATGGGCATTTTGGACGAACAGATGTAAAATTACCGTGGGAACAATTGAATAAAGTTGAAGCAATTAAACAAATTATACAAAAGTAGGAGATTATGTGAGTTTAGTAAATAAGCGAACGAATGTTAAGTGGGTAACAATTGCTGTTTTTATTGCAACTTTTATGACGGCCGTTGAGGGAACGATTGTTTCCACAGCAATGCCAACAATTATTGGTGATCTACACGGCTTAAAATTGATGAATTGGGTTTTTTCAATATATTTATTGATGAGTGCAGTAACGACACCGATTTATGGCAAATTATCTGATCGCTATGGTCGGAAAATTTTATTGAATATTGGCTTGATAATTTTTGTGGTCGGTTCTTTTTTGTGCTGTATTTCGCAATCAATGATGCAATTGATTTTGGCAAGAATTATCCAAGGATTGGGAGCTGGAGCAATTCAGCCCTTGACTTATACAGTTTTGGCAGATATTTATCCCCTAGAAAAACGAGCTAATATGATTGGATTAAATGGCTCAGCATGGGGAATTGCCTCAATTGTGGCACCATTATTGGGTGGTTTTATCGTTGAAAAACTATCATGGCATTGGATTTTTGCAATTAATATTCCCATTGGTTTAATTACAATTTTATTAATACAGTTATTTTTGCAGGAACCGAAGCGACGTTTTGCCCAAAAGTTGTCCATTGATTATTTAGGGATTAGTTTATTAACATTTGTTTTAGTTTGTTTGATGTTGGGCTTACAAAACCTGAATAATTTACAAGCTTGGTGGTTGAGTGTCGGTTTATTGCTGTGTTCATTGTTGGGCTTGATATGGTTTATTCGAGTGGAACGTAAACAAGCTGATCCTATTTTACCTTTGCAGTTATTTAAAAACCGAACTTTTGTAATTCAAAACCTATCGATTTTGTTAATTTCTGGTTTTTTGATTGGTTTTGAGGCCTATTTACCAATCTGGATGCAAAGTGTTTTGGGATTGAATCCTTCAATGGGAGGATTTGCGTTAACTCCAAGTTCAGTTATTTGGTTACTAGGCTCTTTTGTGTCTGGTAAAATGATTGCCAAGTATCCGCCGCATAAAATTACGTTGTTTGCTCTGAGCTTCTTAATTGTCGGTTGTTGTATTTATTTACTATTACCTCTAAAAACCGCTTTTGGCATCTTTTTATTGATTTCTGGTATCTTTGGCTTTGGCTTTGGTTTGTCGGTTACCACTTCCACTGTGACTTCACAGAGTGTTGTTGATAGTGATGAAGTAGGGACGGCAACTAGTTTTAATACTTTAGCTAGAAGCTTAGGCCAAACTTTAATGGTTTCGTTGTTTGGAATTGTTATGAATTTAAAAATGGCTCAAGGAGTTGCTGAGCATCCAGGACTGACTTTTAAGATGTTAGATCAAATGATTAATCCTTCAATGGCGCATACTTTACCTACCAAGTATTTATTGCCAGCACGGCAGGTAGTTTATGAGGGTCTGCATTGGATTTATGTGGTAAGCATTGTGATCTTACTTTTAAATTTAGTGATTAATTTGTGTGATCGAAGTAACCTGTTATTGAGTGATTTTCAAAAAAAAGATAATAGTTCAGTAAAGTCAGCGAAGTAGCCAAGAAAAAACCGGCTATGACGTCGGAAAAATAGTGAACATGTAAAATTGGTCGACTAATAATAATTAAGAAAGCAATTATCGTTAAATAAAAAGGTAATTGCTTTTTTTTCGTAGTTTGATAATAGATAAGGCTGATAGTTAATATAAAAGCAGTCGTTGCCATCGCATGTCCACTGGGAAAACTAAAACCAGTGGCCGTTACTAAATGATGGATACTGGGACGAGGACGTTGAAAAATATTTTTTAAGATATTATTTAAAATTAAATTGAGACAAAGATTACTACCAAAGAATATTTTTTGGCGGTTAGTTTTAATAAACCAGATAACTAATAATGATAAAATAAAGATCGTTTTGGGAGCACCTAAAATTGTAACGGTGGCGAAAAAAGTTTTTGCATTATGGCTTAAAGGTTTGACCATTGAGAAAAAGCTTTGATCAAACATTTTCAATAAAGAACTGTTAGTTATAAGAAGAATGGCGATTGTTAAAAAGCAAAACAGCAAGCAACTGCTTAGACAGAGGGACTTTTTGATTGATTTCATTAAAAATCTCCTAAGAATTGTTTAAATTTTCTTTAAGATGGTGGATATTTGGTACTATTAATTCATTTTATGGATATAATAATCTCTGTATCGGATAGTTTATCGGGAAAGTAATAATTAATAGAAGAACGTATCGGTTGTTTAAGATAAAATTCAGTTTCTCTGAAATTAATTTCAGAGTAGAGCTTGATTGCAATTTTACGGTTTCTTATTCAACTAGTGATTTGAAATTTATTTAAGTTTTAACTGAATGGGGTAGTAATTCATGAAGAATTATTTAAAAACGGCATTACAAATAGTTGTTATCAGTAGCGTAGGATGTTTGACACTTGCAGGCGGATTAAAGATAACTATTCATGCGGATAGTATTAATCCAGTAACTATTAATGTCAATGATGCTGATAGTTTGGAAAATGTGGTGACGTCTAATGGTTACGGTGATACAACTTTTTTAAATTATTTGGGACTATCAGCTCAAAAATTGGCCAATAATAATGATTTATACGCTTCAGTGATGTTAGCGCAGGCATTATTGGAAAGCGGTTGGGGAACCAGTTCTTTGGCCCAAGCACCTAATTATAATTTGTTTGGTGTCAAAGGAAGTTATCACGGCTTAGCTGTTAATCTGGCAACGCAAGAAGATGATGGTAGTGGTAGTCTTTATGGGATTCAAGCTAATTTTAGAAAATATCCCTCCTATCGAGAATCTTTAGAAGATTACGTGCGTTTACTCCGAGATAACGGCATGTACGCTGGAACTTGGCGCAGTAATACAAATTCTTATCGAGATGTTACTAAATTTTTAACAGGTCGTTATGCTACGGACACTTCATATGCAGATAAGTTAAATAGTTTGATTGAAAAATACGATTTAACGCGTTTTGATCAACCAATTACCGCAAATGTGAACGCTAATGATATTGTGGTTAACAATGTTAGTTTAATGACGAATAATGTTAATCATCAAATGAATAATAATTCTACAAAAAATACTTATCAAAATCAACAGGCTCCGGTTATAGTTCGGAATAAATTTTATAATCCAGCTGCGGATGAACCAATTCAAGAACCAGTGACACCAGAATTACCGGTAATTGTTAATAATTCATTGAATCAATTGATTAATTCAAATAAGGAAATGTTACAAGCTCCCAGTGTTGCTCCAACTATAAAGGTTAAAGTGCCCACAAAAGCAGCTAGTGATTTTGTTAAAACATCAAAAAATACTGATGAACAAGTTAGTCCGGCGGCAGTAATTCGTGAAAAACCTATTACCGTATCGCCAGCAAAAGATGTAGGACAGGCTGATTCTAGTACAACTAGTAAGACGCCAGCAGATACAGTTAAGCAGAATAAACCTACAGAATAGACTTGCATTTTATTTGATTTTTATTTATAATCGGTGTCAGATTAACTTTTATCAAGGAAATAGTAGTTTTTAAGTCAGTTATTTAGAGAGTGGAAGATTGGTGCAATTCCATAACGACTTTTTAATGAACTCGTCTTTGAATTTTGAAAACTGAAATTAGTAAGTTTTCACGGGGTATCGTTAATTACTAGAGGGTTATACACTTGTAAACAAGTATATAAAACTTAGGTGGTACCGCGGGTAAACTTCGTCCTATTGCGTTTTTGCAATAGGACTTTTTTTATAGGAGGAAAATTATGGGTTATAATCATAATGTTATTGAAAAAAAGTGGCAAAAGTATTGGGCTCAAAATCAAACTTTTAAAACAACTGAAGATCCCCAGAAAAAGAATTTCTATGCTTTAGATATGTTTCCTTATCCATCGGGCAAGGGCTTACATGTCGGCCATCCCGAAGGCTATACGGCGACTGATATTATAGCGCGCATGAAACGGATGCAAGGTTACAATGTTTTACATCCAATGGGGTGGGATGCCTTTGGTTTACCCGCAGAACAATATGCGATTAAAACGGGTCATAATCCCAAGGAGTTTACGCAACAAAATATTGATACTTTTAAACGCCAGATTAATTCCTTAGGTTTTTCCTACGATTGGGAGCGCGAGATTAATACGACCGATCCTAATTACTATAAATGGACACAATGGATCTTTGAACAATTATATAAAAAAGGTTTAGCATACGAAGCAAAAATTCCAGTTAATTGGAGTCCAGATTTGGGAACTGTGGTTGCCAATGAAGAAATTGTTAATGGTAAAACTGAACGTGGCGGCTTTCCGGTTTATCGGAAGCCGATGCGACAATGGATGTTGAGAATTACAGCTTATGCTGATCGTTTGTTGGAAGATTTAGACTTGATTGATTGGCCTGAAAGTATTAAAGAAATGCAGCGCAATTGGATTGGCCGCTCAGTGGGAGCTGAAGTTACTTTCCAAATTTCAGATCATAATCAGACCTTTAAGGTTTTCACTACCCGTCCGGATACATTATTTGGTGCAACTTATGTAGTGATGGCTCCTGAAAATGAATTAGTTGACGAGATTACTACTCCACAGCAAAAAGACCAAGTACAAAAGTATCAGGCAGCAACTGCTAAAAAGAGTGATTTAGATCGAACCGATTTAAATACTGATAAAACAGGGGCCTTTACTGGCGCTTATGCAATTAATCCAGTTAACGGTGATCGACTACCCATTTGGATCTCTGACTATGTGTTGGCTAGTTACGGCACCGGAGCGATTATGGCAGTTCCTGCTCATGATGACCGAGATTTTGAATTTGCCAAGACGTTTGACTTACCAATTAAAGCGGTGATTGCTGGTGGTAATGTTGCTGAAAAAGCTTATACAGGTGATGGTGAGCATATTAATTCGGAATTTTTGAACGGCTTAAATAAACAGCAAGCGATTGATAAAATTTTAGCTTGGTTACAAGAAAAGCAAGTCGGTCAAAAAAAAGTTAACTATCGTTTACGGGATTGGGTCTTTTCACGACAACGCTATTGGGGTGAACCGATTCCGGTTATTCATTGGGAAGATGGGACTACGAGCTTAGTACCAGAAGACCAATTACCGCTACGCTTACCAGTAGAACACGATATTAAGCCATCAGGAACAGTTGAAAGTCCACTGGCTAATTTGACTGATTGGGTTAACGTGGTAGATGAAAATGGGCGCAAAGGACGTCGGGAAACTAATACGATGCCGCAATGGGCAGGTAGTTCTTGGTACTTCTTACGTTACGTTGATCCGCATAATGACCAAGCAATAGCTGATTATGAAAAATTAAAACGCTGGTTACCTGTTGATTTATATGTTGGTGGCGCTGAACACGCTGTTTTACACTTATTATATGCTCGCTTTTGGCATAAATTTTTGTATGATTTAGGTGTTGTACCTACTCCAGAACCATTCCAAAAATTGTTTAATCAAGGAATGATTTTAGGTAATAATCACGAAAAAATGTCAAAATCGAAAGGTAATGTCATTAATCCGGATGATGTTGTTTCTGAGTATGGTGCCGACACTTTACGATTATATGAAATGTTCATGGGACCATTAGATGCCTCAATTTCCTGGAGTGAAGAAGGGTTAGCGGGCTCTTATCGTTTCTTAGAACGGGTTTGGCGATTATATGTCAATGAAGATGATGATAATACATTTCGGACTGATTTTGTGACAGATCAACCTAATGCTAATCTGAAAAAGGTTTACAGCGAAACAGTTAAACAAGTGAGTGATCGCTATGAAAAATTACAGTTTAATACTGCAATTTCACAAATGATGACTTTTGTTAATGCAGTTCAAAAACAAGATCATTTTCCAAGAGAATATGCAGAAGGGTTAATTAAAATGTTGGCTCCAATTGTACCGCATATTGCTGAAGAAATTTGGCAAAAATTGGGTCATGATGAATCTATCACTTACGCCCAATGGCCAACTTATAATGAAGCTGATTTAGTTAGTGATCAAGTAGAAGTTATTTTACAGGTCAATGGTAAATTGCGAAATAAAATTACAGTTCCTGCTAATACTTCTAAAGCTGAGCTTGAGCGACTAGCATTAGCTAATGAACGTGTTCAATCATTTATTGCTGATAAGAAAATTGTTAAAACCATTGTGGTACCTCAAAAAATTGTGAATTTTGTGGTAAAATAACAATTCATCAATTTTAGAGAGGATCATTTGATGGAGCAAAATGTCGAAGAGAATACAGTAGCGACAGCTAGTGCAAATGGCAAAAACAGTTTGATTAAAGGTTCCGCTTGGATGACGGCAGGTAGTATCTTTTCGCGAATCTTAGGTGCTATTTATATTATTCCGTGGAACATGTGGTTTGGTTCAGTCGTAACAGCGACGCTAGCTAATGCACTTTTTGCTAAGGGCTATAATATTTATAGCCTGTTTTTAATTATTTCAACTGCTGGTATTCCGGGGGCAATTTCTAAACAAATTGCCCATTATAATGCTTTAGAGGAATATTCTGCTGGTAATCAGTTGTTTCGCCAAGGTTTAAAAATTATGACTTGGATGGGGATTATCAGTGCTGCACTGATGTATTTTGGCGCACCATTATTAACAATTTGGTTTGCTGATGGTAATCAAAATGCGATCCCAGTTTTAAAAGCTTTAGCCATTGCTCTGTTAATCATTCCCTTATTGAGTTTGATGCGCGGATATTTTCAGGGATATTCCCAAATGGCGCCTTCAGCTATTTCACAATTGATTGAACAAGTAGCCCGCGTGATTTATATGCTGGCAGCCACTTATTTAATTATGAAAGTCCAAAAGGGTAGTTATGTTAGTGCTGTGACGCAATCAACTTTCGCAGCTTGTATTGGGGCAGTTTTTGGCTTAGGTATCTTAGTGATATATTTTTTGAAGCAGTTACCACATTTACGCCAATTATCAAGACAGAGTAGAGACCAAATAGATATTAGTAATAAAAACTTTTTTACCGAAATAGTACGCCAAGCGATTCCTTTTATTATTTTGGATTCAGGCATTATCTTATTTCAATTGTTTGATCAATCGACATTTAATGTGATGATGGCTTCATTTCAACATTTTAGTAAAGATGCTTTGAATTCAATGTATGCTCTTTTTGCCTTTAATGCCAATAAGTTAATTATGATTGTGGTTTCTTTATCAACGGCGATGGCTGTGACTGCTGTGCCATTATTATCAGCAGCTTATTCTCGGAAAAAACATTCAGAAATTCAAGAGCAAATTGCCAATATTCTCCAATTGTTTTTCTTGGTAATGCTCCCGGCAGCCTTGGGAATGTATGCCGTGGCTAAACCATTGTATATTCTGTTTTACCAATATGATCAATTAGGAATTTATTTATTACAGTGTAGTTGTGTGGTGGCCGTCTTTTTGGGATTGTTTACTGTGTTATCAGCTATTTTGCAAGGACTATATCAAAATAAAATTGCTATTAAATATTTTTTGATAGGATTCATTGTAAAGATGATATTACAATACCCATGCATCTTGATCTTTAGTAGTTTTGGACCATTGATGGCTACAACATTAGGAATGGCTGTTACTTGTTGGCTCATGATACATTTCTTATGTGTCAAGTTTCAATTTAAGTTACAGTCAACTTTAAATCGAACCTTTGGCATTTTTATGTTAACTGTAGTAATGTTAATTGTTATTGCAGTGGTTAATTTCTTAGCCTATCATTTTATAGCTAATAACGGTCGCTTCTGGGCTATTATTTTATTAATTTTAGAGGTGGCTTTAGGTGTAGTGGTTTATGGATATTTAATTTTAAAAACCCGCCTGGCTGAAAAGATTTTAGGTTCTAAAGTTGAAGTTTTACGCAGAAAATTTCATATAGTTTAATTGAATCATTGATTGGCGAAAGTAGTTTACTACTTTCGCTATTTTTGTTTGTTAATCCTAATTTTTCAAAAGTTGTCTTTGGTGTTAATCTAGGCTTATAGGTTCAAACAGCTGAAGCCATTACTTGCATTTTTATTGATTTTAGAACTTAATTTAGTTAAAAATATTTGGGGATATTATGGAAATAATTAATTTAAAGAAGTATGCAACACCATATCAGAAACAAAAATTTCATCCGCAATTGGTTACTGAACAAGAATTAACAGGATCAGGTTTTTATAATTCAATTTTTGCTCAAGATGTTCAGCAATTAAGAAAAAGAGTCTTTATTCTGACTAAAAGACAAGATAAAATTGCTTTGATTAATTCTTTAATTCCGTGTTTGTTTTTAAAAGAAATTAATTGTCATCAGCAACAAGATTTGGAAAAGGCGATAGATATTAAATATCAGGTAAATCAAGTTGATCAAGATATCATGTTAACTTGGGCCAACCAACAAGAACGACAATTATTAAAACAACGACAAGAACGTGTACAAGTTTTAGTTCGAAATTCAATTTTTCGGGATAAACGAGGAAAAATTATTCGCTCTGAAGAAGAAGTATTATTGCCTGATCAAGTTATATTTCAAAAGGAGTAAGTAGTTTGAAAAAGTATTTATATATTGAAGCTAAGGAAAAGATTCTTAACTTAATTTCTAGTGGCTTTTTTCAATTTAATGAGCGAATTTGGGACGAGCGAACATTTGTTAAAAAATTGGGTTATAGTCGGACGACAATTAAAAATGCCATCAATTCATTAGTAGCAGATAATATTTTGGAAAAACGCCGCGGGGATGGGACTTATTTAGTGGAAATGGCCGTTAATAATTTTGTGGGAATTGGTGATGATTCGCCTAATTCTTTTACGCAAATTATGAGAATTAATAAAAAGGTTACTGCTAGTCATGTCTGGTCTTTTAAGGCAATCTATCATTGCCAGCCGTTGAAAAATATTTTTCAAGATCAGTATGAAGATTTTTATGAATTAATTCGAACGCGGATGGTGGGACAGCAAGTCATAGCCGTTCAAAAGTCATATATTCCGTTTCGCGAGTTTGAAGATGCTCATCGCTATGATTTTAGCAAATTATCATTGTATGATTACATGGATTTTAGAAATAAAAAACCAGTTGTGTTTCAGACTTTATTAAAGGCACAATCACTATGTAAAGATTCTTTTGTGGCAGAGCAATTAAATTTGATTGAAGAGCAATACTTATTATTTTTTGAGTATAAAGGATTTACCAAAAAACAAAAATTAGTTGAGTATACGCAATCTTGGTACAATCCTAATTTTATTAGTTATAAAAGTACAATTATAATTGGTTCTTAAATTGGTTTTGAAAAAGAGACTATTTTGGTTAATGGTCTCTTTTTATATTGCCTAGACTTTAAAAGAGCCTTAAATTTAATTGTGGAGTTTGACAAGGGAGGTGAAAATAATGGAGGTAGTCTTAGCTAGTCATTCAACTTTATCTCAAGGTATGTATCAAACAACGTCTTTGATTATGGGACAGCAAACAAAATTGCATTATGTGACAGCTTATGTGAATGATGAAATTAGTTTTAAAGACCAATTAGAACAAACTATTGCATCTATCAAAAATGAACAACTTATTTTTGTCACTGATGTCTTAGGGGGATCTGTTAACAACGAATTGATTAAGTTAGTTGCCGACCATCATAATTATTTTTTGGTTGCTGGAATGAATTTACCGTTCGTTTTGGAATTGGTTAATTATGTTAATAGTGTTACCACGCCAACGCAATTAGAAGTAACTCAAGAACTACAGTCATTAATTGAAATCGGTCAAAAAGGCTTACAATTAGTTGATTTGTCCGACCAAATGGTTGATGAAGATTTTTAAGGGAGAAAAATAAAATGATTGTTATGACTCGAATTGATTACCGTTTATTACATGGTCAAGTGGCTTTTGCTTGGACCAATAATTTATCGGCCAATGCAATTTTGATTGCTAATGATGATGTAGCACAAAATACTTTTCGCAAGAAGGCCTTGCAGTTGGCCAAACCGGCGAATGCTAAACTGATTTTTAAATCCATTGAAGATTCTGCTAAAGCAATTAATAGCGGCGTAACTGATAAGTATAAGGTGTTTATTGTTGTAGAGACAATTGCTGATGCATATCGATTAGCCAATTTGACACCGACAATTAAATTAATTGATTTAGGATTAGCAGATAAAAAAGAACATAGTAAAAATATTGCTAAATCGGTTTATGTTACTCCAACAGAAATTGATCAGTTAACCGAATTAGAAAATCAAGGGGTAGAAGTTTTAGTTAAGCAGGCACCTAATGATCCCGATACAAAATTCTCGTCTTTAATCTAAATAAAGGAGTATGACAATGATATTACAAGTAATTGGAATTTTTATTATTTCTTTTATTGCTAATATGCAAGATTTTTTAGGCTCGTCTTTTATTGGCCGACCAATTGTAACCGGTTTTTTAGTTGGCGTTTTATTTGGTGATATTAAACAAGGATTGCTGATGGGGGCTACCTTAGAATTGGCATTTATGGGGCTGATGGGAATTGGGACAACAGTTCCGCCTGATGAAATTATTGGTGGCATTTTAGCAACGGCTTTGGCTTTAAAAAATGGCTATGGGGTTAGTGTTGCTTTAACCTTAGTTTTACCGATCGCAACGTTAGGTTTGTTAGTTAAAAATTTGTTATACGTAGTGATTTTTCCAGCGATGACTCATAAGGCTGATAAATTAAGTGATGCCGGTAAAATTAAAGCCGCCAGTCGCATGCATTTATGGGCCGCGTTTACGCGAATTATCATGATGACGTTAGTGACTACGATTTCTTTTGCTTTAGGTAGTGGATTAGTTAAATCCTTCGTCCAAATTATTCCTCAAGCTTTAATTGATGGCATTACCATTACAACAGAAATATTACCAGCAGTTGGTTTTGCGATGCTGATCAATATGTCTTTTTCCAAAAATGTGGCTCCTTTCTTTTTCATGGGTTTTGTTTGTGCCGCTTATTTAAAATTAGATATGGTAGCAGCATCAATTATTGGTGCAATTTTAGCTGGAATTATGTACTTAATTATGAGTGAAATTCATAAAAATTCGGGAACGACAGCAACCACACAGGAGGTGCAAGAAGATGACTTCTGATTCACAACACACAAAAAAATTAACTAAAAAAGATTTACGGGGCATTTTCTGGCGTAGTATGCCAATGGAAGCTTCATTTAACTATGAACGCATGATGAGTATGGGCTTTGCTTATACGATGGCAGGAATTGTTGATAAATTATATGATCGAGTTGAAGATAAGACAACGGCTTTAAAGCGACACTTGGAATTCTTTAATTGTACTTCCGCAACTTCACCATTTATTGCCGGTGTGTTAGCTTCGATGGAAGAAAAAAAGGCCAATGATTCCGAATTTGATGCGAGTGCTATCAATGCTATGAAAACCGGATTGATGGGACCACTATCTGGGATTGGTGATTCTGTTTTTTGGGGTAGTTTAAGAATTATTGCTAGCGGAATTGGAATTTCTTTGGCGCAAAAAGGCAGCGTTTTAGGTCCTTTATTGTTCATTTTAATTTACAATATTCCGAATATTTTAGTCCGCTATTATGGCACAATGTGGGGCTATCAATTAGGTAGTGCTTTTGTTGATAAAATGGCCGGTGGTTTAATGAATATGATTACTTATGCCATTAATATTTTGGGTAATACTGTGATTGGAGCGATGGTGGCTTCAATGGTGGTCATTAAAATTCCTGTAGCCATTAGTACTGGCAAACACCCGGAAACGATTCAATCAATCTTAAATTCGATTATGCCAGATCTGATGCCTTTATTAGTCACATTTTTTATTGCCTGGTTGTTAAAAAAGAAACATGTCAAGATGATGTGGATTTTATTAGCGATTTTAGTAATTAGTGTCGCTGGTGCTTTTTTAGGATTTTTGAAACCATAATTTAAAATTAGGAGAGTTAAAAATGTATTTTGATAAACAAGCTTTTACTGCTAATTACGCAGCAGCCGTTGATGAATTGGAGCATGTTAGTGCTGTAGCCAACAAATTAAAAAATAAATCAGTGGATAAAATGATTTTTACTGGTTGTGGTGGCACTTATACTAAATTTGTTGATTTACGGCCAATAATGTTCAAGCAATTGAAAGTACCATTTTTGATTGTTAGTCCAGAAGAATTAGTGTCTGAATATTTATCAATAATTGATGAACAAACTGTAATTATTGCGGGTAGCAAAACGGGTGCAACTCATGAATTAATTCAAGCACTAACTAAAATTCGTTCTGATAAAAATTGCACTATTATTAGTTTTATTGGTGATGATGATAGTCCTTTAGAAAAAGCTGATTTAATTGATGAGCGGTTAAAGTCCATTGATACTGACGCTAATTTAATTGAACTAGGTTGGTTAATTTTAAGCTTGTCTGGCAAAATTACTGCTACCAACGCTACGAAATTGCAAAATCAATTAGCAAATTTGGATACTAATTTAGTTCAAGGAATTGAAACGTTAATGCCTCAAGCTTTAGATAAAGTTAATAATACTGATTTGACGGCTCATCAGTTATGGGTAGGATCTGGTTTAATGTGGGGAGAAGTTTGTTGCTTTGCCAACTATCTCTTAGAAGAAATCCAACGGATTAAAGCTCAAGCCGTCCATTCTGGAGAGTTTTTCCACGGTCCCATGGAAATTGTTGATCATCAGCAAAATGTCAATGTAGTTATTAATAGTGGTGTTAACCGTGAAAATGATCTGAGAGTGGTTGATTTTGCTCATCAATTTACTGATGATTTGTTAACTGTTGATATGCAAGCCTTTAATTTGACTGAACTGGATCAATCAATGCGAGATTTTGTTGAACCATATGCTTTAAATCATTACTTTGATACTTTATTTAATATGTACTCGATTAAGACTGGACGCAGTGCTGAAACGCGTCGGTATTATCGATTGTTAAATTATTAGGATGATTTTTGAATAACTGAAATCGTTGAAATTTTTAATTCTAATCATTAATGACTATGATTTGAAAAAATTTCACGATTTTTTTAGTTTTAAATTTGATTTTCAACTAATATATTTGTAGAGTTAAATATTGGATAGCTCAATTGATTATCAAAAATTTCACATGTTTTGCAATTTAGATTTGATTTCCATTGATTTGAGGTTTTTGTACCCTTAAAGATTTAGCAATGGAAAAACTGAGTTTTCCAATATATTTATCTTTTGCAAGTTTTTGTACCCTTAAAGATTTAGCAATGGAAAAACATTTCCATATATATGGTTGTTATTGGATTCGTTTTTGTACCCTTAAAGATTTAGCAATGGAAAAACCTGAAAATCAAACTGGTCAGTCTGATAATGGTTTTTGTACCCTTAAAGATTTAGCAATGGAAAAACATACTTGCCCTTTAAACGGTCGCCATCTGTGTTTTTGTACCCTTAAAGATTTAGCAATGGAAAAACTCTGTAGGACCAGAAACATTCTTACTATCAGTTTTTGTACCCTTAAAGATTTAGCAATGGAAAAACTAGAATCTGTTGGGACGTTTATAGACGGGTGTTTTTGTACCCTTAAAGATTTAGCAATGGAATAATATGGAAAGCATGTTTAGCGCGATATTTAGTGAAAAATTTAATATCGAAAAAAGCTCCCATTAGGGAGCAATACATAATCTTTACTTCTATAACAAAACTGTTAGACTGATATTGAAAAATTAATTTGTGTTTTTGGTGAACATATAGTAAACAAATACTTATAAAACGTTGATATATCAACTGATTTTATGCCGTTGACAGGAGTCGAACCTGCACATGGAAATCCATACAGCGACCTGAACGCTGCGCGTCTGCCAATTCCGCCACAACGGCTTTACAAACAATAATTATAACAAATTTAGTCAATAAAGTAACTAGGGATCTGATAAAAAATGAAAAAAATAACAACTGATATTTTACAAAAGGTCATTAAAAGTCGACCAGTTAATTCTTACAAGGGAACATTTGGTAAAGTTTTATTGATTGCTGGTAGCCAACAATTTGGTGGAGCCGCACTAATGGCAACTTGTGCGGCTGTTTATTCAGGAGCTGGATTGGTTACTTTAGCAACCGATCCGGTTAATTTTACTAGTTTAAAAACAAATTTGCCGGAAGCAATGAGTTTAAAACTGGAAAATACTGATCAAATTTTGGATTTTATTACTAAAGTATCAGCTGTAGCTTTTGGACCGGGCTTAGAAGTTAATGATTTAACGGGTAATTTGTTAGTACAAGTTATTAAAGTTTTAACCAATCAACAAACGTTGATTTTGGATGCGAGCGCATTTGGTCTAATTAAAAAATATCAGATAGATTTAAAACGGATACAGGCTAATGTTGTTTTAACACCACATGTAGTAGAATGGCAAACAATTAGTCAATTAACCGTTCAGCAACAAAATCCGGCTAACAATCAATTGGTATTAGAACAATTGACTGCCAAAAATTCCGCTTTAATTTTAAAAGGCGCACCATCGCATATTTATTTTAGTGATACTAAAGAAGTTTTTGAAAATACTCTCGGTACTCCTGCTATGGCAACCGGAGGAATGGGTGATACTTTAACTGGTATTTTAACAGGATTTATTGCTCAATTTGGTTGGAGTCAAGCAACAATTTTGGCAGCGGTCTTTGCCCATAGTTATTTAGCGAAACAATTGGCGCAAGAGCGATATGTAGTTTTACCTACGCAATTAATTCAAGAATTACCCCGATTTATGAAATCGTGGGAACAAAAAAACTGAAATCATTATTGATTCCAGCTCTAATAACTATCAATTAAGCGGATGACGAGAATCGAACTCGCGACGCCAGCTTGGGAAGCTGAAGTTTTACCATTAAACTACATCCGCAAGACAAAAACAATTATACACCAATTTTAATTAAATTGAAGATTTTTTTGATATTTTTTTCTTTTTCAGGCATAATAAGATTATGATAACTATTAGAAAAAATAAATATCTCAAAAAAATTTCACGGATTCTAGGAGTTTTAATTGGTTTAGAATTAATTGCGATTAGTGTTTCAATGTTTTTTGACCCGCATAGAATTGCTGCTGGTGGTGCCACTGGGATAGCAATTTTGGTTAAAGAATTGTGGCAAATCCCGCTTTCAATAACACTTTTAATTTTTAATGTTTTTATGTGGATTTTGACGATGATTTTCTTAGATAAATTGACCGCAGTTAAAATTACTTTTGGTAGTTTAGTTTTGCCGATTTTTTTGGCTTTAACGCCCAATTTGATGATTATTAAAAATTCATTGTTGTCAGATATTATCGGTAGTATTGTGTTTGGTTTTGGTTTATCAATTATTTATCGTTTAGGTTCCTCAGCTGGTGGAACGACAGTGCCACCAATGATTTTAAATAAGTATTTTCGGATTCGTAATGCCAATAGCTTGTTTGTAATTGATGGTATTGTTTGTCTGGGAAATATAGTTGTGTCTGGCTTTGAACATTTTTTCTTAGCTATTTTATCGGTCGGTATTTCGACAATGGTCATGAATTATATTCAAACTGGTTTGGATAAGAAGTTGGTTGTCTATGTAATGAGTGAAACGCAACAAGAAGCTATTAAAATGAAATTGGAGCAAAAATTAGGTTTGGGTAGCACAATTTTTGATGTTCGTGGCGGTCATTCTAACCAGAAAAAAGAAATGTTAATGGTAGTTACGGACACTCAAAATTATGGAACTATCTTGGATTTGATTTTTGAATTGGATGATGAGGCATTTGTTTTAGCTGATAGTGTGGCTGAAGTTCACAATGGTAGTTTTTAATAAATAATTTTCTTATACTTTTTCAATAAAGATAATGAGCTGATTGGGAATAACAATTATTCTGCTCTTTTTTTGTATTATCTTAAATTATTTTAGTAAAAGATTAAGTTATTTGCTAAAATAACTTTATGAATAGGTGGGGAGGATAAGTTATGAGCTATACGATTAGTTTGGGTCTAGATATTGGTGTGTCATCTGTAGGCTATAGTGTACTGGATTATCGAACGGGTCATGTTTTAGAGTTAGGAGCACGCTTGTTTAATGCTAGCATTTCTGAAGAAAATGAAACTCGCCGTGATCACCGCCATAGTCGGCGCTTATTACGTCGCAATAAGCAAAGACGCATTGACGTAATGCATTTATTTGAGAAGTATAAATTAATTCCAAAGCATCAAAAAGATCAACCATACTATATTAATTTGCAACAAAATATTAATCCTTACGAATTACGAGTTAAGGGTTTAACGCAACAGTTATCAAAAGTTGATTTAGCTAATGCTTTATATCAGTTGGCTAAACGTCGCGGAATCAGTTTTTCATTAGAGGATTTAAAAAGTGAAAGTGACTATACCAAAAGTTTAGACATTAACGAAGCAGACCTTGAGCAATTAACGCCAGCACAGATTCAATTACAGCGCTTGCAAAAACTAGGACAAGTCCGCGCTCAAGTCCAGGATATTGAAAATAAACAAACACTGTTAAATGTTTTTCCGACCAGCGCTTTTGTTAAAGAAGCACAGACTATCATTGCCACACAACGAAAATTTTACCCAGAAATTATGACTACTGAATTTGAACAGCAGTATTGTGCAATATTACAACGTAAACGTGGCTATTATCAGGGACCAGGTAGTGAGAAGTCACGAACTGATTATGGTATTTATAAGACAGATGGTCGGACTTTAGATAATTTGTTTGAGGAACTAATTGGTCATGATAAATTTAATAACGAAGTAAGAGCTTCTGCGGCTTCTTATACAGCCCAATTATTTAACTTGTTGAATGATCTGAACAATTTAACCGTTACTAGTTACGAAGATGGTAAATTACCGGAAGCAGCCAAGTTAGAAATTATTGATCAATTAAGACACGTTAAAGGTAACCCTTCAATGATCAAATTGATTAAAAAAGTTGCGCACTGTGATGATGATGAAATTCGGGGTTATCGCACTGATGAGAAGGATAAACCAGAAATTCATTCTTTAGCTATTTATCGCAAGATGCGCAAAGCCTTTTTAAAACAAGATATTGAGATTAATAATTGGAGTATTGATTTTATTGATCGCTTAAGCGTTGTGATGACTTTAAACACTGAAAATGGTGAAATTCGTCGTCAATTACAAAAATTGCAACCTGAATTTTCTTTTTTAGATGATCAATTAATTCAAACTATTATTGATAATAAAGCAGCTTTTGAAATTAAAACTAATAATAAATGGCATCGTTTTTCCTTGAAAACAATGAATAAAATGATTCCTGATTTAAAAAAGCAACCCATTGAACAAATGACTTGGATTCATAAAAATTATCCTGGTGTTAAACTGGGGTGGGATTTTTCACAAAATAAAAATCTACCTTTTCGTCAAATTACAGAGGATATCTATAATCCAGTTGCGGCTAAATCTGTTCGTGAAGCTTTGAAAATTGTTAACGCAATTCGAAATAAGTACGGACATTTGAACTATATTGTGGTTGAAATGCCCCGTGATAAAAACGAAAAGGATATGAAAAAGTATCTTGATCAGTTAAAAAAAGAAAATAAAAAAATCAAAGATCAAGCGATGAAGGAATTTGTAATGGCTGTTGGTAGTAAACAAGCAGTTGATGATGGTTTGCAAAAACATGGTGGTAAATTGTACACGATGATTCGTTTATGGGATGAACAAGAGCGCCATAGCTTATATAGTGGTCAAGTCATTGATGCATACGAATTATTACACCATCCTGAAAAATTTGAAATTGATCATATTATTCCCCAGGCGGTATCTTTTGATGATAGTTTAAATAATAAGACATTATGTTTTAAATCAGAAAATCAGAAAAAGGGTAAACGCACGCCTTATGAATATTTGAATCAACAAAATTGGGCGAGACTGCAAGCACAGATCTTGAATAATAAGAAAATTTCTAAGGTTAAACGTGATAATTATTTATTTGACGGTAATTTAGCCGATATTGAAGTTCGTAAACGTTTCATTAGTCGCAATTTAGTTGATACTAGATATTCTTCACGAGTAGTTTTAAATAGTTTGAAAGAATTTTTCAAAGAAAAAGATGATTCAACAAAAGTGACGGTTATTCGGGGTAAATTCACTTCCAATATGCGTAAGCATTGGCGTTTAGATAAATCGCGTGATACTTATCATCATCATGCTGTGGATGCTACAATTATTGCTGCTACACCATTCTTGAAACTCTGGAAAAAGACTGGTGGAACTATTTTTCCTGTGAAAGTATCTGAGCAGACGATTGATATTAAAACTGGTGAAATTTTAGACGATAAAGATTTTAATCAGGGATTATTAGATTTAGCCGATATTAACCTAGTTGCTGAATTACGAGACATTGAACCGCGAGTGAAGTTTTCTCATCAAATTGATAAAAAAATGAATCGTAAAATCAGTAATGATACGCTTTATTCTGTTCGTAAAGGTCAGTTGGCAAATGATAAACAGCCCGCAGACTATGTGATTTCGAAAATTAAAAATATCTATGATGCTAAAGATTATGCTAAATTCAAAAAAAAATACGACAAAGATCCAACTCAATTTTTGATGGCTAAAATGGATCCGAAAAGTTTTTCCTTATTGGAAAAAGTCATGCAAGAATATCCTGATCAAATTGAAGAAGTTAATAAAGCTGGTAAAATCAAGCTCAAAAAAATTAGTCCATTTGAATTGTATCGTCAAGATCATGGCTATTTAAAAAAGTATTCCAAAAAGAATAATGGACCAATTATTAAGCAACTTAAGTATTATGATAAGAAAATGGGTTCAAAAGTTGAGATTACTCCTAAAAATGCTAAGAATAAAAAAGTTATTTTACAATCTTTAAAACCTTGGCGGACTGATGTTTATTTAGATGAGCAAACTGGTGAATATCAAATTATGGGAATCAAGCATTCAGATTTGTCAGAAATTCATGGCGTACGAGGAATTACTAGAAAAAAATATAATGAAATCAAAGAACGTGAACAAGTAAGTGATGAGGCCAAGTTTATATTTTCTTTGTATCGTAAAAACCGGATTAAAGTCCAAAATTTAAAAACGAAAGAGCAAGTTGAAATGCTATTTTGGTCGCGAACCGGGAACAATCCAAATTATGCTGAATTAAAACCACTAGATTCATATGAAAACTATTTGGAAAAAATTCCTATTTACGGTAGTGTTAAAGGTAAGCAAGTTATTAAAAATTTGGTACCAGCAAATTGTAAAATTTGGAAAGTTAATACTGATATTTTAGGCAATCCTTATTATATTGAACAAGAAGGATTGGAACCACAGAATATTCTTGATTAATTTTAAGATTGGTGTTAATATTATGGATGTAAGGGACGCCTTACTACACTTAAAGTTTTTCTATTGCTAAATCTTTAAGGATCTACAAAAATAAGGGTTAATCCCGAATTTATTGACCGTCTTTGACGGTCTTTTTTTGTACATAAAATTGTATTTTAATAATATTTATAGTTGCAATAATTGACTATAAATATTATTATGAGATTAATATTAATAAAAATTAATCAAAGAAGGAAGTGATATTGATGGGTTGGCGGATTGTTCACATAAAAGAAGGTGAATTATTAAAGCTTAGGTTAGACAATATTGAAATTATTAAATTATCCAAAAGGGTTTATATTCCACTGTCTGATATTAATATGATTATTTTGGAAGGCAATAGAACGACAATCACAACTAAACTCTTAGTGTCAATTAGTCATAATAATATTGGGCTAATTATTTGCGATGATAGGTATTTGCCAGTTGGTTTGTATCTGCCATATGGTCAATATCATCATTCTGCAAAACGAGTTATTGAACAAGCACAATGGACAAAGAGGCAAAAGGCAATTATGTGGAAACAAGTGATTGCACAAAAGATGCTGAATCAAGTTGAGTTTGCCCGATATAAGGGGGTTGAACAAGACCGTTTAGAAATAATGGAGCAATTAATTGAAGAATTGACCGATGGTGATTTAACAAATCGTGAAGGACATTTGGCCAAAGTTTATTTTGATTCACTTTTTGGGAATTCATTTACTCGCGATGCAGATGTTTTGGCAAACTATGCAATGAATTTTGGTTACGCTATTATTAGATCTGCCGTAGCTCGTTGTGTGGTAGCTGATGGCTTAAACTCCATGTTAGGAATTTTTCATCGTAATGAATATAATAGCTTTAATTTGGCTGATGATTTGATGGAACCTTTTCGTCCTTTAATGGATTATTGGATTGATCAACAAGTTTTAAATAGGGAAGATTATTTGAGTTATGAAGCGCGAATGAAATTAATTGATTTTATGAATCAAGATATGAAAATTGGTCATAAGAAAATGTCGATGGATCATGTTATACAAGAATTTGTTCAATCTTTTATTGCTGCTATTAATGGTAATGATCCGCAAGTATTATTGAAAATTAATTTACAAGATTTTATAGGAGAAAGTAACAGTTAAATAATCTATATACATTTATAGTAAAGAGTGTTATTTATGCCCCGAGTTTCTACTAGTAATCAAAAAGATAATTTGCATAATCAGGTAGCGTTTTTACAAAACTATGTAAATGCTAAAGGAATTGTTGTTGATGAGGTAATTACCGATATCGTTTCTGGCTTAAATTATCAACGCAAGAAATGGAATCAACCGTTAGACCAAGTGATGGATAAACAAATTAAGTCTATTTATATAGCATATCCAGATCGTTTTATTCGATTTGGTTTTGATTGGTTTAAGCGTTTTTGTAGTTACTAATAAGCAGCTCAGTTCTAAGCAAGAACAAACCGAGGATTTACTCAACATTATTCATGTCTTTTCTTGTCGGTCATCTGGTTTACGAAAGTATAAGAAGGGTCTAGTAAATGACAATAAAGACGCATAAGACACGATTATACCCAAATAGTCATATGAAGAAAGTAATTGATGAATCATGTGATTATAGTCGATATTGTTATAATAAAGGTCTAGCAGTGTGGAGTGATATGTATGATATGAGTAAGATTACAGACGATAAAAAGTTGAAACCAAGTTTTTATTCTGTAAAGAAGTATCTCTATAATGACAAGTCAGACTGGGAGTATAGTTATTCATCCAGAATATTACTGTTTGGTATGAAGAACTTAGATAAGGCATGGAGTAACTTCTTTCATCATATTAATAATAAGACTGGGAAACCGCGCTTTAAGTCGAAGCGTTCTGACAAGCAAAGTTTTACAACTGATCGCGCTAAGATTAAAGACAATAAATTAATCCTTGATAAGCCACGTGGTAAAGATCAAGCCACATGGTATCCAATTAAATTGGCAGAGACTTTAAGATTTGCGGGAGATGTTAAGCTGGTAACCGTCAGTAAAAAGGGCAACAAGTATTATGCTTCTATTACGTTAGATATCACGCAGGAATTGACTAAGCCTCAAAAGCAAGAGATATGTGGTGTAGATGTTAATATTAAACATTTTAATTACAATGATGGTGCAGTCTTAACATTACCTAATTCATTGATTAAGTTGTATTCGAAGATTAATTATTATCAACGTTCTTTGGCAAATAAGCGTAACAAGAACAAGCAGTATCGATATTCTCAGAGATATCAGAAGATGAAAGCCAAGCTTCAGAGGTGTTATGAGAAAGTCCAGAATCTTTAACATGATATTGTTCAAAAATTCACTACTAATTTGGTGCAAAAATATTCAGAAATTCATATCGAAGGCTTAAATGTTGCCGGTATGAAGATGAATAAGCATTTAAGTAAAAATATTCATCGGAGTATGTTTGGCTACTTCAAACAAACAATACAGTATAAATGTATTTGGAATCAACGTAAATTAGTTATGGTAGACTCCTTTTACCCCAGTACTCAAAGGTGTTCTGAGTGCGGATATATCAAGTCTAAAAATGATTATTGTGGGAAACAGACTCTGTGGGGAGATAGTATTCATCATAATCATCAAAAATATTATTGTTATAACTGTGGTGTTATCTTAGATAGAGATGAAAATGCAGTTCAAAACTTAATATAGTATAACTAAAAAGATCCCCCGTAGGGCTTTATACGGGTAACAAACGTAAGAGTTGGTCAATGTGATTACTCTCTTCATGAGAATATCGGAATACCGATGTTGACGACGTGATAAAAGTGTAGTGAATAAAATCTAATAATTATTTACAATTATATACACTTTAGAAAGCAGAATAAGGTGAAATATCAAAATATGCGTTTACTATGTATGTTTGATTTGCCAATGGAAACTACCAATGATAAGCGACAATATCGAATTTTTCGCAAAGAATTAATTCGCAGTGGTTTTACGATGTTACAATACTCAATTTATTATCGAACGCTACCTAATCGAGCAGCTAGTAAAAAATATGAGCATGCGATTAAAACTTTTTTGCCTAGTAGTGGTGAAGTTCGTCTATTAGCGGTTAGTGAAAAACAATTTGATGATATGAAAATTCTCGTCGGTAGCCGTAGTAACCAAGAAGCTTTAGTTGGTAGTAAAAAGTTGGTGCAAATATGAATTTAAAAATTGAATACTTTGATCAGCGATATATTGAGGCTGACTTGGATCAAATCTTATATTTTGTTGGTCCCAATCAAAAACTATTATGGCAAATTTTTCGTAGTTTTTATTACTATCAGCAAAAATTGGATATTACTGCAACTAATATTTATGGCGATAATGGGATTGAACTAATGATTGATGATAATTCTCTTTCCAAGAAACACAATCATTTTTATTTTCTTAACAGTCGTGAATCTATTTACCAACAGGTAGTATATCAAAAATCTTCGCTACTCTTCGATTACTTAAATCAGAAAGAAAATGAAATACCAGTAGCTCAACGTATTGAACAAATCAATAACGAAGTTTATCAATTGTCTTTTCTGTTGCAGGATTACGTTAATCAGTTTGCCGACAGTTTAATAGTTGATTTACAAGATATTAACTATCTTCAATTATTGAAACAAAATCTAGTATTAGGGTATCAAGAATCAGGACAAATGACACCCTTGGAATTAATGACCACGGATGATTTGGTAGATGAATATGTTAATTTGATTCAAATTACAGCTAAGCAAACGGCAGATGGTTTATGGTTAATTCTTTATAATTTACCAAGTTACTTGTCTAATAATAAAATCAATGAGCTATTAACTAATTTAAAGAAAATTGCGGTACAAATTAATTTGAAAATTATTTATATTTCTAATAACCTAACGGGAGTAACATTAGATACTGATGATATTTCAAAAATCATTCTGGTAAGTTCCCATTGTGAACAATTACCACCATTTGATGTGCTTCAAAGAACTTTAAGTAACCATTATCCTAATTCAATGAATTTAACGCAAGAACAAATTTTAAAATCATTAGAACGGTTGCTTCCACTAGTTGGTAGTTATCAAAAGGTAGCGTTACCACCAAAAGATATGATATTATTAAAGATAATAAATAAGTTGTTGAATTATGAGACTTCATTTGATTTCAAGAACTATTTATTAACCAGTGCAGAAACCTCGTTTTTGAAAAATGAATAATTTTTTTCATTTTGAGGTTTTTGTACCCTTAAAGATTTAGCAATAGAAAAACTAATTATCAGCAAAACAAGAATATAAATGCGTTTTTGTACCCTTAAAGATTTAGCAATAGAAAAACTAATCCACTAGTAAGATCTAATCGAAATAGGTTTTTGTACCCTTAAAGATTTAGCAATAGAAAAACTCGGACCATAGCCGTTAAGATAGTTAATAGGTTTTTGTACCCTTAAAGATTTAGCAATAGAAAAACAACTATTTGTAGAGTGCGATTTTTTCATATGTTTTTGTACCCTTAAAGATTTAGCAATAGAAAAACTGCCACCGGTGATTATGAAGCCAAAGTTGGGTTTTTGTACCCTTAAAGATTTAGCAATAGAA
Source organism: Bombilactobacillus sp. ESL1202 (assembly GCF_058107125.1). Taxonomy (NCBI): domain Bacteria; kingdom Bacillati; phylum Bacillota; class Bacilli; order Lactobacillales; family Lactobacillaceae; genus Bombilactobacillus; species Bombilactobacillus sp. ESL1202. The sequence continues at coordinate 434,439 of NZ_CM176590.1, read as the reverse complement.
AAACAATTCAAGATAAAAATGATGCAGTCATTGAGTTTTTGTACCCTTAAAGATTTAGCAATAGAAAAACGATTTATATCCAATGGACATGGATCCTTCAGTTTTTGTACCCTTAAAGATTTAGCAATAGAAAAACCTCGCTTTGGTATCATTTGATGCTTAAGAAGTTTTTGTACCCTTAAAGATTTAGCAATAGAAAAACTGAGTGGGTTAGCGAGGATTACATGTCCTTGTTTTTGTACCCTTAAAGATTTAGCAATAGAAAAACCATTTCTGTATCCTTGCCGTTGGGTTTGTAGTTTTTGTACCCTTAAAGATTTAGCAATAGAAAAACCCCATCTGGGGCTACCTATAATTTAGTGGTGTTTTTGTACCCTTAAAGATTTAGCAATAGAAAAACAAACATTAAAGGAGGTGGGCGTTGATGCAAGTTTTTGTACCCTTAAAGATTTAGCAATAGAAAAACAATTTCCTTTTTTGCGAAATGAAGAAAACAGTTTTTGTACCCTTAAAGATTTAGCAATAGAAAAACTAAAAATGGTCAAAAATTGAGCGAACTTGAGTTTTTGTACCCTTAAAGATTTAGCAATAGAAAAACTTTATCATTTTATTACCTTACTTTTTAGTAGGTTTTTGTACCCTTAAAGATTTAGCAATAGAAAAACTGATAATATTAATACTATTTATATTCATAGGTTTTTGTACCCTTAAAGATTTAGCAATAGAAAAACTGATAATATTAATACTATTTATATTCATAGGTTTTTGTACCCTTAAAGATTTAGCAATAGAAAAACCTTTCGTTGAAAATAATAATCGTTACCTAGGTTTTTGTACCCTTAAAGATTTAGCAATAGAAAAGCCTCAAAATTTAATCCAATGTAGAAACATTTAATTCCAGAATTTACCTTTAATTAATAAATATTATATATAGTAAAATAAAAATATTAATGATATAATAAAAGTATGGAAAAACCAGTATTTGAGTCATATAGACGGCAAAATGGGCATGATGAATTTGAGGAATGGTTGAAAAATCTGCCTGTATCCGATCGTGCTAAAATTTTGCGAGTTATAACTGATACACAGGATCAAGGCTTACTAATTGCCCAACGTCTTAATTGGGTTAAAAAGATACAAGGTGAAAAAAATCTGTATGAAATCCGTAGTAAAGTATCTACCAATATTCAACGAGTATTATATTTTCACGTTCATGGATCTAGGTATGTAATTACTCATGGATTTACCAAAAAATCAGCTAAAACACCAAAATCAGAAATTAATCATGCAATATCTTTAAGAAGGGAATTTGAGTCTAACAATGAAAATTAACGATATCGTAAAAGAAGAATTAAAAGATCCAGAATTTGCAGAAGCTTATCGTTTGGAAAAAGAACGGTCTGCCAGTGCGATAGCTTTATATAAAGCTCGTGAAGCAGCAGGATTAACACAAGCTGATCTTGCTGAACGTGCTGGTGTACCACAACCAACCATAGCGCGTATAGAACGTGGTGATAATGTAACCTTTGATAAATTAGCTACAGTAGCGCATGCCATGGGTAAAAGACTAGTTATCAAGTTTGAATAGTATTAGATTTTTGTACCCTTAAAGATTTAGCAATACTAGGAAAAATACTACAAAAAATTCTTAAATATATTCAACTATAATTTTTAACTTATTTGCTAATTAGCGTTAACAGGACTATCATTAAATGGTCAAATTGTTTGAAATGAGTAGCAATTAATATAATTTAAAATTGCTAAACTTGAGGAGATGTAAATTTGAAATTTGACAAATTTATTACCATTTTAGGCTGGGTAGCATCAATCACAGCGATTATTATGTATGTGGCGTATATTCCACAAATTATGAATAATTTACACGGCGTGAAAGGTAGCCCAGTACAACCTTTAGCAACCGCTTTTAATACCTTATTGTGGGTTATTTATGCTTTGTGCAAAAAAGACCGCGATATTCCATTAGCGTTGTGCAATGGAGTGGGCGTTATTTTTGGTTTAATTACGTTTATTACGGCTTTATAAAAAAGTATTTATCATAATAATGTAATCGCATTCTTTTTGGGAGGAAAATCAATGGAAGCAATTAAGATTAGTGATCCAACTAATAAAATTAAGATTAACGTTCCAGTTACCTTTAATGTTAATCCAGCAGTTAAGGGAGATTTGTGGGTTGCTTATGATCAAAATCATCAAGTTGTTATTTGTCAACGATTAAAAAATAGTGATCCCAACAAATTTATCGCGATTATTTCTTTTGATCAAGGTGATGTAATTTTAACTTTTGATCATGAAGTGGCCGCAAAAGATGTTACTGGTATTAAGGAAATTGCTACAAAACAGGAAAAAGATGCTTATGTTCATTTGAATACAGGAGTCTTTGATTTAGAATTATGTCGTGGTAACGCTCAAGGTGAGGGCTCTTCAAAATGGGGTTTACGTCACTTTAAGTCTATTAAAGAAGACATGGATTTATTACCATCTGGAAATAATGCAATGGGTGGTTTTTATGGACCATTTTTCACACCAGATAATGGCTTAATTAATCCGGCTGAACATTTAATTGTTGATATTCAACCATTAGAAGATGGACCAATTTTGAAAAAGTATCGTTTATCAGGCCGCATCCCAGATGGTCTAAAGCCAGAATTATACGGCAAGCATTTTAGCTTAGATTGGTCATTTTATTATCAAGCACCATTTTTCTCTCGGACTTATCACGTAGATCATTTTCAAACAACGGTTAATCAGCGTTCGATTACGGACAAAATTACAGTTGGTGATGAATTTGAGAGTGGTATTGGTCATCAAGTCTTTGATCGCTTTATTTCTGATGCTGGTGTTTGGTATCGCGAAGGTGATCCTTACGCTAATGATCTAGCAAGTAAAGTACAGACTTTAATTAATGATGGGCAAGAACGTGGAGCAGCTTTTGAAAAGTTCCGTTCATTGTTAACCGGGGATATGGCTTCAGCGCATTGGGATTTATACTGGCGACTATTTTCTGTCTGGGAAAATGCTTTGGCTCGGGTAGAAGATGAACAACAGTTATCCGATGTTCGCGCCAAAGCTTTTGTTGAAGCAGAGACTAATCAACGTCCATGGAAGTATTCAGCTGAGCCAGTTGATGTCAGCAAAGTAGCCGATCAAACTATTTTTGCTGGTCCGGCTACGAAATCAGCGGAAATTAATACTAAAACTCATCAAGCAATGGTCTGGCAAACGGCTAATGCGTCTGGCGCTTTCCAAATTGTCCAACGTCCTAATTCTGGTTGGCAAAATTGGGGGACTAACGGGGAAAATGAATGTCCAGCTTTACCAGTCAATACCCTGATTCATACAGCTTATGGTGAATTTGAAAATAATTGGCATGAAGTAGCTGATAGTTTGGAAGCCTTAGCTCAAGTTGTGACTGAATAGCCGATAGGCAAAGTATTTGTAATTTATTCGTATTTTTTCCTTGACATGATTGGTAGATATAAGTAAAATATCTTCAATCATCTTCAAGGAGGTAATGAACATGAATAAATTACGTATTCAACTTGATACTGCTTCACAAACGTTCATTGCCGTTGATCCAAACAGAAATGTAAGTGGACAAGGCAAAACGATTCAAGAAGCAATTACACAGTTAAGTCGTTAAATTTTAAAAGCCCTTGGAACTACTAGTAAAATTATTGCTTGAAAATTGAATTTAAATCTTTTACAATAACCTTTGCAGAGAATTAAAGTATAATAAATTTGTTTCAGTGAGGTCTTGTTAGTGTGAATAGGCTACAAATAAATGCTGTCGTGTCTTTGTAACAAATAAATATTTTTAAGTGGATTACTAATCAATTAGAGTGGTACCGCGGGTTAACTCGTCTCTTTCATAAATTTATGGAAGAGATTTTTTTATACATGGAGGTCAAGATGAATTTACAGCAAGCTAAAATCAGTGTCCAACAAACTTTAAAACCAGTTTTAACGACAACTGATTTAACCGATGAACAAATTTTGCAATTAATTGAAGTTCCTAAGAATTTACAAATGGGTGATTTTGCTTTTCCAACTTTTCAATTAGCTAAACAATTGCATCAAGCGCCAGTCATGATTGCTCAAGACTTAGTTAAAAAATTGGATGCAACTCCGTTTGCCAAGGTAGAAGCTAAAGGTCCTTACATCAACTTTTTCTTACAACGCGCTGATTTGGCGACTACTACGATCAATGAAGTGTTGAAACAACAGGTAGATTATGGTGCTACTACGCAAGGTAACAAACGAAAAATAGTGATTGATATGTCCTCACCCAATATTGCCAAGCCAATGTCGATGGGGCATCTACGTTCAACTGTGATTGGTAATTCTTTAGCCAAAATTTTAGCTAAATTAGGCTATCAACCTGTTAAAATTAATCACTTGGGTGATTGGGGGACGCAATTTGGTAAGTTAATGGTAGCCTATAAAAAATGGGGCTCAGAAGCTGAAGTTAAAACAGATCCGATTACTAATTTACAAAAATACTATGTGAAGTTTCATAAATTAGATCAAGAGCATCCTGAATTGGATGATGAAGCCCGTGAATGGTTTAAAAAGTTAGAAAATGGTGATCCAGAAGCTACACATTTATGGCAGTGGTTCCGTGAAGAGTCTTTAAAAGCTTTTACTAAAGTTTATGATGAATTAGGTATTAGTTTTGATTCTTATAAAGGGGAAGCCTTTTATAATGATAAGATGGACGAAATCGTTGATCAATTAGAACAAAAAAATCTATTGGAGACTAGTCAAGGTGCCGAAATAGTTGACTTAGGTGAACAACTACCACCAGCCATGATTAAAAAATCCGATGGTGCTACTTTGTATATTACTCGTGATTTAGCCGCTGCTCTATATCGGAAACGGACTTATGATTTCGATAAGGCTTTTTATGTTGTTGGTAGCGAACAAAGTGTTCATTTTGAACAACTAAAAGCAGTTTTAGCTAAATTAGGTTATAATTGGGCGCAAGATATTGAACATATTAAATTTGGTTTGATTACTTCAGGTGGTAAAAAATTGTCTACCCGGGCAGGCCGCGTTATTTTATTAGAAGATGTTTTGCACGATTCAGTTCAATTAGCACAAGAACAAATTGCTGCAAAAAATCCAACTTTGGCTAATAAAGACCAAGTTGCGCATGAAGTTGGTGTGGGCGCGGTGATTTTTCATGATTTGAAGAATAATCGAACCGATAACTTTGATTTTCAATTGGATGAAGTAGTGCGTTTTGAAGGCGAAACGGGACCGTATGTTCAATATACACATGCTCGAGCTATGAGTATTTTACGGAAAGCTCATCATCAAAGCCCAGCCGTGACTTTAACCAAAGATACTTTAAGTGATGAAGCTTGGGAAATTGTAATTGACCTAGCTAATTTCCCTCAAGTTATTCAACAAGCCGCTCAACAAAAAGAACCCTCAGTGATTGCCAAGTACGCTTTGAAATTGGCTAAATCCTTCAATCATTATTACGCACATACTAAAGTGTTGGTGGATGATGACCAGTTGCAAGCACGATTAAACTTGGTACAAGCAGTAGCAACGGTTTTGGCAGCCGCATTAGATTTATTAGGTGTTCAAGCTCCCGATGAGATGTAGAATTTAATTAATAATTACGAAAAAATCTTTGGCAAATACTATTTGTTCAGTTTTACTTGAAGAAATAAGATAATAGCTTGCCAAGGTTTTTTTATTTTAAAAATAATTATTGCGTTAGAGTTAAAAAATTGGGCGGAATCTGGGTGGTGATAGTTTTAAATTGCCAGTCAAACGGTATTTGATAGGTTAATTGATACGCATGTAAATATAAGCGTGAAGCGGAAACATTGCCGTATAATGGATCGCCTAAAATCGGCATACCTAATGCTTTTAAATGAACGCGTATTTGGTGAGTCCGCCCAGTTTGTAATTTCAATTGGACTAGCGCCCAGTGATGGTTATGCTGTAAAATTTGGTATTGAGTAGTGGCAGATTGACCATGAGGATCAATTCGGCGTTTGCGCTGATCTGATGGATCACGACCAATCGCAGCATTAATGACCCCAGAATTTGGTAGTTGGGGATGATAGGATGTGACTGCTACGTAAATTCTTTGCAGTTGTTTTAAAGCTAATTGCCGTTCAATAATGGGAACAACTAGTGGATTTTGACCGATCATAATTAAACCACTGGTTAACATATCTAAACGATGAAGCATTAAAGGCTGCCTTGGCAAAGTAGCGGTCAAATGATTAAATAAGGTTTGAGTTTCCAATGGTTGATTAGGATGAGTTTTCATGCCCGCGGGTTTATTAACGACGACTAAATCATGATCTTGATAAATAATGGGACAGTTATTTAAGGGGGTTGGTCGGTATTGTTGGGGTTTAATATCAGTGTTAAAAGCTAAATCAATTTGTTCGCCATTCTGAACCAATTGATTGAAAGAACGATAATGACGGTTAATAAATAGTGAACGGTTGACCCGCAATTCATGTTGCCATTTTCTTGGCAAGTACCATTGCTTTAGTAATTGGCGAACCGTGAAAGTTTTGGGTGCATGTTGTAAAATTAAATGACGTTCAAGAATCAATAGTTTACTCCAGATTGAAAAATTATTTTTTGAGGGATATTAAATTATGAAACATAATGAGCAATTTGATTGGCCAGCTTTTTTTAAACGGTGCTTGACTAAAATTGTACAAAGCTGCCATTATTTGATTAAACGATTCCATTTAATCCGCTGGTTAATTTTAATTATCATGACGCTTTTCTTAGTTTTTAGTACCATTTTAACATTTAAAGCTAAAACTGCTAATGTTAGTCATTTAAAAGCTTCTTTACAAACGACGACTAAAATTATGGATGTTGATAATCAAAAAGCCGGTTCTTTGTATTCGCAAAAAGGAACCTATGTGAGTTTAAATCGCATTTCGAAAAATATGCAAAATGCAGTAATTGCGACGGAAGACCGGACTTTCTGGACAAATCATGGTTTTAGTATAAAAGGATATGCTCGTTCGGCGCTGGGATTATTATTACATCACCAAATTGTTGGTGGTGGTAGTACTTTAACCCAACAATTGGCAAAAAATGCTTTATTAACGCAAAAGCAAACTTTAACCCGCAAAGCGGAAGAATTTTTCTTGGCTGTAGAAATTAATCGAGTGTATAGTAAGCAAGATATATTATCCATGTATTTGAATAATGCTTATTTTGGTAATGGTGTGTGGGGCGTTGAAGATGCTTCGAAAAAATATTTTGCCCAAAACGCGGCTGATTTAACACCGGCGCAAGCCGCTACACTAGCAGCGATGTTACGTAATCCGAGTTTTTATGATCCCTATCGACATCCCGATAATTCTAGAGCTCGGCGCAATTTAATTTTGAATTTGATGGTTACCAATAAGACTTTGACAAAGAAAGCGGCAAAAACCAATCAACACTCGGCTTTAAATTTAGATGATGGTTACCAAAAACAGAGTGGTTATCGCTATCCTTCATATTTTGATGCGGTGATTTCGGAAGCTGAAAGTCGCTATCATTTAAGTGAAGATCAAATTCTGAATAAGGGTTACACTATTTATACTAGTTTAGATCAAACAGTGCAGCAAAAAATGCAGGCAAGCTTTGATAACGATAATCTCTTTCCCCAAAGTGCTGGTGATCAAACTTTGGCGCAAGGAGCTTCGATTGCTTTAGATCCGAAAACTGGTGGAGTTAGTGCTGTGGTTGGTGGTCGCGGCCAACATGTGTTTCGGGAGTTAAATCGAGCAACCCAAATGAAACGGCAACCAGGTTCAACGATCAAACCGTTAGCTGTTTATACACCAGCGATTGAATCCGGTTATAAAATTGATTCGCCATTACCCAATCAAGTAACTAGTTTTGGGCAAAATCATTATACACCGACGAATGCCGATGGCTCTTATACCAATGAATTACCGTTATATCAAGCTTTGAGTAATAGTGAGAATGTGCCGGCCGTTGCTTTATTAGATAAAATTGGCGTTAAAAAAGGAGTCCAGTCGGTAGAAAACTTTGGCATTAAAGTGGCTAAGAGTGATCAAAACTTGGCGTTAGCTTTAGGCGGCTTACAAACAGGAGTCACACCATATCAAATGGCTCGCGCTTATACAGCATTTGCCAATGACGGAAAATTAGCTAGTACGCATTTTATTACGAAGATTGTAGATGCTACTGGGGCAGTGGTTGGTCAAAATGAGCAAGCAGCTCCGAAACCAATTATGAGTAAAAAAACGGCGCAAACATTAACCAGTTTGATGTTAAATGTTTTTGATCAGGGCACAGGGGTCGCAGCTAAACCAGCTGGTTATCAAATTGCTGGTAAAACGGGTTCAACTGAAGTACCACAAGATTATGGCAATGGGACTAAGGATCAATGGATTGTTGGTTATACCCCTGATATTGTCGTGGCTACTTGGGTAGGATTTGATCAAACTGATCGCCAACACTTCTTACAAGAAGGTAGCGAACAAGGCGTAGCGCCACTGTTTAAAAACGAGATGACTAATATTTTACCAGCAACGAAGAATACCGAATTTCAAGTTAAAGATGCGGCTAAAATGGTACAGGAGCAAAAACAACATCATTCAAATCCTAACTGGACTCAGAAATTTAGTGATAATTTGCGCAATAAGGTACAGGATACAATAAATAATTTTAATAATGCCAAACAAAGTGTTAGTCAATGGTATAATCAAATAAAAGGCCAATGGGGTCAATAATAAGGAGATATTAAATAATGGTTAATATTTATGATACCGCCAATCAATTAGAGAAAGATTTACGTCAATCTGAAGAAGTTATGGGATTGCAAGCAGTTTTTAATCAAATGAAGGCTGATCCGATGGCTTACCAAATGTTTCAACAAATGCAAGAAATGCAAGAAAAATTACAGCAAAAACAAATGAATAATCAAGAAATTACGGACGATGAATTGCAGGAATTACAGACATTATCTGGTCAATTAGCTAAGTTTGATTCGGTTCAAAAATTAATGGATCAAGAGCGGAAAATTAATGCCATGATGGAAGAGTTGACTAAAATTATTTCTAAACCAATTGCAGATGTTTATAATAGCTAATAATTAAAAAGTGAGATCAAAATAGTCTCACTTTTTTTAAATTTCACGAATGGTTTAAATTAAATTCAGGAAGTGATAATTTTGACAAAAAACTTAAGTAATTTACACAGTGGTGATAAGTTTGAATTACCGGTTTTAATTGAACAAATGCAAGTGCGGACAGCTAAAAATGGCAAACAGTTTTTAGATTTAGTTTTTGCGGATGCTTCTGGAAAATTACCGGGGAAATATTGGCAAGCTAGTGATGAAGATGCTCACAGCTTTGTAGCCGGCAGTATTGCTATATTGACGGGGCAGTGTGACACTTATCGTAATTCATTACAAGTTAAAATTGAAAGCTTGAAATTAGCTGCACCCAATCAATATTCGGTGGCAGAATTTACACAACATGCACCTTTAAATAAAGAGCAATTACAAGATCAAATTAATGAATTAATTTTACAAATTACACAACCGCATTGGAATCGTATTGTGCGTTATTTGATTAATCAACATCAAGAGAGTTTTTTTGAATTTCCCGCAGCTAAGTCTAATCACCATGATTATGCTGGAGGTTTGGCTTTTCATACAATTAGTATTGCTAGACTAGCCAATCATGTTTGTCAACAATACCCGCAAGTTAACCGTTCTTTATTAATTTCTGGAACGATTTTACATGATTTAGGTAAAACTCGAGAATTGAGTGGTGCTGTTAATATTCAATATACTTTAGAAGGTAATTTGTTAGGTCATTTAGTGATTATGGATGCTGAAATTGTGGAAGCTTGTCAGCAATTAAAGTTAGATGCACAAGCTGAAGATGTGATTTTATTACGGCACATGATTATTGCTCATCATGGTTTATTAGAGTATGGTTCCGCTAAGCGGCCACAATTGTTAGAAGCAGAAATTTTACATGATTTGGATGAATTAGATGCGACGATTAACATGATTACGAAAGCCGAACAAAAAGTTCAACCGGGACAATTTAGTGAACGGGTCTTTGGTTTAGATAATCGCCGCTTTTATTCACCCAAAGAGTTTGCTGAAGATAAAAATAATGATTAATCAAGTTTAATTAGCCATTTAATTGCGATTAACTGTAGGTGAAAAATAAAGTTTATAGATCCTAAAAAGAAGTTGAGAACCAAATTGCTGGTTGGAAATTAACCAGTAATACATCATGATATAAAAATAAAATTTAAGACTAACTGACAGATTTAAAACGCAGTTAGTCTTTTTTGATGGACTTAAAAAATGGTCATTAATCCAACACTAGTGTTGGAACTTAATAAAAACTTAAGAATCTTAAGAAAAACTTAACATTTAGATTTTTGCTTTTTTTGAAAAAATCGTTCACAAGGATAAATGTGATGAAAATAAGCTTTATTACAAGTATGTGAAAAAATGAAACGGTCATTTTTTGTGATGTATAAATCACAATGGGCTTTTTCGAGAGTTTTTTGCCAAATAGTGTTTGATTTATCACTAATTAACCAATTATAATATGAAATATATGAGAGACCAAGATTATTAATTGCTTATTATTTGATAAAAAAGGTATCGAATTCAAGCTGAACATAATCAAAATCATTTCCAAAAAACGTAAATGTTTTAGACGATTAAAGGAGCGGATAAAAATGCATCGAAGTAAAAGATTGTTAGCAACCATGGGTGTGACCTTATTCTCATCGACATTGTGGTTAACGGCTAATAAAACGACCACTAAAGCGGATGAAGTTAATGATCAAGGCAAGGTTGATCAAGCCGCACCAGGAGAAGAAATTCAGACAACCGATCCCAGTGAAATAAATGGCAGTAACAATCGACAATCGACAATCGACAATCGACAATCGACAATCGACAATCGACAATCGACAATACTGCAGATAGCAGCGTAAATAGCACAAATAATAATCAACAGCGAGTAGAGGATGGTACTGACGAAAATAGTACGATCAATTCAATAAATGATTCTAATGTAAGCGATAGCAATAATACTATTAATAATAATCATAATCCTAACAATAGTGCCACAACCCAGCCAGATTTAACGAATCATAATACTGATCAATTAGAACAACCTAATAGTACTGATACTGATAATAATTCAGATGTAGTACATAATGATGATGAAACGACCAAGCCGGGTATTGCCAATCTTGATGGTGAAGGGGTAGTAACGGTTACGAAAGCAGAAGAATTTATCGCGGCTTACAAAGCTTCTAGTACCAAGAAAATTATCATTGCCAAGGATATGATTGTAAATTTAACTGGTAAATTAGTCGCTACTAGTTCAGATTTGACAATTGAAAGTGACTCTCCTGAAGCACCACATATTTTGGAATTACGGTGTCATGGCAATGATTCTGGTCTGTCTGCACCAGGTATCCTGAGAATAAACAATTTAATTATCTATTCTACAGCATATATTATCAACATTAACAACGATGGTGCGGATGTATATATCAATAATGTTATTGCTTATGGTATTAGCTTATTTACTGAATCGACCGATTCCAAAAATCACACGTATCATCTTTTGGGTACTTCACAAATTTATGGAGTTTCATCTTATACCTCACCAATTGATCATGAGGTACAGAATGAATCGACTACAAATCTCATCATTATAGCTTTAACCACAGGTTCAAAGTTGATTTTTGAAGATGGTGCGCAAGTTACCTTTAATCTATCAAAAACTGAAACAGATCAAATGGCCTTTTGGGTTCGTGGTTCATCAGTTGAATTAAATGCAAATGCTAATGTGACGATTAATGCTAATACTGACACAACTAATACGCATATCTTTGATATTGATGCTACCAGTACGTTGACATTAGACGATAGTTCAAAACTGAATATTAATATTCAAAAAACAGCAGATAATTATATTACTGCTTTAAGTTATCAGGGAACCATTAATATCAATCAAAATGCCGTCCTTAATATTAAAACTAGTGGAAGCTTACCAAATACAGTCTTAATTTTAGGTAGTGGTAACTTTAATATTAATAAGGATGGAACTTTACGGATTAATTGTGTAGGTATGGGTAACTTAGCTGACTTTTGTGCAATTAACTTTCACAATAATTTTAAGATTGATGAAGGAAGTCTGAATATTTCTACTGATTCTACTAATACACCATTTATGATTGCTGATTGGGGAACAATGACAATCAATAATCCAGTTTCTTTTGTATTAGATGCAGCTAATTCCTCTGGAGCTAAATTACTTCACGGTACAGGAGAGTTTAATTTTAATAACGTTAAGTTTATTGACAGTCAATCTAATACTCATATATTGAAGAAGTTAAAATTAAAGTTAATTAGTGGAATTGTTCAACCGATTAATTTAGATCCAAATGATGTAAATAATAGTGATATTGTAGGATCCTCAAAAGCAGATGAAGAAGCAATTAAAACTTTACTTGAAGGAAATGCCTTTTCTGGTAAACACTTCGGTACAGATTTAGATAATAGTACAGTCAGTTTTGTGGATAATTCCATTCAGATATCAGTTAGTGATAATAAAGTAAATGGTAAAACTGATTCTGCTAATGCCAATATTCGGGTTCAAATTAAACGTGATGATCAGTTACTGGATTTTCCGAATAATGCTAACTTAGTTGAGAGTGGTGATAATTGGCGTGGGCCTTTGTACATTACTCATTCTGATGCTGATGGTAACTTTAGTTTTACTATTCCGAGTGGTACCTTACAAGCTGGTGATCATTTAGTTTTAACGGCGGAAAAGGATTTTCAAGATAGTCCAGTTTATGACTTGGATACATCTACTCTAGCAGTATATCAAGAAGCTCAAAGCGCACTCTCAGCTTTAGGAGCTCAATTTAATCAAGATAAATCAGATTTAACAGGTATGGCCACTAATCTGGATAATACGAACGATTTAATTACTTCTTTAAGAACTGAATATAATACTGCTGTGTCTAATGTTAATAACGCTACTTCAATTACTGACATTGGCACTGCTAAGCAAGATGGTTTAGATGCTATGGCTGACGTTATGGCTTTACCACAAGCACAAAATGATGCCATTAATCAACTCAAAGACCATCTAAATGGTAATGGTTCTGATATTAATGGTGCGGTCAATGATATTAATAATTTAGGCGCGGATCAGAATGGGCATTTAACTAGTGCACAGGTTAATTATTTTAATCAAGATGGGACTGATGGCAGTAAATGTTTAACTAATGTGGCTTATGAAGCTGCTGTGCAACAAATTAAAGCCGCGCAGAATAGTACTGATGTTGATACCGCTGAACAAAATGGTGAAAACGACTTAACAGCACTAGTTAATTTAGCGCAAAAGTTAAGTGAGACCAATCAAGCTATTACTGATTTAGGTTCAGATAACAATGAGAATGGACATTTAAGTGCCGATGAAGTTAACACAGCCTTAGATCAAGTTGATCAAAAGGTACAAGCTATTATTACCGACTATCGACAAAAAACGACTTCTGAAGCTAGACAAAAAGTTGTGGATGAGGGGTTGGTTGATTTAGCTAAAGGCTTAGCTACTGCTCAATTGCAAGATTGCGTTAATAAGGCTCAGGAAGACTTGAATGCCTTAAGTACAGACAAGGGTGGTGCTTTAAGTCAAGACCAAGTTAATGGTTATATAGACGAAATTATTAATACAGATACTGGTGCACAAGCTAATGGTCAAGCAGCAATTAATGCCGCTACTGATGTGCAAGGAGCAGCAGCAGCTTTTGATGGAACTGATGGAGCTAAAGGTAAGATTGAAGCAATTGTGGCTGCGGCCAAGGGAGTATCAAATGCTAACAATGATTTCCTAACTGACAATACTGATAATGGTTTGGCTGGCTGGATTGAGGCAGCTAAACAACACATCCAAGAATTAAACAATTTAACAGGTCAAAGTGATACTAGTGATCAGACGCAACAAGTCGGAAAACTATTTAATTTATTAGATCAAGTTAAAAAAGACATTACTAATGATTTAGGTAATATTGATGTTGCTGGTTTAACAGATGATTGGAAGACTAACGAAAAAGCCAAAGTTACTAAGATTACTGATTTGGCTGATGCCATGAATACGGCCATGGGTGAGTTACAGGCTCAACATGATGCAGCAACTAATACAATTAATGACTTGCAGCACTTGGATAACAAATCAGATTACCTTGATCAAGTTGATCAGGCTTTTAAACCAGCGACAACTGGGTTAAATAATATTACTATTGATACGACAACAACTGATGTAACTGATATTGAAAAGACTGAACTATTAGGAATTGCTCAAGGCTTAGCCAGTGGTCAACTTCAAGATCATGCAACAGATGTGTTTAATCAAATTAATAATTTGAATCATTTAAGTGCTAAGGAAAAACAGAAGTATCAAGCTCAGATTACTGATCCACAAACCGGTGCACAAGCTAATGGTCAAGCTAACATTACGGCAGCTACTAATGTGGACGAGGTAACAACTGCTTATCAAGGAACAGATGGTCATGGTGGTGCTAAAGCTAAGCTGGATCAAATTTTAACGACTGCGCAAACTGCTGATGATAATAAATCAAGTTTCTTAACTGAATTACAGAATCTATTAACTGCGGCGCAGAACCAAATTAATGGTCAAGAAACTGATGGTTTACACAATTTATTGGGATATAATCCGCAAGATTCGAATCAACCTAATCAAATTCAAAAATTGCTGGATCAATTACCGACGTTAGAACAATTAACTGCTGATATTAATAATAGTGAAAATGCGCTGGATTCTGATTTTCAAGCTAAGGAAAAGCAAAAGATTGCAGATGTAGTGGACTTAGCGCAAGCAATTGATGCTGACATGCAAGCTTTAACGGCGAAGAATAATGATGTGCAACAGACCATTAATGGTTTGACTAATATTACTAATCAACAAGATTATTTAACTTCATTACAAACAGCTTATTATCAAGCGGCGCAAAACGTTTCGAAGCGCCAAGATAATGCTGAGACTGATGGTGAGTTAGCTTTACAAAAAGTTGTTGATCAAGCGCAATTAGCTGATTATGCGCAAGTTGCTTTAACAACTTTAGAACAGCAGACTTCACTTTCTCAAGACCAGATTACTGATTATAAGGGACAAATCACTAATCCAACTAATGGTGTCCAAACGACAGCAAATCATAATATTGAGAATGCTGGTAGTATTGAAACTGCTGATGGTGCTTTAACAGCTGGAGAAAAAGCAATTGCTGCGATTGTTACTGCCGCACAAGGTTTATCCGGTAATTTAAGTACAGTAGCTGGTTGGTATAATACTGCTAAGGATAATATTAATCAGTTAGCTGCAAGTAATAATCAAGGTGGTTATTTAACTGGTGCTGTTGATTCAACTGATACCAGTACGCAAGTTGGTAAGTTATTAGCTGATTTAGAGACAGCTTATAATGGAGTTTTGAATGATCTAGAAAATCCTAGTGCCGATTTTAACTTAGAAACGGAAAAACAGAAGCTAACGGATGTAACTGCTAAAGCAACAGCCATGAATACAGCCATGGGTAAGTTACAAACTGCTTACCAAACAGCTCAAGCAGCGACAACTGCTGATAAACTAAGTCATTTAAGTACAGAGCAACAGGGTTCATATCAAGGCCAAGTTAAGACAGCTTATAACAATGCAGTGACAGCTATTACCAATGGTACTGATGGTGCGGAAACCACCGGTGAAACGGCGTTACAACAAGTGGTTGATCAAGCGCAATTGGCGGAACATAAAGCTGATAATCAAAGCCAATTAGATAGCTATGCGCAAGCTGCAATTGACACAATCGGTAAGTTGAATGAAACCTTACAACCAGCTGACATTCAAAAGTATCAAGATCAAATTACCAATACCACTGATGGCGCCCAAACGACAGCAAATCAGAATATTGAGAATGCTGATAGTGTTACTGCGGCTAATACAGCTTTAAGTGATGGTAAAGATGCAATTGATGCGATTGTTACAGCGGCGAAAAACTTATCCGGTAATTTAAGTACAGTAGCTGGTTGGTATAATACTGCTAAGGATAATATTAATAAGTTAGCTGCAAGTAGTCATAATGAAGACAGTTATTTAACTGGTGCTGCTGATTCAACTGATACCAGTACGCAAGTTGGTAAGTTATTAGCTGATTTAGCTAGTGCTTATGAACAAGTTAAAACAGATGCTGCTAAACCAGGCTTTGATAGTACCCAAGAACCAAGTTCCTTAACTGATGTTGTGACTAAAGCTCAGGCTATGAATACGGCTATGCAAACAGTAGAAGCCGCTTATCAAACCGCCAAGGATGCTTTGAGTAATTTACACCATCATGATGAGTTAGTTGCTGGTAATCAATTAACAATGGCTTTAGAGCAAGCTTATCAAACCGCCCAAGCTGATTTAAGAGATGCAACTACTGCCAACATGTCGGCGCAAACTACTGCTGAAAAGACAAACATTGAGGGTGTAATTGCGTTAGTACAAGACCAAGCAACGGCTTGGGATGATCTGGAAACCATTTATAACAATGGTGTGAATGACTTAAATGGTGCTGCGGGTAATAACTTTGGTGATAACTTAACTGCGGCTTTGAAGAAGTTGAAAGACCAATACGATACTGAAGTTGATAGGATTAAAGCTGCAGACAAAGGCACGATAGAATCTGTTAGTTCCTTAGCGCAATCTAATGTCCGCGACTTGTTGGCAACCTTAAAAGAACAAAACACGCAATTAGGGGCGTTAGCCACTGCTAAACAAGATGTGGAAACAGCTTTAAGTAATGCGACCGAGTTAAGCCATGATCAAAAGACAAGTTTCACTGATGAAATTACAAACACTTATAATCAGGCTGTCAATGATGTTTTGGGTACTAAAGATTCAACTACTGCTCAAACTAAAGGGCAAGCAGGGGTTACTGCTTTAAATAAGATTAAAGAAACAATCACCCAAAAAGCCACAATTATGCAACAGTTACAAAGTGACTACAATACTGCAGTCAATCACATTAAAGAGTTAGGTACAACTGGTCATAACTTAACGGGTGGTACGACGCCAACTGATGAAGCTCAACAAGTTGGCAAGTTATTAGCTCAGTTAGATGCAGCGAAGACAACGATTGAAACTAACTTACAAAACGCCACTGATTTGCCAGAAGGTTGGTTAACTGATCAAGAAACGAAGAACTTTAAGCCGGTAACGGATTTAGCTGATAATATGAATACGGCTATGGGTGTGGTTAACGCAGCTGTTACTGCCGCTAATACTGCTATTGGTCAATTGGATCAATTGACTGACCAACAAGCTGGCTTGAAGCAACAAGTTAGTGAGCAACAAGCTAAGATTGTTGAACAAATTACTAAAGCTGATGCAACGACTAATCTTAATAAAGTAGCGAGTGACGGTGCCACAGCTATTAATAAGTTATTGAAGTTACCGCAGGCTCAAAATGAGGCCTTAACAGCCTTGCAGACACAAATTACCACCGCTAAGAATCAGCTTGAAACCACAGCTGGTTTGACGGCTGCGCAAAAGACGCAATTTAAAGAGCAATTAGATCAAGCTCAAACTGATTTAACTACTAAAATCAAAGCAGCAACGAGCGTTGAGGCTACTCAAGTCAAGACGCAAGTTATTACGGACTTAACGAGTTTAGCTACGACTTTAGGGCAAGCCAACAACGATTTAACTGGTTTAGCGAATATTAGTGCTGAGCAACAAACTGCTTTCTTAAATCAAGTCAATACCGCTGCTAACACGGCTTTAACCGGTATGCAAGATAGTAACACCGAAACTACGGCCTTTAATAAAGGGACTGCCGCCATTCAAGCAATTGTGGCTTTAGCGCAGCAATTAGCTACTAATAAGCAAAAGATTAACGACTTAGGTCAAGGCGACAACAAGTTAGACTCAGATCAAATTGATCAATTACAACACCAAGCTGACCAAGCAGCAACTAATGGTGTGAGTGCCATTGAAACGGCGCAACAAGATTCCAGTAAGACGGCGCAAGATGTCACCACTGCCGCCAGTCAACAAAACAACGCTTTAGATCAGTTAGTAACAACTGCTAAACAGAAGCAGAAATTACAAGCAAGTATTAATCAAGCAGTCAATGCCGCCAAGCAACAAATTCAAGGTTTAGGCACTGATAAGGGCGGACACTTAACCGCCGATCAAGTTAACAACTTGTTAGAGCAAGTTACAACCGAACAAACAGCGATGTTAAATGATTTAAATGACACCACCGACGTTACTGAAAGCTGGCTCAATCAAGAAAAACAGAAGTTGCAACCAACGTTAGACTTAGCTAATACGATCAATACAGCCATGCAAAAAGTTGATCAAGCAGTAACGGCCGCCAATGAGGTGATTGCGGGCTTAAATCATTATAAGTCTGACCAAGACAACTTGAAACAAGACGTGCAAACGCAAAAAACACAGGCGATTGCGGTTATCAATCAAGCTAGTTCGGCCGCTGATATTAACCAAGCGGCTAAAGATGGTGTGGAAAATATTGAGCAAGTAACGGACTTAAAGCAACAACAAAATGCCGCTTGGAATGCCTTGGATGATGAGTTAAATCGTGAGCAACAAGAATTAGGTAGTTTAGCGCAAGGTGGTAACTTAAGTAGTGACCAAGTTAACCAATTACAACAACAAGTTAAAAACGCTTATGAGACTGGTTTAGGCCAAATTAAACAGGAAACGACCGCTGCCAACGTTGCTGGTGAACAACAACAAACTATTGAGCAAATGAAACAACAAGTTACTTTGGCGCAACAAAAAGCCCAGGCAGTGCAACAGATTAAGCAAACGCAAAAACAAGCCCAACAAGCTTATAATGCTGCCGAAGCTTTGAATGAAGAGCAACAAACGGCTTTGCAGAGTCAGATTAATCAACAAGCAACAGCAGCCATTGATCAAATCTTAGCGGCAACAGATCAAAGTGGTGTGGATCAGGTTCAACAAACTGGAACTACGCAATTAAATGACACTAAGAATTTGATTAACCACAAGAACCAAGCGATGCAAGCCTTAAAGCAAACCTATCAAGAAGAACAAGTGAAGATTAATGGTTTAACGCATTACCAAGATCAAATTGGCAGTTTGAATGGTTTGTTGGAGACCGCTTATCAAGCAGCGCAAGGCAGCATTACTGAAGCTAACTTGTCAGAAGTTGATCCGCACAAACAAACCGGAATTGAAAACATGCAACAAGTGGTTCAAGTGACGAAAGCTAAAGATGATAGTTTGACTACTTTAGAGCAACATTATCAAGATACCACGGATCAGTTGAACGATTTAACTGACTTAACACCTGAACAAAAAGACGACACTCAACAAAAGGTTGATGCGGCTTATCAAGCTGCCAAAGACCAAATTGATCAAAGTCAAGGTGTTGATGCTGCTCACGCTGCGGAAGCCGACGGTGAGAACCAAATTACCAATGAAGTGGTTAAAGCTCAAGTAGCGCAAGCTAGTGCGGTTTCCATTAATGCCATTCATCAAGCAGCTGATCAAGCCGTCAAGAACTTAGAAAACAATTCGAGTTTAGACGCCGATAAACGTCAAGATCGCATCTTTGCGGTGCGGCATGCTGAAAGTGCGGGCATTGACCAAGTGCAACAAGCAACGAGTGTCGCAGCCGTTAACCAAGCCCAACATGATTGCATTCAACGCATTAATAGTTTAGTGGGCACGGGAAGTGTCAACTTAGCTGATAATTTAGGTGGTGGCTTGAGTCAAAGTCATACGGTACGCAATCCGGGCATTGCGATTGTTAAACCCGATGTCACGGGTGGTTTCATTCACTTGTATGATCAACAAGGTCACCAGTTAGAACAAGTTTTAGCCGCCAATACCGATTGGAAAGTTGACTATATCTACACGCAAAATGATGGCACGATGTATTATCGCGTAGGGGCTAATGAGTATGTTAAAGCTGATGATGTCAATTACACCAAGATTGGTAAACGCCAAATCATTGATGGGGTAATTACCGTGCAACCGACTGCTGGTCAAGACTTCATCACCGTGTATAGTGATCAAGGTGCTGCACTGAAGCAACAATTGCCAACAGGCACACAGTGGTTAGTCAATGCCCAAGAAACATTAGCTGACGGACAAGTTTATTATCAAGTAGCACCACACCAATATGTGCGTGCCCTTGATGTTACGGTCATGACGACCGCAATTGTTACTAAGCCGCAAACCGGAACCTTAAGCTTGAAAGAACAAGTGGCACCAATTTATCATTATCAACCACAAATTGGTTTCTTAAGTCGTTCCATGGATAAACATTTAACTCGCCAAGCCACTTGGAACTTCGATCAAATCTTGACTGTTAATGGTCATCGTTATTATCAAGTTGGTGATAATGATTGGGTTAGAGATATGGATGTTAAATTGAATTAAATTAAAGATGTTAAAGTATTTAAAACAAAATAAAAGAAAGTTTTCCTTAAAAAGAAGACTTTCTTTTTTTAATAATTAAAATTATCTTAAAAAGTGTATTTCAAAAATGTTATACTAACTATGTACATAAGGCAAAAGCTAAGCTAGTGGCTTCTTTTGAAGGGAGCGTGAGGCTTATGGTGTAAAAACTATAACAAATCACATTCTGAAGAAAGGAGTAAAGCTTTGTTCTGGATCATTCTCGGACATCTTTGTTTGATTTTTAAAACAATTTATTTTGTTGCACAGGCAGCAAAAGTTATTGCCAAAATCATCAAAGATCTTCGAAAATAAGATCTTAAGTACAAAGTCCCTACTTAGCTTCAAAGCTTAGCAGGGACTATAAAAGAAAAATTTTTATAAGCCACTCTTAGCAGCCTTATGAGAAGTTGATGTTCCCGCATCAACTTCGATCTACATAAATTGTAACACGTTTAGCTGAAAAACTAAAATGTTACAGTTGGTGTTACATCAAATTCTTTATTATCTTTTGGAACGCAATAATGGATTAATGTTCGTTTAACTTACGATAAAATACAAGCCTTAATCTTATTTTATCGATCTCTTAATAACAGTAATCTCTAAATTAAAAAATGGAAGTTGAAATTGTTGCAACTTTCATTTTTTATTTAAATTAGACTTATTGATACAGTAACTTCAACAGTTTCGACCATGATAATTAAAACTAAATTGACTTATTTTAATAAACAAGAGAAATAAGCTAAATAAAAATTTGTTTAAACAGATAATTGATAAAAAAATTAAAGCTTGAGCTTTGAATTTGACATTATCATTCATAAATATTAAAATTTTAGTCTAAATTCAATAAGTTGATTTTGATTTGTTCGTTAATTGTTAGATTATGAATTTGATTTAAAATTTGTCAATTATTGAAACAGTAATGTTATTCATAATAAATATTTTGCTGTTTTTTGTTATGAAATAATAATTTTTGACAATAAGACAAAAGTAGGAAGTGATTTTTTGGAACAAAATATTGAACGAACGCAACTTAGTACTGTTATCAAAAGACGATGGCCCGTTTTAATTGGTTGCGGCGTTTTAGGACTAGTGATTGCGATCTTATTAAGTTTGTTTTTTATTAAACCCCAGTATCAATCACGTATTCAAATCGTGGCCTCTGTGTCACATCAAACTTCGAAATTGAATAATGATGTTAGTGATAATTTGCAATTAATCAACACTTATAAGGAATTCGTGACGGGAGATGTAGTTTTAAAGCAAACAGCACAGCGTTTAGAAGAGCTGGGCATTGATCGCAATAGTCAACAATTAAAAAAGGCGATTAAAGTTCAGCAAACACCTAATTCGTTAATCTTTAATCTCAAAGTGACAGATTCCAACAAAAAGACAGCCAAGCAGATTGCTGAAGTGACCGCACAAACATTTAAGAAAAACGTTCAGCGTTATTTGAACCTTAATAAGCTTTCAATTATTTATCCAGCGAAGACGGTATTTCAGTCGCGGGAAAACTTCACATTAATGGTGATTGGTCTAAGTACCTTATTGGGACTAGTTGTGGGCTTATTCTTAGGCTTTGTCATTGAGTTGACTGATAAAACAGTTCGCGATGAACAATTTGTTCAACAAAGATTAGATTTACCAGTTATTGGGCGGATTAAGCAAGTTTCACCTAAACAATTCAAAACTTCAATTAATAGTCAATCATTAATAGTTCAAGATAATTTACATGATCAGGGGGAGCTGAATGATTTTTAAACGAAAAGCAAATAAAATTCGTCCCATCAGTTTAATTAGTTTATATCAACCACAGTCGCTAGCAGCACAACAGTTACGGCAATTGCAAGCTAATTTGCAATTGTTGAATCTTGATAAAAAGCTACATTCGCTGATGGTAACTTCCCCACGGGGACATGAAGGTAAATCCACTGTAGCAGCTAATTTAGCGATTATGTTTGCCCAGACAGGGCAAAAGGTTTTATTAGTGGATGCTAATTGGCAACAACCAGCACTGACTGTTACATTTCAAGCTACTAATTCTTTGGGTCTTAGTGACTTACTAACTAAATCACAAGCTTTAGCCACGGTGTTCAAGCCTACGAAGATTGAAAATCTTAGTTTTATGCCGCGAGGCGTGCAAGAATCTTTAGCTGGGTTATTAAATCCGAAAAAAGTTCAGTCCGTGGTTGAACAATTAGAAGCACAATTCGATTTAGTGATTTTTGATACTGCAGCTCTGCTTAAAACGGCAGCAACGGCTCTTTTAGCACAGCAGCTCACTGGTACCTTGTTAGTTGTCCAACCGGGAGTAACAAAAAAGCAAGCTGTGATACAGGCACAAACGACGTTAAATTTAGGGCAAAGCCCGATTTTGGGCGTTGTTTATAACCATTATTAAGATTTACTTATTAAAACCTAGTTTTAATAATCTAGAGCACGATGATGAGGTGGGATAGCAGGGGGAAATTTTCTCATTCTAACTTGGAATTGTACTTTATTTTTTTGTTAATTTTTTTAAGTCTCAAGGAGGGATTGTTATCGCAGATTGTCGACAAATTAAAGTTAATCAAGTTTCTGAACAAGTGTTACATGAACTGCCTTTTCAAGTAGGGGTTAGAAACATTAAATTTGTTCAACGCGTTTATCTAATTAATAAACGACTTTTTGATATTGTGATAGCGGCGATTGGACTATTATTGGTAGTAATCATGGGCTGTTTGTTAAAAACACTTTATTTAGTGTCTAATAATGCTGGCCCTTTGTTTTATCAACAAGAACGCATTGGGAAAAATGGTTGTCCTTTTAAAATTTATAAGTTTCGCACGATGGTGGTGAACGCCGAAAAAGTTTTAGAAAAAGATCCGCACTTATACCAAATGTATGTTGCCAATGATTACAAATTACCAGTGGATCAAGATCCGCGCATTACTAAAATTGGGGCGCTTTTAAGAAAATGGTCGTTAGATGAGTTACCTCAATTTTGGAATATTTTGAAGGGGGAGATGAGCTTAATTGGTCCTCGCCCATTAGTGCTGGCAGAATTGCGCAATTATCAGACTCCTCAGCGCATTCAAAACTTATTATCTGTTCGTCCCGGGGCTCTAGGTTATTGGCAGGCCTCAGGTCGTAGTAATATTGGCTATCCCAAACGCTGTGAAGTGGAATTATATTATGTTGAAAATGCCAATTGGTATTTTGATGTTAAGATCTTTTTTAAAAGTATTGTCAGTGTAGTTAAACATACTGGAGCTTATTAACTATGAAGCAAATTGTTTACATTGTAGAATCCTTTGGTGGCGGTGTTTTTTCCTTTTTACAGGAATTAACTTCCGCTTTAGCTCAGGACTATCAGATTACTATCCTTTATGGGCGGCGAGCTCAAACACCAGCGCAAGTGACCAATTATTTTGATAAACGTGTTCAATTGATTGAAATCAAAAATTTTCAGCGTGCTCTCAATTTGAAAACCGACTTTTTAGCTTATCGTGAATTGAAATTTTGGTTGAAGCAAATTAATCCCGATATTGTGCATCTTAATTCATCTAAAGCTGGTTTTTTAGGGCGGTTATTGCCTTTTAAGTCAGTGACCAAAGTTTTTTATACGCCACACGGGTATAGTTTTCTAAAACCCAAGCAATCTCATTACGATTTCAATCTTTATTGGTGGGCAGAAAAAATTTTAGGCTGGCGTCACCGAGTTCAAACGATTGCGGTGGGTTACAGTGAATACCAACAGGCCAAACGAGTTACAACCAATGTTACCTATGTCAAAAACGGTATTGATCTAGCAGCCATTGATCAAATTCAAGTAGCACATGCTAAATATAACAAAGCGATTGTGACAGTGGGGCGGATTGATGAACAAAAAAATCCCCTTTTAGTCAATCAATTAGCACAGCAATTTCCTCAGCAACAATTCTTATGGTTAGGTGATGGTCCTATGCGCCAACAATTGACCGCACCCAATTTGCGCGTTTTAGGCTGGTTAGATCATCAAGAAATTATTCAAATTTTAAAACAAACGCAAATCTTTATTTTATTATCAAAATGGGAAGGACTATCTTTATCTTTACTAGAAGCCATGTATTGTCAAAATGCTTGTTTGGTGAGTAATATTAGTGGCAATCGGGAAGTAATTCACAATCAAAAAAGTGGTTTACTGGTGAATGATTTACCGCAAGCCGTGGTTGCTTTAAACTGTTTGTTGACACAAGCTCCAGTCTATGCCAAACAAGCCCAAAAACGGGTAATTAATCATTATAGCTTGGAACAGATGGTAGCTAATTATCGCCGCTTGTATAACTCTTGAGGTGTTTATCTTGAAAAAAGTTTTGCATTTTGTGCGTACTAATATTTTTAGTGGTTTAGAAAGTACGGTTCTTAATATTTGCACTTTAGTGCCTAATTATCAGCATTTTTATGTCTCACCAGCCGGACCAATTGATGATTACTTGACTCAATATGGAGTCCAACACATTACGGTTTCGCGCTTAACTGCACGCACTGTTCGTCAAGTTATTCGCCAATATCAGCCCGATATTGTTCAAGGCCATGATGTGGTGGCTAGTCTGTTGTTGGCGCTGAATGCTCATTATTGTCATCAACATCAAATTCAAATTATTTCGCAGCTTCACAGTAATGATTCCCGCATGAAAAAAATTACTTTACGTTCAGTCTTATATGCAGGTAGTAGTTTGTTTTATGATCAAATTATTGGTGTATCAGCGGCAATTTTAAAGGAGTATTTTTTTCAAGCATTAATTGCCAAAAAGTTTCAAGTGATTGCTAATGTAATCAATGAAACTGTAATAACCAAACAGCTACGTTTGCCGCCGCTGAATGTTCAATTTGATTGTTTATTTATTGGCCGTTTAGTAGCAGAGAAGCAGCCGCAAAAATTTATTCACATCATCGCTGAGTTGAAGAAAACCTATCCGCAGATTCAGGGAGCGATTTTAGGAACAGGGCCACTAGAGAGCCAACTTCAACAGTTAATTAAGCAAGAACAATTGACTGACAATGTCACCCTGCTTGGCTTTCGGCAGGATCAATACCGTTATTTGCAAGCTGCTAAAATCCTAGTGGTTCCTTCGGCTTATGAAGGCTTTGGTTTGGCCGCTTTAGAAGGTCTGTTACTAGCTAAACCAGTAGTTGCTACACCAGTAGGGGGGTTAGTTGATTTGGTTGATGCAACTTGTGGGGCATTAGTACAAACAACGCCCGACTTTGTGAGAGAAATTGCTACTTTGTTAGACTCTGCCCAACTTTACCAACAAAAAGCACAGGCTGCTTATCAAAAAGGGCATGCTTTAAATCAAGTTGAGCAATTTCAACGTCAGTTTGTCGCTCTTTATCAGTAATTATTGTGTTTTAGGACTAAAGCGAATTATTAATGGCCAACAGTGGTGCTTATTGATGAAATAACTACTAAAATTAAAATGGACAACGCAAAATTCAAAAGATTGAAAGAGAAGGTTAATATATGCATCAAGAAGCCAAAAATCAACTCTGGTTACTAATTTATGGGATTTATATCTTCAGTTATCTGGTTTTATTAACCAGTAATTTAGGTTTAGATGATCAATTACAGTTTCCTTTTTTTGTTATTTCTTTAGTGGCTTTTAGTCCTTTTTTAATTTGGCGGACGTATTCGTTAGCTGAAATTTTCCAATTAGTGGTAACAATGTTCGTAGCGGTCGTTGTCTCTTGGCAATCCCATACCATTGTCTTTATTACGTTAGTAATTCTGATCTTTAGTGCGCAACAGATTGATTTAAAGCAATTTTTCCGAGTTGATTTTTGGTGGCGTTTAATTGCAGTTAGTTTAATTATTTTAGCCTCTTTACTCAAACTAATTCCGAGTTTGTTAGTTACTCGCCAAGGAATGGGGATGCGTTCTTCTTTTGGCTTTGATCACCCCAATACTCTGGGACAAATGTTAGTCGTGTTAATTGGTGAGCTTTACTATCTTTATGGCAAGAAGCATCCAGTTTTAACTAATGGCGTGACCCTGTTGGCCTTAGTGCTAGATTTCTTATTAGTTAATTCACGTACTTCCGAGTTCGGTTTATTACTACTATTGATCACTAATCTGTGGATGCATTTCAGAAATCCCCAACGGTTTTTGGGACAATTAAAAATAATTTTGTTAAGTATTATTCCTTGGTTTTTAGCACTTATCTCAGTCATGGTAATTTTGAAATTTTCCAGTAGTAATCTTTATTGGCAATTGAATAGTCTGTTATCTAATCGGTTAGTTTATATGAATTCTGTGGCCCAATCCTATCCGTTCAAAATCTGGGGTCAGTTTATTCCGGCTGGCAGTGGTAGTTATCAAAGTTTGACGCGCAATGTGATTGATAATTCTTATTACTCCATGCTTGTGCGGACGGGGATCATTGCCACAGCATTATTTTTAGGATATTTGAGTTGTCTGATTAAAAAATTAGCGCAACAGACTAATCGGCAATTATTAATCTTAATTTTGATTTTTTGCTTAATGGGCTTAATGGAATCACGTTTAAATTATTTTCAGTATAATATTATTTTATTAATCTGGTTCATGAAAGATTCTCAATCCTGGAAAGGAGCCTGCAAGACTAATGCAACCAAAGTCCGATATTGATGCTGTCATTACTTGGGTTAATGATGCTGATCCAAAATGGCTGGCCAAGAAAAAACATTATCAGGCTCAAGCCGATACAGTCATTAATGGAGCTGCTCGTTATCGTGATTTTGACACGTTAAAGTATGTTTTACGATCGATAGCGCAGTTTGCTCCGTGGCTGCGCACGATTTTTTTAATCACTGATCAACAAATTCCGATCTGGTTAACAACTAAGCACCCGCAATTAAGAGTCGTGGATCATCGTGAATACATCCCAGAACAGTATTTACCGACTTTTAATTCCAATGTGATTGAATTAAATTTGTTTCGGTTAACTGAATTATCGGAAAATTTTATTTTATTTAATGATGACACTTTACTAACTCAGCCGGTGATGCCAGAAGATTTTTTTCTTCAGGGCTTACCCCGAGATACGGCTGCTTTATCACCAATTTGTCCTGAAATTGACGGTATTGAAAGTATGATGGCAAATAACATCAAATTAGTTAATTCGCAATTCACTCAAAAATCTGTAGTCCACAAATATTGGTCCAAATTTTTTAATTGGCGCTATGGTTCATATAATCTCAGAACTTTGTTTTTGTTGCCATATACTAAATTTAGTGGTTTTATGGATTTTCACATTCCGTTAGCTTTGAAAAAAAGTGTTTTGCAAAAGTTAGCCCACCAATTTACCGCGCAATTTGTACAAACTAGTCAGCATAAATTTCGTTCAAATCAAGATATCACTATTTGGTTGGTTCGCTATTGGCAGTTATGTACCGGTCAGTTTCTGCCACGTAGTTATCATTTTGGTAAGTATGTAACACTCAATGATCTAACCTTGATTAAAAAAATGATTAATAATCAACGTTACAAAACAGTTTGTTTGAATGATGTAGCGCTAACTACTTCACAATTATTGACAGTTCAACGACAGTTGCCTTTGCTTTTACAACAAAAATTTCCAGTCAAATCTGGTTTTGAAAAGTAGCAATTATTTTGGAGATTGATAATTAATGCAGTTGCTGAAAAATTATTTATACAATGTTATTTATCAAGTATTTGTCTTGTTAATTCCTTTGGTGACGATGCCGTATATTGCTCGAACCTTAGGTACGAAAGGTTCGGGCATTGCTGCTTTTACGGCTTCGAATACGCAGTATTTTGTTTTGTTAGCAGCTTTGGGTATTTCGGTTTATGGCAATCGGGAAGTGGCTTATCAGCGGCAAAATCCCCGGCAGTTGGCGCAAACTTTTTGGGAAATTTTTATTTTACGTCTAGGAACGACTTTAATAGCGCTACTCTGTTTTAGCAGTTTATTGTGGTTCCAGCATCAATACTTGACTGCTTATCTAGCACAATCACTGTTAATTATTGCCACCGCATTTGATATTTCCTGGTTTTTCATGGGACTCGAAAATTTTAAAGTCACGGTGATGCGGAATTTTATTGTGAAATTGTGTTCGCTAGGCCTGATTTTTCTGTTAGTTAAAGCGAAAACTGATGTGAATCTCTATATCCTAATTACCTCTGGTTCTCAATTGTTAGGCAATTTATCGATGTTTACTTATTTAAAAAAATATCTTCATTGGCCCGCTGATCCATTGAAATTTGGTAAACATTTGAAGCAAGCGTTATTGTTTTTCATTCCGCAGATTTCGGTCTCTTTATATACTTCGTTAAATAAAACCATTTTAGGTGTTTTAATATCCGTGACTGCAGCGGGCATGTTTGACTATGCTGATCGTATTGTTCGCTTGGCATTGGCAATTGTCACAGCGACAGGCACTGTCATGTTGCCTCATATTGCCCAAATGTATGCTCACGGTGATCAGGCTAAAATTAAACGCTACTTGTGTTTACTTTTTAATGCCATTAGTTTCTTATCGGTGCCAATTATGTTTGGTTTAGCTGCTATTGCAACTAAATTTATTCCTTTTTTCTTGGGTCGAGCTTATCAAGCAGTGGTGGAATTGATGTTTGTGGAAGTCATCATTATTGTAATTATTGCCTGGGAAAATGTTTTAGGCAATCAATATCTAATTCCAACTAATCAGACGGCAACTTATACTAGAGCAATCTTGGTCGGAGCTTTCATTAGCTTGATTTTAAATCCTTTGTTAGTCAAATACTGGGGGCAAATTGGGGCAGTCTGGACAACAGTTTTAGCTGAATTAGGAATTTTACTTTATGAATTAGCAGCAGTTCATTCATTTGTATCGTTACGTGAATTATTTGGAGATTGTTGGAAGTTTTTTGTGGCGGGGATCATCATGTTTCTGGTGATTTATCCATTACATCTTAAATTGCCTTTTAATTTAGGAACGTTATTGCTCGAAGTTATTGGTGGCATGATGATTTACAGCGGACTAATTTGGCAATTACGTCCGCAAAGCTTGCTCTTTTTGCTGAAAACTTTAAAAAAATAATAAAATAAAATAAATTATCCGAAAAAAGTAGTGAACAGAGCTGGTACTGGGACTACTTTTTTAATATCATAAATAGTGATGGTTCGCGAAATCCCATTAAAAAAAACTAAGGATGAAGAAAAATGAATAAATTAAAAGATTGGACGTTTCCCGGAATTGCTGCTGGATTATACGTGGTAATTTCTTTGGTCTTAGCACCATGGAGTTTTGGCGCGGTTCAAATTCGCTTAGCTGAATTGTTTAATCATTTAGCCGCTTTTAACAAACGGTACATTTTGGCTTTAACAATTGGTTGTGCTATAACAAATATGTTTTCACCGTTGGGAATTATTGATATTTTTTTTGGCACGGCTGGGACCTTTTTAGGAACTAGTTTAACTTGGTATTTTGGTCACCGCGTGCAAAATAAAGGGTTTAAATATTTGTTGGCAACGCTGATGCAAATCCCTGGAACGGCGTTAGTGGCCTTAGAATTACACTTAGTTAGTCAGGCACCTTTTTGGCTAACTTGGGGAAGTGTTGCAATTGGGGAAATTATTTCGATGATTTTAGGTGCGCTCATTATTAATTTATTAACTTTACGAATTGATTTTAATAAAGGAGAAATTAAATGACATTTGAACAAGCTTTGACCGCTTTAAAGCAGGGACAAAAAGTGATTCGTCAAAATTGGCAGGGAAGTGAGGAATATATCTTTTTAGCTGTCAATCCCACTTATCAAGGAGAGGCGGTCTCGCCGTATT
The DNA here is from genome assembly GCF_058107125.1 of Bombilactobacillus sp. ESL1202. Classification (NCBI taxonomy): domain Bacteria; kingdom Bacillati; phylum Bacillota; class Bacilli; order Lactobacillales; family Lactobacillaceae; genus Bombilactobacillus; species Bombilactobacillus sp. ESL1202. The sequence continues at coordinate 404,117 of NZ_CM176590.1, read as the reverse complement.
TTCTGATTAAGACAACAGAAACACCAGCACTATCCGTTTTTCAACCAACGGATTGTGATATTTTAGCTACAGATTGGATGATTGTTTCGTGAGTGCGATTTATCCCGATTTAAAACAAAAAGTTGCTTTAGTATCAGGCTGTGCTAGTGGGATTGGCCAAAGTCAATGTCAACTCTTATTGGCCCAAGGTTGTCAGGTGATCGGCCTGGATCAAGCAGTACCGGACTTTACTGATCGTAATTTCCAGTTTGAACAAATAGATGTCACGCAAGTTTCTGAATTACAAAAGCTATTAACCACTTTGCCAGTATTGGATATTGTGTGTAATACCGCGGGAATTTTAGACCAATATGCGCCCTCGTTACAGACTTCATTAACTTTATGGCAGCAGGTTTTAACAACTAATTTACAAAGTATGTATTTGATTTGCAACGCGGTAATTGCACAAAACTTAGCGCATCAACGGCCATTATCAATTATTAATATGGCTTCTATTGCTGGTTTGATGGCTAGTGGTGGAGGAGCAGCCTATACCACTAGTAAACATGCGATCATTGGTTATACCAAGCAATTGAATTTTGATTACGGTCGTTTTCAAATTCGTGCCAATTGTATTGCTCCCGGCGCGGTACAAACAGCGATGACGGCTAGTGATTTTGCTGACGAAACAGCGCAAAAAGTGGCGGCTCAAACGGTTATTGGCCGTTACGCTCAGCCCCAAGAAATTGCAGAGTTGACCTTATTCTTAGCTAGTTGTGCTTCCAAATATATTTACGGAGCAACAATCCCGATTGATGGTGGTTTTTCTTTAGGTAAACAAATCTAAAGTTAATCAAAAGAAAGGAGTACTTATGGCACAAAAAAGAAGCTCTAAAACTCGCTCTAAACAGACCAAAAAAACTAAGTCAAAAAATAATGATCATGTGCTTAATTTGGTGGGGTTGGTCCTAGTTTTAATTTCTGTTTTAGCTGATTTTAAATTAGGATTAGTAGGGCGTTTTTTAGCCAACTTGTATCGAATGATAGTAGGTAATGGCTTCCAAATTGCTGCAGTATTGTTGACCATCTTGGGTTTGAGCATGTTTATTTTGGGGAAAATTCCGCGTTTAGGTTGGAAACGACTGTGGGGAATTATTTTTTTGAGTTGTGGTTTATTGACGTTAATGCACGCTGCACTATTTAAACAGCTACAATTAAGCAGTGATTTTTCTAGAATAACTTGGCGAATTTTAAAAGAAGATTTTGCGGTCAATCAAGTAGCAACGAGTGTTGGTGGCGGCATGCTGGGCGCTTGGTTACTAACGATTTTAGAAACTTTATTTTCAGCGGTAGGGGCCTATTTGTTGTCTGACGTACTAGTTATTAGTGGTTGCTTAATGATTTTTAATGTACAATTTGCACAAGTAGTTTTAGTGGCCCAAAAAGTAGTGCAATTTTTTGTTTGGTTGGGTAATTACTTAAAAGATGCCTATCAACAGCAGCCTGTCAAACAGACAGCTAAAAAAACTGTCAAACAACTTAAAATAATGCAAGAATCAACAAAACCAGAACAACCAGTGACCAAAAAGCCAGAAGAAGATGATTTTCAAATTGAGACGCCACAACCGCCCAAAGCACCAGCAGAAATTGACCCGCCGGTTATTAGTGCATCCTTAAATGATGATTATCAATTGCCCAGTACTTCACTTTTAAAGCAGATACCACCGACTGATCAATCTCCTGAATACGAACTGATTGAACAAAATCGAAAAAAATTAAAGCAAACTTTGGCGAGTTTTGGAGTGGAAGTTGAAGTCAAAAAAGCCACTTTGGGACCAACCGTTACCAAGTATGAAATTCAACCAGCAGTGGGGGTTAAAGTTAGTAAAATTGTTAATTTGGCAGATGATTTAGCCTTAGCTTTAGCGGCTAAAGATTTGCGAATTGAAGCTCCCATCCCTGGTAAACCCTACATTGGCATTGAAGTACCTAATCAGCATCCATCAATGGTTAGCTTTCGCGAGATTATTGAAAATCAACCGCCACATCCCAAGGCCAGTTTAATGGTACCGTTAGGTAAGGATGTCTATGGGCAAATTGCCATGTGTGACTTAGCACAATTACCACATTTATTAATTGCTGGCTCAACCGGAAGTGGAAAATCCGTTGCTATTAATACCATTATTACTGGTTTATTAATGCAAGCTCGTCCGCAAGAAGTTAAAATGATTTTGATTGATCCGAAAATGGTCGAACTCAGTATGTATAATGGCATTCCACATTTGTTAATCCCGGTGGTTACTGATGCCAAAAAGGCTAATAGTGCCCTGCAAAAAGCAGTTCAAGAAATGGAACGTCGCTATCAATTATTTGAAAAAACCGGTTATCGTAAAATTGAAGAATATAATCAGGCAGTAGAACAAAATAATCAAGATCAACAACAACCTGTCAAAGCTAAACTACCCTACATTATTATTGTGGTTGATGAATTGTCAGATTTAATGATGGTTGCGGGACGGGAAGTAGAAAATTCTATCGTGCGTTTGGCTCAAAAAGCGCGAGCAGCAGGTATGCATCTAATTTTAGCTACTCAACGTCCTTCAGTGGATGTTATTACTGGTTTGATTAAGGCTAATATTCCTTCACGAATGGCCTTTGCAGTATCCAGTAACATTGATTCACGGACAATTTTAGATTCACCCGGTGCCGAAAAGTTATTAGGCCGTGGTGATATGTTATTTGCGCCAATTGGGCAAGCCAAGCCAACGCGGATTCAAGGGGCTTATGTTTCAACTAGTGAGGTTGAAAAAGTCGTGGCTTTTGTTAAACAACAACAAAGTGCTAACTATGATGAACAATTGTTGCCGAGTGATGCTAAAACTGCACCGAGTCAACAAGTTGATGATGAATATTGGCAAGCGGCGGTTGAATTAGTGGCACGCGAACAAAAGGCTAGTGTTTCGATGTTACAGCGTCGGTTTCAAATTGGTTATAATCGCGCTGCCCGTCTAGTTGATGCGATGGAAGCCAGAGGAATTGTTGGTCCAGCTCAAGGTTCCAAGTCACGGAAAGTTTTAATTGAGCGACCAGAAATTGAGGATATTAGAAAAAATGATTGAACCCAAAATGATCCAAGTACAATCTGGAGTTGAATTATGGTGGTGGCCCATTGATAAATTTCAAGTTTTTCGGTGTGAATTTAATTTTATTGCGCCCCAACGGCGTTCTTTGACCACTACGCGACATTTATTAGCTAATTTATTGCAACGTTCCAGCCAGCATTATCCAACACAAGCTAAATTAGCAGAACAGTTAGCCTTACTATATGGTGCTGAAATTAATGGGCGCACGACGATTTTTCAAAATTTAAATATTTTGTCATTGTCTTTAACGGCACCCAAAGCTTTTCAAACGAAAGCACTTTTTGAACCAGCGTTAGCTTTATTACTAGATTTAATTGCGGCTCCTAATTTAGATGCGCAACAACAATCATTTGCCACTACCGCTTTTGCACAGGAAACAATTAATTTAGCTAACTTATATCAATCTTTACAGGATAATTATGAGTTGCGGACTAGATTAGCACTGAAACAATTATTGGCACCAAGTAATTTGCAAATACCAGCTTTTGGGTCGTCACAACAATTGCAACAAATCACGGCGAGCCAAGTGGCCAAACAATATTTTGAATTAACGCAACATGAACGTTTAATTATTACTTTAGTAGGGATGCCGCCAGAGAAATTGTTAACTAATTGGCTCCAGCAATTGAATTTTTTAGGTACTGACCGGGAAAATGACCAGCTAGATACTGCTAGTTTAATTAAAATTAGTGAACAGCCACCAATTGTTCAAAAACATGAAGCCATTCAGCAAAGTCAAGTGGCGGTAGCATATCAGGGACCTGACAATTTTTCTGCTGCAGTTTGGCAAGTCCTGAACATGATGCTTGGCGGTGATGATCAGTCGTTACTTTTTCAAAATGTTCGTGAAAAAAATGGTTTAGCTTATTCAATTTATAGTTCAGTTAATGTTTTAGAGCGAATTGTAACCATTCAAGCTGGAGTTTCGGCAGCACAAATTGACCAATTAATTCACTTACTCGAACAGCAAATTGAGCAATTAAGCAGTCAAGACAATGAACAATTATTACAACATGCCAAAGTAGCATTAATTACACAGCGGTTAATTGATTCTGATAGTATTGTTCGGCAAACGGATCGTTTGTTAATGAAGGCTTTAAATGAGCGGATTATCTGGTCTGATCAACAATATCAGCAGCTGATTTTGGCCGTCAAAATCAGTGACGTTCAACAACTAGCTCGTAATTTGAAATTAGCAGCACAATACCAACTAATAGGTGATAACTAATGAGTCTTCTAAACATTCAAACCATTAATAATCCATTACAGTTACCGATTAAGGCCATTCTTAAGCCAGACTTTAATCAAACTTACGCTTTGGCGATGGTCGATTTTGGTTCTATTGATTCAAAAATTAACGCGCAACAAACTAGTGTTGCTGGTACGGCTCATTTTTTGGAGCATAAGTTATTTGCAAAACCAGGATTTGATAGTGCACAGGCTTTTGCCAAGTTTGGTGCTAGTTCCAACGCTTTTACTAGTTATACTAAAACTGCTTATCTCTTTCAAACTGTCGACCACGTGGCGGAGAATTTAGGAGTTTTGTTAGACTTGATTAGTCGGCCTTATTTTACCGAAGAAAATATTTTCCAGGAACAAAAAATTATTGCCCAAGAAATTCAAATGTATGCTGACAATCCCGATTGGCTGTTGGAGCAAACCACTTTGAAAAATTTGTATCCACAAGATCCCATTGCTGCTGATATTGCTGGAAGTTTGGCTTCAATTGCACAGATTCACGCTACTAATCTCTTAGCTGCCTATCAAAAATATTATGTTCCTAAAAATATGCAAATCTATTTAGCTGGAGCACTTGATCCAGTGCAATTAGAAACGGAACTAACTAACATTTTTACTACGTATTCGGCGATTCAAGATTTTGCGCACCGTTTGGCCAAACCAACTTTGAGAATGCAACCCCAGTGGCTCCCCGTTCAAAATGAGCAAAAAGTTACTTTTAAAACACAGCGACCTCGAATAATGCTGGGTTTTAGAATTGCTACCGATCAATATGATTTACCCCAGATGATTATTTTACAAAATCAATTGGAATTATTGCTAGAATTAATTTTAGGAGAAACTTCACAGTGGCGTCAACAATTACAGCAACAACAACTAATTGATGATAGTTTTGGTTATAGTGTAATTGTTGAACGACAGTACGCTTTTATTTTAATTAGCGCACAAACTGCTCAGCCACAAATTTTAGCAGAACAACTTCAAACTTATTTACTAAACCAAGAATTTATGTCAGAATTAACGCAGAAAGCACTAAAAGTCGTTCAAACGGATAGTTTAGGCAGTTATTTATTTGCGGGAGACTATATGGAAAACTTAGCCACGGAATCAGCGGAGTTAGCGTTTTATGGATTGAATTATGATCAAATGTTGCCCTTAATTAATCAAATTTCTGTAACAGCTTTAAAAAATTTAGTTCCACAAGTTTTTCAATTTAGCAATTCCACAATTACTTATTTATTACCGGAGATGAATTAAATGAAGTGGGCCTTGGTTTTAGGCGCTAGTGGTGGCATTGGTCAGGCAATTGTTGAAGATTTGGCGCAAGCTGGATGGTCATTATATCTGCAAGGTAATCAACAAATTAAACAATTACAAGAACAACAAGTGATTTTGAATCAAAAATTTCCTAAACAAGATTTTTTTATTTTACCAGCAGACTTCAATAAGCTTGAAAATACAGCACAAATAGTTGATAATATCTTTAGCTTAGATGCAATAATTGCGGCACAAGGAATTACCAATTATCAGTTATTTGACCAAGTTAGTTTGGCAAAAATGCAAGAGATATTGCAAGTTAATGTTGTTTTTCCATTACGGTTAATTCAACAATTACAGTCCAAGTTAGCACAAAGTGGTAATGGCAGAATTATTTTATTTGGTTCTGTTTATGGTGCTCAAGGCAGTGCTTTAGAAGTTATGTATAGTACAACTAAAGGTGCTTTATCAGCTTTTGCTAGGGCGTATGCCCAAGAGGTTGCTAGCTTAGGAATAACAGTGAATGTCATAGCTCCGGGGGCAGTTCAAACTCCAATGAATCAAATGTTAACACCGGAGACCAAAGAACAATTGATTACTGATATTCCAATGGGACGTATGGCTCAACCACAGGATTTGAGTTATTGGGTACAGACACTTTTATCACCCAAAGCACAATATTTAACTGGTCAAACGTTGTATGTAACTGGTGGTTGGCTAAAATAAGATAAGATTTCAAATTTAAATAATAATGGTGGTTTAGTAATGAGTGACTTAGGTAATAAATTACGCGATGCTCGGTTAGAAAAAGGCTATACAATTGATGATCTGCAAAAAATTACAAAAATTCAAAAACGGTATTTGACGGCGATTGAAGAAGGTAATTTTGATCAATTACCGGGAGATTTTTATGTTCGAGCTTTTGTAAAGCAGTATGCTGATAGTGTGGGATTAGATAGTCAAGAATTAATTCAAGAATATCAAGCAGAAATTCCAAAAGTTCAGCCTGAAGAACAACCGACTCAACAACCAACAGTTAAAAAAGAATCTCTAGCCCTGAATTTAAAAAGACACTGGCCACAATTAATGATTTTAACTGTGGTTTTGATAATTGTAATTTTAATTTGCTTGGTGGTTGCAAAAGTTCATCAACAAAACTCTAATCCGATTCCCACATCAAATCAAAAAGTAGAACAAACAACTGATACTCATAAAAAATCTAAGCCTAAAAAAGCTACTGTTAAGAAAAAGCATCCTGCTGCTAATAAGAAGGAAACTGACAATTTAACTATTAAGGCTAATGATAATACCGTTGATCATTTTGACATTCACAATTGGTCTCAGCAAAATCAACACCAAGTGAAGATACAAACGACTTCTGCCCAGGCTTGGATTTCTGTTCGGGCTAATAATCAAACAATTTGGCAAGGAGCTTTAAATCCTAATTCAGAAAGAAGTGTTCAGTTGGATAGCAATTTGAAACAATTTCAAGTGCAGACGGGCAATGCTTTAGTAACCAAGGTTTCTATTAATGATCAAACTGTCCCAATTCCCGCTAACCAGACCGGAACAGTGCACACTTATACAATGGAAATTAAGGAGTAGATATAACATGAACTTACCCAATAAATTAACGTCATTGCGGATTGTTTTAATCCCAGTGTTTATGATTTTTATGTCCATCAATTTTAATTTGGGACAACTGAATTTTTTAGGAGCTAATATTACTTGGGAAGCTTTAATTGCAACAATTATCTTTGTTTTTGCTTCAATTACAGATTTAGCAGATGGTAAAATTGCGCGCAAACACCATTTGGTAACGAATTTTGGCAAGTATATGGATCCACTGGCTGATAAAATGCTGGTATTAACCGCTTTTGTTTATTTAGCAGCTAATCATCAAGCTCCCGCTTGGATAGTAGCCATTATTGCTTGCCGGGAGTTATTAATCACTACATTGCGGCTCTTGATTGTTGAACAGGGGGGATCAGTGATGGCAGCACAAATGCCTGGCAAAATTAAGACCACAACGCAAATGTTAGCCATTGTATTCTTATTGTTAAAAGATCCAATTTTTGCTTATTGGCATGTTCCGTTTGGTTTAGTTATGCTTTATATTTGTTTGATTTTTACGGTTTATTCAGCTTGGGATTACTTGTGGCAGAATCGCCAATTTTATACAGATTTTAAATAAAGTTTATTTACTACGTCCCATAATTTTAGGGGCGTTTTTACTACTTTGAAAATTATTTCGTGTTTAATTTTGTAATTAAAGTATGATAGATTGAATCTGAAAAAACTGAAATAATGCTAAGTTAATTTTTAGTTCAATGCTTAATTTAGAAATTATTTGAAGCGGTAAAATTGCTTGACGAGGGGGATTTTTATGACTGATATGGTGACGGATTTTTGGAATAAGCAAGGTAACCCAACCCAGTTTGATTGGGCAAATTATCAAGATTTAATTGTGCAGGTTGTTCATCAACTGCAACAAAAGCAGCGAACTATTACTGCTGCTGAAAGTTTAAGTGCAGGTTTATTTCAAGCTACTTTAGCGCAGGTGCCTGGAGCTTCGCAAATCTTTGCAGGCGGTTTTGTAACTTATTCATTGGCAATGAAAGCAAAACTATTAGCAATTGATCACCAATTATTAGAAAAATTTGGCGTAGTTAGTTCTTGGACAGCACAGCAGATGGCTCAACAAAGTGCTGAGATTATTGGCAGTGATTTTGGTGTTGGTTTGACCGGGGTGGCTGGACCTGATAACTTGGAAGGACAAATTCCGGGGACAGTTTTTATTGGGATTAAGACACCGACTTTGGTGAAAGCACAGAAATTTAATTTTCAAGGTTCACGCCAAATTATTCGCCAGAAAAGTGTTGTTGCAGCTTTTATTATGGTCAACGATCAGTTATAATTATTAGTGAGTAGAACAAGTGTTCGATATGGAGGTATTTTAGGTGGCTAAAGATAACAAAGACGAAAAAGAAGGTCGCAAAGAAGCCCTTAATAAAGCACTGAAAAAAATTGAAAAAGATTTTGGTAAGGGTGCAATTATGCGTTTGGGAGAAAGTCCGCAAACCCAGATTTCTTCTGTTTCCAGTGGTTCGTTGGCGTTAGATAATGCTTTAGGGATTGGTGGTTATCCGCGCGGCCGAATTGTTGAAATATATGGTCCCGAAAGCTCAGGAAAAACTACAGTTGCTTTACATGCTGTCGCTGAAGTCCAAAAAAATGGTGGCACTGCCGCTTATATTGATGCTGAAAACGCAATGGATCCAGAATATGCAAAAGCTTTAGGGGTTGACATTGATAATTTACTTTTATCACAGCCAGATACTGGTGAACAAGGACTAGAAATTGCTGATGCGTTGATTAAAAGTGGAGCCATTGACATTTTAGTAATTGATTCAGTAGCTGCATTAGTTCCGCGTGCTGAAATTGATGGTGAGATGGGGGACTCACATGTTGGTTTGCAAGCGCGGATGATGTCACAGGCTTTGCGAAAATTGTCGGGGAATATTAATAAGACCAAAACAATTGCTTTATTTATCAACCAGATTCGTGAAAAAGTAGGTGTGATGTTTGGAAATCCCGAAACCACACCTGGTGGTCGTGCTTTGAAATTTTATGCTACTGTTCGGTTAGAAGTTCGGCGTTCCGAACAAATTAAGGATGGCTCTGATGTAATCGGTAATAAAGTTAAGATTAAAGTGGTTAAGAATAAAGTTGCGCCACCGTTTAAGTTGGCTATAGTTGATATCATGTATGGTCACGGAATTTCTCAGACTGGTGAAATTTTAGACATGGCTGTTGATAAAGAACTAGTTAATAAGAGCGGTTCTTGGTACTCTTATCAAAATGAGCGGATTGGTCAAGGACGTGAAAATGCTAAAGGATATTTGGATGAACATCCTGATATGAAAGCAGAAGTTAAGCAAAAAGTGCGGCAAGCTTATGGAATGGATGCCAGTGCTAAATCTGACAGTGAAGTTACCGATGGTAAAGAAAAAAAATCTAATAATGCTAACACTGTTAAAGAAAATTCCAATGCTAATAATAAAGCTGTCGTAAAAACTGATTTAGATTTAACAGATAAATAATGTTTGTAACTGTATTTGCCAACTGGATGAGATATTGAGCCGGTTGGTTTTTTAATTACTTAATTTTTTAATTAGATTAAGTAAACATTCGTTGACAGTTTGCACAATAAACAATAATATTAATATGTACCTGATTTTTGAAAACGAGCAAGGAAACACGTCCTTTTAAGGACGTGATGAATTGCTTATAAACTTAAATGTGTTAACATTTAAGTTGGAACTTGAAAACCAAGAGTTCTAATAGTAATAAAAAATTAGGCTTGGGACAAGCCTTGGTAAGATAAAGTGGTCACTATCCAGTTTGTATTATAAAGATTAGACAAACTACTTGTCCCCAGAAGCTCGGTACATCAGTACCGACGTAGTTCACAAAGTAATCTATTTCAAGTGAAATCAATTTTAGAATTTAAAAACAATTATTGTGTGTCGGCTACTCTTAAATTTATTGCTATTGTTGTTTACTAGAAATGAAAGTGAACAAGAAGAGCTAAGATAAAAGTCGTTTAACAGTTGAACATTGTTCAGATTAAATTTCCAAGTTGGAATTTGATTTACAAGATTTAATTTTGTTAAGTTAGATTGCTATCTTTTGAAACGTAATTTAAGAGGCTATGATAATAAACATTGAAAAGCTTAGTGCCAAGTTAGATGCCAGCTTTTACTTCTTGAACGTATTAATGAATTAATGTTCGTGTAACTATAGATGAAATATGAGTGTTAGTTTGATTGTCCCAGTCGCGTGAATTGCTTCTGATGGAGGACTAGAAAACTATGAATTCTTATCGTAAAGAAGTCTTGATTTGTAAGCAGCTTGATCAAATAAAAAATTTCTTTAAAGGTGTTGAAAAATCGTTTACGGATGTCAATATTATTAGTTTGAATAAGATAAAACTGGAACATTGACTTTTGAAACGCAATAATTAATTAATGTTCGTTTAATTGGCGATAGAATACGAACTTTAATCTTATTGTCCTAATCTATTTTCAGAATATCAGTACTTTGGTGTTGATGTAGTTTATGACATATTAACTTTTGTTGGAAAATGATTTCAGATTCAATTGATTGCTTTATAAAGGTATCAATAAAATAAAAAGTTGTTGGAATAAGGGTTCTTGTTCAATTGAAAGCAAGTTTTTAAATTTTTTGAATTAATCATCTTTATTTCAACATCAAAGTCATTAGTGTGGCTGGAGGGATTTTATGGTTATTTTTACAACCCTAATAGTCGCGCTGGGGTTATTAATTATTGGTACTGTAGTTGGTTTTTTGGTTAGAAAAAATGTCTACGAAAAAAGTTTAAAGCAAGCAGGGCAATCAGCAGGACAAATCATAGCTGATGCTAAAAAAACTGCGAAAGCTGCTAAAAAAGAGGCATTAGTCGAAGCACGTGAGGAAAGTCACAAATATCGTCAAGAACAAGAAGATGATTTACGTGATCGCCGAAAAGAGTTACAACGGCAAGAAAATCGCATGTTGCAGCGAGAGGAAACTTTGGATCGAAAGGATAATTCGCTGGATCAACGTGAACATTCCTTAGAAAAGCGTGAACAAAAGATTGATACTACAGAACAACAATTAGAACAACAGACTAAAGATGTTTCTTCTACCTTAACTCAGCAACAAACTAAATTAGAAGAAATTGCAGCCATGACTCATGAGCAGGCTCGTGATTATCTTTTAAAGCAAGTTGACGAACATTTAGTTCAAGAAAAAGCACGTTTAATTCGCAGTAGTGAAGAATCAGCTAAGCAAGATGCCAATAAGTGTGCGAAACAAATTATTGTAGATGCTATTCAGCAAAGTGCTGCTGATACTGTTTCGGAAACGACTGTTACGACAGTATCTCTTCCAAATGAAGAAATGAAAGGGCGGATTATTGGCCGTGAGGGTCGCAATATTCGCACCTTAGAGTCGTTAACAGGTATTGATGTGATTATTGATGACACACCACAAGCAGTGGCTCTGAGTGGATTTGATCCCATTCGGCGTGAGATTGCTCGACTATCTTTAGAGAAATTAATTTCAGATGGTCGAATTCATCCCGCTCGAATTGAGGAAATGGTTGATAAATCTCGCAAGGAAATGGATACTAGAATTCGCGAATTAGGTGAGCAAACTGTGTATGATTTAGGCATTCATAGCATAAATCCTGATCTAATTAAGATTATTGGTCGTTTGAATTTTCGGACTAGCTATGGACAAAATGTTCTCAATCATTCAATTGAGGTATCAAAATTAGCAGGAACAATGGCAGCTGAATTAGGTGAAGATGAAACTTTAGCGCGACGAGCAGGATTATTACATGATATTGGTAAGGCATTAGATCATGAGATTGAAGGATCACATGTGGAAATTGGTGTTGACATTACGACGAAGTACAAAGAACCTAAAGTAGTGATTAACACAATTGCTTCTCATCATGGTGATGTAGAACCACAATCAATGATCGCGGTCTTGGTGGCAGCAGCAGATGCAATTTCTGCTGCACGTCCAGGAGCCCGTTCAGAATCAATGGAGAATTATATCCATCGGTTAGAAAAATTAGAAGATATAGCTGATAGTTATGATGGCGTTGATCATAGTTATGCAATCCAAGCCGGACGTGAAATTCGGATTATGGTTAAGCCTGAACAAATTTCTGATAATCAAGCAACGATTTTATCACGCAAAATTCGCAATAAAATTGAAAAAGAATTAGAATATCCGGGACATATTAAAGTAACGGTCATTCGAGAAACTCGTAAAATTGCTTATGCTAAATAAGGCATAAGCTTTTTTTAAGGAAAAAATTCACTAATAAAAGTTGTATTCAAGTTGAGCAACTATTATAATTTCCTTTGTATGTGAAAGGGGTAGCTACCAACTATGTTGAGTGTGATTGTAAAATTAGTTTTAACAATGATTATTGCAGCAGTAATCACTCCTTTTGTGCGTAAATTGGCTTTGGTATTAGGTGCAGTTGATAATCCTAATGCGCGCAGAATTAATAAAAAACCAATGCCGACGGTCGGCGGATTAGCTATTTTTCTGGCTTTTAATTTTTCGACCTTTGTTTTATTACGGGCACAATTTCCTACACATGAGTTATTTAGTGTGTTTTTAGCTGAATGTATTATTCTTTTAACGGGATTAATTGATGATATTCGTGAATTAAAACCTATGAAAAAAATGTTTGGTATTTTGATTGCAGCATTGGTAGTTTACTTCTTGGCAGGTATTAAGATGACTTATGTGGTGCTACCTTTTGTGGGATCATTTCAATTGGGGTGGCTCAGTTTACCGGTTACTATTTTTTGGATTTTAGCCATTACGAATGCCGTTAATTTGATAGATGGATTAGATGGTTTAGCTACTGGTGTTTCCATCATCGCATTATTTACGATGGGAGTTATTGGCTATTTCTTTTCTACAATTGGCAATACTTACATTACCATTTGGATTTTTGCCATGGTGGCCTCATTAATGGGCTTTTTACCGCATAATTTTCACCCAGCTAAGATTTTTTTAGGTGATACTGGTGCTTTATTTATTGGTTTTATGATTTCAGTTTTTTCGCTAAAGGGTTTGAAAAATGTAACGTTTATTTCCTTAGTGATTCCCATTGTCATTCTAGGAGTACCAATTAGTGATACCGTATATGCGATGCTCAGACGCTTTTTAAATAATAAGCCAATTTCTCAGGCTGATCGCCATCACTTACATCACCGTTTGATGCAGTTAGGATTAAGCCATCGGCAAACAGTTTTAGTTATTTATGGGCTATCGTTAGTCTTTTCATTTATTGCTTTGTTGTATCCAGTTTCATCTTTTTGGGGCAGTGTTTTATTAACGATTGCGGTATTAATTGGCCTAGAATTGTTTGTGGAATCCATTGGTTTAGTTGGTGAAAATCGCCAGCCATTATTACATGCTATTCAAAAAATAGTTAAGCGTTTGGAAAAAGATGATTTAAAAAAAGATGATTAATTTTGAATAAAATGATATTTTATTTATTAAAAGGATACGGAACTTCGCGCGGGGCCAAGGGTCCTAATTGACTAGTAACTTGAGCATTAAGTTGGTTGTTAATGGCCGTTAAAAATTGGTCAACTAAATTGTGATCAATGAATAATGTTAGTTGAACCTGGTCAGTGTAACTAGTGTTTGCAATAGTTACAGGTTGCTGGTTTAGCCAGTGCTGGATTTGGTCAAACTGTTTATAGGTTAAAAGAAAAGTAATTTGTTGTTGCTGGACGATTTGAACGCGTCCAGCTTTTTTTATGGCCGCACTAACACTTTTGCGATAAGCCCGAATCAAGCCGCCACTGCCTAATTTAATGCCGCCAAAATAGCGGGTGACAACGGCCATTGTATTTTGTAATTGCAGTGTTTGTAATGTCTCTAACATGGGAACGCCAGCTGTACCATTAGGCTCGCCATCATCGCTAGCATGCTGGTGTAGTCCATCAATGATATAAGCACTGCAGTTATGATTAGCTTTGTTGTGCTTTTTTTTTACACCTAATAAAAAATTTTGCGCATCGGCTTCTGTCTGCACCCGTTTAACCGTGGTAATAAATCTTGATTTTTTAATAATAATTTCGTTTGCGGTTTCTTGTGCTAATGTGATTTTTTTCAAAGAAATTCTCCTTTTTATTGTAATTAATGATTGAGGGGGCGAGTTTGATGGACAATGATCAATTGTCAGGGCGTTTATTAATTGTCGGACCAGATTATCCCAGTGCACGAAAAATACCGGCTTTACGATCAATTGATGCAAAACGATTTTGTTGTCAACGTTGTCAGACAATCAATGATCGTCAAAAATATAGTTTAGCAACCGATATCTATTATTGTCCAGCTTGTTTAGCTTTGGGCCGCTTAACTAATCGTGATTATCTATTAGCAGTACCAGAAAGTAATCATTTTATTACCCCTAAACAACCAATGACTTGGCAGGGCCAATTGACGCCAGCTCAAAATGAAATCGCTCAAAAATTGTGTCAATTAGAGCGACAACAACAAGATCATTTGGTGTGGGCGGTTACAGGTAGTGGAAAAACGGAAATGTTGTTTCCAATGTTATGCCAGGCACTTTTAAAGCGAGAACGGATTGCTTGGGTGGCACCGCGGGTTGATGTCTGTAACGAAATTTTTCCACGCTTACAGCAAGCTTTTAGTCCAGTAGGGATAACTTTACTGCATGGTCAAGGAGCAAATCAGTATTCGTATTCACAATTACTAGTGTGTACCGTGCATCAATTGTTAAAGTTTTATCAGGCGTTTGATCTATTGATCCTTGATGAATGTGATTCTTATCCATATGTCAATGATCCAATGTTACATACGGCTGTTAAAAATTCGTTAAAACCGCAACATACCTTCATCTCGTTAACGGCGACTCCCAGTCATGAATATCAGGTCAAAATTAAAACTGGTCATTTATCTTATAGCGTTTTGAGTCGTCGATTTCATGGTCATGATTTACCAGAGCCCAAATATTGTTTTGTCTTGAAAGATGCAAAACAAAAGTTTAATTGGCAGTTAAGACAGTTACTGCAACGACAAATTCAAAACAAACAACGTTTTTTACTATTTGTTGATAGTATTCATCAAGCTGAATTCCTTTCACAAAAGTTGCACCAACAATTTCCTGACTTACAGCAAACTTATGTCCATGCTAAAGATAATTTTCGGCAAAGTAAGGTTCAAGCTTTTCGTGACGGGCAGTGGCAGGCCTTAGTGACTACAACAGTCTTGGAAAGAGGAGTGACCTTTAATAATATTGATGTGATTGTTTGGCATGCTGATTCCCAACGTTTTACGCAGCAAGCTTTAGTTCAAATTGCTGGACGAGCGGGACGCAGTGCAGAACATAGTGATAATCAAGTTTGGTTTTTTGGGGAACATTATACTAAAAATATTGCGCAAGCTATTCACCAGATTAAGCGTTTAAATCATGCTTAAGCGCTGTTTACTGTGCCAGAGTCCGATTGTGTTTGAATTAACACCATTACAAATTTTAGGATTACAGTTGATTGATCAGCAAAATATTTGTTCACGTTGTCTACAAGAATTTACTTTAATTCAGGCACCATTTTGTCCCAAATGTTTTAAACCGGGATCTAATAAAATTTGTTCTGATTGTCAATTATGGCAACAACTTGGTTATCAAGATTTGAAACATCAAGCCTTATTTAGATATAATGATGCAATGCATGATTATTTTAAACGATATAAGCGTTATGGTGATTATGCATTACGTTTGTGTTTTCAAGATTTATTAAAGAAAAAACTCCATCATTGTCAAGCGCCTGTGATTTATATTCCTAGTTCTCAAGAACATCTACAGCAGCGTCAATTTGACCCAGTAGTCGGTTTATTTCAAGAAGTTGTGTCATTAACACCAGCTTTAGTAAAATTGCCGACTAAGCAGGCGCAAGCGCAAAAAAATCGCTCGGAAAGATTAAGAACACCACAATTTCTAGCTTTTAATTGGGACTATCAATCAATTTTACAAGCAAAACAAATTTTAATTGTTGATGATATTTATACAACTGGTAGAACTATTTTACACGCATATGATTGTTTACGCCAAGCAGGTTTTCAAGGTGAAATTTCTTCATTTTCCTTGGCCAGATAATTGGCTTTTTAGCGGGAAAATAATTATAATGGAGTTGAACCAAATAATTGATCAAATAGATTGATGAAAGGGGTGTTCTTCATGTTAACAATTAATGTTCGTGGGGAAAATATTGAAGTTACAGATGCAATTCGGGATTATATTAATAAACGGTTAAATAATTTAAATAAATATTTTAAAGATGCTGATAATCCCATTGCTCGAGTTAATTTAAAGGTTTATAGTAATAAAACTTCAAAGGTTGAAGTTACTATTCCGTTACCCTATTTGATTTTGCGTGCGGAAAAAACTGATAAAGATATGTATAAGGGCATTGATGATGTTTTTGAAAAGTTGGAACGTCAAATTAGAAAATATAAAACCCGGATTAATCGTAAGTCTCGGGAAAAGGGAATTAAAGACTTTGATTTAACTGGTCCTAGTGATGATGTTGTCGAGGAAACCTCTGATTTACCAATTGTGCGTACAAAACGGGTGTCCTTAAAGCCGATGGATGCGCAAGAAGCAGTTTTACAAATGGATATGTTGGGACATAACTTTTTTGTTTTTGAAGATGCTCAGACTAATGGTACAAGTATTGTTTACAAACGGCATGATGGTCGTTATGGTCTAATTGAAACTGATGAGTAGTACTATCATGTGATTTTAATGTTTGCTTTGATTGGTGGTCGGAATCTGAACTTCCGAGCACCTTTTTCGTTAATTAAGTTAGAGTTTAATTATTGCTATGAAAATGATAAGATATTATAGATGTACCAGATTGAAAGTACAGGAGAGATTTAATAAATGACAAATCCAATTAAAAAATGGGTAGAAAGTGATAAACGTGAAGTCAAGCGTATGGGCAAAATTGCCGATAAGGTTGAAGCTTACGCTGATGAATACGCTAAACTTTCGGATGAAGAATTACAGGCTAAAACGCCCGCTTTTCAAGAGCTTTTAGCCCAGGGAAAAACGACATTAGATGATTTATTACCAGAAGCTTTTGCAACTGCTAGAGAAGCTGCTAAACGGGTTTTGGGGTTATATCCTTTTCGGGTTCAAATAATTGGTGGTATTACTTTACATGAGGGTAATATTGCAGAAATGAAAACTGGTGAAGGTAAGACTTTAACGGCAACATTACCGGTTTATTTAAATGCTTTGACCGGTAAGGGTGTTCATGTTGTTACAGTTAACGAGTATTTGTCGCAACGTGATGCTGAAGAAATGGGACAATTATATAATTGGTTAGGTTTAAGCGTTGGTTTAAACTTAAATTCTAAGGATTCTGAAGAAAAACGTGCGGCTTATAATTGTGATATCACGTATTCGACTAACAGTGAGTTAGGGTTTGATTATTTACGTGATAATATGGTGGTTTATAAAGAACAAATGGTTCAACGCCCTTTGAATTATGCGATTGTCGATGAAGTGGATTCAATTTTAATTGATGAAGCTAGAACGCCCTTGATTATTTCCGGTCAAGCGGAGCAATCAACGGCACTTTATCTACGAGCTGATCGTTTTGTCAAATCATTAAATGAAGCCGATTATAAAATTGATTGGCCAACGAAAACGATTGGTTTAACTGAGAGTGGTATTAAAAAAGGTGAACGAACTTTTGCTTTAAAGAATTTGTATGATATTGATAATACTTTGTTAAATCATCATATTGACCAAGCGTTACGGGCTAACTACATTATGGAACTTGATAAAGATTACGTAGTTGCTGATAAAAAAGTTATGATTGTGGATTCCTTTACCGGTCGGGTAATGGAAGGCCGCCGGTTTTCTGATGGATTACACCAAGCCATTGAAGCTAAAGAAGGTGTGCCTATTCAAGATGAAACTAAAACCATGGCCAATATCACTTATCAAAACTTTTTTAGAATGTATGATAAATTATCCGGAATGACAGGAACCGCAAAAACTGAAGAGGAAGAATTTCGGGAAATTTATAACATGGAAGTTATTACAATTCCAACGAACAAGCCGATTGCTCGAGTGGATTATCCTGATGTTTTGTATCCAACTTTAAAAAATAAGTTTAAAGCAGTTATCGAAGATATCAAAAAACGCCATGCTAAGGGACAACCTTTGTTAGTAGGGACGGTAGCAGTTGAAACTTCCGAATATTTGTCCCAACAATTGACGAAAGCCAATATTCCGCATGCTGTTTTGAATGCTAAAAATCATGCTAAAGAAGCTGAAATTATTTCCCGTGCGGGTCAAAAAGGTGCGGTAACAATCGCTACGAATATGGCTGGGCGGGGAACTGATATTAAATTAGGACCCGGCGTCAAAGAAGTTGGTGGATTATGTGTTATTGGAACTGAACGGCACGAATCACGCAGAATTGACAATCAGTTACGGGGACGTTCTGGTAGACAGGGTGACCCTGGTGAAACGATCTTTTATATGTCTTTAGAAGATGATTTGATGAAGCGATTTGGTTCTGAGCGGATTAAAAACTTTTTGAAGTCAATGAATATTGATGATGACGATGCAATTATTCAAAGTCGAATGATTACGCGTCAAGTTGAATCTGCCCAAAAACGGGTTGAAGGTAATAACTATGATACGCGTAAAAATACGTTACAGTATGATGATGTGATGCGCGAACAACGTGAAGTTATTTATAAACAGCGGATGCAAGTTATTACTGAAGATAATAGTTTAAAAGATGTTTTGTTACCAATGATGCAGCGGACTATTCAAAGTGCCATTGATTCTCGAACTTATGGAGAGCAAAAGGATTGGGATTTAGATGGGATTTATGATTTTGCTATCACCGTTTTGGTCAGTCCTAATCAATTACAGCGCTCAGACTTAGATGGTAAATCGGTTGCTGAATTGAATGAAATGTTTAAAGAATTTGTGCAGGATAATTACCAGCAAAAAGAACAGCAACTTCAAGATCCACAACAAATGTTAGAATTTCAAAAAGTCGTTATTTTACGAGTAGTTGATGAGCATTGGACCAACCACATTGATGAAATGGATCAGTTACGCCAATCAATTGGTTTACGTGGTTATGGACAGATGAATCCTTTGGTGGAATATCAAGAAGAAGGTTTTCGGATGTTTGAAAGCATGGTTGCTGATATTGAATACGATGTAACTCGGTTATTTATGAAAGCAGAAATTCGCCAAAATGCCCAACGTTAAGTCGTTATGTCAAAGTGACAGCTATTAGAAAATATAAGTGGCCGGGACAATTTTGTCCTGGCTCTTTTAGAAATTGAGGAGAATTATGGAAATTTCAGAAATTAAAGATGGTATACAACAAGCAGCAACTAAAATTGAACAATTTAGGGGGTCTCTTTGACTTAGATGAATTGCAAGAAAGTATCGCTCTGAATGAAAATAAAATGGCGCAGCCCGGCTTTTGGCAGGATCAAAATCAAGCGCAAGTATTGATTAGTCAAACTAATCAATTAAAAGAAAAGTACGATAATTTTCAGAAATTTAATTCGCAGTTAGCGGATTTGCAGATTGCAGTGGAGTTACTACAAGTAGATCCGAGTGATCAAGAATTATGGACCAATACTGTAGTTGATTTGCAACAATTACAGCAGCAATTACAAACTTATGAAACCACATTGTTGTTAAATCAGCCGTATGATAGTCATAATGCTATTTTAGAAATTCATCCAGGAGCTGGCGGCACTGAATCTCAAGACTGGGGTTCAATGTTATTAAGAATGTATGAACGTTGGGCTAAACAGCACGATTTTACGATCGAAGTTGCTGACTATCAAGCCGGTGATGAAGCTGGTTTGAAAAGTGTTTCTTTATTAATTAATGGGCACAATGCTTACGGTTTATTGCGTTCCGAACATGGAGTTCATCGTTTGGTACGTATTTCGCCTTTTGATTCTGCGGGGCGCAGGCACACTTCATTTGCTTCGGTAGAGATTATGCCGGAATTAGATCAAACGATTAATGTTGAAATTAATCCTGATGATTTGCGCATTGATGTTTTTCGTTCCAGTGGAGCTGGGGGCCAACATATTAATAAAACTTCTTCAGCTGTTCGTATTACCCATTTACCAACCGGAATTGTAACGAGTTCGCAAGCCCAACGTTCACAATTACAAAATCGGGAAACGGCAATGAATATGTTACGAGCCAAATTGTATCAGCGAGAACAGGAGCAGCAGGCTCAAAAACAAGCCGCTTTAAAAGGTGAACAATTAGAAATTGGTTGGGGATCACAAATCAGATCGTATGTTTTCCATCCTTACACGATGGTTAAAGATCATCGAACTAATTATGAGACTGGGAATGGTCAAGCTGTATTAGACGGTGATTTAGATCCCTTTATGAATGCTTATTTACAATGGCAATTAGGTCAGAGTAGTCAGGATTAAAAGGAAAATCAGTTATGAAAAAAATTTTGGTAGTTGATGATGAACGAGCGATTGTTGAATTATTGAAGTATAACTTAGAGCAAAATGATTTTGCAGTGACAACAGCGACAGATGGGCAACGGGCATTACAAAAAGTTGCTACAGAAAACTTTGATTTGATGCTACTGGATTTAATGTTACCCAATTTTAATGGCTTACAAGTCATTGAACAGTTACGTCATCAAGGTGATTTATTACCCATTATTTTATTAACTGCTCGTGATGACGCGCAAATGAAAGTTCAAGGCCTGAATTTAGGTGCAGATGATTATATTACCAAGCCATTTAATTTGTCAGAGTTAATTGCCCGGATTAATGCTATTTTACGGCGTCAGAACTCCTTAAATACTACTGAAGAGATTGTTTTAGATCGTGATAATTTTCAAGTTTTGGTTAACCAAAAGTCAGTCGCGTTAACGAAAACTGAGTATAAATTATTTGAATATTTGTATCGTAACGCTAATCGAACTTTGACTCGTGAACAGTTAATGGAGCATCTGTGGCACGATAATAGTGAGCATCTCCATGATTCGCGGGCAATTGATATTCAGGTGAGCCATTTACGTGATAAAATTGAGCAAAACCCTAAACGACCACAATATTTACAAACGATTCGTGGTTTTGGCTATCGACTAACAATTTAAGGAGATTGACATGAAACGACAACGGCGGACAATTTTTTGGACGACTATTTTAGGAGTTCTGATTTATAGTTTTTGTCTTTTGATTATGGTGCAATTTCACAAACAAGATCAAATTAATCATATTACAGCTTTAAAAGAAGATTATTTGGTTTTGAAACGCGATCTCAGTAAAAAATATTTTTCCTCCTGGGCTGATGATCATCAATTACAGATTATCACTGATCAAAAGCAACCACGGACACTTCTGCAAAAGCAAGTTCATGAATTATTGAGCCAAGATTTGTTAGACAATAATAATGCTTATCGTATTCAAAACTATCGTCATCATAAATATATTTTCTATTTACTGGACTCGACACCGGTAACTAGCCAAAAAGTCATTGTGAAAAAATATCGTTCAGTGTGGACGGAATCTAATTTGGTTTTAATTTTTTCGTTAGGCTATTGGTTGTTATTTTTAATTTTACTAATTAGTCAAATTTTAACTTATCGCCAACAAAGAATTTATATTCATGCTGTGGTTAAAAAGTTGCAACAGATCAAACAACATCAGCAAACTGATTCTTTGATGGCCTTAGATAATACACCTTATACAGAATTGATCAAAACGGTTAATTCGCTAGACCAACAGATGGGAGAATTATTAGAAAATAATAATTTATTACGTCAAAGATTTCAAAGCTTATTACGTCATTTACCACTAGGAATTATGCTGCTAGATCAAAATGGTAACGTATTATTGCATAATCAGGCGATGACAATTATCTTAGGTAAAGATATTTCTGATGAAATTCACCCTTTTGTGGAAGATATTAAGACTTATAAATTAAGTCGCATGATTGAACACACTTTACGCAAAAGTCAAAATCATCATCAAGAAATCCAATTAATTGGCGACTCGAATTGTTTGGTTGATGCGAATGTTATTCGGATTGCCCATCGTCAGGACCAAATTGAGCAGCAAGTAATTGTTATTTTGTATAATTTAACTAGTGTGCACCAGTTCGAACAACAACAACAAAATTTTATTACTAATATTAGCCATGAATTAAAAACGCCAGTGACCGCTATTTTGGGATTTGCAGATACACTATTAAATGGAGCTAAAGATATTCCCGAAAAAAATACGGAGTTTATTGGCATTATTCAGCAAGAATCAGAACGCTTGTTGGATTTAATTGAGGATGCGTTGGAGTTAGTTAAATTAGAGCAAGTGCCTAGATTAATGGTTGAACGCTTAAATTTAAAAGAATTGGTCACCAAAATTATTCAAGGCCAACAAGTTCTTATTCAAAAATTAGCGCTACAGGTAACAACTGATTTTCAAGGTAATGTTTGGGTAAGTACTTCCAGCGCAGAATTAACAACAATTTTGCAGAATTTGCTTACAAATGCCATTAAATATAATCAACCTCAGGGACAGGTGAATATTAAGCTGAATCATAATGAAATCGAAAACTATTTACAAATTATAATTCAAGATACCGGTATTGGTATTGCACCAATGGATCAGGAGCATGTTTTTGAACGATTTTATCGTGCTGATAAATCACGAAATAGTCAAATTAGTGGTACTGGTTTGGGATTAGCAATTACACAACAGGCGGTTGAAGCATTAAATGGCAAAATCAGTTTAACTAGCGAACTAGGGCAAGGAACAACGATTGCGGTTACTTTGCCGCTTTAACTACGTAGCTAACTGTTGCTGGCTTAATGAAAAACAAAATGCCGCTGCTAAAAAATTAATTTCTAAATAAAATAAAAAGTCACGATAAATTTTCAACAGAAAATATCGTGACTTTTTGATCTGGAAGAACAGTAAATTTACTTGTTAAGTACCGATGATTCTAGGCTTCGGCGTTGTCATGCTTTGGTCTTGTTGTTGTTTTTTGGGCTTTAATAGCCTGCGCTAAAAGTGCAGTTTGACCAAAAGCTGAGCTTTGATCATTAGGGATGACAACTACGTTGGTTTCAGAATTAGCTAGTTGTTGATAAGCAATAATTGATTGATTTTGAAAATATTTTTCATCAACTTGGTTTAAACCATTTTGAATGGTGTCAATACGATATTGTTCAGCATCGGCCTTAGTTTTTGTTGCTTGGGCTTGAGCTTTGGCGGTGGCAATTAAAGCATTATTTTGTGCTTCATTAGTTAAACGAATTGACTCGGCTTCACCTTGAGCTTTGGCAATAGCCGCAATTCTTTCACGATCGGCAGTTAATTGTTTATCCATTGCTTTTTGGATTTCACTTGAGGGTAATAACTCATCAATATTAATTCGGTCAACGGTGATGCCATAAGTATTGGTTAAGTCACCGATCGCCTTGGCTAAATCGAAATTAATTTTTGCCGTTGAGCCTAAAGCGGCATTCAGATCCATGCGACCAATGATATCGCGTAAATGTCCGCGAACTAATTGAGCCATTGATTCAACCGAATCAGTATTATTATATTCAAACTTGATGGCATCGGTAACATGAAAATTTAAAGTAACAGAGGTTGATACTTCAGCATTATCACTAGTAATAATCGCGTAATGTGGCAATTCAATTGGCTGCATGGCTAAACTAACAGAAGTTATTTTTTGAACCATTGGTAGATAAAAATGTAATCCTGGTTCAACGCTTCGTTTATATTTTCCAAAAGTTGTGACTAAGCCTTGACAGTTTTGCGAAATAATTTTGATTCCTAATGGCATAAAAACTCACTCCAAATTTTAATGTTTTTTTAAAAACAACTAATCATAATCAAATCATAAACGCTTACTTTTTAAAAAGCAAACTTACTTTTTGTCTTAGGACTATACCAATTACTCGAAAAATTTGACATTTTAAAATAAGATTACTATGATATCAACGTCTAGGAAGACTAAAAAATAAAATTAGGACTATACCAATTTTCTAAAGGAGAAACATTTATGTGCGGAATTGTTGGTGTTGCTGGAAGTACACAAACCAAATCAATTTTAATATCAGGTTTAAAAAAATTAGAATATCGGGGCTATGATTCGGCCGGAATTTATTTGACAACTGCAGAACAACAAGCTTATTTATGTAAACGTCAAGGAAAAATTGTTAATTTAGAACAAGCTGTCGCTGACTATCCTCAGGGAACAACCGGAATTGGTCATACTCGTTGGGCTACTCATGGTCAACCGTCACAAGCCAATGCGCACCCACAATTTTCTAGTGACGAACGTTTTTACTTGGTGCATAATGGTGTGATAAATAATAGTGCTGAACTTAAACAACAGTATTTAGCAGATGTGACATTTCAAAGTGCTACTGATACCGAAGTTATTGTGCAATTAATTGCTTATTTTGCACGAACCCAAAATTTGACGGCAATTCAAGCTTTACAAGCAACAACCAAATTGCTGCAGGGCTCTTATGCTTTGGCTTTAATGGATCAACAAGCTCCCGGGCAAATCTTCTTTGCTAAAAATAAGAGTCCGTTACTAATTGGTGTTGGCCAAGGGGCTAATTATTTATGTTCAGATGCTTTAGCCATGTTAAAGCAAACGCATGATTTTATGGAAATTCATGATGGTGAAACTGGAATTATTACGGATACTGATGTCCAATTATTTGATACCAAACAACAAGTAATTCAACGTTCAACTTATCGCGTTAACTTAGATGCTAATGATTTATCCAAGGGCACTTATGATAGTTATATGCTCAAGGAAATTGACGAGCAACCAGCGGTATTGCATCGAATTGTAGAAAAATATTTTGTGGATGGTCAAGCACAGATTGATTCATCTTTGTTACAACAATTACAACAGAGTGATCGGTTGTATATTGTGGCAGCTGGTACTAGCTACCATGCTGGTTTGATTGGTAAGCAATTATTTGAAACTTTAAGTGATATTCCCGTTGAAGTAGCAGTAGCAAGTGAATTTGGCTATCATTTGCCCAAATTATCTGCCAAACCATTTTTCTTATTTTTAAGTCAGAGTGGTGAAACAGCAGATAGTCGCCAAGTTTTAGTTAAGGTCAAAGCTTTAGGTTATCCAGTGTTAACTTTAACGAATGTGGCAGATTCAACTTTGTCGCGAGAAGCCGATTATACATTGTTATTACATGCTGGTCCTGAAATTGCCGTTGCTTCTACGAAAGCTTATACTGCTCAAATTGCCGTTGAAGCAATTTTGGCACAAACTTTAGGGCGGGTTAAACAAGTAACAGCAGCTAAGAAATTCGATGTCCAACAACAACTAGCTTTGGCCGCTAACGGCATGCAAACAATTGTGGATGAAAAAGAACAAATTAGCCAATTATCGCAAGACTATTTAACTAATCAAACTGCTGCTTTCTTTATTGGTCGCGGTGATGGTTATTACTTGGCTTTAGAAGCGGCGTTGAAATTAAAAGAAGTTTCTTATGTCCATGCTGAAGGTTTTGCGGCTGGGGAATTGAAACATGGCACAATTGCTTTGATTGAACAAGATACGCCAGTAATTGCTTTTATTACGGAAGCAAAAACGGCGGCGCATACTCGAAGCAATGTTCAAGAAGTTTTAAGTCGTGGGGCTAAACCATTAGTGATTAGTCAGGCTAATTTAGCGCAAAGTGATGACCAAATTGTTTTTAGTGAATTGAGTGAATTATTAAACGTGTTGGTGGCAATTGTTCCAGCACAACTATTAGCTTATTATACGGCTAAAGCTCGTGGTAATGATGTTGATCAACCGCGGAATTTGGCTAAAAGTGTGACTGTTGAATAAGAAGTTTTTATGGATTAAAATTAATTAGTTAAGATTAAATGATTGAGGATTTTATGAAAAAATTTAAAATCAGGAATTTAAAATGGTTAATTTTAGTTGGTTTATTAATTATTGTTTTATTTATCAGCTCATCAATGACCTATCAACAGCAATCGTTGATTTCGTTATTAATGCGGCTCCTGCCTCATCAACCAGGTTATCAGCAACTACTGAAAATTAATTTTGTTTATGGGACGAAACGCCAGGCAATTACGACTGTCGGTTACTATAAATTAGTAGAATTTTTCATTCGTAAACTAGCACATTTTAGTGTATTTGGTTGTTTAGGTGGGGTGACGTTTTTGTTTTTAAAAGATCAGGTAAAAAATTGGCATTTAGCGCCTTGGCTCAGTTGGTTTGTGGTAACTGGTTGGGCAGGTTTCGATGAGTTTCATGAATTATTAACTCAGGGTCGGACTCCTTTAATTCAAGACGTAATGTTAGATAGCATGGGGGCATTAACCGTAATTTTATTGACGTATGGTTATTTAAGCCTAAAACGATTGTTTGTTCGAAAGCATTGCCGAGCTTAGGGAAATTTGGTATGATTAATAAGGTTTTGTCTATTTAATGTTCATTTAATTCTAGACAAAATATGAGTATTAATTTTGTTGTTTTAGTTCTTTAGCTACTAATATACTAATCGGAAAGAAGGAGTAAGCGAATGTCAGGACATTCTAAATGGCATAACATTCAAGGGCGTAAAAACGCTCAAGATGCAAAACGTGGTAAAATTTTTCAAAAGCTTTCACGTGAAATCTACATGGCAGCAAAGGGTGGTGATCCTGACCCCGCGAACAATGCTTCTTTACGGTTGGTGATGGATAAAGCACGTGCTGCTAATATGCCTAAAGATAATATTAAGCGTGCAATCGATAAAGCTTCCGGTGCCGGTGGGGCTAACTACGAAGAAATCACTTATGAAGGTTACGCTCCCGGTGGTGTGGCTGTTTTAATTAATACATTAACTGATAATAAAAATCGGACGGCGACATCTGTTCGTGTAGCGGTTACGCGTAACGGTGGTAGTATGGGTTCTGCTGGTTCTGTGGCTTATCTGTTTGATCGTAAAGGTTACATTGTCGTTGATCGTTCTACCACTGATGCAGATGAGGATAAAATGTTAGAAGATTTGATGGAAGCTGGCGCTGACGACTTAGAAGTTAGTGATGATGCTTTTGAAATCTATACAGAAGCTAAAGAATTTACACAGGTGCGGGATGCATTGGAAAAAATGGGTTATGAGTTGGCTAACGCCACTTTAACGATGATTCCTAAAAATACAGTGCCAGTACCGGAAGATAAAAAAGAACAATTTGAACACATGATTGATCAATTAGAAGATGATGATGATGTTTCAGAAGTCTTTACTGCAGCGGCTGAAGAAGAATAACTAGTTAAATTACAAAAACTATGAAAAAACTTTTCTTGAAAAAAGAAAAGTTTTTTTGCGTTTTTGGGGTAGTTTTTAACTGGAAGGAGGTTAAAGTGATGCAACCAGAAATATATGCGCAAAAATTATTAGAATTTGCTTGTCAACGCGAAGTTTCTGATGTTTTTTTCTTACCGCAAGAAGCAACTTTTAATGTAAAGATGCGAGAAATTGATGGTTTACATGATTATCAGACCTTGGATTTAGCTTTTGCACAAGGAGTGATTAATTATTTTAAATTTTCAGGAAATATGGATATTAGTGAACATCGGCGACCGCAAGTAGGATCACGTTCATTTCAGTTTGCAAGGCAAAAAATTAATTTACGCTTATCAACTGTGGGTAACTTCAGTAATCAAGAGTCACTAGTTATTCGGCTACTTTATCCATTAAAATCTATGGACCAAACTGACAATCTCCAGCCTAATTGGCAGAAGATTATGAACCAAAGAGGCTTGATTTTGTTTAGTGGGCCAACTGGTTCAGGCAAGACAACTTCGATGTACCAATTAACTAAAAAATTTGCGATGAATAAGATTGTCTTAACTGTGGAAGATCCAATTGAGATTATTGAACCACAATTTTTACAGATTCAAGTTAATAATCAAGCCCAGATGAGTTATGCCGATTTAATTAGGACTTCTCTACGTCATCGACCAGACGTTTTAATTTTAGGTGAAATTAGGGATGAACAAACTGCTAGAATGGCTTTAAGAGCAGCGTTAAGTGGACATTTAGTTTTATCAACAGTTCACGCCCGTAATAAGTATGCAGTGATTGGTCGGATGATGGAGTTAGGAATTAGTCAAAATGAAATGTATTCTATTTTGAATTGTGTAGTTTATCAACGTCTTATTCCGTTAATAGATCATCATATTAAGGCTTATCAAGATGTTTTGATGGATGATGATTTAATCCAAGCGATTAAAATTCCACAAAGTAATTTTGATGATTGGCAGCAGTTGTTACAATCGGATTGGCAAAAGGGATTGATTAGTGATGAAGTTTATGAACAATTACAAACGGGGTAAATTATCCATTCAACAGCAAGCCCAATTTTTGGATACATTAGCTAAATTAGTTAAAAATGGTTTTTCACTAGAAATTGCAGTAGTTTCTTTGAAGTTGATTTATCCCCAACAAAGTTCAATCTTGGATCAAGTTTTAAAGCGCTTAAATGATGGCTTTTTACTTGATCAAGCTCTAGCAGTGACTGGTTTATCCAAAACGATCCTTAGTCAAATCATGATTGCTGATATTCACGGAAACTTAGTTCGTTGCTTGGAAGAAAATGCAGCCACCTTATTAGTTCGTCAAAAGAACAACCGTCAGATTCTTAATTTGCTGGCTTATCCGATCTTTTTATTATGTAGTTTGGGAACGCTTTTAATTTTTTTGAAAGTAGAATTAGCACAGCAACTACCCAAAATAGTATTACCTAATTGGGAGAAAATAATTTTAGGACTGGTAATTTTATTAATTGGAAGCGCAATTGTAGGGGAAATTGAGCATTTAAAGCATCTGAGCGAGTTAAAACAAGCACTTCATAAAATTAAATGGCCCATTTTAGGAAAAATTTATCAAAATTATTATCAATACGTTTTATTAACTTCCTTAGCAACTTTTTTGAAAAGTGGTTTATCACTGCAAGAAATTTTACAATCTTCGCAAAAATTAACTACTGGTTCTATTCAACATGATTTAGCGCAAATTATTCAAACTAAAATTTTACAGGGTCAAAGCTTAGCGGACATTGTGCGAGCAAATCCATTATTGCCAAAAGAAATCAATGTGGCAGTTAGTTTGGGTCATGAAACTTTACAGCTAGCAATTGAGTTACAAACAATTGCCGAATTAAAGTACCAGCAAGTTCAACGGCAAATTCAGCATTTGATTAATCAAATTCAACCATTCTTTTTTATAATTGTTGCTTTAGTTATTTTGGGCACTTATCTGAGTATTCTTTTGCCAATTTATTCGATGATGAAAGGATTATAAAATGAAAAAATTAGTTTTAAAAAAACATTCAGCGTTTACTTTAATTGAAATGGTTATTGTTTTATTCATTATTTCCTTATTGCTATTAATTATTATCCCTAACATTAATACTCAAAAGCATTCCGCTCAATCTAAAACTGACAGTGCTTTTAAATCAACTTTACAAACTCAAGTTGATATGTATGACGGAAGCAATGTCAGTTGGGATCAACTAGAACAAGAACATTATCTTTCGGCTGCCCAAGCCAAAAAAGCTAAAGGAGACGGTTATGCAATTGAAGATGGAACAGTTGTTGGACCGAAAAAATAGCCAGTATGCTTTTACATTAATAGAAGCGGTCGTGGCTTTGGGAATTGTTTGTGCCTTATTAATGCTGCCGACTAATCAATATCATGATCAGCTAGTTGATGAACAAGAAAAGCTAGCTTTAACTAGATTTGAGTACAATTGGCATACAACATTAAAAATGGCGTTTTTAAATCGACACTTTTATACAGTTACTTTAGATAATCAAGCCCATCGCATTTATTATAGTTGTCGTGGTATTAGTGATTCACAACAAATTGTTCAAGACTTTCCCCATAGTATGACTTTTGAGTTTGACACTAATCATGGTCGTGATTTAACCATGAAAATTTCAGCTGATGGGACGGTTTCGCCGGCAACGATTGTCTTTCTGACAGCACATCACCGGTATATATATAAAATTCAAATGGGATGGGGTCAATTAATTGCAGCATAAACGACATGCAGCATTTTTATTGTTGGATAACCTACTAGGCTTCTTTTTAGTATTACAGGCTTTAAGCGTTATTCCCTTATGTATTTTGCCGACGCAAGAAAAGATTCGTGAAGTTCAACAACAAACTGAGTTCAAGGCGGCCCTTTATCAGGCAATTAAGCATCCTAGTTTGCAGCAGATTACTTTGGACAATCGAGACTATAAGATTGAACAACAACCTAAGACGATTATTGTTAAGGGGCAAAAGAAAGGTTTGAGGTATGAAATTCAAACAAAGACATTCCGCTTTTTTACTGAGTGAAGCTGTGGTTTCTCTATTTATTTTGATGCTGACTTTTTCTTGTATTGCCTATTTATTGACTAGCTATCGACAACAAAAAGTAGATTTATTTCAAGCTCCCAGTGACTGGTTAGTGGCAATGTTAGAGCTCGAACAAATTAGTGATCATGCTAAAATCAAGCAAGTTGGCTATGATAAAATTACATTTGTAACCGATGATGAGGCTCATCAACCGAATAAAACTTATCAATTACAGGTTTATCATAATATGTTACGTTTAACAGGCTCTGCGCAAGGGCATATGCCCTTATTGATTAATCAAAAAAATTTACATTTAGCAGTTAAAAATCAAGTTTTAATGGTAAAAGCCATTGACCAGTTTAATCGAAAGTGGGAATATTATGTTGACTTCCAATAAACGTCATCTAAAACAGCGAGCCATGGTTTCAGTAACTGCCATTTTTTTATTGAATATTGAATGTTTATTCTTAGTGGTTTATTTGAACTTTTATCAGTCGGAATTACATGCACAACGTCAATTAGACCAAGTTTACACCCAAAAAATTATAAACTTTGCTAAATGACGTGACTTCCGCTAAGATATTATGGAAGTGTTTAGCGAAGGGAAGACTGATTATGAGTAAATCGCAAGCTCAGATTCAACAAATTTATCAATTTGTGGATCAAACTACTCAAGAATTAAAACAGGATTTACGCGTTGCTTATCAAGATGCCTTATCAGAAAATATTCTAAATATTTTAAGTCAAGCAACTTTTATCGAAGATGGTTTTCCAAATGCAGAACAGGCTAAAAGTTTAAATCAGAAGTATCAGAATTTTGATTTGAAAGCGTTTAGTTCTTCTGAAATTAAGGAAGCATTAGATTTAGCAATTATTAAGGCTCAAAAATTGGATCAAGCGGATGTCAATCATTTGATGACACCAAATATTATTGCAACCTTATGTTCATTGGTCATTGCTGAAGTGTTTAAAAACTATCCGAAAAAAGTTTTGCAAGCGATTGATCCTGCTGTGGGAACTGGCAATCTTTTGTATCAAACTAATCATGAGTTACGCCAGAGTACGATGCATAATCTTCAAATGTATGGATTAGATAATGATGATCAAATGTTAATGTTAGCAGATGCTGTTAGTCAAGCACTGAACATTGAGATTGAACTTTATCATCAGGATGCTGTGGCTGATTGGTTATTGAGTGATTTTGATTTGATATTATCGGATTTACCAGTTGGTTATTATCCAGTTGATGAAAATGTCGTTGGTTTTCAAACGCAGGCCGCTAAGGGACATTCATATGCGCATCATTTATTGATGGAACAAGCAATGAAAAATGTACAGCCAGGTGGAGTGGGAATTTTTATAGTTCCGTCACAAATTTTCGAAACGGAACAAGCAAAGCAATTGGCAGAGTGGATGGTTAAAGATGTATACTTACAGTCAGTTTTGAGTTTGCCGACGAAATTATTTGCTACTAGTGCAGCGGCTAAATCAATTGTAGTTCTGCAACGACATGGTTCCTTGGCACAGCAAAGTCCTGAAGTACTAATGGGACAAATTCCTGATTTAGATGACGGGCAAGATTTGAATCAATTTAAACAACAATTGCAGACTTGGAGTCAAAAAACTTTTCATTGGGGAGAGTAGTATTTATGCAAAAAATTTTAGTAGTAAATTCTGGCAGTTCTACTTTGAAATTCAAACTGTTTGATATGCCGGCTGAAAAAGTTGTGGCTAAAGGAATGGTGGACCGTTTGGGTAGCGACCAATCAACTTTTGAGATTACGTATGATGGTC
This sequence comes from Bombilactobacillus sp. ESL1202, assembly GCF_058107125.1. NCBI lineage: Bacteria > Bacillati > Bacillota > Bacilli > Lactobacillales > Lactobacillaceae > Bombilactobacillus > Bombilactobacillus sp. ESL1202. The sequence continues at coordinate 371,698 of NZ_CM176590.1, read as the reverse complement.
AAAAACATACTCAAGAGCTACCAGTTAAGTCACACAGTGCAGCAGTTGACTTGTTGATTAAGAATTTGTTGAGCCTTAAAGTGATTAATGACATTCAAGAGATTAAGGGCATTGGTCACCGAGTAGTTTCTGGCGGTCCAGTCTTTGATGATGCAGTTGTTTTAACAGCTGATAATTTAACTAAATTGGCAACGATTGATGAATATGCACCATTACACAATCCAGCAGAACGCAAGGGCATTGAAGCTTTTAATGAAATGTTGCCGGGTGTCCCCCAAGTGGCAGTGTTTGATACAACTTTCTATCATAACTTACCAGAGATGAATAAAATTTATTCGATTCCGCGAAAATTGGATCAAGAATATGGGGCTCATCGCTACGGTGCTCACGGTACAAGTCATAATTATGTCTCACATGAAACTGCCAAATTGTTAAATGAAGATTATGATAAGTTAAAGATGATTACCTTGCATATGGGTAGTGGTGTATCTGTAACCGCGATTCAAGATGGACAAGCGTTTGATACTTCTATGGGCTTCACACCAATTGCTGGGGTTACGATGAGTTCACGAGCAGGTGACATTGATGTTTCACTGGTAGCCTTTTTAATGGAGAAGCTTCACATTACTGATATGCAAAAAATGATTGACCTTTTGAATAATGAGTCCGGTCTAAAAGGAATTTCTGGTATTTCACCAGATATGCGCGATTTGATAGCTGCAAGAGAAACTAATCCAGATGCTCAATTAGCAATTGATGTCTTTATCAATCGGATTGTTAAATATGTGGGTAGTTATATTGCTGAAATGCAAGGCGTTGATGTGATGGTCTTTACTGCCGGAATGGGTGAAAATAATCCCCATATCCGTGAAAAAATTATAGATGCTTTTGCATTTATGGGCATTAAAGAAGATCATGATGCTAACTTTGATGGTCAGGGTGCACGCATAATTTCGGCACCAGATTCCAAAGTTAAGGTATTAATCGTACCAACTGATGAAGAATTAATGATTGCACGTGAATTTGAACGTTTAGTTAAATAAGTTTTGTAAACATGCAATTCAGTGAAAAGGTGAGCCTATAAAGAGGGTTCGCCTTTTTACATGTTAAAAAATTGAAATTATATCAGGAACGTGATAAGATTTAATTATTAAAATTAAGGGGATGTTATGGATTCGACATATGTAGTTGAGCATTGGTTGCATCTCGTAGGTTACGGCTACGTAAAAACGTTACAGTTAAATTATAACTGCAAAAAATAATAATAATTCTTACGCTTTAGCTGCTTAATAACAGTTTAAAGTGTGATCCAGTCAATTTTGCCTAAGGATTGATCCTGGGTCTTAAATGATTAGGCTACGTTTGATTGTGCCACCTGAGCAATTGAAAAGAGATTAGTAGGTTAGCCGTTAAGGTTAGCCTTGTTACACGGCGCACTTAGCGGTGAATTTCAAATAGTGTAGCTATGGATGTAGAGACTAATGTGGCAGTATGTATGGACAGGAGTTCGATTCTCCTCATCTCCATTGCAGCTTTTCCAATTAATTCCAATAAGTTCCAATTTTATAAGAAAACATCTTCAAATCAATCGTTTGAGGGTGTTTTTTTGTTGCTTTTATTATATTAGGTTTCCAATTAATTCCATTCTATTCCAGTTTTTTGTTACCATAAAATTTAGGTTCTATGTAAAACGGTGTTTATAATTAATTTTTTAGTTAACTAGATTAGTATGGGGCTAGTTAGTTTTAGGTATCTTAAAGGTACCCAAGTTACTAGGTTTTTCAATATTATTAAATTGTTACCATTAAATCTGTAAAGTTGGTAAAAATTCTAGTTTAATGCGCAAGCAGAAATTATCCCAATTGCGAAAACCATAACTAGTTCGTTTGATTTTCTTGATCTTACTATTCAGACCTTCGATAGCATTATTATTGTAATCATAGCGACATCTATTTAAGACTGTTGTTAAATGTTTACGGAATGATTTAATGGTTTGATCCATGAAATTATGTTTGGGATTATGTAATTCCTCACAGTGGAGGAATTAAAGAATTATTTTGCAAGGTGATTTACTGCGTAATTTGCTTCTTCTGGTGTAAAACCTTCCGCGTCTGAAGTTAGCTGATCTCTAATGGCATCTGCAGACATATGTTGATCCTTTTGGTATGACTTTGCTGCTTTTAATGCATTTTTTTATAGTTGGCTTTTAAATGTTTAATAGCATATTTAGCAGCAGATGCGTGAAATTTATCTCCAGCATCTGCTGTTAGTTGATCGTATATACCTTGTTTAGACATGTGCATGCTTTTGGAATAGGTTTTTGCTGATGCTAAGGCGTTTTTCTTTTCAAAAGAAACTTTTTTAGCTTGAACTTGAGTGATAAATAAGCTTTCCTCTGAATTTTTATAGAAAGTTTTAGTTGTGGGAATAGTTAGTCCTCCAACTAGAAAGAGCGCAGTCACCAAGCTTAAAGTCAATTTTTTGCGCGTTGTATTCATAAATCAATTCTCCTTTTATATTTATTATGCAGCTTTTAAAGTCAATCAGTTTTGGACTATTGTATTTTTTTAATGTGTTCCAATAATAATTAACTTATCATTGATATAATTGAAAATAGCGTTTGTATATTCTCACGAATAAAATTTATAAATTTTTTTCACAACAAGCTCTAAAAAGTTTAGAACGTAAGTTTTACAATTAAGTTAGCCACTTAAAAAATAAAAAGACACCAAGATAAAAATCCGGTATCATTAAAGTTTCCACAACAATATGAAAAGAGGATTTTATCTTGGTGTATGAATATCTTAACACATCTCGCCGCAAAGGAAAGCATTTATCTGAGGTGGAACGTGGCAAAATTGCCACTTTACATGAACAGGGCTACTATGCTAGAGCCATCGCTCGACAACTCGGTGTTTCTCATCAAACTATTAATAATGAACTGCAACGTGGTAAAGTTAAGCAAGTTAAAAAGGTTAACGGCAAGATCTACTACTTCTATATTTATAGTCCTGAAGCTTCTCAGGAGCGGTATTTAAATAATCGTAATAACTGTAGCCGTCCCTTGAAATTCACGCAATTCACCGATTTTCTATCATTCTTTGATGAACATTTTTATCAAGATAATTGGTCACCAAATGTCGCCGTAGGCTTTGCCAAGAGTAATCAACTATTTAGTTCAGATGAAATGATTTGCACCAAGACTCTCTATAATTACATTGATAAGCAATTGTTAGAGGTTAGAAACTTGGATTTAGCTATGAAAACTAAACTCCGAACTAAACAGCACAAATCACACCAACATCGACGGCTCAAGGGACTTAGTATTGATCAAAGGCCTAAATAATATCGACAAACGTCAAGACTTTGGACACTTTGAGATAGATACAGTTATTGGTAAAAGAAAGGGACATGAAAGTGTCCTCCTAACGCTAACTGAGCGTAAAACACGCTTTGAACTGATTCGCTTAATTGATAGTAAGGACGCTGATTCTGTCAACTATTCCTTGCAACAAATCACTGCTAAATTAGGAACTATTATGAAGTCAGTTACTGCTGATAATGGAACAGAGTTTAGCACTTTAGATGTGGTTCTTGCAGGGATTGCAGATACTTATTATGCACATCCATACACTTCTTGTGAACGAGGAACCAATGAACGTCATAACAATATGATTCGGCAATATTTTCCTAAGAGCAAATCGCTAGACTTGGTTAGCCCGCTTCAAGTTCAAGAAGTAGAAGATAGACTCAACAATTTACCACGCCGATTGCTTAATTATCAAACACCAGCAGTTGCTTTCCAAAGAGAGTTAAGAAAAGCCCAGCAAAAACAAATGACTTAAATTAGAACTGAATGATTACCGAAACACTTTATCTATAGAATTTTTAGAAAGTGGCTAACTTATTATTGCAATTTACGAAAGGTAAATTACCCAGGATTTGAGTAAGATTATTTTTAATATTAAACAATTGGCTAGCAGTGACTTGAAAGATTTTAATATTACATAATTTTACTTGACGACTAAATTAGAGATGTGTCATGCTTAACTTAAATAAATTAGGAGGCTTTCATTCATGCAAAATGTGTACTTGAATCATGATGGCAATGTGGACGATTTAGTTTCATTACTGTTATTGTTACAAATGCCAGATGTTAATTTAATTGGGGTAGGCGTGACAGATGCAGACGGTTACGTGGATCCGGCTGCGAGTGCTTCACAAAAAATTATTGATACCTTTGGTCAAGCTGGAAAAAAACCAGTTGATGTTGCGAAGTCTAATTCTCGCGCTGCTCATCAATTTCCAAAGGAATGGCGTTTGAGTGCTTTTTCGTTTGATGATTTCCCAATTTTGAATGAACATGGCGCACCAAAGACACCAATTGCGGCTAAGCCAGCCCATTTAGACATGATTGACAAGATTCAAGCTGCAACTGAACCGATTACCTTAGTGATGACCGGACCGTTATCCGATTTAGCGCGCGCTTTAAAACATGATCCAAGTATCGTTCAGAAAATTGAACGTTTATACTGGATGGGTGGCGCTTTAAATAGCCAAGGTAATGTGGCGGAACCAGGTGCTGATGATACCATGGAATGGAATGCCTATTGGGATCCAATGGCTGTTAAAACTGTTTGGGACTCCGATTTAAAAATTACAATGGTCGGTTTAGACAGTACAGATCAAGTGCCATTGACTAAAGAATTACGGTTACGTTGGGCGCGTCAACGCCAATATCCAATTTTAGATTTAATTGGTCAAGGCTATTCGTTGGTGCATTCTTTTGAGGCTAATTCGATTTATTATTTATGGGATGTTTTAACTACGCTATTAAGTCGTTATCCAGAATTAGCAGATTCAAAACTTGTTAAATCCGATGTTATTACGACCGGAGCTTCACAAGGACGCACTTATCAAACCGATCAAGGCCGCGAAGTAACTTTTGTTACCAACGTTGATGCGGATGCATTTTACGATAAAATTGATGAGTTGGCAAAATTAAATTTTGCTCCTAAAAATTAAATATATTAGAGGCTGGAACAAAAGTCGTGTAACAGTGGAGCACTAACAGAATAAATTACAAAGTCCGAACTTGACTTAAAAAATTTAATTCCGTTAGGCACAAACTGTTGCCTTTTGGAGCGCAATAATGAATTAATATTTGTATAATTCTGGATCGAATACGAGCATAATTTTATTGTCCCAACCTTGTAAATTAGTGTTGATGTGTTTCTTTTGCAGATTACGTAGTATGAAAATTATTTGTACAACCAATTAAATTTTTGTGAAACAGCTTGCAACATTAATTGTTAAATTATAAACTAAGGTCAAGTGAAGCGTTGAGAGGTTTAAAATTTAATGAAATTCAAGTTATTAACTAGACAAGTGTTGATTATTATCTTAGTAATTATTGGTTTAAAGACTATTACTGCTCAAGCTAAGTCAACGCAGATGCCAGTAATTAAAGTGGAAAATACTGTCGCCCAAACGCAAAATTTGCCTGTTCCGGAAATCAAGGTTAATGCGACGGACTATCAAATTCATGAAAAGCAAGCACGTGGTGAAATTACCGAGATTCCTAATTTGCAATTACCACTGATAGCTCAAAATAACGAATTGGTACAACGCGCTAATCGTTATCTAGGAGTTCCTTATGTTTATGGTGGGACGACGCCAGTTGGTTTTGATTGTTCCGGTTTAGTCCAGTATGTAGCAAGGCAATTGGGATTAAATTTGCCGCGAACTTCGCAACAACAAAGTTTAGTTGATCAGTATATTCCCTTGAGTCAACTGCAAGTCGGAGACCTCGTCTTTTGGGGCGAGCCTGGTAGTGCTGAACATGTGGGAATTTATGCTGGTAATGGTGAATACATCCATGCTCCACAACCAGGAGAAAAGGTGCGTATTGGTCAATTTAAATGGTTTAAGCCAGATTTTGGTCGGCGATTAAATTATTGAGGTTGAGATGTTAAAAATAATCATTGCAAGCTTTATTATTGGCTTGAGTATATGGCAATTTTATCGAATTTACCAAAATTATCATCATCAAACAACTCAACAATTTCAAACGGTTGTTCGCTTAGCACAAGTCGGCAATTTGGTGTTAGCTATTTTATTATTAATTTTAGGTGTTTGGATCTTATTAATCACTTAATTAGTTTATTTAAAGTAAAAAAGTCCCTTAATTATTAGAATTGATGTAATCTAATAGTTGAGGGACTTTTTAGCTAGTTTTGTTTGAAAATAGGGTTTAATAACAAGTTCCAGGATAGACTTGGTAAGTGATATTATTGAAGTCAAAAGTAGCTAATTGACTCAAAGGCACATAACAAGTTACGCTAGGTAAGAGCATTAAGTTGATAGCGTCTTGATTGTCATCAGGAATTACAGAAACAATTGGCTTGTGATTGGCGTAAGCATAACCATATTCAAATGACATGCCAGTATCTGGATGTGATGGCAAAAACATGCCACAAACTAAATCAGAACGGTCAATACCCGCAATATCGCCATTGAAAGTCCCGATTTGCCACAAGGGATCAGCCAACATTTCGGGTTCTTTTGTGACATCGACATTGTTAAATTGGTGATCTAGGGGGCGAAAACTGTTTTTCCAATCAACCGTTGGGTTTTGAGCCAGCGCAGCTTGACCTTGTTGCATGTATGCTTGTTCCTCTGGACTAAACCAAGAGCAAGCAAAGTAAAGGGATTTCTGTTGTGTCATGATATGACTCCTATCTAATAATGTTTAATTAATTATAGCGTACTTTGATTAAAGGTAAATATTAAATTAAAAAGTTATCTTTGATAAAAGCTGCAGTTCACTGTACTAGCAAATTTGTTTTTGTTTCAAGTTGGTTAAATAAAAAACGTAGATTAATTAAGGGAGATTTTATGCAAAGTTCAGCGATTGGTTCATTTAATTATTATCCAGCGACAGATGTCCGTAGTTTTCAATTAACAGAAATTACTTTACCCAAACTACAAGCTAATGATTTATTAGTTAAAGTTTTAGCAACAGCGGTTAATCCGATTGATATTGCAACTAGAAAAAACTTGCATGATCTTACACAGCCGAAAATTTTGGGATTTGATGCTGTTGGAGAAGTCCAACAAGTGGGAAGCGCAGTGCAACATTTTCAAGTTGGTGATCGGGTCTTTTATGCCGGAGATTTCAAACGTCCGGGGAGTAACGCTCAATTTCAAGTAGTTGACCAACGAATTGTAGCTTTAGCACCGAAGCGTTTATCTATTGCCCAAAGTGCAGCGATGCCCTTGACAGCTTTAACAGCCTATGAATTATTATTTGAAAAGTTACATCTAACTTTGGATCTGGTTCAAAATCAAGCTCGTTCGATTTTAATTATTAATGGTGCTGGTGGCGTTGGTTCCAGTGCCATCCAGCTGGCCAAATTAATGGGCTTACAAGTTTTTGCGACGGCTTCACGACCGGAGTCTTTAGCTTGGGTTAAACAATTAGGGGCTGATCATGTCTTAAATCATCAGCAAGATTTAGTAGCACAAGCCCAGCAATTGGGACAAGACTATTTTGATTATATTTTGGTCTTGAGTAACGTTGATTGGCACTGGTCAGAAATTGTGCAATTAATTCAACCGACAACCGGGATGATTGGGACAATTACTAATTTAAGTGAACACCAAATTAACGACTTGAAACGTCTGAGTGTGACGTTTGCGTGGGAATGGATGTTTGCGAAAAGTTATTATCAGACTAATAATTTGGCTTCACAAGGCCGCTACCTCGCTCAAATTGCCCAATGGTTGGATCAAGGGCTATTGAAGTCTACTTTGACTAAGACTTTTAATTCTCTTGATGTTGCTAGTTTACAAAAAGCAACCCAAATAGTTGAAAGTCAGCATGCAACGGGCAAGGTTGTTCTAACGAATATGAAGGATTAAACTGATGTTAAAACAAAAGTCATTTAACAGTTTTAGACTAAGTAAATTAAATTTTAAGGATCGAAATGACTTTGAAAAATTAATTTTGTTAGTTATCAACTGTTGGTTTTGGGATGCAATACTGAATTAAAAGAGGTTGGAACAAACTTCTGATTTTTGGAGCACTATAAATCATAGCGAAGAAAAAATTCGTCAAAGTTCACGAAAAGTTCTTTTTGTCGCAATCTTTTTTACAAACTAATTTTATTGTCCCAATCGTATTAAGATGGGGATAATTACTTGGAGGAAGTAACAGATAGTATATGAAGTTATTAATGATTGAAGATAGCAAATCAGTTTCAGAAATGATGTCGATGTTTTTCCAAAAGGAAAAATGGGATGTGAGTTTTGCCTATGATGGTAATGAAGCCATTGAATTGTTTCAACAAGATCCCGCTTCGTGGGATTTAATTACGTTAGATTTAAATTTACCGGGTAAAGACGGCTTGGAAGTTGCTAAGGAAATTCGGCAGCAATCAGCCACCGTTCCTTTAATTATGTTGACCGCCCGTGACTCAGAAAGTGATCAGGTTTTAGGACTGGAGTATGCTGATGAATATGTTACTAAACCCTTTAGCCCAATTACGTTAATTGCTCGGATTAAAGCGTTGCACCGGCGCAGTGAATTGAGTGAAAGTCCTAAAGTTACTAATGAAGATAAAAATTTTGATATTCAAACTCAACATTTTCAGTTAAATAGTAGCACGCGTGAGGCTTATTTATTGGGAAAGGAAATTCCTAATTTAACGCCGAAAGAATTTGATTTATTGAAAACTTTATCTCATAAGCCGCGACAAGTTTTTTCGCGTGAACAATTATTACAGCAGGTTTGGGGGTATGATTATTTTGGTGATGAACGAACGGTTGATGCTCACATTAAGAAGTTACGCCAAAAAATTGAACAGGTTGGTCCGCAAGTAATTCAAACGGTTTGGGGAGTTGGTTATAAATTTGATGATTCCGAGTTGAGTGACTCATGAAATTAATTTATCAATATATGCTGGGATTTTTAATTGTTGTTGGAACTTGTTTAGGCGTGATTTCAATTGCAATCTATAGTTATAGTGAAAATATGGCTTACCGGCAAACGTGGGTGCAATTAGAAGGCTATTCTGATAATTTACAGAAAATGGCCTTAAAGGTTAATCCACGAACCGGGGGGATTGATAATATTACTGCTGAAACTTTAGAATCAATGCAAGATGTTCTGGCTGATCAAAAAGTTAACTTTGTGATGTTTGACAAGAATGGTGCTGAACTTTACCCTAATCGCACTTTACGACCAATGATTGATCGTCATACTTTAAAATTATTGAAGGATGGCAATGTGATTCGGGAACGGAACAGTCATGAAAATGATCGACCACAAGTTTATAATAAACAGCCCATGACTTATATTATGAAACCTTGGTTTGATCATAATAATAAATTAACTGCTATTTTGTTAGCTGGTTCCGAGGTTTCGGCTGTTCAAACTAATATTAATACTATTAAGCGTAATCTCTTATTAGCGTTATTAGTTTCAGTGGTGATTGCACTGATTATGAGTTGGTTCTTAGCTAATTGGCAAGTTAAACGAATTGATAAGTTACGAAAAGCGACCAAGCAAGTAGCGGGTGGTGATTTTGATGTGCAAATTGTCGATGAAGGTCAAGATGAATTGGACGATTTAGCCAATGATTTTAATGCGATGACTTTATCATTACAAGCTTCTGATCAGGAAATTAAGCGCCAAGAACAGCGGCGCAAGGATTTTATGGCTGATGCGTCTCATGAAATGCGCACCCCGTTAACCACGATTAATGGTTTATTAGAAGGATTAGCTTATGATGCAATTCCCAAAGACCAACAGGCGCATAGTATTCAATTAATGCGCAATGAAACTAAACGTTTAATTCGGTTAGTCAATGAAAACTTAGATTATGAAAAAATTCGGACGAATCAGATTCCTTTACATCAACGAAATTTTAATGCGACCGATTGTTTAAAAAATATTATTTCGCAATTACAAGAAAAGGCAGATTCTTCGAAAGATCAGTTGCTATTAGAGGCTCCAGATCGACTAACAGTTTATGCCGATTACGATCGTTTTATTCAAGTGATTTTTAATATTACTCAAAATGCCATTCAATTTACGCAACAAGGGCTAATCAAAATTACGGCTTGGCATGACTCAAACCAACAAGCGGTAATTATTACCATTGCTGATAATGGTATTGGCATGAGTGTTGACCAAGTCAAAAATATTTGGGAACGTTACTATAAAGCAGATCCTTCGCGAAAAAATACTAAATACGGTGAGTCTGGTTTAGGGTTGGCCATTGTACACCAATTAATGCAGCAACATCAGGGGCAAATTCAAGTTCACAGTCGCTTAGAAAAAGGAACGACCTTTACAATTACTTTTTATGATGAAGCGGTTATTAAAAAAGAAGCCACCCCAAGTTAAATAAATTGCAGTGATTCATTGAAAAAGTTGATAATTGACTAGTTTCGGTGGTTTTGATGAATTATAATGAAATTACTCTCATGTTAGGTGGAAAATTAATGACAGATAAGACTAGATTTTATAATCAGTTTCAACCCGAGCATTATGATTTATATTTAGATATCAATCGGGAAACTAAAAGTATTCAAGGCCAAACAACCATTATTGGTCAGGCTAAGGCTACTACAATTCAAATCCATCAAAAATATTTAACGATTAAACAAGTTCAAGTTGATCATCAACCAGTGGCTTTTCAAGTGGATGAACAACAAGAAGCAATCGTGATTCAATTACCACAAAGTGGTCCAGTTACTGTGACGATTGCTTATCAAGCACCACTAACGGATACCATGATGGGCATTTATCCATCATATTATCAAGTTGCTGGTCAAACAAAGCAATTAATTGGAACCCAATTTGAAACCACGGCAGCACGTCAAGCTTTTCCATGTGTGGATGAACCAGAAGCCAAGGCAACTTTTAGTTTAGCGATTAAATTTGATGAACATCCTGGGGAAACCATTATTAGTAATATGCCAGAAAAAGCCGTCAAGCATGGTGTTCATTATTTTGATACAACGGTTCAGATGTCCACTTATTTGGTAGCATTTGCTTTTGGTGAACTTTGCAGTGTGCAAGCTGTGACGAAAAGTGGCGTCCAAGTAGGTGTTTTGGCCACCAAAGCTCATCAAACTAAAGAATTAACCTTTGCGTTAGATATTGCTAAACGAGCTATTGAATTTTATGAAGATTATTATCAAACACCGTATCCATTGCCACATTCTTGGCATTTGGCATTACCAGATTTCTCTGCGGGGGCGATGGAGAATTGGGGCTTGATTACTTATCGGGAAGCTTATCTACTGTTAGATCCTGATAATTCTTCCTTGGAAACTAAGCAAAATGTAGCCACGGTCATTGCCCACGAATTGGCTCATCAGTGGTTTGGTGATCTGGTCACTATGAAGTGGTGGGATGATTTATGGTTGAATGAGAGTTTTGCTAATATGATGGAATACGTAGCGATTGACGCTTTACAACCCGATTGGCATATTTGGGAACTTTTCCAAACTGCGGAAGTGCCAGCTGCTTTACAACGTGATGCGACGGATGGTGTCCAAGCGGTTCATGTGCAAGTGGAACACCCAGCTGAGATTGACTCTATTTTTGACAGTGCGATTGTTTATGCCAAAGGTGCGCGGATGTTGGTGATGGTGCGGGCTTTAATTGGTGATGCAGCTTTACGAAGCGGCTTGAAACAGTATTTTGTTCAACACCAATATAGTAATGCTACAGGAGCCGATTTATGGCAAGCTTTAGGTGCAGCATCCCAAATGGATCTGAAAACCATTATGGACACTTGGTTAGAACAACCTGGCTATCCGGTAGTTAGTGCACAAGTAATTGATGATCAATTGGTATTAACGCAACAACAATTTTTCATTGGTGCAGCGCAAGATCAAGGGCGTCTGTGGCAGATTCCATTGAATAGTAATTATGACGCAGTGCCCCAGTTGATGACTACGAAACAATTGAAAATTGACAACTATGCGCAGTTGCGTGAACAAAATCAAGTTCCTTTACGCCTCAATTTAGGTAATGATTCACATTTGATCGTAGCTTATGATGAGACTTTATTAGCTGATATTTTACAAGCGGCTGATCAATTAGATGCAATTACCCAACTGCAAATCTTACAAGATGCTACTTTGTTAGCTCAAGGACAACAGAAATCTTATGCTGCAGTTATTAAAATGTTGCCCCAATTTAGTACCAGTTCGTCGAATATCGTGAATACAATGTTTTATCAAATTTTGCAGCAATTACAAAAATTTGTGCAACCACAGACTATTGCCGAACAAAATTTACAACAACTTTACCAAAAATTTAGTTCTTTAGCAGTAGAGCAATTAGGTTGGTTACCTAAAGAACAAGAAAGTTTAGACGATCAATTGCGCCGCCCAGTCTTACTGCAAGCTGGATTGTACGGTGAAAATGCTGATTTGATAACTGCAGGTCATCAATTATTTGGGCAATATCAAACTGATTTGTTACATTTTCCAGCAGCAACTCGGAGTTTGTTATTAGCTAGTGAAGTGCAAAATTATGGTAATGAACAGTTATTTGAGCAATTAATTAATTTGTATCAACAAACTAGTGATGCTAGTTTAAAAGCTGATATTGCCTATGCTTTACCCAAAATTAAGGATATTAGTTTATTAACTAAATTAGTTAGTTTATTTGAAAAGAGTCAAGTAATTAAACCGCAGGACTTGCGTGCTTGGTATCGGGGCGTTTTAATCAACCCTAATGGGCAACAATTGGCTTGGGATTGGTTAAGAAATGATTGGGCTTGGTTAGATCAAAATTTGGGTGGTGATATGGAATTTACCACTTTTATTACAGTGACCGCCAATGCTTTTCATACCGCGCAACGGTTACAAGAGTTCCGCCAATTCTTTGAACCTAAAGTTAATGTTCCTGGCTTAGGTCGGGAAATAATTATGGATACCAAAGCAGTTGCTAGTCGAGTTGAATTAATTGCCAAGCAACAAACTGCTGTTAATCAGGCAATTGAGCAATTAATTTAAATAATTATGTAAATTATTTATAATTTAAGGGGCTGGATCAAAAGTCGTTGTTATGTTGAACCAGAGGCCAATGACTTTTGACGTACAATATCAAATTAATATTCAGGTAATTAACTGTTTATTAATTTAATTGTTGTAGCCTCTTTTTTCTGTGAATTATTAGTTTTTAAGAGGAGTAGTGACATTTTGTTAAGTTTATTCAAACACCATCATTTAAAAACGGAAATTTTGGCCGGAATTACGAGCTTTTTTGCCATTTCTTATATTATTATTGTCAATCCGTTAATTTTAAAAGACGCAGGTATGCCCGTTAATTTGAGTGTTTTTGCAACAATTATTATTTCAGCCATCGGCTGCTTAATTATGGCTTTTTGGGCTGACGCGCCAGTAATATTGACTCCGGGAATGGGCGTTAATGCCTTTTTTACGTACACTTTGGTTGTTAATTTAAAATTTAGTTGGCAAGAAGCTTTAGCTGTTTCGATTTGCAGTAGTCTGGCTTATTTGGTGATTGCTTTTACACCCTTGGTCAAATTATTAGCGCGAACGATCCCCGTTACTTTAAAAACCGGAACTAGTATTGGGATTGGTTTATTTTTAGTGGAGTTGGGATTAAAGAAAGCAGGGCTAATCGTAGCGGGGCATAATGGCTCGCTAGTGGCTGGTGGTAATTTGAGTGTACCGGCAACTTTGTTGGCACTCTTTGGCTTGATTTTGACATTAGTCTTATATCTAAAAAAAATTCCAGGCTATTTTATTATTGGTATTGTTGCTAGTAGTATTGTGGCAGTAATTGCCCATATTCAAGCAGCAGCACCGCCGGTTAAATTAAGTCAATTGACGCAACTAGGTCAGTTAATTAATCAAGCTAATTTTGATCAAATTGGTGGTTTGAAATTTTGGTTAGCCGTCTTTTCTTTAACGATGATTTTAGTCTTTGAATCAATGGGCTTGTTAACTGGAATTTTGCCAGATGAGAAAAAATTTCCACGGGCTTTTCAAAGTAGCTCCATCACCGCAGTTTTATCTGGCATAATGGGCAGTAGTCCGACCGTGGCAGCTGCTGAAAGTGCTTCGGGAATTGAAAGTGGCGGCCGGACTGGAATTGTCGCTCTAGTAGCAGCCATTTTATTTGGTTGTTCCTTGTTTGTTGTTGGCGGCCTAAAATATATTCCCCAAGCAGCCATTGCCCCAGCGTTAATTTTAACTGGAGCAATGATGATGCAGCAATTACAGGCTATTAATCTACAAGACTTTAGCGAATGGTTTCCGGCTTTTTTGATAATCACTTTGATTCCACTCACAGGAAGTATTGCAACGGGATTAGCGTTTGGCTTTGTGAGTTATCCCATTGTTAAGTGGGCTACCAAGCAAAAGCAACAATTAAACTGGACGTTATTAATTTTGAGTGGATTATTTCTATTAGATTTGATCGTCAGTGCTATTTTATAAAAAGAATATGTAAGTCAAAATAGCTTAGTTGCTGGCAATTTCATTTTCCAGTGAAGACTGTCAGTAATTTAAGCTGTTAATTCTATAAATATTGAGTGTCGATGAGTAATTTCATCGTCCTTTTTTTTCAAAACAAAAAGCGTTAAAATCATTGAATAAACAAGGATTTATAACGCTTTTTATGGTAATTAAAATAGTAAAGTTAATTCTAAGGCGGTGACTATCCCTAAAAAGGGAGTGCTGCTTATAGTGTCAAAACTATAACCCAGATCCTAGGAAAGGAGTAGCAGTGTTTCCGTATCAGACACTCTTCAATTAATGTTGACATTTTAGCCATGCCAGGCTAGCGATTATTTTGATTTAATAACATAATCATGAATAGTCCGACGTCTTAGCGACTTTACGGAAAAGGATTGGTGTTTGTAGCACTGATCCTTTTTCAATAATAACTGTAACACAGAAATTAAAACTTTACTATCCTGAACGTACTTTAAAATTTAGCAATAAAAATCAGAGCTGTTTTTTTAAGCAAAAGGGCGTTGCAACATCAGCTTAAACTCTTATTCTAGCTTGAATTGAATGAAAATTAATTCATTATTGCGTTTCAAAAGTCAATCGTTTATCTAGCTCGCCTTCAAATAAAGATAATTTATTTTTGGGGAACTTCGTATAAGAAATTGTCATTATCTTCCAGTTCTGGCGCATCACTTTTGTATAAATCAGTAGTGGTTTTGTTATCGTTGCGCGAGTAGAGACTAGTGGATGCAGAGCCTAAAGCATCGCGGGTCTTGATTAATTGCTGAAATTCATTTTGATAGCTAAAGTCCTTGGGATTAACTGGTGTAAAACCTTTCGGAGTGTAAAAACGTAAGAGATTAGTTTTGTTGACCGAATCTGATAAGCTTAATTCTTGATCCTTTTGTTGGGCAATGTGCTTTAAACGACGTTTTAATTGCGGCGTCGGATCCGTGATTAATTGACCGTCACTATTTTGATAAATCGTCATTTTATTATTGGCATTGACAACCGTGTATTTGGGTGTGACAAAAGTATGATTACGGAAAATCACATTTTGGTCGTGTTGCTTGGATAAGAGGTCGTTACCCATCAAAATATAAGGCTTGGTATTAACACCTAATAAATTTAAAAGTGTTGGTAAAACATCAATTTCACCCCCGTATTGCTTTTGAATGCCACCTTTGAGGCCAGGCATATGAATCATAAAGGGCACCCGCTGTAATTGAAGATGGTCAAAGTTCGTCCACGTTTTAGGATCACGGTTCAACAGTGGGGCAAGATCTTTTTCATCACCTTCACTTAAGCCAAAATGATCACCATATAGGATAACAATGGAATTATCATATAAACCACTTGCTTTAAGATAATCAAAAAATTCGTGTACAGCAGAATCTAAATAATGCGCCGTCCCAAAATAATTGTTAACCATGGTGTTATTGGTTTCCGGCCTTTGAAAATCACTCAGATCATTATTGGCGATTTCAAAAGGATTATGATTGCTGACAGTTAAAAATTTAGCATAAAAAGGTTGTTGCATTTGTTCCAAATATTTTGTGCTTTCGGCAAATAACAACTTATCTTTACTACCCCAATAAGTGTTACTGTCGGGTGTTTGTTGGTAATAACTTTGGTCAAAGAAATAGTTATAACCCATATTTTTATAAACGGTATCGCGACTCCAAAAGGAGCCAATATTACCGTGGAAAACGGCGGAAGTGTAGCCTTGCTTTTGACTTAAAATCGCGGGGGCTGCTTGAAAGGTATTATTAGAGCCCAGACTAGTAAAGAAGGATCCTTCAGGTAAGCCGAATAATCCAGTTTCAAGCATAGTTTCGGCGTCACTGGTTTTGCCTTGCCCAACTTCATGAAAAAAATTGGAAAACGACAAAGTGTTATTGTCATGGTATAAACTATTTAAAAAGGGTGTTACTTCTTGACCTTTAACTTTACTGTCAATTAAGAATTGCTGAAAACTTTCTAAATGGAGGATGATCACATTTTTGCCTTTAGCGATGCCTTGATATTTGGGATTAGGTTGGGCGTAATGATCATGGACATAAGTTAAAACCGGATCCATGTTGGCTCCTTGAGCCCCCGAACGAAGATTATTACTCTGCGCAGTTTTAAAACTATCGTAGGCTAAAAAAGAATTTAAACCCAAGTATTTGACGATATAAGTGCGATCAAACGTCCGCATTAATAATTGTGGCCGACTTAATTCAGATAAAAAAAGATTTAAAGTTAACAACATTAAACTGCAACTAGTAATGGTAAAAGCTTGTAATTTGGTGGCTGGTTTGGCATCAGGTTTGATTTTTTTGGTAATCCAGAAGCAAGCAAAAATCAAAAAGTCAATGAAGTAAACTAAGTCATGAACTTTAACCATCGCAATGGCGCTACTACCTAAACCCTTTGCAACTTTACTAACACTTAAAATCGTGTTGATACTGATAAAATCGTTAAATTCACGATAATAAAGAATATTACTGTATAGTAGAATAGTCTCTATCAAGTAGATGGCTAAGATCAGCCAATAAAAGGGTTTGGTTTTTTTAAAATAGAGCGGTAGACTCAATAACAATAAGCTGGTGGCAATGGGATTGATAATCAATAAAAAGTGCTGAAAAGGATCAGCAGCTCCCATATTAAAATCACAGTAATAGGCGATGACAGTTTTTAACCATAAGCAGCCGGTTAAAATGAATAACCAGCCACGGCGGCTTGAAGTCATTTTATTAAACATTTTCATTAATTAATTTCTCTCCATAATCGTAATCAATAACAATTTTACCATTTAATTATCTTGACAGTGAGGTTAGGCATGATTTTCTTAGGTTCAATTTACCAACAGGTTTACCAGCAGCTAGCGGGGCGGATTAATCATTTTCCTTTAATTCGCTTGATTTTTGTGAGCCTTGATAAAACGATTTTTTATTTTTTGATTTTTTTCGTTTGTCGCTTACTCTGGCTATTTCAGCGTAAACGCAAATTAAGCTGTGGTCATGAACTATTAGTGAATTTTTTTGTAATTTATTTGTTACTGTTACTTTTTCTGACAGTTTTTCGGGCAGGATATTTTCCGTGGGATTTTCAGTTTCACTGGCAACGTTCTTGGCGTGAAATTAACTTTACACCTTTAGTAGAAACATGGAAATTAACGGCAGGAACTTCAATTGTAGATTTCTTTTATAATTCTTTAGGCAATATTTTATGGTTTTTACCATATGGGTGGTTACGACCTTTGATTGGGAACAAAAAGTTAACGGCGTCACGGGTAGTGATTGAAGGCGTACTTGTATCAATGATGATTGAAAGTTTGCAATTCGTGTTATTAACCGGAGTTAGTGACATTGATGATGTGATTTTTAATACGATCGGGGTAATTTTAGGTTATGGAATTTATCGGATTTTTGAAAAGGTTCCGCACGTTAAATAACGATTGAGTATTTTTGAAAATCACTAGGCTTACACTTCAATGAATATGCTATAATTTGTTCGTGGTACTCATTAGTGTACTTTAATCAATCTTTGGAGGAATGTATAGTGGCACATATTAAATTTGATGACTCAAAATTAAGTCAATTCGTTCATGATAATGAATTGACTGAAATGCAACCGCTAGTCAATGCAGCAGATCAAGAATTACGTCAAGGTACTGGTGCTGGTAATGACTTTCGCGGTTTTTTAGATTTACCTGTTGCTTATGACAAGGAAGAATTTGCCCGAATTAAACAAGCAGCGGCGCAGATTCAAAACGACTCTGAAGTTTTTGTCGCTATTGGGATTGGTGGTTCCTATTTAGGCGCCCGTGCAGCGATTGATTTCTTAAGCAGTAGTTTCTATAATATCAAAAATGAAAAATCAGTGCCCGAAATTTATTTCTGTGGTAATTCAATTAGTCCTAATTATCTCAGCGATTTGTTAGCAGTGATCGGTGAGCGGGATTTTAGTATTAACGTGATTTCGAAATCGGGGACAACGACTGAACCTTCCATTGCTTTTCGGATTTTGAAAGCCAAGTTAATTGCTAAATACGGTGAAGCGGAAGCTAAAAAGCGGATTTATGCGACAACTGATCGGCAAAAAGGGGCTTTAAAGACGGAGTCCGATGCGCAAGGTTATGAAGAATTTGTCGTTCCAGATGATATTGGGGGGCGTTTTTCTGTTTTAACAGCAGTTGGTCTATTACCAATTGCCGTTGCCGGGATTGACTTAGATCAATTAATGCAAGGTGCGGCCGCTGCGCGGACAGACTACCAAAATCCTGACGTGCAACAAAATGATGCTTATAAATATGCTGCTTTACGCAATATCTTGTACCGGAAAGGTTACACTGTTGAATTATTGGAAAACTATGAACCAAACTTGCAATACTTTGGTGAATGGTGGAAGCAATTAGCTGGCGAATCTGAAGGTAAAGACCAAAAAGGCATTTTTCCAGCTTCGGCTAACTTTTCAACAGATTTACATTCCTTAGGTCAGTATATTCAAGAAGGTATGCGTAATCTAATGGAAACTGTGATTATGATTGACAAACCACGCCATGACGTCGAAATTCCCCAAGAAGCTGATAATTTAGATGGTTTGCAGTATCTTGAAGGCAAAACTATGGATTATGTGAATAAAAAAGCTTATGAGGGTGTTGTTTTGGCTCACACCGATGGTGGTGTGCCTGTCATGAGTGTTAAAATTCCAGAACAAGATGCTTATACTTTAGGTTATCTAATTTACTTCTTTGAAATTGCCATTGCTATTTCCGGTTATTTAAACGGAATTAATCCATTTAACCAACCAGGTGTTGAAGCCTACAAGAAGAACATGTTTGCACTTTTAGGCAAACCTGGTTTTGAAGAATTGGGTCAAGAATTAAATCAACGTTTGTAAAAATAAATTAACGATAAGTTAATTGGTAAAAGAACATTAGTTAGTAAGTCAGCTAATGTTTTTTTATTCACTATTTTTCAGAAAACTTTATTAAATTATAATTGAAACATTATGACTATGGCGATTTTTTGTAATTTTTTCACTTTAAGACTGGAAAAATATGCAAAGACATGCTAAAATGATTTTGTTACTAATCATAGTAATAAAAGATTATTATTTATTTAATAACTCTTTTCCCCATATCGGAAAAGGCTAGTACATAGTACTAGCTTTTTTTGATCTCTTAAAATCCGAATATTAGTGTTCAACATGAAATTAATGATGCGGGTGTTTCAAATTCTATAAAACTGCGTTTGCATCAATGGTTATAACGCTTTTTGTTTTAAAAAAATGTAACTTCTTATTGGTCACATTATATGTAATGTGTTATCATTGACATTGAAAAAGGATCAGTGCTTGAACACCAATCCTTTTAGTAAAGTTGCCAAAGCGGTGACTGTTCAAAATTAAATATAGAATTTGAAAGCCATCAGCTCCTGCACAGAGCTAAGACGGCTTTTTTCTACCTTGAATTGCGATATTTTAGAATGTCTATCACTGTATCCACAATTTCATGAATTGCTTTTGCAGACCAATAAATGACTTCTAAAACAACGATGATCCAAGCCAACTGGCTACTCCTTTCTTCAGGATCTGCGTTTACAGTTTTTACACCATAAGCACCACCTCGGTTCCAGAATAGCCACCGCCTTAGGCCTTAGCATTTACTTTACTGTTTTTATTATATCATAAAAAGCCTTATAAATTCTTATGTATCAATGGTTTTAACGCTTTTTGTTTTAAAAAAATGTAACTTCTTATTGGTCACATTATATGTAATGTGTTATCATTGGTATTGAAAAAGGATCAGTGCTTGAACACCAATCCTTTAGTAAAGTTGCCAAGATGGCGACCATTCATTTTTAAATTCAAAAATAAATAATCGCTAGCCTCACGCGGCTAAGGCGATTATTTTTTGTCCTTTTTGATATATTCAAGAACTCTCATCACAGCGTCAAATATTGCTTTGCCGCCTGTAATGATAAGCTCCAGAATCTCAAACAGAGACACTTTGCTACTCCTTTCTTTAGGATCTGCGTTTACAGTTTTTACACCATAAGCACCACCTCGGTTCCAGAATAGCCACCGCCTTAGCATTTACTTTACTGTTTCTATTATATCATACCATCCCTTTATAAATTCTTATGTATCAATAATTGCAGTGTTTTTAGCTTTCTTAAGTCACTCCTATTTATGGTGGGAATGGCTTTTATGATACAGTTAATGTGTGAGATGATATAAGTTGTAATAACATTTCAGCACCCCTTTTTGGGGCGAGTTGCCATGTTTGATTATATCATTTAAAACAAATTGTAAATTCGCTTGTGAGTACTACTACCGGTTTTGTACATAGTTGATCTTGGAACTTGTTCCAGGATTAAAAAAGTAATTTTGTTTTTAAAATGATCGTGACAAGATAGACGCTCTATTTATTCTATGCATTGAGTGTTATCGTTTGATGGGAAAGAATGGTGCACTCGTTTTAGTAAGTACTTTTTAATAACTTTCCTTTAACAAAGCTGCCGATAATTTATCGGTGTCTTTGTTTCTTACATAAATTCATAAATTAAAAAAGAGGACAGGACAATAAAACAGAATTAATGTCCTGTTTAGAATTTAACGAACATTAATTCTGGATTGCGTTTTAAGAAACAAACCTTAAAAACGGCTATGATAACCCTCAATTATCGGTTACGATCACTGGGATAAGTAGCGTCTTGTTGTTGCTGAGCTAGTTGGGCACTTTGATAGTAGTGAACATCAGTCCAAATTCCAGCACCACTGGCAGCAATGAGAACCGGGGTACTTTGACCGTCAATATCTTCATTCATCACGTAATAAAAAGTACCATCACCAGCGCTTTGATACCAGCCTTGTAAGTCAATAATTGGTGAAGCAGGCAGCGGATCAAAATTAGCTTCTTTAGGATCAATGACTTGTGCTGCTTGCCAGGTATTCATTCGTTCTTGTTGTTCCGGACTTAATGAAGAAGTGTCGCCATTTAATGGCCCACGATCGCTTTGCGGGCGAACCTTTGTATCATAAGCGTAATCAGTTTTGCCCGCAACTGTAATTTGATTGCCATTAAAATTAATGGTTTCTACATTATCGTCATCAGGATCGTAACGATACCAAGTGCCTTGTAAAGCAGTTGGAAAAGTGAATTCTTGAAAGTCGATCTTAGTTTTAGCGGGCTGGTTTTGAGAACTAGCAGTAATAGCTTGGGCACTATTGTTATTAGTTGTTTGCGACTGGTGTTTGGCTGCTGGTTTTTTCAACCAAGTATCCTTTGCAATACGCGCCATTTGGTGATTACTAATCGCTTTAACAGCCTGAACCTGCCATTTGGAATGGGATGCTAGGACTTTGGCGCGGTATCTCTGTCCTGTGGTGTGATATAAACTAGTGGTTTTAATGGTTGTGACGGTCTTGGCCGCTTGCACAGTTTGTGCTTTATTGAGTGTTAAACTGCTAAGGCTAATAATTGTTGTTGCCATTAGCGAGTAAATTAATTTGTGGTTGATCATCTTTATTCCTCCTCAAAATATAAATAGCACTTTTGGAAAAGTTTCGCAAATTTTGATACAAATAGCACGAATTTGTTTAAATCTTAAGAAATCCTTAAGATCTTTACCAAATCTTAACATTTAGATTTTAGCCGTTTTTGAAAAAATTGTTCACAAGAATAAATGTGATTAAATCAAGATTTGCTGTGAGTATGTGAAAAAATAAAGCGGCCATTTTGGGTAATGTATAAATCACAATTGGCTTTTTGGCGAGTTTTTTGCAAAATAGTGTTTGATTTATCACTAATTAACCAATTATAATATGAAATATATAAGAGACAAAGATTATTAATTGCTTATTATTCGATAAAAACAGGTATCGAATTCAAGTGAACATAATCAAAATCATTTTTAAAAGTGTAAATAGTTTAGACGAGACGAACAAAGGAGAGTATAAAAATGCATCGAAGTAAAAGATTGTTAGCAACTATGGGTGTGACTTTATTCTCATCAACATTGTGGTTAACAGCTAATAAAACGACCACTAAAGCCGATGAAGTTAATGATCAAGGCAAGTTTGATCAAGCAGCACCGGGGGAAGAAATTAAGACGACCGATCCCAGTGAAATAAATGGCAGTAACAATCGACAATCGACAATCGACAATCGACAATCGACAATCGACAATCGACAATCGACAATCGACAATCGACAATCGACAATCGACAATCGACAATCGACAATCGACAATCGACAATCGACAATCGACAATCGACAATCGACAATCGACAATCGACAATCGACAATAATGCAGATAGCAGCGTAAATATTACAAATAATGATAGTCAACAGCAAGTAGTGGGTAATACTAACGAAAATAGTACGACTAGTTCAGTAGGTAGCTCTAATGTAAACGATAACAATGGAGCTGATTCCAACAGCAATGTTACAGAAAATAATGTAACTAATGATGTTAATCATTCTAGTCAATTAACTGACGAAAATTCTGACAATAATGGTGGTAATCAAACAGTATTACATAATAATGAGAATACCAAGCCAGAAATTGCGAATTTTGATGGCACCACTGTACATGTTACTAATATGGGGAACTTTGTTAGTGCAATTAATGATAATAATGTTTCAGAAATCCAATTAGATGCTGACGTTGACTTTACTGCACATGGAGATGTTTACGCTAGTATTATACAAATCAATCATGATCTAATCATTGATGGTCAAGGTCATTACTTGAATCTAAGAGTGCATAGTATTGGTGGTAATGGTAATCTAACTTTTAAAAATATTAAACTTTATGCGACCAGCGTCAATGGGGTAGTCGTTAATACTTCAGCAAATACCGATAAAACTATTACTTTTCAAGATATAACCTTTCAAGGCTCACAACTAACGCAGGGAAATAGTGGAAATAATAATGGCTCTCCACATGGTTATGGCAATTTAATCTTTGAAGGCACTAATAGGATTGAAAGTGTGGCTAGTTATACGACGAATGGGATTACGTATACTGTTTCTTCGGCTGACCGTAAACCAATGACCGCCGGAGCAATTACCATTAAATCGGGTGCTGAATTATCTTTGATTAATGTGGGGATCAATGCGGTTTATGCTAAATTAACCGTTGAAAAAGATGCTAAGTTAAATATTAATGTTGATGGTAGTCAATATAATAATAATAATTATCAATATGCCGATATTAGATATGAATTTTTTACTTTTGATTATTTGTATGACTATGGTTCGATTGATGTTACAGCCACTAATATCAATTTAGGTAACAGTACAGCTATTAACTGGGCGATATTTTTAACTAATGATTTTTATGTTGAGCCTGATGCAACCTTGAAAATTGTTAGTCAAGGAACGAATGGCAATTATTGGTTTTCTTATGGAATGGATATTACAGATCCTAAATTGTTAATATTGGATGCTGGTGGCAGCAATCCGGTTAAATTTTTTAAGAGCAGTTCAGATTTTAAACTATCTAATGTTGATTACGTGAAAAGTCCAACGGAGTCATACGAATTAAATAAACTTAATTTTACAGTTGGCTATACTAATACCATAGCAGCGATTAAGCAGGATGAAAGTAGTGAAGCAACTAGTGACATCGTTGGTAAAAGTAAAGCCGATGAACTACAGGTTATAAATTTTTTAAATCACAGAACTTTGGTTGGTGAAAGGCTAGAATTTAGAAAGCTAGATAATAATAATATTAATTTTGATAATGTTAATTTAAATCTAGATAATCAGTTAATTAGCGGTAAAACAACTTTGCCAAATGCGAATATCAAAGTGCAAATTAAACGTGGTGACCAGTTACTTGATTTTCCGGATAATGCTAATTTAAAAGAATCCGGTGGTTATTGGCGTAATAATAAGTACTACATTACACACTCTGATGAAAACGGTGATTTTAGTTTTACTATTCCAAATGACGCTTTACAAACTGGTGATCATCTAGTCTTAACTGCGAACGAAGACTTTCAAGATAGTTCAGTTTATGATTTAGATATAGCAGCTATTAAAGCAGCTCGCCAGGCTGCTCAAAGCGCACTCTCAGCTTTAGAAACTCAATTTAATCAAGATAAATCAGATTTAACGGGTATGGTCGCTAATTTGGGCGATACGGGTGATTTAATTACTTCTTTAAAGAATGCTTATGATACTGCGGTGGCTAATGTTAAGGGTGCCACTTCAGTTGTTGCTGTTGATACCGCTCAACAAAATGGTTTAACTGCAATGGCTGGCGTTATGACCTTAGCTCAAGCGCAAAATGATGCCATTAATCAACTCAAAGACCAATTAAATGGTAATGGTTCTGATATTAGTGGCGCCATCAATGATATTAGTGATTTGGGTGCGGATGCTGACAAAGGTGGTCATTTAACTAGTGATCAAGTTGCTGACTTTAATAATAATGCGACTGATGATAAAGGTTTAGTTCAAGTTGCTTACCAGACAGCTGTTAGTCAAATTAAAGCAGCGACAACCACTGCTGCTGTTACGACCGCTGAAACTACAGGTACCAATGATTTAACAGCTTTAGTTAGTTTAGCGCAAAAATTAAGTGACAATAATCAAGCGGTTAATGATTTAGAAGATAAAAATGGAACTGGTTATTTAAGTTCAGATGAAGTTCAAGCGGCCTTAGATCAACTTGACCAAACAGCTCAGAATTTAGTAACTGCTTATCAAGGTACTAGTGATGACTCAAGTCGCCAAACCGCTTTAACTAAAGGGCAAGCCGCTTTGGCTGCTGGTGCGGATTTATTAACTAAACTTCTTGATAATTTAACGACGATTGCTGGTTTACAAGGTGCTGACGGGTTAGATGCTGATCAGGTTTCAACATTACAAGGCCAAGTCATTAGTGATGCGCAAGCTGGTTTAGTAGCGATTAATGCTGCCCAAAGTGCAGCCGATCAAGTTGCTAATGACGTGACACAATCTACCAGTGATGCTATCTCCAAGATGAGTGCAGTGGTTCAATTAGCTCAAAGTCGTCATGATGCTATTAATGATTTATACAACACTTATCAAACGGCATATAATACAACCATTCCTAATTTAAATTTATCTGAACAGCAAGAATCCTATAAAGGTCAAGTCAAACAAGATTTTGATGATGCCGTAATAGCTATTAATCAGGCTGAACAAACAGCAATTGATACAGCCAAATCTGCTGGTTTAACAGCGATTGCTAAGACAGTCGCCAATGCCCAATTGCAAGCTTGTGTTAATAAGGCTAAGGATGACTTGAATGCCTTAAGTACGGATCAAGGTGGTGCTTTAAGTCAAGACCAAGTTAATAGTTATATAGACGAAATTATTAATACCGATACTGGTGCACAAGCTAATGGTCAAGCAGCAATTAATGCCGCCACTGATGCGCAAGGAGCAGCAGCAGCTTTTGATGGAGCCGATGGTGCTAAAGGTAAGATCGAAGCTATTGTGGCGGCTGCCAAGGGAGTATCAGATGTTAACAATGGCTTCTTAACGGATGATACTGAAAATGGTTTGGCTGGCTGGATTGATTCAGCTAAACAACACATTAATGATTTACAACATTTGACAGTCGGTAATACTCCAACTGATACAAGTAAGCAAGTTGGTCAATTGTTGGCATTAGTGGATAATGTTCAAAAAGAGATCATCAAAGATGTTAATAATTTAGGTGCTGGTGGTTTAACTGATACTTTTAAAGCTGACGAAAAAGCGAAAGTTACAAAGATCACCGACTTGGCGGATAAGATTAATGCCACTATGGAAGAGTTGAAGAGTCAACATGATAACGCCAATACGACAATCAATGGCTTACCAAACTTAGCGACGGCTCAGGATAAGAAAAAGTACACTGACTTGGTTGATAAAGCTTATAATGATGCTACAAATAATTTAAATACCATTACTGACCAAACGACAATAGATAGTGTAACAAAGACTACAAACACTGGTTTATTAGGAATTGCACAAGAGTTAGCCAGTGGTCAACTTCAAGATTGTGTTAATCAAGCAGAAACTGACCTGAATGCTTTAAGCACTACGAATGGTGGTCATTTAAGCTCTGGTGTCATTCAGGGTTATGTAGATCAAATTACAAATTCTGATTCAAGTAAAGAAACTGAACAAACTAAAGGTCAAGCTAACATTGATCAAGCCGGTACTGCAAGTGATGCTAATAACGCATTTACTACCGCCCAAACGAATATTAATAATATTGTCCAAGCCGCTCAAGGTGTGGCTGGTGTTAATAGTGGCTTCTTAACAGACGATACTGAGAATGGTTTAGCTGGCTGGATTGAGGCAGCTAAACAACAGATTAAAGCCTTGCAACATTTGACCGTCGGTAGTACACCAGCTGATACAAGTGCACAAGTTGGCAAATTGTGGGCATTAGTGGACGATGTTCAAGCAGTGATTACGGATGATTTAAACAATTTAGCTGCTAATGGTTTAACTGAAGAATGGAAGACTAACGAAAAAGCAAAGATTAATGTTATCACTGATTTAGCTACTAACCTTGATACTGCCATGAGTAAGTTGATTACAGCTAAGGATAATGCGGATTCAACGGTTGACACTGATTTAACCGCCTTAAATAATTCACAAACTTATAAAGATAACATTGACGGTGCTTATAATACAGCTGTGGGCAACTTAAATCCTTTGATTGTCACAACCACAACCCAAGACCAAATTGATGGTGTGGTTAAGGCTGGTCTAAAACAAATTGCCCAGAAGTTAGCTAGTGCGCAACTTCAAAATGGGGTCACGGACGCTGTTAACAAAATTAATGCCTTAACGCATTTGACAGACCAGCAAAAGACAAAGTACCAACAACAAATTACGAATACTGATCCGACTAAAGAAACCGAACAAACTAAAGGGCAAGCCAACATTGACAGTGCTATTGATGCAGACTCTGCTGCTAATGCTTATCAAGCTGCTCAAGCAAATATTAACAATATTGTTAGTCAAGCTACAACGGCTGATAAAGTTACTGATTGGTACAATACTGAAAAGGAAAGCATTACCAATTTAGGTGACAATCAAACTGATGGTCATTTAACAACCACAGCGCCTGACGCCGAACATAAGTCGCAAGTGGATACCTTAGTGGAACAATTAGGCACGGCTTACGATACAGTCTTGAGTGATTTAGAAAATTCTGGGGCAAACTTCAACGAAGAAACAGAGAAGCAAAAGCTCACGGCAGTAACTGGTAAAGCAAGAACCATGAATACGGCCATGGGTCAGTTACAAACTGCTTACCAAACAGCTCAAGATGAAACAGCTGCTGACAAACTCGGTCATTTAAGCACAGAGCAACAGGGTTCATATCAAGGCCAAGTAACAAGTGCTTATCAGGCTGCAGTAGCTGAGATTACTGCTGGAACTGATAACGCAGAAGCTGCTGGTGAAACAGCGTTACAAAAAGTGGTTGATCAAGCGCAATTGGCGGAACATAAAGCTGATAATCAAAGCCAATTAGCTGATTATGCGCAAGCTGCGAGTGACATAATTGGTCATTTGACGGCCACTCTGCAACCAACAGATATTCAAAAATATCAAGATCAAATTACCAATACCACTGATGGCGCCCAAACGACAGCAAATCAGAATATTGAGAATGCTGATAGTGTTACTGCGGCTAATACAGCTTTAAGTGATGGTAAAGATGCAATTGATGCGATTGTTACAGCGGCGAAAAACTTATCAGGTAATTTAAGTACAGTAGCTGGTTGGTATAATACTGCTAAGGATAATATTAATAAGTTAGCTGCAAGTAGTCATAATGAAGACAGTTATTTAACTGGTGCTGCTGATTCAACTGATACCAGTACGCAAGTTGGTAAGTTATTAGCTGATTTAGCTAGTGCTTATGAACAAGTTAAAACAGATGCTGCTAAACCAGGCTTTGATAGTACCCAAGAACCAAGTTCCTTAACTGATGTTGTGACTAAAGCTCAGGCTATGAATACGGCTATGCAAACAGTAGAAGCCGCTTATCAAACCGCCAAGGATGCTTTGAGTAATTTACACCATCATGATGAGTTGGTTACTGGTAATCAATTAACAACGGCTTTAGATAATGCTTATCAAACCGCCCAAGATGATTTAAGAGATGCAACTACTGCCAATATGTCGGCGCAAACTACTGCTGAAAAGACAAACATTGAGGGGGTAATTGCGTTAGTACAAGACCAAGCAACGGCTTGGGACGCTCTGGAAACCATTTATAACAATGGTGTGACTGAATTAAATGGTGCTGCGGGCAATCACTTTGGTGCTAACTTAACTGCGGCTTTGAAGAAGTTAAAAGACCAGTACGATATTGAAGTTGGTAAGATTAAAGCTGCAGACAAAGGCACGATAGAATCTGTTAGTTCCTTAGCGCAATCTAATGTCCGCGACTTGTTGGCAACCTTAAAAGAACAAAATACGCAATTAGGGGCGTTAGCTACTGCTAAACAAGATGTGGAAACAGCTTTAAGTAACAGTAGTGATTTAACAAGTGCACAACATGATGTTTTTGTCAGTTCAATTAATACAACATACAAAGATGCTGTTAAAGATGTATTAGGTACTACAAATTCAACTATTGCTCAAACTAAAGGGAAAGCAGGGGTTACTGCTTTAAATAAGATTAAAGAAACAATCACCCAAAAAGCTACAATCATGCAGCAGTTACAAACTGACTACAATACTGCAGTCAATCACATCAAAGAATTAGGTGACGGTACCACTGGTCATAACTTAACGGGTGGTACGACGCCAACTGATGAAGCTCAACAAGTTGGTAAGTTATTAGCTCAATTAGCGGCAGCGAAGACAACAATTGAAACTAACTTACAGAATGCTACTGATGTACCAGAAAATTGGTTAACTAGTCAAGAAGCAACAAACTTTAAGTCGGTAACGGATTTAGCTGATAATATGAATACGGCCATGGGTGTGGTTAACACAGCTGTTACTGCCGCTAATACTGCTATTGGTAAGTTGGATCAATTAGCTGACCAACAAGCTGGCTTGAAGCAACAAGTTAGTGAGCAACAAGCTAAGATTGTCAACCAAATTACTAAAGCTGATGCAACGACTAATCTTAATAAAGTAGCGAGTGACGGTGCCACAGCTATTAATAAATTATTGAAGTTACCGCAGGCTCAAAATGATGCCTTAACAGCCTTGCAGACGCAAATTACCACCGCTACGAATCAGCTTGAGACCACAGCTGGTTTAACGGCTGCGCAAAAGACACAATTTAAAGATCAAATTACCCAAGCGCAAAGTTCATTAACTACTCAAATCAAGGCAGCAACGAGCGTTGAGGCGACTAAAGTCAAGACGCAAGTTATTACGGACTTAACGAGTTTAGCAACGACTTTAGGTCAAGCCAACAATGATTTAACTGGTTTAACGAATATCAGTGCTGAGCAACAAACTGATTTCTTAAATCAAGTCAACACCGCTGCTAACACGGCTTTAACTGGTATGCAAGATAGTAACACCGAAGCTACGGCCTTTAATAAAGGGGGCACCGCTATTCAAGCAATTGTGGCTTTAGCGCAACAATTAGCTGCTAATAAGCAAAAGATTAATGATTTAGGTCAAGGTGACAACAAGTTAGACCCAGATCAAATTGATCAATTACAACACCAAGCTGACCAAGCAGCAACTAATGGTGTGGCTGCCATTGAAACGGCGCAACAAGATTCCAGTAAGACGGCGCAAGATGTCACCAATGCCGCTGGTCAACAAAACAATGCTTTAGATCAGTTAGTAGCGACCGCTAAACAGAAGCAGAAATTACAAGCAAGTATTAATCAAGCAGTCAACGATGCCAAGCAACAAATTCAAGATTTAGGTAAACCGGACAAAGACGGGCACTTAACCGCCGATCAAGTTAACAACTTGTTAGAGCAAGTCACAACCGAACAAACAGCGATGTTAAATGATTTAAATGAAACCACCGACGTTACTGAAAGTTGGCTCACGCAAGAAAAACAGAAGTTACGGCCAACGTTAGACTTAGCTGAGACGATCAATAAAGTCATGCAACAAGTTGATCAAGCAGCAACGGCTGCCAATGAGGTAATTGCGGGCTTAAATCATTATGAGTCTGATCAGGACAGTTTGAAACAAGATGTCCAAACCCAAAAAGATCAAGCCATTGCCGTTATCAATCAAGCCAGTTCGGCTGCTGCTATTACCCAAGCCGCTAAAGACGGTGTGGAAAACATTAAGCAAGTAACAGACTTGAAGCAACAACAAAATGCTGCTTGGAATGCCTTGGATGATGAGTTAAATCGTGAGCAACAAGAATTAGGTAGTTTAGCGCAAGGTGGTAACTTAAGTAGTGACCAAGTTAACCAATTACAACAACAAGTTACAACTGCTTATGAAACTGGTTTAAGCCAAATTAAACAGGAAACGGTGGCCAATAATATTGTTGGTGAACAACAACAAACCATCGAGCAAATGAAACAACAAGTCACTTTAGCCCAACAAAAAGCCCAGGCAGTGCAACAGATTAAGCAAACGCAAAAACAGGCTCAACAAGCTTATGATCAAGCGTCCGCTTTGAATGAAGAGCAACAAACGGCTTTGCAGAGTCAGATTAGTCAACAAGCCACAGCAGCCATTGATCAAATCTTAGCCGCGACAGATCAAACTGGTGTTGATCAGGTTCAACAGACTGGAACTACACAATTAAATGACACTAAGACTTTGATTAATCACAAGAACCAAGCAATGCAGGAATTAAAACAAACCTATCAAGAAGAACAAGCTAAGATTAACGGCTTGACGCATTATAAGGATCAAATTGGCAGTTTGAATAGTTTGTTAGAGACCGCTTATCAAGCAGCACAAGACAGTATTACTGAAGCTGCTTTAACGGAAGTTGATCCGCATAAACAAACCGGAATTGAAAATATGCAACAAGTGGTTCAAGTGACGAAAGCTAAAGATGATAGCCTGACGGTTTTAGAGAATCATTATCAAGATACCAAGGATCAGTTGAACGATTTAACTGACTTAACACCTGAACAAAAGGAAGACACTCAACACAAGGTGGACGCGGCTTATCAAGCGGCCAAAGATCAAATTGATCAAAGTCAAGGTGTGGATGCTGCTCACGCTGCGGAAGCCGACGGTGAGAATCAAATTACCAATGAAGTGGTTAAAGCTCAAGTGGCGCAAGCTAGTGCGATTGCCATTAATGCCATTCATCAAGCAGCTGATCAAGCCGTCAAGAACTTAGAAAACAATTCGAGTTTAGACGCCGATAAACGTCAAGATCGCATCTTTGCGGTGCGGCATGCTGAAAGTGCGGGCATTGACCAAGTTCAACAAGCGACAAGTGTCGCAGCCGTTAACCAAGACCAAAATGATTGGATTCAACGAATCAATAGTTTAGCGGGCACGGGTAGTGTCAACTTAACTGATAATTTAGGTAGTGGCTTGAGTCAAAGTCATACGGTGCGCAATCCGGGCATTGCGATTGTTAAACCCGATGTCACGGGTGGTTTCATTCACTTGTATGACCAGCAAGGTCACCAGTTGGAACAAGTTTTAGCCGCCAATACTAATTGGAAAGTGGATTATATTTATACGCAAAATGATGGCACGATGTATTACCGCGTAGGGGCTAATGAATATGTTAAAGCTGACGATGTTAACTATACTAAGATTGGTAAACGGCAAATCATTGATGGAGTAATTACCGTGCAACCAACTGCGGGTCAAGACTTCATCACCGTGTATAGTGATCAAGGTGCCGCGCTGAAGCAGCAATTGCCAACAGGCACACAGTGGTTAGTCAATGTCCAAGAAACATTAGCTGACGGACAAGTTTATTATCAAGTCGCTCCACATCAATATGTGCGAGCCCTGGATGTTACGGTCATGACGACCGCAATTATCACGAAGTCGCAAACCGGAACCTTAAGTTTGAAAGAACAAGCGGCACCGATTTACCATTATCAATCACAGATTGGTTTCTTAAGTCGTTCCACAGATAAACACTTAACTCGCCAAGCTACTTGGAACTTCGATCAAGTTCTAACGGTTAACGGTCATCGTTATTATCAAGTGGGTGATAATGATTGGGTCAGAGATGTGGATGTTAAATTGAATTAAAGTTATTAAGTTAAATAGTTAAACAAAAAAAGCTACTCGCGGGTAGCTTTTTTTTGTTTTGTCTAATGCTGGTACATCAAAGAATGATAGGCTGGTTATTTTTTTTCTTTAACGATATATAACGGACGATGTTTCACTTCTAAGAATATTTTACCAATATAATTGCCAATGATTCCCAAGAAGAAAAGTTGCATGCCACCTAAAAATAAAATAATTGAAATTAAAGATGACCAACCTTTGGTGGGATTACCAAAGATTGACGACCGAATCACAATGAATAAGAGCGCTAAAAAGGCTAAAAACATCACGATTAACCCTAACCAAACAGCAACGATTAAGGGTACCGTCGAAAAATCAGTAATTCCTTCAACCGAGTACTTAAATAAACTCCAAAAATTCCAACTAGTTTGGCCAGCAACGCGTTCGACATTCTTATATGGTAGATACTTGGTTTTAAAACCCACCCAGGAAAAAATTCCTTTGGAAAAACGATTATACTCGGTCATTTCTAAGATGGCATCAACCATATCGCGGCGCATTAATCGAAAATCTCGGGCACCAGGAATAATTTGGGTATCCGAAATTTTATTAATAATTTTGTAAAATAAATTAGAGAAAAAAGAACGGATTGGCGGCTCACCGCTCCGATCCTGGCGCATGGTACCAATACAGTCATAATCTGTGGTTTCAAGTAAGTGTACCATTTCTACTAACATGGCTGGGGGATCTTGTAAGTCGGCATCCATAATAGTCACTAATTCACCATCAACGTTTTTTAAACCAGCGTAAATTCCTGCTTCTTTCCCGAATTGCCGGGAAAAAGATAAGTAATGACTTTCGATTAAGGGATCTTTTTGCAAAGTTCGTAATTTTTGTAAAGTTTGATCAGTTGAGCCATCATTAATAAAGAGTACATCAGGTTGATACTTGGGTAATTGTTGAAAAGTCTGAGCAATCGCTTGATAAAATAAGTCGACGGTTTCTTCCTCGTTAAAACAGGGAACAATAATACTAATTTTAGTGGTCATTTACAAATTACCCCTCCTTATTTATCATTAATATTTTAACCATAAAAATTAATAAATGCTACAATTATTTAAGATATAATTGTTGGACTAGAAGGTGAAGTTCTCAATGTCGTTTCAATTAAAGTTACAAACTATGGATGAGCAAGCATTTAAACAGTTTTTTCTTTCACAGACTAAGGAATATGCACAACAAAAAATAACTAATCATTCTTGGACACCACAAGAAGCCCAATTACGAGCGGAAGAAGAATTTAAATTGCTGTTGCCCGATCAACAAAACACCTACCATAATTTTTTATATGTGATTCAACAAGCTCAACAATTGATTGGTTATGTTTGGTTGGCCGAAGTCATTGATGGTGATTTTGTGCAACATCCATATTTATTTTTGTATGATTTTGCAATTCTAGATCAATTTCAAGATCAGGGTCTAGGACAGCAAGCACTACAATTAGTGATTCAGCAGGCACATGATTTAGGCTATCAAGAACTCGGATTACACGTTTTTGGTGCCAACCAAAAGGCACAACACCTTTACCGTAAAATGGGTTTTCAAGTCACTGACTTAACAATGAAACGCTCTGTTTAAGATTTATTAATTTTGTGAGCTGAGAGCGCTAATGATTTTTAATTGTGTTATGATCAAATTATTCAAAAAAGGAGTGAGTAAATTGAGTCAAAGACCATTTTATCAAAAATACTTTTATGATGAAAATGTTTATGATTTACATGATGGTGGTTATAAAAAGTTACACTTACCAACAGTTCCGCCAAAAGCCTTAACAATTCCGCAAGTTTTGCAACCTGACAAAGTTGAAGGTCACGAAGTGTGGTACACGATTGTTGCTCAAGAAGGGCAAAGTGCGATTTTACCAGGAGCTTTGACCAAAACTTGGGGGTACAATGGCGATTTATTAGGCCCAACTTTAATTTTACATGATGGTTGGCATTATCATGTTCATATTAAAAATGAGTTACCTGAAACGACGACTTTGCATTGGCATGGTTTAAATGTTCCCGGTCCTATTACTGATGGGGGACCACACGCACCAATTATGCCGGGTGAAGCGCGGGACATTGAATTTACTTTACATCAAGAAGGCGCGCAAACAGATTGGATGCACCCACATCCTTGTCCCAATACGGCTCGGCAAGTTTGGAATGGTTTAGCAGCAATGGTAATCGTCACTGACGAATATGCGCAACAATTACCACTTCCGCAAGAATACGGGGTTGACGATCTGCCTTTGATTTTACAAGATCGCACTTATCATGATAACCAGTTAGACTATCAAGCCGATTATGATGTTGACGGCACTTTAGGTGAATATCCATTAGTTAATGGTACCATTAATGGCGTTTTTAAAGTGACGACACCGCAGGTGCGTTTACGACTATTAAATAGTGCGAACCGCCGAGAATTTCGGTTACATTTTAATGATTACCGACGTTTTACTCAGATTGCTGGTGATTGTGGTTTCTTACAGCAGTCGATTGATCTGGATCGTTTAATGTTAACGGTGCCGGAACGAGCAGAAATTATTGTTGATTTTAGTGATTGTCAAGTTGGAGAAAAGGTTCAGCTTATGTCAGATGACACAACCTTGTGTACTTTTGAGATTGAGGAATTTCAGACCACAGCCAAAGAAATCCCGGATCATTTATTTGATGTACCCCAATGGCAAGTTGATCCGCAAACACCAGTGCAAACCACAGTCATGTCGGGCATGGATGACGAGGTTTTACTAGATGGTAAATTGTTTGATATGACGCGGATTGACCGTAAACAACTATTAGGTCAAACCGTTGATTGGGAAGTCAAAAACACCAATGATGCTTGTGGAGGCATGATTCATCCGTTTCACATGCATGGTTGCCATTTTCAAGTAATTAGCCGAAATGGTCAGGCACCTTATCCTAATGAAACTGGTTTTAAAGATACAGTTGGCGTTAATGCTGGTGAAACTGTGCGCTTGCGAGTTCGGTTTGATGTTTTAGGAGTCTTTATGTATCATTGCCACATTTTAGAACATGAAGACACGGGCATGATGGCACAAATTGAAGTTTATGATCCCAAGCAACCACGGACTTATAATTTGAAATCCATGCATAGCATGTAATAACTGGTTAAATTATTATCAATTATTGATGTAATATTTATTTGATTAAAATTAGTTGGTGTAATATTTGCATTTAAAATGGTTTTCTAAAAATTGACAAAATTGCTTTTTTGTTAGAAAATACTAATCATACTCTAATGAAGTTTCATTAAAGCAATTAAGTAATTTATGGGAGGCCTTTTTATGGCGAGTATAAAAGAGCGGATTTTTCGCAAAGAAGATCCAAATGTTTATGAATCTAAGGATTCACATTTAGTAAAATCACTGACAACTAAGGACTTTTTGGCCTTAGGGGTGGGCACGATAGTTTCCACTGCCATTTTTACTTTACCAGGTGATGTGGCCGCATTGCATGCGGGACCGGCGGTTGTTTTATCCTTTATCGCGGCGGCGATTGTCGCTGGTTTGGTGGCTTTTGCATACTCAGAGATGGCTTCAGCCATGCCTTTTGCTGGTTCAGCTTATTCTTGGATTAATGTGATTTTTGGCGAATTTTTTGGTTGGGTCGCTGGTTGGGCCTTATTAGCCGAATATTTTATTGCCGTAGCTTTTGTAGGATCTGGTTTATCAGCTAATTTTCGTGGATTAATTGAACCATTAGGTTTGCAACTACCGAAAGTTTTAGCTAATCCACTGGGAACAGCTGGTGGCGGGATTGATTTAATTGCTGCTGTAGTAATTATTGCGGTTGCTCTTTTATTATCGTTAGGTGCTTCGCAAGCTTCGAGAGTAGAAAATGTCTTAGTCGTTGGTAAAGTCTTAGCAATTTTGTTATTTGTGATTGTGGGTTTAACAGCCATTCACCCCGCAAATTATTTTCCTTTTATTCCTAAGTATCATCCCAATCCTGATGGTAGTGCCTTTGGTGGCTGGCGTGGGATTTATGCGGGTGTTTCCATGATTTTCTTGTCTTATATCGGTTTTGATTCGATCGCTGCTAATTCAGCTGAAGCTAAGGATCCCCAAAAAACAATGCCCCGGGGAATTTTAGGATCATTATTAATTGCGGTCTTACTGTTTGTTTCCGTTTCTTTAGTCTTAGTCGGAATGTTTAAGTATACTGCTTATGCTAATAATGCTGAACCTGTTGGTTGGGCTTTGCGTCATAGTGGTCATGGTTTAGTGGCAGCAGTTGTGCAAGCTGTCGCAGTTATTGGCATGTTTACGGCTCTGATTGGGATGATGTTAGCTGGTTCCAGATTACTGTATTCCTTTGGTCGTGACGGTTTGTTACCCAAATGGATTGGTCATTTAGATCAAAAGAATCGTCCCAATCACGCAGTTTTAATTTTGACCATTGTTGATGTTATTGTGGGTGCAGTTTTTCCCTTTGGGATCTTATCACAACTGGTTTCAGCGGGGACTTTGATTGCCTTTATGTTTGTAACATTAGGTATTTATGGCTTGCGTAAACGAGAAGGTTATGACTTGCCAGAACCAGGTTTTAAAATGCCCCTTTATCCAATCATGCCGTTGCTCGGATTTTTAGGATCGCTCTTAGTTTTTTGGGGTCTAAGTAAAGAAGCTAAAATTTATGCTGGTGGTTGGTTTATCATTGGTTTAATTGTTTACTTCTGTTATGGCATTCGTCATTCTTATTTAAATAAAAAAGCCAAATAGATAAATTAAAATATTAAAAAAGACTGAGAAGAAGTTTAACAGTTTAGTGATTAACAGCTGTTAAAGCTCATTCGCAGTCTTTTTTTTGGTGCTCAATTGTCAAAGGTTCAAGCTTTGCGTCCAATCTAAGTAAGCCGCAGCTTCCGGATTGACTTGGATCGGATGAGAAAAATTAGTAGTCGGTTGATGCAACCAATTTTCTGAAACTAACACGGTGCCCATCAGTGTAGCATTACCAATTAGTTCCATCCAATAGTGCTGCTTAGTTTGGTGTACCTTAACATGCACTAAACCACCAGGATTATACACGCTAATTAATTGTTCCACTTGGGCTTGCTGTGGATAATTTAAGACGAAGGCTAAGCTAGTTGCTGACATGCCAGTACCACAGGCATTAGTCAAGCCGACTCCCCGTTCGTAAGTTTGGACAAATAATTTATTGGAACCCAAAATTTGGGCAAAACTAACGTTGATGCCTTGAGGAAAATAAGGATTCTGGTGATTTAATTTAGCACCTAATTCAGATAAAAGTTTAGTGGACTTTTGCTCTACAAAACTAATTAAGTGGGGATTAGGTACTGCAATGGCAGTGAAGTTTAATTCTGAATCAATTTGTGGTAATTTTTGATTGATTAATTGCACTTTGTGAATGTTGGTTGCTCCCACGGCCTTTAAGTCAAAACTGACGGGGGAAATTTCAACACCAAATGCGGGTACTTGCTGAGCAAGGTCTGGATAATGCTGGACTTTTAGCGCTTTTTCTGGTGTCTGCACTAAAAAGTTATCCTGCTGAAATTTAGCGGCTAAGTAGCGGGCAACCGTGCGCAAACCATTGCCACACATCAGTGCTTGTGAACCATCAGCATTAAAAATGCGCATTTGACCCAGAGCGGTTTGATCACTGGCTTTTTCCACCACTAATAAGCCGTCAATTGGTTGCAAATTTTTGATTTGACTCAAAACTTGAACTAATTTAGTCAATTCAGTGGTTGTCAAAGGCTGTTGCAGTAAAGTTTGATCTAATAAAATAAATTGGTTTAAGGATCCGTGAACTTTGAATAATTTAAGCATTTTTAAACTCCTAGTTAATGGTTGTTGTTAAGCAAAAAAACTTTGATAGATGGCTTGAACTGCTTTTTTGGCATCGGCTTGTTTGGTGCCAATCATAATGGAAATTCGGGATGCTCCTTGATTGATCATGTGTAGGCCGATTTGTTCCTGCGCTAAGGGGTCAATAATTTTTTTGAGCATCCCAATTTTTTCACGTAGTCCTTCACCGACGATCATCGTAATGGCATAATCATCCATCCAGACTAACTGGTCTGGTTGCAGGGTTTCTTGAATTTCTTGGCACATTTGGCGTTGAATTTGCGGTGTAAATTGCCGCCGATCAAAAATAATGGTTAGATCATCAATTCCTGAAGGCATATGTTCATAAGATATCTGATATTTGTAAAAAATTTGTAATAATTTGAGTGTAAAACCAATTTCTTTATTTAATAAATAACGATGTAAATATAACGCCACGAAGTGATTGGAAGTAGCGACACCAGTCATTAAATGCTGTGGTTGGAAATTTTTTTCTGGTACAATCATGGTCCCTGGTAAATCTGGATGATTGGTATTCTTGATGTTAATAGGAATTTGCGCTTGAATCGTTGGAATTAAGGCTTCATCATGGAAAACGGAAAAGCCCGCATAAGATAATTCCCGTAACTCTCGGTAGGTCATGGTGGTAATGGCTTGGGGATTTTTCACGAGGCTAGGATCGGCCGCATAAACGGCATCAACGTCCGTGAAATTTTCATAAAGTTCAGCTTGAAAACCTTTAGCTAAAATTGCCCCGGTAATATCTGAACCACCACGTGAAAAAGTTGCAATTTCTTGGTTGATGGTCATTCCGTAAAAGCCCGGGACGATGTAATAATTATTCGGCAAAATTGGTTGTGAAAAATTTTGATAAGTGGCTGGTAAAACTTCAGCATCATTGGGTTGATCACTGACGATCAAGCCTAATTTTTGAGGATCAAGGTAATGTGCTGCTATGCGTTGTTGTTGCAAGATTAAAGCCAATAATTGAGCAGTAAGTTTTTCACCATGTGCTTTAAAAGCTGCTTGTAAGTAATCATTATTGGGAAATGATTGGTGCGCTAGCACTCTTAATTGTTGCTTTAAAGGATCTAATACTGTTGCATCTAGGTTAAAAGTTTGTCCGATATCAGCATAGCGTTGCCAAATTTTGCTCAGAGTATCGCTATAATCCTGGTGATCAATCACTTGTTGACTGTAGCGAATTAATAAATCGGTGACCTTAATATCTTGTTTAAAACGTTTACCGGGAGCTGAAGTTACGATGATTTGTCTTGTTTTGTCTGATTGAATTATTGAAATTATTTTTTTAAATTGTGAACCTGTAGCTAATGAGCTACCACCGAATTTAACGACTTTCATTACCAATTGTTCTCCTCTGTTTATCGAATTCAGTTGCCAAATTAAAATTAGCTGAGTGATTAATTTGCATTCTAACATTTATTTTTTAATCTGCAACTTTTTATTTTTTAACGATTTGCCATTTATGATTAAAATGGCTTGACATTTTTTTAAATTAATTATAATATTTGTGATATCGAAGAGGTTGCAGCCGCCAAGAGTAACTACAGGAGCTGGTCAGCGAAGAATGTAGTGGAAGGGAAAGCTGCCGAAGAATTAAATCTTTAGGCCAAGACTTAATTTCTGGGACATAATTTAAGAGATTATGGACTGTCGTAGTTTGAACTACGGAGCGCTTACGACAAATTACAACCAGAATGAATTAGCAAAAGGTTATTTGTTTGTGAGCAAACAAATAACCTTTTTTATTGACAAAAATTTTGAGGAGGAACACTGGCGTGACTAATAATTTTGCAACAAACACGCAGGGACATTTAACGATTGGCGGTTGTGACACTTTAGAACTAGCTAAAAAGTACCAAACGCCCTTAATTGTTTACGATGTTGCACAAATCAGAAATCAGATTCACCAATTTCAAAAGGCTTTTACGCAGCAAAAGTTAAAAGCGACGATTAGTTATGCTAGCAAGGCCTTAGCCATTAAAGCCATTTATCAAGTGATGAATCAAGAACGGGTTCATGTTGATGTTGTTTCTCAAGGAGAAATGTTTACTGCTTTAGCAGCAGGCTTTCCGGCTGCGAAGATTAGTTTTCACGGCAATAATAAATCGAAAGCAGATTTACAAGTAGCATTACAACAGCAGATTGGTGTGATTATCATTGATAATTTTACGGAGCTAAACTTACTGCTGGAACTGATTAAAGAACAAGGTATAACTCGTTTAGTGCCGGTAATGTTACGAATTACCCCCGGAATTTCTGCACATACACATGAGTACGATCAAACTGGGCAAATTGATAGTAAATTTGGTTTTGATGTGCAATCTCAGCAAGCACAAGTGGCTTTGAAACAAGCTTTAAGTCAACCACAATTAAAAGTTTTAGGCTTGCATGCTCATATTGGATCACAAATTATGTCAGTAGCTGGTTTTAAATTGTTGGTGGATAAGTTGTGTCAGTTAGTGGCAACTTGGCATACAGAGCTCGGATTTGTACCACAAGTACTGAATTTGGGGGGCGGTTTTGGCGTTGCCTATACTTCAAAAGACCAAATTTTAAAACCCGAGCAATTTGTCACCGCAATGAGCCGAGAACTCAAGCAACAATGGCCATTGGCGACTGCATTACCGGAAGTTTGGATTGAACCCGGCCGTTCCTTGGTCGGCAGTGCGGGGGTTAGTTTATATACCTTAGGCGCGCGTAAACGAGTGCTGGGAGTTTGTGATTATATTACAGTTGACGGGGGAATGGGCGATAATATTCGACCTGCTTTGTATCAAGCACAATACCAGGCTTTATTAGCCAAAACACCGTTAGCAGAACCGACACAAACGCTCACCATTGCTGGGCGTTATTGTGAATCGGGAGATATTTTAATTAAGCAACAAGCTTT
This sequence comes from Bombilactobacillus sp. ESL1202, assembly GCF_058107125.1. Lineage (NCBI taxonomy): Bacteria > Bacillati > Bacillota > Bacilli > Lactobacillales > Lactobacillaceae > Bombilactobacillus > Bombilactobacillus sp. ESL1202. The sequence continues at coordinate 330,262 of NZ_CM176590.1, read as the reverse complement.
ACCAGACTTTGAAAGCGGCGATATTTTAGCAGTATTAGCCACTGGTGCGTATGGTTATTCGATGGCTTCTAACTATAATCGCTTTGGTCGCCCAGCCGTCGTTTTTGCCGAAAAAGGCCACAGTCAATTGGTAGTCAAACGTGAAACACTAACGGATTTATTACATTTGGATTGCGATTATCAACTAAATTAATCTTATGAAAAGAGAGTTCAATAAATGAATACACAAGAAATTATTGATTTTATTAGTCAAGCACCTAAAAAAACGCCTCTGCAAGTGATAATTAAAGGACAACTTCAACAGCTGCAAGCAGTTAGTGGTGTGGAAACTTTCTTAGGAAAACAGGTTGGCATCATTTTTGGTGATGCGCTAGCGGTGCATGAGTTTTTAAAACTTAATCAAAAAGATATTACGGCCCAACATACCAACGTTCAAGCTAGAAATTCAGCGGTGCCATTACTAGATATTCAACAATTAAATGCACGTATTGAACCGGGGGCTTTAATTCGCGATCAAGTCCAAATTGGCGAGCAAGCGGTGGTCATGATGGGAGCGGTAATTAATATTGGGGCGGTTATTGGTGCCAAAACCATGGTCGATATGGGGGCAGTCATTGGTGGACGCGCCCAAATTGGGCAACGAGTTCATGTTGGTGCCAATGCCGTGATTGCTGGGGTGATTGAACCCGCTTCTGCTAAGCCAGTGATAATTGGTGATGATGTTTTAATTGGTGCCAATGCGGTTGTACTTGAAGGAGTAACAATTGGAAATAATGCGGTCGTTGCTGCGGGTGCGATCGTAACTCAAGATGTGGCAGCTAATTGTGTTGTGGCTGGTGTGCCCGCTAAAATAGTGAAGCAGGTAGATGCCCAAACACAACAAAAAACGGGTTTAGAAACTGATTTAAGAAGGTTGTGAAATTATGTTGACCACTGAAGACTTAATTCAAATTCGCCGTCATTTGCACCAAATTCCTGAATTAGCATTACAAGAACACCAAACTGCTGCTTATCTAAAGCAAATCATTGCCCAAATGCCCCAACAATATTTAACTGTCAAAACCATCCCAAAACTACCCACAGCTTTGATCGTTCATGTCAAAGGGCGGCAACCTAAAAGGACGCTGGGCTATCGTGCCGATATGGATGGTTTGCCGGTGACGGAAGCGCCAGCGGTTAGTTATCACTCACAACATCCTGGCGTGATGCATGCTTGTGGTCATGACCTTCATTTAACAATTGCTTTGGGAGTTTTAGCTTATTTTGCACAAAATCAACCCCAAGATAATCTAGTTTTCTTTTTTCAGCCAGCTGAAGAAAGCGACAGTGGAGCGGTTTTAGCTGTTGACCAAGGGGCTTTTCAGGGCCAGTTTCATCCCGATGAATTTTACGGTCTGCATGTTAATCCAGATTTAAAAGTTGGTCAAATTGGTTGTCGGTTAGGAACCTTGTTTGCAGGAACTACTGAAGTCGATGTGCACTTTATTGGTCAAGGTGGGCACGCTGCTGCACCTCAGAAAACACGGGATGCGTTAGTCGCCGCTAGTTTTTTTATTACACAAGTTCAAACCATCATTTCACGGAATATTGATCCGTTAGCGAGTGGCGTGATTACCTTTGGTGAATTTCGAGCAGGGAGTATCCGGAATGTTATTGCGGAGCAAGCTCATTTGTCAGGAACCATTCGTGGTTTGGATCAAGCGATGCTCTTAAAAATTCGTCAGCGTCTTCAAGCAGTAGCGCAGGGGGTGGCGCAAAGCTTTGATGTTCAAGTGAAAATTGACTTTAATCAAGGGGGCTACTTACCCGTAGTGAATGAGCAACAATTAACGTCGTTGTTTTTAGATTATGTAAAAGCTAATCCCCAGTTGGAATTAGTACAGACAACGCCCGCAATGACGGGTGAAGATTTTGGCTATTTATTAAGTAAATTTCCTGGAACAATGTTTTGGTTGGGTGTGCAAAGTCCTGCAAGTTTACATTCGGCGGACTTTTTACCGCAAGAGGCAGCGATTGCAGTTGGCGTCCAGACGGTTCAAGGATTTTTGCAAAAACGAATGCAACAATAGGAGGAATGAATCATGTTTGAACAAGTAGATTTAATGACCGCAATCGTAACACCATTTAATGAAGAAAACCAAATTGATTTTCCCGCTTTAGAACAATTAATTGAGCATTTGTTAGAGACTGGTACCAAAGGCTTTGTCGTCGGGGGGACTACCGGTGAAGTGGCAACGATGACTGCAGCAGAAAAATTAAAGTTATATCAACGCTTTAGTGAAATTGTTGCTGGACGAGTACCTGTGATTGCTGGTACCGGTTCTAATAATACCCAGCAAACGATTGAATTTACTCAAAAAGTCGGACAAATTGCAGGTATTGACGCGGTTTTGGTGGTAGTTCCTTACTATAATAAACCCGATCAAAATGGTATGATCGCTCACTTTGAAGTTGTGGCCGCTAATAGTCCAGTTCCGTTAATGATTTATAACATTCCTGGTCGTTCAGTAGTTAGTATGCAACCCCAAACCGTGCTTCATCTAGCCCAAAATCCACAAATTATGGGGATTAAGCAATGTGCTAGCTTGAGTGATTTACAAGAAATCATTCAAGGTGTCCCTGATGATTTTCTAGTTTACACGGGTGAAGATGAACAAGCTTTAACTGCCAAAGTCTTGGGAGCAAAGGGAGTAATTTCTGTGGCCAGTCATTTATATGGTAGAGAAATGACACAGATGTATGCGGCTTTGACTGCGGGTCAAGTTGATCAAGCTGGGTCATGGCAACGTTTATTAACACCGCGGATGCAAGCTTTATTTATGTACCCATCACCGTCAGCATTAAAGGCTTTGTTAAATGCCCAAGGCTTTGCTAGTGGAAACTGCCGTTTACCAATTGCTACTTTAGATGCACACCAGGAACAATTATTGGCACAACGTTTAGGAATTACACAATTAAGTGATTCTTTAGATTTTGATTTAGGAGAATAATTATGTATCGAGTTTTAATTGCTGGTGCGACCGGTAAAATGGGGCAAAAAGCCGTACAGTTAGTCCAACAAAAAAATAATTTTGAATTAGCGGCAATTTTGTCACCGCAAGCTTTAACAACTGATTTGCCGTTAGCTAAGTCGGTTCAACGTTTTACTAGTTTAGCAGAAATTGTTGGTCAGTATGATCTGTGGTTAGATTTTACAACGCCACAAGCAGTTTTTGACAACACTAAGTTTGCTCTACAACACCAAATCCGACCGATAATTGGGACTAGTGGTTTGAATCATAAGCAAGTCGAAGACTTGCAAGCTTTAGCTATTAAGCACCAAATTGGCGGTATTATCGCCCCTAATTTTGGTTTGTCAGCAGTTTTATTAATTAAATTTGCACAAGAAGCAGCACAATATTTTCCCGATGCTGAAGTGATTGAATTACATCATGCCGATAAAAAAGATGCGCCCTCTGCGACGGCCTTAACAACAGCGCAAAAAATTCAAGCTGGTCGCAAAGAAGCCTATGCTAACTCTGATTTTAAGCAACGTGCTCGAGGACTAGCTAGCGATGGAGTGGCAATTCATTCGGTTCGCTTGCCTGGTTATATTGCACATGAAGAAGTTTTGTTTGGCGGAGCTGGAGAAGCTTTGACTTTACGGCAAGATTCTTTTGACCGGAGTTCTTTTATGCGCGGAGTTGATGTTGCTTTAGACAAAGTCCCACAATTAACGCAATTAGTTTTTGGTTTAGAAAATATTTTATGAAAGAAGGGACGAACAATGCCACAGTTAGCAGCAGATTTACAAGCAACAGGTAATCAAACATTAGAACGGATTACTCCATCAGCTATTCGACAATTTGACCAAGAAATTTCGCAAATTCCTAATATTATTAAGTTAACTTTGGGTGAACCAGATTTAACAACACCAGAACATGTCAAACAAGCTGCTATTTTAAGCATTAAAAATAATGAATCGCATTACTCAGCGCAAAAGGGAACGTTGGTTTTACGTCAGGCAATTAGTGCTTACTTACAGCGGCACCAAAATTTGACGTATGATCCTCAAAGTGAAATTTTGGCCACTGTTGGTGCTACTGAGGCCTTAGCCGCCACGATCTTTTCCTTGATTAATCCTGGTGATGAAGTTATTGTTCCGACACCCACCTATGCTTTGTATTTTCCGTTATTGCGCTTAATTGGTGCCAAAATGATTATCGTTGACACTAGTTCGAGTCAATTTTTATTAACGTCACAGCAATTACAAAAAGTAACACAGGAACATCCCCAAGCTAAATTTATTGTTCTTAATTACCCGGGAAATCCTTCGGGACAAGAATATTCTGCACAACAATTGCAAGCTTTGGCACAGGTGATTGTCAAGCAGCATTTGGGGGTCATTGCTGATGAAATTTATAGTGAGCTAATTTATGAGGGTCAAGTACATCATTCCATTGCCCAATGGATTAGTGAGCGCACAGTATTGATTAATGGGTTATCTAAATCGCATGCGATGACGGGCTATCGCGCTGGCTACGTGGCTGCACCAGCACCGTGGACGGCTCTCATTGCTAAGATGCATGCATTTTTAGTAACTTGTCCGCCTAATCCTTCCCAGGCAGCAGCAACACAGGCACTAAGTGTGTTAGGAGATCAAGATCCTAAAGCGGCTGTAAAGTTATATCAACGGCGCCGTGATTACTTATTAGAGCAGTTACCACTATTAGGGTTTCAACCGGTGAAGCCACAAGGGACTTTTTATCTTTTTACTAAAATTCCAGCAGAATTTGGTAATGACGAATTAGCCTTTGCTCGTTTATTGGCGCAAAAGGCGCGTGTTGGAGTGATTCCGGGACGTGCTTTTGGTGACAGTGGGCGCGGTTATGTCCGTTTTTCTTTTGCAGCTAGTTTAGAAACTTTGCAACGCGCACTCCAGCAAATACGCACCTTTTTATTAAACGAAAGAAATTAACGGGGGATAAAATGAAAGAGTATAACGTAGCCATTTTAGGAGCGACTGGTGCTGTGGGCACACGCATGATTGAACAGTTAGCACAAACCAATATTCCAGTAAAAAATTTAAAAGTTTTAGCTTCCAAACGTTCTGTAGGTAAAAAATTAAAATTTAGAGGAATGACGTGTAGCGTAGAAGAAGCAACACCGGCTTCCTTTAAAAATGTTGATTTAGTTTTGTCATCGGCAGGTGGTGCTGTTTCTAAATCCTTGTTACCAGCGGCAGTGGCTGCCGGAGCAATTTGTGTGGATAATACGAGCGCTTTTCGGATGGATCCCCAAGTCCCGCTAGTCATCCCGGAAGTTAATCGGGTCGCATTAAAGCAACATCAAGGCATTATTGCCAATCCGAATTGTTCGACGATTCAAATGTTAATGGCGTTGGCTCCATTTGATCAAAAATATGGGATCAAGCAAATTATTGTTTCGACTTATCAAGCAGTCTCTGGTGCGGGTCAGTCAGCGTTAAATGAATTGCTACAACAAAGCCAGCAAGCTTTAAATCAGGAACCACTGACAGCCAAAATTTTACCAACTAAAGGTGATGCTAAGCATTATCCTCAAGCCTTTAATTTGTTACCGCAAATTGATGTGTTTGAAGATTCCGGTTATACACATGAAGAATGGAAAATGATTCATGAAACTAAAAAGATTCTGCGCCAAGATATGGATGATCAACAATTAAAAGTAACGGCCACTTGTGTTCGGGTTCCAGTGGCCATTGGTCATGGAGAGTCGGTGTATTTTACCCTGCAAGATGAGCAAGTGACGGCCGAAGATTTGCGGGCATTATTACAACAAACGCCAGGAGTGGTGGTTGAAGACGATCCGAAACAACAACTTTATCCGCAACCACTCAAGGCTGCTGGTAAAAGAGCAACCTTTGTCGGAAGGTTACGGGCTGATGCTGAAAATCCCGGAGCCTTTAATTTATGGGTTGTAGCAGATAATCTGTTAAAAGGTGCCGCTTGGAATGCCGTGCAAATTGCTCAATGTTTAATGGAAGACGGTTTATTATAAAAAGTATCTTAGTATTTGTTAGTTAAATTTATGAGATTAGAATAATGTTCACTGAGATCGAGACTGGATAAAAGTCATTTAGCAGTTGCTGTGAGTTTAATTGTTAATTACTTTGAACTTCAGTCTCGTTTTGCTTTAGAAAAAGTGAATTTTGCGTAATTGAAAACGCTATATTTCACTTTGCAATCTTTTAGACGGATAATAAATTTATGATGATGAAAGGAAGCTTGAAAAATGAATATTTCAATTTTCGGTAAGGGCAATATGGGACAAGCCATTGGTAAAAATTTGGAAATCGCTGGTAACGTTGTGAATTATTATGATACTAAGATTAAAGCCACAAGCTTAGATGACTTAGTCATTTTCGCTGTTCCTTATCCAGCATTAGCCAAATTAGCTCAACAGTATCAAGAACAATTGGCAGGTAAAGTGGTTGTCGATATTACCAATCCACTAAATTTTGCGACTTTTGATGAGCTAGTGGTTCCTGCTGATAGTTCAGCGGCGCAAGAATTACAGGCCAAATTGCCGCAAAGTCAAGTTTTAAAAGCGTTTAATACTAATTTTGCGCAGACTTTACAAACTGGTAAAGTGGGTCAAGAAACAACGACAGTGCTAGTGGCCGGTGATGATCCAGCAGCCAAAGAAGTTTTGCTGAAGGCTTTAGCAGCTAGCCCCTTGCAGGTTATGGATGCCGGAAAATTAAAGCGAGCACGCGAACTAGAGGCGCTGGGTTTCTTGCAAATGACATTAGCTAATAAGGAACGTATTAGTTGGCAGGGTGGTTTTGAAATTAATCATTAACGAAAAATTACTAAAATAAAAAAAGCCGAGGTTGAAACAAAAATCATTTAGAACTTAATGATTTTTGGTCTAATCTCAGCTTTTTTAAAGTGAATAAGTCTTAAGGTTCCGCAAATTAAACGAACATTAATTAATTATCGCGTTCCAAAAGTCAGCAGTTGGTGCCTAACTGTTAAGCGACTTTTGTTCTAGCCCTGTTTTGGCATCCATCATTAGCTAGTAACAAAAGCCCAAACGTTAAATAATGACAATAATAGAATTATTCCTAGACAAATAATATGAAATTTTTTGTGGTTGTTTAATAAGGCTAAATATTCGCGTAAAAAAGCATTAGGGACAAAGAAACGACTAGTTTTGGCTCCGAGACCAGTAATATTTAAGCCAACAAAGCGTGCATAGCCGGCAGCACGAAAAGTATGGTAATCACTGGTGGCAAAAATCCCTTTTTGCAGATTTAAATGATGTTGCTGTAAAATTTTTTTTGAAAATAGCATATTTTCATAGGTGTTTTTAGAATGTGCTTCACTGACGACTAATTGGGGGGCAATGCCTTGATTTAGAACGTAGGCACGCATGGCTTGACCTTCAGGTACTGTTTCATCATGGCCTTGACCACCTGAACAAACAATTAAGGGAAAATGTCCCGTCTTTTGCCATTGCTTGCGTGCAAAATCCAAAGCGACGTTAATTCGAGCCTTTAACAGCGGCGAAACCTGATCACCATCAAGCAAGCCAGCACCTAAGACAATAATGTAGTCTTGATTAAAGCGTGGACGATATAAACGTGTGATTAAAAAGGAGGTAATGAATGCTAAAAACCAAAAGATAACATAAAAAATGATGGGCAATACTAGGTGCGTATATATGCTAAAAAAAGTGGGTGATAGTAAATGGCGCGTGCTGACTTTGATTACTGGAATTGCAAGCACAATTAAACCTAAAATTAAAGTCAGATTATTGGCTAATGTGTGGCTTTCATGATGCCAAACAATAACCGCATTCCATAATAATAACAAACCCAAAGCAGCATAAAAAATTAAAATAATTGCTGTTACTATGGCGACCAGCCAATACACAATTTGATAAAGAATGTGGTTGTGCAAGGCTTCAACACTTAAGATCAAAGTGATTCCTAAGGTAAAAAGCATAATGTTAGCTAAAGCTCCATTTAGCAGGCGGAACTTATTTTGCATCAAACTGATGACTAAACCGCTAGCACTGATAAAAACGATTAGCCACAAGCCACTTAATAAATAATTGGATATCATACATAACTTCCTTTACAAATGTGGTAGTTCTAATGAGCACTGCTTTAAAGCTAACGTATAACTAATTTCTTGATTACCCCGAATTGTCATTTCAAAATCGGTGGCGTAAACAATTAAACCTAATTGATGTCCAGTCGCTAATTGGTAATGAGTGGGTTGTAATTGGACACTGAGATCATAAAATTTCCCAGGTAATATTGGTTCAGTTTGATAATTACCCTGACGGTTTTGTAAATTAAGATGGGTTAAAGAAATCAATTGGTAGGCGGATGGCTTGGTGGCTAATTCATATTCTTTTAAATCTTCCTTGTGATAATGATAGCCCTGGTCATAACTTTGCGCAGCCAAAGTGCTTGGCAAAGTGGTTAGGCGTCGGAATTGACCGTAATCAATTAGTCGTAAACTTAATAAGCCTAAATTTGCGGAACTGGCGATTCTTAAATTAACTTGCGCGCGACCATCAATAATTAAATCTTGTGTTTGCTTTGGTGCTAAAAAGATTAATTTATTAGCATCTAAGGCTGAAGTTTGACTTGTCATTACATCTTGACGCCAAGTTGCTAAATCATGACAATAATTTTGAAAAACTGATTCAGGCAAATGATCAGTAAAGCTCATAGTTGTTGGCTGCTTTGGCTGCTCACTGTTTAAAGTATTTTGATTGAAATAATAAGTTTGTATTGAATTATCAGGACTACTCCAATCTTGATAAGAATGCCAAGTTTCTGGAATAGTGTTATCTTGAATTAAAACGGTAGGTAAAAGCTGATCTGCTTGATTATCAACATCATACAACTTATAAGATAACCACAAATTCATCATGTCAGTAAAATCTAATGAACGATTATTGTTAATGTAGATGTGGGGTCCTTGGTGTAAAATCAATTTCTTGGTAATCGGCAGCTCACGTAATTTAGCCCACAATTTTTGAACGTTTTTAGGTTTTACGTTCCAATCATTGAGTCCATGGACTAAAATAACATCGGCCTTAATGTTTTGGGCTTGATGACGATAATTGCGTTGCTCCCAAAAATTATTATAATTTCCAGTGGTGCGCTCTTGTCCACTGGTTATGTGCGTTAGTTGTTGGTGCCAGCGACTTTTTATTGTGTAGTAATCACCAGCCTGTTTTTGGCGCGAAAAAGTTTCCTCGGCTAAAACGTCACAATCTTCACCAGGAAAACCACCAGGAGCCACCACTAAGCCGTGTTCGCGGTAATAATCATACCAACTAGAAATAGCAGCTTCGCTGATGATGGTCTTTAATCCTTCAACGCCGGTAGTAGCTGCTGCTGTGGCTAGAGTGCCCAGGTAAGAGCGCCCGGTCATGGCAATTTTATGATTGGACCACCACGCTTTAATTTGAATTTGATCAGTTTTATTAGTAAAAGCAGTTCTGTTACCCGCTAGCCATTCAATTACAGCAGTAGTGGAAATAGTTTCTTGTTGATCACCACAAGTTCTGAATCCATCAGAATCTTTGGTACCAATACCTGCAGCATAAACGACGGCAAAACCGCGAGCTAAGAAATAATCATTTAAACTGTAAGTAAAATGATTGCCGAAACTTTGACTGGCAGTTTTGGTTGTTCCTAAAATTTTTCTAGCAGCGGGAATTGTTGAATCATTCCGTGTTGATGGCGTTTTTGGCACAAATTGTTGGGAAGTTTTTTTGACTAAAGGAACATTGACATTGTGCGTTAATTGTTCACCCGCTAAATCATTAGTTCCTTGATTATAGGGGGAGGCGGTATATAAAACAGGAACTTTTAAACCAGTATTTGTTTCACTAGGACGGGTAATTTCGACTTTTAATAAATCACGTTGACCATAGTTGGCGCTGTCTTGGCTACTTTCAACATAAACTACTTCATTAATTAAGTGTGTTGTATCAAAAACTGGTTGGGCCTTACCATTGAAAAATAATGGTTGACTAATTGATTGGTGTTGCTTTAAGTTGTGGAAATAACCCCGACTGGCTAAGTCATCCAAATAAGTTTGACCATTAACTGTATGAGTAATTAATAACTGATAAAAGCCGTGAATTAAATCGGCAGTAGTTAAATTCTTGGCGGCAAATTGCGGATAATTTAATTGAACCGTTGTTGCTAAAGGTTGATTCAAGTCAAAGTCTTGCTCCACTTCTAGACCTAATAATTGAAAATATAAATTATAAAAAGCATTTGTTGATACACCATCTTCTTGTTGTAGATATTGTTGAGCAGTTTGGCTACTAGTAGCCATTAATGTTTTCATTTGCTGTGCTTGACTACTGGAGTCATTAAATTCTGGGAAACATTGTAATAAAAATTGTTTGAAAAGAATGATAGGTTTTTGTTTTGCTTGCTCTGGTTTCAAAAAGCCAATTTGTTCTAATTCGTTAATTTCCTCTTGTTTTTTAGTGGGACGGATACCAAATTGATTTAACTTCATAATAAGATTGATCCTTTCAAGCTTGATATTTTTATTATAAAGGTGAAAGTCATTTGGCAAAAGGATTTTCCTAAGCTAATTATTACGCTAATGAAAGTGAAACTAATATACTAAAGTTAAGTTATTAATTGGGAGGCTTAAGGTATGTATTGGATTTGGGTTTTAATCGTCGGAGCACTTATCGGTTTAATTGCCGGAGCATTAACTAAGAAGGGCAATTCTATGGGCTGCATTACAAACATTGTTGCCGGTTTGGTTGGTTCTTCGCTAGGGCAATGGTTATTAGGCGATTGGGGGCCACAATTAGCCGGTATGGCGATTGTTCCTTCAATTATTGGAGCAGTAATTCTAGTGTTGATTGTTTCTTTTATTATTGACAAGTTGAATTAATGTTTAAAATAGTTGCTGAATATTGGGGTAATTTAGTTTGTAAAAAAATTGTTTATCATTAAAAACGTTTTTGGGGGTAATGGTGCTAGTACAAATTGATGACTTTGAAGATAATGTACAAATAAAAGCGCTTTTTTGTAGTCAGTTTTGTAGCCAAAATAAAAATACCAGCCACAAAGGCTGGTTTTTGAACGTTTGAAGACTGATTGGGTATGTAGGGCTCGAACCTACAAATTACGGATTCAGAGTCCGTTGCCTTACCGGTTTGGCGAATACCCATTACTTTTAATCAACATTAATATCTTAACTAAAGTAAATCTTGGTGTCAATAGGAGAATAGAAATTTTTCTGTTTTCAGATAAGTTGCGTCTCTTAGAAAAGATGCCTACAATTAAAGTAGTTAAGTTATTTAATTTGTAATTAAAGGAGTAAAAAATGAAAATGCCAAAAAGAACTAGTGCTTGTACTAGTATTTTAATTGGTAAACAAGCTAGTAGAGATGGTTCAATTATAATTGGTCGTAATGAAGACGCTAATACAGCTTTACCCAAACATTTTGTAGTTCGTCCACATCAAAAATTTTCACAACCGCAGCAATTTATTTCCAAAGCTAACCACTTTCAAATGGCGTTACCTCAAGAGCGATTTAAATATACTGCCACTCCGGAATGTAGCGATCGCAACGGAGTTTTTGAAGAAAGTGGTTTTAATGAATATGGTGTGGCCATGAGTGCTACGGAAAGTACTTATACCAACCCAACGGCTTTAGGTGCTGATCCTTTAGTCGCAGATGGAATTGGTGAAGAAGCAATGGTGACTTGTGTTTTACCATATGTCAAAACTGCGCGGGCAGCCATTGAACGTTTAGGAAGTATTGTGGAAAAATATGGTACTTGTGAATCGAATGGCGTTTTGTTTGCTGATCAAAAAGAAGCTTGGTATATGGAAATTGTCTGTGGTCATCAATGGGCAGCACAATTAATTCCCGATGATAGCTATGCAGTAATTGCTAATCAAGTAGCCATTCAAGAAATTGATTTTGCTGATAATTATAACTTTATGTTCAAAGATGATTTGAAAGAGTTTGTGATTGATAATCAGTTAAATCCACAAGCAACGGGTTTTAATTTTCGCCAAATTTTTGGCACCCAAACGGACTTTGACGAACATTATAATACGCCACGGGTTTGGTGGGGACAACAACAGTTCTCTGGAGCAGATGCGCAACAACCAAATAGTGAAGATTTAGCTTTTATCAGAAAACCACAGCAAAAATTGAGTATTGATGATGCTAAAATGTACTTATCCTCACATTACGAAAAAACACCATATGATATTTTAAATAGTCAAGAGCATCCTTATCGACCAATTAGTCTAGCAAAAACGCAAGAATCGCATTTGTTACAAATTAGACCGGCTTTACCACCTGCCATTGCTTGTGTGCAGTGGTTAGCTTTAGGTGTTAGTGCCCAAAGTGTTTACGTACCGTTTTATTTAGGGATGAATACAACTCCTGATTTTTATCAAGAGGGTGATTTGACTTACGATAGTGTTTCAGCTTATTGGCTTTATAAGTTAGCAGGTGTCTTGGTTGATAGCCATTATCCAGAGTTTGGTCCCATCTTGAAAGAATACCAAAAAAAGATTACTGCTTACTTGAATCATGAGTTGAGAATGAGTGATCAAACGGCTCAAGAATTTAGTGATGAATCCATGCTAGCAACTTATTTGACTAAATGTTCTGCCCAAAATGCTGAATATGCGGCTCAACAATATCGGCGATTGATTTCTACATTAGTTACCAAAGCAACGGCTTTGTCGCCATTAAATTATCAAACGGATTTGAATCTATAATCTAAAAAACTACTACCACAAAAAATTGTAATTATAATATGGTTGCCAAAGTTAGAGAGACTTTGGCAAACGGCACATTATATTCATGGTAGTAGTTTTTATTTTTTTAATACAATTGATTTTTTAAACTAATTGAAATTTTGATTGGTGTCTACCAACGTTTAATAGGACGTTTATCCGTTAATTGTTGAACTTGTTGTTTAATTTGCTCTAATTTTTGGGTGTCATCAGCGTTATGAATGACTTGTAAAATTAATTGAGCTGTTGTTTTACTATCTTCTTCATCAAAACCTCGACTAGTGATTGCCGGTGTTCCTAGCCGTAAACCAGAAGTTTTAGAAGGTGGTAGTGGGTCGTTAGGGATGGCTTCTTTGTTGGTAGTGATTCGAACGCTATCCAATAGATCTTGAACTTGGGCCCCATTTAAAGCAGTTTTACTTAAGTCTAAAGTTAATAAATGGTTGTCAGTTCCACCGGTTAAAACTTGCACTTGGTCATCAGCGTTAAAGACTTCAGCCATTGCTTGGGCGTTATTTAAGATTTGTTGTTGATAAGTTTTAAACTCTGGTTGGCTAGCTTCGTAAAAAGCAGCCGCTTTAGCAGCGATGACATGTTCTAATGGTCCACCTTGAGTGCCTGGAAAAACGGCACTATTAATCTTTTTAGCATATTTTTCTTGGGCTAAAATTAGTCCCCCACGTGGTCCGCGTAAAGTTTTGTGGGTCGTAGAAGTCACAATATCGGCAATTCCCACGGGACTTGGATGTAGTCCGACAGCTACTAAACCAGCGATATGAGCCATATCAACCATTAATTTAGCACCAACTCGATCAGCAATCTCACGAAACTTTTTAAAATCAATGATGCGACTATAAGCTGAAGCGCCCGCAACAATTAATTTTGGCTGAACTTTTTGGGCAATTTCCAGCACTTGGTCATAATCTAGATAACCTTGATTATCAACACCGTAACTATAAAAATCATAAGTTTTACCAGAAAAGTTAACTTTAGAACCGTGAGTTAAGTGGCCACCAGCGTCTAAATCCATTCCCAATACTCGATCGCCGGGTTTGATTAAAGCACGATAAGCAGCTTCATTAGCTTGAGAACCTGAATGAGGTTGCACATTAGCATATTCCGCATGATAAAGTTCTTTGACGCGGTCAATTGCTAGTTGTTCAATTTGATCAATATATTCGTTGCCACCATAGTAACGTTTACCAGGATAACCTTCAGCATACTTATTAGTTAAAACGGAACCTTGCGCGGCAAGTACGCTTTTTGAAACAATATTTTCAGACGCAATTAATTCAATATTATGTTCTTGACGCTCTTTTTCAGCATTAATTAACTGCCATAACTGGGGATCTGTCTCTTGATAAGTTGTCATGATATTCCACCTTTCAAAATTAGATAATGCAGTGTTAGTTGTAAAATATTAATTAACTCAGTTCTATTATATGCAAATCACTTTACTTTACCAAGCTGAAATTGTTAAGAAAAGTTTAAGAATTAGCCCGATTACCTTGAGAACAATTTCATATTTATTAAATTTATGCCATAATATCGCTAGGAGGTGTAAGAATGAAAGCTCAACCAGACTTTGATTATGAGCAACTACTAAACGGTAAGCTGTATCGTTCAGATCAAATTTTAGCAGAGAATAAGTCCGTATCTGGTAAATTAATTGCCCAAAAAATAAATCAAGTGCCAATTAATCAAACGGAACAAATTGTAGCTTTAGAGCATCAATTGTTTGGCAAAACGGGGCAAAATTTGTATGTTAATCCACCCGTTTACGTTGATTATGGACGACATATTTCTATTGGCGATAATTTTTACGCTAATCAAAATTGTACTTTTTTAGATGTTAACCCAATCATTATTGGTAATGATGTTTTAATTGGACCTAATACTAGCCTTTACACAGCTGGTCATCCTTTGGATCCAGAAGTTCGTAAAGAGGGTTTGGAATTTGGTAAACCCATTGTTATTCAGGATAATGTTTGGCTAGGCGGTAGTGTTTGTGTATTGCCAGGAGTGACGATTGGTCAAAACACGGTCGTTGGTGCTGGCTCGGTAGTGACCAAAGATATTCCCGAAAATAGCGTAGCGGTTGGTAATCCTGCGCGGGTAATTCGGACGATTGATATCAAAGATTATCAAATTTGGCGGCAAAGACGTGTCGAATATTGGCAAGCCCAAAAGCAGGCCAATGTTAATGTAAATGTAAATGGAGAGGGAAATGATTAAATTAGTAGCAATTGATGTTGATGATACGTTATTGAATAGTCAGGGAAAATTACTGGATTCCACAATTGAAGTTATTAGACAAGCAGTAAGACAAGGAGTTAAAGTTGTTCTTTGTTCTGGACGACCGTTAGCTGGCGTTCAAAATTTTTTAAAGACTTTAGACATACAACAGGCAGATCAATATGTTATTACATTCAACGGAGCAGTTATTGAAAGCGTGACGGGAACCAAAATTAGTCAAGCAGGCCTTAGCCGAGCTACTTATGAACAAATTGATACTTATTCTAAAAAACATAAGTTAGCATATAATGTCTTAGATGCTGAGAGTAAAATTTATACCAGTAATCAAGATGTTAATCGTATTACAGTTGTTCAGGCGTGGGAAAATTCAGCTGGCATTTATATTCGTGAACCGCAAATGATTTCAGAACAAACAATTATGATTAAAGGTGTCTTTGTTGGTGAGACTCAAGAATTAGATCAACAAGAACCCCGTGTTCAACAAGTTTTTGGTCAAGATCATTATGTCGTTCGCGCTGCCGCTAATTTTTTGGAAATTATGCATCCAGATGTTAATAAGGGTAATGCTTTGAAAACTTTAACTGATAAGTTAGGTTTCACTAGTCAGGAAGTTATGGCAGTGGGTGATGAACAAAATGATATTCCAATGTTTGATTTTGCTCAGACGGCAGTGGCTATGGGCAATGGTTCCGCTGCTGCTAAAGAACATGCTACTTATGTTACTAGTTCTAATGATCAAGATGGCATTGCTCAAGCTTTTCAGAAGTTTGTTTTGTAATACAAATTTTAATTATAACAATAAAAGGTTGCGGCACTAATTTAGAAAAATTCTAATTAGTTGCTACAACCTTTTTATAATAATTATTTTTGAACGTAGATTTTTTGGAATGTTTCCAAGTAATCAGGTGCTAGTTGAAGTCCATTGTGTAAATAATTTTCAAAAGAACCATAATGTTCAACAATAATGTCTTGAGCGTGTTTAAGATATTCTTGTGCTACTTGCAAAGCGATTAACAATTCTTGAGCTTGTAAGTCAGTCATTTGATCTTGATATTGATTTAAAATAGCTCGATTAGCTTCTTGACGAAGTTCATTAGTCTTTAAATAATCGGCCATAATTACCTCATCGCTTGCACCGGCAGCCTTTAAAATCAAATAAGCCGCAAAACCGGTACGATCTTTGCCCGCAAAACAATGGAAAAGAATAGCTTGAGGCTGATTAATTAGATCATTCATAAAAATTTGATAGCCTTTTAGTGCTGATGAACTTAAGACTAATTGTTCATAGGTTTCTAACATATGTTGGTGGGTATCACCAGAAGTTTGAATCATTTTATTCATCGAAGCGTAGTTAGCAGTAGCATCTTTTAGAATATCTAGATGTTTGATACTGACTTGGTTCAAAGGGGTATCGGGCATTTCTGAAGTTTCCTTAGCACTGCGAAAATCGTAAATCACTTTAACATTGCAGGTATCAGCAATAAATTTACTAGTTTCTGGTGTGAGATCCACTAATTGCCCACTACGAAAAAACATTTTCTTTTTTAATTGGCCATTTTTGACATTGCATCCGCCAATATCACGAAAGTTAACTGGTTCAATTTGCATATTAATTGTCCTTCCAAATATCATCTAAAATTTAATATTATGATAAAACAAATATTTGTCAATCAAATTTACTATGTGTTAGCAGATAGTTGTAAATTTAAAAAAAGAAGTTATAATGATTTTTGAGTAAGTAAGTGATTACTAACTAATAAAAGTTGTGAGGTGTGACGATGACTAAAACAATTATCAGACTAACTGATTTGAAAAAGAAATTTGGCAATCAAACTGTTTTAAATGATGTTAGTTTTCAAGTCCAGTCAGGAGAAATTGTGGGCTTAATTGGTCCTTCAGGGGCTGGCAAATCGACAATTATAAAAATCACTTTGGGAATGGAAAAAGCTGATGGTGGTCAAGCAACTGTTTTTGACACAATAATGCCTAATCGAGTTTTATTGAAAAATATTGGTTATATGGCGCAAACTGATGCTTTATATGATTCATTAACGGCTTATGAGAATTTAGTTTTTTTCGCACAAATGAAAGGTGTAGCTAAAGACCAAATTGCTCCAGCAATTGAGCACGTAATTACAGTTGTGGATTTAACAAAAGATATTAAAAAGCGAGTCAGTGGTTATTCTGGCGGCATGAAACGCCGCTTGTCTTTAGCGATTGCTTTATTGGGTAATCCACCATTATTAGTTTTAGATGAGCCAACCGTTGGTATTGATCCTTCATTACGCCAGCAGATTTGGCAAGAATTGGCTCGTTTGAGAGATAGTGGTCATGCGATTTTAGTAACGACTCACGTTATGGACGAAGCCGAATTAACAGATCGAGTAGCACTACTACTTGGAGGTCAGGTAATCGCCAATGATCATCCGCAGATGTTGGAACAACAATTTGGGGTACAAACGATTGAAGAAGTCTTTTTGAAAGCAGAAGGTGATTTAAAATGAGAACTTGGGCAATTACTAAACGTGTTTTAACAGAATTATTTCGTGATAAAAGAACCTTAGCATTAATGTTTGTTGCACCGTTGGTAGTGCTAGCTTTAATGAGTTATATTTTTGGCGTGAATACTACTACGGATGTCAAAATTGGTACGGTTAATGTTTCACAAGTTGTTAACCATCATTTAAATCAGGTCAAAAATGTTCAAGTTAAAACTTATTCTTCAAAAGCTGACGTCCAAACAGCTTTAAAAAACGAAAAAGTTGATTCCTATATCATTAAAGATGGAAAAAACTTGGATGTGACTTATGCCAATGTAGATGCAAGTAAAACTAAATTAGCAAAGTCAGCTTTACAAATGGCACTTAGTCAAAAAAATATTGGCCAATTACAAACAGCTTTTCAAAAAATGCAAACGGTTTTACCACCAATGGTTACACAACAAGCCAAAACTTCGCTTCACAAAAGCAATCCAAAAATCCATAATACCTATAACTACGGTACCAAGGATTCTAATTTCTTTGATAAATTAATGCCGATTTTAATGGGCTTCTTCGTCTTTTTCTTTGTGTTTTTAATTTCGGGAATGGCATTACTTAGTGAACGTACTTCCGGAACCTTAGATCGTTTATTGGCAACACCAGTTAAACGCTCCGAAATTGTTTGGGGCTATATGTTAAGTTATGGTTTGGTGGCGATTATTCAAACTTTATTAATTGTGTGGTTTACGATTACGATTTTACATGTCCAAGTAGTTGGCTCTATTTGGTTAGTATTATTAGTGACGGTGTTATTAGCGTTAGTCGCTTTAGCCTTAGGAATTTTTATGTCAACTTTTGCAAAATCAGAATTTCAAATGATCCAATTTATTCCAATTATTGTGATTCCGCAAATTTTCTTCTCGGGAATTATTTCTCTATCAGCGATGGCCAAGTGGGCGCAGTGGCTGGCTGATATTTTGCCAATGAAATATGCAGCTTCGGCTTTGACAAACATAATTATGAAAGGCTATGGTTTTTCACAAATTGCAGGTGAATTATCGGCATTGGTTATTTTTATCGTTATCTTGACGGTGGGTAATATAATAGGTTTAAAACGTTATCGAAAGGTCTAACATGACAGAAAAAGATTTTGCTTCATTTTTAGACGACCAAACCATGGCGCCTGGTAAACGAAAAATTTTACAAGCGGCCATTGAATTATTTGCACAGCAGGGCTATCAAGCTACTTCAACGGCGGCCATTGCTAATAAAGCTGGTCTCAGTGATGCCACTATGTTTAAGCATTTTAAATCGAAGGCCGATTTATTGCAGGCAATTATTGAACCGTTGCTGACACAGTTAGTGCCGACATTGAGTACTGAATTTTTGGGGAAATTAGAAGATCATGCGACAACAATTAATCATCTGATTGCTTATATGATTCGGGATCGTTATGGTTTTATTAATCAAAATTGGCAAATTATTTCAATTATTGTTAATCAATTATTAGTAGACCAAAATTTAAGAAATCAAATTATCGAACTTTTACAACCTAAGGTGCAAAAACTTTTAGTGGTCTTGCAAGATTTATTAATAGCAGAGCCCCAAATTGATCCCCGAGTTGAGCCTGCTGATGTACTACGCTTAATTATTGGTCAATTGCTAACTAATTTTTTAGAGAAATATAAATTTCAATCCCAACCACTGGTTACTGATCAACAAGATGAACAAATAATTAATAAGATGACTATCTTAGTGCAACATGCCATCTTAAAATTACCTCTTGACGATTCGCAATTGTAGTAATATAATCAGTAATTGTTGAAACAAGCAGAAGCTCCCGCTTCTCACCCACGCTTGAAGCCACTGGGTTTGATAATAATAATCGATGATGATTGCGGGTGCTTTGGCACCCGCATTTTTTGTGAGTGATAATTTTTCGGAGGTGGATACCCATAGCTAATAATAGCAAAAACAATATGATCGTGAATGATCGCATTCGTTCACGTGAGTTGCGTGTAATTTCAGTTAATGGAGAACAATTAGGTGTTAAGACTAAACAGGAAGCAATGCGTTTAGCTGAACAGGCAGATTTGGACTTGGTATTGGTATCACCCAATGCTAAGCCTCCAGTAGCTAGAATTATGGATTATGGCAAATATCGGTTTGAATTACAGAAGAAAAACCGGGAATCGCGTAAAAAACAAAAAACTGTCAGTATCAAGGAAATTCGTTTAAGTCCAACAATTGAGCAAAACGACTTTGATACCAAGCTGAAAAATGCTCGTAAGTTTCTTGAAAAGGGTTCTAAAGTTAAGATTTCGATTCGCTTCCGTGGTCGAGCTATCACTCATAAAGAAATCGGTCGGGATGTTTTGGAACGGATGGCTGAAGCTGCTAAAGATGTGGCAACGGTTATTACACGTCCAAAAATGGACGGTCGCAGTATGTTCTTAATGCTTGCACCAATTAATGATAAAAAGAAGAATTAATATAGGAGGACTTTATTATGCCTAAGCAAAAAACACATCGTGCATCAGCAAAACGGTTTAAATTTACTGCTAATGGTGGCTTGAAACGTAGCCATGCTTATACTAGTCACCGTTTTCATGGAAAAACTAAGAAACAACGTCGCCAATTAGCAAAATCAGCAATGGTTAGTGCTAGCGATATGAAACGAATCAAACAAATGTTGACTACCTACAAGTAAACATGATTTAGTTTAATAATTTTTAGGAGGAATCTTTATGCCACGTGTAAAAGGTGGAACAGTAACTCGTAAGCGCCGTAAGAAAGTTCTTAAATTAGCCAAGGGTTATCGCGGTTCTAAACATATTCAATTTAAAGCAGCTTCAACTCAATTATTTAATTCTTATCACTATGCTTTTCGTGATCGGAAGCAAGTTAAACGCAATTATCGTAAATTGTGGATTGCACGGATTAATGCCGGTGCCCGGATGCATGATTTGAGCTATAGCAAATTAATGCATGGTTTGAAATTAGCTCAGGTTGATATTAACCGCAAGATGTTGGCTGACCTAGCAGTTAACGATCAACGTGCTTTTAAGAAGTTAGTTGATTTAGCTAAAGATGCGTTAAAATAAGCACGTAACTAGCCTAGCTAGTTGCGTGTTTTTACGCAATAGACAATAAATCTGAGATTAACTTGAGATATTTAAATTAGAGGCTAGAATAATCTTCTTCGGCTCCTGAATGAGGCTTCTGTTATAGGTACGTTTGAATTAATGGTTATTAAATTTATTATTCTGATCCACTATGTTCAGGCAGTTTTTAATTTATCTACTTGTTTGATCTCATTTTTTTCTGAAAATTGTAGGGAGTGAACATTCTGGGAATTTTCAAGCCAACTTTTATGGTTGAACAGATTACTAAAATTGCACCGAGTGAATTTGCGCAGGCAGGAATTAAAGTTATTTTGTCAGATTTAGATAATACGTTGATTCCTTGGAACCAAAAGGATCGCCAAACTGAGCAGTTAACGCAATGGATAAAGTCCTTAAATCAGTCTAATATTCAATTAGTGATTGTTTCTAATAATAGTGAGGAGCGGGTGCAGCGAGCTGTTGCTGGCCTACCAGTTCAGGTCGTAGCTCGAGCACTTAAACCATTGCCTTTTATTTTGAAAAGATTTGTTCAAGCTAATCCACATTCTACGCCCCAAATGGTAATGGTAGGGGATCAATTAATGACTGACGTGTTAGCGGGTAATTTAGCTGGTTTAAAAACGATTCTAGTTCAGCCCTTGGTTAAGACTGATTCTAAAAAGACGCGTGTTAATCGGATGTTGGAACGCCCACTGTTAAAAATTAACCATCTTTTATATCCTCGTTTACGTTGGAGGAAACATTTATATGAATAAAACTGAACTTTTTTGTATTGGTTGTGGTGCTAAATTACAAAGTGATGATCAGACAGCAATGGGTTATGTTCCGCAGTCAGCGTTAGATAAAGCATTGCAAGATTTAGATGCTCAAGACTTATATTGTCAAAGGTGTTTTCGCTTACGACACTATAATGAAGTGGCACAGGTGCCCTTGGATAATGTTGCTTTTCAAAAGTTATTGAAAAACATCGGCCGTAAAGACGCTTTGGTAATCTATGTTGTAGATATTTTTAATTTTTCAGGTAGTATTGTTAATAATTTAAAATCTTTTATTAAAAATAATCCAGTCTTGATTGTTGGCAATAAAATTGACTTAATTCCTAATTCTTATAATCGTAATAAATTAGTCAATTGGCTGCAACAGCAAGTTAAACAAATGGGCTTACATCCTGTAGGGACACAATTGGTTAGTGCTCGTAAATTAACACAAATTGATCAATTAATGACACAAATTGATCACTTGCGTCAAGGACGAGATGTTTACGTGATTGGTTCAACTAATGTTGGTAAATCAACCTTAATTAACGCCATTTTACAAGCTAATAGTGAATTAAAGAATTTAATTACTACTTCTAATTATCCAGGAACGACGTTAAATGAGATTCGAATTCCATTAGCTGGTGGGGGTTATTTAGTTGATACACCAGGAATTATTCATGATAATCAGATTGCTAACTTATTAGTTGATCAAGACTTGAAATTTTTGACACCACAACATGAACTTCATCCAAAAGTTTTTCAATTAAAACCACAACAAACTCTCTTTTTAAGTGGTTTAGGACGGTTAGATTTTATTAGTGGTGAACCGGGTTCTTTTGCTGTTTATGCAGATAATCAATTGTACGTTCACCGAACAAAATTAGCTAATGCGGATCAATTTTACCAAGCTCATCTCCAAGACTTGTTGGCTCATCCCCAGCCTAAACAAGAAATTTTGAGTTTAGTAGCTCATTCAATCAAAACAACTGTGCCTAATGATATTATCTTTTCAGGGTTGGGTTTTGTTAGTGTACCAGCCAATGTGCAATTAAAAGCGTATTTACCAGCTGGCGTTAAAGTTCATGTTCGTCCCGCTTTAATTAACTAATGGGAGTTTGAAATGTTAAATAAAAAACAATTAAAATTTTTAAAAAAGCAAGCACAATCCTTGACGTCAAGCTTACAGATTGGTAAAAATGGATTAAGTAGTGGCTTTTTGGAACAGTTAGAAGCGCAGTTAGAAATTCAAGAATTAATCAAAATTAATTGGCTGCAAATGGCTCCTGTTAACCGTTTAGCAGTAGTGCATACAATTACTCAAGAAATTGTTCAAATTGATTTAATTCAACAAATTGGTCATACTGCAGTCTTTTACCGTCCTGCTCGTCAAGAAAAGAATCGTCATTTGAGTCTAGAGGTTGAAAAAATTAAGGGATAGGTGAGAGCAATGGTACAAGTATTAACTACTCGACAAACATTAACTCAACCACAAGCCCAAGTTGCTGATGATGCAGTTAAAAAACGCATCGGAATTTTGGGTGGAACTTTTAATCCGCCCCATATTGGACATTTAATGATTGCTGATCAAGTTTCTGAGCAACTAGGTTTGGATAAAATTCTATTTATTCCTGATGCTAAGCCTCCTCATGTTGATGAAAAATCAGCAATTGCCATTGAACATCGGGTGGAAATGGTTCGGCGCGCAATTATTGACCATCGTAATTTTGACTTATGTTTAATTGAAGCTCAGCGTGGTGGAATTAGCTATACGTACGATACGATGCAACAATTAACAACGATGCATCCACAAAATCAATATTACTTTATTGTTGGTGGTGATATGGTCGAATATTTGCCTAAATGGCATAAGATCGATGAATTGGCTCAGTTAGTCCAGTTTGTTGGCGTTTGTCGTAAGGGATATGAAAAAAAATCACCTTATCCCATTATTTGGATTAATATGCCAACAACAGATGTAAGTTCAACTTGGGTGCGGCAGACTATTCAAACGCATGGCTCAATTCGATATTTTGTGCCTGACTTAGTACGACAGTACATTGAAGAAAAGGGGCTTTATCTTAATGATCGTAACAACTGAGTATGATTTTGAAGAATTAAAGAAAAAGGTGCAAGCTAAACTATCATCTCATCGTTTTGAGCACTGCGTGCGAACAAGTCAACGTTGTGTGGAATTAGCACAGCTTAACCATTGCGATGTTACTAAAGCTAAAGTAGCGGGTCTAATTCATGATTATGCCAAAGAGCGTAGTGATGCTGATTTTATCCAAGTTATTAAACATGAACATTTAAACCCTGATTTGTTAAATTATGGTAATGCAATTTGGCATGGCGTAGTCGGTGTTTACTTTATACAGCGAGAATTAGGCATTTATGATGAAGAAATTTTAAATGCTATTCGCAAGCATACGACCGCAGCGATTAAGATGACGACGCTAGATAAGATTGTTTTTATGGCTGATTACACTGAATCCGGACGCGATTTTACAGGAGTCCAAGAGGCACGTGAAATTACCGACCAGGATTTAGATGCCGGTGTTAGTTATCAAATTGAACACACTTTACAATTTTTGTTAAGTCAAAAGCAACAGATTTATCCGAAAACGATTGATAGCTATAACCAATGGGTAGTAGCAGCTAACAAGAGAGGTTGATAATTTGAATAGTCAGGAAATAATGCAAACTGCAGTCCAAGCAGCTGATTCTAAACGGGCGCATGAAATTACAGTTTTAGATATGCGGCAGGTCAGTTTAGTAGCTGATTATTTTGTGATTGCTGATGCTAATAGTCAACGTCAAGTTGATGCGATTGTAGATGCAGTAATTGAACAAGAAGAAATTCAAAATGTGACTATTAAACAAATTGAAGGTTCAAAAAATTCACCTTGGATTTTAATTGATTTAGGTGACGTAATTGTCCATATCTTTACGCAAGAAACACGGGAATTTTATCAATTGGAAAAATTGTGGTCTAAAGCTCCTGTGGTGGAAATTTCTTCACTACTACAAGCAAAATGAAGGTCTGTGGAGTAATTGCAGAGTATAATCCGTTTCATAACGGCCATTTGTGGCAGTTACAGCAAATTCGCCGACAGTTAAACCCAGATGTTTTACTGGTTGTAATGTCGGGCAATTTTGTCCAGCGTGGTGAAGCGGCGCTCGTTGATAAGTGGCGTAGAACCCAGATGGCATTGATGGCTGGGGTAGATTTAGTTGTTGAATTGCCATTTTATGGTGCAGTGCAACCCGCAAATTTATTTGCACAAGTAGCGTTAAAAATTTGTCAACAATTACAGGTTTCACATTTGGTTTTTAGCACGGAAAAGCCACACCTTGATTATCAAAAATTAGGTTCGCGTGTTTCACAAATTATTACTAAACAACCGGAATTTAAAGATTATCGAAACACGTATGCAACCCAATTCAACCAAATTTTACGAACAAAATTAGGAATTAATTTAACTAACCCCAATGAGATGTTAGGTTTAGCCTACGCGCAAGCTGCTGCTGATTTAAATTATTCTGTACAATTGGTTGCTCTGCCGAGAAAAGGTCAAGCCGATCATGGTCAAACTGATTTTTCGGGGGAATTTTCTAGTGCTAGCGCGATTCGGCAAGCAGTTTTAACCAATCAAAATTTTCAAACTGCGGTTCCTGAATTTGTTCCTGAATTATTAGGAACTAAATTTTTAAATTGGCAACAACTATTTCCTTATTTAAAATATCAGTTATTGACGACTAATCTGGTTCAACTAGGTCAAATTTATCAAATGAATGAGGGCTTGCAGTATAAGCTACAGCAGGAAATATATCAAAGTTCAAATTTCACAGAATTTTTATATCATATCAAAAGTAAGAGATTTACTTTTGCGCGTTTAAGACGGTTATGCCTATATACTTTGTTGAATGTTTCAACGCCACAAATGCAACAAATGCTGGCACAGCCTTATTTGCAAGTTTTGGGTTTCAATACAGTTGGACAACAACATTTGCATAGTCTGAAGAAAGTAATTGAGTATCCTTTAATTACAAAAGTAACTCAAAAATTAGGCAATCGTTCGGGAGTTATGGCTCGCGAAGTACAAATAGATCGGTTATTAACTTTACTGGGATTAACTGAACAAAATTTTGGTCGGCAACCGATTAGATTTTGATGACAATTTTTGTTTCAATAGTTTAGTAGTAATAATATTAAGTTTGACTTGAGAAATTTGTTATGATGCCAACTGCAAACTAGTTTAATTTGAATTGAATGAGCAACAGATTAGGGGTGATAAAATGCTAAGTTTTAAAACTGGTGAATTGGAAAAATACCGCCAACAACCGTTGAAGTTAGAACAAATAATTGATGTAGCAGCTAATTTAAAGCAACGTGATTCACAAATTATTAGTGTGAGTCCGATTAAAATTCAAGGCTTGATTAGTTTAGATGGTCAATTCATTTTGGGCGATTTTCATCTGATAGGGTCAATGACTTATCCTTCAACCCGTAGTTTAAAACCAGTTGATTTACCAATTGATTTTACTTTTCATGAAACCTATACTAATTTAACTGATGACCAAATTACAACTGAACAAAATGAACAGTATGGCTTAATCATATCTTTGACGGATCAAACCTTAGATTTGCAACAGGCAATTGAGGATAATTTATTGTTAAATATTCCGACGCAAGTTCTTACTCCTAAAGAGCAAGCGACGGGAGAGATGCCTCAAGGTGAAGAATGGTCCGTGATTTCAGAAGCTGATTATGACCGAGAGAAGACACCTAATTTAGAAGCTAGTGAAGAGCTAGCTAAATTGAAGAACTTTTTTGATGATGATGAGAATTAAAGATTATCAATTAGCTGAAGTTGTGATAGTGTAATGTAAGAGGAATTAATCATTTAGGAGGCAAATTGAGATGGATAAACCAACCATTGGTGTCATTGGAATGGCAGTTATGGGCAAAAATCTAGCTTTAAATATTGAAAGTCGAGGTTATACAGTTGCAATTTATAACCGAACCGGTTCCAAGACACAACAGGTTGTTGAGGATCACCCTGACAAAAGTTTAGTGCCTAGTTTTACAGTTGAAGATTTTGTGAACTCATTAGAAAAACCGCGGCGTATTGTGATGATGGTTAAGGCCGGTAAACCAACTGATGCAGTGATTGATGAATTATTGCCTTTATTAGATAAGGGCGATGTTTTGATTGATGGCGGTAATACCTTTTTTGAGGATACAATGGCTCGTAATGCCCGTTTGGATAAATCAGGGATTAACTTTATTGGCATGGGAACATCTGGTGGTGAGTTAGGTGCGCTCAAGGGTCCTTCGCTCATGCCGGGTGGACAAAAAGATGCTTATGATTTAGTAGCACCAGTTTTAGAACAAATTGCTGCTAAAACTGATGATGGTCAACCTTGTGTAACTTATATCGGCCCTAATGGTGCTGGTCACTATGTGAAGATGGTTCATAATGGTATTGAATATGGCGATATGGAATTAATTGCTGAAAGTTATAATTTGATGCGTCAGTTAGGAAATTTGAATCCTGAGCAAGCTGCTGCGATCTTTAAAGAATGGAATCAGGGCGAATTATCTAGTTATTTGATTGAAATTACGGCTGAAATTTTAACGCAAGTAGATGATTTAGGTACTGGTCAGCCCATTATTGACCTAATTTTAGATACTGCTGGCAATAAGGGAACTGGTAAATGGAGCTCCCAAAGTGCTTTGGAATTAGGTGTGCCCCAATCTTTAATTACAGAAGCTGTTTATGGTCGTTACATCTCAACTTTTAAAGATGAACGAGTAAAGGCCAGCAAGGTATTACCAGGCTCAAAATTGACTGTGAAAGTTCCAGATGATTTTACTGAAAAAATCCGTGAGGCCTTGTATTTCAGTAAAATTATGAGTTATGCTCAAGGATTTGCACAGCTAAAAGCTGCTTCCGAGCATTATGATTGGAATTTACAATATGGTAAGATCGCTAATATTTGGCGTGAAGGTTGCATTATTCGGGCGCAATTTTTGCAAAAAATCACGGCTGCTTATCAAACTCAACCTGATTTAGATAACTTATTATTAGATGATTACTTTAAGGAAATTTGTGCTAAATATCAAGATTCTGCGCGCCAGGTAGTAGCTTGGGCAGTGCAAGCAGGAATTCCGGTTCCAGCTTTATCTGCCGCGATTGCTTATTATGATTCTTATCGCGCAGCAGTTTTACCTGCTAGTTTGATACAAGCACAGAGAGATTATTTTGGAGCTCATACTTATCAGCGTGTTGATCGGGCTGGTATTTTCCATTATCCATGGTATGAAGAACAATAATCTTTAGTATTACAATGTAATTAATATAGAGATAAGTTAGAAAACTCGGTAATTTTATTGCCGAGTTTTCCTAATGTTTGGCTTAATTTTGATAGAAATGGCTAAATATTTTAAGTTTCTGTTTGTTAACTAAACTTAAGTAAACGTGATACACTAGTGATAGTTAGATTTAAAAAAATTAATTTGATTAAGAATTGGAGTTTTTAGAATGTCAAAAATATTAATAATTGAAGATGAGAAAAATTTAGCACGTTTTGTGGAATTAGAATTAAAGCATGAAGGTTATGATACTCGTGTTGAATTAGATGGACGTAAAGGTTTAGATGCGGCTTTAGGTGAAGACTGGGATGCAATTTTATTGGATTTGATGTTGCCAACTTTAAATGGTCTAGAAGTGTGTCGTCGAATTCGTCAAGAAAAAAGTACACCTATTATTATGATGACGGCTCGGGACTCAATTATTGATCGTGTTTCTGGCTTAGATCATGGTGCCGATGACTATATTGTTAAACCATTTGCAATTGAAGAGTTATTAGCGCGTTTACGTGCCTTATTACGCCGAATTGACATTGAAGATCAAAAGATGGCACCTCATTCTACTAAAATTGAATATCGTGACTTAATTATGGATAAAGAAGCTCATACCTTAAGTCGTGATGGAAAAGTTATTGAATTAACTCGTCGTGAATATGATTTGTTCTTAACTTTATTGAATAATATGGGTAAAGTTTTAAGCCGTGAACAATTATTAAAGAGTGTTTGGGGAAGTGAATCAACCCAAAGTGAAACTAATATTGTTGATGTTTACGTGCGTTATCTTCGTAATAAAATTGATGTTCCAGATAAGGAAAGCTATATTCAGACCGTTCGTGGGACAGGATATGTTGTTCGGCCATGAAGCAAAAACTAACTACTTGGCGGATTACGATTCAATTCAAGTGGACTTGTTTTTTAAGTTTAGCGATCTTTTTAGTTTTTGGACTTTTTTCAACTTTAATCTACACATCAGTTAATCAAGCCTTATTAAGAAGTGAAGAAAATAATGTCCGTGATACGATTTCGGCAGTGGATAGTCGGTTTAATGTTTATCAAGGTCCACTAACTAAAAAACAAGTTCAAAATCGTTTGGCTCCACGACTCAATCAAAAAACAGTTGAACGGGATGCTAATGGTCATTTAGTAGCTGAAAATCCAGAGAAGTTCTATCATGATAGTTTATCCAAGCAATTAGCGCGTGGTGATTTGGCCATAGTTTTGTATGATATGCATGGTCTGGTTTTATTTAAAGATGGCAATATTGATTCTAATTTTACTGGAACCACCAAAATAACTTTAAAAAAAGTACCTGGTAAACTAAGTTTTCTTGAGACAACGGTGCCTATTCGCTCTAACCGTAATCATAATGTTATTGGCTATGTCAAAATTAATGATGGCTTGCGTGGCTATCATCGTGCTTTTCGGGAATTAAATCGCTGGATGGTTGTTGTGATTATTTTTGCTATATTATTAAGCTTGTTCTTAGGTTATGTATTGACGCAACCACTAGTGCGGCGAATTAATCAAGTTAATCGGACGATTGATGAGATTAACGAAGATCCTGATTCCCAGGCACGGATTCCCAAGCAGCGGTCCAATGATGAAATTACTGATTTAGTTGATCGTTTTAATCATATGCTAGACCGTATGCAAGAATATACAAACCAACAAAAAGAGTTTGTAGAAGATGTTTCGCATGAATTGCGGACGCCAGTGGCAGTGATTGAAGGTCATTTGAAGATGTTACAGCGCTGGGGAAAAGATGATCCACAAGTTCTGAATGAATCAATTGATGCATCGGTCAGTGAAGTTTCACGGATGAAAAAACTAATTCAGGAAATGTTGGATTTAACCCGTGCTGAACAAATTGAAGTTAATTATACCAATGAGGTTAGTGAAGCTAACGAAACGATTAAGCAAGCTTATAATGATTTTGTGATGTTACATCCAGATTTTGAAATTGATTTTGATGATACTGTTCCTGATCATACAATGGTACAGATTTATCGTAATCATTTAATGCAGATTTTAGTGATTTTAATGGATAATGCCGTTAAGTATTCTAAAGAGCGTAAGGAAATTAATTTATCGGCTTCTACAGAAGACGGAATGCTCAATATTGCTGTGCAAGATTTTGGCGTTGGGATTACACAGACAGATCTACACCGAATTTTTAATCGCTTTTATCGCGTTGATAAAGCCCGTTCTCGGGAAAGTGGTGGTAATGGTTTGGGATTGTCAATTGCCAAAAAAATCGTGGAAATGTATAAAGGCAGTATTACGGCAGAAAGTGCCGTTGGTTCAGGAACCATTTTTCGGATTAACTTGCCACTGGTTAAGAAGAAAAAGCTTAATTAATTGAAGAATAAAAATGAATGCTTTTCAAATAATCTTTTTGTTATTTGAAGAGCTTTTTTTGTAAGATGAAAGTAGGTTGAAGTGATTAGTTGTAGTTAAATGCAAGTACTTTTGACAGTTAATTTAATAAGTTAATTAAAGTTAAACAACTAATAATGTCACTAAAGATGAGTTTGGAAATCGTGTTGTGATATAAGTTGAGTGTTGTTTCATCTTTTGGTGTTAAATATCTTTAAAGTTGTTTAAAAAATTTTGCTGTCAAATGCTTGATCAAAAAATGCTCCTAATCATTAGACAACATTTCTAATGATTAGAAGCATTTTAGCTGTAAAAAGATGTTGTGCATTTACTGTCGATGTTGTTTACCAGCATTACGTTGACGATTTTTTTGATGTAATTGCTGACTTTGAGCCTGTTTTTGGTGAACAATTGTAGTTGATTCATTCTCATTAGTTTGTGCAAAAGTTTCTGGAGTAACAACTTCTACAATAGGCTTATCTTTTAATTCTTGATCAACTTGTTTACGAACTTTCGGGGTGATAATGTAATCACTGATAAATTGTTGCAGAACAATGATAATTCCGCCGATTAAGAAATACAAGCCTAAGGCAGCTGATGAAGCAATACTAATAAAGAAAGTCATAGCTGGACTTAACCACAACATCATTTTCATCTGTTGTTTTTGCTCAGGAGGCATATTTTTTAATGACATCCAGCTTTGAATCACGTAAAAGACGGTCGCTACAATCGTAATAATTAAACTAGGTTTAGATAAAGGTGCACCTAAAAAATTAGCCTTAGAAATTTCTGGTGAATATTGTACGGCTTGATAGATGGCAATAAAAACTGGAAATTGTAATAATAATGGCAAACACCCTAAACCACCAGTTAATTTAATTCCATTTTTGGAATAAACTTGCATCATCAATTGACTAATTTGCGCTTGTTGTTCTTGACTAGTAGCTTGCTTTTGCTGTTGTTGAATGAGTTTTAATTGAGGTTGAATGCCCTTCATTTTTTCTTGCTGAACAATTGATTTCTTTTGCTGAATTAAGCTGAGTGGTAATAGAATTAAACGTACCAAAAAGGAAATAATGATAATTCCCCACGCATAACCATTTTTACCGCCAATAGTCTGTGAAGCGTAAAGCATTAAATGTTGAAAGGGCACACCTAAAATTTGATAAACCCAACCGTAAGGGCCACTTGTTGGTGGTTGCGGTGTTTTTCCAATACCAGTTCTCGAACAGGCAGTAATAAATAAAATCAGACTCAATAAACCGCCTAGTAAAATTAAACGTTTGGTTATTTTTTTCATAAATTTCTCCATAACTACATCATTAAAAATTTAGAATAATTGGTTAGAGGTTTTTCTTGCCAATCAATATGATCAATTTTGGCAAATTTGCTGGGGCTTTGTTCCATAATTTTCATAAAATGTTCCAAATTAAGTAGAGAACCTTGTGCTTCTAAATGGACATGACCATCGGCACAGTTTTGAACGAAGCCCTTAATTTGCTGTTTTTCGGCAACAGTATAGGTGGAATAGCGAAAGCCAACCCCCTGAACGTGACCATAAATATCAGCTGCAAAATGTTTTTCTGCCACAATCAAACCTTCTCTTTCATTATTCTTTAGATAATACTTCTCTAGTATAGCGGAAAATGTGGTTGAAGCCAAAAGCATTCCTCAAAAAATTGCTAAAAAATGGTATGATAGAATTGATTTTAAGAAGGGAATTTTTATGGAATATATTAGTTCAGTACAAAATAGTAAAATTAAAAATTTAAAAAAATTACAAAGTCATCGTGGTCGGCAAAAACAACACCGGTATCTATTAGAGGGTGAACATATAATTGATGAAGCATTACGGAATCAAGTTCCATTCTTGGAAATTTATGCAACTACTGCTTATTTAAATCGGGATCCTAAACATTTAGTACGTGATCATATTGAACAAGTGATTGAAATTACTGCTGAAGTAGCACAAGCAATTACTAAAATCGTAACTCCACAAGGAATCTTTGCAGTTGTTGCCATTGAACCCGAAGCAACAATTAATTTAACCGCGGGCAAGTGGTTATTATTAGATGAAGTTCAAGATCCTGGTAATGTCGGTACAATGATCCGAACGGCTGATGCAGCTGGTTTTGACGGTGTCATTTTAAGCCCTGATTCAGTTGATGTTTATGCTCCCAAGGTGCAACGATCAATGCAGGGAAGTCAATTTCATTTACCAATTTATACTATGGATTTAATGGCAGCTGTTAATGATTTAAAAGCTGCACAGATAAAAGTTTATGGAACTCTAGTTGATGACCAAGCTCAAACTTACCAGTTGGTACAAGCACCACCAGACTTCGCAATCATTATGGGCAATGAAGCGCACGGTTTAAATCCCAAATTAGCGGCAATGACTAATGAAAATTTGTATATTCCAATTTTAGGTCAGGCGGAATCATTGAATGTGGCGGTCGCTGCTGGTATCATTATGTATAGGCTCGCTCTTTAAGGAGGAAAACTTTTGAGCAAAGAATTATCTTGGCAAACTGATACTGAATATTTGGCTCAGGTAGCCGATTTGTTAGTAAAACCAGAGATTCAAAAGTTAAGTCAAATAAAGCATCATCATTATTCTAATCGTTTAGATCATTCGATTAGTGTTTCTTATCGTAGTTATTTGATTGGTCAGAAATTACATTTGGATACACGGGCATTAGCCCGTGGAGGTTTAATGCATGATTTGTTTTATTATACTTGGGATTCACAGCAATTAAGTTTTCGTAATCACGCTGATATTCACGCCCACGTCGCGTTAAATAATGCCCAGAAGTTAACCGAATTACGACCAATTGAAGCCGATATTATTGTTAAGCATATGTTTGGGGCAACCTTACAACCGCCTAAATATCTCGAAAGTTTGATTGTTAATTTAGTTGATGATCAATGTGCTTTACAAGAAGCATTAAGGCCTAAACTAATGCTCTGGCGTCAAAAGTTACATTTAAAGAAATTTTAATAAAATTTAATTGAAATTTTTGCATGAAAGTTTTAAACTGATTTTAACGACGATGAAAGAAAATAGTAGCACCAAACAATTCAAATTGACAGGGACAATTGATAAAGTGAGAACAATTGAATTTGAATAGTGTGAATTCACTCTGGAGTCTAGACGTCATTTATCAGCGTTATTTGATAAGTAAGTGGTTGTTCATTAATAACAGCAATTTAGGGTGGTACCGCGAAGCCTCGTCCCTGTTTTAGGGATGGGGCTTTTTTATTTGTAAATTAACGATGAGGAGAAGGTTGCGATGGATTTAAAAGATTTATTAGATGATTTACATCAAAAAGGTTTACAGCAAATTCATGAAGCTCAAAAAATTGAACACTTAAATGATATTAGAATTCATTTTTTGGGAAAGAAGGGTCCTTTAAGCCAAGCTTTACGGGGAATGAAGGATTTAAGTGCTGAACAACGACCAAAGGTCGGAGCATTGGCTAATAGTGTACGTGATGATTTACAAAAAGCGTTAGATCAGGCTAAGGAACGTTTAGAAAGTCAAGCGACGGAACATCAATTAGCTGCTGAAAAAATTGATGTCACATTACCCGGTCATCAACGCCATGTAGGAACGAAGCATGTTATTTATCAGGTAATGGATGATATTGAAGCACTATTTATTGGTCTAGGTTATGAAGTAGTGAATGGTCCAGAAGTCGAAGAAGATCACTATAACTTTGAGATGATGAACTTGCCCAAAGATCACCCAGCCCGCGATATGCAAGATACTTTTTATATTACAGATGAAATTTTAATGCGGACACAGACATCACCTGTTCAGGCACGAACGCTGGAAAAACATGATTTTTCTAAGGGACCATTAAAGATGATTAGTCCAGGTAAGGTATATCGTCGCGATACTGATGACGCCACGCATTCACATCAATTTAATCAAATTGAAGGGTTAGTTATTGATAAGCATGTGACAATGGCTGACTTAAAAGGAACCCTAGAATTGACGGCACGACATATTTTTGGAGCCGAACGCCAAATTCGCCTGCGACCTAGTTACTTTCCATTTACGGAACCATCAGTTGAAGTGGATGTTTCTTGCTTTGCATGTGGTGGTAAAGGCTGTAAAGTTTGCAAGTATACAGGCTGGGTGGAAGTTTTAGGTGCCGGAATGGTTCATCCTAATGTTTTAGAAAATGCCGGTGTTGATTCCAAAGTTTATGGTGGTTTTGCTTTTGGTTTAGGACCTGATCGTTTTGCAATGCTGAAATACGGGATTAATGATATTCGTAATTTCTATCTAAATGATGTTCGTTTCTTAGAACAATTTCAGGGGGAGTAAATAAATGAAAATTTCAACAAATTGGTTGGCACAATACGTCAACTTACCAGAAACACCCGAGCAATTAGCTGATCGTGAAACGGTAACCGGGATTGAAGTTGATGAAATTATTAAACCAGATGCTGGTTTGAAAAATTTGGTGACCGGTCGGGTTAAGAGCATTAAAAAGCACCCGGATGCTGATCATTTAAATATTTGTCAAGTTGATGTGGGCGCTGATGAATTGAGCCAAATTGTTTGTGGTGCTCCCAACGTTGCTGCTGGTCAGACTGTAATCGTAGCTTTACCCGGAGCTAGAATTGCTAATAATGAAAAGATTAAAAAAGGTAAATTTCGTGGAGTTGAATCAAACGGCATGTTATGCGCACTTCAAGAAATTGGTTTTGATGATGCAGTTGTTCCGGATGAATTTAAAAACGGCATTTACGTTTTTCCTGATGAAGAAAAGATTCCGATTGGTCAACCAGTTTATTCTTATTTAGGGATGGACGACACTATTTTAGATTTTGATATTACGCCTAATCGAGCTGATACCTTAGGAATGCACGGTACAGCTTGGGAAGTAGCGGCAATGTATGATGAACAGCCACACTTTGAAAAACCAGCACTAACAGAAGAAGCTAATACTGCGCAAGAAAAATTAAGTATTGACGTTACTGATAATCAATTGGCGCCTATTTATCGTACCCGTTTGGTGCAAAATATCCAAATCAAGCCTAGTCCACTTTGGCTACAGATTCATTTGTGGAACAACGGAATTAAACCAATTAATAATATTGTAGATATTACTAATTATATTATGCTTGATTATGGTCAACCACTGCATGCCTATGATTATGATAAATTAGGTTCAAAAAAATTGATGATTCGCCAAGCTGAACAGGGAGAAACTTTTACAGCTTTAAATGAAAATAGCTATGATTTAACAACTGATGACATTGTTATTTCTAATGATGAACAGGCAATTGGTTTAGCTGGAGTCATGGGCGGTTTAGCAACTTCAATTACTCCGCAAACAACTAATATTGTTTTAGAGGCAGCAGTCTTTAACCCGACCAAAATCCGCAAGACAGCTCAACGGCATAATTTACGGACTGATGCTTCCGCACGCTTTGAAAAAGGGGTGGATTTGTCAGCAGTTGCAGAAGCATTGGACAGGGCTGCACAATTAGTTCAACAATTAGCTTGTGGTTCAGTTTTGAAAGAGCAAGTAGTTGGTAGTCAAGTGAAATTACAGCCAACAGTGGTCAAAATAACTGTTGATCATATTAATCACGTCTTAGGGACACAGATATCGCAATCAGAAATTGTGGCCATCTTTGAACGTCTTGGTTTCAGTGTTGAAGTTCAAGCAGCAGAATTAATCGTGACAGTCCCATTACGGCGGTGGGATATCTTTATTGATTCTGATTTAATTGAAGAAGTAGCAAGAATCTACGGTTTTGATAAAATCCCTAGTACTTTGCCAGCAGGTATGCCAACGATTGGTGGCTATACACCGCGCCAAAAGTTTTTACGACGTAGTCGTCAAACTTTACGGGCTTTGGGGTACGATGAGGCAATTAGTTATTCGTTGACGAATAAAGATAAAGCTGGAGCTTTTAATGTAAAAGACATGGCTTTGACACGAGTTGATTGGCCAATGACTAAAGATCATGAATATTTAAGAACTAATTTAGTAAGTGGTTTGCTAGATAATTTAGCTTACAATGCTGCGCGCAAACAAACTAATGTTGCCTTATTTGAACAAGGACGCGTTTTTTTGAAAAATGATGTTCAAACAGTCCGTCCACAAGAAATTGAAATGATTGCTGGCGCATATAGTGGCCAAGTAGTTAATGATAGTTGGGATCAAAAGGGCCGTGATGTGAACTTTTATGATGTTAAGGGTGATGTTGAACAATTATTGCAAAGTTTCCAAAAGGATGCTTCAATTATGTATCAATCAACTAGCGCAATTAAACAATTGCATCCTGGTCAAACTGCCTTGATTTTAATGAATGAAGTACCTGTTGGGTTTATTGGAACTTTACATCCGACTTTAGTTAAGCAGTTACGTTTAGCTCCAACAATCGTATTTCAATTAAATCTAGAACAAATTATGGCTTTACCGGTTGCTTCTGAAATTTATATCGAAGCTAGTAAATATCCAGCTGTTAGTCGCGATATTGCGATAGTTGTGCCTGAGGTCGTTACTAATGAAGCTGTAGAGTTGGCAATTAATAAAGCAGCTGGTAAATATTTAACTGATATTAATTTGTTTGATGTTTATGCCGGTCAAGGTATTGCTCCGGGACATAAGTCGTTGGCCTATAGTTTGACTTTCCAAAATCGGCAAGCAACGTTGACTGATGGTGAAGTTAATCAACATTTTGAAGCTGTTAAACAAGCACTAATAGATTTATTTGATGCACAAATTCGGTAAAAAAAACAACATTTAAGAAAAAGTTGTGTATAATTAACTGTTGAGATTAAATGTTGGAGGAACCATTTTTGGCTAATTCAGATAACAATCGTAGTCAATCGAACGACGAACAAGAATTAATTAAGCAAAGAAAAAAAACTCGGGAATCGGAACAGCGAGTGGTTAATCATATTGTGTATTGGATTGTAGGTATTTTGGCAATTTTAATTTTAACTTTTGGAGTTTTGGGCTATAATTATGTTCAAGAATCACTACAACCATATAATAATAAAAATCATCAAGCTGTGGAAGTTAAAATTCCGATTGGTTCATCTAATAAGCAAATTGCTTCTAAACTGCAAGATAAACATATTATTCGTAGTGCAACGGTTTTTAACTATTATGTTAAGTCGCATAATTACACTGACTTTCAAGCTGGTTATTACACGTTTAAACCTTCAATGACGTTAACTCAAATTGTAGCCAGATTACAAAAGGGTGGTAGTTTAGAGCAAGTAGGTCAACCAGGTTCCAACGTTTTGGTTCGTGAAGGAGTAACCATCGAACAAATTGGGACGGTTATTGCTAAGAAGACGCCTTATTCGAAAAAGCAATTTTTAAATTTGATGAAAGATCAATCTTTTATGAAGCAATTGCAGCAAAAATATCCGAAACTATTAACTTCTTCGCTGGAATCTAAACATGTGCGTTATCATTTAGAGGGTTATTTATTCCCAGCCACATACCCTTATTATTCCGGATTAACTTTACGAAAACTAGTGACGCAAATGGTCGGTAAAACTGATCAAGAATTGGCACCTTATTACGATCAAATTAAAGAGAAAAACTTAACTGTACAGCAAATGTTAACTTTAGCTTCTTTAATTGAACGTGAAGGGGTTACTAATACCGATCGGCGCAAAATTTCGGGTGTTTTCTTTAACCGTTTAGGTGCTGATATGCCATTACAGTCTGATATTTCTGTTATGTATGCTTTAAATAAACATAAGCATAGTTTGACAAATAAAGATACGAGTGTAAAATCGCCTTATAACCTTTATAAAAATAAGGGATTTGGACCAGGTCCATTTAACTCACCAAGTTTAGGTTCGATTCAGGCAGTTTTAAATCCGGCTGATCGAGACAAAGGGTATCTTTATTTTGTGGCTAATTTGAAGACTGGTAAAGTGTACTATTCAACAAGTTACTCACAACATTTAGATACTAATTCAAAAATTGGTCAATAATCTAGTGGACTGACACAAAGTCAGTCCCTTTTGATAAGGAGAAAAAATGACTGTAGTTAATAAGCCTTTAATTATTGGGGTTAGTGGTGGTTCTGGAAGTGGTAAGACAACAATTGCGCAACGTTTAATTAAGGAGTTGCCTCAGGAATCAATTGCCCTTTTACAGATGGATTCATACTATAAAAAGTTGGATTTACCATATGAACAACGTAAGCAACAAAATTTTGATCATCCGTTCTCATTTGATACTGATCTGTTAGTAGCAGATCTCAAAAAGTTACGGGCTTTTCAAAGTATTGAAGTACCGATTTATGATTTTGTTGATAGTAATCGAACTAATCAAACAAGACACCAAGAACCGGCAGATGTAATTGTTTTAGAAGGTATCTTAACGTTATACGAAGAAAAGTTACGTGATTTAATGGATATTAAAGTTTTTGTTGATACTGACGATGATCTGCGCTTAATTCGGCGGATCAAACGGGATGTTGAGGAACGAGGTTATACACTAGAAACAGTTTTTGAACAGTATCTAGATCATGTTCGTCCGATGTATCAACAATTTATTGAACCGACTAAAAGATTTGCGAACGTGATTATTCCTGAGGGTGGCGCTAACGAAGTAGCGATTGATTTATTAACTTCCAAAATTAAATATTTATTGCATCAAAAACGACAACAACGTTAATGTTGTCTAAAGTTAATCTTAAATGAGGTGTTAATTGTGGCTGAACAAAGATATCCTATGACGGCTGAAGGTAAAGAAAAATTAGAACAAGAATTGGAAGACTTAAAATTAAAGAAGCGTCCGGAAATTATTGAACGAATTAAGATTGCACGCGGCTTTGGTGATTTATCAGAAAATTCGGAATACTCATCTGCTAAAGACGAACAAAGTGTCGTTGAATCAAGAATTTCTGAAATTAATACGATGTTGCAATATGCTGATGTTGTTGACGTTAGTCAAGTAGATGAAAATGAGGTTTCTGTAGGTAAGACAGTCACTTTTCAAGAAGATGGTGAGGAAGCAGAAACTTATCAAATTGTAGGGGCTGCGGAATCTGATCCAATGCAGGGTAAAATAAGTAATGATTCACCAATCGCTAAGTCATTGTTAGGTAAAAAAGTTGGCGATAATGTGACCATTGAAACTCCGGGCGGTTCTTTTGTGGTAAAAATTACAGCGGTGGAGAATTAATTACTAGCATTAATCGCTTACATGAGTTACTATATAATTGGTGATGAATATGAAGTTTACAGTAACTCCGCAAGCCCATCAGTGGTATTGTGACAATTTAGATCTAAAACCGGGAGATGGTTTGCATTTTTACGGCAAGGTTTATGGTAAAACCAATGTTCATAATGGTTTTTCGCTTTCTTTTATTAAGGAAAAACCGCACAACGAATATTATGAACTTCAACAAGATGGTATTGCATATTTCTTTACTGATAATGATGTTTGGTTTTTTAAAGACTTAGATTTACAAATTGACTACGATTCCCAATCGGATAGTCCGATTTATACTTTTGTGGCTGAAGCTTAAGAGTAGTTTACTAACAAACAGATGTTAAGTAAGCTGCTTTTTTATTACATTTTTTGTTATAATTAATTATTGAGATCAAATTTGAGGAGAACTGCATTTTGAAATTTTTTCAACGTTTAAATCAATCAAAAACAACGCAATCGATTTTACCTTTTCGATTAAATGTTTTATTAGCGATTGTTTTTGCATTATTTGCTTTATTAATTGGCCAGTTGGCCTATTTACAATTATTAAATGGAAATAAATTTCAGGCGGAAGTAGAACGTTCAGATAAAACAATTATTAGTGGTGATGTTCCGCGGGGCTTGATTTATGATTCTAAAGGGCGCTTAATTGTCGATAATCAAGCCAGCAGTGCCATTACTTATACTAGAAGTTCAGCTGCTAAAACAGCTGATATGTTACAAATTGCTAATCGCTTACAAAAATTCATTACAATTGATGACGTTAAATTGACTGCTCGTGATAAAGCTGATTATTATTTGGCAAATACTAAAAACTATGATCGTGTTTTGAAGATAGTTAATAAAGGTTTAACTGACGATGAAGTTCAGTCACAAACTCAAACACACCAGTATAATAAAGCGGTTAGTTATGTTAAAAAAATGCATTTAACTTTAACACCGGCTCAAGAACAGGCAGCTAGTATTTTTCAAAGAATGAGTGCAGCGTATCAGTATTCAACGGTTTATATTAAAAGTTACAATGCGACCCCGAAAGAAGTGGCTGAGGTTAGTGAACACCAGATTGAATTACCTGGTGTGCAAGTGGGAATTGACTCACAGCGCTCATATCCAATGGGTGATTCAATGACTAGTATTATTGGACGGGTATCTACTCAAAAGCAAGGTTTGCCTGATAATCGTGTCAATGAATTATTAGCACAAGGTTACTCACGTAATGATCGCGTTGGAACTAGTTATTTGGAACAAGAATATGAACCAATTTTAAAGGGTAGTAAATCTCAAACCCAAATTTCTGTTAGTCCAAATAATAAATTAACTGATTCTATCCAAAAATATAGTGGCTCTAAGGGCGATAATTTAAATTTAACAATTGATGCTGATTATCAAAAAAAAGTTGATGCTGCTTTAAGAAACACTTTTGCAGCTGCTCAGGCTAATGGTGTAGCTCAATATTCGGATGGTGCCTATGCTGTTGCCATGAACCCGAAGACTGGGGCAATTTTATCAATGTCTGGTGTTCACTATAATCCTAAAACGGATAAGTTATCTGATGACTCTTTGGGAGTGATTAATCGAACTTTTGTAATGGGGTCTGCAGTTAAAGGGGCGACGGTGTTAGGTGGCTTGATGAGTGGTGCTATTACTCCGGAAAATAATGTTTTATCCGATGATCCCATTTATTTACCTAGTACCCCCGTTAAAAAATCTGTTTATCCCGTTGGGACTTTTGGGGCTTTAGGTGCCGAACAGGCTTTGGAAGTTTCATCGAACATTTATATGATGCGCTTGACAATGCGTGAAGGTCATGCTAAATATGTACCTAATAGTTATATTCATATTGACCAAGATATTTTTCAAAAAATGCGGGCTAATTTTAATCAATTTGGTTTGGGTGTAAAAACTGGAATTGATTTGCCAGGGGAAGCTAGTGGCATTGAGGGACCTAGTAAATCTGCTGGTTTAGTCAAAGTTGGTTCGGCATTAGACGAATCTTATGGAAACTATGATGCTTATACTTTAATGCAGATGGTTCAATATGTTTCAACCATTGCTAATGGTGGCTATCGAATGCGGCCTTACGTAGTGGGTTCCATTCAAAAAACGAATCGTGATGGCTCTAAAGGTGCAACAGTTCACACAACGCAACCACAGGCTTTAAACCGTGTTGGCTTTACTAGCAGTCAACTAAATGTTGTACAAACCGGATTTTATAATGTTGTTCATGGTCATGGTGGCTGGACAACGGCTAAGCCGCTAGGCAATGTTACTCCGGCCATCGCTGCTAAAACCGGAACGGCGCAGTCTTTCTACTATGATGCTGATCATCCTAATAATCCCAATCCACCACAGACAATTACTTTGAGTATGGTTGGCTATGCTCCAGCTGATAATCCTAAAATAGCTTTTGCGGTAGTTTTCCCCAATTTAAGTAGTGAAAAAGGTGAATATAATTTAGATTTGGTGCGGAATATGGTAACCGATTATTTTGGAACCAGTGCAAAAGATTCTCAGTAAATACTGGTCAAATCACTCTTCTAGTGGTATCATAATATGGTCGTATAGCAAAATGTAGACAAAGGAGTTCATGAATTATGCGCGTAAATATTACACTTGAATGTACTGAATGTCACGAACGCAATTATTTAACTAGCAAAAATAAGCGGAATAATCCTGATCGTTTGGAATTAAAAAAATATTGCCCTCGTGAACGTAAGACAACATTACATCGCGAAACTAAGTAATAAACAACAGGTTAAACCTGTTGTTTTTTCGGTTCTATAATATTGAGTGTTGATGAGTGATTTAATCGGCACTTTTTTATGTATACCAATTTATTTTGGAATACAAAAAAGAACATTGCCTCCCTATGTTACAATTTAGTCGTCTAAACCTATTGAAAGAAGGAAAAAACAATGCCCTTAGACAATTATTCTACCAGTTTAATTCTTGGAATTAAAGATCAAAACATTAATTTTGAATCTGTTAAGCGTCAATTTATTAATGGTAAGAGTGCTTTGGTGTTTCATGCTACTTTATCTTATCCTCTAAAACGTTGTCCTAATTGTGGTTTTACTGGAAACATAGTTAAGTATGGAACTATAAAAGTTCGTATTTTACTACCAGACAATCACTGTCAATTATCATATCTAGTTCTAAAGAAACAACGATTTTTATGTCGACAATGTCATTCCACAACAGTCGCGCAAACTGATATTGTCAAACCACATTGTCATATTGCCCTAAATGTTTATCGTTGTGTAACCCTGGCTGCACGCAAGAATCAGTCACTCAAAGATATTGCCCAAAGATATAGTGTTTCAGCCACCACTGTGCAAAATGTCTTAAACCAAAACTATCAGCGATTGTTGGGCTATCCAACTTATCGTTTACCTAAACATCTTTTGTTTGATGAATTTAAAGCTTTAAAGAATTATAGTTTTATCTTGATGGATGCCAAAAGTCACCGTTTATTAGATACCTTACCCACCAGATTAACTAAAGATCTGAAACACTATTTTGAACGGTTTTCTTTAGAAAATCGGCAACAAGTGCAGACCATTGTCGTTGATTTGAATGCTGCCTATATTAATTTTATTCCCAAACTATTCCCGAACGCAGAAATCATCCTTGATCGTTTTCATCTAGTACAAATGGCTAATCGGTCACTGAACTCCATTCGTAAACGGGTAATGGAAGGCTGTGTCCACAGGAGTCGTGACTATTGGATCTTAAAAGGTTATTGGCGGCTGTTTTTAACTAATTTTGAAAATTTGGAAGCTAAAAAAATGAATTATCAAACCAAAGTTGGTTATTATGACACGCAAGTCAATTTATTGCATATTGGTTTAGCCTTAGACTGTCAGTTTCAAGCTGCTTATGAAGTTTACCAACAGCTATTAACCGCTGTGAAAACGCGAAATGCTCATCTTTTGAAAACTATTTTGAATGACTATCGACCTCTGCATAATGAGATGGACCAAACAATTAAATCATTGCGTAAGCATTTAACAGCCGTTTTAAATAGCTGTCGCTATGAGTACAATAATGGTGCTATCGAAGGTCTGAATAGTAAGATCAAGAAAATCAAACGAACTAGTTATGGTTTTCGCAATTGGGATAATTTCCGCTTACGCATTAAACTGGAATGTTTACCCACTTTACAGATTTAACGATAACAATTAAATAATTTTTAAAAGCCCAACAGCTTGGGTACCTTTAAGATACCCAAAAATAGCTTAGAATTAAAAAATGACGACTGAAAAGTAAACAAAAAAACTAACTAGACCAATTACTAATCTAGTTAGCTAAAAAATTAATTATCAACACTGCTTTACATAGAACCGTTTTTTCTTGTCAAAAAAATGAAATCGCTTTTTGGATAAGAAAATAATTTTACAGCCGAGGATAACTAAGCTAATTAAGATATTCTATGCTAAACTATTATTAGT
This sequence comes from Bombilactobacillus sp. ESL1202, assembly GCF_058107125.1. NCBI lineage: Bacteria > Bacillati > Bacillota > Bacilli > Lactobacillales > Lactobacillaceae > Bombilactobacillus > Bombilactobacillus sp. ESL1202. Next base: position 286,442 of record NZ_CM176590.1, on the reverse strand, counting down.
TTTCATCAATAGTTGAGGTGGTTATAATTAAACGGTACTTGCGACAATATCCATGGATAACTTACATTTTATTAGGACTACAAATTCTGGTATTTTTATGGGAAATATCACATGGTGGTAGCTTTAATACTCAAACGCTAGTAGCAGTCGGTGCACGAGTTAATGAGTTAATTACTCAAGGGCAATGGTGGCGCTTAATCACACCAATGTTTGTCCATATTGGGTGGTCTCATTTAATTATTAATTCATTAACACTTTATTTTGTTGGAATACAATTAGAAGCATTGTACGGTTCAATGCGTTTTTTAATTATTTATTTACTGAGTGGAATAGCTGGTAATTTATTGGGTTTTGCATTTGGCAATCAATTAGCTATTGCAGCAGGAGCTAGTACTGCCTTGTTTGGCTTGTTCGGTGTTTTTGCAACTTTAGGTTTTCTGTTTAAAAATAATCCTGCAATTATGGCGTGGTCACGGCAATTCATTGTTTTAATTATCTTGAATTTAGTCAGTGATTTATTTATTGGACAAATTGATTTATGGGGACATATCGGTGGAGTGATCGGTGGCATTTTATTGGCGCTGAGCGTTCCTATTCCTCATCAAGTCTCAACGTTCTCAACTGTTAAAAGGAACTGCAGTGGCTTTCTATTTGTGATTTTGGCGCTTATTTTAGTTTATATAGGAGTTCAACGTGGATGAAAGAAACCAATATTAAAACACTTTATGATGTCCAACAAGTATTAAAGCGCTTTGGCATTTACGTTTATGTTGGCAAAAGAATTTGGGATATTGAATTGATGGCGATTGAATTAGATCGACTTTATCAAGAACAAGTTATTGATCAGCCAACATTTATTACCTGCAAATTAGTTTTAAAACGAGAACATCAGATTGAGGAGAATAAAGAAAAATGTTAGATCAAAAAATAATTGGTGTGGATTTAGGCGGTACAACGATTAAATTTGCAATCTTAACGGCCGCGGGCGAAATTCAGCAACGTTGGAGTATTAAAACCGATATTTTGAATGATGGCAATAACATTATTCCAAGTATTAGTGATTCAATTAATGAACATTTAGAAATGTATCAAATGACGCCTAAACAATTTTTAGGGATCGGGATTGGAACACCTGGAAGTGTCGATTATCTCACTGGTAATGTCAGCAGTGCTTTTAATTTAAATTGGGATCGACCAATGCCCTTAAAAACTAAATTAGAACAAGCAACTGGGATGCAAGTTATTGTCGAAAACGATGCTAATGTAGCTGCATTAGGAGAGCGTTGGCAAGGAGCTGGTGATAATGCCGCTAATGTAGCGTTTGTTACATTAGGAACTGGTGTTGGTGGCGGTATTATCGTTAATGATCAAATTGTTCATGGAATTGGTGGTGCCGCTGGTGAAATTGGGCATTTGACGATTGATCCTAATGGTTTTACTTGTACCTGTGGTAAAAAAGGATGTCTGGAAACTGTGGCTTCAGCAACCGGAATTGTACGCGTGGCGCAAAAATTGTCTCAAGAATATGTAGGATCAGCACAATTAAAAGCATTGATTGATGACGGTCAAACTATTTCTTCAAAAGATGTTTTTGATTTGGCACAGCAAGCTGATCCGTTAGCTCAAAGGGTTGTCCAAGAAGTAACCAACCAATTGGGTTTAGCACTGGCCAATGTTGCAATGACTTTAAATCCCAAGTATATTATTATTGGTGGTGGAGTATCCAATGCTGGCCCATATTTGTTGGATCAAGTACAGGTTGCTTATAATCGCTCGGTTTTTCCAGCTGTTAAAAAAACGACATCATTGCGCTTGGCAACTTTAGGCAACGAGGCGGGAGTAATTGGTGCTGCATCATTAATTGTTCAACCATAATTATTTGAGAGGTGTAAACGTGTCATTTGTAAATGCATTAATTTTAGTTATCATTGTGATTGCTTTGTACTATGGAATTTCTTGGTTATATTATTGGTTCCGAGCTAAGCAATTAGGTGGAGCTTTAGAAGAAGAACAGTTTGAAAAAACAATGCGTAAGGCGCAACTAATTGATTTACGCGAGAAAAAATATTTTGATTCTGGTCATATTTTAGGAGCACGGAATTTACCTTATACTCAATTAAAAATATTAACGTCTGAGTTAAGACCAGATTTACCAGTATATTTGTATGAACAAGGTAGTACTTTGAGTATTCGTGCTGCTTTAAAGTTGAAAAAACAAGGATTTAAAGACATTAAATGGTTAAAACACGGTTTTAATGAGTGGAACGGTAAAACGAAAAAAACTACTAGATTATAAAATTATTTTCCCGTAAGAAGAAAGAATAGTAAGCTTTTTCCCAAAATTTTTGAAAACGAGCAATAAAACACGTTCCTTTAAAGACATGATGAATTCTTTTATTTTGTTTCATGACTTTAATATTTTGGGATGATAGTTGTTGGGAATTTGTAAGTAATTTTTATTATGTAAAACTGAGGCTGGAACCAAGTATTGTGTTGAACAGTCTGAAATTTTCTTAGTCAAGTTCAGACTTTGAGATTTAAGACCATGAAGTGCTCAACTACGAAATAATTTTTGTGCCAGCCTCTTTATTTCATTAGTTAATATGTGCTGAATGCGCCTTACGGTTAGCTTTTCGACGGTTAGTAGCAATTCGTTCTGCTTCTTTGTCAACTGGTTGAACTACTTTTTGATGATAAGTTAATGCAGAACCAACAACTGCTCCAGCAGTAGCTAGAGTACCAATCAAAATACCTGGGATCAGACCTTTTCTTTTCATTGAATTTACCTCCTTAATTACTTTAATTATTAACAAAGTAGACTGTAATTTCAACTAAAATCCTGATTAATTTTGTTAAAGGAGCTTAAATGATTCAAAAAGCAATTGTGATTGTTGGACCAACCGCTGTTGGTAAGACTGATTTGAGTTTGGAAATAGCCCAAAAATTTAATGGTGAAGTGATTTCGGGAGATTCTATGCAAATTTATCGTCACCTAGATATAGGAACTGCCAAAATTTTGCCCGAACAGCGACAAGGAATTCTTCATCATTTAATTGATATTCGTAATGTTAATGAAAGTTATACAACTTATGAATTTCAACAAGCCGCGCAAAAATTAATTAAACAAATTACTAGACGGCAGCATGTGCCATTGATTGTTGGCGGAACCGGCTTTTACATTAAATCTTTGACGCAAAACCTTCAATTGGGTGGTTCAACTAGTCGAGATTGTTCTCAGAACCGACGAAAGTATTATGAAAAATTAGCACAGCAGCAGGGTTTTTTTGCTATTTGGAAAATTTTATATCAAAAAGACGCAGTAGCGGCACAAAAAATTGCACCGAATAATATTCGACGAGTTATTCGCGCGCTGGAAGTTATTGATTTAACTGGTCAAAAATTTAGTCAACAAAAACAGGAGTTACCAGTAACTGAATTTTTGATTTTAGGTTTAACAACGCAGCGTGATTTACTATATCAAAGAATTAATGAGCGTGTTGATTTGATGGTGCAACAAGGATTGGAACAGGAAGCTAACTGGTTATTTCAGCAAAAAGATCAGGTGCCACAAGCGCAAGCAGCGATTGGTTATAAGGAATGGTTTACTTATTTTCAGAAAAAAAACACCAAGTTAGAAGCGATTAATCTAATTAAGCGCAATTCTCGACGTTTTGCCAAACGCCAGTTAACTTATTTTCGGCACCAAATGACAATTCAATGGTATGATTTGTTACAAAATCCTGTACAAAAGAATCTGATTTTCCAAGTAGTACAACATTTTTTGGAGGAATAATAGTGAATTGGTTAGATAAATTACCACAAAACATTCAAACGGCTGTGAAAGTTGTTGATCAGCGTATTAAACCTTATTTAGAAGTTATTGATCAACGCATGGAAAATAATCAAGCTAAAGTTTTACAAGCGTTTCAGGATCAGCAAGTAGCAGAAAGTCATTTGTTTGGATCAACTGGTTATGGCCATAATGATGAAGGACGTGAAGTTTTAGATGCGGTTTATGCACAAGTGTTTCAAGCACCAGCAGCGTTAGTGCGCCCCCAATTTGTCTCGGGAACTCATACGTTAGCAGTTGGGCTATTCGGGTGTTTAAAGCCAGGACAGAAGTTACTTTACATTACTGGTAAGCCATATGATACCTTGCAAGAAGTTGTGGGCTTAACTGGTAATGGAATTGGTAGCTTAAAAGAATATGGTGTTGAGTTTGACTATGTAGAATTAAATGCGCAAGGCAAAGTTGATTTTCCAGCGGTAGCACAAAAAATGACTACTTTTCACCCTGATGTAGTAGCGATTCAGCGTTCACGCGGGTATGATCCACGGCCTAGTTTTTTAGTATCAGAAATTAAAACAATGATTGATTTTGTGAAGCAAAAGTCTCCGCAAACAATTATTTTTGTTGATAATTGTTATGGTGAATTTTCTGAAGAAATTGAACCGACTCAAGTGGGAGCTGACCTAATAGCAGGTTCACTATTTAAAAATGCTGGTGCCGGTTTAGCAACAACAGGTGGTTATTTAGCGGGACGGGAAGATTTAATTGAACGAAGTGCCATTCGCTTAACTGCTCCTGGAATTGGCCGGCACGAAGGGGCCACGGGGAATAATTTGCGCGGCATGATTGAGGGCTTTTTCTTGGCTCCTCAAGCAACTGGTAATGCGATTAAAGGAGCTATTTTTGCTGCGGGGTTGTTAGAAGAGCTAGGTTTTCAAGTTACGCCCCGTTTTAATGAACCACGAACAGACTTGATTCAAACGATTATTTTGGGCAGTCCTGAAAAAATGATTCAATTTGCCAAGGCTATTCAAAAGTATTCACCAATTGATTCTTTCGTCGAGCCGATTGCTAGTGATATGGATGGCTATGAGGACCAAATTGTGATGGCTGCGGGAACTTTTGTTGAGGGCTCAACGATTGAATTATCGGCTGATGGTCCTTTACGCCCACCTTATGCCATTTATTTACAAGGTGGTTTGACTTATGCGCATGCTAAAATTGCTGTAACGCATGCTTGTGCTGAAATTTTATAGAACTTCATGTTAGCTTTGCTAACATGAATTGTTGACAAGTTTTTTAATCCTTGTTAAGGTGGCATTATGTTCGAGGTTGTAAAGCATGAGTGAGAAAACTATTCGACGCAATTTAGCAGTTTTGACAGTGGGGACGGTTACCAAATTAACTGGTTTAACGCCCCGCCAGTTGCGTTATTACGAAGAATTTCATTTAGTGACACCTAAACGCAGTTCGGGTAATCAACGCCAATATTCATTGAATGATATTGATCAATTATTGGAAATTAAAGACTACTTAGCTTCAGGAATGACTATGAATGAAGTAGTCCGAGTCTTAACTAAGAAAAAGTCGAATAGTTATAGCTTATCTGCTACTGAGACTATGAGTGATTCAACTGCCCGTAAGATCTTATCTAATGAGATGTTACAAGTTGGCCGGTGGAATAACCAAGACTCGAATAATTCATTTTAATTAAGGAGACGATTGGTTTTATGGCATCAAAAAAATATACAGCACAAGATATTCGCCAAATGGCAAAAGATGAGCATGTTGAATTTTTACGGTTAATGTTTACTGATATTAACGGTATTATTAAGAATGTTGAAATGCCAGTAGATCAATTAGATATGATCTTGGACAACAAAGCTACCTTAGATGGTTCTTCAATTGACGGTTTTGTTCGCATTGAAGAAAGTGATATGCTATTGTATCCGGATTTAGACACCTGGTTAGTTTTCCCATGGGGTTCAGAGCACGGCAAAGTAGCACGTTTAATTTGTGATGTTCACACTTCTGATGGTGAAGAATTTGCTGGTGATCCACGTAACAATTTGCGGCGAATTGTCAATGAAATGCATGAGATGGGTTTTTCTGCCTTCAATATTGGACCAGAGCCAGAATTTTTCTTATTTAAATTAGATGAAAAAGGACAACCGACGTTAAACTTAAATGATAACGGCGGCTATTTTGATTTTGAACCCGTTGATATGGGTGAAAATTGTCGACGTGAAATTGTACTTGAATTAGAAAAGATGGGGTTTGAAGTTGAAGCCAGTCACCATGAAGTTGCTCCGGGTCAACATGAAATTGACTTTAAGTATGCTGATGCCATCGAAGCTGCTGACAATATTCAAACTTTTAAATTAGTTGTTCGCACTGTGGCTCGGAAGCATGGTTTACATGCAACCTTTATGCCCAAGCCATTAGAAGGGATTAACGGCTCAGGCATGCATATTAATATGTCTCTGTTTAATCAAGATGGTAATGCATTTTATGATGAGAAGACGGATAATAAATTATCTCAAACAGCTATGTATTTCTTGAGTGGTTTGATGGAACATGCCCAAGCATTGACCGCCATTAATAACCCAACTGTTAATTCTTATAAACGGCTAGTTCCTGGTTTTGAAGCTCCGGTTTATGTTGCTTGGTCTGGTAAAAATCGTTCTCCATTAATTCGAGTACCAATGGCCCGTGGAAATGGAACGCGTTTAGAAATGCGGAGTGTTGATCCGACAGCTAATCCTTATTTAGCCATTGCGGCTATTTTATACAGTGGTTTATCGGGAATTAAAAAACAAACTTTGCCAGTACCACCAGTTAACCGCAATATTTATAAAATGACTGAAGCAGAACGTCATGAAAATCAAATTTTTGATTTACCTTCAACTTTACACAATGCAGTGAAAGCTTTGAAAAAAGATTCTGTGGTTAAACAGTCGATGGGAGACCATTTGTATAAAAGTTTCATTGATTCACGGGAATTAGAATGGGGAGCATATCGTCAAACGGTTTCTCAATGGGAACGTGATCAATATTTGAAACGGTTCTAAAACCGATAATTCTGATAAAAAGATTTGGACAGGAAATTTGGTCTAGATCTTTTTTTATATACTGATGTGGCAGACTTAATGAGAAAATTTACCTATTAAATAAATAAAAATAGAAAGTGTCTTCAAAATGCGGTTAAAGGCTGTGTAATAACTTTAAATGACTTTCTTAGTCAGTTATTTGTTGACGAAAGCTTGGTTTAGTGGTAACCGCAGTTTTTGTTTATCTATTTTGTAATTTGTTTTCTTGATCCCAGCAAATTTTTATCCTGAAAATTTTTCCATGCATAAGCAAAAAAGTAGTTTATAGCTTCAGGTTTAATATTGATTGTATGTATATAAAAACATCCTAGACAATGAGGTTATGATAGTAAGATTAAGACTCGTATTTTATCGCAAATTAAATGAGTCTTAATTTATTATTGTGTTCAAAAGTCAGCAGTTTGTACCTAACAGAATTAAGTTTCCAAAGTCAATGCGCTCTTTTGAAATCTAATTCATTCCACTGTTAAATGATTTTTGACCCAGCCTCTTATCTAGGATTTTTTAGGAAAAATTGGTATTAATACAAAGCTTTAATCAGATTGAGTCGATCTTTAAATTATGTCTAGTAGCTTGCTTGTACTTATCAATTGCTGCCCGCGAGCGTTCAACCCCTAATTTGGCTGATTCAAAATGATCACTAACATAGGCGTAATAAATAATATTAACTAATAATAATTGCACTTGTAAAGAATCTGTGGCTGCGATTCGAAAACGAGGTTCATGAGGTTTAGAAGTTTGAATGCTAACATCAGCGTATTTAGAAAGACGATTCTTTCCTAAAGAAGTAATTGTAATAACCGGCATATGTCGTCCTTGAGCATATTGGGCAATATCAATGGCTTCAGGTGATTCACCGGAATTAGAAATGAGCCACAATAAACTTTTTTGCGGAACGGCGTTAACAATTAATGGTAAAAATTGATTAATATCATCGCTAACAGTGGTTACTAAGCCTAAGCGGGACCACTTTTGCGCAATATCTTGAGCCACAAGATTAGAGGCGCCGACGCCGAAGATCATCATTTGTTGCGTATCTTTAAGAATATTAACAACTTGTTTCATGGTAGAAGTCTTAATTAGTTCTGCAGTTTCTGTCAAAGAGTTTTGAATATCATGTAAGAGCTTAGATTTAATGGAATCAATGCTTTCGTGAGCTTGAATTTCTGTTTCAATTACTTGATCCATATCATTTTTTTGAGATAAGTCATAAGCTAAATGTAGTTTTAAACGATTATAGTTGTCATAGTTTAAATTGCGTGCAAAACGACTGACAGTTGCTGGACTAGTTTGTGCAGCTTGAGCAAATTGATGAACAGTCATGGTTAATACAGTTTGAGAATTATCTTTTAAATAATCGGCTAAGCGTTTTTCAGCTTTAGAAAGGCTAGGATAAATACTATCAATATTATTTCGGACACTCATATTTTTTGCTCCTTATTTAATAAAACAGATTGGATGGTCTGGGCAATTCGCCCGTTATTAGATTGTAATAATTTACGAGCCTGATGGGCGGAAGTTTTGGTTAAAATCATTACAATCGCAACTTGTGGTTGTTGATCAGCTGCGATTAACATTTCACTAGCGGTTTGTTTATTACAGTCAGTAGCTTCACGAATGATTCTCCGAGCACGATCAATTAATTTTTCATTAGTCGGTTTAACATTAACCATTAAATTGCCATAAACTTTACCTGATTCAATCATTGCTGTGGTTGAAATCATGTTTAACACTAATTTTTGTGCCGTACCAGCTTTCATTCTAGTAGAACCAGTGATAACTTCTGGACCGGTAACGACTTCAATCGGATAGTCAGCATGCTCACTGATAAGCGAATTTGGATTACAAGAAAGGGCTCCGGTTTGAGCGCCAATTTGATGTGCATAATCTAAACCACCAATCACATAAGGTGTTCGACCAGAAGCAGCGATCCCCAGGTAAAAATCACGTGAGTTAAAATTATGTGCAATTAAATCTTGACGCCCTAATCTGTCGTCATCTTCAGCACCTGCAACGGCCTGAATTACGGCTTTGGTTCCGCCAGCTATTACAGCTTGAAATATGTCAGAAGTAATGCCATAAGTGGGAACTGTTTCAGCCGCGTCTAAAACACCGAGGCGCCCACTAGTTCCAGCACCACCATAAAAAACGTGGCCACCATGATCAAGACAATTTTTAACTGCTTCAACGACCCGAGCAATTTGATCCATGACGATAGGTTGGCTAATGACAGTGGGAACCGTTTGATCTTCTTGATTGATTAATTCTAAAATTTCACGGGTTGATAATTGATCAATATTAGTAGTTTTTTGATTACGTTGTTCAGTTGGTTTCAAAAATGATCGCACCCTTTAAAAATTGAAGCTTTTAAAATAAATGAAACTTAATATCTTTTAATTGACTTTAATTATGAAATTTAATTTCATTCTATATGTCTAATGTAACGAATTTTAGTTGCTAAGTCAAATAAAAATCCACTATTTTTAATCTTTTCCAACTTATTTAAAAAAAGTGTCTGTTCTTTATAGCTTTATTCTATAAGTTGGAACTTATTTTGAAAATAGTACTAGTTTTGTTAAAATAATATCAGGTAGAAACGTAATTTAAATGAATTGTTAACTGGTGTTTCATGGGCATTACGAAAAATCAATTTATTGATCATTTTAGTCGGCAATTCTTAAGGAAGTAACTATGAATCAGAATAAGTACCAAACCCTCGGGCAAAACATTTATCATCAAATAGGCGGTAGCGACAATGTTATTGAGTTAATTCAATGTATGACCCGTTTAAGAATAACTGTGGATGATAGCTCTTTAGTTAATATTCAAGGTTTGAAGCAGATTGCTGGTGTTTTGGGAGTTGTTCAAGAAGATACCTTACAGATTATTTTGGGACCGGGAATTGTGCGGAAGGTTGCTAAGGCAATGACCAAACAAACTGGTGTTAAGTTGAATAAATCTTTTGGTAAAAGTAATGTCCAAAATAAGGCTCACAAACTGCATGATGAACAGCAATCACAGTTAAAACTAACTTGGTGGCGAAAAATTTTAAAACATATTAGTGCGATTTTTATTCCATTAATTCCAGTCTTTGTGGGTGCGGGGTTGATGTCAGGAATTGCTGGTATTCTAACTAATTTACAAGCAGTAGGAATTTTAAATCTGCAGTGGAAACCATTAATTAATTTATTTAGTGTCATTAATGGTGGGTTATTTACTTATTTAAATATTTATATTGGGATCAATGCCGCCCAAGAATTCGGAGCTACTCCAGGCTTAGGCGGAGTTTTAGGTGGGCTGATGTACTTGCCAGGTTTGCTAGCACCTGATAGTTTACCAAATATTTTTACGGGCAAGGATTTAGTTGCCGGATCTGGGGGAGTTATTGGTGTTTTGCTGGCTGTTTGGTTATTAGCACACGTTGAACACTGGTGTCATCAAATTGTACCTGATTTTTTAGATATTATTTTAAGCCCTTTTTTAACTTTATTAGTAATGGGAAGCTTAACTATCTTTTTGATTATGCCAGCAGCTGGCTGGTTATCAACGTCGTTAGTGGGAGCAATTAATTGGATCTTAGATGTAGGTGGCGCACTAGCTGGTTTTGTTTTAGGAGTAGCTTTTTTACCAATGGTGATGTTAGGTATACATCAAATCTTTTCGCCAATTCATTTAGAAATGATTAAACATACTAGTGTGACACCATTATTACCAATTTTTGCGATGGCGGGAGCGGGTCAAGTTGGGGCGGCCTTAGCTTTGTGGATCCGTTGCCACAAAAATAAATCACTAGTTAATATGATTAAAGGAGCGTTACCAGTCGGCATTTTAGGTGTTGGCGAGCCCTTAATGTATGGGGTAACCCTCCCCTTAGGACGCCCCTTCATTACGGCCTGTATTGGTGGTGGTGTTGGTGGTGCTGTTGAAAGTATGTTTCATGTGGGAGCAACTTCAATTGGTCCATCGGGAATTGCATTAATTCCATTAATTTATAGTGGACAGTGGTTAAAATATATTGCGGGACTTTTAACAGCCTATCTTAGTGGTTTTTTAATAACCTATTTGTTTGGCGTGCCGCAAGGCACAATGTACAATGAACAGGGCAATAATGAAGAACAAACAACCGTTGGAATGGCAACTGTCGTCAAACAAGCAATCATGGCTAAGCCAGTGCGCAATGCGGTTAGTGAAATTGTGACACCAGTGACGGGACAATTAATTAACTTAGCAGAGGTTGACGATGAAGCCTTTGCTAAAAAATTATTAGGTGATGGTTTTGCAGTTGAACCAAGTCAATCAAAGATTGTGGCACCAGTTTCTGGATTGATTATTAGTATTACTGATAGTCAGCACGCTTTTACGATTAAAACTACTAGTGGATTAGAATTGTTAATTCATCTCGGAATTGATACTGTTAAATTACAAGGAAAGTTGTTTAATTTTTTTGTAGAAGTCGGTGAAGAAGTTACGGCTGGTCAACAGTTGGGAACAATGAATTTGCAAAAAATTAAGTCTGCCCATAAAGCAACGACAGTAATTACTGTGATCTCTAATATGGCAGCTGTTGATAAATTAACGTTTTTGACTAATGAACAAGCAGTTACGGCGGGGCAAAAATTATTACAAGTCAAAAATAAATAAGAAGAAAATGTTCATGTGAATTTTCAGAATTTATGAGCATTTTCTTTTTACATAGTTAAGTGTAGTAAAAATATAAATAGAATATTTAGTGACTTGAGATCTCCAATCTGACAGTTATTGATATGGTTAAAGACTAGGGATAACAATTATTTTAAGTAGCGCCATAATGTACTGCGGCTAATTTGTAACTCATTAGCAGTCTTGGTTTTGTTACCTTGATTATCTGCTAGTAGTTGCCGAATGATTAATTGTTTAATTTCTTCCAAACTCTTATGGTGTAATTCTTGGATACTATTGTAATCCTGGATGCTTTTACTCTGGTTATCAATGCGTTTAGCCTGCTCAATATATTGTTCGACGTCTTTTTTGGAAATAAAGGCATTATTGGATAAAACTACTAATTCTGCAATTGTTTTTTTTGAGTTGTTTGATATTGCCAGGCCAATTAAAATTTTCAAGTAATGTTAAAGCGCTAGGTTCCAGACCAATGACCTTTTTATCATACAGTGTTTTAAATTCATAAATATAAAGACTAATGATTGAACTTAATTCTGCCTTTCTTTCACGTAGAGGACTGATTTCAAAAGCTAATAGATCAGAACTATCAAGCAAAGATCTAAGCGCTAATTGACTATTTTTACTAATGGTTAAAAAGAAAAACCACCGATTCGTACGACTGCCCATTTCATGAATTACTGAGAGTAAGTCCAACAATTCATTTTCTGTAGTATCGGTAATTCCTTCTACAAAAAAGGCCGTGTTAATGTCATAGATAATTGATGATCTGGCGTTTAAGAGATTTTGCCAATCATTTAAAGAATGGGGTTTACTGAAATCAATAGTCCAATAATTTTTAAACTTTTTTTGATTCATGACAATTTTTTTAATACTGGTTTTACCAGTTCCTTGTTCACCGTAGACAAATAAATTAGCGTGCGAAGTTAACAATTTCTTTAAGTTATTCATTTTTTTACCGATTAAAATAGAACTATTTTTTAGAATATTAGTATCGTCAAGGAGTTGATTCTTTTGAATAAAATGTTGTTGACGTTTGGAAGCTGAAATTTTTTTACAAAATATAATATGATTTATTTCTGTGGCGTAAGCTTCAACGGAGTATAGTTCACCGTTTAACTCTTTATAAGTAAAATTATGTTCAGACTTTTGCTTCAATAACTGCGGCACTAGTTTAACAATTGTTTTTAAGGGTAGTTGATTGTTATTGGTATAAACTAAATTATCTTGTTGATTAAAAATAAAAACTGCAATACCTGCAACTTTTAAACTGATTTTTTCATACTTATTGCTTTGGTCCTGGTTAATAAAAATATTGCCAATGGTTATTGCCTCTTTGATGGAAGTGGTAACGCTTTCTAATCCAGATTCAATTAAGATCGCATTTAATTCATTTTCTTGAGCAATTCTTGTTGTGACGCGATCGCCAATGATTAAACTGTAATTATTCTGTTTGACATTCTTAATAATTTCGGGAACTTCTTGACCGTCTTCAATGGTAATGATATCAATCTTTTTGTTGAGTATTTCTGATAAGATTTTGACTTGTTTTGTAATGTTTTCATAACCAATAAAGACAAAATTTTGTGTGTAATTTTCAACCATTGTGATGTTACGCAAGATATCTAAAATTGAAATATCAACTTCAATGACTGGTAAATGGCTAATTTTTCGAATTTCTTTGGCAGTACCACCCCGAGAAATAATGACATCAAATTGACTTTCTTTATCTTGGACTAAATTAACGCCGTTATCTAAATCGCCAACAAAACTTACTAGTTTAATATTAGCAAATTTTTGGGCAGCTTTTTCAAAGATCGTTTTTAAATTGGGATAAGGTGCAATTGCTAGAATTCGAATCATTAATTGACCTCCGTTTTATTTTGCAACAATATATCCTTGATAAAATATTTGTACTCTTTTTATTTTGTAAACAGTTTCAATTTTATACAATTTTATTTAAAAATACAATTGCAGTAGTTCTGTAAACGGTTTATATTTTGAGTTGTTTAGCGAAAACAGATAGGAGGTTTTAAAGTGAAAATTTTGGCAGGAGTCAAGAAAATTCCTGGTGGTATGATGGTAGTGCCGTTATTATTAGGTTCACTAACCAATACTTTTTTTCCACAATTCTTTAAACTAGGAGGCTTTACAGAGGCCCTATTTAAAAGTGGTGCAACGGCCTTATTAGCAGCTTTCTTGTTTTGTAATGGGGCACAAATTAATATCAAACAAGCAGGATTATCAATTTATAAAGGTGTAGTTTTATTAATAACAAAAGTTGGGATTGGGGCAATCTTGGGCATTATTGTTAATCATTTTTTTGGAGTCCAAGGTGTCTTGGGACTTAGTCCCTTAGCAATTGTTTCGTCTTTGACTAATAAGAATGGTGGACTATATGCAGCTTTAGCCGGTGAATATGGTGATTCAACAGATGTTGGGGCAACTTCGATTGTTGCATTAAGTGATGGACCAATGTTTACGATGATTGCTTTTGGAGCAACCGGATTGGCCCAAATTCCACTATCGGCTTTGTTGGCAGCGGTAGTACCAATTTTGATTGGCTTTATTTTGGGTAATGTTGATAGTGATATTCGTAATTTTTTGCAACCAGGAACAACTTTATTAATTCCGTTCTTTGCTTTTCCATTAGGAGCTGGATTGAACTTGGGGCAGCTAGTTTCTGCAGGTATGTCTGGAATCGTTTTAGGCATTTTATGTGTCTTGATTACTGGTTTTGCTGGATACTTTGTTTTTCGAGTTTTGAAATTTAAACATCCACAAGTGGGTGCAGCGGTAGGAGCTACTGCTGGTAATGCAGTAGGAACGCCAGCAGCAGTGGCAGCCATTGATCCCAATTTTAAGGCGGTAGTTTCTCAAGCAACAGCACAAGTTGCAGCAGCTATTATTGTGACTGCAATTTTATGCCCCGTCTTGGTGACTTTTATTGATAAATATGAAACTAAACGGCAAATTAAAAAAGGAAGTATTGTAGATGACGGATAAGTATTTAATTATTGCGGATGATTTTACGGGATCTAACGATACGGGCGTGCAATTAAAAAAGAATCACATTGATGTTGATTTATTGTTAGACCCACCTAAGGAAGTGATCACCAACTCAGTAGTTTTGGATACTGAATCGCGTAATTTATCTAAGACAGCAGCGCAACAAAAAGTTAGAACCTTAACTCAAAAAATACTTTTACAAAATGACTTTTCAATTATCTATAAAAAGGTTGATTCAACTCTCAGGGGTAATGTGGCAGCAGAAATTCAAGTAATTGCTGAGCTCTACCAGCCAGACTTAATTTTAGTAGCGCCAGCTTTTCCAAAAATTCAGCGCACGACGGTTAAAGGTGTGCATTATTTAAACGGTCAGCCATTAATGCAGACAGAAATTGCGCACGATCCCTTAACACCGATCTGGACGGATAATATTGTTGAATTATTACAGGATTCGCTGGTTGGTGAAATTAAGACGATTAACACTAACGAATTGCATCAGTTGACACAATTACCAGCTACTAAGATTCAAGTTTTTGATGTACAAACTGATCAAGATTTAGAAAAAATTCAGGAATTAAGTTCCCACGATTCACGGAAAATTTTATATGTTGGTTCGGCGGGATTAGCAGAATATTTATTTGGCAAAAATTCAATCCCGACTTTATCAGTAGTGGGAAGTATTAGTGACGTTAGTCTTCAACAAATGGATTATGCGCAGAATCGTGGCTTTCAAATAGTTAATGTGGAGATTAATGATTTAGTTATTGACTCGAAAGTTGAAAACTATACTCGATTAGTTTGTGAGCAATTAAAAAAGGGTCAGAATACCATTCTTACGGTTACTAGAAAAAAAGAAGATTACCTAAGAACATTAGCTTTATTTAAAAACCTAGGTATAGAAGATAAAGCAGCAGTTAGTCAAATTATTAAGCAGACATTGGCTACCATTACTAAAAAGGTTTTGGCAGAAGTTGTGGTATCGAAATTATTTTTGACAGGAGGTGATACGGCTATTGAAATTTTTCAACAGTTGGGAGCACAAGGCTGTAAGATCCAAGCCGAATTGGCGACGGGAATTGTTGCCAGTTATCTGGTTGGGGGCAAATACGATGGTTTAGAAATTATTACTAAGGCTGGAGCTATCGGTCAAGTAGAATCGTTATACAATACTTTAATTTAAAAAAGATGAGGAGCATTTTAATGATGAAAAATTTAATTGGAATTACGATGGGCGACTTTGAAGGAATTGGTCCTGAAATTAGTTTAAAAGCATTGGAGAAAGCCGATTATAAAAATAAAGCGGTTATTTTTGGTTCGGCTTCAGTAATTAGTTATTACAAAGATTTATTAGGAATTACCACAGATCTAAATGTTATTAATAATATTCAAGATTTTCAAACAGACAAGATCAATGTTTTTAATGTTTTGAATGTGGATTTTAATCACGATAAAATTGGACAGGTGAGCGCTGAAGCTGGCGATGCAGCTTACCAATATATTGCTAAAGCCATTGAGTTATCAATGAAAAAAGAAATTGGTCCTGTGGTTACAGCACCGTTAAATAAAGAAGCGTTGCACCAAGGTGGTCATAACTTTGATGGACATACTGAAATTTTTGCACAATTAACCAATACTAAAAAATATACGATGATGCTATGTAGTAAAGATTTGAGTGTGGTTCATGCCACGACTCATGTACCTTTAAGAAAGGCTTGCGATTTAGTCAAAAAAGAGCGTGTCATGGAATGTATTGATTTAGCAGATGATGTTATGAAAAAATTAGGAATTGACGCTCCACGTGTAGCAGTTGCTGGTCTTAATCCTCATTGTGGAGAGGACGGATTGTTTGGTGATGAGGAAATTAAAGAAATTGCACCAGCTGTCAAAACTAAACAAGCTGAAGGAAAAGATGTTACTGGACCCATTCCGGCTGATACAGTCTTTTTAAGAGCTAAGCGTGGTGAATTTGATATTGTGGTAGCTATGTATCATGATCAAGGTCATATTCCGATGAAATTATTAGCTTTTGATACCGGTGTTAATGTCACATTAGGTTTACCAATTATTCGGACTTCAGTAGATCATGGCACGGCATTTGATATTGCTGGTAAGGGAATTGCTAACGATGTGTCGATGATTTCCGCAATGGATTTAGGCTTGCGTTTTGCAGAAAATATGAAGTAAAA
Source organism: Bombilactobacillus sp. ESL1202 (assembly GCF_058107125.1). Taxonomy (NCBI): domain Bacteria; kingdom Bacillati; phylum Bacillota; class Bacilli; order Lactobacillales; family Lactobacillaceae; genus Bombilactobacillus; species Bombilactobacillus sp. ESL1202. The sequence goes on along the minus strand of NZ_CM176590.1, from coordinate 269,691 downwards.
AAGACTGAATTCCAATGCGCTAAATTACTATTTTTAAGATCGTTGTAAAAGTATACCTGAAATTTTTTGAAAAACTGGATGTTTAAAATCATAACTTAATAATTAAAAGAACTAACCTTCAGCAAAAACTGAAAGCTAGTTCTTTTCATTTTAAAGTTAAAGTAACATTATTATTGAAGTATGGTTAATTTTATGAAAATTACCTAGATTGTTTGAAATCTCTAATGCTATTGATCAAATCAAAAATTGAAGCAATTAGGTTTAACATAGTTATTGTAAGAATTAATTTGTGCTTGAAGTCCATACTACCAAAGCTGTTTCCTTGAAATAATTTTTTCATAATTAGCATCCTCTCTCAATAATTATTGATATTTTAAATACATTATAGCATTTTTAGTTAATTTTGATTTATACATGAACCTTTTTCATTCAGCACTGGATTCTTTGCAACTTGAAGCATAGTACTTTTTAAATAAGTAACTTTTAAAAATAATATTGACAAAAGTACTCCATATTCAATATAATATTAATTGTTTGTCGCAGTGGCTCAGCTGGATAGAGCAACGGTCTTCTAAACCGTAGGTCGTGGGTTCGAATCCCACCTGCGACATTAGAGTGTTATTTAACCGTAATTCAAGTAATTGAGTTGCGGTTTTTCTTTTGCCTAAAATGCTGCTAGATAGGCTTTTATGGCTTATTCAACTGAAAAAGTATTTTGCACAATTTTTGCACAATTTAGCTGTTTTTTTAAATTCTGCACAATTTTGGCACAATTTTTTTAGGACTAAAAAAGCCTTTATATCAAGGTTTTTAACTAAATATTCCTGATGGTTTTTAATGCTTTTTCATCGTTCTCCGAACGCTTGTCTTGAAGCAAGTGAATGTAAACTCTTGATGTAATTGATGTATCAGTGTGTCCAAGCCTTTCAGCAATCTAATCAATACTAATTCCTTTAGCTATCAAAATAAAAGAATGCGTTAGAGACTGGGACAAAAGGATCAGCCTTTGCTCAAATCTTTTTAATTTATTCACAATTATTGGCTTAAATAGCTATTTTTGAATAAAAAAGGATAGTCAAATTGACCACCCTTTTTAAACAACTAGTGTCGGCAATACCTAAACTAGCGAACGGGCTAACCGCTCTTTCCTTATCTACATACTACTAGTACATATTTAAATAGTCAACCAGTTGATTTAATATACTGAAAAAGGTATTTAACTGTATGTTGTTTTTGTACCATTGCGAATGCCTATTAAATCTTTGTATTAGATGATTGCCTTGCCTAATACGATATTCACTCATTTTATTACTTTGTAATAACCGGTGTAAATAAAAAAGTGAGACTAAATCATGTATTTTGATGTCTTTAATGTAGGAAGTATCAACACCAATCGCTTTTGCTGCGGAATTAATTGGTGCTGATGGTCTCCTAATAAATTCCTTTTCAGAGAAAAGATTAACCAATAAGGGATTACTATGTGCGCAAGCATTTCTAATGTTTTTACTAAATCGAAAGTGATTTTGAATTCTACGAACCGATTTAGTTTTAGTACGACTGTAATAAAAGTCTATAAACATTGATAAACTTCCATATGTTATAATCTCCATTAATGCCCATATAGCTACTTGATCATGTCGTTTAGCATAAAAGTCTTTAAGATATTTATTATGACTCCAATAATTCATTAACTGATTGTACTGTTTATTATATTCATTTTTAAAATCTTCGACAATGGAGTACCCATCCTCTTGGGGATCGTTCGCAATAAGATTTAATAAAACAACTTTTACAGAATGCTCAATGTCTAAAGATAAGTTCAACAGGTACTCTCTTAGTTGCATGTCAATAGATGCTAAATCTGTAAGATAGGCAAAATCTAGATTGATGTATTTTCCTTTATTGTTTTTAGGAAAATTGGAACGATAAGAAGATATTTTAAAGTAGTAATTTGTTTTATTTAATATTTTTTTAGCTTTTTCTGTGTTAGTAATATCGAAGCTAATTCCTTTGTTTTTCATATGATTTATGAGATCGTTAGTGCTTTTCATTTCTTTAGAATTATTATTTATCATATTTCACCTCTCCTAAAAACAAAAATCATACATCTTTTACATTTATCAGATTTGTACATATGTAGTTCCCCGTAGTGGGGAATAATTAGATTTTAAGATTATTTCATTATGAGTTTTATCAGTAACTTTATCATTTTGAATAGAATTAAAATCGTCAAGAGTAAATTTTTAAATCAATTGATTTTTTGTTTGTAAATTCAAACCTAAAATTAGCGCCTAAACTGCCATCTTTGGTCTTATCTCAAATTTTATTGCCGCCTTTGACATATTGTTGAACAGTTTGATTCAAATTAGTACTTGATTAACTAAATTTATCTTCCAATTTTTATTCACTAGTTCATTTATTAAATACTTTAGTAACTAAAGTATTAAAATCAAACTAAAGGGACTGACTTCGATTGAGTATCGTAATTAGTCTTAACTTGAATTTTAAAAATATATCCTATTTTTGGAGTGCATATCATCAGCTGATGGCTCTTTACTTTATCTTATTTTTTAGATTTTTTATTAGCTAAGATATGCCAAAATAAAAATCCAATTCCAATAATAAAGGCCAGCCAGCCCCAAATAGGTAAGTCGACATATGTTTTATCAGCATTACTAATGGCAATTAGCCAAGCTAATATTAAGATGATACAATTGGCAATATCGCCACCTAAACCAAACCGTTTTTTACTAGCTAAGTAAACAATACCTGCTACTAAATAGCAGATTGCGACTAAAACGCCACCTGAGCCGCTGGTATGGTGATTATTAGCAATTGAATTTCCAATACCCATAATCGTACCTTGTAAAAATATAAATACTGAAACTACGATCATTAAAATACCTATAACCAATTTGGTGATACGCATACCACTATTAGCTACTGGTTTTTCAATTGGGATTCTTTGATATTGTTGCTGTGATGGTTGTTGATACTGATTGTAATTCGGTGGAGTTTGTTGAGTATATTGTGGCTGTTGATACTGTTGATTATTTTGAAAACTAGGATTTTGTTGATACTGATTTGGTTGCTGGTAATTATCAGTGTTATTTGGTTGAGGTGCGTTTGAATAATCAGAATTGTACTGCTGATTATTATTCGTTGGTTGATTAGGCTGATTGTAATTATTGCCCTGATTATTATTTTGGTTAAATCGGTGACGTGCCATTTATTAAGGACTCCTTTGAATTTATAAATTTAATAATTGCTTTTTCTTGATTTTATATTCAACATCAGTAATAGCTCCTTGCTGACGCAGTTGGTTTAATTGATTCAACTCATTTAAACTTTTTTGAGACACTGACTTATTATTTTTATAATAATTAAAAGTTTGGTCAATTTTAGCTTTGGTTTGTTGAACTACTTTAGATTTATTCTTTCTAAAGAAATTTATGAATTGATCAAATTGTGGTTTTGCAAACCTGTACAGTAAAAATAAAATTAGTACAATACCTAAAATGATCGGTAAAAGCAAAGCTAAAATGGTTGGATTAAATATAAAAGCAACGACTATATAAAAACCAATTATGAAACTTATAATTTTCCAAATTAATTTAAATCCGAATTTCATTAAAATTACCTCCTCCAGTAATTATAAATTAGATTCATATTAAATATCACAAAAATTATTAGGATTGCCGATAATTTTTTACAAATGGAAATAATGTATTATCAGTAAAATAATATTGAAGATCAAAAGGTTATTAAATTTCAGCATGGTTCTCTGGCTATTTTTACAACATATAGTTAACCCTTTAAATAACCTTAGCATGTTATTAATAATGATAAAATCTAATTTTTACTCATTAGCATACTTTAAAATTAGAATATTTTTCTAACAATGTCAACGTTAGCAAAATATTGAATACTTTTAAGAAGGTGCTGTTATCAAGCAAGAAGTTCGATAGCATCCATTTTAAGCTTTGTTAAGTTCAAAAAGACTCAAAGATAGTGACGAATTAGACTGTATAAAAGTAATCGGACTATTTAATTGATACTGAAAGATGGAAGTAAAATAGTAATGGTATTACACTTTTAAAGTCACTGGTTTTACTGACAATGAATTAAGTTTTAAAGTTTGATGATTCAAAAAATAAGTTTTCCTTGACCTAGAGTTAACTCTAAGTTGTACAGTTAACTTATTCAATGTTGGAGGTGCTTTACTATGAAGAAACAAACAGCTGGACGCGAAAATTTAGGTGATTTTGCACCCAAATTTGCGGAAATAAATGATGATGTTTTATTTGGCGAAGTTTGGTCACGAGAACAAGAGCTATCACCACGTGATCGTAGTTTGGCGACGATTGTGGCGATCATTACTGCTGGAAATTTTGAACAGTTACCAGCCCATTTAAAAATGGGGCAGCAAAATGGCTTAACCAAAGCTGAAATTAGTGAAATTATTACACACATTGCCTTTTATGTGGGGTGGCCTAAAGCCTGGTCAGCTTTTAATATTGCCAAAAAATTCTATGACGAACAAGGAGATAAGGACTAATGGCTAAAAATGAAGATGTAAAAAATGGGGTAATTTTTAGTAGTGGCGATAAAAATGATGCTTTTGCCCAATACTTTGTAGGTCAAAGCTATTTAAAAAATTTAGTAGCTGATCCAGAAGTTAATGTTGGCGTCGGCAATGTTACCTTTGAGCCGGGGTGTCGCAATAATTGGCATATCCACCATGATGGCTTTCAAATTTTATTGGTTACTGGTGGTGAAGGCTGGTATCAAGAAGAAGGACAGCCAGCACAACATTTGGTTCCAGGCGATGTCGTGGTGACACATGATGGGGTTAAACATTGGCATGGTGCCACAGATGACAGTTGGTTTGAACATCTGGCAATCACAGCGGGAACACCAGAATGGTTAGAGCCGGTTTCTGATGAAATTTATGATGCTTTATCAACAAAGAAGGCTAAATAATGGCTCAAAATATCACGGTAATTGGAGCTAATGGGCAAATTGCCCGGTTGGTAGAACAAAATTATTTAAATGATTCACAAATTAATCTAAGGCTATTTGCTCGGCGGATTAACCGTTTACCCCAAAATATTCAGCAAGCTAAAAATGTTGAATTAATTGAGGGTGATGCCAATCAATATCATGCTGTGTTAAGAGCTGTTAAAAATGCGGACTTAGTTTATGTTAATCTGGGTGGTGTCTTTACGCCAATGGTTAAAAATATTGTGACAGCTATGAATGAACAAAAAGTTCGGCGAATCATTCATGTGACTGGTTTAGGTTTATATCATGAAGTCCCAGATTCTTTTGGCAGTTGGGTTGAAGAATCTTGTGGACATGCAGTAATGGAAGATACCCGTGATGCTGCTAAATTAATTGAAGATAATTCTAATTTGGACTTTACGATTATTCGGGCTGGATATATGTCCAATGATCCGCAAATTGATTATGAATTAACGCATCGTCACGAGTCTTTCAAAGGGACAACAATTTCACGAGCTAGTATTGCTGATTTGATTGAAAAAATAATTGCCGATCCCAAATTGTATGTCAATGATAGTTTGGGCATTTCACAACCTGGAACTGATGGTGCAACTCCAGTTTATCTCTAGGAGAAAATTAATGACAAAAACTTATCATATTGGTGAATTTGCTAAATTAGTTCAGTCAACACCTTACACTTTGCGCTTTTATGAAAAAGAAGGTTTATTAACTGTCAAAAAAGTTCATGGTCAACGATTATATACTGACCAGGATATTTTGTGGTATCAATTTTTACAACATCTAAAGGGAGCTGGTTTTAGCTTATTTGAGATGAAGCAGTATGTTAAATGGCGAGAGCAAGGCGATTCAACGATTGATCAACGTCAGGAATTGTTACAAGCTAAGCGTCGTGAATTAGAAGATAAAATTAAACAAGAGCAAGCTCATTTACAAGTTGTAGAAGATAAAATTGAATTTTACGATGGTTTAAAAAATCATACGTTTCATGATGATTTTGAAACATTTCGTCGTCAAAAGCACTATTATGAAATGAAAACGAGTTTGTAATCTTTTCATATATATAAGAAGATAAATTAATTGAGACTGGAGCAATGAGATTAATGATTGTCTTTTGTCTATCATTAGCCAAACATTAATTTAGTATTGCATGCCAGAAGTCAGCAGTTTGTATCGAATACTAGTAAATCTTTTAAGTTAGGTTGGAACTTGAAGGTTGATACGTAACTGTTGATTTTGGCTCCAGTCTTATTTTGGTCAATTAATCTTATTTGCAAATCTACAACAGAAAGGAGAGCTTATAATGATAAGCGTTAAAAATGCGGCTCAATAAACTGGTTTAACAGCTGCTACTATTCGGTATTATGATAATGGGGTCTATTACCTGCAGTGCAACGATCGCAAACAGGAGTACGACAGTTTGATGATGTGGTTTCACTGCGACTAAACTTTGTTAAATGTCCGCGTCAAGCTGGAATGTCTTTTGATATTTTTAAAAAATATATTGATCTTTATCAATCTGACAAGAAAACCAATCCAGAATAACTACAAATTATGGAAACCAAAATAGCTAATTTTCAAACTGCAATAGATCATTTAGTACCTAAATAAAGTTACAGAGCCTAGAAAAATAACTCTTAGTCCTTATATTGGAGGCCAAATTGTATTTCTATTTTAAAGATTGCATTCAGACTTTCTGTGAAAACAGTGGAGTTTTTAGAAATTGGCTTTGGTCAAAAAAATTTTTCGATGATAAAATTTTGCCAATAACACAACAAATTACCCCAAGAATGATAACTGCGGGGGTTGATGTTAAACCAGTAAAAAGAAATTTAGCTAATCGAGCGTCCGTTAAAGGATTATTACAGGAAGCACAAGTTAGTGGTGAAGTTACTATGGTGATTAATGTAGCAAAAGTATCTCCAAGTCGAGCTTCCGTTGAAACAATTTTGAACATTGATTTGTATGGAACCGCTATTTTATTTAGAGGAAGTAAAGAAAATAATTGCGTCGAATGGAGCAGACTTAGTGATTTCTATTCAATTGGGACATCGACTACCAGATTTGATGCCAGAGCAAGATTGACAGTTAACTGTGACACCGATTGCAGAGTTATTAGATTTAGATTTTTGAAGCTGAGGAAGTAAAAGTTATGATTAGCAGTTAATATTATACTATTGAACTTATAAAACGCATTTAACTTGTTCAACGAGATGAAATATGCTATTTTAATCTTAAATAAGGAGGAATAATAATGAAATTATTAACTGTTGTTAAAAGGGGAAACTCTTTATGCTTACCAGTTTCTAAAGAAGATTTCAGGTTAGACCAAAAATGGTTATTGGTTCCCAAGAATAATGGTGGGTATGAATTAGTTCCAAAATTGGAAGATCCTTATTTAAAACCTGATTTAAAGAATCAATATGAACCAGATGAGTGGGCTGATTTTGATTATGATGGAGAAGAAAATTAATGTATCAGCCAAAACAAGGAGATATTGTTTGGATTAATTTTGATCCTCAAAGAGGAAGAGAAATAAAGAAAAGACGTCCAGCGCTGATTTTAAGTAGAGATGTCTATAATCAAGATACTGGTTTCATCATAGTTAACCCCATTACCTCTACTATTAGAAAAAATAGACATGGTTTTTATAACTTAGAGGGTTATAAAACCCAAGGGCAAGTAATAGTTCGACAAGTTCATTCTTTTGATGTCACTGAACATTCGGGTAGGAATGTAGAGTTCATTGAACATATTAATGATGCTGATTTTTTTCAAATTTCACAACTCTTCCTCTATAACTTTAATTTTCCATTGGTGTAATTTTATGGTGTCTTTAGAGATTAGCAATTATTCATTAATGTTAAATATTTTTAAGCTTTCTCCGGATATACTTATAAGTAACATTATAATGCAGTTATTTTAAAGAAAGAATGAAGCGTAAGTTTTACAATTAAGTTAGCCACTTGAAAAATAAAAAGACACCAAGATAAAAATCCGGTATCATTAAATTTCTCACAACCATATGAAAAGAGGGTTTTATCTTGGAGCGTGAATATCTTAACACATCTTGTCGTAAAGGACAGCATCTATCTGAATTTGAACGCGGCAAAATTGCTGCCTTACATGAATAAGGCTACTCTACTAGAGTTATTGCTCGAAAGCTCGTTTTTTTCATCAAACTGTAAATAATGAGTTACAACGCAGTCGAGTTAAATAGGTTGAAAAACTAACGGCAAGAAACAGTCTATAGTCTAGGTACTCAGAAGCGTTACTCAAATAACCGGAATAACTGTGGTCGTTCTTTGAAATTCAAGCAGGCGACGGATTTTCTGGCGTTCTTTAATGATCATTTTTATCAGGATCATTGGTCACCAGATGTCGTCGTAGGCATAAATTATTCTCTGTAGATGAAATGGTTAGCACTAAAACTTTCTATAGTTATATTGATAAGCAGTTATTAGAAATCAAGAACTTAGATAGACTTATTAATGAAAACCAAGCTTCGGTCTAAACTACATAAATCGTACCTACGCCGACGGCTCAAGGAACTAGTTTTGATAAAGACCAAAACGGATCGACAAAATATCAAGAATTTGGAAAAATGCAGTTATTGGTAAAAAATAAAAGGACACGAGATTGGTTTCTCAATGTTAATTGATTGCAAAGCACGCTTCCAACTTATTCGTTTAATTAATGACGGTGCACTGCTGCTTATTATTATGGATCTTTGCAATAATCAATAGTTAACTTTTGATTATTGCAACCGTTTCAAAAAATGCTATAATGAATTTAAATAAGTAAGGATTGTTACTCGCTTTTTGAGGCATTACCTTCTCTGTTAATAAAGGGGGGAGTGTCTTAAAGAGCGTTTTTTTATTTTCAGAAGGGAGCATTAATTTTGCAATTTAGGAAAACAAAGAAGGCAACAATCTTTGAGGTAGCGGCACCAATCAGTGGTCAATGTTTACCACTAGAAGAAGTAAATGATGAAGTTTTTTCACAGAAGATGATGGGAGAAGGTTTTGCAATTCAACCGACGGCAACGGCCAATACTATTGTGGCACCCGTTGTGGGACAAATTGTGGCTTTGCCTCAATCTAAACATGCCATTGGTTTGAAAGCAGCCAATTTTAATTTAGAAATTTTGCTTCATATCGGTTTGGATACGGTTCGGCTTAATGGTCACGGATTTAAATCTTTGGTTAAAATTAATGATTATGTTACTGCTGGCATGCCATTAGTACAATTTGACCCTCAAATTATGAAACAAGAGAAATTAGATATGACAACAATGTTAATTTTTACTAGTGGTTATCAACAACCAATTAATTTGGGAAAATTAGCGCATAAGATGGTTAAAAGTGGACAGGTTTTATTACGAGCAGAATGATTTGAGGATAAATTGATGCAAGCAATTAAGAAAATTAATAATAACGTTGCTTTATGTAAAGATGATGATGACAATGAATTGGTAGCTTTTGGTAAAGGAATCGGCTTTCCCCAAATGCCATATGAGATTAAAGATTTGCATCAAATCTCGATGACTTTTTATAAATTAGATCATCGTTACTTACAATTGCTCAAAGAATTGCCAGAAAATGTCTTGACTGTCAGTACCCAAATTGTGCAGAAAGCGCGGACTCTAATTCAACGTCCGTTTAATCCTAATATCATTTTTAGTTTGGCTGACCATATTAATTTTGCCATTATTCGGTCCCAAAATTATCAGGAACTAAAACTTTTGTATTCATATGATATTGAACAACTTTACCCACAAGAAACTGCTGTGGGTCAATACGCCGTTCAATTAATTAAGCAACAGTTACATGTACAATTACCGACAGCCGAAATTACGGCCATTGCGACGCATTTTTTAAATAGTCAATCATTAAGCGCTGATGAACAGGTTCAACAGGAGCAAAAATTAATTGAACTGTCATTGAATTTGATTGAGCAACAATTTAGTTTAAAAATTGACCATTCGAGTTTTACCTATAATCGATTTGTCTTGCATCTTAATTATTATATTCGACGGTTAAAACAGGCGCAGCAAATGGCTACCGACCAAACTAATAATCTTTATGAAACTTTTCAACAGCAAGTGCCACAAGTTTATCAATGTGCTTGTCAAATTAGTAAATTAATTGATCAATCTTATCACACTCAAAGTAGCCAATCAGAAAAATTTTATTTGATGTTGTATATCAAACGAATCATTGATAATTCAAAAACACAACAACAGTTAGGAGAGGATTTTAATGGTGCAAAATAAGCAGCAGCAATTTAAGCTAATTGCTAGCAAAGTTTTACAAGCAGTTGGTGGCGCAGATAATGTAGAATCAGTGACACATTGTATGACGAGATTAAGATTTATTTTAAAAGATAATAGTTTGCCGGATGATCAGGCAGTACAACAAATTAATGGGGTGATTGGTGTTCGACGTTCAGCCGGTCAATACCAAGTAATTATTGGCCAAACGGTGGATCAAGTTTATGAAAAATTATGTCAAATCGCTAATTTTAGTCCAGCACCAGCCATTGCGGAAAACTTAGATCAAACGTTACCTCATCAGGAAAAATTAACTTGGAAAAAAGTTGGTTCCGCAATTATGAATAAGTTGGCAGGATGTTTAACACCGCTCATCCCGGTTTTAGTTGCTGCTTCAATGTTTAAAATGTTTGCAGCCGTTTTAGGACCTAGCATGTTGCATCTTTTAAGCGCTACCAGTGACACTTATCGGTTGTTTACTTTTGTTGGCGACGCCGGATTTTATTTCTTTCCTATTTTAATTGGTTACACGGCTGCCAAACAATTTCATACCCAACCATTGGTTTCGATGTTTTTAGGTGCAATTATGCTACATCCAACGTTGATTAAAATGGTAACTACAGGTAAAAGTTTTTCAGTGTTTGGTTTACACATGCCCTTAGTTAATTATAGTGCGACTATTATTCCTATTATTCTTTCAGTTTGGATTATGTCTTATATTGAGCGCTTTTTCAAAAAATTTATTCCAGCTTCTTTGAGTACCATTTTTGTACCAACATTGACGATTTTAGTAATGTTACCAATTTCTTTATGTATTCTCGGACCAGCGGGTGGTTTTATTGGTAAGTATGTTTGTGACACGATTATTGGTTTTGGTAAGTTAGGTGGCATTTGGAGTGTTTTAGCTATTGGCATTATTGGTGCTATCTGGGAGTTGTTAGTCATGACTGGAATGCATTTAGTTTTAATTTCAGCCATGATGATGGTCATTGCTCAGAATGGTTTTGATAATTTTACGTTGTTAGGATCTTTAGCTGCTAGTATGTCCGTGGCAGGAATGTGTATTGGTGCTGCTTTAAGATTAAAAGATAAGAATCAAAGAGCCTTAGCTTGGAGTTACTTTATTGCTAGCTTTATCGGCGGTGTGACGGAACCGGCCTTATATGGCATTGCAGTTCGCTATAAGCGTAGTTTTTTAGGCATGATGATCGGTGGTTTTTGTGGTGCTATTTATGCGGCTATTTGTCAAGTTAAAGGTTATGTTTTAGTACCGGTAGCGAATTTCATGTCTTTAACGGCTTATGTGCACAATGATCCTACCAACTTAATTAACGGTATCATCAGTGGTGTTATTGCTATTGTGGTGGCAGCTGTTGCTACTTACGTTATTGGTTTAGGTAAGAAAAAGCAAGATAACCTGACGGTCACTAATTTACAACCAGTGGAGGAGTAAACAATGAAAAAGCAAATGATTCTACGAGCTGATGATTTAGGCTATAGTGAAGCGGTTAACCTAGGGATTTTAAAAACCGTTCGTTCAGGTTTAATTAATAATGTCGGGATTATGGTTAATATGCCAACTTCACAAGCAGCCATCAAAGCACTATTACAAATGGCACCACAGTCCATTGATTTAGGGTTACATGTAGTTATTTGTACAGGAAAACCAGTAGTTACTTTTAACCAAGTACCAAGTTTGACTACTCCTAATGGTGAATTTAAACCATCTAAGATTTATCGTGAAGCACAAAGTGATTTTGTTAGTTTAGATGAAGCAGTTCTAGAAATTGAAGCACAATATGCTCGCTTCGTTGAATTAGTTGGACGTAAACCAGATTATTTTGAAGGTCATGCAGTTGTCAGTGATAATTTTGTTCGTGCATTGAAAATTGTTGCTCAACGTCATCAATTACGGTTTTTAGAATTTCATTTTGATAATCAACCAACACGACTAAACCAGCAAAATCTTTATATTGAGATGCAAAGTATGCAGCCTAATTATGAGCCATTTAAAGCTTTAAAACATGCAGCTTTAACCCAGCGTGCTGACGGTTATGAAGTCATGGTTTGTCATCCGGGATATTTAGACAATTTTATTTTGACACACTCTAGTTTAACCGTTCCACGAACTCAAGAAGTAGCGATGTTGTGTGATCCACAAACAAAAATCTGGTTGTGGGATCATGATGTGGAATTAATCCGTTATAGTCAAATTTAAAATTAATTCAGATCATCAATTTTGATTGGGATGCAGTAGTTGATTTAAAAGTTTTAAGCTGTCGGCAATTTGAGTTTGTTGTTCTTTAGACAGGGGACTGAGCACTTGCTGAAGGGTTTGGCTTCGGGCTTGAACAATTTTGGCATTGAAATTTACTCCTAAGGGGCTCAATTTGACTAATCGGCTGCGAGAATCGATGCTACTAACTTTTGTTATAATAAGTTTTGCTTGCTCCAAGCGGTTAAGTTGGCGACTGATAGTAGAATGAGAGCTGCCTAAAAAATTAGCCAAATCTCCCACATTAGTTACTGATTTTCGTGCGATGGTTGCAAACAGGGGTAATAATTTATAATCTAGGTCGACATGAGCATTTTTTATTAAATTTTGATCGATTTGTGGTTGATGAAAGAAATAAGCAATTTCGATTAGTTGTTCATAAAAAGTTTGGATTTGTACATTATTCATGATTTAATAATAACAAAATTATGTGCAAAATGCACCTAAATATGTTATTCTCTTATGTACATTGGTACATAAAGGGAGAACAAAATCATGAAAGCAGCAATAATTCGACAAAAGGGTCTGCTACCAGAAATAATAAAAGTTGTTGAACCACTAGAAACCAAAAATGAAAAAGTTGTTACCGTTCAAGCTAGTGTATTGAGTATGTTCAATAAATCTCACTCAATGGGAAAACATTATTCAAATCATGAACAATTCCCACGAATTGGTGGGGTTGATGATGTTGGGCAACTAGCTAATGGTCAACGGGTTTACTTTCTTGATCCACAATGGCCTTACGGCGCATTAGCGGAAAAAACCTTGGTACCAGTTAAGTCTTTAATACCGATTCCTGATCAATTAGACGCTTTGACTGCAGCAGCGATTGCCAATCCAGCAATGAGCTCATATGCGGCTTTGGTTTATCGTGCCAAAATTCAACAGGGCGATACAGTTTTGATTTAACGGTGCTACGGGAACAGCTGGCTCATTGGCAGTTAAAATGGCTTATACCTTGGGAGCAAAAAGAGTGATTGCTATGGGGCGTAACGAAGCCAAATTGGCGCAACTAGGAGTGGACAATTATTTTTCATGGGGTGCCTATGATTTACAAAATGCTCAGCAATTGCGTCAGTGTCAACTGGATTTACAACCGTTAATTAATGAAACAACGATAGTTTTAGATTATTTGTGGGGATCAACTGCACAAATAATTTTAAATACTTTAGCTACTAGTTTAAAGGCGGTTGACCTTAGGTACGTGGAAATTGGTTCAGTAACTGGGGCACAGATTAATTTGCCAGCGACAATTTTAAGATCTAAAAATATTCAATTAATGGGTTCAGGCATCGGTGCGCTAACCAAAAATAATTTATTACAGTCAATTCAACAAGTCTTTATCTTAGCAGCACAAAATCAGTGGACGGTACCATTCAAACAATATTCATTGACTAACATTAAAACTGCGTGGCAAGCACCAAATGCTCCACGAGCAGTTGTTAAAATTAATCAATAAAACTATCGGCGAATAGTACTTGTTTTTTTAATTGTGTGGTTGTATCCATTTTAAAAATCATTTCCTATTGGTTTTAGGTTCATGGGAGAATGCGCTATTAATTCTCAGAGGCACTTTTCTTTACGAAGCGCTCACAGAACTTCTACAATGAAGTTAAGTATAGAGGAGGTTTGAGGTTATGAGTAGTAAAATGGATCAAGTTAAAGGAAAAGTTAATGAAACTTTGGGTAAGGCTGCCAAAGATGATTCAAAAGAATTAAAAGGTAAAGCTGAACAAGCCATGGGTAAGGTCAAGGATAAATTTCAAGATGCCAAAGATGATGTTGCTCAAAAAATTAATAAGAAAATTGACAAGCATAAAAAAGATTAATGATTTATACTAATACTTTAAACTGTGACACAACGGATAACCGATTGGAGTCACAGTTTCTTTTTGGAAAGGGAGGAGATTGATTGAAAACTTTAATCATTGTGGCACATCACCAGATTGATAATTCCGCCACCCAGCAATTTTTAAAACAAGGAGCTACCTTAACGCAAACGACTTGGCATGATATTAGTTCTCAACAACAAACTTCAATTATCCAAGAGCAGCAATTGTTACAACAGGCTGAACGAATTATTTTGCAATTTCCACTATATTGGTACACGATTCCAACTGAATTGAAGTCTTGGCAAGATCACTATTTAACTACACAGTTTGTTGAACAAAAATTAATTGGTAAGCAACTTGGAGTAGTAGTTTCAACTGGTTTACCCCAAACCGCTTTTCAAGCGGGCGGAAAAGTTGGCTTTAGCTTGACCCAGTTACTAACACCACTGCAGGCTCTAGCTCAGCAATCTCAAATGCATTGGTTACCAATTTTTCCCATTTATCAATTTGCTTACTTAAATGAAGTCGAACAACAACAGTTATTAATGGATTACCAACGTTACTTAAGTCAAATTCAACCTGATTCTTTGTTCAACCGCAGTCAATGGTACTTACAAAAATTAACTCAATTAAATAAAACGTCTACTAATCCAATGACTGGCTTGATTCAAGAACAGTTAAATCAGAATATGCTACAAATAGAAACGAGCACGGATACTTTAAAATTAATTAAGGCGGGTGAAACAGAAAATCTTGAATGAAAATAATCAATGGGTTATTGAGCAATTAGAACAGTTGATACAACAAGAACCACAATACGAAAAACGTGCTTTTTGGCGCGGATTAATGACGTTAATTAAAGAACAAGATCGTAGATTACAGCAATTACAAGTAGAAATTGATGGCCGCTTATGGAACCATGACCAGTGGTAGAACAATTTTAGTTGTGGTAAAATTAAAAATAAATAAACTTTTAATTGTTTGGTGATTATGATGAAGAAAAAAACGCTGAAGGCCATGCTCAAAAAATCTCAACCTGCTCGTCCACAAATTAAAGCTGAGTTAACTTTTTCTGATGGTCGAATTTTGAATGTGCCTGTGTACGCTGATGATCAAGCAGCAATTGATCACTTAAAGCAACAACTTCGTGATAAAGACGGCAACTTTACGGATTTGCAAGGTCGTGATTATGATTTGCGTGGTTTGGTTCATTACGAATTTCTTGATAATAAAATTTAGTTGACGAATAGCTACTTTTTTTGTACAATTAAACAGTTGTAATTGTGCTACCACAGCTGCAACCGCGCATGACTAGGTTTAAGCTTAAAGCGCCTAGTGTGGCGAGTCTAAGAATGGAGGTGTACAAATGTACGCAATTATTAAAACTGGCGGCAAGCAATACAAGGTTGAAGAAAATAAAGCGATCTTTGTTGAAAAGCTTGATGTCCAAGAAGGTCAAGAAGTAACTTTTGATCAAGTTCTTTTAGTCGGTAGTCGTTCCATTACTGTTGGAACACCAACAATTGAAGGAGCTAAAGTTACTGGTACTGTTGAAAAACAAGGCCGGGAAAAGAAAGTTATTACTTACAAGTATAAGCCTAAGAAACATTCCCATACTAAAAAGGGTCATCGGCAACCTTATACTAAAGTTGTAATTAACAAGATTGAAGCCTAATAATGATTAGGGCAACTTTTGTTTGTAATAAATTACGTCAATGCAAGAAGTTTGTCATTACTGGTCATGCGGATGCTGGGGCTTACGGACAGGATATTGTCTGTGCGGCTGTTTCCGCCATTAGTTTAGGAACTATTAATTCGTTACAATCAATTGCTCGAATTACTCCGCAGATCAAAAGTACGCCTGATACTGGTGGTTACTTGGAGTGTGTAGTTGATTATGGAGTAATAAGTGATTATGATCAGTTAATCAAAGTACAAACATTGATGGATAATTGTTATCAAATATTACAATCGATAGTTGAAAATTACGGTGATTTTGTCCGTGTTGATTTAAAACAGGAATAGTTGGGAGGTAACAATTATGTTAGAAATGAATTTACAATTCTTCGCTCACCATAAGGGGGGCGGTTCAACTGCCAATGGTCGTGATTCTGCTGGTCGTCGTTTAGGTGCTAAAAGTGCTGACGGACAACGGATTAATGCTGGAACAATTATTTATCGG
This sequence comes from Bombilactobacillus sp. ESL1202, assembly GCF_058107125.1. NCBI lineage: Bacteria > Bacillati > Bacillota > Bacilli > Lactobacillales > Lactobacillaceae > Bombilactobacillus > Bombilactobacillus sp. ESL1202. The sequence continues at coordinate 253,108 of NZ_CM176590.1, read as the reverse complement.
CAACGTGGTACTAAGATTCATCCTGGTGCTAATGTTGGTCGCGGTAGTGATGATACCTTATTTGCTTTAAAGCCAGGTGTTGTTAAGTTTGAACGTCTAGGACGTGACAAAAAGCAAGTTTCAGTTATTACTGAAGATTAATTTTAAGAGGGCCGCGTGAGCGGCCTTTTTTTAAATATAAATTTGTAGCCGGTTTATGATATACTTTATTCAGGAACATTAAATTCCAATTATCAAAAGGTTTTAGATAATGAGATGATAATTTTACTTTTATAAGTGATTAAATGAATATTAATTCTTTATTATACTTCAAACGTCAGTGGGCTGAACTTGAAAGAATTAAATCTTTTCGATCAACCTTTAATGTTAAGTAACTTTTATTCACTTATTGTGCAATTGGGAATTAATAAGTATTAGCTAGTTATGAAAATAGATCTGGTTTCTTAGTGGTTTGCTAGGAAGTCATAAAATAATTTTAAAGATTCTAGGAGTTTAAAATGATTTCAGTTAATGAGTTTAAAAATGGATTGACAATTCAGGTTAATGGTGAATTATGGCGGATTGTGGAATTTCAACATGTGAAACCAGGTAAAGGGAGTGCGTTTGTCCGTTCTAAGTTAAAGAATTTACGTTCGGGAGCTGTTCAGGAAAAGACTTTCCGTTCAACCGAAAAGGTCGAACAAGCACAAATTGATAATAAAAAAATGCAATATCTATACGCTGATGGTGATAACTATGTTTTCATGGATACTAATACCTACGAACAGTTATCGTTGCCCCGAGAAAATATGGGTGATGCATTAAATTATTTGGTGGAAAACATGGAAGTTAATGTGATCATGCATGGTGGAGAAACATTGGGCATTGATATCCCTAACGTTGTCGATTTAAAAGTGGCAGCAACTGAACCTGGAATTAAGGGAGACACAGCTTCTGGTGGTAGTAAACCTGCTACAATGGAAACTGGTTTAGTTGTCCAAGTACCATTTTTTGTTAATGAAGGTGACGTTTTAACAATTAATACGGTTGATGGTAGTTACAGTTCACGAGCTAATAAATAATTGTAAGTTAATTGAAGGAGACTTTAGGATGGCTGATAATAAATATTTACAGATTGCTACAACGCAAAATGATAAATTAGGCAACATTCATGTGGCAACTAATGTCTTAGAAGTCTTATTAGGGATTGCGGCAACACAGGTTAATGGTGTTTATGAAATGCGTGGTACTTTAGCCAACAATATCAATTCCTTATTTGGTCGCCAGAATCGTGGCAAGGGTGTTAATGTGGCTTATGATGATCAAAAACAACGCTTATCTGCTGACGTTTATGTCTATTTAGAATATGGTGTCTCCGTTCCTAAAGTTGCAATGGCTTTACAAAGATCTTTAAGCCAACAACTACAATTTATGACTGACTTAACAATGGCTCAAGTTAATGTTCACGTGGTTGGCTTAGTGGCTAAAAAAGAAAATGTTAGTGCAAAATTAGCTAAAATTTGAATCCAGAAAGTGGCGTGAAAGTGACTTTAAATCGACATAATATACGCGAGATTGCTTTTCAAACTTTATTTTTGATTGATTCTCTACCACAGCAAACTGTTAATGCTGCTATTCAGGAAGTTTTGTCTTTACAAGATATCAATGAAGTTCCAGAGTATCTTAATTTTTTAGTGAATGGTGTTTTAGAGCATAAGCTAGATTTAGATGAACAATTAAGTCAATATCTAAAAAAGGGCTGGTCTTTAAAAAGAATTAGTCGTAGTGATGTTAACATCATGCGATTAGGATTATTTGAAATTTTGTACAGTCCTGCAATTCCAACTAAAGTAGCGATTAATGAAGCCTTAGAGTTGGCAGAACAATTTAGTGAAACGCAATCAAAGAAATTTATTAATGGGGTGCTGTCTCATTTTACTGATCAGTCGCCTACTCAAGCAAAGTAAGGTGCTGTGAAAACAGCACTTTTTTTATGATTTTAAGTTCGGTAATTGGTTGAATATCGTATCAAAATAATACTTGTTTGATTTCATGCGAAACTTAATTAGCAACCTGCACTTCTTAGCTTGTAGTAAAGTTGAACTCAAGTTTGAATATTAGTATAGTAAACCTAGGATATTAAGTTGATTGTGAATAACCGTTAGATAAGGGAGGTAAATATGATGGCAATTGTAATGGATGGTAAGAAATCTGCTCAAGTGGCTGATAAACATTTTCAAGCACAAATTCAACAATTAAAGCTGCAAAATATTGTTCCCGGTTTAGCCGTAATTTTAGTTGGTGACAATGCTGCCAGTCAAATTTATGTTCGTAATAAAAAAAGACGGGCTGAAAAAATCGGGATTAACTATCAGTTGTATCATTTACCAGTAACAGTTAGTCAAACAGAATTATTAGATTTAGTTCAAAAACTGAATCAAACTCAAGAAATTGATGGAATTTTAGTGCAGATGCCACTTCCTGAACAAATTGATGCTGATTTAGTTATGAATACTATTGATCCGCAAAAAGATGTTGATGGTTTTGGGTTGTTAAACATTGGCCGTTTGTGGTCTGGTGAGCCGGGAAATTTTCCAGCCACCCCACGCGGTATTTTAAGATTACTTCACGATTATCAAATTCCAATTGCTGGTAAACAAGCAGTGATTGTGGGACGCAGTAATATTGTTGGTAAACCCATGGCTGGTTTATTATTACGGGAAAATGCAACGGTTACTTTGGCTCATTCGCAGACCAAAAATTTGCGACAAGTAACAAAACAAGCTGATATCTTAATTGTAGCAATTGGACAAGCTGAATACATTACGGCTGATTATCTGAAACCGGGAGTCGTAGTTGTAGATGTGGGAATGGATCATAATGAGCAGGGAAAACTGGTCGGGGATGTTGATTTTGCTAGCGCTGAAAAGGTTGCTAGTTATATTACACCGGTACCAGGTGGCGTTGGTCCCATGACGATTACCGGTTTGTTAGAACAAGTAATTAATCTAGCTCAACAGAGGAAAAATGTTTGAAAACATCAGAGTATTTAACTGTTAGTGCGCTGACACAATATTTGAAACGAAAGTTTGATTTGGATCCTTATTTGAATCAACGAGTTTATTTAACTGGTGAAATTTCCAATTTTCGCCGTCGGCCAAAGCACCAATATTTCTCATTAAAAGATCCACACGCTAAGATTTCAGCCATTATGTTTCAAAGTGCTTTTCAAAAGTTGAAGTTTGAGCCTGAAGAAGGAATGAAAGTTTTAGTTTGTGGACGGGTAACAATTTATGAACCAACTGGTCAATATCAAATTTATATTGAGCAAATGCAACCCGATGGTGTTGGTGCTTTATATCAAGCTTTTGAGCAACTCAAACAAAAACTGCAAACCGAAGGTGTTTTTGACCTACCTAAAAATCAAATTCCGAAGTTTCCGAGGAAAATTGCCGTGATTACTAGTCCTTCGGGAGCCGTAATTCGTGACATCATAACGACGGTTAAACGCCGTTATCCTATTGCCCAATTGGTTTTATTTCCAGCACAAGTCCAAGGAGAACAGGCAGCCGCTAGCTTAGTCCAGCGATTAAAACAAGTTAATGATTTAGCAAATTTTGATACTATTATCATTGGCCGAGGTGGTGGTTCTATTGAAGATTTACAACCATTTAATGAAGAAAATGTTGCGCGCGCAATTGTTGCTTCGAAAATTCCAGTTATTTCTTCCGTGGGTCATGAAACGGATACGACAATTGCTGATTATGTAGCTGATTTACGGGCACCAACACCGACAGCAGCTGCTGAATTGGCAACACCAGTCTTGAGTGAAGTGATTGCCAATTTACGCCAAATAAAATTACAACTGTATCAAATGGTTAAACAAATTTTACGCCAAAAACAGCAGTTACTTGAACGATATCAAACAAGCTATTTATTTAAAAATCCTCAAACGCTATATCAGGACTATTTACAGCGGGTAGATCAACTGACTTTACGATTAATGACGGTAGTAACTAATCTGTTACGACAACATCGTCATCAATTAGAATTAATACAACAGAGCTTGCTGTATCAACAACCACAGGTCTCAATGTTGCAAAAAAAAGTCAGTGAATTAGAAAACAAACTTCAGTCTGATTATGATAATTATTTAAAGCAGAAAAAACAGCAAGTGCGCCATTTATACGGCATTCTAGATGACTTAAGTCCTTTGAAAACATTGACCCGCGGTTATGCTGTTCTGCACGTTCAAGAGCAAACAATCACTAGTGTTGACCAAGTTAAATTAAAAGATCAACTGCAAGTGGAACTAAAAGATGGTTTATTAACTACGACTATTCAAGAAATTAAGGTAGGTCAAGATGGCACAAAAAAAGCATAGTTTTGAAGAAAATTTAGCAGCACTTCAGCAAATTGTCGAAAAGTTACAAACGGGTGATGTTCCTTTGGAAGAAGCAATGGATCAGTTTCAAAAAGGAGTAACTTTAAGTCAAAAATTAGAACAAACCCTTACAAAGGCTCAAGAAAAGTTGACCAAAGTTATGAATGAAGATGGTCAGGAAGCTGATTTTCAATTAACTTCTGAAGCAGATCAGGATAAGACTAAAGATGAATAAATTTACTAATTTATACGACCAATTGTTAGTTCCATTTAATGAATTTATGTATCAGCAGCTTGCTGATGAAGTTCAACAGGAGCAATTACGAGCAGGAATGTTGTACTCTCTACAAGCCGGTGGTAAACGGTTACGACCGTTTTTGTTTCTGGCGACCTTAAAATCTTTTGCTCCGCAATTAGACTTGACTAAATACTTTAAAATCGCCGGTGCTTTAGAGTTAATTCACACTTACTCATTAATTCATGATGATTTACCAGAGATGGATAATGATGATTATCGTCGTGGTCAATTAACTAATCATAAAAAATTTACAACTGGTCGAGCAGTCTTAGCAGGCGACGGTCTATTGACACATACTTTTGTTTGGTTGGCTGCTAATGACTTAGATGCTGAAATAAAAGCCCAATTAGTTTATGTTTTAGCTAAGGATGCTGGCATTCAGGGCATGGTCGCTGGGCAAATGACTGATATTGTCCAAACGGGTCAGACTTTGACATTAGAGCAAATTACGCAATTAGATGAGCAAAAGACAGGCGCTTTAATTCAAGCGAGTGTGGAAATGGGAGCCGTTTGTCTAAAATTATCGACCATACCGGTTAAACATTTGCGAAAGTTTGCCCAAAATTTTGGTTTGGCTTTTCAAATTTATGATGATTTATTGGATATTATTGGTGATCAAAAATCTTTGGGAAAAGCTGTTGGTAAAGATCAAATAGCAGGTAAGAATACTTATCCTGAAATTTTAGGAGTCTGTGGGGCAAAAGAAAAGCTGCAGACTGTTTTAAAATTAGCTCACCAAGAGTTAGCGGTAATTAATTTGGATAATAGTTATTTAGCTGATTCATTAGCCTATTTTGAGTTGGAGGATCATCAACAATGACTATTCAAAAAGAACGAGTGGACGTGTTAGTAGTTAATCAAGGTTTAACTACTTCACGTGAACAAGCTAAGCGGGCTATTATGGCTGGCGAAGTTTATAATGAAGATAATTTGCGGTTGGATAAACCTGGTGAAAAAATTGCAATTACCAGTCAATTACATTTAAAGGCACGCAAGCATCAGCAATATGTTGGCCGTGGTGCGTTAAAATTAGCTAAAGCATTAGATGTATTTCAAATTGATTTAACGGATTTGTTATGTTTAGATATAGGAGCTTCGACCGGTGGTTTCACTGATGTTGCTTTGCAACATGGTGCTCAAAGTGTTTATGCGTTAGATGTGGGGTATAATCAATTAGCTTGGAAATTACGCACCGATCCCCGCGTTCAAGTTATGGAGCGGGTTAATTTTCGTTATAGTCAACCACAAGATTTCACTCAAGGTTTACCAGCATTTGCAATGACGGATGTTTCTTTTATTTCTTTGAAATTAATTTTACCGCCACTGACTAAAATTTTATTACCACATCATGATGCAGTTTGCTTAATTAAACCGCAATTTGAAGCTGGTAAAACTAAGGTTGGGAAGCACGGAATTGTTCGTGATCCGCAGGTTCATCGGCAAGTTTTGAACGAGATTTTAGCTTTTGCCGTGACGCAAAATTTTGATGTTTTGGGATTAGACTATTCACCGATTACTGGTAGTGGTGGTAATATTGAGTTTTTAGTTCACTTACGCTTAAGTGAGACAACAGGTAAAATAAGGGCGTCAGTTAAAATTGATGAAGTTTTAAAGCGGGCTTATCAACAGTTAAAAACACATTAGTGAGGGGTTAACATGCTGCAGGAGTTAATTATTCAAGATTTTGCGATTATTCACCAAGTTGATGTTTGTTTTTACCAAGGTTTAACAGCACTAACGGGCGAAACCGGAGCAGGTAAGTCAATTATTATTGATGCGTTGGGACTTTTAATTGGTCAACGCGGTTCTAGTGAATATGTTCGTAGTGGTACTGATAAAGCCCTGGTTCAAGGAATGTTTACCATTGATAATGCCAATCAAAAAATAATTGGTGATTTTTGTCATAATTTGGGGATTGACTTCAGTGAACAAACGCTGATTGTGAAACGGGAGTTACACCGCAATGGCCGTAATGTTTGTCGAATTAATGATCAATTAGTTCCGGTAACTACTTTAAAAACATTAGGGCAATATTTAGTTGATATTAGTGGGCAAAATCAAAGTCAGCAATTGTTAGATCCTACGAGCCATGTGCGACTATTAGACCAATTTGGTGGTGAACAAACGCTAGCTAGTTTACAAAAATATCAAGTAATCTATGAAAATTATCAAAAGTTACAGCGACAGTATGTTTCCCTTCAACAAAATCAACAACAACGAGCTCAACAAATTGATATGTTGCAATTTCAAATTAAAGAAATCTCAGCAGCTCAGTTGCGTGTTGATGAAGAAGATGAACTTTTGGAGGAAGAACAGAAATTAGCTAATTTTGAAAGAATTAATACGGCTTTAAATGATTCTTATCAATTATTGGCTGGTGGTGACCAAAGTTTATTGGATCAACTCAATCAAGCATTACAAAACATCCAACAAATTCAAGATTTAGATCCGACTTTTGCGGAAATCGAACAAGAGCTCAGTGATGCGTATTACAATCTTCAAGATAGTCAAGAACAGTTATCCAGTCAATTAGACGAGGGTGATTTTGATCCGCAAAAATTGCAGATGATTGAAGAGCGACTACAGTTAATTCGCAATTTAAAGCAAAAATATGGTACTAATATTTCAGAAATTTTACAATTTTATCAACAAGCACAAGCGCAATTAGCAAAATTACAAGCGGAGTTGGTCGATCCCCAAGAATTACAGCAACAAATTACGACGCTTGAAAGCAAATTGACGGTTCAAGCGGAGGACTTGAATCAAAAACGCCAACTAGCTGCTAGTCAATTGACTCAACAAATCAGGCAGCAATTGCAAGCGATGTATATGGAAAATACCGTTTTTAAAGTGAAGTTTACTAAACAAGATTTTACGACCCAGGGCAATCAAGCTGTTGAATTTTATTTACAAGCTAACCCTGGTGAGGATTTAAAACCCTTAGCGAAAGTAGCTTCGGGAGGGGAATTGGCGAGAATAATGTTAGCTTTAAAGACGATTTTGGCGCAGTATCAAAATGTCGAAACGATTGTTTTTGATGAAATTGATACTGGTGTTAGTGGCCGAGTAGCACAAGCGATTGGTGATCAAATGCGCCAGCTGGCGCAAACGGTTCAAGTTTTATGTATTACTCATTTACCACAAGTGGCAGCTGATAGTCGTCACCAATATTTAGTTCAAAAACAGGTTCAGTCGGCTCAGACCATCACAACAATTGAATTATTGAATCAGCAGCAAAGAATTGAAATTATTGCACAGATGTTAGAGGGAACTAAAGTTACGACCATTACCCGAAAACATGCACAAGAATTATTAATTCTGGCGCAAAAATGATAATTGTTGTAAACAACTCTTGAAAAAACATTGAAAATGGTGCATCATGTAAAGTAAATATTTTGTGTTAAAAGGGTGTCTATATGGTCTCGGGAAAAGGTATGTTAATTGTATTATCAGGTCCATCAGGTGTGGGGAAGGGAACCGTCCGCAAGGCAATTTTGCAAAATTCAGCAATTAAGTTTAAGTATTCGGTTTCTATGACCACAAGAAAAAAACGTGCTGGTGAACAAGAAGGAATTGACTATTTTTTTCGGACTAAAGAACAATTTGAATCAGAAATTAAGAATGGCGGTATGTTAGAGTACGCTCAATATGTTGATCATTATTACGGAACACCATTGAGTTATGTTCAACAGACTTTAAATGCAGGCATTGATGTCTTGTTAGAAATAGAAGTTAATGGCGCGATGCAAGTACGCCAAAAAATGCCGGATGGTGTTTTTATTTTTCTGACACCACCTGATTTGTCTAGCTTACGTAACCGAATTATCAATCGTGGTTCCGAAGATCAAGTAACAATTGATAAAAGAATGGAAAAAGCTAGACAAGAAATCAAAATGATGTCAAACTATGATTATGCAGTAGTTAATGATGAAGTACCGCAAGCTGTCAAACGGATTGAACAAATTGTCCGCAGTGAACATTTACGTGTTCCACGAGTCATTGGCAGCTATCAAAAAATGATTGGAGCTAATTGATATGATTTCTTATCCCTCAATTGATAAATTATTAGATCAAGTTAATTCACGTTATTCTTTAGCAATTTTATCAGCTAAGCGTGCTCATGAAATTGATGACGGTGATGTGGAAATGTTAAGTAGTTATGAATCACCACGTTCCGTTGGCAAAGCTTTAGAAGAAATTGCTGATCAAAAAATTCAAGTTGACCCAGAGTCGATTTTAAGTGAACGTAGTGCTGAGCGCATTGATTATCTGGAAGAAGCTGAGCATGAGCGTTTAGAAGATTTGAACAAAGGTCTATAATGCTACTCCATTCAGATGTTAATCTGGTGGAGTTTTTTTGTCTTTGATTTGAACGCTTTATCTTATAACAAGATTATTTTTAAATTTTTCAGTAAGATAGGAGATGAAAAGCTATTTGTATGCGCAAGTAATTGTGGATGTGCCGACCAAACAAACGGATCATACTTTTGATTATGAAATACCAACTGATTTGCAAGAATTAGTTAAACCTGGTGTTCGGGTTAGTGTTCCATTTGGTCGCTCGGCTCGTTTGGTTCAGGGATTTGTCATCACAATCAGTTCGACTAGTGCTTTTACTGGTAAGGTCAAAGCCATTACCGCGGTATTAGATTTACAACCGGTATTAAATTCAGAATTGTTACAATTATCCGATTGGTTGGCGCAAAATACGTTTGCTTTTCGGATTTCTTGTTTACAGACCATGCTACCTAATTTGATGCGGTCTAAATCCCAGAAATTGGCAGTTGCCTTAAATCAGCAAATTAGCAAATCCGCTTTGTTTAACGGTTCAGAATTTGTGGATTTGTCCAAATTAACGGTGTCACAACAACGTCAGATTGCTACTTGGCAAAAACAAGGCGGAGTAGCAATCAAATATATCTTAAAAAATCAAGCGCACCATTTACAACAATTAGTATTAAAACGGCGGGCTTTAGATTATCCAGCCTTATTGGCGCAATTACCCAAAAATGCTAAGCAACAAAAGAGATTATTGCAATTATTTAGTAATACTAATTTAACTAGTGTTAGTTATCGTCGTTTAAAACGTGATTATCAAATTACTAATGCAACAATTAATGCTGTTCTTAACAAAGGCTGGTTTACTAAGGAACAAACAATTTTATGGCGTGATCCGAATCAAGAGCCAGTCAAAGCAACAAAGCCCAAGCAGTTAACCCAGGAACAACAAGCAGCTGTTAGCCAAATTATTGCCGATCAACAACAACCTATTTTGTTAGAAGGCGTAACTGGCAGTGGTAAAACTGAAGTTTATTTACAAGTAATTCAACACTATTTGGAGCAGGGAAAAAGTGCTTTAATGTTAGTTCCGGAGATATCGCTAACACCACAAATGGTGCAGCGGGTGCGGGGACGTTTTGGCAAGCAAACAGCAGTTTTGCATAGTGGTCTATCACAAGGTGAGCGCTATGATGAATGGCAAAGAATCCAGCAAGGTCAAGCTAAAGTGGTGGTGGGCGCCCGGTCGGCTATTTTTGCTCCTTTAACTAATATTGGTGTCATTATTATTGATGAGGAACATGAAGCTAGTTATAAACAATCAGATAATCCCCGTTATCATGCCCGTGATGTTGCCTTATGGCGCGGCAATTATCATCATTGTCCTGTGGTATTAGGCAGTGCTACTCCTAGTTTAGAAACACGTGCTCGCGGTCAAAAAGGTGTTTTTAAATTAGTTCGCTTAACTAAACGTGTGCATAATCAGGCTTTACCGACAGTTACCGTTATTGATTTACGTCAGCCAGAACAATTATCAGCACAACTAGATTTATCAAAACCTTTACTAAAAGGCTTAAAAAACACTTTAGCCAATCGTGAACAAGCAATTTTATTATTAAATCGTCGGGGGTTTGCGTCTTATTTAATTTGTCGCCAGTGTGGTTTTGTACCTGAATGTCCTAATTGTGATATTTCGTTGACGGTCCATTTAAAAGAGCATCGTTTGTTATGTCATTATTGTGGGTTTAGTCAGCCGTTATTAAAAAAGTGTCCGCAATGTGGTAGTAATAAAATTCGTTTTGATGGTACCGGAACACAAAAGGTTGAACAAGAATTAACGCAAATTTTTCCTACCGCTAAAATTATTCGGATGGATAATGATACTACGAAAACAAAGGGTGCTCATCAACGGTTATTGGCTGAGTTTGAACAGCAAGGCGATATCTTATTAGGTACCCAAATGATTGCTAAGGGGTTGGATTTTCCACGGGTAACTTTGGTGGGCGTTATTAACGCCGATACGGGGTTAGCTTTAAGTGATTTTCGAGCCAGTGAACGAACTTTTCAGTTATTAACGCAAGTTAGTGGCCGAGCTGGTCGAGCCCAACGACCTGGTCAAGTTTATGTTCAAACCTATAATCCTGATCATTATGCAATTCAACTAGCAGCCAAACAAGATTATGAAAAGTTTTATCAACAAGAAATGAAATTTCGGCATCAGGCAGGCTATCCGCCTTATTTTTATTTAATTAAAATTAGTGTTTCCCATAAATCTCAAGCAGCGGCTTTGAAGATGGCATATAATATAGCTAAACGTATTAAACCAGTTTTACGGGAACGAGAGCAGATATTGGGGCCAACACAACCAACAGTGGGACGTGTAGATAATCGCTATTATTATCAAATTGTCATCAAATATCGTCAAAACGCTGCACTGTTTCGAGTTTTGCATCAAATTATGAATAATGTGCAAATTGATCGTCGCCAAGGTTTTTTAGTTGCGCTGGATCATGAGCCACAACAATTGGAGTAGATTATGACAAAAATTATTTTTATGGGTACACCAGAGTTTTCAGTGACCATTTTGGCAGGTTTGTTAGCGGCTAATTATGAAATTAGTGCGGTGGTGACACAGCCTGATCGGCAAGTTGGAAGAAAGAAAAAAATTGAATTTTCACCGGTGAAAGAATTTGCCCTGCAACATCATTTATCGATTTTTCAACCAGAAAAATTGAGCGGTAGTTTGGAATTGGAGCAATTAATTAATTTGCAGCCGGATTTAATTATTACAGCAGCCTTTGGTCAATTTTTACCTAATAAGTTGTTACAAGCAGCTAAAATTGCGGCAATTAATGTTCATGGATCATTGTTACCACACAATCGTGGTGGTGCACCAATTCAAAGAGCCATTATGAATGGTGATCAGATGACTGGTATAACAATCATGTACATGGCATCGCAGATGGATGCAGGCGATATTATTAGTCAGCAAAGTTTGGCGATTTTGCCCAAAGATACGGCGGGGTCATTATTTGAGAAGTTAGCGGTCATAGGGCGTGATTTGTTATTAAAAACTTTGCCGGCAGTAATTAAGCAAACTAATTCCCGGCAAAAACAAGATGAAAGTCAAGTGACAATTACGCCTAATTTAAAAGCTGCAGAAGAACAAATTGACTTACAGCAGCCGGCCTTAAAAATTGACCGGCAAGTGCGTGGTTTGAATCCGGATCCGGTGGCTTATTTATTGATGAAGGGTCAGCGGTTAAAAGTTTACCAAACAGCCTTGAGTGAACAAACGACAACTGCCAAGTCAGGAACAATTGTCGTTCGGACAAAAAAACGATTAGGAATTGCCGCCGGTGATAATTCCATTATTTATTTGGAACAAGTTCAACCAGCGGGTAAAAAAATCATGTCCATTAATGCTTATTTAAATGGTCAAGGAAAGGATTTACAAGTTGGTGACACAATCAATTAAAACGAGTGTCCGTGCAATTGCGGTGCAAATTTTAACGCAAGTTTTTAGTAATGCTGGGTATTCAAATCAGTTGTTGAACCAAGCTTTACAGAAAAAATTGTTAAATGAAGCTGATCAACGTTTATTGAGCCAATTAGTTTACGGAGTCTTGCAACACAAGTTAACTTTAGATTATGAATTAGCACCGTATCTAAAGGGCAAGAAGTTAGCACCATGGGTTCAAAATGTTTTACGCGTTGCTGTCTATCAGTTAAAATACTTGGATCGCATTCCTGATCGGGCAGTGTTATTTGAAGCAACACAATTGGCTAAAATTCAAGGAAATCTCGGTTTAGCTAAATTGGTGACGGCAGTTTTACGCAATTTGTTACGTAATGGTTGGCGCAGTTTAACTAATTTGCCCACTTTAGAGCAGCTCAGCATTCAATATAGCGTTCCGCAATGGATTATCGAACAAGTGCAACAACAATTGGGGCTAGCTAAAACACAAACATTATTGGCCAGCTTAAATCAGCCGCCTAGATTATCGCTGCGTGTTAACACAGCTAAAATTAGTCGTACTGAATTACAAAGTCAATTGCAAGCTGAAGGCCTAGCAGTGCAACCTAGCGAAGTTAGTGAGCAGGCCTTAGTAGCTGAGCATGGTTTTGGGGCTGGTTCAAAATGGTTTCAGAACGGTTTTTGTACGATTCAAGACGAAAGCTCAATGTTAGTGGCTCCAGCTTTAAAAGTTCAACCAGGCAATCAAGTGTTAGATGCTTGTGCTGCTCCAGGAGGTAAAACCACTCAAATTGCGAGTTTGTTAGCTGGTCAAGGCAAGGTGACCGCCTTAGATATTCATGCTAAAAAATTACGTTTAATCAAAAATAACGCCCAACGTTTGGGAGTATGGCCACTAGTCCAAACTAAGGCTTTAGATGCGCGCCAAGTTGCTGATCAGTTTGCACCAGCTAGTTTTGATCGCATTTTAGTTGATGCACCATGTTCTGGTTTTGGCTTGATGCGCCGGAAACCAGAAATTCGTTATGGTCGGCAATTAAGTGATATTTTGAATTTATCCAAGATTCAACAGGCGATTTTGAATGCTGTTGCGCCGCTATTAAAACCGCAGGGTTACTTAGTTTACAGTACATGTACGATTTTTGATCAAGAAAATCAACAAGTAATTACGCAGTTTTTAACGACCCACACCGATTTTCAATTGGTACCAGTCCAAACGACTAGGCACCTAGCTTTACAAAAGCAAATGTTAAAGATTTATCCGGATGATTATCAAACTGATGGTTTTTTTATTGCTTGTTTAAAAAAGGTGAAATAAATTATGCAAATTGCTTTTACAACAGATATTGGGCGTCAGCGCCAAACTAATCAAGATGACGTTCAAGTTTATCAAAATCAAAAAGATGTTATTTTAGCTTTAGTTGCTGATGGAATGGGTGGACATCGCGGTGGTGATGTTGCGTCTAATATGGTAATTCAACATTTTAAAACGGCTTTTGAACAAAATAAACTCCAAGATATCCACGAATTAGCACAGTGGACCGAAAATTTTTTAGTTCAAGAAAATCAACGGATAGTAGCGACGGCTAATGAACATACGGAATTAAATGGTATGGGTACAACGATTGTGGGCGCGTTTATTTTGCCGCAACAATTAGCGGTTTTTAACGTTGGTGACAGTCGTTGTTATTTATTGGTGCAAGGAGAATTACGGCAGGTCAGTTTTGACCATTCATTAGTTAACGAATTATTAGTAGCAGGCGAAATTACGCCCGAGCAGGCGCGCAATTCTCCGAATAAAAATATTATCACCCAAAGTTTAGGGGTTTCAAAGGATGTCAAACCCACTTTTGGCTTCTTCAATTTACAATCACAAGCCCAAATTCTACTATGTACTGACGGATTAACTAATATGTTATCTAATCAACAAATTCAACAAATTTTAGAGCAAAATCTAACGCCCCAGGAAAAATGTGATTTATTGATTCAACAAGCTAATTTGGCTGGTGGGTTAGATAACATTACCGCTTTAGTAATTGATATGGCCGCTCAACAAGGGGTGAGTCAAAATGATTAATAAAGGGGATTTAATTGCTGAACGTTACTTGATATTGGACACTTTAGGCGAAGGTGGAATGTCGAATGTTTATCTGGCTGAGGATACATTTTTACATCGGCGGATAGCCTTGAAAAGTTTACGCTTAGATTTAACTGATAATCAACAATTTCGGCGCCGTTTTCAACGTGAATCACGAGCCATGAGTGAATTATCCAGTCCCTATATTGTCAATATTTTAGATATTGGTGATGATAGTTTTCCCTACATTGTGATGGAATATGTGCAAGGACCAACTTTAAAAAAGTATTTACACCAACATTTTCCGCTACAACATACCCAAATTATCCGGTTGATGTCAGAAATTTTACAAGGCGTTAAAGCGGCTCATAATCGTGGCATTATTCATCGGGATTTAAAACCGCAAAATGTCTTTATTACGCCACAATGCCACGCAAAGGTCGGCGATTTTGGGATTGCCTTAGCTTTAGGGGAACAATCCATTACGCAATCCGATTCAACGATTGGTTCGGTTCATTATATGGCACCAGAACGGGTTCGGGGAGCTCAAGCGACGGTGCAATCAGATATTTATTCTTTAGGAATTATTCTCTTTGAAATGTTAATTGGCCATTTACCATTTGATGCAGAAACTTCAATGGCAGTGGCGGCAAAGCATTTTAATGAGCCAATTCCAGATTTACGGGAAATTAATGCTCAAATCCCCCAGGCGTTAGCGAATGTTGTCTATAAAGCGACAGCTAAAGTACCCGAACAGCGTTATCGTAACGCAGAGGAAATGGCGCAAGATTTAGCAACTAGCTTGGATCCTAGTCGCGTTAATGAGGCATGCTTTATTCCGGAACCAATAAATACCGAAGAAACAAAAGTTTTATCTAATGTGGCCAAAAAATCTTTAACCCCCGAGGTTAATCCAGCCTCCGACCAAACGGTGGCTCCAGTTAAGCCAAGTCAGAAAAAGAAAAAGCGGCATTGGTTTTGGTGGCTATTGACATTGGCGATTTTAGTGTTGCTTGCCTATTTTTTAATTTGGTTTAACCGTAAGGAAGTTCAGGTTCCTGATGTAAGTGATTTAAGTTTAAATCAAGCGGAAGCAGTTTTAAATAACTCCGATTTAAAATTAGGAACGGTGACGCGTCAAACTAGTAATACTGTGAAAAAGCATAATATTATCCGCTCAATTCCGCCCAAGGGTGGTCATTTAAAATCGGGAACTAAAGTCCAACTAGTTCAAAGTACGGGGCCAAAAAAGCAGAACTTACCCAATGTTCGGGGGTGGAATTATTACGATGCACGTAAAAAGCTACAAGATGCTGGTTTTACCGTGAAACGTCATAATCGCTATTCAACTAGTGTGGCTGCGGGTAAAGTTATTAAACAAACACCAGCAGCTAATGGTCAAAAGATTTCTCAAGGTAGAACCGTTCACTTAACCGTGTCTTTAGGAATTAAAAACACCGGGCTCGTGGTTAAAGATTTAACTGGATATAATTTACGCGGTGTACAAGATTATGCAAATGAGGAAGGCTTACAATTAGAAATTAAAAATATTCCGTCCTCGACAACCGAAAAGGGTTTAGTTATTTCGCAAAATCCGAGTGCTGGAACCCGAGTGGTTAGCGGAAGTACATTGACAGTTAATATTTCTAGTGGCAATCAAACTGCCGATAACCTACCACCAAATCGTTCAGCGGCAACGAATGAGGCCGCGCAATCAAATAATGTGCAAAATATTTCGCGGACTGTTAATGTACCCTATAATAGTCAGACTGGAAATAGTAATAATGTGGTTAAAATTTTTGTCAAAGATTTAAATCATAATTTAAATGATGTTTATCAAACTTTGAACATTACAGCTGATACACCGATAACAATTAACTTACAACTTAATAAAGGACAAAGTGGTCAATATTTAGTGGAACGCGATGGACAAACCATTGATTCGCAAACGGTCACGGCTGATTAAAATGCAAACAGGGAAAATTATTAAATCAAATAGTGGTTTTTACGATGTACAATTACCCGACGGGCGCGTTGTGACAACACGGGCGCGCGGGAATTTTCGGCAACAAAAGATCAAACCAATTGTCGGCGATCTGGTCGATTTTGAACAAGAATATTTGCTCAAGATTCATCCGCGCAAAAATGAAATTATCCGGCCGTTAATTGCTAACATTGATCAGGCTTTAATTGTAATGTCCGCCGTTCAACCGGCGTTTTCCACTAATTTATTAGATCGTTTTTTAGTCAATTTACAGTTGCAAAAAATTAAACCAATTATTTATTTAAGTAAAACCGATGTGGCTACAGAAGCTGAGCTACTAGCAATCCAACCAATTTTAGCTTATTATCAACGGTGGGGCTATTTAGTATTTGAGCAAACGGATTTGGTCGCCTTAAAGCAGTCTTTAAAGGGAATGGAAACTGTAGTTACTGGGCAAACTGGTGTTGGTAAATCAACGTTACTCAATCAATTGCTACCGGAGTTAAAATTAAAAACAGCGGCTATTTCTAACAGTTTAAATCGGGGTAAACATACCACTCGTTTAGTGACGTTATATCCCTTAGCAGAAGGCTTGATTGCGGATACGCCGGGTTTTTCGGCTCTGCAATTTCAAGGAGTTACCAAAGAGCAGTTACCACAATTATTTGTTGATTTTCAGGCAGTACAAGCTGATTGTAAATATCGTGGTTGTTTGCACTTACAAGAGCCGAATTGTGCTGTGAAGCAAGCGGTCACGCAAGGAAAAATTTTAACGAGTCGTTATCAAAATTACGCACAATTTCAAGCTGAGTTGGCGCATCAACGGCCAGTTTATCGCAAAACACCGAAAAAGAAGAGGTAAAGCTGATGAAGCAGTATATCATTGCACCATCAATCTTAAGTGCCGATTTATTAAATTTACAAACTGATTTACAAGCCGCAATTGCTGGGGGCGCGGACATGTTTCATATTGACATCATGGACGGCGCTTTTGTGCCCCATTTAACATTTGGCCCTGACATGGTGCAAGCTGTGCGTTCATTGACTAAAGTGCCGTTAGATGTTCATTTGATGGCGCAACAGCCTGAGAATTATTTAGATCAATTATTACAAACGCCAGCGGATTTAATTAATTTACATGTTGAAAGTACCAATCATATTTATAATTTAGTGCAGCGCGTTCAAGCTGAAGGGGTTAAGGCGGGGATTGTTTTGAATCCCGGAACTGCAATAGCAACGGTGACACCATTGTTACCGCTGGTGGATAATGTCTTAGTGATGACGGTTAATCCGGGCTTTGGTGGTCAACAATTTATTCAACCAATGACCGCCAAAATTGCCCAATTACAGCAGTTGCGTCAAGAAAATTTGGCTTATAATTATACCATTGAAGTTGATGGGGGGATTAATGACCAAACAATTCAATTATGTCAACAAGCAGGCGCCGAAGTTTTTGTAGCAGGTTCTTATATCTTTGATCATGAAGTAGCTTCCCGAATTGACAATTTAAGGCAGGCTTTAGCTAATGAAAACTGTTAATGTAATGTTAGGCAGCACGCAAAATTTACCTACCGATTTGGCAAAAATAAGTGGTCCTTGGATTGGAGCAGATCACGGGAATATTACCTTATTGCAAAGACAAATTGTTCCTCAAATTGGCGTCGGTGATTATGATTCTTTATCGGTAATTGAACGAAACTGGTTAGAAGCTGAAGTAGCTGATTTGCGTTATGCTAAACCAGAAAAAGACTTTACTGATTCGCAGGCAGCCGTCAGCTTAGCTTTACACGCGTTAGGAGCCGATCAAGTTAAGATCTACGGAGCAACGGGTGGGCGATTAGACCATGAATTAGTTAATTTGTGTTTGCCATTAGATTTTGCACTTGATGAAGCGGTTAAATTGCGGATTATTGATCGTCAAAATGTTATTACTTATTATCGACCGGGACGTTATCAGGTCACTAAATTAGCAGCGACGAAGTATTTGGCCTTTTATAATTTAGTGGCAGTAAAAAGTTTCTGGATTAAAGATGCTAAATATCCATTAGTACCAACCGATTTGAAACGACCCGTCTCTTTGTCCAGTAATGAATTTATTAAACAAACGGTCGAATTTGGTTTTCAAAGTGGAATGGTAGCAGTTATTCAGTGTCATGATTAAAGTACAATGGGATAGACAAATTAAAAGTAGGACTAATTAGCCAAAAATTTGGCAGTTAGTCTTTTTTAATTACATAGAAAATCTAGCCAAAAATCCAACACTAGTGTTGGAACTTAATAAAAACTTAAGAATCTTAAGAAAAACTTAACATTTAGATTTTAGTTATTTTTGAAAAAATCGTTCACAAGGATAAATACGGTTAAATCAAGCTTCGTTGTGAGCATGTGAAAAAGCAAAACAGCCATTTTGTGTGATATATAAATCACAACGGGCTTTTTCGAGAGTTTTTTGCCAAATAGGGTTTGATTTATCACTAATTAACCAATTATAATATGAAATATATGAGAGATTAAGATTATTAATTGCTTATTATTTGATAAAAACAGGTATCGAATTTAAGCGAACATAATCAAAATCATTTTTAAAAATGTAAATATTTTAGACGAGATGAACAAAGGAGAGTATAAAAATGCATCGAAGTAAAAGATTATTAGTGACTATGGGCGTGACCTTATTCTCATCAACTTTGTGGTTGACAGCAAATAAGACCACTACTAAAGCGGATAATGTTAATGATCAAGGCAAGTTTGATCAAGCAGCACCAGGAGAAGAAATTCAGACAACCGATCCCAGTGAAATAAATGGCATTAACAATCGACAATCGACAATCGACAATCGACAATCGACAATCGACAATCGACAATCGACAATCGACAATCGACAATCGACAATCGACAATCGACAATCGACAATCGACAATCGACAATCGACAATCGACAATCGACAATCGACAATCGACAATCGACAATCGTGCAGATAGCAGCATAAGTGATACAAGTAATAATAATCAACAGCAAGTAGAGGGGAGTGCTAACGAAAATAGTACGACTAGTTCAGTAGGTGGCTCTAATGTAATCGATAACATTAATGATACCAATAACGCCGACCAAGATAATACTAGTGCAGTTACTGGTAATCATAGTCCTGCAAGTAATTCTACCAGTAGTTCCGTAACTCAGCCAAGTAATCCCAATTTAGACAATCATAATACTAACCAATTAGAACAACCTAATAGTACTGACACTGACAATAATCCTGGTGTAGTACATAATGACGATGAAGTAACAAAGCCAGAAATTGCGAGTTTTGTAACGACTGATAGTGTTACTGTATCTAATGAAACACAATTCGTTAATGCATTAAAGAAATATTATGGCAAAAGTGACGTTAACTATACAATAATTTTAGCGAATGATATTGAACTAACTGCTGGACAATCAGCATCTAATAGTCAATTTTTAAGGCCTTATATGCTTGGAAATTCCAGTTTAACCATTGATGGTAAAGGATATCACATTAATTTACAAGATAACTATATTTGGACTGACATAAAGTCTTTTACTTTTAATAATATTGACGTATATAGTACAAATTATGCCTTATGGGGAGCACCTTCCTATAATGGTAGTAGTTTTGAAAATACAACTCTTTATCTGAAAAAATTTAGATATTTTGGTGCTCAATTGTTGCGAGATAGCGGTAGTATTCATGGTACAGATATAATTATTGATGGGAAATGTTTCTTTTATACAGTTGATTATTATTATTTTTTAGGTTTAAAACATATTATTCCAGTTAGTAATCAACTGCCTATTGATATGGGATCTCATAGTTTAACTATTGAAAATCATGGGATTGGTGTTTTTTATATGGGTTTAAATACCTCAGGAAACGTAACCGTAGATGTTGGTGGTTCATTGCAAACTAGACGTTGGGGTAATTATTCTGTTGGTATTGCCGAAAATAATCCTTTTGCTTATTCTATTGGGAATCCTAATTATCATGCTTATAATATTGGCAATTTAATAATCGATGGGGAGTTTTATTTGGATTATAGAGATGCTGACTATAACTATCCTTTAACTGATTTTATGGCAATTAATAATTTGAAAATTAATTCTGGATCCACTGTAGTTATTCGTATTGCCTCTGGTGTAACAACAGCCTCTTCTGTATTTAATGTTAAACAGATTACAATAGATCATCCTAAACATTTTTGGTTTAATGGAAATAATACTAACTTTAAATTATTTTCAGGGTCTACCAGTTTATCTTTAACTAATATTTTTAAGCTTACATTACATTCAGATACTAATGCTAGTTATATATTGGATAAACTAAATTTGACGATTAAAGATGGTGTTTTACAATCAATTAAACAGAATTTAGCAAGTAATGAAAATAGTGACATTGTCTCAACTTCTAAGGAAGATGAAGACTCTATAATTTCTTACTTTGATAATAGTAATAATTTGTCTGGAGTATATTTTGAATTTAATGCCGTTCCTGATAATGGTGTTGATTTTGTAACGGATTCACTTAAATATAGTTTGAATCAGCATACGATTAGTGGTCAAGTCAATTTAGCTAATGCCAATATTCGCGTTCAAATTAAACGTAATGGTCAATTATACGATTTTGCCGACGGATCTAATTTAAAGAAAAATGGTGATGATTGGCGAAAAGGTCCAATTTATATCACACGTGCAGATTCTGATGGAAGATTTAGTTTTGATATTTCCATAGACACTTTTCAAAAAGATGATCAATTAGTATTAACTGCTGAAAAAGATTTTCAAAATAAATTTGTAGACTTTAATGATCCAGTCTTGACGGCTTATTTAAATGCCTTAACAGCTTTAAATTTGCAGTTGGATACTGACATAACAGCTTTACAAGGATTATCCAATGTTCCAAACATTGATAATTTAAAAAGTTCATTGCAATCAGCGCATGACAATGCTATTAACAACGTTAAATCAGTTAAAGATGATACAAAAGATCCAGCTAATCCAAGTGGTGGTGCTAATCCTGCAGCAGCATTATTAGCTAGCCAACAAAATGGAATTATAGCGATGGATAATGTTATTAAATTAGCTCAAGCACAAAAGGATGCTTTAAATAGTTTAAAGACTAAATATGATGGCACCAATGGTGCGTTGCCAACAATTAATGGTTTGCAGAATCTAACTCCTGACCAAACTAATTACTTTACTGATGCAACTACTGGTCAAGTACCACTAGCTTATAAACAAGCTGTAACTAACATCAAGACCGCAACTGATTCAACAACTGCCACTCATGCAGGCAGTGTCGGTGAGCAACAATTAGCTGATTTAGTTACTTTGGCCACAGCTTTAGCTAATGCTAATCAAAAGATTAATCAATGCAGTACGGCCAATGATGGACAATTAAATCCGACAAAAGAAGTGAAAAACTTCTTAGAGCAAGTGCAAACCGCTTTAGAAACTGCGGTTACTAGTTATAACCAAGCTACCAATGACATTGATCGCCAAACAGCAGTGGCTAAAGGTCAAGCAGCCATTAATGCGATAGCTGATCTAGCAGATAAGTTAAATACGGTTGACCAAACGATTGCTGGTCAGACCGACTTAGATGAAACGGGATTAAAGAGTCAAGCCTATCAAGCAGCTAAAGCTGGGATCACAGCGATTCAGACTGCGCAAACAGCTGCTGGCAAGACAACAACTGATGTGACAAATGCGGCGAAGGACGCGTTAAGCAACATTAATAATTTAGTTAGTGACCAGCAGACTGCAATTAATAATTTAAAAGATAAATTGGATAGTGCTTTAGCAGCGGTCACTGCTTTAAGTAAGGATAATGGTCAAAGCTTAACAACTGCACAAATTAATTACTTCAATGAAAATGACGAAACGCAAGTGGGGTTGATTTATCAAGCTTATCAAACGGCTGTAGCTCAAATTAAGGACACAACAACTAGTGCAGATGCCACTTCAACTGAAACGACAGCAGAAGGTATTTTAGATACGTTAGTTGATTTAGCGAATAAATTTAATGAGACTAATAACAGTATTAATGATTTAAGTAAGGATAAAAATGGACATTTAAGTTCAACTGAAGTTACTGACGCTTTGACACCAATTGATCAAAAAGTTCAAGGTATGGTCACAGCATATCAACAAGCTAGTTCCGCAGATGATAAAGATAACGTCATTAAGCAAGGCATGGTTGATTTAGCCAAAGGCTTGGCTAGTGCTAAATTGCAAAATTGTGTTAATAAAGCCAAGGAAGACTTGAATGCCTTAAGTACGGACCAAGGTGGTGCTTTAAGTCAAGACCAAATTAATGGCTATATAGACGAAATTATTAATACAGATACTGGTGTACAAGCTAATGGTCAAGTCGCAATTAATGCCGCTACTGATGCGCAAGGAGCAGCAGCTGCTTTTGATGGAACTGATGGAGCCAAAGGTAAGATCGAAGCTATTGTGTCGGCTGCTAGGGGAGTATCAAATGCTAACAATGATTTCCTAACTGACAATACTGATAATGGTTTAGCCGGCTGGATTGAGGCAGCTAAACAACAGATTGAGGCCTTGCAACATTTGACCGTCGGTAGTACACCAGCTGATACAAGTGCACAAGTTGGTCAATTGTTGGCATTAGTAGATAATGTTCAAAAAGAGATCACCAAAGATGTTAATAATTTAGGTGCTGGTGGTTTAACTGATACTTTTAAAGCTGACGAAAAAGCGAAAGTTACAAAGATCACCGACTTGGCAGATAAGATTAATGCCGCTATGGGTGAGTTACAGACTCAACATGATAACGCCAATACGACAATCAATGGCTTACCAAACTTGGCGACGGCTCAGGATAAGAAAAAGTACACTGACCAAGTGGATCTTGCTTATGAGACGGCAACGAATAGTTTAAATACTATTACTGACCAAACGACAATAGATAGTGTAACAAAGGTTGAAAACACTGGTTTATTAGGAATTGCTAAAGGTTTAGCTAGTGGTCAACTACAAGATTGTGTCAACAAAGCGCAAACTGACCTGAATGCTTTAAGCACCACGAATGGTGGTCATTTAAGCTCTGGTGTCATTCAGGGTTATGTAGATCAAATTACAAATTCTGATTCAAGTAAAGAAACTGAACAAACTAAAGGTCAAGCTAACATTGACCAAGCTGGTACTGCTAGTGATGCTAATAACGCCTTTACCACAGCCCAAGCAGCTATTAATGAGATTGTGCAAGGCGCTCAAGGTGACGCTGATGCTAACAATGGTTTCTTAAATAATACAACGGATGGTTTAGCTGGCTGGATTAATGATGCTAAGCAACAGATTGAGGCCTTGCAACATTTGACGGTTGGCAGTGACCCGGCTGATACAAATGAGCAAGTTGGCAAATTGTGGGCATTAGTAGATCAGGTACAAACTGAGATCACCAAAGATGTTAATGATTTAGGTACTGGTGGTTTAACAGATACTTTTAAAGCTGAAGAGAAAGCGAAAGTTATAAAGATCACCGATTTGGCGGATAAGATTAATGCTGCCATGGACAAGCTACAAACCGCTAAAAATAGTGCTGATCAAACGGTTGACACTGATTTAACAGCTTCAACAACTGATCAACAAACTTATAAAGATAATATTGCTGGTGCTTATAATACGGCAGTTAGTGGTTTTGATACTCTGATTGTCACAACCACAACCCAAGACCAAATTGATGCTGCGGTTAAGACTGGTTTAACGCAAATTGCTCAGAAGTTAGCTGGTGCGCAACTTCAAAATTGGGTCACGGCTGCCGTTAATAAAATTAATGCTTTAACGCATTTAACAAATGAACAAAAGCAACAGTATAAAGAACAAATTACAAGTTCTGATCCAACTAAAGAAACCGAACAAACTAAAGGGCAAGCTGCGATTGATAGTGCTACTGATGCAACAAAGGCTGCTAATGCTTATCAAGCTGCTCAAGCAAATATTAATAATATTGTTAGTCAAGCTACAACGGCTGATGAAGTTACTCAATGGTACAATACCGAAAAGGAAAACATTACTAATTTAGGTGACAATCAAACTGATGGTCATTTAACAACCACAGCGCCTGACGCCGAACATAAGTCACAAGTTGGTAAATTATTAGCTGATTTAGAGACAGCTTACAATGAAGTCTTAAGTGATCTAGAAAATCCTAGTGCCGATTTTAACTCGGAAACAGAACAACAAAAACTAACTGCAGTAACTGGTAAAGCAAGAACCATGAATACGGCCATGGGTCAGTTACAAACTGCTTACCAAACAGCCCAAGATGCGACAATTGCTGAAAAACTAAGTCATTTAAGCACAGAGCAACAGGATTCATATCAAGGCCAAGTAACAAGTGCTTATCAGGCTGCAGTAGCTGAGATTACTGCTGGAACGGCTAATGCTGAAACTGCTGGTGAAACAGCGTTACAAAAAGTGGTTGATCAAGCGCAACTAGCTGATTATGCGCAAGCTGCTTTAACAACGTTAGGACAGCAAACTTCACTTTCTCCAGAACAGATTACTGGATATAAGGGACAAATCACTAATCCGACTGATGGTGCGCAGACGACAGCAGATAGAAATATTGATAATGCTGATAGTATTGAAAATGCCGATAAAGCTTTAAGTGCTGGTAAAAAAGCAATTGATAAGATTGTTACAGCGGCGCAAAACTTATCCGGTAATTTAAGTACAGTAGCTGGTTGGTATCATATTGCTAAGGATGATATTAATAAGTTAGTTGCAAGTAGTAATCAAGGTGGTTATTTAACTGGTGATACTGGTTCAACTGATACCAGTACGCAAGTTGGTAAGTTATTAGCTGATTTAGAGACAGCTTACAATGAAGTCTTGAGTGATTTAGAAAATCTGGGATCCAACTTTGTTGAAGACACAGAACATTCTAAACTAACTGCAGTAACTGACAAAGCAACGGCTATGAATACAGCTATGCAAACAGCTCTTCAAACAGTAGAAGCTGCTTATCAAACCGCTTTGAATGATTTAAATACTTTAACCCATAAAACTGATTTGGATCCTAGTAATCAGCTTGCCAGTGATTTAGAAGGAACCTATCAAGCAGCACAAACGGCCTTAGGAGAACTTACTACTTCAGCAGATATTATAGCGCAACAAGTAATTCAAAAAGGCAAGATTGAAGCAGTCTTAGCAACAGTCAAAGAAAAAGATCAAGCTTTAACGTCCTTAGAAACAACTTATCAAACAGATTCCCAAATAATTAGTAATTTAGAACAAGGACAAGGAACCGATGCTCATTTAACACATGATCAGGTTAGTCAGGCTTTGAGTCAATTAAATCATGATTACAAAACTTATTCAGATAATATTAAAACTGCTGGCGACGACTTACAGTTACAGTTGCAGAATGGTCAAGATACTCTAAATAAGTTAGTAACAACGATGCAAAATAAAAATAGCATCATGCAGCAGTTACAAACTGACTACAATACTGCAGTGGATCATATTAAAGAGTTAGGTGACGGTACAACTGGTCATAACTTAACTGGTGGTACGACGCCAACTGATGAAGCTCAACAAGTTGGCAAGTTATTAGCTCAATTAGCGGCAGCGAAGACAACGATTGAAACTAACTTACAGAATGTTACTGATTTGTCAGATTCATGGTTAACTGATCAAGAAACAAAGAACTTTAAGCCAGTAACGGATTTAGCTGATAATATGAATACGGCTATGGGTGTGATTAACGCAACTGTTACTGCCGCTAATACTGCTATTGGAAAGTTGGATCAATTAACTGACCAACAAGCTGGCCTGAAACAACAAGTTAGTGAGCAACAAGCTAAGATTGTCGACCAAATTACTAAAGCTACAGCAACAACTGATTTGAACCAATTAGCTCAAAATGGCAAACAAGCTATTAATAAGTTACTGAAGTTACCGCAGGCTCAAAATGAGGCCTTAACAGCCTTGCAGACGCAAATTACCACGGCGATTGGACAGATTGATACGACTGCTGGTTTGACGGCTGCGCAAAAGACACAATTTAAGGATCAAATTACCCAAGCGCAAAGTTCATTAACTACTAAAATCAAAGCGGCAACGAGTGTCGAGGCTACTAAAGTCAAGACGCAAGTTATTACGGACTTAACGAGTTTAGCCACGACTTTAGGGCAAGCCAACAATGATTTAACTGGTTTAACTAATATTAGTGCTGAGCAACAAACTGATTTCTTAAATCAAGTCAACACCGCTGCTAACACGGCTTTAACCGGTATGCAAGATAGTAACACAGAAACTACGGCCTTTAACAAAGGTACCGCCGCCATTAATGCAATTGTGGCTTTAGCGCAACAATTAGCTGCTAATAAGCAAAAGATTAATGATTTAGGTCAAGGCGACAATAAGTTAGACCCAGATCAAATCGATCAACTACAACATCAAGCTGACCAAGCAGCAACTAATGGTGTGAGTGCCATTGAAACGGCACAACAAGATTCCAGTAAGACGGCGCAAGATGTCACTAATGCTGCTGGTCAACAAAATAATGCATTAGATCAATTAGTAGCGACTGCTAAACAAAAGCAGAAGTTGCAAGCAAGTATTAATCAAGCGGTCAATGATGCCAAGCAACAAATTCAAGATTTAGGTAAACCGGACAAGGGTGGATACTTAACCGCTGATCAAGTTAATAATTTATTAGAGCAAGTCACAATCGAACAAACAGCGATGTTAAATGATTTAAATGAAACCACCGATGTTACTGAAAGTTGGCTCACGCAAGAAAAACAGAAGTTACGGCCAACGTTAGACTTAGCTAATACGATCAATAAAGTCATGCAACAAGTTGATCAAGCAGCAACGGCCGCTAATGAGGTAATTGCGGGCTTGAATCATTATGAGTCTGATCAGGACAGTTTGAAACAAGATGTCCAAACCCAAAAAGATCAAGCCATTGCCGCCATCAATCAAGCTAGTTCGGCTACTGCTATTCAACAAGCCGCTAAAGATGGTGTGGAAAGCATTAAGCAAGTAACAGACTTGAAGCAACAACAAAATGCCGCTTGGAATGCCTTGGATGATGAGTTAAATCGTGAGCAACAAGAATTAGGTAGTTTAGCGCAAGGTGGTAACTTAAGTAGTGACCAAGTTAACCAATTACAACAACAAGTTACAACTGCTTATGAGACTGGTTTAAGCCAAATTAAACAGGAAACGACCGCTGCCAACGTTGCTGGTGAACAACAACAAACCATTGAGCAAATGAAACAACAAGTTACTTTGGCGCAACAAAAAGCCCAAGCAGTGCAACAAATTAAGCAAACGCAAAAACAAGTTCAACAAGCTTATGATCAAGCGTCCGCTTTGAATGAAGAGCAACAAACGGCTTTGCAGAGTCAGATTAGTCAACAAGCCACAGCAGCCATTGATCAAATCTTAGCCGCGACAGATCAAACTGGTGTGGATCAGGTTCAACAAACCGGAATTACGCAATTAAATGACACTAAGAATTTGATTAACCACAAGAACCAAGCGATGCAGGAATTAAAGCAAACCTATCAAGAAGAACAAGCCAAGATTAATGGTTTAACGCATTATAAGGATCAAATTGACAGTTTGAATGGTTTGTTGGAGACCGCTTATCAAGCAGCGCAAGGCAGCATTACTGAAGCTAACTTGTCAGAAGTTGATCCGCACAAACAAACCGGAATTGAAAACATGCAACAAGTGGTTCAAGTGACGAAAGCTAAAGATGATAGCCTGACCACTTTAGAGCAACATTATCAAGATACCACGGATCAGTTGAACGATTTAACTGACTTAACACCTGAACAAAAAGACGACACTCAACAAAAGGTTGATGCGGCTTATCAAGCTGCCAAAGACCAAATCGATCAAAGTCAAGGTGTGGATGCTGCTCATGCCGCCGAAGTAGCAGGAGAAAAAAATATCTCTCATGAAGTGGTTAAAGCCCAAGTAGCGCAAGCTAGTGCGGTTGCCATTAATGCCATTCATCAAGCAGCTGATCAAGCCGTCAAGAATTTAGAGAACAATACCAGTTTAGACGCTGATAAACGTCAAGATCGGATCTTTGCGGTACGGCATGCTGAAAGTGCGGGCATTGACCAAGTGCAACAAGCAACGAGTGTCGCAGCCGTTAACCAAGCCCAACATGATTGCATTCAACGCATTAATAGTTTAGTGGGCACGGACAGTGTCAACTTGGCTGATAATTTAGGTGGTGGCTTGAGTCAAAGTCATACGGTGCGCAATCCGGGCATTGCGATTGTTAAACCCGATGTCACGGGTGGTTTCATTCACTTGTATGACCAACAAGGTCACCAGTTGGAGCAAGTCTTAGCCGCCAATACTGATTGGAAAGTCGATTATATTTATACGCAAAATGATGGCACGATGTATTACCGCGTTGGTGCTAATGAATATGTTAAAGCTGACGATGTCAATTACACCAAGATTGGTAAACGCCAAATCATTGATGGGGTAATTACCGTGCAACCAACTGCGGGTCAAGACTTCATCACCGTGTATAGTGATCAAGGTGCCGCGCTGAAGCAGCAATTGCCAACGGGTACGCAGTGGTTAGTTAATGCGCAAGAAACATTAGCTGACGGACAAGTTTATTATCAAGTCGCTCCACATCAATATGTGCGAGCCCTTGATGTTACGGTCATGACAACCGCAATTGTCACGAAGCCACAGAACGGAACCTTAAGCTTGAAAGAACAAGCGGCACCGATTTATCATTACCAATCACAAATTGGTTTCTTAAGTCGCTCCACAGATAAACACTTAACTCGCCAAGCCACTTGGAACTTTGATCAAGTCTTGACTGTTAACGGTCATCGTTATTATCAAGTTGGTGATAATGATTGGGTGAGAGATGTGGATGTTAAATTGAATTAAAAAATTTTGATGTTTAATCCTCAAATTTAAAAATGAAATTTTGAGGATTTTTTTATCTGCAAATTAATTAAAGGATAGCTTGCCAAATAATAAATTTTTCTCAGAAATATGCTATTATATTAATGTAATAGAGGGGGGAGTTAATTATCAGTAAAGAAAAGGCTAACGTTCAGACAATTATTGAAGAGCAAATAATTAAAAAAGCGCAAAGGGTCGATCAGTCAAATGAATTAACTGTGGAAGAAGAACCACATTTTGGCCCCGTACTTTTGAATGATAATTTATCAATTAAAAAATTATTCGTTAATGCTTTGAGGTTGCAAGACTATAAGTTTTGGATGAAAGAGTTTGTGATTTCAATTCTTTTGCTTTGTTTTAATCAATACTCTGCTATTAGAATTAATGCTTTGTTTAATCCATTTACTTTGAATAGTTTATTTTCAATTTTTAATTTGTTTTTATATCCTTTAACAGCTGCAGTCAGTAAGAGTAAATATCAAAGAAATCAAAGAGGTTTTATAAGTGCCATTATTTTTGGAGGGCCTAGTTTAATTGATATTTTGTCTTTTATGTCTTCTGATGGTTTGGCAGTATTTATCTTTTGTCTTATTCTTTTGATGATACGTTTATTAATTACAAGTTTGGTGTGGAGTTTTAGTTTGCCATTAGGTGTTTTTTGCTTAATTTATTTAATGAATCAAGTTAAATATATGTATTTTAAAGATATGTGGGGGAAGTAGGTTTGCGAAAATCAATTCATGTCGGTAAAGGATTAGGTAAATATTCCCTAGATAAGGCAATTAGTCAATGTTGTTCAGGTGATGTAATTTTACTTGACCCTGGTGAGTATCATTGTAAAGTAATACCTGTAAGTAATATAAAATTTCGTGGATTGGGGAAAAAACCTGAAGATGTAGTTTTTAATTCATCTTTATTTGTGGAAGAAAATAGTACGTGTGTTTTAGAAAATTTAGTTTTAAATAGTTTAATTGGTCAGAATGGAATTAATGTTGGTCAGTCAGCTACTTTGTTAATCAATAATGTGATTGTAAATTCTAGTGAAAGAAAGTATCCAGCCATTTATTTGCACGAGCAAGTAAAATGTCAAATCAGATTTAGTGAGATTCATTCAAATGGTAAAATATTTGCTGTTTTAGCTGATCAAGCGCAACTAATTAAAATAACTCATTCAATTATTAATTTGATGTATGCCGAAAATTCTGAGATCGATACTGATGTATCCCAATTCGGTTGTTTAGTTTTAAATAAACATTCTCAGTTGAAAGCTGGCCAGTTATACTTAACAAATAGTTGTACGGAACAATTATATTTAAAAAGTGATTCGATTGCCCAAATTGAAGATTTAAAATTAGCAAATGGTGATTCTTATTTTTTAATTGAAGACGGTAATATTGAGGTTAAACAAAGTAATTTAGATGAGTTACATAAATTACAAGTAAACTCAGATGAAAATTCAGATATTAATATTTCTAAATTGCAGTCTACTGATTTAAAATTTGAAGATTCAAAAAAGAAGACGATTATCAACCATAAGACCACTGATATTAGTGCTCTTGATAAAATTAACCAGTTAATAGGTTTAACTGAAGTTAAACAAAAGATCAATTCTTTTGTTAAAACTGCGGTCTTTAACCAAGACAGGGTTAAAAAAGGCTATCATTCTGGGATGCCTGTACTACACTCTATTTTTCAAGGTAATCCGGGAACTGGTAAAACAACAGTAGCACGTTTAGTTGCACAAGCGATGTATGAAGAGGGAGTTTTACCATCAAATCATTATGTTGAGGTTTCCCGTCAAGATTTAGTTGCTGAAAATGTTGGTGGAACTGCTAAGGCAACAGCAGCTATTTTGAATAAGGCACAAGGAGGTGTCTTATTTATTGATGAAGCTTATTCGCTATATCAGGAAGGTACAACCAATTGGGGACAAGAAGCAGTCGATGTGATTTTGAAATATATGGAAGATCATCGCGATGATTTGATGATAATTTTTGCAGGATACACTAAAAAAATGCAAGACTTTTTAGCTATGAATGAAGGATTAAAATCTAGAATTCCCAACGTTTTTAATTTTGCCGATTATACTCCTGATGAGATTGTTAAAATTGGTTTATTAGATTTAAAAAATAAGGATTATAGTGTTGACGAAGCTTATTATGGAAAAAGTGTTAAAAGACTTTATCTATCTGATATTGATAACTCTAACGGTCGCTGGATACGGAATTTGAACCAAGCACTGATCAATGTTGTAGCTCAAATTGAGGGGCACAGTTTGACGACAATTACGAATAAGGATATTGATCAAATTTTAGGAGGAAATCATGAAACCAAAGAAGATAACATTGAAAATCTTTTAAAACAGTTAGATTCTATGACTGGTTTAAAAAATGTTAAAAAATTTGTTCATGATACTATTGACCAAACTAAAATTGATCAAAAATTGGCTGAACAATTATCAGATCAACCAAAACCAACTTATCATATGGTTTTTGAAGGGGCACCAGGAACTGGTAAAACCACTATTGCTCGACTAATTTCCAAATTGTTTTATAACTTGGGAATTTTACCTAAAGATACTGTTATTGAAGTTAAACGCGCAGATTTGGTTGGTAAATATATCGGGCACAGTGAAGCTAATACTAAAAAAGTTATTCGTGATGCCATGGGTGGTGTTTTGTTTATTGACGAAGCTTATCAATTAAATTCGATTGGTAGTGAAAATGACTTTGGCAAAGAAGTTATTGAAACATTAATTCCGGAATTAGAAAATAATCGCGACAAATTGGTTGTTATTTTTGCAGGTTACACTAAACAGATGGAGCAGTTTTTAGAAGCTAATCCTGGTTTACGCTCTCGAGTTCCTTTAAAAATAGAATTTGATTCCTATTCTGCTTCTGAAATTGCAGAAATTGTTATTAATAGTATCAGCAAAAATTGGAAAGTTAATAAAGAGCTACTAAAGGAAGTAGTTATTACTAAATATGAACGTTCTACAGATAAAAGTAATGGTCGTTGGGCACGAAATTATGTCGATCAATTGATTAAACAACATAAGTCGTGGCTAGTAAAACATAGTGAATGTGATGATCTAACGCTGATTGATGATTCCGTTGTTAAAGCCAGTCTTGATTTATAAAAATATTGTAATAAAAGAGTGTCGGTAAAATTACTCATCAACACTCAATATTATAGAAACATTAATTTAAAACAAAATAAAAGAAAGTTTTCCTTGAAAAGAAGACTTTCTTTTTTTTATAATTAAAATTATCTTAAAAAGTGTATCTCAAAAATGTTATACTAACTATGTACATAAGGCGAAAGCTAAGCTAGTGGCTTCTTTATGAAGGAGCGTGAGGCTTATGGTGTAAAAACTGTAACAAATCACACTCTGAAGAAAGGAGTAAAGCTTTGTTCTGGATCGTTCTCGGACTTCTTTGTTTGACTTTTAAAAGGCTGTGATCCAAGTTGGTTAGCAGTTGCGCACTAACGCTATTAAATTTCAAAGTTGAATTTTACTTTGAAAATTTAATAACGTTAGGCACAAACTGTTGACTTGGAGAACGCAATAAGTAGATTAAATTATTATTGCCAAAATCATCAAAGATCTTCGGAAATAAGATCTTAAACGCAAAGTCCCTACTTAGCTTCAAAGCTTAGCAGGGACTGAATATTTAATTTTTATCTATAGCCACTCTTAGCAGCCTTATGAGAAGTTGGTGTTGATAGCGCCAACTTCGACTACATAAATTGTAACACGTTTAATTGAAAAACTAAAATGTTACAGTTGATTTTTTACATAAGGCACAAACTGTTGACTTGGAGAAAGCGATAAATAGATTAAATTAATGTTGTAATAAAAAAAGCTATCCACTTCAGGATAACTTTTTTGCATTAAAATTAGACGCGAGTGACTTTGCCAGACTTTAATGCGCGTGTGGAAACCCAAACACGTTTAGGCTTACCATCAACTAAAATCCGCACCTTTTGTAAGTTAGCTTTCCATGCACGACGTGATGAATTTAAGGCATGTGAACGCCGGTTACCAAAACTGGTTTTACGTCCAGTAATAATATCTTTAGCCATGGGACAAACCTCCTTGTCCTAGATACTTTCTATAATAGAATACTTTAAATATGTTATCATTTACCCATAGATAAAGCAAGTTCTATCTCAAGGAAAAATACTTGACAGTTTTTTAGATGGCTGTTTTTTATAGACGGGCTATGATAAAATTTAATGTTGAGAAGAAGATAAAGCGGGGTGTTAAATTTTGGCAGTAACTATTCAAACTAAATATGGACAAGTTGATATTTCTAACGAAGTTATCGCTGCAATTGTTGGCTGTGCTGCGACGGATATTTACGGCATTGTAGGCATGGCCAGTAAAAATCAGTTGCGTGATGGCGTGAATGAGATTTTGAACCGTGATAATTATACGCGGGGAGTAGTTGTGCGCCAACATGAAGACAATACCGTGGTTGATGTTTATATTATCGTTGGTTATGGTGTTAAAATTTCAGAAGTTTGTCGTAATGTCCAAAACAAAGTCAAATATAATTTAGAAACAATGTTAGGTGCACCAACAACACAAGTTAATGTTTATGTACAAGGAATTAAAATTTTGGAAGAAGATTAATTTGGAGGAATAATTAATTGTCTGTGGAGAAAATTACGGCCCAAGAATTTACTGATATGATTCGCATGGGCGAACATCGTTTGGGTCAAAATGCTGAATTTGTTAATTCATTAAATGTTTTTCCAGTTCCGGATGGTGATACAGGAACTAATATGGATCTGACTTTTAAATCAGGCTATAAAGCGGTCAATGAAGCTGATACTAAACATGTTGGCGAATTAGGCCAAGTTTTAGCTAAGGGCTTATTAATGGGAGCTCGTGGCAATTCGGGTGTTATCACGTCACAAATTTTTCGCGGATTTAGTAAAAGTATTGAAACGAAAGCAGAGTTAACGTCACAAGACTTAATTCAAGCTTTGGTAGCTGGGGTTCAAACTGCTTATAAAGCTGTGATGAAGCCAGTTGAAGGGACAATTTTAACTGTTGCACGTGGTGCTAGTGAAGCTGCGCAAGAAGTCAGTGATACTGCTCAAGACGTGACCGCTGTGATGACGGCTGCCTTACAAGGTGCTAAAAGTGCTTTGGCCAGTACGCCAGAATTATTACCAGTTTTAAAAGAGGTTGGCGTTGTAGATTCTGGGGGTCAGGGGTTAGTTTTTATTTATGAAGGCTTTTTGCAAGCTTTAGGCGGTGAAGTCAGTGATGATCAAGCCTATCAACCCGATGCGGTGGAAATGGACGAGATGTTAAATGCTGCCCATCACCAATCAGTGCAAGCACAATTTAATAATGAAGATATCAAAAATGGTTTTTGTACAGAAATGATGGTGCAGTTAGGTGTCAAACCGACGAGTGATCAACGGTTTGATTACGAAGAATTTCGCCAAACTTTAAGTGAAATTGGTGATTCTTTATTGGTAGTTGCCGATGAAGAAGTTGTTAAAGTGCACGTGCATACACAACATCCACAAAGAGTCTTTACTTATGGCCGCCAATTTGGCTCGTTAGCGAAAATTAAGATTGATAACATGCGCATTCAACATGAGACAATCGTGGAAAATGATATATCCAAACCGGCAGTACCTGAACAAGAACTTGATTATGCAGTTGTGGCGGTGGCTTCTGGTTCAGGCTTGCAAAAATTATTTGCAAGTTTAGGTGTGACCACAATGATTAGCGGTGGGCAAACGATGAATCCTTCAACGCAAGATATTGCGCAAGCAATTGAAAATAGTCACGCCAAAAGAGCTTTAGTTTTGCCAAATAATGGTAATATTTTGATGGCTGCCAAGCAAGCTTGTCAAATGGTTGAAATTCCGACGGAAATTGTTGCTAGCAAGTCAATCGCGCAAGGCATGACAGCTATGTTAGCCTTTGATCCGACCGCTGAATTACAAGTTAATCAAGCTAATATGACGGAAACTTTAACAACCGTTCACAGTGGTCAGATTACCAGCGCTGTGCGTGATAGTGAAATTGGTCAATTAAAGATTAAAAAGGATGACTTAATCGGCATTGTTGATGGTGATATTGTCGTCAACGGTTTAGATCCAGTGCAAGTATCAGTCCAAATGGTGCAAAAAATGGTCGATGAAGATAGTGAAGTTGTGACAATTTTGGTGGGTTCTGATGGTGATCAAAAGATTGCTGAACAAATTGCTACAACCATTACCACGGACTTTGCGGATCTAGAAACGGAAATCCATCAAGGCGATCAACCGGTCTATCCTTACTTGATAGCTGTTGAATAAGTCAAAGTTGCAGTTAAAAAGTTGGTGAAATAAGGAGCCAATTATGCAAGAACTTTTACAGTCAGTCAGTTTTTTAACAGGAGTGGGTCCTAAACTCCAGCAAGCATTAGCTAGCTTAGGAATTATCACGATTCAAGATTTACTCTATTATTTTCCACGGCGGTATGATGATCTTTTAGTGAAAACTTTAGATCAAGCAAGTGATCAAGAAAAATTAGTTTTACAAGGTGTGGTGGTAGCGCCAGCCTTATTAAAACGTTTGGGTGGTAAAAGAAATTTAGTCATTGTTCGTTTGTTAGTTGATGATGAAACGATTCCAGTGACTTTTTTTAATCAACCATGGCTCAAAAAGCAATTCGAAACTGGACAAGAAATTTTGATTTATGGCCGCTTTGATGCCACTAAACGTTCCTTAACGGGAATGAAAGTTCTTCAGAGTAAGCAACAAACCAATCAATTAGATGCTATTTATCCAACCAATCGGCAAGTTTCCCAAAAGATTTTAGTTAAATTAATTAAACAAGCAACTGAAAAATATTTAACTCAAGTTGTAGACTTAATTCCCCAACAGTTACGCCAGAGTTATCAAATTTTATCGGAGCAACAAATCATTAGCGGCATGCATTTTCCTAAAACTAAACAGCAAGCACAATTAGCGCGCCGCAGTGCTAAGTTTCGAGAGTTATTTTTGTATAGTATGCGACTGTGTGAGTTGAAAGTTAATGATCAAAAGCAGACGTCAGGATTAGTACAAAATTATGATTCCAAGTACGTTCAGCAGTTTTTAGCAAATTTTAATTTTCAATTAACAGGTGCGCAGCAGCGTGTGTTGACTGAAATTTTAACGGATTTGCGTTCCGTAAAACCAATGAATCGCTTATTGCAAGGTGATGTGGGGAGTGGCAAAACGGCGGTTGCTGCCACGGC
This sequence comes from Bombilactobacillus sp. ESL1202, assembly GCF_058107125.1. NCBI lineage: Bacteria > Bacillati > Bacillota > Bacilli > Lactobacillales > Lactobacillaceae > Bombilactobacillus > Bombilactobacillus sp. ESL1202. The sequence continues at coordinate 216,425 of NZ_CM176590.1, read as the reverse complement.
GATGTTTGCTTCAGTGACAGCTGGTTTTCAGACGGCGTTGATGGCACCGACGGAAATTTTGGCACAACAACATTATCAAAAATTAAAGCCGTTATTTGCCAAGTTTAAAATGACGATTGAGCTTTTAACGAGTTCTGCAACTGCCGCAAAAAGACAAACTAGTCTGGCAAAAATTAAATCTGGGCAAACGAATGTGATTGTGGGGACGCAGGCCTTATTTCAAAAAGATGTTGTTTATCAAAATCTAGGCTTAGTGGTAATTGATGAACAGCATCGTTTTGGAGTACGTCAACGCCAAGCTTTACGCCAAAAAAGTGGTCATCCCGATTTATTGTTGATGACAGCGACGCCCATTCCCAGAACTTTGGCGATTACTTACTATGGAGAACTAGATTTATCAGTCATTGATGAATTACCTGCTGGTCGTCAACAAGTAACAACTTATTGGCTTCGTTCTAATAAAATAGAACAAGTCCGTCATTTTATGGCGGTTCAGCTACAACAACAGGCTCAAATTTTTGTAGTGACAGCTTTGGTTAATGATTCTGATAAAATCAGTTTAATGAGTGCCCAAACATTATATGAGAAGTTGTGTCAGCAATTTCCTCAGGCACGAATTGGTCTGGTTCATGGTCAAATGAGTGCTGCCGATAAGAATCAGATTATGGAACAGTTTCAACAGCGACAATTAGATATTTTGATTGCAACCACCGTGATTGAAGTGGGGGTTGATATTCCGAATGCAACCGTGATGATTATTTTGAATGCTGAACGTTTCGGCTTATCCCAACTTCATCAATTACGTGGGCGCGTGGGTCGTGGGAACAAAGCAGCTTACTGTATTTTGGTGGGTGATCCTCCTAATAAAACGGCTTTGCAGCGCTTGAAAACGATGACGCAAACAAATGACGGCTTTAAATTAGCCCAAAAAGATTTGGAATTACGGGGCAGTGGCGACTTTTTTGGTGATCAGCAATCAGGATTGCCACATTTTGAGTTGGCAGATCCAATTAGTGATGTTAAAATGCTGGATATTGCTTATCAAGAAGCACGGAAAATTATTCAAGCTAATCCTAGCTTAAGTGATTTTCCTAATTTGAAAAATTATTTACAAGCAACAACAAAAGATACTTTAGATTAGTGAGGTTATTTATTTTATGAAAATTGCAGTTGACGCAATGGGCGGCGATCATGCTCCAGAAGTTGTGGTTCAAGGAGTTGAGCGTGCACGTGATGAATTTAACGATTTAGAATTTTTATTGTTTGGCGATCAAACGGCAATTAAACAATATTTACAAAGTTCTGAACGCATTGAGATTGTGCACACAACTAGTCAAATTTTAGGAACTGATGAACCAATGAAGGCTATACGGCAAAAAAAGGACTCCTCGATGGTTTTGGCTGCACAAGCAGTTAAAGCAGGTCAAGCTGATGCGATGACTTCTTTGGGAAATTCAGGCGCTTTATTAGCCGCGGGGATTTTTATTGTTGGACGCTTAAAAAATATTGCGCGTCCTGCTTTAATGCCTACCATGCCAATGATTAACCAAGACCATGGCTTTGTCTTTTTAGATGCGGGTGCCAATGCTGAAGTTAAAGTACCTTACTTAACACAATGGGCAGTAATGGGGTCATTTTATGCGAGTGAGGTTTTAAATGTAAACCAGCCACGGGTTGGTTTACTCAATAATGGTAGTGAGTTTGATAAGGGTGATAAATTGCACCAACAAGCGTACCAGGAACTCAAGGATTTAGCCGGAATTAATTTTGTAGGCAATGTTGAGGCGGATAATTTATTGAATGGTCCTGCTGATGTGGTGGTCGCAGATGGTTTTAGCGGCAATGCAGTTTTAAAAGCGATTGAAGGAACAGCTTCATTAGTGATTAAAGAATTAAAAACAGCCTTATTAAATAATGGTTTGCGAGCCAAAACGGGGGCTTTGTTGGCAAAACCGGCCTTAAAGTCAATTAAATCTTTATTTGATGTGTCGACTTATGGTGGAGCGGTATTAATGGGTACTAAAGCGCCAATTGTTAAATCACATGGTTCGTCTGATGCACGGACAGTTTATTATGCCTTGGCTCAGCTGAGAATGATGTATAATAAAGGAATGCTGGATAAGGTTATTGCATATTTCAATCAGGAACAAAAGATTAATAAATAGGAGAATTGTTATGAATAGAGAAGAAGTTTTTAATAAAATTGCTAAGATGTTAAGTGATCGTTTCAATGTTGGTGTTGATCAAATTACTGATGCTACTAATTTTCAAAATGATTTAAAAGCAGATTCGATTGATATGGTGGAATTTGAATTGGAATTAGAAGACGATTTTGGAGCAGAAATTCCCGATGAAGAAGCAGCCAAAATCCAAACTGTTGGTGCAGCAGTCGATTATATTGTTTCACAACAATAAGATTAGTGATAGGGGGCTGATTTATCTGTGGTTAAAGGCAAAGCGTTGAGTGATCATCAATTAACAGAATTATTGCTAGATCGCTATCAAATAAAATTTAAAAATATTGATTTATTACATTCAGCTTTAACACATTCTTCATTTGCTAATGAACATCGTGAATTAGGGGTGAAAGATTATGAACGTTTGGAATTTTTGGGCGATGCTGTTTTGGAATTAAATGTTTCAGAGTATATCTTCAAAAAATTTCCCAATTTACCAGAAGGCCAACTAACTAAGCTACGGGCAGATATTGTTTGTACAGCTAGTTTTTCACGTTTTTGTCGTGAAGTTGGTTTACCAAAATTTATTCGTTTAGGTAATGGTGAAGAAAAAGCAGGTTCGCGTGATCGGGATACCTTGTTAGAAGATGTGTTTGAGGCCTTTGTTGGAGCTTTATATTTAGATCAGGGCAATCAAACGGTAGTTGCTTTCTTACAAAAAGTTGTTTATCGACATATTGATGCTGGCGAATTTAGTGATGATAATGATTTTAAGACTGAACTGCAAGAAGAATTGCAGCAAAATGGTGATGTTAAAATTGATTATCGAGTAATCAATACTGAAGGATCAGATGATCAAATATCATTTACTGTCCAGTTAGTTGTTAATCAAAAGCCATTGACAACTGGTGTGGGGCATAGCAAAAAAGATGCGGAACAACAAGCAGCGCACAAAAGATTACAACAATTACATCAAAAATAGGAGGAGTTTTGTTTGGTCTTAAAAGCATTACAAATGATGGGTTTTAAGTCTTTTGCAGACAAAACAACGATTCATTTTGATGAGGGAATTACTGGCATTATTGGCCCTAATGGTAGTGGTAAGAGTAATCTAACGGAAGCGATTCGCTGGGTCATGGGAGAACAGTCTCCTAAAAGTTTGCGTGGTGATAACATGCAAGATATCATCTTTTCTGGTAGTGATACTAGAACACCACTCAGTCGAGCTGAAGTAGTTTTGAAATTTGATAATCGTGATCGACAGTTGCAATTTGATCATGATGAGGTGCAAGTAACACGTCGGTTATTTCGCACGGGTGAAAGTGACTTTTTACTAAACAATCGTAAAGTTCGTTTAAAAGAAATTGTTAATTTATTTTTGAATTCCGGTTTAGGCAAACATTCGATGGCGATTATTTCCCAGGGAAATGTCGAGGCAATTTTTAATAATAAACCGCAAGATCGGCGTTTTATTATTGAGGATGCTGCTGGAGTTGCGAGTTTTAAATTAAAGAAAAAGCAAGCTCAACAACAATTAGAGCAGACTGATGATAATTTAAAACGAGTTAATGATATTGTTCAAGAATTAGCTAAACAAGTAGAACCCTTGAAAAAACAAGCTAGTATTGCCCATGATTATCAAGAACAAAAAGCACAGTTTGACCAATTAGAGCAGCAGGTTCTGGCGGTTGAAATTGCTGATTTGAATCAACAACAATCTAAGTTACAACAACAGCGACTTGACTCAAAACAGCAATTGCAAACGGTGGAGCAAAAGTTAACGTTGGCTAATGAAAAAGTTAAAAAAAATAATCAGACTAATGAAAAACTGACACAACAACTTGATCAAAGTCGTGATCAATTGGCTCAATTGGGTCAAAAATTAGAAGCTGCTAAAGGTCAAAGAGCGTTGCATGCTGAACGTTTTAGTTATAGTGATGACCAGCGGCAAACTTTACAGCAACAACAGTCTGAATTACAACAGCAACTGCAAGCAAGTGACCAAAAAATTTCTCAAATTACTACTAATTTGGACGATTTGCAACAACAGTTAAAACAATTAAATTTAGAATTACAACAACAGCAAGAAAATTTGGCTGCTGATCCACAAAAGTTAGCAATCACTGTTAAAGATTTACAAGAGCAACGCATTGAGTTGTTACAACAACGTTCTGCTGTCCAACAGCAGGTTGAGTTTCAAATTGATCAACAACAAAAACTGCAAGATAAGGCAGAGCAACTAACAATTATTAAGCAACAACAAAGCGATGCTTACCAAAAGGCACAGCAACAATTAGAGCAGTTGCAGCAACAAACATTGGCCGCTGAAAAAAGCCGTAATCAAGAACAGCAAAAAGCTACGCAAATTAAACAAAATCTTCAACAAGTTCAACAAAAATTACAACAGGCACAGCAAGGATACTATCAGTCTTTACGAGAATTTCAGCAGTCTCAAGCAGAATTAAAATCTTTACAAAGAATTCAGCAACAACACCAAGGATTTTATCAAGGAGTTCGGGCTATTTTGTCAGCTCATTTGTCAGGAATTATTGGTGTTGTAGCAGAGCTAATTAGTGTTCCGGAAGCTTATCAAGTAGCAATTCAAAGTGCAGCGGGTAATCAGTTGCAGTCCATTGTAACCCTTGATCAAGAAGCCGCTAAAAAAGCAATTCAATATTTGCGACAACAGCGACAAGGCCGAGCAACGTTTTTGCCACAAAAAATCATGCGTAGTCGCAAGTTGCTACCAGAACAGTTGTTAGTTTTGCGAGACTTAAGGCAGTGGAGTTTAGCCAGTGATTTGATCACGATTCGTTCAGATTTACAAAATATTGTTGATCATTTATTTGGTAACTTAATTGTAGTTAAAAACTTGGATATCGCTACTCAGGCGGGGAGTTTGTTGAATCATCGTTATCGAATTGTTACTTTGCAAGGAGATTTGGTGAATCCTGGTGGTTCTATGACTGGTGGTCAAGTCCGGTCTGGTTTTAATTTGTTAGGACAAAAAAACCAAGTTGAACATTTACAGGCAGTAGTTAAGACGGCACAACAGAAATTAGACCAGCAACAAGCTTTAATTCAATCTTTACAACAACAACAAGCTAAGCAACAACAGCAGCAACAACAGCAAGATCAACATTTACAGGCACTTTTACCAACTTTGCAAGAGCAATATAGTCAAAAACAATATCAACAACAACTTTTAAAACAGCAACAAGATCAAATCAAGCAATCACAGCAACAGCAACAATCTTTGCAGCAGCAACAACAAACTGTGCAACAAGCTCAAAAAGATAGTCAGAAAAAAATCGCTGAACTTACGCAGCAAATAACGAGTTTGTCTAACAAACTACAGCAACAGCAAGCTTTAATTCAAGATTATGACCATCAAAAAATTGTTTCAAATCAAACAATTCAAAATTTACAAACAAAATTAACGATTATCAAAAATGATCAGCAGAATTATCAAAAAGATCGGCAGCAATTGCAGCAACAAGCTCAACAACAACAAATTAAGTTACAAAGTGTTCAGAATCAGTTAGCTGATTTGCAAACTACGCAAGGTGATTATTTACAAACCAAGCAGGAACTTAATGAAAATATTGAGCAAATTCAAAAACAGTTAACTCAATTAAAAAACAGAATTCCTGAACTCCAACAGCAACGAATCAAAATTCAACAAACGGTTCAGGAATTGACGCCGACAACTCAGCGTCTATTGGCTTTACAAAAGCAACAAATGGATCAGGAAAATCAACTGGCTGTTCAACAGGTTAATTTAAAAAATCAATTACAACAATTTTTATCAAAATTGGAGCAGGATTATCATTTGAGTTTTGAAGCAGCTTTTGCTAATTTGCCACAAAATTTTGATATTGATCAAGTTAAAGATAAAATTCGTTTGTTACGTCAAGGACTAAATGATTTGGGCACGGTTAATATTGCTGCTATTTCTGAATATGATCAAATTAAGGATCGTTATGAATTTTTGACCCAACAACGTGATGACTTGATTGCTGCGCGTCAACAATTAAAGACAACAATGTCGGAAATGGATCAAGAAGTTAGTCAGCGTTTTGGTAAAATGTTTAATCAAGTTGCATTGGCTTTTGAACAAATTTTTCCAGATATGTTTGGTGGCGGTCATGCTAAGCTAGTTTTGACTGATCCTGATGATTATTTATTAAGCGGAATTGAAATTGTTGTGCAACCACCAGGCAAGAAGTTACAACGAATGAGTTTATTATCTGGTGGTGAACGTGCTTTAACAGCTATAACATTATTGTTCGCTATTTTAAAAGTTAAACCGGTACCTTTTTGTGTATTGGATGAAGTGGAGGCATCATTAGATGATGCTAATGTGACACGTTTTGCTGATTTTTTGCGGCGATATGATCAAAAAACGCAATTTATTATTATCACTCACCGTAAGGGAACAATGGTAAAAGTGGATCGATTATATGGTGTCACAATGCAAGAATCAGGTATTTCGACAGTCTTGTCAGTTAATTTACAGCAGAATGGAGTTGATCACGAGTAATGGGATTATTTGATTTATTTAAGAAGAAAAAGTCTAAAACACCGGAAACACCGGAAACACCGGAAACACCGGAAACACCGGAAACACCGGAAACACCGGAAACACCGGAAACACCGGAAACACCGGAAACACCGGAAACACCGGAAACACCGGAAACACCGGAAACACCGGAAACACCGGAAACACCGGAAACACCGGAAACACCGGAAACACCGGAAACACCGGAAACACCGGAAACACCGGAAACACCGGAAACACCGGAAACACCGGAAACACCGGAAACACCGGAAACACCGGAAACACCGGAAACACCGGAAACAGATGATGTAACTAGTTTAAATATACCTACAGAAACAAATGAAGAATTTACCAAAACGGATTCTAATTTAAATCGTGAATCAAGTGGTGAAAATTCTCAACAAACAAATGATTCAATAGTTAACAATTCGGCTGATTCGGCAGAAGTGGATTCGCAAACCGAGTATGATCAGGGATTAAAAAAGACCCGACATAGTTTTCGAGAAAAGTTAAATTCTTTCTTAGCTAATTTTCGTTCAGTTGATGAAGATTTTTTTGATGATTTAGAGGATTTATTGATTCAGTCGGACGTTGGGTATGATATGTCTTTAAAAATTTCTGACGCTTTACGTGAAGAAGTTAAGTTAAAAAATGCTAAGTCTAAAGCTGAGATTGCACAAGTAATTGTTCAAAAAATGGTTGATTTATATCAAGCTGATAATCAAAGTGATAATTATCAATTAAATTTAGATTTTAGTAGAAGCTTAAATGTTATTCTATTTGTTGGAGTTAATGGAGCAGGTAAAACGACAACTATTGGTAAATTAGCAGCTCAACTAAAAAATGACGGTCATAAAGTTTTGTTGGCGGCAGGTGATACCTTTCGGGCAGGCGCGATTGAACAGCTCCAAGCTTGGGGACAAAAAGTTGGTGTGCCAACAGTTTCTAAAAAAGCTGGCAGTGATCCCGCGGCTGTTGTTTATGAAGCTTTGCAGCAAGCTCAAACAGAAAAGTATGATGTCTTATTGGTTGATACAGCAGGTCGCTTACAGAACAATGCTAACTTAATGAAAGAATTAGAAAAAATCAAGCGAATTATTACTCGGGAAATACCTGAAGCACCGCATGAAGTATTGCTAGTGATTGATGCTACTACTGGACAAAATGCTCTGAGTCAGGCTAAGCAATTTCAAAAAGTTACACAAGTTAGTGGTATAGTGTTAACTAAATTAGATGGTTCTTCACAAGGTGGCATCGTTTTAGCAATTAATTCTGAGTTACAAATTCCCGTTAAGCTAGTTGGCTTAGGTGAAGGCGTTGCTGATTTACAAGCTTTTGATCCTAAACAATTTTCACAAGGCTTATTTAGTCAATTATTGGATAATCCAGATGAATGATAATTTAGCACAGAAAAATCAAGTTAATTTATTATATAGTTTTTATCAACCACTTCTGACTGACAAGCAAGATCAATATATGAAACTCTATTATGGTGATGATTTTTCTTTGGGTGAAATAGCGCAGAATTATCATGTTAGTCGTCAAGCAGTTTATGATAATTTGAAACGAACGGTTAAAATTCTAGAAAATTATGAACAAAAGTTACATTTATGTCAAAATTTTCAAGAACGAGAAATTGTCTTAACACAATTACAGCAACTAATTCAAACAAATTATCCGCAAGATCAAGATTTAAAAACTATTTTGCAAAAATTGCAGCAGTTAGATATTTGATATGTAAAATATGTAGTTTGATAGGAGATTGAATATGGCTTTTGAAGGATTAAGTGAACGACTCCAAAAGACGTTTGCCAAGTTACGTGGTAAGGGTAAAATTACTGAAAATGACGTCAAAGAAATGATGCGTGAAGTTCGGCTGGCATTATTAGAAGCCGATGTCAACTTTGATGTTACCAAAACTTTTATTCAAACTGTTCGTCAACGTGCAATCGGTAGTGAGGTCTTAGATAGTTTAACTCCGGCCCAACAAATTATTAAGATTGTTAATGAAGAATTAACTAAAGTGATGGGAACCGAAGCAGTAGCCTTGAATAAAGCTGCTAAAATTCCAACTATTATTATGATGGTTGGTTTGCAAGGGGCAGGTAAAACTACTTCAGCAGGGAAATTGGTGAAGTTTCTTCAGGAAAATAATAAAGCACGGCCATTGTTAATTGCTGCCGATGTTTATCGTCCAGCTGCGATTGAACAGTTAAAGACGATTGGTCAACAATTAGCAGTACCGGTTTATGAAGAAGGTACTGATCAAAATCCGGTGGCAATTGTTGAACATGGTTTGCAGCAGGCTCATGAAAATAATAATGATTATGTTTTGATTGATACTGCTGGTCGCCTGGAAATTGATGATCAGTTAATGAATGAACTGAGTCAAATTAAAGCAGTGACCAACCCTAATGAAATTTTGTTAGTCGTTGATTCGATGACCGGTCAAGCAGCAACTCATGTGGCTGAGGGTTTTAATGAACGTTTAGATATTACTGGTGTTATTTTAACTAAATTAGATGGCGATACGCGTGGTGGTGCTGCATTATCAATTCGTTCAGTGACTGGTAAACCGATCAAATTTATTGGTTCAGGGGAAAAATTAGATGCTTTAGAAGTCTTTCATCCTGATCGCATGGCTGACCGGATTCTAGGCATGGGCGATATGATGACCCTAATTGAAAAAGCCCAACAAGAATATGATGATAAACAGGCCGAAGAATTAACACGCAAAATGCAGGAAAATTCGTTTGACTTCAATGATTTCATTGACCAAATGGATCAAGTGCAAAAAATGGGCCCCATGGATGAATTGATGAAGATGATTCCGGGCATGTCTAATAATCCTGCTTTGCAAAATATTAATGTTGATCCCAAAGATTTAGATCATTTAAAGGCCATCGTTTATTCCATGACCCCCGCAGAACGCCAAGATCCTGAGCTATTAAATCCGTCACGTCGCCGACGTTTAGCAATAGGTTCTGGTCGACCAATTGTTGAAGTCAATCGGATGATTAAACAATTTAAACAGATGCAAACAATGATGCAAAAGATGTCCAAAGGCAATTTTTCAGGAATGGAACAAATGATGGGGGGCGGATTACAAGGTAAATTGGGCAAGATGGCGATGGGTTCGATGGTTCGTCATAATAAAAAACGTAAGAAAAAGCGGTTAAAGAAAGTTAAACGATTTAAATCCTAGTATTTCACCTGTTGTAAAGAAAAAAAGCTTTACACCATTGTTAAAAACAGGTATACTATTCAACGTTAAGTTATCAAGTTAAATTTTTATGGAGGAATTAATTATGGCAGTTAAAATTCGGATGCATCGTATGGGAAGTAAACGGCGTCCCTTTTATCGAATCGTAGTTGCTGACTCACGTGCACCGCGTGATGGTCGTTTTATCGAGCAAGTTGGTCACTACAATCCCTTACACAAAGAAGATTTAAAATTAGATGCTGATTTAATTTTAGATTGGTTACAAAAGGGAGCTCAGCCTTCTGATACCGTTCGTAATTTGTTACAAAAACAAGGTATTATGAAGCAATACCATGATTTAAAATTAGCCAATAAGAAAGCTAAGTAGTTTAAAAAATTATGGAAACCGATATTGTGACTTTAATCAAAGCAATAGTTTTACCATTAGTTGATGATAAAAATCAAGTTCATATCACTGTTAAAGATGAAACTGATTATTTAATTTACGAATTATCACTGAGTACACAAGATGCGGGTCGAGTTATTGGTAAGCAAGGTCGAGTGGCGCAAGCTATTCGGACGATTGTTTATTTGCAAAATCAGACTAATAACCAACGGGTGAAATTAAATATTGTTCCAGTTACAGTAAATTAGTATTTGAGGTGGTTGCAACGAAAGTTGCGACCATTTTTAATAATAAAGAGGAGTTATTAATGACCCAAACTGATTATTTGCGCGTTGGCAAAATTGTTAATACACATGGATTAAAAGGAGAAGTTAAAGTTCAGTCAATGACTGACTTTGCCGAGCAACGATTTACAACAGGACAAGTTTTATATGTTCAACTACCAACCAATGTTTATCAACCGTTAACGGTTGATAGTGCCCGACGTCAAAAAAATTTTTGGTTAGTGATATTTCAAGAAATCAAAAGTATTGAAGCATCTGAACAATTAAAAATGTGTGAATTATGGATTACGACCCAACAATTACCCTCACTACCAGCAGGACAGTATTATTATAAAGATATTTTAGGCATTTCAGTTTACGATCAGCGGTTAGGATTATTAGGGCAAGTTGTCGATATTTGGGACTTGGGTCCGAATGATGTTTGGACAATTCAAGGTGCAAAATTTGGCGAAGTTTTAGTGCCAATTTTACCGGATGTTTTATTAGACGTTAATTTAGATCAGCAAAAAGTACAAATTTCTTTACCAGAGGGATTAATCGATGAAAATTGATATTTTAACGCTTTTTCCCAAAATGTTTGCGGCGTTAGATGAGTCTTTATTAGGAAAAGCGCAAGCGAATCATTTAATTGAAATTAATATCTGTGATTTTCGCCAATATTCGCATGATAAGCATCATCACGTCGATGATACACCCTATGGTGGTGGTGCGGGCATGCTACTACAACCACAACCATTTTATCGTGCGATGGACGAAATTAATCAACAAGATTCTGGTCCCAAGCGGGTCATTTTATTGGATCCCGCAGGTCAAAGATTTGATCAAACTGTTGCGCAAGAATTAGCTCAAGAACAGCATTTGGTTTTTTTGTGCGGACATTATGAAGGTTTTGATAATCGAATTGAGAATTTGGCAACGGATAAATTTTCAATTGGTGATTTTGTGATTACTGGTGGAGAAATGGCAGCGATGATGATGATTGATGCCACTGCTCGATTTGTACCAGGAGTTTTGGGAAATCAGCAATCGGCATATGAAGACTCCTTCAGTAATGAATTGTTGGAATATCCTCAATATACTAGACCAGCTGAATATCGTGGAATGAAAGTGCCAGCAGTCTTGTTAAGTGGTAATCATCAAAAAATTTCCCAGTGGCGTCGCCAGCAAGCTTTGCAAAAGACCTATGATCAACGTCCTGATTTATTAAAAGATGCGCAGCTAACCGAAGATGATCGATTATTTTTGCAACACTTAAAAAAATTAAATCAGAATGATGATTTTGAAAAATAAAAAAGTATGTTATACTGTTACTTGTGTGTAAACACAACAACAATATTCCGCTAAACTGTTATTAAGTTTAAGAGTATTAGTATAAAGGAGAGATTTACAATGGGTATGAAGAGTCCCTTAATTGATGTTGTAACGAAATCGCAATTGCGTGATGATATTCCTGATTTTCGTGCTGGAGATACGGTTCGTGTTTCTGTTAAAGTTGTCGAAGGATCACGGGAACGGATTCAGTTATTCGAAGGTGTAGTTATTAAACGTCGTGGTAGTGGTATTAGTGCTACTTATACTGTTCGTAAGATTAGTAGTGGCGTTGGTGTTGAACGGACTTTCCCACTACATTCACCACGAGTAGCTAAAATTGAAGTAATTCGTCAAGGCCGTGTACGTCGTGCTAAGTTGTACTACTTACGTAATCGTCGTGGTAAAGCTGCAAGAATTGCTGAAAAGCGTCGTTAATTTTTATAAAATTAAAATAATTTATAGAGGCTGGGCAAGGGTTGTTATTGAATGTAATTGCAACTTTTGACATACAATAGGAAAGTTAATATTTATGTATTTCTACTAGAGATATATTGATTAATCTTATTGTTCCCAACCTCTTTTTTGAAATTTAAAGTTTTAAGCAGTTTGGATTTTAAAGGGACAGAAGATGAAGCGAAAACCGCAAAAAATTACAGCTATTCAGTTTAGTGATGATGACAAAAAAAACTTAACTATATGGTTAGTTGAACAAGCACGACGAGTTAAGATTATTCAACAAACTGACTTAAGTAAAAGTACTGTTACGCGTTATATTAACAAACTTAAAAATGGTGAAGCTCAGATTGAGGACTTATTTACTTTAAGTGAACTGCAAACATTGATTAAGTTGGCTAATGAAGATTGGCAAAACTTTGAACTTTTAAAAAAACAAGGCAATAATTCATTGAAAAACTTTGATTTATCGGAACAAGAACAGTTGTTAAATCAGGTTTTAACCCAAGTGGGGTGGCGGTCCACTGATCAATTGGATTTCGCTAAAATGTTACGCTTGGTTGCTGGTAATCAAGCTGAACAAGAATTGGCACAGCAACAAATTAGTAAATGGCCCCAAGATAAACAACAACGGTATAAAAAGTATCGAAAATTAGTTATAGATAATGTGAGTAAAAAAAACAATGACTGCTAATGGTGATGTCCATTACTCGGTCATTGCTTAAAAGTCTCTTATGAAATTTCTGCGCGGTATAGTCCGACGACTTTACCTAAAATTACAACGTTGCTTAAGTAGATAGGCTCGAAGTCGTCATTTTCCGGTTGCAAACGAATACAGTGTTCTTCTTTATAAAATCTTTTGCAGGTGGCTTCATCATCGTCGTTCATAGCAATGACAATTTCACCATTCTGCGCAGTATTTTGTTGGCGAACAATTACTTGGTCACCATCTAAAATACCGGCATCTTGCATGCTATTACCATGAATAGTCAACATAAATAAAGGCTGTCGTTCATTAACTAAATTAGGTGGAACCGGAAAATAGTCACCATCATCTTGCTGAATAGCTAAGGCTGGTTGACCAGCAGTTACAGTTCCTAAAATGGGAATTTGACTAGTTGGAATATTTAATTGATCTAGGCCACTAGGAGTTAACATCAGGGCACGTGGTTTAGTAGGATCGCGTTCTAAAAAGCCCCGGGCTTGTAATCGCTCTAAGTGACCGTGAACAGTGGATGTAGAAGATAAATTAACTCCTTGACAAATTTCACGAACAGTTGGTGGATAACCATGATCTTTTTGTTGATCATAAATAAATTGTAAAATTTCTAGTTGTTTAGTACCGATTGGTTGACTCATAACGTTACTCCTAGTAAGTTTAATTTTAGATTAGCATAAGTTACTATCAGTTTCAAACTGGTGTAAGTTAAAAGGAGAGAATTTAATTAATAATGACAGAAATTAATGAAAATAAGCGGCAAGCTGAATTGATCAAACGAATCAATGTTTTAGCACATAAACAAAAGAAAACTGGTTTAGATCCTGAAGAAAAGAAAGAGCAAGCTGCTTTACGCCAAGAATATCTGGCTAACTTTCGAATTGGTTTAAAAGAGCGAATTGAACATACCAAGTTATATGACAAAGCTGGTCAAGAAATAACGTCAAAAAAAGTTCGTGATATTCAACACGAACACGGCTGGCGGGATGATTAATGCCTAATAATTTTTCCCCGTCTTAATTTTAAGGATGGTTATGGTATAATTATTTTGATACTGAAATTAATAACAGTAAAGGTTTAGGAATTACTTTTAAAATTGTAATTAGATCAATAAATATAATTGAGATGCTAGCAGGATTTATTTGGCGGTTGGCGGTGAACAACTATTAAAAAATTATAGGTTTGGAACCAGTCTTGACCAGATAAAGTGGACACTATCTAGTTTGTGTTACAAAGACTAAACAAACGACTTGTTCCCAGAAGATCGGTACTTTAGTATCGATTTAGTTCACAAGAATATTTGATAATTAGTTGCTTAATTTAAGATTGTATTCTGATTGATTTGAAACTAATTATTTAATTACATTGGTTTTTTCCTAAACAAAGTTAGATTAAAGGTGGATGAATAGAGCATGTTGATTACGGTCCTAGTAGGAATAGTGATGTTAATTGTTGGATTAGTTGGAGGTTTTTTCGGAGCACGTGCTTATATGAAAAAGTATCTTCAAGATAATCCACCGATTTCTCCAGATATGATGCGACAAATGATGGCTCAAATGGGACAAAAGCCATCGCAAAAGAAGTTGAATCAGATGATGCAAATGATGAAAAATCAATCTAAAAAGTAATTGATTTAAATAAACTGAAATAACTTAATAAAAAGCTGGAGCAATTAATTTAATATTGCATTTTAAAAGCCAAAAGTATTAATGGGCTTTTAAACCAGCTTTTTTTGTTATAAGAAAATAATTTGACTGATAAAAGCTAATTAAAAATCTAGCTTGTTGAAATATTAGGAATATTTGTTAAAGTTAAAATAAACTAATTTTAAGCGAGTGAGGCTATAAAGTGACAATATTCAAAAAATTAAGTTGGTTTTTTAAAGAACAAAGAAAGCATTACTTAATTGGGATTATATTTTTAATTTTAACAGCGTTGGTTAATTTAATTATTCCCCAAACAATTGGTCAATTTTCTGATTGGGTTAATCAGCACCAATTAAGTTGGGGAAAAATATTTGGTTCATTAATAATATTGCTCTTCGCAGGGATAATGCAATATCTTTTTCGCTATGGCTGGCGGCGAGAGATTTGGGGTGGCGCAGCTAAATTGGAACAACAGCTACGAGGGAGATTATTCTGGCATTACTTAAACATGGATGATCCTTTTTTTAAACAGCATCGAATTGGCGATTTAATGGCTCATGCTACTAATGATATTTCGGCCGTTCAAAATGTTGCCGGATCAGGAATCTTAACGTTAGCGGATTCCATTATTACTGGTGGTTTAACGATTGTTGCCATGATTTGGCTCGTTGATTGGCGTTTGACAATTATTGCAATTTTACCCTTACCGTTGTTAGCCGTAATGGCGCGCTTTTTGGGTAACAAACTGCACCATTATTTTTCACAATCTCAGGCGGCTTTTTCACAATTGAGTAATAAAACACAAGAAAGCATGACTGGTATTAAAGTCATTAAAACTTTTGGGCAAGAACAAGCTGATATTGCTGATTTTAATCAGCAAGTTGATCAGACCATTGCGATTAATCGCAAAGTTAATTTTGTGGATGCTTTATTTGATCCTTGTACTAGTCTAATCATGGGTTTGACTTATGTCATTACAATTATCTATGGTTCACAGTTGATTTTACAAAAGTCCATTACGATCGGGCAATTAATTACTTTTGTTGGCTATATTAATGCTTTAGTTTGGCCAATGTTTGCAATCGGTCGATTATTTAACATCTTAGAACGTGGTAATGCCAGTTTTGACCGCATTCAAGCTATTTTAAAGGAACAGTCAGCAGTAATAGAGTTAGATCAAGGTCAGACGAAAATTCCTAATAGTCAACTGCGAGTTGATTTACAAAGTTTTACTTATCCCGATGGCACACAGCCCGTTTTAAAAAATATTAAATTTGAATTATTGCCAGGCAAGACCTTAGGAATTGTGGGCCGGGTTGGTTCTGGAAAAAGTACATTAATTAAGCTCTTGTTGCGGCGGTTTGATCAGTATCAAGGTCAGATTAAATTAGGTGGAATTGATATTCGACAATATGCGTTAGATACTTTGTTGAGTGCTATTGGTTATGTACCACAGATTAGTTTTTTATTTTCAGCGACGGTGAAGAACAATATTCGTTTTGCGGATTATCAAAGTTCTGATGAATTGGTGCACGATGCCGCAAAACTTGGTGCGGTTGATAACGATATTCAAAATTTAAGTGCGGGCTATCAAACTTTGATTGGCGAAAAAGGGAATTCTTTATCAGGTGGACAACAACAACGACTAGCGATTGCCCGAGCAATATTGAGTCAACCCCAAATCCTCATTTTAGATGATTCTACTTCAGCAGTTGATGCGAAAACCGAGGTACAGATCAATCATAATTTACGTCAATTTCGTTCACAACAGCAATCAACAATTATTATTTCACAACGTTTACGCAGTGTGATGGATGCTGATGAAATTTTAGTGTTCGAAGATGGTCAAATTAAACAACGCGGAACACACCAACAATTATTGGCACAAACAACTGATTGGTACGCTAAAATGTGGCAAAGACAACAGCTAAGTTATTAAGGGGGGGATTAAGACAAAAATGAGAGCAGCTAAAAATCAACAAAAAATTACAGCACATGAGCAACGCCAAATTGTTTGGCGTTTACTAAGGTTTACTAAAAAACATCGGCTGGCTTTTACGATCGCAACTTTAGCAGTTGTCTTACAGTCAGTTATTAATATCATTCTGCCCAAATTCTTACAATACTATATGGATCACTATTTAGTTCGGAGTAATTTGACCCAAAAATTGGTAATTGGTTGTGCTTTACTTTACTTATTAGGAGTTATTTTACGCGCAATAGGACAGTTGGGGACGACCTTTGCTTTTAATATGGGTAGTGAATATATGCTGGAAGATTTACGGCGGGCATTATTTGCTAAATTACATCAATTAGGAATGAGTTATTTTGATCGAGTAGCACCAGGGTCAATTGTTTCGCGGGTTAATAACGATACGATGTCGATTTCAGATTTTATGCAGGTTTTTTTATCAGGTATGATTGGGATTTTTTCTATCATAGCGGCTTTTGTTGCCATGTTAACGACTGATTGGCTGACCGCAATGGTGGTTCTGGCTTTTTTGCCAATTTTGTTATTAACTATTAAAGTATATAATCACTATAGTTTAACCGCTTATCGCTATATGCGTAATAAGTTAAGTGAAATTAATACTAAAATTAGCGAAACAATTCAGGGAATTCAAATTATCCAAAATTTTCGCCAACAAAAAAGAATTAATCAGGAATTTTCACAGACTAATAATCAGTATTTTAAAGCACGTCAATCAATGATTAAAATTAATTCACTACTGCTGTCGCCGGTAGTAAATTTACTTTACACGTTGGCTTTGGTTTTGGCCTTAGGATTTTTAGGGTTAAAAGAACATGTTGGCATCTTACAAGCAGGGGTAATTTATGCATTTACCACTTATGTGAGCCAATTTTTTAATCCGATTACTAATTTAATGGATACTTTGTCGTTTTTTCAAGATGGAGTAGTAGCTGGTCATCGTGCTTTTAAAATTTTAGACAGTCAAGAATATGGTCCACGACAAATAAAGCCTTATGAGGGAAAAATAAAACAAGGAGCAATAGAATTTCGCCATGTTAGTTTTGCTTATCCTAATGGTCCTGAAATTTTACATGATGTTTCATTTAAGCTTAATCCCGGTGAAAGTTTGGGAATAGTTGGTCATACTGGCAGTGGCAAAAGTACGATGATTAATATTATGTTACGTTTTTATGAATTTGGTACAGGAGAGATTTTGATTGATGGTTATGATATCCGACGTTTACCGATTGAAGAACTTAGAAAAAAGATCGGCTTAGTTCTCCAAAATTCATACTTATTTTATGGTGATATCAATTCAAATATTCGCTTATTTGATCAAAATATTAGTGATGAAGACATTGTTCGTGCAGCTAAACTGGTTCATGCTGATGGATTTATTGAACAATTGCCACAAAAGTATCAAACGCAGGTCACTCCTGGAACTAGTAGTTTGTCAGCGGGACAACGACAACTACTGTCGTTTGCCAGAACTTTAGTAACTGATCCCACTATTTTAGTTTTAGATGAGGCCACTGCTAATATTGATACACAGACTGAAGAACAAATCCAAGCGGGTCTCAAAAATTTACGATCGGGCCGAACAACGATTGCTATTGCCCATCGCTTATCAACAATTAAGAATTCAACACAGATTATTGTTTTAGATAAAGGGCAGATTGTGGAACATGGTAATCATGAGCAATTATTACGACAGCACGGTTATTATTATGAATTATATCGACTGCAAGAAAGTGTTGAATTGTAAAAAGAGGCCGGGAACAATAAGATTAATACTCGTATCCTATAAAATGATACGAACATCAAGTCATTATTGTGTTCCAAGAAACCAAAGCTTCTTGTCCCAGTCTCTTAAATGGCATTTAAAAGCGATAATTAAATCTTTAAAGTTAAGTTTGAATTTGGAAATTTAATCTGATTGTTACTTAACTACTTTTGTTACATCCGTGATTAAGATTTATTTTTAACAGGTGGTACGTAGCGAAAATTAGGATTGATTGAATGGTCAATTTTTTGCCAAGCAGCCTCCATTTTTTGATTGATTAACTCAGTATTTTCTTCATTAACTTTTAAACTACGGTCAATTTCAATTGATTGTCCGAATTTAACAACACAACGTTTTCGTTTTAAGAAATCTGTAAATGATAAGGGACCTTGATAAACAACAGGGACTAATGGTTTACGTGATAGTTTAGCAATTAAAACGGCTCCTCCTTTTAATTGACTGGAATATCTTGTTCCTGATGGAAACATTATCAAACTTAAATTGTGTTTATTTAGATCTTTGACTGGAGTTTTGATGGTTGAAGGGCCGGGATGCTGCCGATCAACGGGAAAAGCATTAGCGTGGGTTAAAATAAATCTTAAAATCGGATTTTTAAATAACTCTTTTTTCGCCATAAAAGCACAGGGAGTGGGACTGACTGCTAACGCAAATAATAAAGGTTCCCACCAGGTCCGATGTGGTGCTACCATAATATAAGATTGATTGCTGGGTAAATTTTGTTTGTCCTCATAATGGACATTACCGTTAATTACCCAGATAATAAAGCGAACAATTGGAACAATTATTTTATAAAACATTATTTTTACCTCAGATATTAATTTTCAAATTTTATTATAGCAAAAGGAAACAGATGATGACAAAAACCTTAGAATTAGTTCCCGGCTTTGATTTACAATTGGTACAAGATACGAATTTATATCGGAGTTCGATTGATTCAGTTTTATTAGCAAATTGGATTACTGTACGTCCGGCGGCAGTGGTGGCAGATTTATGTAGTGGTAGTGGCTTAATTGGCTTATGTTTAGCTAAGAAATATCAAGTAACGACTTATTTATTAGAGCTGCAAACAGAATTGGCGCAGTTGGCGCAACAGTCGATTCAAAAAAATCAGTTGCAAGACGATGTGTACTTATTTAACACAGATATTGCTGCCGCCTTAGATTATGTATCTCATGATAGTTGTGACATTATTAGTTGTAATCCACCGTATTTTGCGATGAAGGATACGCCCATGCTGGGAAAATCACAATCACACAATATTGCCCGTCACGAATTGTTTTTTTCGCAAGAACTATTAGCAAAGACGGCGAAGAGCTTGTTGAAAGATAACGGTAGTTTATACATTGTTTATCGTCCTGACCGGTTGTTAGAACTACAGCAAGTTTTACAACAACATCATTTGCCAATTAAGGAGTTATTGTTTGTTTATCCACACCAAGGTGATTTGGCTAATCTAGTTTTAATTAAATGTCGTAAAACAACAAGAACCAATGGGCTTAAAATTTGGCCAGGGTTAGTACTATATAATAGGGATGGTAGTTATACACAGCAGTTACGGGAGTTTGTCCATGAATGAGGAGTATAGTGTTTATATTGTTTTATGCGCTGATAAGACGTTATATACGGGTATTTCCAATGATGTGACTCATCGAATAAAAATGCATAATGCGGGCAAAGGAGCTAAATATACTAAAACCCGCCGCCCCGTCCAGTTAAAATATCAAGAAGTAGTCGGCAATCGTTCCCAAGCTTCCAAACGAGAATGGCAAATCAAGCAGTTAACGCGGACCCAAAAATGGCAGTTAATTCAAGCTGATCAGGATAGAAAAAAGTTATAGTTAGTTTAGATGTTAAGAAAAACCCATTAATTTTCTGTTGTTAAGGCGGATAATCCGTTATTACACCCCTACCAATCTGATTTGCAATATCGTTCTGGTATGATAACAATGAATGTTCCTAATTTAGATTTTGCCAAGAAGATTAACCAATAAGCAGGTCTATGCCGTGCAACCTAGTGACTTGGATCAAAAGTTGGTGGTAACTGATGATATTGGTGCACCTAATTGGCAGTTATTATTGGCAATCAAAGATGACTTCAATTATGCTGGTGGGATCTTGAATACTGCTCTGACTAAGATTTTGCAGTATTTGGCTCCTGATGGAGACGTTGGCCACAGTTGGATACTGACCAAAGTGCTCACAGTGATTGACGGTTATGCTAATTACCAAACGCCCGTGAATAATTTTGGTATCGTCGTCACGAATGTCTCGGATTGCTGATGAATACTAGTCAACAACAAATCATCAGTTCTCAATTAAATTTACGGACGCCCTCACACCCGATTCATGTTGCTAATTATAGCGCGACGTTAAGATGGTCACTAGAAAATACATTACAATCATGAATGCTTGGGACTGTGAGTGATTTATCAGTTGCATGTGTATTATTCTTTTAGTATAATGTTTAATTGTATTAAATACTCACGTTGATTTTTGATTTGTTGGTGCACGTTAGTGTTACAAATCAGTTAAAGTTGACGGTGGAAAAACCATGGAGGTTGAATTAATGTCTGTTTTATCAATGAAACAATTATTAGAAGCGGGTGTTCATTTTGGACACCAAACGCGGCGTTGGAATCCTAAAATGAAGCCGTATATTTTTACCCAAAGAAATGGTATTTATATCATTGATTTGCAAAAAACGGTTCATATGATTGATGATGCTTATAACTTTATGAAAGATGTTGCTGCTGACGATGGTGTGTTCTTATTTGTTGGTACTAAAAAGCAAGCTCAGGAATCCATTGCTGAAGAAGCAACCCGCGCTGGTCAATATTATGTCAACCATCGTTGGTTAGGTGGGACTTTAACTAACTGGGATACAATTCAAAGCCGGATCAAGCGTTTGAAGCAAATTAAGAAAATGTCTGAAGATGGTACATTTGAACGCTTACCTAAAAAGGAAGCTGCTTTGTTAGTTAAGCAAGAACAAAAATTGGAGAAGTTCTTGGGCGGTATCGAAGATATGCCAAGAATTCCTGATGTAATGTTTGTTGTTGATCCACATAAAGAAATTATTGCTGTTCGGGAAGCTCAAAAGTTGAACATTCCAGTTGTTGCGATGGTTGATACGAACACGGATCCTGATGACATTGATGTGATTATTCCATCTAACGATGATGCTATTCGGGCCGTTCGTTTGATTACTTCCAAGATGGCTGATGCTATTATTGAAGGTCGTCAAGGCGAAGAAAATGTTGATTTACCAGAAGAACAAATGGCTCAAGCTGCTGCAAATGAAGATAACGATGGCGAACAATCTATCGAAGAAGTCGTTGAAGATTCTGAAAAATAATAAATATTAATTTGAAATGTAGAACTGTCTTGCTTACTAACAAGATAGTTTTTGTTGTGTAAGTTGAGACTATGTTAGGAGGATGTAATATGGCTAAAATTACTGCTGCGCAAGTTAAAGAATTACGCGATAAAACAAGTGTTGGTATGATGGATGCAAAAAAAGCCTTGGTAGCTGCCGATGGTGATATGCAAAAAGCGATTGATGAACTACGCGAAAAAGGTGTTGCTAAAGCTGCCAAGAAGAGTGGTCGGATTGCTGCTGAAGGTTTGGCTGCTATTGAAATCCAAGGTAATACTGCTGCTATTATTGAAGTTAACTCTGAAACTGACTTTGTAGCATCTAATGATAAGTTTAAGGATTTAGTAGCTCAAATTGCAGCTGCTATTGCTAAAGAACAACCAGTCGATATGGCTGCCGCTTTACAAGTTAAGTTGGCTGATGGCAATAGTATCGAGGCTGCTATTACTAATTTAACAGCAGTTATTGGTGAAAAGCTAACTTTACGGCGCTTCACAGTTGTTAATAAGAAGGATAACGAAAACTTTGGTTCTTATTTGCATAATGGTGGTCAAGTAGCTGCTTTGACAGTTATTGCTGATGCTGATGAAGAAACTGCTCATGATGTTGCAATGCATGTTGCGGCAATTAATCCAGAATATTTAGATCGTTCTCAAGTTCCTGAAGATGTGTTAGAACATGAACGCCAAGTTTACACTGAAGAAACTATTAATGAAGGCAAACCAGAAAAAATTGTTCCTCGGATTGTTGAGGGGCGTTTAAACAAATATTTATCTGAAATTAGTTTAGCTGATCAAGATTTTGTTAAGGATCCTGATCAAACTGTTGCTAAATTTGTTGCTTCTAAAGGTGGCAAATTAGTTTCCTTTGTTCGTTATGAAGTTGGCGAAGGAATTGAAAAACAGGAAAATAATTTCGTTGATGAAGTTATGGGTCAAATTAAATAAAAAGCGCGTAGCGCTTTTTTTTTGGTTAAATTTTTTTAAAGCTCAGTATCAATGTGGGATTATGTTAAAATAAACTTTAGAAGAAAATTTAAGGAGTTCACAATGTCTGTCAAATATCAACGAATTGTATTGAAATTAAGTGGCGAGGCTTTAGCCGGTGAGAATGGTTTTGGAATCAATCCGCCAGTTATTGCCAATATTGCACAGCAAATTAAAAAGGTTCATGCTCTTGGTGTGCAAATTGCAATTGTTTGTGGTGGTGGCAATATTTGGCGTGGTGAAACTGGTGCCCAGTTAGGAATGGAACGGGCTCAAGCTGATTATATGGGAATGTTAGCTACTGTAATGAATGGTTTGGCTTTGCAAGATGGTTTAGAAAAAGTTGGTGTTCCTACTCGGGTGCAAACTTCTATTGAAATGCGACAAATTGCAGAGCCCTATATTCGGCGCAAGGCAATTAGACATCTGGAAAAACAGCGAGTTGTGATTTTTTCTGCGGGAACTGGTAGTCCTTATTTTTCAACTGACACAACTTCAGTATTAAGAGCAGCAGAAATTGGGGCGGACGTCATTTTGATGGCTAAAAATGGCGTGGATGGCGTTTACTCAGCAGATCCCCAAAAAGATCCTTCAGCTGTTAAATATAGTGAGTTAACGCAACTGGATGTTATCAATAAAAAATTAGGGGTCATGGATTCAACCGCTAGTTCGTTATCAATGGATAATGACATTCCACTAGTTGTCTTTAATTTAAATGAAACTGATAATATTTTACGGGTTGTACAAGGCGAGAGTATCGGAACCACAATTCACGGAGGTAAGAATTAATGACACAACAATTACTTGAACAAACTAAAAAGCACATGCAAAAAAGTACTGATGCTCTACGGCGAGAATTGGGTAAAATTCGTGCCGGTCGAGCTAATGCTAGCATTTTAAATGGAATAAATGTTGAATATTACGGTGCAGAGGTACCAATTAATCAGGTGGCTTCAATTAGTATTCCAGAAGCGCGGGTTATTTTAGTAACTCCATTTGATAAATCAGCATTAAAGGATATTGAAAGAGCGTTATTAGCTTCAGATATTGGAATTAATCCTGCTAATGATGGAAGTGTGATTCGGCTAGTTATTCCCCAATTAACCGGTGAAAGACGTCAAGAATTAGTTAAAGAAGTTGGAAAAATTTCTGAAAATGCTAAAATTGCTGTTCGCAATATTCGGCGAGATGCAATGGATTCTTTGAAAAAACAACAAAAGAATCATGAAATCACAGATGATGAGTTACATGATTTAGAAAAGCAAGTGCAACAAGTAACTGATCAAAGCATCAAAGATGTTGAAAAAATCACTGATGATAAGTCGAAAGAATTAGTGGTTCTTTAGCATTCATGAATTGCTTCTAAACTGAAGTGTGTTAACATTTAGGTTTAGAATTCGAAGAACAAGAGTTCTAAAAAAAATTATAGGTTTGGAACAAGCCTTGGTAAGATAAAGTGGTCACTATCTAGTTTGTGTTACAAATATTAGACAAACGACTTGTTCCCAGAAACTCGGTAATTTAGTACCGATGTGGTTCATAAAAATTAATGTTTAATTGTGATAGAATCAAACTAATAATTTGAAATCAGTCATTCTAATATGATTTGTTTTTCTAGTGGACTTTTGCTTTCATTTGAATTTTAAGAAATTAGTTCAGGTTGGTGAAGTTTTAATTCAATTAAGATCTAAGAAGTGATTAAAGCTACTATAGTATGAAGCATTGGTCTGATTAAAAATAAGACTGGGGCAATATGATGATTAATGATCGTGTTCTATAGAATACGCACATTAATTATTATTGTTTTTTTGAAGGTAATGATTAACAATATCATCTATTAATGAATTTAGTAAAAAAGTCGTTTGGCAGTTGCGCATTAATCAGAATTAAACTTTTGACTTTTGTAACGCAATAATTAATGTTCGCTTAATTCTATATAAATTACGGACTTTAAGTTTATTGTTACGCTCTCATACTAACTTTAACGAGGTGAATTGATCAAGGCCTTTGGTTCCAGCCTTTTTTAAACTTTACTAGGAGTTTTGAAAATGGTTAACCAAGCAATACCGCGGCACGTGGCAATTATAATGGATGGTAATGGTCGATGGGCAAAAAAGCGTGGCTTGCCTAGAATTGCTGGTCATCAAGCAGGGATGAACAATTTAAAAAAAATCGCAACTGCGGCTAGTCAAATGGGAATTTCTGCATTAACGGTCTATGCTTTTTCCACAGAAAATTGGACCCGTCCTTCGAAGGAAGTTCAATTTTTAATGAGTTTACCAGTTACTTTTTTTAATAAATTTATGCCGGATTTAATGGCTAATAATGTTAAAGTTTTGATTACTGGTTTGGTTGAACAACTACCGGTTAAAACACGTCAGATTTGTCAAAAAGCAGTTAATCAAACTCGTGAAAATACCGGAATGGTCTTAAATTTTGCATTTAACTATGGTGCTAGAAGTGATATTGTTAATGCTGTTAAGTCAATTATTCAGCAATTACCAACCCACCCTGAACTAGTAGATTCTTTAGATGAAAAAACTTTTAGCAAATATTTATCGACTGCGCAGTTGGCTGATTTACAGTATCCTGATCTATTGATTAGGACTAGTGGCGAGATCAGATTGTCTAATTTTTATCTTTGGGAATTGGCATATGCTGAAATGGTTTTTGTAGATGAATATTGGCCTGATTATAGTGTTGAAAATTTGAGACGAGATATTGCAAGCTTTAATCAGCGTGATCGACGTTACGGTGGAATAAAATAAATATTTTAGATTAGGAGTTTATTTTGAAAACACGGATTATTACTGCGGTAATAGCTTTACTTATTTTTATTCCAATCTTGATTGCAGGGGGTGTGTGGATTGATTTGGCCGCCTCTGTTTTGGCAGTGATTGGTTTATCAGAAGTATATATTATGCGCAAGCGAATTATTGTATCACCAGATTTCTTAATTGGGGCAATTGGTGTTTTATTACTGTCATTACCTGAAAGTGCATTAACTTGGTTACCAGCAGCCTTTTCACGATTTGATTTGGCGTACGTGTTTGTTGTTTTATTACTTTTACTGACAGTTTTTACTAAAAATAGCTACAACTTTGAAGATGCTGGAACGACTATTTTATCAATGTTTTACATTGGTAACGGCTTTCATTATTTAGCTGCTATTCGTAATTCGGATGTTGGCGGTTTGTCACTATTATTATTTGGAATGATTATTGTTTGGGTCACTGATAGTGGTGCCTATTTCATTGGTAAGGCCATTGGTAAACATAAATTGTATCCTGCCATTAGTCCTAATAAAACTTGGGAAGGTTCGCTCGGCGGTGTCTTATGTGCGGTTATTTTTTCCTTAATTTATATGTTAGGATTGAATCAGTGGAATTATATGGCACAGGTACCGCATAATATTTGGCTACTGATGTTAATTACAATTTTCTTATCGGTCGCTGGTCAAATTGGTGATTTGGTTGAATCAGCTTATAAACGTTATTATGGTGTCAAGGATTCGGGCAAAATTTTACCAGGTCATGGTGGCATTTTAGATCGATTTGATAGTATGTTATTTGTCTTACCATTAATCCATTCTTTAGGCTTTATGTAATCGGGAGGAAGTTATTTGGTTGCAATTTTAACTTTTATTATTGTTTTTGGACTGATTGTTTTCGTACACGAATTTGGACACTATTTTTTTGCTAAAAGATCCGGTATTTTGGTTCGACAATTTTCGATTGGCATGGGTCCTAAGTTAATTTCTTATACGCGTAATCACACACTTTATGTTATTCGATTATTGCCACTGGGGGGCTATGTAATGCTGGCCGGTGCAGAGGATGACGATGAACAATTAAAACCGGGTGTAATTGTTGGCTTGAAATTAAACGATCAAGGACAAGTTGTGGAGATTGATCATTCCCAAAATACTAATAATTCAACTTTGATTCCGTTTCAAATTGTTAAAAGTGATCTTGAAAAGGATTTATTTGTGGAAGGTTATGAAGCTGGTGATGATGAACATTTAAAACGGCTTGTAGTTAATCATGATGCGATTTTGATTGATCAAAGCAATAATCCCATGCAAATTGCTCCTTTGGATGTACAATTTAATTCTGCTAGCTTGTGGCATCGGTTTTTAACTAATTTTGCTGGTCCTTTTAATAATATTATCTTTGGCATGTTGATTTATATCTTAAGTGCTTTTTTATTGGGGGGAGCTCCCAGTAATTCAACTAAATTGGGAACTATTCAAGCCAATTCACCAGCAGCGCAAGTCCATTTAGAGGCTGATGATCAGATTTTAAAAGTTGGTTCCCAAAAGACAAATAATTGGAATCAATTGGTTCAAGCGATTAGTCAACGGCCAAAGAAGAAAACAAAATTAGTTGTCAAGACGGCCAACAATCAAGTTAAAAAAGTTGTTATTAAACCACGAGCTGTTAAAGAAGGTAAGCAAATTATTGGCCAGATTGGTATTATGCAAGCGCGTAATCATAGTTTTAGTGCGACTTTGAAATATGGCTGGCAATCGGCAATTGGCGCGGTGGCAACAATTGTTAATGCTTTAAAGACAATGGTAGCTGGTGGTTTCAACATTAACCAATTAGGTGGACCTGTGGCTATTTATTCGGAAACAAGTCAAGTAGCAGCCATGGGTTGGCAGCAAGTATTGTTGTTTATTGGCTGGTTATCCATTAATTTGGGAATTATGAATCTCTTACCAATACCAGCTTTAGACGGTGGCAAATTATTGTTGAATATTATTGAAGCAATTCGAAGAAAACCAGTGTCACAAAAAACTGAAGTGATTGTGAATTTAATTGGTGTTGGCTTATTGGTTATTTTAATGATAGCTGTAACTTGGAACGATATTACCAGATTTTTTGTGAAATAAATTTTTAAACTACGTGGAGTAAGGGGATAATTTTATATGAAGCAATCAAAAGTATTTATTCCAACTGTGAAAGAAACACCCAGTGATGCGGAGGCAGTCAGTCATCAATTGATGTTACGGGCAGGATTTGTCCGACAAGTTTCAGCAGGAGTTTACGCTTATTTGCCCTTAGCTTATCGCGTCCTACGCAATGTTGAGCAAATTGTGCGCGAAGAATTAGAGAAAATCAACAGTGTTGAGACCTTAATGCCAGCTATTTTACCAGTAGAATTATGGCAAGAAAGTGGTCGTTATGAGACTTATGGCGATAACCTTTTTAAATTAAAAGATCGTCATGAACGAGATTTTATTTTAGGACCAACGCATGAAGAAACCATGACCTATTTGATTAGGAATGTGTTGAATTCTTATAAAAAAATGCCACAAATTTTGTATCAAATTCAGACAAAATTTCGCGACGAAGATCGGCCACGTTACGGGTTGTTACGGGGACGAGAATTTATCATGATGGATGCGTACTCTTTTACAGCCAATACAGATGATTTAGATACTATATTTGATCAATTTGAACAAGCTTATCGAAAAATTTTTGAACGTAGCTCATTAAATTTTCGTGCTATTTTAGCTGATTCTGGTGACATGGGTGGTAGTGGTTCCAAAGAATTTCATGCAATTGCTCCAATTGGTGAGGATACAATTGTCTATTCTGATGCTAGTGATTATGCTGCTAACTTGGAAATGGCAACTAGTATTTTAAAAACCAATGTGCCAGCAGCTCCACAGCCATTGGCTACAATTCAAGTTAATCCTGATGTTAAATCGGTGACTGATTTGGCTAGTGACTTAAAAATTGAAGTTTCAAACATTATTAAATGTGTCGCTTACATGGCTGATGAGCAGCCAGTATTAGCTTTAATTCGGGGCGACTTTGATGTTAATGAAGTCAAACTGAAGAATCTTTTAGGCGTTAATGAATTATTACCAGCAACCGATGAACAGGTGCAACAAGTCTTTCAAAGTGTACCGGGTTTTATTGGACCTTTGAATTTAAAAGTTCCAGTACAATTGGTTGGTGATTTGTCTATTCAAGATTTGACTAATGCCGTAACTGGAGCTAACCAACAAGGATTACATTATCAAAATGTCAATCCTTTGCGTGATTATCAAGTTGAACAATATGCAGATATCAGAACGGTTAAAGAAGGTGAATTGTCACCTGATAATAAAGGTGTGCTTCACTTTACGCGCGGTATTGAGATTGGTCATATCTTTAAATTAGGTACCAAATATTCTGACAGTTTAAATGCTAATTTTTTGGATGAAAATGGTAAACAAAAGCCAGTAATCATGGGATGTTATGGTATTGGTATTAGTCGTTTATTATCGGCCATTGTAGAACAGCATCATGATGACAAAGGAATCATTTGGCCGTGGGCAATTGCTCCTTACCAAGTTCACGTTGTTGTGATGAATACGAAAAAGTCCGAGCAAACAGAATTAGCCGACAAAATTGAAGCTGATTTAACAGCTCAAGGTCTGAGTGTTTTGGTAGATGATCGTAAGGAACGTCCCGGTGTTAAATTTGCGGAAGCCGATTTGATTGGCTTACCAGTACGAATTACCGTTGGTAAAAAAGCTAGTGATCAAATCGTGGAAGTTAAATTACGACAACAAAGCGATTCGGTTGAAGTTGCTGTTAATGATGTTAGTGAGACCATAAAAATTTTATTACACAATAATTAAGATTAATTTGAGGTGATTTTATGTCTGATTCACGAGCAATGTTTAGAAATCTCTTGGATCAAATGCAGTTACCGGAAGAAATTCGGGAAGCGGCAATTTTTCAATCAGCTCAAATTCAGAAAGTAAAAGTCCATACTGAATCTCAGCGATGGACTTTTATTTTAGAATTTGAGCAAATTTTGCCAGTCAATATTTATCGTGTTTTTCAACAGCATTTACAAACGGCTTTTCAAGGTGTTAAAACGGTTGATTTTATCGTTAAAGCTCAAAATCAGCAATTTGATCAAACACTAATTAATAATTATTGGCCCTTAGTTTTAGAACAACAACAGATGAATGTGGCTATTACCCATGAATTACAACAGCAGTCGCCACCGGAATTGCAAGATCAACAGTTATTATTGACGGTTAATAATGATATTTTGGGTGATTATTTAACTAAGCAATATTTAAGCACGATTGAAAATACCTTTCAAAAATTAGGTTTTCCAAACATCCGAATTAAAGTTTTAGTTGATCAATCACAAACACAAGCCAGAATTGATCAGTTAGAACAACAACAGCAACAACGTCAACAACAAATTGCGGCCACTGTTAATCAAAAAAAAGCGCAAACGCCACACCTAGCTAATACGAGTGATGCTAGTTCAATTATTGGAAAAAAAATCGCTGATAATGTTGCAGTGATGGCAATGAAAGACATTGTCGAAGAACAACAATCAGTGGTGATCGAGGGCTATATCTTCAGTTCAGAAGTCAGAAAATTGCGCTCGGGACGTCAATTATTAATTTTGGAAGCCACTGACTATTCGTCTTCTTTTGTGATTAAGAAGTTTTCTAAAAATGGCGAAAGTGAAGCTGTCTTTGCACAATTTACTAAGGGTACTTGGATAAAGGCTCGTGGTTCAGTGCAAGAGGACAATTATTCGCGGGAATTGACGCTTAATGCCTATGATTTAAATGTCATTAAGAAAATTGGCCGTCAGGATAAGTCGGAAGATAAACGCATTGAATTACATGTTCATACTAATATGAGTCAAATGGATGCTGTAAGTTCGACGACTGATCTGGTTAAAAGGGCTGCTGATTGGGGGCAACCAGCAATTGCCATTACGGATCATTCTACAGCACAATCATTTCCTGATGCTTATAGTGCAGGACAAAAGTATGGCGTCAAAGTTATTTATGGTGTGGAAGCTAATTTAGTAGATGAGGGCGAGCCCATTGCTTATAATTTACGAGATGAAGTTTTGGCTAGTGGCGAATATATTGTTTTTGATGTTGAAACTACTGGTTTGTCAGCAGTTTATGATTCCATCATCGAATTAGCGGCTGTTAAAATGCAAGATGGTCAAATTGTGGCAGAATTTGATGAATTCATTGATCCAGGACACCCTTTGTCTCAAACGACAATTAACTTAACTTCCATTACCGATGAAATGGTTCATAATAGTAACACTGAGCAAGAAGTAATGGATAAGTTTAATGATTTCATGGGTGACGCCATTTTAGCGGGACATAATGTAACTTTTGATATTGGTTTTTTAAATGCTGCCAGACGACGTTGCGGTTATCAACCAGTTACAGTTCCAGTAGTTGATACTTTGGAAATGTCGCGGACTTTACATTCAGAATACCGCAATCATAAATTGGATAGTTTAGCTAAACGCTATGATATTAAATTGGAACATCATCATCGGGCCAATTCGGATGCTGCCACCACCGGTTATTTGATGTATGCATTATTTAAAGAAATGTTGGACCAGTTTGGGACAGAAAATGTCTTACAATTAAACGATCATTTAGGTGGTCAAGAAGCCTATAAACAAGCCCGACCATATCATGCAATTTTGTTAGCCAAAACACAGGCAGGTTTAAAAAATTTATTTAAAATTATTTCTATTTCTATGACGGAATATTATTTTCGGACACCGCGTGTTCCCCGAAGAATTTTGAATGAATATCGTGAAGGTATTTTAGTAGGTTCGGCCTGTAGTTCTGGTGAAGTTTTTACAGCGATGATGCAAAAAGGGTATGATGAAGCTTATCAAAAAGCACAATTTTATGACTATTTGGAAGTTATGCCCCATGATATTTATCAACCTTTATTAGATTCTGGTTTGATTAAAGATCAAACAGCACTAGAAGAGATATTAAGTAATATTGTTAAGTTAGGCACAGATTTAGATAAGCCAGTGGTTGCTAGTGGTGATGTTCATTATTTAGATCCAAAGGATGCCATCTACCGTGATATTATTGTCAAGGCTGTGAAAAGTAATCCTTTAGCACGACAAAAATTACCATTGTCTTATTTTAAAACCACTGATGAAATGCTGACTGATTTTCAATTTTTGGGTGAAAAAACAGCACATCAAGTGGTCATCGACAATCCGCAAATTGTTGCCGATTGGGTTGATGATGAAATTACGCCAGTTAAGGATAAATTGTATACTCCTAAAATGCCGGGTTCAGAACAAGAAATTCAAGATCTAACTTATAATAAAGCGCATGAATTATATGGTGATCCCTTACCCCAAATTGTTCAAGAGCGCTTAGATAAAGAATTAAAAAGTATTATCGGTAATGGTTTTTCCGTAATTTATTTAATTGCTCAACGTTTAGTTTACAAGAGTAATAAAGATGGTTATCTAGTTGGTTCACGGGGTTCGGTTGGTTCAAGTCTAGTTGCTACCATGACGGGAATTACTGAAGTTAATCCTTTGCCACCACATTATCGTTGTCCGCAATGCCAATATACAGAATTCTTTACCAAAGGTGAAGTGGGTTCCGGTTTTGATTTACCAGATAAAGTTTGCCCTAATTGTCAAAGTGAACTAGTTAAAGATGGCCACGATATTCCCTTTGAAACCTTTTTAGGCTTTAATGGTGATAAAGTTCCCGATATTGATTTGAATTTTTCCGGTGATTATCAACCGATTGCTCATAATTATACAAAGGTTTTATTTGGGGAAGATCATGTTTTTCGTGCAGGAACGATTGGTACGGTGGCTGATCGGACAGCTTATGGTTACGTTAGTAATTATGAGGAATTAACAGATCAAAAATTTCGCGGTGCCGAAAAGGATCGGTTAGCTGCTGGAGCAACAGGGGTTAAACGTACCACAGGTCAACATCCGGCGGGAATTATTGTTGTGCCCGATTATATGGATATTTATGATTTTACGCCTATTCAGTATCCAGCTGACGATCAGAGTGCCGCTTGGAAAACGACGCATTTTGATTTTCATTCGATTCATGATAATATTTTAAAATTAGATATTTTAGGCCATGATGATCCCACAATGATTCGGATGCTCCAAGACTTGTCGGGAATTGATCCAAAAACGATACCCACCGATGATCCAGGGGTAATGGCGTTATTTTCTGGAACTGAATCTTTAGGTGTTACCCCAGAGCAAATTGATTCGAAGATGGGAACGTTAGGGGTTCCCGAATTTGGAACTAAATTTGTGCGGGGGATGCTAGAAGAGACGCATCCGACCACTTTTTCAGAACTATTACAAATTTCAGGTTTATCCCACGGGACGGATGTTTGGTTAGGCAATGCTGAAGAATATATTCAGCAAGGAATTGTGACCTTAAAGGATGTTATCGGTTGTCGGGATAATATTATGATGGATTTAATTCACTGGGGCATGGAACCGGACATGTCATTTCAAATTATGGAACACGTCCGTAAGGGTAAAGGAATTCCGGATGAATGGCAGAAAGTGATGCGTGCTAATAAGAATGTTCCTGATTGGTACATTGAATCGTGTTTAAAAATTAAATATATGTTTCCTAAAGCACATGCGACTGCTTATATTATGATGGCATTAAGAATTGCCTACTTTAAAGTGCATATGCCCATTATTTATTACTGCGCTTTTCTATCAGTCAGAGCCGATGTTTTTGATTTAGTAGCGATGGCTAGTGGTAAACAAGCAGTTAAAGACGAAATGAAAACAATCAATGAACAAGGAAATGATGCGACTGCTAAAGATAAAAGCTTATTGACTGTTTTAGAAATTGTTAATGAGTGTTTGGAACGTGGAATTCAGATTAAGATGGTTGATTTAGATCAATCTGATGCAATGAATTTTAAAATTATTGACGACCATACTTTATTGGCTCCCTTTGTAGCAGTTCCTAGTTTAGGGTTAAATGTTGCCAAACAAATTGTAGCTGCACGTGAGGAACAACCATTCTTATCTAAGGAAGATTTATCGAAACGGGGCCATGTTTCTCAGTCAATTATTGATTATTTAACTCAAAATCATGTTTTGGATGGAATGCCCGATGAAAATCAACTATCATTATTTTGATAAGATTTTAGTTTGCCTGCTGATTTTGAGGGACACCTTAAACTTGAAAAAAGTAAGTGGTAGTTATATACTTGATATAAGTTGATTTCACATGACGAGTGAGCAGGAATGCTCACTCTTTTTATTGCAGGTTAATGAAACTAGCTTGAATGGCATTTAGGAAAGGGGTGTAGTTTTGAATTCTGTTATTGATCAAGTTAAACTTTTGGTGACGCCGATTTTAAATAAACATGACTTTTATCTAGTTGATTTAGAGTACGTCAAAGAAGCTGGTAGTTGGTATTTAAGATTGTATATTGATAAAGATGGCGGTATTGATATTGAAGAATGTGCTATGATTAACCAAGAATTAAGTGAACAATTAGATGCCCAAGATCCAGAATTGATCCCCAATGCTTACTTTTTGGAAGTATCTTCACCAGGAGCTGAGCGACCAATTAAAACCCAGCAAGATTTACAAAATGCTGTGGGTCAATATATTCATATTAGTTTATATCAAAAATTGAATGGTCAAAAGGTTTTTGAAGGTACCTTAAAAGGGGTTGACGATCAACAACTAATGTTAGAGGTTAAACTTAAGACACAACGACAAATACTGACTATTTCGCGACAAAAAATAGCAGCAATGCGCTTAGCCATTGAGTTTTAACTGTAAGGAGATCAAATTATGAGTAAAGAATTAGTAGGTGCATTAAATGCCCTAGAAGAAGAAAAGGGTATTTCGAAAGAATTAATTGTTGCTGCCATGGAAGAAGCTTTAAAGTCTGCTTACAAGAGAAATTACGGTCAAGCGCAAAATGTTGAAGTCATTTTTGATGATAAAAAAGGTGATTTTCACGTTTATACCGTTAAGGAAGTTGTGGAAGAAGTAGCTGATTCACGGTTAGAAATTAGTTTAGCAGATGCGCAAGAAGTTAATCGTGGCTACGAAATTGGTGATCATTTAAACGAAGAAGTAACGCCAAGCAATTTTGGACGAATTGCGGCACAAACGGCTAAACAAGTAGTGATGCAACGTGTTCGTGAAGCAGAGCGTGACAATATTTATAATGAATATAGCCAGTATCAGGATGAGATTATTCAAGGGGTTATTCAACGACGAGATAATCGATTTGTTTATGTCAATTTTGGTCGGGTTGAAGCAGTCATGGAACGCAAAGATCAGATTCCGAATGAATCTTATCAACCTCAAGATCGAATTAAGGTATATGTTTCTAAAGTTGAAAACACGACAAAGGGACCACAAATTTTTGTTTCTCGTTCTAATCCCGGCATTGTCAAACGTTTGTTTGAACAAGAAGTTCCAGAAATATATGATGGAACGGTCGAAATTGTTTCAGTTGCTCGTGAAGCAGGCGATCGGACCAAGATTGCTGTTCGCTCTATTGATGATAATATTGATCCAGTGGGAACCACAGTTGGTCCTCGTGGACAACGAGTGCAGGCAATAGTGGATGAACTCAATGGTGAAAATATTGATGTAGTAAAATGGGAACCAAATCCTTCAGATTTTATTGCTAATGCACTAAATCCTGCTGAGGTAATTGCTGTGCAGTTTGATGATGAAACTAATCCTAAGTCTTGCATTGTAATTGTTCCCGATTATCATTTATCCTTAGCTATCGGTAAGCGTGGGCAAAATGCACGTTTAGCTGCTCGATTAACTGGTTTTAAAATCGATATTAAGCCGGAATCAGAAGTGGAATTTGTTGATGAAACTGGTGAAGAAGTTGACGAGGAAAACCTTGATTAAAAATAGATAAAGGTGGTGGTTGTTTGAAAACTAGAAAAGTTCCAATGCGAAAAGATGTTTTAACTAATGAGATGGCGCCCAAACGCTTGCTAGTAAGGATTGTTCGTAATAAGCAGGGTGAAGTTAGTGTTGACGAAACTGGTAAAAAACCTGGTCGCGGTGCTTACGTCGGGTTAGATCCAATTGCTGTTAAGCAGGCGCAAAAGGAACATAAATTGGATAAGATTTTACAAACAGATTTATCTGCTGACTTTTATGAAGAATTATATGAGTATGTTGATCATCAAAAGGCACGTTTAGATTTGTTTGGTGAATTAGGTAAAAAACATTGAACAAGCAACAGAAAATTCTAAACCTTTTAGGATTAGCCAAACGAGCACGACGCATTATCAGTGGTCAAGAATTAGTTTTAATAGCAGTCAAAAAACAACAAGCTTATTTTGTTTTTTTAGCCAATGATACTGGCGCAGTTGCTCAAAAATCATTTCAAACAACCCTTAAACGTCAAGCCATCAATTTTGATCAAACTTTTAGTTCCGAACAATTAAGTCAAGCTATTGGTCAAGCGACCAAGTCAATTGCTATTACCGATCAAGGCTTTGCTAAACGATTTCAAGAGTTAACGAAAAATAATTAAGGAGCGTGAATTTATGGGAAAGAAACGAGTTTATGAACTAGCAAAAGAGCTCCATGTTCCAAGTAAAGATTTGGTGGATTTAGCCCGCAAGCATCATATGGAAATCTCATCCCACATGGCTGTGTTGGATGACAAACAGTTAAATGATCTATCTAAGATTGTACGTGCGGCTAATAATTCGCACCAAAATAAGACCAATACCACAGCAGGTAAAAATGCTGCTGATGCTAAAAGTAAAGGAAAAACAAAAATCAAAGTCACAGCTATTCGGCATTCGCCCAAACCCAATGATAATAAGAAAAATCATCCACATTCCAATAATAATCGCTCTAATTCTAGTAATAATGTAAACAATAATCACCCACATTCAGTTGGTGAACGCAATAATAATCGTAATTCCAATCAGAATCGTAATGCAAACCAAAATCGCAACAATAATTCTCGGAATAATCAGCGAAATAACCGGAATCGGAATACGACGAATGATCATCGTTCTTCCATGATGAATCGTGCTAGTGCTGGACGTAAGCATTTAGCTCAGTATCGGCAAAACGCTCAGGCCTCAGTTGCGTCTATTGAACAAGAACGCGATCATCTACGCCGTCAAAATGAGCAAAGAGCTAAACGTAATAATGAACGAAAGCAACATTCGCAACAGCGTCCGCAGCACACCAATAGTTCTAACGGACGTAAAACTAATCAAAATTCTAATCGTAGTACTAATACTACTAATCAGCGTTCAAATGTTAAACCAACTGTAGCAAAAACTAATAGTACTAATAGTACCGTTACTACTGCTAATACTGCGGCAAAACCAGCAACTGACAATAAACGTCAACATGAGTTTACTAATAATCGCCGAAAGAATGAACATATTGATTATCGTAATCGTCCGAAGCATAAAAATAAGCGTAAGTTACGTAAACAGCAAGCTAGTCAACCTAAAAAGCCAATGCCACAACGTAAAGAACGACCATTACCAGAAATTTTGGAATATTCGGTTGGGATGAACGCACAAGATTTAGGCAAGATTTTGCATCGTGAGCCAGCAGAAATTGTGAAGAAGTTATTTATGTTAGGTGTTATGGTTAATCAAAATCAATCTTTGGATAAAGATACGATTGAAATTTTAGCAGCTGATTATAATATTGAAGCGCAAGAAAAAATTGAAGAAGATATTACTGATTTAGATACCTTCTTTGAAGATGAAGTTAAAAATACTGATAATTTAACTAATCGTCCGCCAGTGGTGACAATTATGGGTCACGTTGATCATGGTAAGACCACATTATTAGATCATTTACGTCATAGCCATGTAACAGCGGGTGAAGCAGGTGGTATTACGCAACATATTGGGGCTTATCAGGTCCAATTAGATGGCCGTTTAATTACCTTCTTGGATACTCCTGGACATGCTGCTTTTTCTAATATGCGTGCTCGGGGTGCAGATATTACTGATATTGTAGTTTTAGTAGTCGCAGCGGATGATGGTGTTATGCCACAAACCATTGAAGCGATTAATCATGCTAAAGCCGCTAACGATCCGATTATTGTTGCGATTAATAAGATTGATAAACCAGATGCTAATCCCCAGCATGTTACCGAAGAATTAATGAATTATGGTTTAATTCCGGAGGATTACGGTGGCGATACAATTTTTGCCAATATCTCTGCTAAACAAGGTACTGGGATTGATGATTTGTTACAGATGATTTTATTAGAAGCTGACGTTTTGGAATTAAAAGCTAATCCTGAACAAAAGGCAGTTGGAACTGTAATTGAAGCACGTTTGGATAAGGGACGTGGTCCAGTAGCGAGTTTGTTAGTTCAACAAGGGACCTTGCACAAAGGCGATCCAATTGTTGTTGGGAATACTTTTGGTCGTGTACGGGTCATGACAGATGATCGGGGTCGCCAAATTGATGAAGCCTTACCTTCACAACCAGTGATGATTACTGGTTTAAATGAAGTTCCTCAATCTGCTGATAAGTTTGTAGTTTTTGCAGATGAAAAGACGGCGCGTGCGGCTGGTGAAGAACGGGCTAAGCGGGCACAAATTGAAGAACGTAAACGGACGAACGCCGTTACCCTAGATAATTTGTTTGATACTATGAAACAAAATGACATGAAAAAGGTTGATGTCGTAATCAAGGGTGATGTTCAAGGTTCAGTTGAAGCTTTACGCAATAGCTTAGAAAAAATTGAAGTTGAAGGTGTCCGGGTTAATATTATTCACGCTGCTGTTGGCGCAATTAATGAAAGTGATGTTACTTTAGCCTCGGCAAGTAATGCAATTATTATTGGTTTTAATGTCCGTCCAACGGTTCAAGCTAAATCACAAGCTGATAGCGAAAATGTTGATATTCGTTTGCATAATGTGATCTACAATGCAATTGATGAAATTGAATCTGCTATGAAGGGAATGTTAGAACCAGTTTACGAAGAAAAAGTAACTGGTAACTTAACCGTTCGTGAGACTTATAAAGTTTCAAAATTGGGAACCATTGCAGGCTGTATAGTTGATACAGGTTTGATTCAAAAAGACAGTGGTGTTCGTTTGATCCGAAACGGTATTGTTATTTATGAAGGCAAATTGGCATCTTTGAAACGTTTCAAAGATGATGCTAAAGAAGTTAAGCAAGGCTTTGAATGTGGTTTAATGATTGAAGGCTATAACGATATTAAAGTTGACGATCAAATCGAAGCTTATATTATGCAAGAAGTGCCTGTTAAATAGGAGGAAGTACAATGAAATATCGTGTTGGTCGAGTTGAACAAGAAATTCAACGAGAAGTGAATGATATTTTGTTAAAACGAGTTCGTGATCCGCGTGTTGATGGGATAACAATTACTGGAGTGGAAGTTACTGGTGATTTACAACAAGCAACAATTTACTTTAGTATCTTGTCTGATACAGCTAGTGCGTCTGAAAAAGCCTTAGCTGGTTTAAATAAAGCTAAAGGATTGATTCGCGGAGAACTAGGACATCGTTTATCAATTTATAAAACTCCCGATTTAATTTTTAAGCAAGATGATTCGATTCGCTACGGAGAACACATTGATCAATTATTACGTCATTTACATGAATCTGACTAATAAGCTCGACAGGAATCAAATTTTTTAAATTAAATTAGAGGCTGGAACAAAAGTTGTGGTAACCAACTACTAACTTTTGGAACGCAATAATGAATTAATGTTCGTCTAATTCTAAATAGAATACGATCATTACCCTTATTGTCCCAGTCTCTTTTTTGTCTTATGGTGCAATGCTATACTGAATATTAGATTAGATAATGAGGCTATCAAATGAATGGTATTATCCCCTTATATAAACCTCGTGGTATAACTAGTGCGGATTGTGTTTATCAATTGCGCCGGTTACTTCATGAGCGAAAAATTGGTCATACAGGTACCTTAGATCCTGATGTTGATGGGGTCTTAGTAATTTGTGTCGGTCAAGCCACTAAATTAGTTAACTGGCTTTTAAATTCTGATAAGATTTATCAAGGGCAAGTGACTTTAGGGACTGCTACGACGACAGAAGATGCCAGTGGTGAAATGATTGCTCAAAAAAAGATTTTAGAACCGATTACAGATCAACAAATTAAATTAGGAATGCAAAGTTTAACTGGCACTATCAATCAACAACCACCGATGTATTCAGCAGTCAAAGTCAACGGTAAGCGATTATACGAATATGCACGTGCCAACCAAGAAGTTCAGCGGCCTATTAGACAGGTAACGATTAAGCAATTTACATTATTGGGAACTTCTAGTTTTATTGCAGATCAAAGTCAACAAACATTTGACTTCCAGGTTCGTTGCACTAAAGGGACTTATATTCGTACATTGGCGGTGCAATTAGGTCAATATTTCAACTTGCCGGCACATATGAGTCGTTTAACGCGAACTTTTGGTGGAGGCTTTTCAATTGAACAAACATACACTTTAGAACAGGTGGCAGCGCAAATAGCTCAGCAGCAACTAGACTTTTGTTTACCAATAGTAACAGCATTTAAAGATGAATTGCCAGTGATAGAATTGACTGAACAGCAGTGGCTAATAGTTAAAAATGGTGGCAGCTTGAAGTTAGATTTAACAGATCTAAAAGTGCTGTTAACTTGGCAAGGAATTGTTAAAGCCGTCTATCAGCAAATTAATCAGCGCTATGTTCCTCAGTTAATGCTTTTAAAAAATGATAGGTGAAAATAGTGAAAGTTCAAGTATTAAAGTATCCTTTTATAACTGATTTAAAAATGCCTGATCGGCAAGTAATTGCAGCAGGTTTTTTTGATGGTGTTCATTTAGGTCATCAGAATTTAATTAAAACCGCGGTTCGTTTAGCTCATACTAAGCAAGAATTAGCAGCAGTTTTAACCTTTGATCGTCATCCGGTGGAAGTTTATCAACCACAATTATTAACTAATGGTGGCTATCAGTATTTAACACCCTTTGAACGTAAGTTAGAGCTACTTGAACAATTACAAGTCGATGTGGTCTATGTGGTTGAATTTAATCCAATTTTAGCGCATTTGGCACCTGAGCAATTTGTTGAAGACTTTTTATTAAAATTAAATATTTCAACGCTTGTTGCGGGCTTTGATTGGACTTTTGGTCCTAAAAAAATAGCGACAATGACGTATTTACGAAAATTAGTAGCGCAAAGATTTGAAGTTGTGGAAATCCCATCCTTAAATTTTGCCAAGGAGAAAATTTCTTCAACTAACATTCGACAATATTTAAGTCATGATCAAATTCAAAAAGCGAATTTGTTATTAGGATATAATTACCAAAATCATGGTTTAGTAGTTCATGGTTATCAAATGGGACGAAAACTAGGTTTTCCCACGGCTAATTTGGCATTGACACCGAACCAATTTGTTCCTAGCATTGGTGTTTATGTTACTCGCGTTTTAGTCGGTCAAACATGGTGGCCAGCAATGACTTCGATTGGGCGTAATATTACTTTTAAGCGTGGTGATAATCCATTAACCATTGAAGCTAATATTTTAGACTTTGATGCTAATCTTTACGATCAAGATTTACGAATCGAATGGTTAAAGTATTTACGTCCAGAAGTCAAATTTGCTGGTGGTCAGGATTTAATTGGACAATTGGTAAAAGATCAGCAAGCCACGCAAAATTATTTCAGAAAATAATAGCAACTAACTTGACATAGTGCTAATAGCTTGCTATATTTAACATTGTTAGCACTAATGTATATAGAGTGCTAAGAGCGAGGTGATTTAGTTTGATAACTGATCGTCAAGCTGCAATTTTAAAAGCAATTGTTCAGCAATACATTGAAACAGGTCAGCCAATCGGCTCTAAAGCTTTAATGGAGCGTTTGCCTATTCATGTTAGTTCGGCGACTATTCGTAATGATATGGCTAATTTGGAAAGTGTTGGTCTAATTGAAAAAATTCATCTGTCTTCTGGTCGGGTTCCATCGGCTAGTGGATATCGTTATTATTTAGATCATTTGTTAGAACCGATTGATGTTTCTGAACAAACGTCAGAGATTATTCACTCTGATTTTGCTAAACAGCAATTTAATGAAATTGATGAAATTGTAGCTCAATCTGCGAAAATTTTGTCAACCTTGACTAGTTACACCGCAATTGCTTTAGGACCAGAAAGTGATAATACAGTTTTAACAGGTTTCCGGGTGGTGGCACTAGGTAATAACCAAGTGATGGCAATTATGGTTACGAGCGATGGTTCGGTTTATAATCAGGTTTATCGCTTGGATTCCACTTTGTCAGCAGATCGTTTGGAAGCAGTAGTGCGAATTATTAATGATCAATTAGTGGGGCAGACTTTAAGTGACGTTTCACAACGTTTAAAGACGGATTTTCCTAAATTGGTTGCTCAATATTTGCAGACACCAAACGGTTTCTTGACTATTTTTGATGATATTTTAGCAAAAGTGGCTGCTGATCACTTCTTTGTTGATGGTAAGTCAAATTTATTTAATTACGTCGATGCTCGTAATAGTGATAATTTAAAAACTCTTTATTCCCTATTTGAAAACGACGATGATTTGACAAAGCTTTTAGGCCTAGATCATAATTTTAATAATGAGTCTGACAATCAAGGCATTAGAGTTCATTTAGGAGCTGAATTAGCACCACAAATTTTAAATAACTATAGTTTAATTACCGCTAAATATAGTGTTGGCAGTCACGGTGACGGTTTAATTGCGTTATTGGGACCAACTAACATGCCTTATTCACAAGTGATTGGCTTAATTGCTTCTTTACGTTATGAGTTGGCTAAGCGATTGATTGACTATTTTCAAGAATTAAATGGTAATTCAGGCTAGGAGGTAGGCTTATGACTGATTCAAAAATGGATCCACAAGAATTTCCTTCAGAAAAAAAGCAGTCAGATCATTCGAAAGTGACTGATAAAACTGCTACGGTTGAGGATAGAAAAACAAAGCCGGCTACCGCTGAGGATTCTGATAGTGTAGTTGATAAGTTATTAGATAAAAATCAAGATTTAGAAAAAGAATTAAAAGCTAGCCAAGATCGAGAATTACGGGCGCAAGCAGAAATTCAAAATATTAAAAAGCATAATCAGCAAGATCAAGCTAATTTGATTAAATATGATGGTCAAAAGTTAGCGATGGCAATTTTACCATCAATTGACAATTTGGAACGTGCTTTACAATCTAGTACTAATGATTCAGCTAATGATAGTTTGTTACAAGGTGTGAACATGGTGTTAAAACATCTTAAACAAGCTTTA
This sequence comes from Bombilactobacillus sp. ESL1202, assembly GCF_058107125.1. NCBI lineage: Bacteria > Bacillati > Bacillota > Bacilli > Lactobacillales > Lactobacillaceae > Bombilactobacillus > Bombilactobacillus sp. ESL1202. The sequence goes on along the minus strand of NZ_CM176590.1, from coordinate 173,424 downwards.
GCAGAAAATGATATTACGGAAATTAAAGCATTGCATGAAAAATTTGATCCAACGATTCACCAAGCGGTGCAAACAGTACCAGCTGATGATGATCATCCTAGTGAAACGGTAGTTCAAGTTTTACAAGCTGGATATCAATTAAAGGATCGAGTTTTACGACCAAGTATGGTTGTTGTTGCACAATAATTAAAAGAACAAAACAAGTAAAATAAGGGAAGGTTTAATTTTATGTCAAAAATTATTGGAATTGATTTAGGAACCACGAATTCAGCTGTTGCTGTTTTAGAAGGTGGCGATCCCAAAATTATTGCTAATCCAGAAGGTGGTCGGACAACACCATCTGTAGTAGCTTTTAAAGATGGTGAAACTCAAGTTGGTGAAGTTGCTAAACGGCAAGCTATTACTAACCCGAATACTATTTCTTCAATTAAACGTCATATTGGTGAAGCTGGTTATAAGGTTAACGTTGAAGGTAAGGACTATACTCCACAAGAGATTTCAGCGATGATTTTGCAGTATATTAAAAACTTTGCTGAAAAATATTTGGGAGAAGAAGTTACAGAAGCAGTTATTACTGTACCAGCATATTTCAATGATTCACAACGGCAAGCAACTAAAGATGCTGGTAAGATTGCTGGATTGGATGTTAAACGAATTATTAATGAACCAACAGCTTCTGCTCTTGCTTATGGTTTGGATAAAAGTGATGCTGATGAAAAAGTTTTAGTCTATGATTTAGGGGGCGGAACTTTTGATGTTTCAATCTTGGAGTTAGGTGACGGTGTGTTCCAGGTTTTGTCAACTAATGGTGATACTCATTTAGGTGGCGATGACTTTGATAATGCCATTATGAATTGGTTAATTGCTGATTTTAAAGCCACAAACCAGATTGACTTGTCACAAGATAAAATGGCTTTACAACGTTTGAAAGATGCTGCTGAAAAAGCGAAAAAAGATTTATCTGGTGTCACTGAGACTGAAATCAGCTTACCATTTATTTCTGCTGGCCCTGCTGGTCCCTTACATTTACAAACAACATTATCACGAGCTAAATTTAATGAACTAACAGCTGATTTAGTTGATCGGACTAAAATTCCAGTTCAAAATGCTTTAAAAGATGCTGGTTTAAGTAGCTCAGAAGTTGATAAGGTCATTTTAAATGGTGGTTCAACGCGAATTCCAGCCGTTCAAGAAGCCGTTAAACAATGGACTGGCAAAGAACCGGATCATTCAATTAACCCTGATGAAGCTGTAGCTTTAGGTGCTGCTATTCAAGGTGGCGTCATTACTGGTGATGTGAAAGACGTGGTTTTATTAGATGTAACACCATTATCTCTAGGAATTGAAACCATGGGTGGTGTCTCAACTAAGCTAATTGACCGGAACACTACTATTCCAACCAGCAAGTCACAAGTTTTCTCAACGGCTGCTGATAATCAACCAGCTGTTGATATTCATGTTTTACAAGGTGAACGTTCCATGGCAGCTGATAATAAAACTTTAGGTCGCTTCCAATTAACTGATATTCCAGCAGCACCAAGAGGGGTTCCACAAATTGAAGTTAAGTTTGATATTGATAAAAATGGGATTGTTAATGTTTCAGCTAAAGATTTAGGAACTGGTAAATCACAAAAGATTACTATTAAGAGTTCTTCGGGCTTATCTGATGAAGAAATTGAGCGGATGAAAAAAGAAGCTCAAGAAAATGAAGCATCTGATAAGAAACGTAAAGAAGAAGCCGACTTGCGTAATGAAGTAGATCAATTAATTTTTACAACTGATAAGACTTTAAAAGATCTTGAAGGTAAAGTTTCTGAAGATGAAATTAAGAAAGCCAATGATGCTAAGGAAGCTTTGAAGAAAGCCCAATCAGATAATGACCTGGAAGAAATGAAAGCTAAAAAAGATGATTTGAATAAAATTGTTCAAGACTTATCAGTTAAATTGTATCAACAAGCACAAGATGCACAACAAGCTAGTGGTAATAATAGTGACAAGGGCCAATCTCAAGACGATAATGGTACTGTTGATGGTGACTTTAAAGAAGTTGATCCAGATAAGGACGATAAATAATTTAAATTAATAATTGGTTTTAACCATAGGGAGAAATGACGAAGGTTGAAGTTTAACTTTCGTCATTTGTCTGAGTTATCTGTAAATTAAATTGCGGAAAATTTGAGCATTATCCCAATTTATGGTACCAATTAAAGTCAGCTTAATTTTAGGATTGAAAGAAAGGCTAGGGTGAGAAATGGATCCTTATGAAACTTTAGGTGTCGACCGCAACGCTTCGGAAGATGAAATTAAAAAAGCCTACCGAAAATTATCTAAAAAATATCATCCTGACTTAAATAAAGCACCAGATGCGGAAAAAAAGTTTAAAGATGTTAATGAAGCTTATGAAATTCTGAAGGATCCACAACGTAAAGCGCAGTTTGATCAATACGGTTCCACTGATCAGCAAGCAGGTGGTTTTGGTAACGGACAAGGTTTTAGTGGTTTTGATACCAATGGCTTCGGTGATTTCGGAGATATTTTTGATTCCTTTTTTGGGGGTGGTCGGCGGCAAGCAGATCCTACTGCTCCACGTAAGGGATCAGATTTAGAATATCGCTTAAAAATTAAATTTGAAGAAGCAATTTTTGGCGGCAAAAAGACAATTCACTATAATCGCAGTGAACAATGTTCAACTTGTCAAGGAACGGGTGCTAAGCCTGGTACCAGTCCTAAAACTTGTCATAAGTGTCACGGAAGCGGACGGATTACTGTCAATCAACGAACGCCATTAGGAATGATGCAAAGTCAACAAGTTTGCGATGTTTGTGGCGGAACAGGACAAGAAGTTGAGGAGAAATGTCCTACTTGTCATGGTCGCGGAAAAATCACGCGTAGTCATGCAGTTGAAATTGATATTCCAGCTGGGATTGATAATTTACAGCGGATGCGTTTAGATGGTCAAGGTGCTGCCGGTTCTAACCAGGGACCATATGGTGATTTGTTTGTTACTTTTGAAGTTGAACCAAGTAAACAATTTCAACGTCAAGATGCGACAATTTATTCACATGAAGCAATTTCATTTCCACAAGCGGCTTTGGGTGATGAAATTAAAGTGAAAACTGTTCGGGGGCAAGTTGAATTGCGCATTCCTGCGGGAACTCAATCCGGAACAGTCTTTAAATTAAAAGGTCAAGGTGCTCCACGATTAAACGGCGGTGTTGGTGACCAACAAGTAAAAGTGGAAATTGTTACACCGAAGCATTTGAATGAAAAGCAAAAAGAAGCGCTACAAACTTTTGCACAACTAGGTGGTGCTAAAGTTAAAGAACAGGATCGCAGTTTTTTCGAACGCATGCGCGACAATATGAAAGATAAATTTAAATAATAGACAAAAAGGTTGGAATAGTAAATATAGTGATATGCAAAGCTGTATTGATAATTAATTTTTAGCTAATTAGATTATTAAGATTCTATAATATTGAGTGTTGATGATTAATTTCGGTTCTATGTAAAGCAGTGTTGATAATTAATTTTTTAGCTAACTAGATTAGTAATTGGTCTAGTTAGTTTTTTTTGTTTACTTTTCAGTCGTCATTTTTTAATTCTAAGCTATTTTTGGGTATCTTAAAGGTACCCAAGCTGTTGGGCTTTTAAAAATTATTTAATTGTTATCGTTAAATCTGTAAAGTGGGTAAACATTCCAGTTTAATGCGTAAGCGGAAATTATCCCAATTGCGAAAACCATAACTAGTTCGTTTGATTTTCTTGATCTTACTATTCAGACCTTCGATAGCACCATTATTGTACTCATAGCGACAACTATTGAGAACTGCTGTTAAATGCTTACGCAATGATTTAATTGTTTGGTCCATCTCATTATGCAGAGGTCGATAGTCATTCAAAATAGTTTTCAAAAGATGAGCATTTCGCGTTTTCACAGCGGTTAATAGCTGTTGGTAAACTTCATAAGCAGCTTGAAACTGACAGTCTAAGGCTAAACCAATATGCAATAAATTGACTTGCGTGTCATAATAACCAACTTTGGTTTGATAATTCATTTTTTTAGCTTCCAAATTTTCAAAATTAGTTAAAAACAGCCGCCAATAACCTTTTAAGATCCAATAGTCACGACTCCTGTGGACACAGCCTTCCATTACCCGTTTACGAATGGAGTTCAGTGACCGATTAGCCATTTGTACTAGATGAAAACGATCAAGGATGATTTCTGCGTTCGGGAATAGTTTGGGAATAAAATTAATATAGGCAGCATTCAAATCAACGACAATGGTCTGCACTTGTTGCCGATTTTCTAAAGAAAACCGTTCAAAATAGTGTTTCAGATCTTTAGTTAATCTGGTGGGTAAGGTATCTAATAAACGGTGACTTTTGGCATCCATCAAGATAAAACTATAATTCTTTAAAGCTTTAAATTCATCAAACAAAAGATGTTTAGGTAAACGATAAGTTGGATAGCCTAACAATCGCTGATAGTTTTGGTTTAAGACATTTTGCACAGTGGTGGCTGAAACACTATATCTTTGGGCAATATCTTTGAGTGACTGATTTTTGCGTGCAGCCAGGGTTACACAACGATAAACATTTAGGGCAATATGACAATGTGGTTTGACAATATCAGTTTGCGCGACTGTTGTGGAATGACATTGTCGACATAAAAATCGTTGTTTCTTTAGAACTAGATATGATAATTGACAGTGATTGTCTGGTAGTAAAATACGAACTTTTATAGTTCCATACTTAACTATGTTTCCAGTAAAACCACAATTAGGACAACGTTTTAGAGGATAAGATAAAGTAGCATGAAACACCAAAGCACTCTTACCATTAATAAATTGACGCTTAACAGATTCAAAATTAATGTTTTGATCTTTAATTCCAAGAATTAAACTGGTAGAATAATTATCTAAGGGCATTGTTTTTTCCTTCTTTCAATAGGTTTAGACGACTAAATTGTAACATTGCCTCCCTATGTTACAATTTAGTCGTCAAAAACTGTTGACTGAAAACTCTTAAAAAGGACTTAAACGCTGTTGCGGATAGTTGCTGTTATCATTTACAGCAACGACTCATTAGAGGGGGAACCGTAAGATCAAATGCATTAAACGGCCGAGTTCGAGTGATGGTTTTAGAAACTGGTTCATTTTCAAGTTAAGGATCTTTTTGGAGTGTACCAGAAAGATCTCAATACTAGACTAGTTCAAAAAATTAATTATCAAAGAAGCTTATTTAGCATGTGTTAAAAGCTTGAGAATACACTAAAATCAAAAGTAATAATCATGACAAAAGTAAAAACGATTTAAAAGTAATATTGATTATTGGTATCGAAAAAGGATATTATTAAAACAGTATCTGTTAAACTGTTAATCATCGCCAGTTACTATGTATTGAACTTTTTAAATCTTACAAAAATTAATTTCTGGATTTTTGCAATTGATTATAAATCAAAGCTAGTAAAAATACTACATCAGTAGTGAATATCAAAAAGCTAATAGCTTCCTAGTATTCTTTCGCAATGATGAAAACTTACTTTTAATATTTGCATTAACCATTGGATTTTATAAAATCGCTAAAAGATACCTATCCTGACAAATTAAAAATTGATGGAACATTTAATTTTCTATTTGATGAAATTAAAAAATAGTACCAGTGGTCTATATTTTAATGCCAATGATACTACTGTAACATCCAAACATTTTTTCGGAACTGAAAAGGAAAGGAATGACCAAACATGAATAGAAAAAAATATTCTATAGACTTTAAGAAAACAGTTGTCGACTTTTATGAAAAGGGTTCTTCAGTAACTGACTTACAACGTGAATATGGTTTAGCATCAGCAACAATTTATAAATGGATTAAACTTTATCAAAAAGATTCAGAAACAGGTATTTATCAAGCTGATTTTTTAGCCTTAAAAAAACAAGTAACCAAACTAGAAAGTGAAAATGATATTTTAAAAAAAAGCCTTAACTATATTCGCAAAAAAGTAAGTGTTAATGATTGTCAAACTGAGCTGTGTGTCAATCAAAAGCAGCATTCCATTATTTAAATCTGTTAGGTATTAGACAGTCCCAGATCAACGTATTATAACGCTTTGCAATATAAGATTTTCCAACGAAAACAACGTTATTTAGCTTTCAAAAAACGTATTGAAGAAATTTATGATTGGTTTAAGGGCATCTAAGGGATATTAATATGACAACGCTACGATTGAATTATTTCATGCTTCATTAAAAAAGTAAGGGGGATATCTGCATAATTACCTAACTTTTGAGGAAGCAAAAATTGCTGTATTTAAATACATTGAATGTTTTTATAATAACCAAAGAATTCATAATAGTAGTCTCAATTATTTAACACCTAATCAAGTTGAAGCAATGTAATCAGAGGTAATCCCTTATTTAAGTGGTGAGATTACTAATAAAATATCTTGTTCAAATTGTTAAAAGCTACATTGAAAATTTAGATAAAGTGAACCATAATCGAATTATTACTGATTTCCATAATTTAGAAGCAATACTACAAGAGTCTTTATTGTTAGAATACTTACCACTAGGAATTGATTTCGATGAAAATTTAAAGAAGTTACTCAAACTAGTTAATTTACATCTAGATCATAAATTATTATTAGACCCATTATGCTATAATAGAAACAGTTCTAAAGGTTCATGAGACTTGTTATCTCAAAACAATATCTGTGGTTTGTAATCTCGCTAATTACCTAGAACTACAGTGACTATCTGAAATAAATCAATTAGTTAGTGAGTTAAATTTAATTTTCGTTGTCATAGAATTTGCAACTCCGGATTTAATTAGAATCCCGCAAGGAGTGCAATTCTACTATATTGATGAAGATCTTGTTGATTAGTATTAGCAACTAAATTAAAATTAGATTATAAAAAATCGGTTTTAGATAGTTGTTATATCAATGAGGTTTAGAACGGCTAAATGGTCGAATTGGCGATTATGACTGTTTTAGATAGTTGTTATATCAATGAGGTTTAGAACCCTGGTTTATCAAACACTGCGTAATCTTCACGTTTTAGATAGTTGTTATATCAATGAGGTTTAGAACGCGTTTTCTTGTGCACTCATTATTCTTCCTGTTTTAGATAGTTGTTATATCAATGAGGTTTAGAACGCGATTCCGATACTTGCCAAGGCATTAGAAGTTTTAGATAGTTGTTATATCAATGAGGTTTAGAACATGCTCTTGTCGGGATATCGTCCATTGTTTGTTTTAGATAGTTGTTATATCAATGAGGTTTAGAACATTGGTCTTTAATCATAAATTCTGTGCCATGTTTTAGATAGTTGTTATATCAATGAGGTTTAGAACTGCGGCTTTTTACCAGTGGTTAAAACATAAGTTTTAGATAGTTGTTATATCAATGAGGTTTAGAACGAAAGTCCTGAATTATTGGAGGGTAACAAAGTTTTAGATAGTTGTTATATCAATGAGGTTTAGAACTCAGCCTTTGATATAGCAACGATATACGGTGTTTTAGATAGTTGTTATATCAATGAGGTTTAGAACAGGCATCTCCAGAACCAGCTTCTTCAATTAGTTTTAGATAGTTGTTATATCAATGAGGTTTAGAACTTTCCATACATCTTCGATAAATGATTGAGAGTTTTAGATAGTTGTTATATCAATGAGGTTTAGAACAAGGCACGCAACAGTGCCAGAGAATTAGCAGTTTTAGATAGTTGTTAGATCAATGAGGTTTAGAACCAATGACTGCATCTACAATCGCATCAACTTGTTTTAGATAGTTGTTAGATTAATGAGATTTAGAACAGAAAACGTAAGTTTTACAATTAAGTGGCTAACTTATTATTGCAATTTACGTATTTATAATATTTTCTGTTTAACAGCATCGGTACGTAAGGCACTAGCCGTTTTCGGTGACACAACTAAGACTACTTGTGCGGTATCTTCATCATTGAAAATATCTAACGCTGATTGAATACCAGCAACAGTAGCTGCCATTGATACGGTTTGTGTACCCATCTTGACCGCCGCCAATAAATCATCATCAACTTTATTGGCTAAAGCTAAACCTAATTGATTAGTTGACTCTTTAACGGGGTCGCCATAGCCACTCAATACTGCTTCATCAGTAATTGAAGTACCCAAACCAACTTTTTTAACCGTGACTGATTTATCAGTAGTACCTAATTTATTAACCGGAATAGGTTGCCCTTCAGGTACGTCTTGCGCATCACCAATGTAACCAAAGGCGGGCATTGTTAATGTGTCTCCTGGCACTCCACTCAAGGTATTATCAATAGTTGCTAACGGGGTAAAACGCAACGCATTCTTTAAATTATATGAAATAATTGGTGCTAATACTTGCGGATCCACTAAATCCGCTAACATTGTTTGAACATTTGCCATAATTAAATTCCTCCTACTAATTTGTTGAACGCCTCAGGGTCATTCTTAAATAACTCCGACCGTTCTTGACTACTCATTTGATTGAATTGTTCAATCGTAACTGTGGATTTTGAACTTGCACTCTTTGGTGTTGAACCTTTCAATAACTCATCTTTGACTTGACCTGATAACCGTTCGACCATGCTTTTAATGACCTCAATATTCTGATTGGTCGTGTCTTCATCAGCACCAACCACTAATTCCAATTCATCAGCAGTTAAATCAATGTTGGACTCTTTTAAAGTCGAACGGGCAGCATCTAATAAATTGATATGAGCGAGCTTACTTTCAGCTTCATTCTTGGCATCAGTCAACTTTTTTAACTCTGCGTCCCGTTTTTGGTCGGCGGTCATCTTAGCTTCCTTTTTTGCTTGCTCCAAGGCGTCTTGTTTAGCTTTCTTAATCTCTGCTGCTTGCTCCTCTTTTTCACGGGCCAAACGTGTTTTAACAATCTGATCAACTTCCGCATCAGAATATTTTTTCTCTGGTTCAGCTGGTTTCGGGTCATCTTTTGGTTCGTCATGTTCCGCAAAATACTGCAAATTCATTTTTAAATCTTTATCCATAATTAAAACTCCTTTCCATTGCTTTTAAAGTGACTCAATGCTTGCACTATCCGTAAAGTTTAATGACATTAACGCTTGGTCAATTTTTATGCATAATAAAAACGCCTTAATTTTCGTTTTAAGACGTTTTAGTTAATTTAATATAATTATTCAGACTAGTGATTAAAATTCAATCTACCCATCAGAAATACATTTTTAGTGTAGATTAACGGTTACTTTTTAATTTTATTTTCATTTTCATCTAAATGCCAAACCTTGCGCAACTGTTTCATAAATTTATCATGCTCCGCTTTAATTTGGGGAGTAATAACTGCTTGTTTCGTACATTCCATTTCTCCCACTTGGCCTTGCCAACGGCTATCTGAATATAATTTTTTTTTGGTCATTACATTTCCTCCAAAATCACGGTAGGTTTACTATCTTTATCAAAAGTCATTTTACGAACTTTAAATTTTGTACCACGTTTAAATAATACTTCTTGCTCACCATCATTATAACCTTTTAAATCACGACCAGAATGTGATTTTTTGATTATAAAACGTAACTTATCATTTTTATCGTAAATTCCTTTGCTTGAAGAAATGTATTGCTTAAATGTATATTCTCCAGTATCATGCATTTCATTTAACATTTTATATAAGGATGTTTCATCAGTTATTTGCGGATATGAACGATATAGAACAGTTTTGCTACCGTCAAACTCAGGTAATTTATCTAATGCTTTGTCTAGTTTCTTAACCCATTGTTTTTGTTCATTAGTTAATTCAATATTATTTCGTAAAGAATAATTTACGTAATAAGATTTAAATCCCTTATAATCGTACAATGCTTTTAACTCGTCATCATCTAAACCAGCTGGGTTACGCTTTTTATTTGCTAAGTAATCTTCAAATTCTTGTCTAGCATCACCAGCTTTAGAACACCGACAATTCGGGTGTACTGGAATATCTGGCACATCTTGAATTGGGTAAATACCTTCGTCTGTATCAGAAATTTCTCGACATATCTTGCAAGCGCTTGGCTCAGCAATCCATTTAACGTACTTAACGTCATAGTGTCTAAAACTATCCATTTGTGCTTGGTCTTCAACTCTTGCCATTTCAGTACGCGCCAGTCGTTGAGCTACATAAATCTTATTTTGAACATCATCTTTGATCAAAGGCATCAATTCATGTTCTAATTTACTAGAACTTAATCCTTGAACTAAAGCATCATTTAAATTAATACCGATAGTAGCTTGAAGCTCACTCATTGAGTTCCACAATCGCTGTGACCAAGTTGCATTTTGATATGACGCATCAACAACCGTTTTGGCATCACTCTGTAATTTACTCTTAGGATTGACATAATCCTTGAAGATTCCAGCTTGACGCTTAATCTCGTCTTGATACGCAGTAGTTAACTTAGATCTCATTGTGTTTTCAATCTTAGAACCATGCTCAACTAGCGTTTGACCAATCTGAGACTTAATCATTTCCAACCGATTAATTCGCATCGTGGCATTGTAAAGTTTCATTTCAGAATTAGCATAATCACTAAAGTCTTTATTCGGCACCATTGTTGCAGCTTCTTTTGAAAGTTTATCAATATCAGCTTGCGAAACTTTTTTCATAGCTTCATTCAACGTCAAATGTTCAGCTTTAGCATAGCTAATATAAAACTGATTAATTTGGTTATTAATATCCTTTAGCGCATCTTGGTAGTATTTTTCAAGCTCCTTATCAAACTGCTGGTCCTGTTTAATATTGGAATTAATCCAATTTTTTTCGCGTTTCTCCCAGTAATTATTTTTAGCAGTCATAGTAGCTAATCCTTATCACTTGGATCATCGTCTTTATCGTTAGACTCATCATCTGATTGTTCAGAATCAGAACCAGTAAATTTAGCTTGACGATTTACTGCCCGTTGAACTTTGGTGTTCTGCTCATCATGGATTTTCTCAATTTCAGCGTTGGGATCTTTGACAATTGATAAAGTGCTTAATAAAGTTTCTTGACTAACCAAACCATTTAATTTAGTAGCTGTATCAGCGTCTTCACTGTTATTATTTGGAAGATTACGTACAAATTGAAATTCAAGTTCACGACCTAAATCTAAATCACCCACGCCAAACGTTACGGTTTTAGCAACCAAATCAAAGACTTTACGCAACTGCTTTGTAAATTTACGTTCCTTGTTAGACGTAAGATTACGCATTGAAAGCAGCTTGTACTCCAATGAACGACCGCTTGTTGCATTGCCAAAGATTTCATCATTGATATTTGCCACCATTGAAATTTGAAAAATCAAATTAGTAATACGGTCAATTAAATGTTCTTGCGTCTCATCAGCGTTTGGTTTTTCTAAGAACTTAACATCAACATCTTGGTCTGGATTTTGAGCCACTGCTTGAATCAAGCGAGTATCTTTAATACTTAACTGCTCTTTCATTTGCAGTTCAAAGCCTTTGATAAATAAATAGGCGTCGGCAAAATAGTCAACATCATCAGCTTTGTTTGATAAAGTTTTATTCAATGAGTCAATCAATGACTTAACACCGTCGGTAATTCCAGTTCGTTCTTCATTGTCATAAAATTCAACTGCTGGCACAGTCCCAAATAACAATGGTTGTTCATCAATCGCCTTTAACTCATGATCAACCGAAAAGTGAACTAACTTATTAGAGTAATAAATAACACCAACTGTTTTATCATCTGATAATTGATACTGTACAAATTCTAATGGTCTATGTTCAACTGAATCATCGTAAATCATAAATGCACTGTACGGTGGAACGACTGTTACTTTCGTTTCAGCATTTTCGTTCGTATAAATTAATAAATAGCTATTATCGTATAATGATGACTGTTTAGATAACTCGCTCAATTCATCAACAAAATCATAATCATTTAACCGATCTTGCAACTTATCGTTAATGCCATCATTATCAATTTTAATAGTCGACGAAATGCTCGCAGAAAAAAACATTCAGCGTGTAAACTAAGTATTTATGGTTTCAACCTTTTTGGTGTAATAAAGAAAGGTGAATTTAAGCAGACTAGCTTTTTTATTAGTAATTTTTTTGCTATAGTAATCTATGAAAGAAAAAACGGAACCAAAGTTAAAATGAGGATATTGGAAAATGACACAATCAAATTTGATAGATAAGCAAAAATATATTCGTAACTTTTCGATTGTGGCACACATTGATCATGGTAAATCAACGATTGCTGATCGGATTTTGGAGTTAACCGATACTGTTGCTAAGCGGGATATGGAAAATCAAGTTTTAGATGATATGGACATTGAACGTGAACGCGGGATTACTATCAAATTAAATGCAGTTGAATTAAACTATCATGCAAAAGATGGACATACGTATACCTTTCATTTAATTGATACTCCCGGACATGTTGATTTTTCTTACGAAGTATCTAGGAGTTTAGCAGCCTGTGAAGGTGCCTTATTGGTGGTTGATGCTGCTCAAGGTGTTCAAGCTCAGACAATGGCTAATGCTTATTTAGCAGTGGATAATGACTTGGAGATTTTACCTGTAATTAATAAAGTGGACTTGCCATCGGCTGATCCTGATAAGGTTAAGTTGGAAATTGCTGACATGATTGGAATTGACGCTGATAATGCAGTATTGACAAGTGCTAAAAGTGGTCTGGGAATTGAAGAATTATTAGAGCGGATTGTTAGTGAGGTTCCTGCACCTAGTGGTGATGTTAATGCACCATTGAAGGCTTTAATTTTTGATTCAATTTACGATAGTTATCGCGGCGTGGTTTTAAGTGTCAGAATATTTGAAGGACAAGTTAGAGTTGGTGATCGGATTCAATTAATGAGTAATGGTAAAACTTTTGAGGTAACAGAAGTGGGGGTAATGTCACCACATGCTGTTCCCCGAGAAAATTTGAGCGTGGGTGATGTTGGCTATGTCACAGCTAGTATTAAAAGTGTTCAAGATACACGAGTTGGTGATACAATTACGCTAGCTGATAATCCGACTGTAACAGCGCTGGCCGGTTACCGTAAAATTACGCCCATGGTTTATTCGGGAATGTACCCAGTTGATAATGCTAAATATGGTGATTTACGAGAATCTTTGGAAAAATTACAGTTAAATGATGCTTCCCTAGAATTTGTTCCTGAAACATCGCAAGCTTTGGGGTTTGGTTTTCGCGTAGGTTTTTTGGGATTATTGCATATGGATGTTATTCAAGAACGTTTGGAACGCGAATTTAACTTAGATTTAATCATGACAGCACCATCAGTCAATTATCAGGTGATTTTAACTGATGGCACTACTAAAATTATTGATAATCCTTCAAAAATGCCTGATCCTTCGGAAATTAAAGAAGTGCAAGAACCAATGGTTAAAGCAGAAATTATGGTTCCTAAAGATTATGTTGGGGCCGTGATGGAATTAGCTCAACGTAAACGTGGACAATTTGATACGATGGATTATTTAGATGATTATCATGTTAACGTCGTCTATCGTTTACCGTTAGCTGAAATTATTTATGATTTTTTTGATACGTTAAAGTCTAATACTAGAGGCTTTGCTTCACTAGATTACCAAATTATTGGTTATCAACCTTCAAAAATGGTGAAGATGGATATTTTGCTTAATTCTCAACCAGTTGATGCTTTAAGTTTTATTGTGCATGAAGATTTTGCCTATAATCGCGGTCGGCAAATTGTTCAAAAATTAAAAGGCATTATTCCACGACAACAATTTGAGGTGGCCATTCAGGCAGCAATTGGAAATAAGATTGTTGCGCGTTCAACTGTCAAAGCTTATCGTAAAGATGTCACCGGTCCACTTTACGGAGGGGATCAGACTCGCAAGAATAAATTGTTAGATAAGCAAAAACGGGGTAAAAAAAGAATGAAAGAAGTAGGCAGTGTTACTGTACCACAAGCGGCGTTTATGGCTGTTTTACAAATGGATGATGAAGATTTAAAAAAATAAATAATTTACAGTTAAACGATGATGTTATTAATTTAAAAATAATTTGACTTCAGATAAAAAGGAAAGGTTAAAATAATTCATGAAAAAATTTTTGAAATATTTTCTAACTATTATTGTATTAGTAATAGCATTAATCTTAATTTTCAATGGTCAAATTAAGTCTTATATGGTGAAACAGTTATCACAACAGAGCATTACTTCATTAACTAAAAGACAAATTAGACAAAATAATTTAAAATCAGCTTCCTTTGATTTTTCCAAAGTAAAATCCATAAATGTACAACAAGTAGCAAAAGCCAGTGTACAAAAAAATGCTCCCATGATTGGTAAAATTGCGATCCCGGCTGTAAATTTAAAGTTGCCAATCGTGAAGGGCATTGATGATAATGCTTTAGCAACTGGTGCTGGTACCATGAAGCCCGATGAAAAAATGGGACATGGAAATTACGCTTTGGCAGGTCATTATATGACACAAAAAGGGGCTTTATTTTCGCCGATTTCTGATGCACAAATTGGTGATTTGATTTATGTAACTGACTTGTCCAATGTTTATACCTATAAAGTAACTTTAAAGCAGGTTATTTCACCTAAGGCAACTTGGCGAATTGATGATCAAGGACGACAGAAAATTATTAGTCTAATTACTTGTGCTGATGGTGGTGCTAATCGTTGGATTGTCCAAGGAAATTTAGTAAAATCGCGGGTAGCCAATCGAGCTACACTAGCAATTTTTGATTAGGGGTTATAATATTGAGCTTAAAGTATCAGTGGCAACAAAAGTCGCTTGCGCCAGAAACTGCAGTAACGCAACTGGCTCAGCAATTAAAATTGCCATTATTTGTTGTTCAATTATTGGAGCAACGTGGTTATGATGACCAACAAAAAATTCAACAATTTTTACAACCAAATTTAAAGCAATTGGCAGATCCATATCTAATGCATGACATGAAATTAGCCGTTGAGCGGATTACGCAAGCAATTATGGCTGGCGAAAAGATTTTAGTTTACGGTGATTATGATGCTGATGGCATTACTAGTACGACTATTTTGACCGAAGCAATTATGACGCTGGGAGGACAAGTCGATTATTTTATTCCGGATCGCTTTCAAGATGGCTATGGTCCTAATTTGGAACGTTACCAACAATTTGTTGATGAAGGAGTGCAACTAATTGTTACAGTGGATAATGGTGTGACGGGAGTCTCCGAAGTTGACTATGCTAATAAACACGGTGTTGATGTAGTTATTACTGATCATCATACCTTACCTAAACAATTACCTGCAGCACTGGCCATTGTTCATCCAGCATTT
Source organism: Bombilactobacillus sp. ESL1202 (assembly GCF_058107125.1). Lineage (NCBI taxonomy): Bacteria > Bacillati > Bacillota > Bacilli > Lactobacillales > Lactobacillaceae > Bombilactobacillus > Bombilactobacillus sp. ESL1202. Next base: position 158,138 of record NZ_CM176590.1, on the reverse strand, counting down.
CCTCAAGATCATCCATATCCCTGTCCTGATTTGTGTGGAGCTGGTGTAGCATTTAAAATTGCTAGTGCTTTATTAGACGAAGTACCAGTTGATTTGTTAGATTTAGCAGCTGTGGGAACAATTGCTGATGTCATGGAATTGTCTGGCGAAAATCGAGTTTTAGTTACTTTTGGTTTAAGACAGATGAGAACTCAAGAACGTCTTGGATTGGCACAATTAGGAAAAGTAGCACATTTAAATTGGCAGTATTTGACTGCTGAGGATGTAGCTTTTCAAATTGCCCCCCGTTTAAATGCGCTAGGACGTTTGGCAAATGCTAAAACGGGGGTTCAGTTATTAATGACCTTGGATGAAGACCAAGCGCATCAACTAGCCAAGGAAATTGATCAATTGAATCAACAGCGTAAAGATTTAACAAAAGCTGTTTTTGATGAGGCTTGGCAACAAGCGCAAGAGCAAATCAGTGCTGGTAATCACATTTTAGTTTTAGCCAAAAAAGGCTGGCATCAAGGAATTTTAGGCGTGGTTGCTGGGAAAGTTTTACAGCAAAGTGGCTGTCCAACATTAGTATTTAATATTGATTCTGATCAACAAGCTACTGGTTCTGGACGAAGTAATGAAAGTTTTGATTTATATACTGTTTTAAATACACAAAAATCTTTGTATCGAAAATTTGGTGGACATGCTCAGGCTTGTGGTTTAACTTTATATTTTAAAAATTTAGAAACTTTGAAACAAAAATTAAATCAATTACCAGCAGCTTTAGCAATTGATCCAACGCAAAAAAGACAGCAAAAATATGATTTAACGGTTAGGTTAAAGGACTTATCTTTAGACCTATATCAACAATTACAATGTTTAGCACCTTTTGGTCAGGGAAATCCGCAACCAATTTTTAAAGTAGTTGATTTTCAAGCAGCCGGAATTGATTTTTTAGGTAAAAAAAATCATGATCATTTAAAACTTTCTTTAGATCATCAATTAGAATGTTTAGCATTTAATTGGGGTGATAAGATTTCAACTTTACGTAATAATCAAGTTCAAGCTGTATATGGAACTTTAATGACCAATAATTGGCATCGACAACCTGTTTTACAATTAAAAATTGATGATTTAAATTTGGAAAAAGAACGTCTGCAAATTACACAAAATAAGCAGCAATTTGTCGATTTACGTCAAAAACTTGATTTAGCTGAGGTTACTACCGAACCAGAGCTACTGTTTTTTCAGGAAAAAAATCGTCAGCAATTTTTGAAAAATGGGTTTAATTATCCAACAAAAAATTTTGATGCTGAATTATCAGCTTTAAAAACGGTTGTGTTAATGGATTGTCCCACTAACTTAAAGCAATTTAATGAATTAATAATAAGATTGTCGCCATTTATTAAATTGGTCTTTGTCTTTGAGAATGAGCCAATGCCAGTTGCGGTTAATTCTAATCAATGGCACATTGCCTTAAAATATTTAGTGATGCATAAAAATTTACGCGTTCAGGATTTACCAATAATAGCCAATTATTTAAAATTGTCTAAAAACCAAATTAAATTAATAATTAAAGTGTTTTCTGAACTGAAATTTGTTACAATAAATAGTGGCTTGTTAAGATTGCCGCCGACGTTACCGACACGGCAATTGGAAGATTCTTCTTTATATCAATATAACCAAGAACAACTATTAATTAAAAAAATGTTAATCGATTCTGATTTTACACAATTGATTAAATATATAATAAAATTACAAAAATAATTTAACTAGGGGAGAATTTTCAATCTATGGATTTTAAAAAGTACGTAGCTAATGTTCCTGATTTTCCAGAACCGGGAATATTGTTTCGTGATATTTCACCATTAATGTATAACGGCGAAGTTTATGCTGAAGCAACTAATCAAATTGCTGAATATGCTAAAAAAAGACAAACAGAGATGATTGTGGGACCTGAGGCACGGGGATTTATCGTTGGCTGTCCAGTAGCCTATAAATTAGGAATTGGCTTTGCACCAGCACGAAAAAAAGGAAAGTTACCAAGAGAAACTGTATCGGTTTCTTATGATCTTGAATATGGTCAAGCTTCTTTATATATGCAAAAGGATGCTGTTAAACCTGGTCAGCGTGTTTTGGTAGTAGATGATTTAATGGCAACTGGTGGTACGTTGGCTGCAACAATCAAGTTGGTTGAAGAGTTGGGTGGTATTGTGGTAGGCACGGCTTTTATGATTGAATTGACAGAATTACATGGTCGTGATAAAATTAAAAATTATGATATGTTTACTTTAATGCAATATTAATATTTATTTTTTAGATAGATTTAATCTATCTATTTTGGAGAGTTGGCAGAGTGGTAATGCACCGGACTCGAAATCCGGCGAACCGATTAATATTGGCGCGCAGGTTCAAATCCTGTACTCTCCTTAGAATACTTTTTATACTTGTTTATATGTTCCAGATTGTTGATTTAACAGCAATCTGGAATTTTTGTTTAGTCTATATCTGCCTATTTTTGCTATTCAAAGTGAGTCAAAAGTGTAGTCAAATTTAAAGAACGAGTTAAAAATTAGTGAAAATGGCTCGTTTAGTGAGCTAAAAGTGAGTCAAAAATTTTTTTGAAGTTGTTGATATATCAATGCTTATAGGCACTTTTAAGAATTAAAGGGTAGTCAAAAAAGACACTTAGAAGTCAATATCTAAAGTGTCATTTAAGAGTTTGTCTTGATCAGAAGTTACGTGCGTATAAATATCCAATGTGACAGAGATATTTTTGTGACCTAGGCGTTGTTGTACAGCCTTAGGTGTAATTCTATTATTCTTCTCAAATATCCATGTGGCATGTGTATGACGTAAGCCGTGGGGTGTAATTTGGTGAACGAACTCTTTATAGTAATCCTCTTTGGTCATTTGATAAATCTTTTGAAAGTCGGTAGTTCCTTGATTAATAATTGACCGTAACCAAACATTAGGTTTTCCTAGATTACGCCAAGTACCAGCTTGATTAGGAAATAGTAAAGTAGTGTTGCTTTGATATTTACGATATTCATTCAAATATTTAGCAATTAATGAATTGTAGGAAATTACGCGAAATGAGTTCCATTTTGGTGGCTGAGTCCGCTGCTTACCATTTTCATCAGTAACCACCGTTTTATTAATATCAATTGTCTGTTGATCAAGATTAATATCCGACCACTCTAATGCTAATAACTCACCTTTACGCATTCCTGTGTAAGCCATGATTATAAAGAACACAGCTTGTGTGAATCCAATATTTCCACTGTTATCGCTTGTAGTATTGTTAATTAAATATTTGGTGAACTTTTCCAGTTCAGTCGTAGAAAAAAAGTTATTTTTAGGTTTGCGATTAATTGCTTGGTGCTTATTTCTCTTAGGTAAGAGAATGTGGTCAAAAGGATCGGCGCTAATAATTTTGATTGTATAGGCATATTTAAATACACGATCGGCGTATCGACTAATAATGTTTAGCTTAGTGTATTTATTTGCCCACTGGTCAACAATTGGCTGTAAAAATTCAGAGGTAATTTGATTAATATTCATGTTACCAATTTCTGGTAAAATATGGCAATCAAAGATCTGTTTAGTTTTATATAGAGTGCTAGATTGGACGGTATCTTTGTAAGAGTTGTCAAACCATTGCTGATAAACATTTGCAAAGGTTAAATTTGATGTAGTATCAGGTTTAAAAGAATTATTATTTAATTGTGCTGATAATTTTAAATACTCTTTATTAGCTAAAGCAGGGGTCTTAAAACCACGCCGTGAAGTTCTTTTCTTCTTACCGGTAGTTGAATCAGTACCTAAATAAATTTGAAACCAATACTTTTTTTCGCCATTTTTAGTGACGTATTCTTTAATAGCGGGGTTCTTTTTGTATTTAAACATTGAATTTACCTCCAATTATTTGTTAAAATGGTACACGAAAAGCGCATACCATATGTATGTTTTTCACGTTAGTCATATCTTCGACCCGCCAAAGTTAGGAGATATGGCTTTTTCTGTGTGTTTAAAAATAAGTATGTTTTGTAATCCATTGTTTTAGTTTTATTTTTAGCCAGAAACTATAGATACCCAATGTACAAATAGTCAATAACCACCATTTTATCCAATTTCCAAAAAGTTGCATTGCTGTACCGTTAAAATGCAGTCGATATCCATTAACAACAGTATGCTTAATTTCCCAATTATATTTCATTGTACATGCCCAGGGGAAACAAATGCCAAGAGTAAATACGGTTATAAGAAATCCTAAAATACTATATCCAACTTGTTGGGCTAAACCGCCATCAAAATAAGATTGTCCTGCATTTGTTCCTTGATAATTGTTGTAATTTTGTTGAATTGGAACTTGCTGATAATTATTCTGATACTGCTGGTTATTCTGTTGATAATAACCATTATTTTGTTGATTAGGATATTGTGGCTGTTGATATGGATTGTATTGATTATTCATTTTATCCCCCGTATAAATACTACATAATTTCGTGAACATTAACACCTTGTTGTTGTCTAGCGCCAAAAACTATGTTTCTTAAAATTGATAATTTTTCTCCTGGATTTTTTATTAAGCGCAATGTAATAATTTGTCCATTACTCATTTGAAAAATTAAGGATCCGCCATTTATTAGAGTATCATCAGCACTAATGTTCATTACACGGTATAAATCTACTGTAATATATTTTTTATTTAACCAGCCACTTTCTTGGGTTATCATATTTGAATCCATTGTTGTGTGTGTGGTTAATGATTTTACTAAAAATGGAATTGATGGAATAAACCATAATATCCATGACCAAATTAAACTAAAATAAAATGGTTTTTTATCTTGTTCAAAGATTATATTATTTGCAGCTAATTGATTATAGTTAAAAGCTTGAGAAAAATTATTAGCAGGTTGCTCTGGGTAACTAGGTTGAGCTTGCTGATAATTAGGCTGCTGTGGATACTGATTTTGTTGCTGATAGTTTTGTTGCTGTGGATTCTGGTAATACTGCTGGTTATTATCTTGCGGTTGACTATTTGTATTGAATCTATGACTTGGCACTTATAATTCCCCCTCATAAGTATCAATGTTTGTATTTTGAAAAGTCTGATTTGTAATCAGCATACAGAAATTTGCTATCTTTTCGATTATCTGGTTGTTTAATTATTATTTGAAAACTAGTACTTAAAGTTGGCTTAAACAGTTTACTAATATTAGGTTTAACCGTAAACCTTATACTATATTCACCAACTTTTTTTAGTTTTTCTACGTACAGACTTGTAACGTCAAAATCGTCCCATTCTTGTTTTCCATCTGCAGTATCTACAACATCTTCTCCAAAATCAATGAACATATCTTGCTGTCTACTAGTTAATTTATGTTCAGCTGCACTATCTAGAACTTGTTCATGGCTAGTATAGAAATAAGGAAGTATATATGATTTAACATTTTTATACGTTCTAAAACAACAGATAGCAGATATTAATAATAGTAAAAGCGTAATGCCTAAGGTAATTAAAGTTAGCGGCTTAGGCGTTTTTATTTTCATGCATCACATCCCCTTCGATGAAAAACTATAAATGATACTTTAATTCAACAATTAATACAATTTCATATAACGTTTACAAAAATCTATAAAGCAAAATGAATCTTTTTAGGATTAATAAAACGCTCCATCGAATATGGCAAATGGAAATAATCCAAGATTCGATAAGTGGTAATGCACTCATTAGGTTCCATATTGTACATAAGTAATTGAAAGGCAAAACGATTGGCATTAGCCTCCATCTCAGGAATATGAAAACCGAAGCTTTGCTTTCTTAAAAAAGTAGTGGAATAAATTTCGTCATTAACCGCATGACCTAATTCATGTGCTGCTACAAATAATTTTTGATTATTTATAATCGCATTATTAATGATCACGGATTTTTCACCATCAGTGGATATCGTCATACCCAAAGTGGTTTTACCAAGAAATTGTTCTTTTACTTGAAAGCCTAAATCAGTAATCAGTTCAAATGGATTATTAGTTTTAAATGTTTTAATAAGTTCATCGACTTTGTTCAAAGTCTTCACACCTTTATATTTAGTTTTTCTATTTTAACAATCTACATTACATTAGTTATTATTTAATATCTCCAGCTTTACGCTGCTTAGCTCGTTTTTTATTCATTTCTACGGCAACTTCTAAAGCCGCTTTGATAGCTAGTTTATCTTCGTCATCCATAGGTTCTCCAAAGAAATTAATAGAATCATCAGTGTCCATACCATTTAAAAGTTCTTCAACTTTTTTACCCACATCAATTTTTTCAGCATTAGATAGGGCATATTTATCATCAGTTCTGCCTAAAAGATAATCAGTTGAGACGTTAAAGTAGTCGGCTACTTTTTCTAGTTTGTCAATTCCGGGCTTAGTTTTTTTCCATCGACTGATAGTTCCATTTCCATAGCCTAATTTTTCTTCCAACTGTCTAATTGATAACTTTTTTTGAACAGCTAGTTTTTTGATTCTTTCAAAAAGCATCATGTGCCACCTTTTTTTAACGCAACATATTATATACAAATATTCTATAAAGTTGTTGACTTTGTAGAAAATGTGTATATAATATGTTTTGTAAGCTAACTTGATAGCTAATAAGTCATATTAAAAAAGCAGCTATTTTTAACGTTTCCCGACGGTTCAGTAGCTTTATATGCCTTATTTAACTATGCTTTGATTGTAGAATATTTGTATATGCTTGTCAACATTTTTTAGAAAAAGTTGCTATCTAATTAGCTTACTACATAAGTCCAAAACGGACTGTGTGTCGTCCTTTGAAAACTGAATATTTACATACCCCCTGCAAAGTGGGGGGTGTATCTTTAAGGATTTAGCAGTAGAAAAACGAGAGTGTAGTCCAAAGTACCCCCTTCGATGTTTTTGAACCCTTAAAGATTGAACAATAGAAAAACTGAAAGGAGGTGAGTTATAAAAAATACAAACTTTCTGATAAGCACATCAGATAGGTTGTATAAGGTTTAACAAGTAGAGTGATTGAGCAAATAAATAAGATAATTCATCGTTGATTTATGTAAATTTTGGCAAAAAATAACCCCTTCCTTTGGCATAAGAAGGGTCATCGATATTTTTTAAAGTTCTAAAGGTGCCAACCTCACCTCATTTTTAACTGGTTATCGTTCCAGCAAGTGCACTTGGAACTAATAGTACTTTACGGAAGAATCCATATATGACGTCAAAGGGTTCCCTTATAAAACAAATATATAGGTCATTAGCCAAGCTGAGCTCCAGCAAGGAAACAATTTTTATATAAGTTTCATAAGCATATCAGTCATGTATTTTTTCTTCATCATCTACTAAGAAAAGTCAAATCAATTAGTCATACGATGAACCTATCGTGAAACGTCATATCTTTAAACCAAACATTTTGATGACTCGTATCTTCTTATTAGCTAGAACACACTATACTCCAAAAATTGTGACATTACTATCACACTCCCTGTGTTAAAGGATTTAAAGTACATGTTAATTCTACATCAATAAATAACAGAAAGAAAGTGATTACAATATCAGAGCAAGATTTAGATGAAGTTGCACTTGATAACGAAGTTAAATTTAAAATTGCTTTGTTAAAACACAGTCTTACTCAAGTGAAAATTGCTTCAATGATAGGAACAGGGCCACAACAAGTTAATCGTGCCATTAAAGGAGATATGTCACCAAAATCAAAAGAGATAAGAAGTAGGATGAGACAAATTTTAAACATCGATTAAAGGAGGTGATTCACATGCCAGCAACATTGGCTGGAAGAGAGTTAATTAAGCAGTATTTAAAAGAGAACCACATTACCATTTCTAGTTTGGCTGCCACTTTTGGTGTCGGTAAAGTCTACATGGGCCAAGTTTTAAGTGGTGAACGTGCAACAACGGCTGCTAATGAGTTGATCTTAAGAATTATTGAAACTTTCAAAATCCGACCAAAAAAGGAGTGATATTAATTGAACACTATCTTTAGTGAACAAGCTATTAGTAATTTCGAAAATGATGTAGCCAATATTGTGGTTCAAGTCATTACTAATCTTAAAACTGATTCTCAAGCTGTTAAGAAGCCAGCTGGTATTAAAGGCTACTTGAATCAGTCTGAAGCGATTAAGTATGTCGGGTCTCGAAATACGCTTAATGTTTTAGAAAAAAGTGGCTTAAGTCGTTTCAAGATTGATGGAATGCTGCGTTACAAGATTTCAGAGATTGATGAAATTATGGAAATTTTCCGAATTTAATTTAAGGAGGTGAAAAACATGGTTGTACCAATTGATGTCATTAGCGTAATTATTGGCGTTTTGTTTGGCTACGGACTCAAGGATTTAGTTGATGCTAAAGGAGGTTGGAAAAATCTATGGGGACTGTAAACAAAAAAGATGCCACAGAGCAGGCACTCTGGTTGGCATCAAATGCAATTCATATTACAGGACTAAGTATAACACGAAAGGACAAAAAGTAATGGTTTCAGATGAAGACCAATACTTTAAACAGCTGGAAGCAAATTACTATCGTTCGTTAGAACCACAAATTGAACCGGATTTAGACAACTATGATGAAGATTTAGAAGGAGTCGAAGACTAATGGAAAAATTAATTATTGAAAAAAGAACCCCAGTTTCAAAGGCATCTTACTCAAGACCAGTTTTCATTGACGATGATTTACACGAAAAGATTGTGGAATTAAAAAACGCTACTAACGTTCCAATTAGACAAATTGTTAATCAATTCGTTCGTTACGGTTTAGACAATGTTCAGATTAAGTCTGTAACGAAAGAAGATGATAAATAATGGCTACTTTGTTTGATTTAGCTAGTAAGTATGAGCAATTAGTTGATTTAGAAAGTGAACTTGATTCCCAAGTATTTAGCGACACGATGGAAAGTATTACTGATGATATTACAACTAAAGCAGAAAATTATGCCATGGTTGACCATCAAATGGCTGCTGATATTAAGCAGTTAAAAGAAGAAAAAGAACGATTATCTAAAAAAATCAATGCAGTAACAAACAACCGTAAGCACTTACGAGAAAATTTAATGGATTCCATGACTAAGTTGAATACGACGAAAATTCGTACTAAAGAATTTTCAATCAGTATTCAGAAAAATCAAAAATCCATTGATATTGATGATCAAAAACTACCAGCTTTTCTATTTAAAGAGACAATTGTTCGCACGCCAGACAAAGGAAAAATCAAAGAGATGCTGGAAAACGGTAAGCAAATACCCGGAGCTAATTACAAGCCTTTAAGTTATCACATGGTTATTCGCTAATGTACCAATTGCGAGACTATCAAACAGAAACCATTGAGCAAATTTATCATTCAATGGCAAATGGTCATCGTTCAATTATCGTGCAGTCGCCGCCTCGAACAGGCAAGACAGTCATCATGGCTGAAATTGCACGCCGAACAACCGCTAAAAATAATCGTGTTTTGTTTGTCGTCCATCGTCGAGAGATTGTTAAGCAAGCTCAGACAACGTTTGAAGAACAAAATGTAAACATGAATTTAGCCACCGTCGGCATGGTTCAAACTATTGCGTTACACCTTCATCATTTACCTGAACCACAAGTCATTTTAATTGATGAAGCACATCATGCCTTAGCTAAGAGCTATCGACGTATTTTAAATCAATTTCCTAAAGCTATTAAGCTGTTGTTTACAGCAACGCCATACCGAATGAGTGGTCAAGGGTTTGAAAGTATTGCTGATGATTTAATTGGCGGTAAACCGATTAGTTGGTTAATTGAGAATAATTTTCTAGCACCAGTCGATTATTATGCACCAGCAGAAATTGATAGTGACAAGCTTAAAGTTAAATCCACCGGTGAATTTGATAATCAAAGTATTGAGGCAGCATTGAAACCCAAGATTTATGGTAATGCAGTCAAAACTTTTCAAAAATTAGCTCCTGACAAACAGGCCATTGCTTATACGTACAATGTAGCGAGTGCTAAACATTTGGCACAGGAGTTCCAATCGCAAGGTATCACTTGCCAATATGTTTCTGGTAAGACACCAATTGCTGAGCGCGATGAGATTATCAAAAAATATCGTGAACAAAAGATTCAAGTCTTAACTAATGCCGAGTTATTCACTGAAGGATTAGATTTGCCCAATGTTGATTGTGTCATTATGTTACGGCCAACACGTTCGTTATCGCTGTATTTACAGTTTGCTATGCGGTCCATGAATCCCCGAGCAGGTAAGCGAGCCATAATTATTGACCATGTCGGCAATGTTAATCGTTTTGGCTTACCTACAGAAGATCGTCAATGGACTTTAACAGGTAGTAGGCAAAAAGGAACGACTAACACGCGAGTGGCTGATGTTAAACCAGTGACAGTTTGTCCAGAATGTTTTGCCACGTTTTATCGTAAAGGCGATTTGTGTCCGATGTGCGGTGCCACTTTAACAGTTGAAAAAGAATTAGAAGTTGTTGATCAAGTGGAACTAAAAAAGATTACGCAACAAAAACTGGCGCGCATTCACAAAATCATTGACGACAAACAAATGATGAATATTGCAGGTAAACAGCCTAGTGAGTTAAACAGTTACGAAGAAATTAAGGCCTACGGTAAGTTAAACAACTATAAACCGGGTTGGACTTACTTTTATGCCAAGAAGAGAGGTTTTATTAAATGAGTATTTTACCGGTTAATAAGCCACACAAACCAAATCAGACACCACATAATTTCTTTATCTATGGTGCACCGATGAGTGGTAAGAGTTATTTAGCGGAACATTTTCCTAATCCATTGTTTTTAAATACCGATGGTAATTCGGATATGAATTCAGCGCCAGCTATTCAAATCAGAAATATTAAAAAAGCTGATGGTTCACTAAAAGAATCAGTTATTGACCAGTTGGACAATATTTTAACCGCGCTACAAACAGAAAAGCATGGTTATGAAACGGTAGTTATTGACGTGATTGATGATGTCTGTGTGATGATTGAGCAAGCAATCTGTATTGAGAATAATGTGCAATCCATTGGCGATATTGCTTATGGCAAAGGCTATTCAATGTTTAATGTTTTGCTCCAAACTTTTGTAATGGAATTAAAGAGTTTACCAATGAATGTAGTGTATATCAGTCGTTCCATTACTGTTGGTGAAGGTATCAAGGAAGAAGAAGTACCGTCCCTAAAGGAAAAATATTACAACATTGTTAATGGTAATTCGGATTTATTAATTTTTACGCAACGTATCGGTAAAAAATATATTCGGCGCGTTACAGCTAGACGCAAAAACTACGTTCGTGAAGATATTCAAGACGCAGCTATTTTACACGTACTAGACAACATTAATGGTGTGTTTGATAAAACGATTCAAACGACAGCTAAAGAACAAGACAAAATTATTAAGAAAATGGAGAGTGAATAATTATGAGTTTACGAGATATGGCTAACAAAGCATTACAAAATTTTGACGCAGAAAAGGATAATCCTAATACGCCACAAACACTACCCAGTGGCACGTATTTAGTAGTCTTAGATGGGGTTGAACACCGCTCTACGAAAAGTGGTTGGGATGGTTTAAGCATTGCGGTAACTGTTTCTGATGGCGATTATGCCGGACGCCGAGATTTTAATAGTTTTAACTTTGATACTACATCTAAGAATGGCAAACCAATTCCAGAAAGTGTTGTTGCGGGCCATATTAAATTAGTGGCTAAGTTGGCCAATGCTGTTGGCATTGTTCTATCAGATGATGATTGGGAAGATGAAGATAGTATTGCGGCAGCTTTTCAAGGTGCAACAGGTACGCAAATTACGATGGATTTATCAGTGAAAGAAAATAAGAAAAATCCGCAATATCCGTATAAAAACTATGACTTTGAAAAGGCTGAGCAACCAGAAGCGGTAGAAGTTAAAGACAGTGATTTGCCATTCAACGATGATGATTCGTTTAAAGAAAATAAAACAGTAGATGAGGGCGGCGCGCCGTTTTAACCACGATGAAGAATTTAGTTAATTATGCTATTTATTACGCGGAACATGGCTACAGTGTTTTACCAATGATTAATAAACGTCCATTAATTGAATTTGCTGATCAACCACCGTTAACAGCGCCCGAGATTAAACGGTTATGGCGCCACAATCCATTCGCTCAGATTGCTTTACGTACAATTGATTTCTTTGTCATTGATATTGATGTACATGATGTGAACGGCTATGACTCAATTAAGAATTATGTTTATAAAGATTTGTTAGTGCCTACTTTGGCGCAACGAACTGGCAGTGGTGGCGAGCAGTTGTTTTATCGTAAAATTCCTGATACTGATGTTACCCAACATATTGGTTGGCTGCCAGGGGTTGATGTTAAAGCTCACATTAATAATTATGTAATGGTTGCTCCGTCGAGCAATCATGGTAAGCAATACCAGTGGCTGAATCAGTTGCCGATGGCAACACCTGATAAAAGGTTAATTGACTTAATTAACCAAGACAAGCCCTCAGAATATCAACCGGTTAATTTAAAGTTTAATGGTAAAAAAACTGCCACTACTGAGCTGTTTGAGCAAATCATTCAAGGTTTAGGTGAAACCGGTGGGCGTAATAATGCGTTAGCTGCATTCATTGGTGGACTGTTATTTAGAAATGTTGATGTCAAAATCGTCTATGAATTGGCAAAATTAGCTAATCAGAACACACCGAAAGCATTAGCTAACAGGGAGTTTGACCGCACCTTTGAATCAATGGTTAAAAAAGAACTAAAACGAAGGGAGGTTAGTGAATGAGTTTAAAAGATGATGCTGATAAATTACACGATTTACAGCAACAACAAGATGTTTTACAGATGCCCTTACGTTTTACACTCACTCAAGCTGGTGGGATTAAAGTAAATAGTTTGCGTAATATTGGTTTGATTTTAGAACATGATAAAACGTTATTGCATACTTTTGCTTATAACGATTTTGCACACGAAATCTCAGTTATTAAAGATATTCCAGAGTTAACAATTGAAAAAGGACGACTCAGTGACTCATATTACGGTGAAATTCAACGCTTTATCGAAGACACTTATCAAGTCCTATTTCCAACTTCATTACTACAAACAGCCATTATTAATGAAGCTAGGCGGCACATTTATAATCCTGTAGTTGATTACTTTGAATGGTGTTATCAGCAGTGGGATGAAAAAATTCGAGCACCTATTTTTCTACCAATCTTTTTAGGAGTAGAGGAATCAGAAGTGACGACGTTACAAACTAAATTATTTTTTACTGGTGCTGTAGCTAAAGCTTATAACCCTAAAGTTAAATTTGATTATGTTTTAGATTTAGTCGGTGGGCAAGGAGCTGGCAAGACAACTTTATTAAAAAAGATGGCACGTGAGTGGTACACCGATCAATTTACCGATTTTAAAGATAAAGATAGCTACGCAATTATGTTACGGGCTTTGATTGTAAATGATGATGAAATGACCGCTACAAATAATAGTAGCTTCGAAATCTTAAAAAAGTTTGTTTCGATGGAAAAGTTAGAGTTTAGAAGTCCATATGGTCATCAATCTGAAAGCTATGATAAAAACTTTGTCATTGCTCGAACAACGAATGAAGTTAGTTATTTAAAAGATAAAACTGGTGAACGACGTTTTCTACCTAATTTGGTCGATAAAGATCGCCAAATTAAACACCCAGTATCAGATTTAACGGAAGATGATGTGACTCAATTATGGGGCGAATTTGTCGGCTATTACAAAAACGGTTTTAGCTTTGATTTAACGCAGAAGCAGGAACATATGTTAGAGGTGCATCGGCGAGAGTTTATGTACGTTGATGAAGTTGAACGGGAAATTGATGAGTTTTTGGAAGATTATCCAGATGATTTTGTTTCTAGTAATCAAATTGCCAAATATTTAGGTGAAAATAATTTGGTTAAAAATCGAAAAATGGCTAAAAAAATTAAGTATGTTATGGATAACAAAAATGGTTGGAAATATAAAGTGAAAAAAATTAATGGAAAAGCGCGTAGGGGATATAGTAAATTACATTAATTTTTAGTAAGTGCAACCAACAAAACTCCTTGTCCCCCATACTATATATAACTATAAGTTACACTATTACACTAATAGTAGTAGTAAATAATAATATATATAGTATTTAGTAATAGAAAAGAAAAAATATCGAAACCGCAACTGAATCAAATGAATACTTTGGGAGAGTAAGGCTAATGGCATTTTTTATTAACGAAACGAGTGTAAATAATATGAATAAACCAGAGCATCAGATTCAAAATGAGATTCGAGTGGCAGTATCACAGCACGGTTGTACGATTTTTCGCGCCAATGTTGGCAAAGTTTTAATGAAGAATGACCGATGGTTTGATACTGGATTGCCAAAAGGATTTCCTGATTTAATGGGTTTTCGGCATTCAGATGGCAAGATGTTTTTCATTGAAGTTAAAAATAAAACTGGGCGCTTGCGCGATGATCAAAAGCACTTTGCCAAATTTTTAAGTAAATTTCCTGTGTTGTATGGAGTTGCGAGGTCTGCTAAAGAAGCAGTAGCAATTGTAGAGGGGTGAAAATTATGAACCCAATGTTAAAAGTAATGCCGCAGATTCAAAAGCTGGAAGATGAATATGGCGACTTGATGCATGTACCGGATGACAATTTAGAATTAAAACAAATTCGTCGAACCATGAAAGTCGTGAATATTGATCCACAAAGAGCTAGGGAAGATAAAAAGTTAGTCAATAAAGCTTTAATTTATATGGCGAATCATAATTCTGGCTTGGTGGAAATGGCTAAGTATTTACGAATAGATTACCGCAAATTAAATCGGGCGTTTAATAATGCACACGTTCAGTTACCGGTGATTTATCGAACAAAAGTTTTTAATGATCGAAGAATTTATTATGCCGATAATTTAGCAATCGTGGCCAAATTTTTGAACTGTGAAAAAATCCAGTTGAGTAGAGCTAAACAAACTGGATGTAGAGTTAATGGCTACCAGGTTAAAAATTGCAAGGTGTCATCGTTGAATGTTCCGCTGTATGAGCGGTTGGATTTCTTAGTTCATTGAGAGGTGCTTGATGAAGAAAACTGTACGATTGAATAAATGGCGTTTATTAGCCTCGTTGAAGTTTTTTATAGACAGCACTCAACTAACGATTGATAAAGCTGATAGTGATGATGTCATTATGTATGAGATATTTTTAAAAATATTTCAGTCATTTTATCAGGATATTTTACAGAGACCGAGTTCTGATTTGAAATTGAAGATTAAATTATAGGAGGTAAATAAATGAAAAAAGCAATTAGTAAGCATTCAATTAAAATGGGTTGTCTCGTAAGTATAGTAATTATTATTTTAGGAATAGCTGGCTGTACCAATTGGTATTTCCACGACACAGGTTCAGGTGTGAGAATGGCTAAAAATTTTAAGTCTGAAACACATAATGGACTGAAGCGTAAAATCACGGTCTACAATGTTGACGGCAAAGTTTTATTCACTCAAAAAGGTAAATTCGATATTGAATATCATGATCACGATTTACAGTATGTAGATTCACATAATAAGAAGCACAATATATATATTGGTTCAGGAACAGTTGTTGTTGATGATTTAGAATAATTACTTTTGGGAGATTGAAAATGAAAATTGATGTTAATTTAAGTGACGTTCAAGAACGATTGAATGAAATGAAGAATGACTCTTCACATAAAACTAGTTTAATAAATAGTATTAACGGGCAAATTAATTATGCTATCAAAAACGGTTATGATCCTAAGCTATCGTTTGATATTCCTAAGGTGGAAGTACCACAGTACGTGGCTAATACGTTGAATGACGTTAATAACGGAAATGTGACGTTAGAAGAGTTGATTGAAAAAGCAATGTCAATCTCTTATGCAGCTGATGGTGAAGATGAATCAGACACCATTTTATGGACAAAAGAAAACGGGCCATTAGCATTATTGAATGCATATCAGTTGGGTTGGAGAATTAAGAAACAAAAATATTATATTCAGTTTTTGCAAAATGATGAAGATAGTTATTTGAATGTTAATATTAAATCACCATGGAAAACATCAAATTGGAAAGCCTACGACAAAAACCAAGCTGAAGGTTATCAAACCAAATTTACTATGGCTGAAATAGAAGAACATTTTCCGCAGTTCAAGCCATTCGCTGAGTTAGTGAATGATAATGAATAAAACCGTATTAATCAAATAAGGAGATAATTAGTGTGAATAGAAAGGAATTTTATATACCCAAGCCTAGTATTATCGCTGAACAATTTGACGACAGTGAAGTGATGAGAAAAGAGTATCACATGAATGGTGATGTTCAAGTTAATATTGGTGACTGGATTGTCACTGATCCCGAAACTCTTGAAAATTGGGTTATTTCAGATAAAATTTTTCGAAAACTATATACGGAAGACCCTGAAAGGGATTATGGCAGTGAGTTTTACGATAATTAGCACGACTATAATTATTAAAATTTATTGGAAATATGAAGAAGCAAAGGAGTATGAGAATTATGAACGGTAAAGTATTACAATTTAAAGGACAGATTGACAGTTTTAAGACTAAGGATGATGAAGTGACAATTCAATTTAAGGCTAATACCAAAGATATTTCGCTGGACCGCCTAAATGAATTCACTAAGGACATGATCAGTGTCAATTTAGAATCGGCACAGACTGAATTAATCCCACAAAATGAGTAATAAAAAAACTCCGGTCGTTAAACCGCAGCTTCCACTAGTCATAATTAAATTATATCATAAAGGAGCTGGCGGCTTGGGATTATTCGATGAGTTGGACAACAGGCAAAGTAGAGCAAACGCGCGGAATGTTTTAAGTAAATTTAGAATGTGGGCACGAATAGCAGATTATCACATTGACACCCTCAAGTCGCCAATTATTGACGGTATGCCTAAAGCTACCAGTGGTGACCACGATGGGCAGATGATACCACTGCTTACTAAATTGGACCGTAAGCATGAAGCACAAATTGATATTGATGAGATGACCACGGCTATTTTGAAGCTAGACCGGGAAGAATGTTTGAGTTTGTATTACACGTATTTGGTGCCTGAAAAGCTAAAAGATTTAGTCATTTCCGAACGGATTTACCACAATCTAATATCGGTGCGGATGATGCAAAACCGACGTGATCGTGCGTTAATTGGATTCTGTGAAGTTTACCAAAACGGCAGGTTGTTAGTTTTTAAATAATCGTGTTATAATGACTTTGCGAGATGTTAGGAAATCTTAGCATGGAAACACAAAAGCCACTCCTACGCCAAATAGGAATGGCTTTTTTTTGTGTGGTTGCAAGCGACAACTCATTTTCGTTTGTTATGTTTGCTGTGCAACCATTCAGCAATCATTTGATTCACTGCGCCAACAATAATTGGTGCAACGATCAATGTTAGGAAATCTCTAAACATGGAGCCACCCCCTCTCGGGGCGAGTTGCCATGTAAAATTATATCATAAAAAATTTCGTAATCTGGGGGAAATCCGAAGGAAATGTTATGGGCAAAAATCTGTATTTAAGAGGTATTATGGTAGTGTAAATAATTTAGGAAGTTTTTGATAAATTGTGATTAAATTTTGCTACTTTCAAGTTTTTCTTTTTCAACAATGTTATATTATGTATAGTGTTTATTGAAGTTAAGGTCTACTGGTTTTACCAGTAATAGAAGAGTGGTGAGATTTTATATGCAAGCTGTGGTTAAACCTATAGTATTTCCTGATTGTTTGAATAAAAAACGTTTTTTGGCTAAAGAAAAAAATGATAATTGTATATCTGAGGTATCTAAAAATATGGTGGCTATAGATTATGAACCTGAAGATTATAAAGTTCATATTAAAGATGGTTTAATAGATAAACTAAAACGTAGCAAAGGATCTTTTTTTGTGATCTCTAATTTACAGTTTGCATATATTTCCAGAGAACTTAAAAAGATTAACTTTAGTGTTAAAGACGTTGACTTTATAGACTCATTTGGTAATCAAAAAAATATAGATGATTATTGTGAAATTAATTTTGATGAAATAGATAATTTTTACGAATTCTTTTATAATTGTAAAATATCAGTGAATGATGTTTTGTTTTTTAATGAAAGAAAAGAAAGAATAACTGTATATAAAAATGGAACAATAAAAGTTGATCTTAAAAAGTCTTCTAATAATTTTAATTTTTACTTGGAAAAAATAAGGGTAGCTTACTCCAAATCACAGGACTATGATTCATGAAATTTTTTTGTAAGCTTTTTTTTAAATGTATTTATATCATTATCATCATATTATTTTATGATTTGATTAATGGTTTTGTTAAGGGGAGACTTCACCTTAGTAGTGAAGCTATTTCTATGGTAACTACTGCTATTATTGCCTTGATGGATATGATGATACGATGGATAGCGAGCTTTGTTTTTAGCAACAAAATTGCTAGAATAGATGTTAATTTTTTATATGAGAATGAAAAAAATCCATTAATGTAGAAGATTATGACCCCACAAACTCTAATCAATATACTATATCAGTTAAGGTTAGTATTAAAATTCAAAAATTATTGCTTTTTAAATTATTAAGTTTTTTAGGAGCTAAGATAATAATTTGTTCTAGTCCTGAGGATTCTATAAATTTTGGTAAGTTGCCTTTTGGTCATAATAATACGTTTAAAAGACTTAAAGTTACTGGCAATAATATTTTTTGCGAATGTTTTTATCATCCTCAAAGTCATATAGATACATCACATAAATATGAATTTTGTTTTAATACTTTAATTACAGACGGATATTGTCGGGATATAAAGTTATTTTATAATATTGGTTTATTGATTCCAAAAATCAATAAACCTTTCTGTATTAATAAACTTTTTGATTTATCTGGTTCAGAATTTGTTTTTAAAATAAAATAGAATGGTGGAAAGGATTTCTATAATGATAGAAGAACCTATTAAAAGTAATCAATTAGCTACTATTTTTAAACTATCTTCAGATTTTAATTGTTTAGACAGTTTGGATAAAATTCCTAATTATTACTCAGAACCCATAAAAGTAAGACAAGGGTTTCCAAGTGAGATTGACTATAACGATGATGAATATTGTAATAAATATACTTGGAACAAAGACTTTGAAAGATTTAAATTAAATGGAAAATTTAAAAATGTGGAATTTGAAGTTTGGAGTGCTGATATAGAACATCGAAAAAATAATATATATTCCGATCATAATAAGAATAAATTATTAGAAAAAGGAGAAAGAACAGGGATTTACGGACCTATTCCTGTTATATTTTATTGTAAATCTGATTCTGTATACTGTATTGTTGTTACAAGTAATGAAGTGTGTCTGGATAAAATTAAGCTTCTGATTAATAATTCTAATATAGACCTTACAATTAATCCTTTGTCAACGACTCAGAATGTTATTGATTGGTTATTTTGGAGAAAAATGACTAATAAGAAGATTTTATCATATAACGATGATTGTCCAGATATTATATTGCAAGGAATATTTGGCTTTGAAGGAAATGTTTTAAAAAATGATGCTGATAATACATTAACGGGACGTTCTCCACAGGTTTCCACCCTTAGTGTAACTAAAGCAGTTTTATGTTTTAATTCTGAATTAACATCTGCTAAAGTGGAACTTAGTTATTACGGATCAGATATTACTTTTTTCTATTCTATTAATGGCAATGTACTAATTGATGCTAGAAAATCAATTATTGATAAAGAAGTCTGTGAATATAATAATGGTCAAGCAGCATTGCATAGTTGTCAAGTTATTGTGTATTTATGCTCAATAATCATTCCTGATATTTTTGATAAATTCAATCAAGATAGTCAAGATTTTTCAGAAAATTTTGAAGGTTTTAAAAAAGAGTTGGCTAAAGATTTGGTCAACAAATTAATTAATTTATATGATTTAGATTTTTAATGTTTTTTAGCACTCAATTATGAGTGCTATTTTTATACCCAAAATTAGGAGGTGTGGTGAGATGACGTGACAGTACACAAAAATTCACAAAACAAGGCTTTTCATAGCTTGAACAGTGACCGCAAAAAAGCAGTTAAGCTGCTGTTTGAAGATACCTTGACCGATGAAGAAATTGCTAAACAAGTGAATCGTAGTCGTAGGACTTTGGCTAAGTGGAAGAACGATCCATTATTTATTGAAGCTCAACGTGAATATAGTATTTCTCAATTAGACGAGGCTTTGCCAGACTCCGTTAAAGAGTTAATTAAATTAATCAAGCATGGTAAATCAGAGATGGTTAAACTTCAAGCTATTCAAACTGTCTTTAAGCGAGCAGGATTATTTTCGGACAATGGTTCGCCTGATTTAGATAAAGCAAAGGTTCGTAAAGCACTTGCTGAAGCACGCATTTCTGAGCATCAAGCTGACCAATTAGAATCAGACGATTCAAATGACGCTGCAATTGATATCAATTTTAATATTCCATCAAGGGAGGGAACGGATGGTTGAAGTAAGTCTAAAAGATAATGTTTCACCGGCGTTTTACAGTATGTTCTGGGATATTCACAATCGCAAACATTCAAATTACTGGCTAAAAGGAGGGCGTGGTTCAACCAAGTCCTCCTTTATTAGTATTATGATTGTGCTCGGCATTATGCAAGATAAAGACGCCAATGCGATTGTGCTTCGAAAAGTTGCCAATACGTTGCGTGATTCGGTCTTTGAACAATATATGTGGGCAATTGACCTCCTGAAAGTTAATGATTACTGGCAATCGTCGGTTAGTCCAATGCAGTTAACGTTTCGACCGACTGGCCAACAAATTAGGTTCAAAGGTGCCGACGACCCACGCAAGATTAAATCACAGACATTTCGGCAGGGTTACACTAAATTCAAGCATTTTGAAGAAGTTACTGAGTTCAAAGGTATGGAAGAGATTCGGTCGATTAATCAATCGTTAGGTCGTGGTGGTTCAGGCATTATTACGTTTTATTCATACAACCCACCGGCAAGGCAATCTAACTGGGTCAATCAAGCGGTCGATACTGAACAGATGCGTGATGATACGTTGGTTAATTTATCTGATTATCGCTCAGTTCCTAAGCAGTGGTTAGGTATTGAGTTCTTGGCTGATGCTGAGCAGCTGAAAAAGGACAATGAGAAAGCTTATCGGCATGAATACCTTGGTGAAGTAACTGGTACGGGTGCGGAAGTGTTTAATAACATTACGACCCGTGAAATCAGTGATGAAGAAATTAATAGTTTTGACAAGGTTTATCATGGGTTGGATTTTGGCTTTGCCCACGATCCAACGGCTTATGTAAATATTTATTGGGATTCCGCCAGAAGGCGGATTTTTATTTACAACGAAATCTACCAAGTCGGTCTCAAGAATCGTGAAGCGGTGCAACAGATTAAACAACTTAATCCGTTAAATGAACCTGTGACTGCTGATTCTGCTTCTCCTGGGACAATCGCCGAATATCGCGATTTAGGATTGAATATTTACGGTGCGCGCAAGGGTCAAGGTTCACGTGACCATGGTTATAAGTGGCTGGAAGATTTACGAGAAATTATTATTGACCCAGTTCGCTGCCCAAATGCTTGGCGGGAATTTACCAGTTATGAATTTGATCTGGATTTAAACGGTAATTACAAATCAGGCTATCCTGACGGCAATGACCATACGATGGACGCCACAAGATATGCGCTAGAGAACTTAACGCGGAAAGGAGGATGGCAACCGTGGAAGTAAAGCAGATGCAGAAACTGCTCAGGAATACCGACCAGCGACGTAATAACTTTTTAAATAAGTACGATATTTCTAAACGCTATTATTTGAATAAAAATGATATTACTTTGAAAAATCAAGGCAAATCAATTACTAAGGACAAAGACGAAGAAACTAGTAGCAAAAATCCATTACGAAATGCTGATAATCGGGTTAGTTCTAACTTTCATCAATTGTTAGTCGACCAAGAAGCAGGTTATCTAGCAACTAAACCGCCAACAATTGACGTTGATGACGACAAATTAAATGAACAAATTACTGACACTTTAGGCGATAACTTTGCTTTGCGCTTGAATGAGTTAGTAGTTGATGCAGCAAATGCTGGTGTGGCCTGGTTGCATTATTGGATCGATGACAGTGACCAATTTCGATATGCGATTGTTCCACCTGGTCAAATCACAGCAATTTATTCGACGGATTTGAATCGGAAGTTGATTGCTTTGCGTCGAACTTATCAAAGCTTAGATCCTGATACTGCTAAGAATTATTCTATTCATGAATATTGGACTGATACCACGTTGACCGTTTTTAAATCAGCAAGTAATAATTACTATGATTTAGCGCCAATTAATGACCGCTTTACAATTTATGATGTGGCTACTGGTGAAGAAACTGGTCAGTCAAACGTATTTGCACACGGACTTGGTCGAATACCATTTATCGCCTTTCCTAAAAATAAAGAGCAGCAACCTGATTTGTTTAAATACAAAGGCTTAATTGATGTTTACGATAAAGTATATAACGGCTATGTAAATGACCTGGATGACATCCAACAGGTCATTTTTATTTTAAAAAATTATGGTGGTCAAGATTTAAATGAGTTTATGGAGTCATTGCGCAAAGACAAAGCAGTTAAGTTTAATGCTTTAGGACCAGGCGATGAATCGGGCATGGATCAGTTAACGATTGAAATTCCCACTGAAGCCCGTAATTCGATGCTAGAAACCACTAAGACTAATATCTTTGTTCACGCTCAAGGTATTGATCCGACTGATTTTGAAACTAATAACGCAACGGGTACTGCGATTAAGATGCTGTATTCACACTTGGAATTAAAAGCTGCAAAGACTGAAGCTTACTTTAGAGATGCGTTAACTGAATTAGTAAGAGCTATTATGAATTGGTTGCATGTTACAGATGCTGATAGTCGTTCAATCAACCAGACTTGGACCAGAACCGCTATTCAAAATGATGTTGAACGAGCGCAAGTAGTTAGTCAGTTAGCTAACTGGACAAGTAAGGAGGCAATTGCCAAGGCTAATCCACTAGTTGAAGATTGGCAGCAGGAATTAGAAGACCAGCAGAAAGATTTAAAAAATCGCAATGATAGCTTTGGTAATCCTGATGCTTTGAACGATACTGGCGGTGACGATGATGACGAAGAATCAACTTAATTACTGGCAAAAACGTTATTTGCAGGAAAAAGACCGACAGTTAAATAACACAACTGAATACGAAGCTGCGTTGCAGGCCAGATTACAGTTAGTTGAACAGAATTTAGAAAAAGAAGTTCATTATTGGCTACAGCGCTATGCAAATAATCAAAATACTAATATTGAAGATGCTAGTAAAATTTTGAATACAATTGGTACTACTGATTGGCATATGACGCTAGATGAATTTGAATCTAAAGCTAAGCAAGGTGGTTTTGATAAAGAGTTAGATGCTGAGTATTTTAAAAGTCGGTTGTCTCGTTTACAAAATATCAATGACCAATTAACAAATTTACTGAAACAATCTGAGCCAAGTGAAGCTAATCATTTTGAAGCTGGTTTAAAAAATCAATTTCAAGATACCTACATGCATACAATTTTTAACACACAAGTGCAGCAAGCTAAATTAAGTAGTAACTTTGCCAGATTTAATGAAAATCAATTGAAACAAATAGTTAATAAGCCATGGCAAGGTTCAAATTTTTCAAAACGAATTTGGAAGAATTACACCGAAGTTTTACCTAATCAGTTAGTCGATGCACTGTTACGTGGGACGGTTTTAGGATATTCAGAACAACGAATTTTTAAAATGTTTCGTCAACGTTTAAAGAATGTTGAAGATAACCAAATTCATCGTTTAGTAATTACTGAAATGGGGCACTTAGCAGAGCAGGCAACTGCTAAAGCTTACCAAGAATCAGGTATTGACCAATATGAGTATCTAGCAACGCTTGAATCACATACGTGTGAAGAATGTGCACACTTAGATGGCAAGATATTTGACGTTAAGGATGAAAAAGACGGCATTAATTATCCATTAATTCACCCTTATTGTCGCTGCACAACTATGCCGTATATCAAAGGCTTACCTGATTTGGATCAACGCTGGATGCGTGACCCTGAGACGGGTAAAGGTAAGTCTATAGATCAATTGAGTTTTGATGAATGGCAAACATTTTATCTTGATTCTAATAAGCCAAGTTTGAATTCTAAATATACTGCTGCTACTTTACGACCAAAACCATTTACGGGACTTAATTTAGACCATGCTAGTGAGTCTGAAATGCGTGATTACATTAGTAATCATTTTGGAATGCAATTAGAAGAAACTAGCCGAACTAAATTATCTAAAACTGCTTTACGAGAAACTATTAAGACTATTGGTCAGTTTGAAGATTTGTATAATGTTTTTCCTGATAAAATTCCAGTCTTAAAAGCTTATCCTGCTTCTAAGATGGGAAATGCGATAGCTTGGTATTCTAGTTATACGTTAACTGGAGAACCAGTAGAGTTTGGATTAAACGTCAAATGGTTTAAAAATGATGCAGGTCTTAAAAAGATGGTCGATGACTCAGTTGATAGTCATTGGTTTTCAAATAATCGTGATGCCAATCATGTTATGTTGCATGAATTTTCTCACCATATTGATGGACAATTATCTAAAATTATTGATACCAGTTTTTCAACGAGAGTATTTAATCAAATGAAACTGGATGGTAAAGCAATTGACATTTCTTCTATTGGTGATTATGCTGAACGTAGCTTAGTTAAATTACGTGATTATAGTGAACCGTTTGCTGAAATTATGGCAGAAGCTTATGGACCTACTCCAGGAAAGCAAGCTCAAGAATTTAAAAAGTATTTTGAAAAAATGGCATTGGAGGTCTTGAATAATGATGGTAAGACCCAAGGGATATGATTACTGGATTGATACTGATGATGGTGTTGTAATTGATCCCAAAGCTCCGCAATGGGCTAAGGATGAATTTGATAGCTATATGAAACAAATGGATGAATTTAACAAACCAGATAAAAACGGAATAATTACAGAGGCTTAATTAATATGGCTAAAGACGATTATTTCGTAATTATGTACATGCTGTTGAGACGATTGTACGATTACTTGAAACAAGGTAAGCAAATTTCAATTGAAGAATTGAATGACATTGCTAGTCAATACAACGATCAATATTGGAATTACATTTTGACTAACATGACCAGTGATGGCTATATTACAGGTGTTAATTTTATTAATACTTTAGGCAGTAAGTCTATTAAGTACGACAATGTTCAAATTACACCAAGAGGCATTGAATATCTATTCAGTAATTCAATGATGGAACGTGTCAAAAATACATTAAAAGATATTAAAGGAATTATTCCTGGAATTTAGATAGCTGAAATGGCTGTCTTTTATTTTGCCCTGAGCATGGCGTAAAAAGGCTTATTTTTTATACCCTTGATTGTGGTCGCCCCACGTAAAATATTGCGAGAGAGGATGAGTATTAATGAAACGTGAAGAATTACAAACATTAGGTTTGAATGATGAACAAGTTGATAAGGTTATGGCGTTGCATGGAGCAGATGTAGAGAAATCTAAGTCAGACAATGCCGAATTGCAACAAACTAACGAATCTTTGAAAACGCAAATTCAAGAACGTGACAAGGATTTAAAAGGTCTGAAGAAACAGGCTGGCGATAATGAAGAGTTATCCAATCGGTACAAGGACTTACAAGATAAGTACAAACAAGACACTGATAATTTAACTAAAGAGTTAACACAGACTAAGCTTAATAGCGCTATTGACACTGCATTAACAGGAGCTAAAGTTCGCAACACTAAGGCTGCCAAAGCATTGTTAGATATGGACCGTGTCAAGTTAAATGATAAGGGTGAGCTTGAAGGTTTAAATGATCAACTTGCTTCATTACAAAAATCTGATGGCTATTTATTTGACCAGGGTACAAAGGAGCCATACGACCCGAAAGGCGGTGCTCAGGGTGGTGACCCTGATCCAGTGGCAGAAATGACAAATATTTTTAAAGGAGAAGGTAAATAATGGCAACAATTAATTATGCAGAAGCCTACCAACAGGCGGTGCAAGAAAGTTT
This sequence comes from Bombilactobacillus sp. ESL1202, assembly GCF_058107125.1. Taxonomy (NCBI): domain Bacteria; kingdom Bacillati; phylum Bacillota; class Bacilli; order Lactobacillales; family Lactobacillaceae; genus Bombilactobacillus; species Bombilactobacillus sp. ESL1202. Next base: position 132,046 of record NZ_CM176590.1, on the reverse strand, counting down.
CTATGATGGACATTTATATTCCAGTGCTTTATGGCAGTCACCATCGAATAGTTTAATTAAATTTGATGGTGCTAAGCATATCAAATTGCCTAAATTAAGTATTTTAGAAGGACGAAAAGACCGTTCTCGGCGGACGATTACACCAATTACACCGAACTATAGTAATGACTGGGACACTTACGAAATTAAGAATGAACGGTACTGGTCAACTTTAGTCGATCCATCAGACGTTGATGAAACTAACCAAGTCGTCTCTATGGCTAATATTACTAAGCAATTTAATTTAGACGAAAAGATGCCTGAAAAAGACCGCTATATGTTTAGCAAACTGTTCCAGGAAAAGCAAACTAAAGATGGTGGTCAGGGCATTACAACGGACGCTTTAGATGAAAAGAACATTTTAGAAGCTTTTGATAACATGATGGTTGATTTTGATGAAGCACGAATTCCTAATCAAAATCGAATTTTATATGTAACTCCAAAAGTAAATGCGATTTTAAAACGTGCTGAAGCTATGAATCGGGCGTTAGTTTTGAAAGATGCTAATACTATTCAACGGACAGTTTATAGTTTAGATGACGTCACAATTGTGATCATTCCATCTGATTTAATGCAGACTAAGTACGACTTTACTATTGGCGCTAAACCGTTAGATGATGCACAGCAGATTGAAATGATGTTAATTTACAATGGCGTGCAAGTTGCTCCAGAGAAATACACGTTTGCTGGTTTTGATTCACCAACCGCTGCCACGAGTGGGAATTATTTGTACTATGAACAATCATATGATGATGTATTATTGCTTAACACGAAAACTGCTGGTATTCAATTTGTAGTTAGTGATAAAACACCAACTACTCCGGCACCAGAGTCTAAAGCAGCAAAGAGTTCTAAATAATGAGTGAATTTAAAAGGTTTGATATTTTAAAGGAGCAAATTAACAAATTATTACAGTCGCCAACTGAAGATCCCACTTTAGAATTTAGTTTAACCAAGGTTATTCAAGATGTAGCTAATTATTGCAACATTCCAATTGAAGATTTACCGGTTGAACTAGATCCAACGCTGATAGCCATGTGTATTCAGTTAATTCAATCCCATAATTGGGTAAACAATTCGCAAGATAGTGGTGTTAATTCGATCTCTGAGGGCGATGTATCAGTTAGTTTTACGTCGCCAGCTGACTTGTATGAAAAAATTCAACAATTGAACGCAGTTACTGATGATTTTGTTAGTCAATTAAATCAGTTTCGGAGGTTAAGATAATGATTAGTAGTTTTAATCGCTTGAAAACAACAGCTCCAATGTTGTGGACTGATAAAGTTACAATTTACGGCGTCAAGTCAGTAACTAATGAACACCATATCACTAACAATGTACCTGCTTTGATTGTCGAAAATGAACCAGCCAAGGTAATTTTGAAGGGTCAAAAAGCTAGTGAGCAATCATTTTTTGGCACTGATGAATATGATGCCGAGTTACTAATTCGCAATGATATTAAAATTCCCGCGGGAGCTACAATTACAGTTACAGACGTCAATGGTCAAACGACTCAGTATAAGCGCGCTAGTAAGGGCTATACTGGCTACGTTAGTCACCAAGAAATTGCGATGGTCCGTGATGAGAAAGCGAGTGAATCAGTTGAGTAGTTTTGGTGATGTTGATGATGCTCAATTTCAAGAGTTTGCCCAACATGTGCAGAGTTTTGTCAATGGTGGGCGATTAAAGCGTGAGTTAAATCAAAGTGTGAAGCAAGTTGGGGTGCAATATCAACGGGCTTCTAAAAATTTAACACCAGTAAAAAGTGGCACCTTACGGCGCAATTGGTATTTGAAAGGACCAACAATTACAGGAACAATGATTGCTATTGAATTGATAAATAATACTGAGTATGCGTCATTTGTGGAGAATGGTCATCGTCAAACACCAGGACGTTATGTACCAGCAATTGGTAAAAGATTAAAAGCTAGTTGGGTACCAGGGAAGCATATGCTAGAAAAAGCAACACAGCAGGTCAGTGGTCAGATTCCCCAATTAATTACACCAGTCTTTTATGGCGTTCTCAAGGAGTTAATGGAATGACAATTATTGAACGAATTGCTGATGAATTAGCACGGATTTTTCCTCAAACACCAATTTATACTGAGAATCAAACGGGTGGTTTTAAAGAACCATCTTTTTTTATTGAAAAAATTACGACTACAGCAGTTGCAGAAGTCTTTGCTCGTCAAATGCGCCACTATGTTTACCAGGTGATTTATTTTCCTAATCCAGAAAGTCCCAAGACCGATATGGAGTTAGTAGAAGATATCTTGTTGAGTAATTTATTGGAGTTAAAGGACTATGCACCATTGCGCAATAAAGAACTAACGCAACAAGCTGATGATACTTTGATTTATAAGTTTGAAGTTTGGGGTCGATTCTATCCACAGAACCAAGTAACAATGATGAATAACGAACAAATGAAAGGAAGTCTCAAATGACAGTTTGGAAAACGCAAAACAAGCGCCGTCCGGGTGCTTATATTAATGTTGTTGGCAAGGGTAATGGAACCGTTAATACTGATTTAGGTCGAACTTTCTTACCAATCAGTAATCAATTAAATTGGGGTAAAAAAGGTGTCATTAAATTAACGCATGATTCAGATTTTAAAGCTTTACTAGGTCATGGATTAGATGAACCAGAATTACAGGTCTTACATGAAGTATTCAAAGGTGCTGATACTGTCTTATTACTAAATAATAATGATGGTCAAAAAGCAACGAGTAGCGATGTAGCTTTGCCATGGAGATTTACAGCTCAATATCCAGGTACTAAAGGCAATGACTTACATGTTGCTGTAGAAAAGTCTGCTGATGGTAAACAAGGAACGGTTTCTACTATTTTCGGTACTGAGATTGTTGATCAGCAAGTAATTAATGTAGATCAGCCAGAACAATTGGTTTCTAATGATTATATCCAAGTTCAGCTGACCACTACACCACAACCTGAAGTACAGGACTTACCACAAGAACCAGAAACTGAACCACCAGTTAAAACTGGTGGATTATTAGCAAACTTGGACCACGATGTTACAGCAGATTTAACTGGTGGAAGTTCTACACCAGTAGCAGTGACTGATTTATTAAATGATGCATTAGAAACGGAAGAATATGATGTGGCAACCACCGCTGGTTTTGCAGTAGATAATCCTATTCACCAACAGTTAGTCGAAGAGATTAAGCATTTACGTGAAGATGACGGCATTAAGGTTCGTGGAGTCATTCCAGTAATTTCTGCAAAAGTTAATTATGAAGGTATTTCTCAAGTAGCCAATGGTGTAGTTTTAGGTGACGGTACACAATTGCCAGCAACGATTGCTGCTGGTTACTTTGCTGGAGCTTCTAGTGCGGCTGATGCTGCAAAGTCATTAACTTATGTGGAATATCCAGATGCGATCAGTTCTTATCCTAAATTAAATAATGATAAAACAATTCAGGCGTTAGAAGCTGGTCAAATTGTTTTTACTACCAAACGTAATGATTCAGTAGTAATTGAGCAAGATATTAATTCGCTTACTGGAATCACAGATGAAAAACCACAAGCTTTTACTAAAAACCGAGTAGTTCGTGCCATGGACGCTATTGTTACCAATACTGAACAGGTCTTTGAACAAATGTTTATTGGCAAAGTATCCAATAATAGTGAAGGTCGCGATTTATTTAAAGCCAATCGGGTCAGTTACTTGCAAGGTTTAGCTGATGCACAAGTGATTGATGGTTTTAATGCTGCAGATATTTCGGTGGAGCCAGGTAATGAAATTGATTCAATTTTAGTTAATTTAGCAATTAAACCGTTAGACTCAATGGAAAAACTTTATATGACAATGGTTGTCGGTTAGGAGGAAGAATATGGCAGATGAAACAGTAAGTACTGTAGGAAGTTTTTTAAATGGTCGTGATACGATTTCAACTAAGGATGCAAAAGTTTATGTAACAATTAATAATCAAGTTATTCCGTTAATTGAATGTAAAAAGTTCAGTGCCAAGTTGGAAAAGAATAAGGAAGATGTTCAAACCTTGGGTAGTCGCTGGAAACATAAGAAAGTTACCTCAGTTGAAGGAACTGGGACTTTAGGCGGTTATTTAATTAGTTCTAATTGGACTAAGTACGCATTGCCTTATATTCAAGGCGGTAAGGACCTTTATTTTGAAATTACAATGACAATTAACGATCCTACTAGTCGAGCAGGAACTCAAACCTTGCACTTTGGCGAAGTTAATTTAGATGATGTACCGTTTGCTGATTTTGAAGCTGATGACGGCGTAATGGATTGGGAATCTGATTTTACTTTTGAACAAGTTAGTTTAGTAACACCTTTTACTGGATTTGATTTATAGGAGAATAATAGATGGCTTATAATGTAGAAGATTTCTTAGCAGAAAACGTTAAAAAAGAAGTAGAAACAAAGAATGTGAAAATTAAGGGCTTTAAGAGCCCTTTTATTATCCGTTCTTTATCAGCTGATGAATTTAATGATTTACAAAAACAGGCAACAAGAAGTTTCGTTAACAAAAAAACACATCAGCGGATGCAAGAAACTGATCAAGAGAAATTAGTTGATTTAATGATGGCTAATGCAGTTGTGCAGCCTGATTTAAACAACGAAAAATTACAAAAATCTTGGGGCTGTGTTGCAGATCCAGCAGGTGTTTTAAAGAAAATGTTGAATGCTGGCCAATATACCGATTTGGGGCAAGAAATTCAAGAACTTTCTGGCTTTGACGTTGAAGATATGAAGAATTACGTTGAACAAGCAAAAAACTAATTGAAGAGTCTGATGGTGATTTTGGTATTTACCATTATGTGTTAAATGAATATCATTGGACTCCAAGCCAATTTGCTGACTTATCAATGAAAGCAAAAGCGCTAGTTGTTGCTTCTATTGAAGTCCGCCAAAAAGAAGAACAGAAACAAGAACGTGAGGCTAAACGCAAAGCACGGTCTAAACACATTTAAGAAAGGAGGAAAATATGACAACCATTAGCAATACTTTACGAATCAATGATGCCTTCAGTAATACTTTGAGCAAGTTCAATTCTGGCGTGCAACGAAGCGCGTCAATGATGGGGCGTTTAAAAGATGCATTGAATAATGGTGGTTTTAATTCCATGAATCAGGGTGCGCATTCTGCCACTTTAGGACTAAAAGGTTTGATAGCTGGTTCTGCTTTTGGCGGTATGATTAGCTCAGCTACAAGTCTAGCAGCTAATGGTGTTCGTTCATTTGTCGGAGAATTAAATGAAGCGACTGTAGCATGGTCAACGTTTGAAGGAAATATGCGCCAACTTGGTAAAAGTCCTGCTCAAATTGCTGTAGCTAAAAAATCTATGCAAAAGTATGCGCAACAAACTATCTATTCGGCTTCTGATATGGCCTCAACCTATAGTCAGTTGGCAGCAGTTGGCACCAAAAATACTGGGCAGTTGGTTAAAGGTTTTGGTGGCTTAGCTGCAGCAGCGAATGATCCTAAACAAGCTATGAAAACCTTAAGTGAACAAGCTACACAAATGGCTTCCAAACCAATGGTGCAATGGCAGGATTTCAAGTTAATGTTGGAACAAACACCAGCTGGGATGGCCGCCGTTGCAAAAACGATGGGCATGAGTACGAAACAGTTAGTACAGAATGTTCAAGATGGCAAAATTAAAACCGAAGATTTCTTAAATGCAATTGCTAAAACGGGGACTAATGCTAACTTTACTAAAATGGCGACGCAATATAAAACTGTTGGTCAAGCCATGGATGGTTTAAAAGAAACGATTGCTAATAAAGTTCAACCGCAATTTGCCAAGCTGAGTCAAGTTGGGATTCAAGCTTTGAGCAGTTTATCAGATAAGCTTGGTAGCATGGATTTCAGTGGTTTTGCTAATAATTTATTAGGTACTATCAAAAATGTTCAAAAAGCTTGGTCAGATTTTACTAGTGGATTTTCCAAAGGTAGTGCTGGAGTTTTTGTGCCAGTGATGTTCAAAGCATTGCAAACAAGTGCTGAAGATTTATTTAAATCGTTAGCTGGCAAAAATATTGGTAAATCGTTACAAGGATTAGGCAAAGGTACTAGTAACTTTATTGGTAGCTTAGCTAGTGGAATATCTAATCTAGCACGAGCAGTATCACAAATGAATCCTAATACTATAAAATTGCTGGGTGCTGCATTTATAGCATTAAAAGCTGGTACTAAAGGATTAGTTTTAACGGCGATTGTTTGGGGACTTAAACAAATTGGTAAAATAGATCCTGGTCAAATTAAGGCTTTAGCTACCGCATTAACAGTTTTAGCAAATGCTTTTATGTTAATGAAAGGGCTAAGCTTTCTGAATAATATTTTTGGTGGATTAAAAGTGTTTAGTAGTTTGAAGTCCAAATTGGGCGGATTAAAAATATTTTCTAAAATGAAATCCGGTTTAGGTAGTCTAAAAGGTATTTTGGGTAAAAAAACACCAATACCGGCAGCCCCTAAGACACCAGAAGTTCCGGAAACAGGTAAAGCGACTGGTGGTTTATTACAGATGGGTGGTGCCTTAGTTAAAATTGGTGCCGCGGCATTGATGGCTGGAGCAGGATTTGCCTTATTAGGAGTGGGAATTAAACTGATTGCTGATAGTGGATCCAGTGCGGCAGGGATTTTGTTAGGTGTTGGAATTGCTATTATTGTTGTCTTAGGCGTAGTAGCTGCTTTAGCTGGCCCCTTGGATACAGCTTCAGTCGGTGTTTTAGCACTAGGAATAGCGGCATTACTTTTAGGTGCCGGTTTATTATTAGCTTCTTTAGGATTAACTTTATTAGCTACTCAATTACCAAATATTGCCCAATATGGAGCTATGGCAGCATTAAATATTTTGTTATTAGCAGTAGCAATTGCTGTCTTTGGTTTTGCTGCTTTAATTGCTATGGTGGGCTTAGTAGCATTAGCCATTGGCTTAGTGCTATTAGCAGTAGGATTAGTAATTGCCGCCGTTGGGGCGATTTTGTTCGGTGCAGCATTATTAATTGTTGGCATTGGTGCGATCGTGGCATCAGTTGGCGTCATGTTATTAGCAGTTGCTATTATGTTAATTGCAGTTTTTGCAATTGTAGCATCAGTTGGCATTTTATTAATGGGTGTTGGTTTAGTCTTAATTGCGGCGGTTGCTATAATTGCTGCCATTGGCTTAATGCTATTAGCAGTAGCTTTAATTTTAGCGGCGCCAATGATGATGATTGCGGCAGTTGGTGCTTTATTACTTGGCGTTGCTGCAATAATTCTTGGTGCTGGGTTGTTAATTGTTGCTGCTGCTTTAATGCTTGTATCGGCTGGTTTAATGATGGTGTCGGTGGCGGTTATTATGTTAGTAACGGCCTTTATCACTGCTAGCACGATGATGGTTAATGCAATTGTGAATGCAATGCGTGGTGTTGTTAATGGGGTTCGTAATGGCGTTCAAAGCGCAGTTAATGCGGCTAAAAGTTTTGGCAGTTCATTAGTTAGCACTGGTAAGCAATTAATTCAAGGCTTAATTAACGGGATTAGTTCAATGATTGGTGGTGCAATTTCCGCAGTTGGTAAATTAGCCAGTGCAGTGGTCAATAAGGCTAAAAGTATTTTGCATATTGGTTCACCATCCAAACTCTTTAAACAGTATGGGCGTTGGGTTGACCAAGGCTTAATCAATGGTTTAAATCGTGATGCAAGTGCTGCAGCACAAGCTTCCGCAAATATGGCTCAAGGTGTGGTTAATGCAGCTTCAGGGATGCAACCGACTTTGGGTTCTTTTAATACAAGTAGTTTAGGAGCTGGCGATTTATTGGCGAATGGTTTTAACCGCGCTTATGGAGCAATTAACCAGGTTGCTGGGGCACTAAATGGATTAAATGGTTCTAGTGCAGATATTGGTATTGATGAGCAAACCAGTACCGACTCTAGTCGTGACCCTTTGAATTTGGCTAGTGCGCATTTTAGAGGTCAGTCTGGGTCTACTCATAATGATAATAGTGCCCACGTGACCATTGAAAAGGGTGCGATTCAATTGAATAGTAGTGGCGATGCTACTGTAGATGCCGATCGGATTTTAGAAATTTTAGAACAAAAGATGCTGTCATTGGCTAATGCTCATTTAGGAGGTTAATATGGAAAATCAATTTGTTATTTATATTACAAATGATCAAAACTTTTGTTTGCCACTGCCTGTTAATCCCACTGAAGTTTTATTAAAAGGTGAAACTGATGATAAAAGTGAAACAATTATTGACGCTGGCGAATACAATCGGGTTGGTGAGTTTAAATTACGCACGATTAGTATTGAAAGTGTGATTCCAGAAAATGATGTAACTTATTTAAATAATCCTTACTTTTTGGATAATCCCAAAGCTTATATTGATTATTTACAAAAAATTTATCAATCAAAGAAGCCAACACGGGTAATCATTCCCGCCTTGGCTAATTTTAGTGCGGATATGACGATTTCCAGCTTGGAATATGGCTTTAAAAATAGTTACTGTGAAGAATATTCTTACACTTTAGATTTAAAAGAGTACAAACCGTTACAGATTAGTAAGAAAGCTAATTATAATTTTGCTAAACCAGCTGCTCAACAACGAGCAGCGCCACCGAAAAAGATTGGCATTGGATCTATCGTAATTGTTAACGGACAGCTGCACCGTGATAGTTATGGTTCTGGACCAGGGGATTATGAACAAAATGCCCGTCGAAAAATTTCTATCATTGCCAGCGGTCATCCATATCCTTACCACATAACGCTAGAAAATGGTGGCTGGCGTGGTTGGGTACGTGAAAGTGATGTGAGATTAGCTTGATTACTAAATTTGAAATGTCCTCCCGAAACGGAACCAACGTTTGGGATGTTAGCAAAGCGGTAACCAGTGTTAAATGGACCACCGACTTAAATTTTTCAGCTGGCACTTTGGAATTTGATGTTTTAAAAAGTTCAGCTAACGATTTTTACCCAGTAAATGGTAATGTTGTAGACTTTTGGTGGGATGATAACAAGGTTTTTTATGGCTATGTATTTAGTGTGACTTATAATCAGGATCATAAATTTAGTGTCAAAGCTTATGATAAAACGCGCTATCTAAAAAATAAAGATTCACTAGTATGGCCAATCTCCAGTATTTCTGACCGCTTTAATACCGTTTGTGGTCGAGCGTTAATTGATCATGCCATTATTGAGTGGTGTGATTATAAATTACCAGCGCAAGTTGAGGATAGTAAGACGTATTTTGATATGTTGAAAGATTCAATTGATCAAACACAAAAAGCTACTGGCCAAATGTATTATATTTTTGCTAATTACAATTATGTGGAGCTGCGCAAAGCACCATTTAAACAGTTGCCGTTAATTATTGGCGATAATTCGTTATTAACTGGTTTTGAATTAAAGCAAAGTATTGACGATGCTGTTAATGCAGTTCGGGTAGTTCAAGAAAATCAGCAAGATTCACAGCAAGTGTCTTCTAGTACTGATGCTTCAGAAAATGGTGGGAAAGACCCTGATAAAACTAGCTACACTTACGTTGATGCTTATAGTAAAGAAACAACGTCACATTGGGGCTGGTTACAAGATGTGGTCAATGCTAAAGATAAGGCCAATGCAGCCCAATTACGGCAACAAGCATTGGATACTCTATCTGAAAAGAACTTTGAAGATAAAACTTTAAAATTGGATACTGTGGGAAACATTGATTTAGTAGCGGGTAATGCTGTCAATTTTCAGATTAAGGCATTAGACCAAATAGGATTTTATAAGCAACATAAGGCTGCTATTTTAAAAGCAACACATAATTTTGGTTCTGATTATACGTGTGAACTAGAAATGAAGGTGAATGCAGCATGGCTGGCGAACAACTCTTCGGAATGATTAACTCCCGTGGTGGCAAAGATAGTGAGTATGCCAATATCGTTTATGGTCGGGTAACTAATATTAGTCCGTTAAAGATTCAATATTCTAACCAAATGATTTTAGATAATAATTTTTTAGAAGTTAGTCCTAGCTTGGGCAAAATAAAACTAAGCGGTAACTTAAATACTAGTGAATACTCAGGTCAAGCGACTTTGACAATTGATAATTCATTAAGAATTGGCGATAAAGTAACGATGGTACGTTGCGATGGTGGACAGCGATTTTATGTATTGGAGCGGGTGACTTAATGGATTTAACATTTCAAGTGATTAACGGGCACATTGGTGGAAAAATCGACCAACAAGAAGCCATGATTCAAGCGATTGATAAGATTTTAAGAACACCGCGGGTCATGTATCCAATTTATTCAGATCAGTATGGGCATGACTTAGATGATTTGTTTGGTCAGCCATTTCCATACGCTGAAGTTGAAGCTCAACGTATGGTTAAAGAGGCATTATTAGCTGATGACCGCGTGACTTCCGTTAGTTTTGATCAAGTTGAAAAAATAAATATAGGAACATTAATGTTAAGTGGTTCTTGTACTACAGTTTATGGCAACGTGTCAATCAAAAGTGAGGTGAGAATCAGTGAGTCCCAATGATTTAGTGGAACAGTTACAAAGTCAAAATTATGATTTTTATTTGAACAAATTATTAGACAAGATTCCAGAAGATATTGATAAACGTGAAGGTTCAGTTATTTTTGATGCTGTGGCACCAGCTGCTATTTATATGGCTTATCAAAATACGTTACTGGCTAACATAATTCAAGAAACTTATATTAAAACGGCAAGTGATGAGTTCTTAGATTATCGAGCGGTAGAACATGGGACACAGCGATATCCTGCTACCAAGGCGCAAGTAACAGCTAAATTTTTAGACAAGGATAATCAATTAATGTCCGGCGTTGATGTCGGAGATCGGTTTGCCAGTATTGGAGACAAGCCGATTTTTTATACCGTCAAACAATTAAATCAAGATTTAACTGCCATTTTGGAAGCTGAAGTTACTGGTTCGAAGCCTAATTCTTATTTGGGACAAATCTTGCCAGTTACGCCAAATGACACGTTATATTGGGCAGAAATTGTTGAAATTACCACACCTGCACGTGATGCAGAAACGGATGACCACTTACGTCAACGTTTGCTAAGCGCTGATAATTATTTGAGTTATGGTGGTAACATTGCCGATTATTTAGATATGGTTTCTAAAATTGACATTGTCGGAGCGGTACAAGTTTATCCGGTGTGGAATGGTGGTGGCACTGTAAAATTAGTGATTTTGGATAATGATTTAATGCCAGCTAGTTCTAAATTGTTGGATGATGTTAAGGAACAAATTGACCCCACCGATAGCTCAGGTCAAGGTTATGGTTTAGCGCCAATTGACCATAATGTAACAGTAGTTGCACCGACAGCTGTAACCATTGATATTGATGTTACTTTGCAAGTTAACAGTAATACTGAGATTGAAACACTCAAGCCACAAATTAGTGCAGCAATTGAAGATTATTTTGTAAGTGAGCGGTCAAGCCTGGAGTCAGTTTAATCATAAAACAGGACGTGGTTATTCACTAACTGTTTATCGTTCGCAAATTTTAAAAGCCATTTTAAATGTGGATGGAGTGATTGATTCCCAAACACCATTTTTGAATGGTCAAGATAATGACTTGATTTTGATAGAAAGTAATCAAGAGTCACAATTGCCAATTTTAGGACAAGTTAATTTAATTGGTCGAGATAAATCAGAGGTGATTAAACCATGAGTTTAAAAGATTTTGTGCCCGACTACTACCAAGACGTTTACGAAATGACGGAATTGATTAAGGCAGAGCAAGGTGAACTAGAAAGCTTTGACAGTTTAATTAATCGCACGCTATTAAATGAGTTTGTTCAAGTAGCAGATAGCACAGGGATTTCTATTTTTGAAAATCAATTAGGAATCATTCCAGAAGAAACCGATAGCTTGGAAACTAGACGGTACAACGTTTTAATGTATCTTTTACCACCTAGTCCGATTACTATTGGTTATTTTCGTAATTTATTAGCTACTTTAAACATTCCTGCAATTATTAATATGGAATATGCTGTTAGAAATGTGGTGGTTAAAGCTAAACGTTCGGAAATTTCTAAGTCACAAATTAAGCGCCTGGAGTATTTGTTAAATGTCTATTTACCAGCTAACTTAACTTTTAATGTCACTGTTCATAGTGAAAATAAAGTTAACCAACAAGAATATGTCGGTGTAACCCACCGTGTATTTGTTGAAGCTAGTGCGCCACCAGAATTAAATTTTCAGGCTCACACTCAGTTTAATAAATATATTGGTGTTGGATACCAGTATGTCGAAGTTAATTACAAACAAGGGGGTAAGAAATGAGTAAATATAGTAACTCAATCTTAACAAATAAAGGTATGAACTTAGCTACGCAAGCCGCTAATGGTAAAACCAATTTTACAATTACTAGGGCTGCTAGTACGGCTGATGATTTATCTAAATTGTCCGAGGATGATTTAAAAGCTTTAACAGTTATTCCAAATGAAGTTCAAGATGGTGACCTCAATACTTTTGATGATGATCGCACAACGTCAGATAATATTTTGGGTACTGATGTAACATTTAACAATCAAGACTTAACTCAATCGTACGCTATTAATGCCATTGGATTATATGCACAAGAAAATAATTCAAGTGATGAAATACTGTATTGTATCGTTCGAGCTGAGGAGCCTGAAACTTTACCTGACTTTAATGACGGTATTATTTTTCAATTTAAAATGAGTATTTATGTAGTTGTTGGCAGTGCAGCGAGTGTTACAGTTTCTGTAGATTCTGTTAGTTTAGCTTCTAAAGAGTATGTTAATCAAAGAATTGAAACAGTAGTAGATGCTGCTGTTGAAGATATGGCTACTTTGACAACTGTGAATCAAAATATTGCGGATGCTACTAAAGATATGGCAACTAATGCTGATGTTGACCAAAAATTGCAAACTGTTAAAGCTGATCTTAGTTCAACAATTAATAATTCTACTGTGAAAGGTGCTAAGTATAAAACCTCCACAGCAAAGATTGACAATACTGATAAGCAAATTGACTTAACACCAGTAATTAATACAGTTGAAAATGAAGCTCAACAACAGGCAGCCGATGATTTAGCTTCTAAATTAACTAATATGACTAATACGCGGATTAGAAGTGGAGCTATTAACGCGACAACTGATTTAAATCTAATGGATAGTATTGGTAATGTAGCAAAAGACTATTCTGCTAATGCTAAAGGCAATAAGTTGCAATTACCAATTACTGATATGTTGAGTTGGTTTGAGGATGCTTACGGCACTAAAACCACTTGGATTGGTTTAACAGATAGTGAATCCAAAACGGCCGTTAATGTGAAACCACCAATTCCATTGGCTGATACTTTTCAAATCATGCCGATGATGCACAAACGGTCGGTAAAAGGTGGATATATGTCGAGTCCCAAAGATGATATTCCAGTTATTAAATCAGAAATTGCCATTCAGGGCTACTATGCCGTAAGCATTGATTTACCAATCGTTGTAAAAAAATCGGACTTAAAAGTAGGAGTTACAAAGACTATTGATTTAAAAGGTATTGGTGAAAATCTTAATTCTAATGGCAAGAAAAGTTCGCCAACCTTGAAGTTGACTCTTAAAGATGATGGCTCGCTTGATGTTGATACTGGAGGTGGTTATGACCTTGATAAGCAATTGGCTGATAAAGGTAGTGGCCAATGGTACAACCCTGAAATTATGATGATTAGAAATGTTGATAGCAGTAGTCCTCTAAATACCGATTTTGTAGCCACTAATTCTCAAGTTGATTTAAAGATTACAAATGCTACCAAAGACATGGCAACAAATGCTAGCGTTGACCAAAAAATACAGAAAGTTCCTAATGGAACCGTGTTATGGTCAGGAAATTCTCCACTGGAAGGTGGCACTGTTATGTTACCTAATATTATTGATTTAAATAAAATAAGCAATGTTGCCCTAACTTTTGCGAATGGACTACGATCATATCCGAGTTCATCTCCTAGCAAGGAAACACCTTTGCTAACCTATCTTATGACTGTTGATTGGACAAATTCTAAGTTAAAAATGGTTTTGGATGGAACTGAAAAAGAATATCCTATTGATGTTTTAGGTTACTATTCAGCTAGGGTAATTATACCCGCTAAAGATTTATTAACAGGAAAAAAATTAATTTTACAGAGCTCATTAATGCCCAATGATACTTTAAAAGTTTATACATGTAATTCTATATTTAATACTGGTGATTTTATTCCAATCGGCATAAATTACAGTGTTGATTTTTTAACTACTAATTTATTTCTTATTTATTTAAAAGGTAAAAGCATTTATATAGAATCTAACTATCTTAGAATTAAAAGTGATGCTCCTGATACATCAACTAATTTTATAAGCGAATTTAATGCTTCACCCCAGCTTTTAGAAATTAAGGCTGTTGATTAAAGTGGGGGGCTGAGTTTTTGAATTTAATACAATGGCTAGATTTAGTAGTAGCTATCTTCACTTTACCCGCTGCATATATTGGTGCTAGAAAAGCTCTGACTTCGATCAAAACGAGTACGCATTCTTCAAAAATGGAGCAAGATTTTTCAAATCGTTTTTTAATAATTGAAACACGATTAACTAATACCGAGCAGGCTGTACAAGCCGTATTACATGATTCGTTATACAAACAATGTACACATTGTATTGTTCGCGGGTCTGCAACCGTTAGTGAATTAGACAATATTGAACATTTATATAGTGGCTACAGTGGTGTTGGTGGAAATGGAACAGGCAAAGCATTATATCAGAAGGTAATGAACTTACCAGTAATTAATGATTCACAATTAATAGACAAGGAGCACAATAATTAAAATTAGCTTCAACTATAAATTTGCAAAAGCAAGGAGATTAGTATGGATTTTTTGAATAATTTGAATTTGGGCACTGGGACCGAAATAGTCGGGATCAGTGCTATTTGTTACGCCGTGGTTCAGGCGTTTAAACAAACTAAGTTTGGCAATCACTGGTTACCGTGGCTATCCATGGGCGTTGGTGTAGCGGCTGGTTTGGTGATGGGCGTTGTCCAAAAGGACACTCATTTGGCTTCAGTTGCAGTATTAGGTTTTCTAATTGGCGCGGCTACTGCTGGTTTATTTGACGGATTTAAAGCGCCAGCTGTAGTAGTTAAGCAGAAAAATATAGGTGCGACACCGATTAATTCACCGAATAGTGAACTCGTGGAGAACGCCCAAGATATTGTTAAATCAACAAATAATAGGCATTTTGATAAAGTGGGTGGTGAACAACATGACTAACTTTGCAGTGGATGTTTCTAGTTATCAAGATTCTAGTATTGATTTCTTTAAACAATTCAAACAAGCAGGTGTACAAACAGCCATCATTAAATTAACGCAAGGCTCACCCGTCGGTGATAACTATCTTAATCCTAAAGCTGGTGAACAAATTAAATCAGCTCAATCCACTGGTATGAACGTGTCCGTCTACCACTATTTTAAAGGGCAGGGATACGCAGACTCACAGAATGAAGCTAAGTTCTTCCTATCTAAGGTTCAGGCTTTTGGATTACCTAAGTCAACAGTCTTAATTTGTGATGTTGAAGACCCGAGTTTAAATGCCAAGTCGGTCATGAACGACGTTAATGCGTTCATGCAATATTTAATTAATGCTGGTTACACTAATGTGGGACTGTATAGCATGGCCAGCTGGTTTAATGGCGGTATTTTAAATGCGTGGACTTATCCGTTATGGGTTGCAAGTTACGGCTCAAATACTTGTGGCGTGAATGGAAATGTTCAGGCGTGGCAATACACCGACAACTGGTCGGGCCAGTCGGTTGATATGAGTTACGATTACGGTCTGTTTAATAGAAAGAAAGTAGCCGAAAAACCACTTAAATCTCACGAAAATGTTGTAGTTACTAAAAATCAAACCTATACCCGTGAGAAATTCGGTATGTGGCTCAATCAAAAGATTGAACCTAAAACTCAATGGAAATCGGGCGGCATTATTGGCATTGATAACCAACCAGCATATTTAGTAGCTGGTGGGACCTATTTAATGCAAAATGCCACCGATCAAAACGGCATTGCTACTGTGCATTCTTATTTATCTTCAAAAGCGCCGTTGATTAATAAAAAGGGTAACTATATACGGACTGTGATAAACGGCAATGTTTATAAATTTAGTAACTTTATCAAAATCAACGATAGTTGGTGCTATCAAGTAGCTGCTAATGAATATCTACCCGCACTTTATGCGGTTGGTAGTGGTAAATAACAAAAAGCTCCCAATGCGGGAGCTAATACATATATGATTATTTTTGATGGTATAATTACTTTAACTTTAATGCTAAGTAGGAAATTAAAAAGTGAAAAAAATTTTAGAAGCAATAGAAGACATGTATGATTGCTTAATTGAGATTTCGGACGTTTTTAAAGAAAAATTTATTAATAATAAAAGTAGAGTAATCAAAATATCAGGTAAAAGTACTTTATATAATGACCTGTATGAAATAGTTGATAATTTGTTAGTAGACTATAAAGGTAAGATTTTTGCTTTTGTTGTAAAAAAAATGTTAGCAATAGTAATTTTAATATATTATGTTTTAATTATATTAGGAGCAGTTTTTATTAAAAGAAAACTATTTTATAAGTGGATTATATCTTATATTGTCTTTTTGTTTTTATTGTTTATTTGGATGAGTATAAAACCTCAAAAATTTAATTTAAATATTGAAGATTACGAATATGTGTATAAGCCTATCTATTATGAACTTTACGAGTTTGATGATAGAGCAATTTTAGAATTAGTAAAAGAATGTTCATCTTCTCAAAAAGATCGTTTAACTAATACTATAAGTAATATTATAAATTATATTCTTACTGGAGTAATTGGGGCAATTTGTATATCAAAAATACAAGATTTAAGAACCCACACATTTGAAGTGGTTATGGTTTTAATATGCATTTTTTTGAATGTTTTGACTATTCTATTTTTTTCTTTTAAATCAGAAACTTATTATTTTAGTACTAGGGGTCAAAAAGAGAAAATCTTAGAGAGCATTTTAAAAGATATATACTTGAATCGCAATGTAAAATAGATGATATTCAATATCTAAATAATATTTCTGCTTAATTTACGACAGACTGTAGTTTGTTAATAATTTAATTGTTAAGATGTGACCATTATGTGACCATTTTTTTAATTAAATACTAATAAATAAACGTTTTTTGGCTTTTTATAATCCTGTACTCTCCTTTTAGACGCGTTTTTTAAAGGCTTTTAAGCCTTTTTTATTTTGCTTAAAAGTGGTATGGATGTTGTTAAATCAACGTTTGTAAGATGCTTTTTAAAAAGGTTCTATGTAAAGCAGTGTTGATAATTAATTTTTTAGCTAACTAGATTAGTAATTGGTCTAGTTAGTTTTTTTTGTTTACTTTTCAGTCGTCATTTTTTAATTCTAAGCTATTTTTGGGTATCTTAAAGGTACCCAAGCTGTTGGGCTTTTAAAAATTATTTAATTGTTATCGTTAAATCTGTAAAGTGGGTAAACATTCCAGTTTAATGCGTAAGCGGAAATTATCCCAATTGCGAAAACCATAACTAGTTCGTTTGATTTTCTTGATCTTACTATTCAGACCTTCGATAGCACCATTATTGTACTCATAGCGACAACTATTGAGAACTGCTGTTAAATGCTTACGCAATGATTTAATTGTTTGGTCCATCTCATTATGCAGAGGTCGATAGTCATTCAAAATAGTTTTCAAAAGATGAGCATTTCGCGTTTTCACAGCGGTTAATAGCTGTTGGTAAACTTCATAAGCAGCTTGAAACTGACAGTCTAAGGCTAAACCAATATGCAATAAATTGACTTGCGTGTCATAATAACCAACTTTGGTTTGATAATTCATTTTTTTAGCTTCCAAATTTTCAAAATTAGTTAAAAACAGCCGCCAATAACCTTTTAAGATCCAATAGTCACGACTCCTGTGGACACAGCCTTCCATTACCCGTTTACGAATGGAGTTCAGTGACCGATTAGCCATTTGTACTAGATGAAAACGATCAAGGATGATTTCTGCGTTCGGGAATAGTTTGGGAATAAAATTAATATAGGCAGCATTCAAATCAACGACAATGGTCTGCACTTGTTGCCGATTTTCTAAAGAAAACCGTTCAAAATAGTGTTTCAGA
This sequence comes from Bombilactobacillus sp. ESL1202, assembly GCF_058107125.1. Lineage (NCBI taxonomy): Bacteria > Bacillati > Bacillota > Bacilli > Lactobacillales > Lactobacillaceae > Bombilactobacillus > Bombilactobacillus sp. ESL1202. The sequence continues at coordinate 113,851 of NZ_CM176590.1, read as the reverse complement.
TCTTTAGTTAATCTGGTGGGTAAGGTATCTAATAAACGGTGACTTTTGGCATCCATCAAGATAAAACTATAATTCTTTAAAGCTTTAAATTCATCAAACAAAAGATGTTTAGGTAAACGATAAGTTGGATAGCCTAACAATCGCTGATAGTTTTGGTTTAAGACATTTTGCACAGTGGTGGCTGAAACACTATATCTTTGGGCAATATCTTTGAGTGACTGATTTTTGCGTGCAGCCAGGGTTACACAACGATAAACATTTAGGGCAATATGACAATGTGGTTTGACAATATCAGTTTGCGCGACTGTTGTGGAATGACATTGTCGACATAAAAATCGTTGTTTCTTTAGAACTAGATATGATAATTGACAGTGATTGTCTGGTAGTAAAATACGAACTTTTATAGTTCCATACTTAACTATGTTTCCAGTAAAACCACAATTAGGACAACGTTTTAGAGGATAAGATAAAGTAGCATGAAACACCAAAGCACTCTTACCATTAATAAATTGACGCTTAACAGATTCAAAATTAATGTTTTGATCTTTAATTCCAAGAATTAAACTGGTAGAATAATTATCTAAGGGCATTGTTTTTTCCTTCTTTCAATAGGTTTAGACGACTAAATTGTAACATAGGGAGGCAATGTTCTTTTTTGTATTCCAAAATAAATTGGTATACATAAAAAAGTGCCGATGAAATCACTCATCAACACTCAATATTATAGAACCTTTAAAAACAACAAAGTGTTTAAGAACTTTTAAATTTAAAAAGTTTTGGCACTAATTTGGCACCAAAACTTCTTGATTATTTTCGCTTTATTCTAGGCTATCGAGGACATTTTCGATTTCTTGATCAGCTTGAGTTTTGTACTCATCAATCAAATATGAGTACACTCTGATAGTTGTGGTCATGTCTTTATGTCCTAAGCGCTTAGAGATAATGTATAAATCAATTTTCTTATATAGTAGAAAAGCAACGTGTATGCCTTAATGAATGAAAATGAAAACCTTGGCGATTAATACCAGCTGCTTGTAATGATTGATGCAATGTTTTGTTAACGGCAGCAGAAGTTGGCACCGTTTGGTACTGATCAATAAAAACTTGTTTAGTTTTATCACTGTGATCTAATTGCTTTAAAATATCTAAGATTGTATTGTTCACTCTAATAACTCGTTTGGATGATTCATTTTTTGTTTCCTTGAATTGCTTTAAGCCTTCATGCCATGACCGTTTAACTGTAATAGTTTTGAACTGAAAGTTAATATCGGACCATTTTAAGCCTTGAATTTCTCCTAGACGCATATACCCGGTATAGATCGCCAATAAAATCATGTATTTAGATGTAAAGTGAGGGTTAAGAGAATTGGTTAAACAGTCAACTAATTGTTTTAAATCATTCATATTTAAGTATTCAATTTTTCGTGTTCGGTTTTTATCGTACACAACAGTAACGTTTTGAATAAAATCTTTCTTAATGGCACCATCGTATAAGGCGGATTTTATGCACGCATGAACAAGAGAATTAATTTTATTGATAGTTGACTTGGAATGGTTAGAACCGAAATTAGATAGGAATTCTTGGTATTGCTGGCGGGTAATTTCTTCAATAGGATATTCATTAAAGTATTTTTGTAAAACATGGTAGGCATGAGTATATGTTTTTTGAGTACGGTCAGTTATGTTAGGCTTTTTGTACGTCTTGTACCAGTTCCAAAAGTACTCGGGCAAAGTTAATTTACCAGAAGTTGAAATTGGACCATCGGAGGCTCTAGCTCAAATTCATTGGCATATAGTTGAGCTTCTTTCTTTGTATCGAAGCCGCCTTTATTTTTACGTTGGTAATTACCGTTTGAATCTTTGTAGCTAATGCGAGCCATCCATTTTTTGCCTTTTTTAGTGAATGTTGCCATTGAATTTACCTCCAATTATTTGTTAAAATGGTACACGAAAAGCGCATACCATATGTATGTTTTTCAGTTTAGTCATATCCTTGGCTTGGTAGGTGAGGGATGTGGCTATTTTTAATTGTTAGGGTACCATTTGTATTGATGATTATCCGTCATTTTAGAATGACCAATTGCATGTTTATCTAACCAAAAATACAATGAGTATCCTTTTTGATCATTAGCAGGTTTGTAATTGGCGTCTGACATTGCAACACCTGCACCAACTACACCCTGAACTTTTTCTGCTATTTGACTTTTTGAATTATCATCTAAACTATTGAAATCAATATTCACATAAACTTTTGTGCTGTCAGTGGTGTATGTTATTTTTTGGATATAATTAGAATACTGATACCTTGAATCACCGTTGGAAAAATCTTTTTGGTCGTCCGCTAATAGTTGATTGATATTAGCATTGACTGATTTTCCCACCTTTTCTTGCTTGTCTTTTTTTGCAGCTTCTTTGCGATCTGCTTTATTACTTTCCTCAACTTCTTCATCAGTTAATCCATTATTTGATTGTTTAGAAGTTTTATATGTGAAAAATGGGACTATAATAATCCAAATTGCAACTATAGCAGCAACAGATGAAATCTTAACTATATTTTTATGAGCTACAGCATTCCTATTTTTAAACCAATAGTATATTACAAACAAAGATACAACTGCAATTAAGATTAAAATCAATGTAAATATCCAATTATTTTGTATCTGAAATATGTCATAAATTAAATACACTAGAGACATGAACATTAATATTTCCGATGTATAGACTATTTTATTACTCCAATTTAGTGAATAACATAAATATAAAATTATTCCTAATAGTATTAAAACTATTGTTGCAATTAATACGTTCATAAATTACTCCTCAGTCCATTTTTTAGCAGATTGAATAATTTTATTAGAATAATTCATCAAATCTAGAGGATGATCAAAATTCAACTCTGTATTTTCATCGTTATTTAAAACTATGAAGTTTCTATTGGTTTTAAAGTAGATTCTAATAATCCATTTTCTGATATTGTTATCTAACAAGACATTAAAGTATGATTTGTTGTCACGATAAAATATTCTATTTGGGTCAATAAGATTTTTCAAAATCACTTTGGAAACTGTATAACTTTCTATTTCTTCAGGAGTAGTAATAATTCCGTCGTTTGTATCATCTTTCTTATCAGCTGAGTCTTCAGAAATTAGCTCTGTATCGGTAACGGTTTGATTTAAAGCGTTGCTTAATTTTGAATTAACAGATTCAGATATGATTTGAGAAAAACCTTTTGAAATTACGTCTTTAAATTGTTGAATAACAGATTTTGTTCTAACACCATCGTAAATGTGTGAAAGCTAATTTGACAAAATCATCCTGTGGTTCGTTAATTTGTTGCTGTAAATATTCTTTTGCTAATCCAACATATTTTAAATCTGATGCACTATTCATAATTCTATTGACATCAAAATTATCTTTAGTAAATTTAAATAGTTCAGTAATCTGTGAATCCTTGATGTGATTTAACTCTATTGTTAGAAACGGTGTGTTATCCATCACATTGGGTTCTTCTAAATCAGTGTAAAATTTGAACTTATTTCCATTGGTAAGGATGCCAAATTTTGCATTAGTAGCAGTAAAGTATCTAAAAAGTTGAGAATAATCTTTGGACAAGTCATTGGGAAATTCTTTAGCTTCGATTAATATTTGAACTTCATTGTTAATTATTATGGCATAATCAACACGTTCACCTTTTTTGCTTCCAAAATCCGCAGTAAATTCTGGTACAAATTCAGTAGGATCAAAAACGTTATAACCTAATGAAGAAAAAAAGGCATAATTAATGCATTTTTAGTTGCTTCTTCGTTATTTAATTGGTCAGAGAATTGATCAATCTGATTAGATAAATTTTTTATTTTGTTGTAAAATTCAGATTTATCCATAGTAGTACTCCCCCTCAATATCAGCTTTTAAAGTATCCCCTAAAGGGGAGTTGTAACTATTGTGGATCGTGGTTCTTAATTTTTGATTGGTACTCGTCAATGTCAGATTCAACATCGAACTCAGCTTGACTTGCTTTGTCTCTTTTCGATGTTAGTTTCTTACTTTTCTGTTTTTCAGTCTTGTACAACTTTTGGTATTTCGAATATTGAGCATCCAAATGCTTTTGCTGTGAGCTAGTGCAACCAGCAGTTGAGAAGGGGAGTACTAAAATTGCTAACATTAAAATTAATTTTTTCTTCAATTTATTGTCCACCTTCCCACTTGCAGAGAGTGTAGCCTTCAGCTATCGCTTGCTGTTCAGTTATTTGCTGTTTGCTGCTTGCACGATTTAATCCACGGCAATTTTGGTCATAGTGATACTTTCTACCAGACCCAGGAGCAATCCAGACCATTCTACCGTTTTGGTTATTAGCCGGTTGAGAATTGGTGTTCTGCTGTTGCTGGGTGGCAACTTGCTGCTGTTTCTTTTGCTGTTCTGCCTGCTGAGCTTGTTGCTGGCGTTGAGCTTCTTCTTGCTGTTCCTGCTGGTCTCTTTGAGCTTGTTCGGCTTTTTCTTGCTGTTCTTTTTGTTCTCTCTGTTGCCGTTTTTGCTCTTTTTTCTGCTCGGCTTGCTGTTTCTTTTGATCAGCTTCTTGTTGGAATTGGCCTTGTTTCTGATGATAGTCAGCTTTTACCTTTTTTAGTTGGCCATCTTTGTCAGATTTTTCAGCTATTAAATTTATACGTTGATGTCTTAATTTATCATTGTGCTCTTTGGCACCTTTATATTTCTGCTGCATAGCTTGCACATCAGTGGCAGAGTAGTGAGTTTGTTGTGAATTGCCACCAACACTAACTCCAATGGGTAAAAGTACAATGGTTGAAAGAATCAACTTCCAACTAAAATGTTTTGTCTTGAAGCTTTTGTGTAGTAAATAAAGTACATAAGCAGTAATTAAAACTAAAATGAACCTTAGCATTTTCCTTACTCCTCCTAAGTATTAAGATTTTGCCAATTTGGTTACTATCCACAGAAAAATCCATAGCACGCCAAAAATCCAGAAGAACGCGTTAGGCAGGCTAAATATAGGGCTAAGCCAGATACTCCAACCACACATTTCTCTAATGACTTTCAATCCACTAAGGTCGGTGCCATCACTGCTACTTGATTTCTTAGGTGATGATGTTTGAGCTTTAGCAGCATGGCTTGATTTAGTTTGAGCCTGAACCTTAATAGGGACTACCTCAGGCTCTTTATTTGAAGTAGTAGCAAATTGATGACCATTTGGCTTTGCTGATGATTTCTTTTTGGGTGATGTCACTGCATCAGCTATTACTTTTCTAGTGTCAATCGTTGTTTTCTGGTAGATGTCGTTGTAGATTTTTCTTTTGGGGTGAGCCCAACCCATGCCTTTTTGACCATATCCGGGTATGACCGCTTTCTTAACTGATCTAGTAACTCTGCCTTTGGTTCTGGCACTAATTGATTTCTTGATACTGGGTTTCCTAAAACCAACTTTGACCATTGTATTCACATCCTATTGTTATTGATTGTTGTAATTTAGTGGAACTTTGAGCGTGCCTAAATCAGTATTACTTTCTTTATCTTTAGCTCTAAATAATAATGGATTATCTTTATTAGCAACTTCTAGAGAAGCAACACTCTGCACAGTTGCTTTAGGCTTTATCTTGCTTTCAACACTGTCATTGCTCATTTGAGTATAATCGGGGTGGGCATCTTCCCAATCAATATCAACTATGCCTGTTTTAGTATCTTTATAAGCATCACCGTCGTCTTGTTCAAAATCTCCAGCATCTAATAATAGATTGTAGGGTTCTTTTGCTTCATCGGACAGGTTTGTGACTGTGTAGTATGCAAGAACTACTATATCGCCTTCATATCCCGGTACTATTTGAGCACTATTAAATTGAATTTTTTCATTACTTGTGACAACAGTCATATTCTTTTTGTCAATATGAGGCTCTTTTGCTAAAGCATTTTTCATAGTTTTTACCCAATGGTTAACAGAGGATACATATTTATCATATTTCTTTGAGTTTTCATTTATTTTTAGTGACTTTCTTGCTTTAACTTCACTTTTTTCCCATTGCATTTGTTCTTTAGCGGTTTTATCAAAGTTATCTTTTTCAATATCACCGACCCACTTATTAGATGCCTTTGACATTTCAACCAACTTTTTAGTTTGAAGCTTATTTATTGAGTTGTCTTTTATCTTTTTAATGATTTTATTATTTGCTTTGATCATTTTGTTGGCTTGGGGCTTCATTAAATTTTTGTCAATTTTGGCGCTGTCAGAGTACTTATCTAATAAATCGGCAGTCATATTAACTTCTTTAAAAAGATAGTCTTGAAGTTCTGACTTGCTGATTTTAGTTTCTTGCTGTTGGCTGTTATTGCTACCACAGCCCGCTAATAAGCTAGCAGCCATTATCCTATGACTGATGCTTTTAATACATTTTTCACTTAAATTTCCCCCTCAATTCAGCTTTTAAAGTCGTCAGTATTTGGACTAACGTTAAAAATTAAAGATTAATGTGATATATTTATTAGCTCTAATTTATAACCGCTTACATATTTGAACGGATAAACTTCATAAATTGCTTTTGCACAACAGGCTCTAAATCGCTTGGAATGCAAAAGTAGTTCATAAAATTAATCATATTCAATTGATCTAAATCTTTATCTTCGGCGTAAACAGAAAGCAGTAGGTTGATAGCTTCAATATTGGCTTCAAGCTCAATTCCATAATTGCAAGTTGAATATTCAAGAACAACTTTCTCACAATGATTGCACAGAATGTGCCCAATCTCATGACAAAGTTGAAAAACTATTTGATGGGGATTTGTCGCATTTAAATTAATAATTGCAATTCTGCACTTTGCAAAAGAAACGGACGGTGTATTGCCGCTTAATTCTTTGGTAAAGTACACTTTGATATTTTTAGACCGTGCATAATCTAAAAAGTAATCAATCCAAACATTATTCATCATCCTTAAGGGCGCTCCTCAGAATTCTTTTAATAACCTTTAAATCTTCTGGCGGAATAGGTTTGCCCTCAAAAGTCATTATTGAATTTTCGTCAATGTCTAACAAATCATCGTCTTCATCATTAATTTTTCTTTTGCTATTTGTTCTGCCTAAAAGATAATCGGTTGAGACGTTAAAGTAGTCGGCTACTTTTTCTAAATTTTCAGCTTTAGGTGACGTTTTGTCCCATTTTCTAATTTGACCGTTCGATATATTAACTGCTCTTTCTATTTCAGCCAAAGTTACGTGATGCTGATTAGCAAGGTCTTGAATCCTTTGCTTTACAGACATTAAAAGTTCAACTCCTATTTTTGGGCTAACAAAATAATAAAAGAGCTATTTATCTCTTAGCAATTATCTTAAAAGCTATTATATTATGTTTTGTAAGCTAGATTGATAGCTAACAAGCCATATACAAAAGCAGCTATTTTCAACGTTTCCCGACGGTTTAGTAGCTTAATAGGCTTTATTTAACTATGTCTTGATAATAGTTTAAAAACTATTGTGTGTCAATAGATTAATCCAAAAATTATTAGATGTAGCTATCTAATTAGCTTACTACATAAGTCTAAATGATTATGTGTCGTTCTTTTAAAACTGAATATTTACATATTTATTTACTTGAATTTGCTTCAAAAACAGAATTAAAGTTCTTTGGTCGGTTGATAGTTGATTAATATCATAAGCTAAAACATATTGATTATGAGTGGCAATGATATGAACCTCAAAATTAGGACAGATTTTTAAACTTTAACTTAGGACTAATTTCCGATACTCAATCGGAGTTAGTCCTTTTAATTTATATAAGGTGAAAATAAACCACAAGTTTTACTTGTGGGGGTCAGAAATAGCTTTAGCGTTAAAAACTCCCTTTCGATATAATAGTTTTTGGCTGTCAACCAATGCTGCTATCGAAAGGGAGTTTTTCTAATCTTGAAATAAGATACTGATAGCCTAGCACATACGAGATGGAATTGTAAGTATCATATTATTTTTACACCAAAATATCGTAGAAAACATTCTAAGCTTAGTGGTGGATAGATAATTCGACGGAATTATTTATTCACCACTTTTTGTATAATTAAAAGTGGGTATGAAATTGATAAGTCGAAACTTTCTTTGGCGCCAGACGCCGCAACCAAAACTGGCAATTTCATAATCTTATCTAAATCTGTTCGAAAAATGTTGGACGTAAAACGTCGTGTATAGAAAATTAGATTGATAAGTCCGTTTCATATCATAAGGTGGTATTAATTATGCGAGTAGTATTTGGCATTGATGTTAGTAGTCAATCTTCTAATGTTGCAGTATTTGTTGAAAAACAGGTGATTAAACAATATAAAATTAGCAATGATTGCTTGGACTTTGAACAATTGTTAGCCGATTTAAAAACAATGAATCAACCAGAAATTGTTTTTGAAGCCACTGGTGTTTATTCACGGCGTTTACAAGCTTTTCTATCAAATAATCATTATCAAGTACATCTCTGCTTAAATCCTTTACAGGCCAAGAAACAAATTGACAAGTTACGACCGTATAAAACGGACCGCGCTGATGCTTATAATTTGGCTAAAACTCAATTTGTTTTGAATAGAGTCGCACAATATCAACAAGATCCGTTATATAGAATTAAGAGATATGAGTCGTTTTTACCAGGAATTAACTGCTGATTTAATTAGAGCTAAAAATCGGCTGCATCGTATCTTACAATTGACTTTCCCGGAAATTGAACATTTATTGAGTTATCCGCGCGATGAGATGTATTGGAATTTAGTTCAATTATTTCCCGTAGCTAGTTTGGTTAAGAAACAAAATTTAAACAGTTTGACTCAGATTGTTTTAGCTTCTACACCGAAATCTATGTCACAGAAACGTGCTCAAATCATCGCACAAAATTTAATGGAGATAGCACAAGTCTCTTATTCAGCAGTGGCTGATAATTCACTTGATATTGATCAAGTAAAATATCTAGCACAAGAAGCTCAGAGATTATTTCATAAAAAGGCTGAAGTTATCCAGAAAATGAGTCAATTAGCGCAAGAATTACCTGAATTTGAGATTTTATTTAGTGTTCCTGGAATCAGCGAAGTCAGTTCTAATTTAATAATCGCCGAATTAGGAGATATTAGACGTTTTAAATCGCCTAACAAAGTTAATGCCTATAATCGGCATTGACCTACGGCATTATGAATCAGGCAAATATTTAGCGGATGAACACATTAGTAAACGGGAAAATAGTTACGCACGCAAGATTCTATATCGAACCATTATGAATATTGTCTCGACGGGAACACATCCTTCAAGCAGGAATCATATCTGTGACTTTTATCAAAGCAAAAAAGCAATCTTCGGGATCAAAAATGACCAAGAAGATTGCAATAGCTGCGATAAACCGCCTCATCAGACTAAAGATTTATTTAAATATAATATAGATTTAAAGAAAGTATTGGATCCTTTATTATTATAATTGGATTCTATGTTTCCACCGCATAAAAAGTCCATAGTATTTAAAGAATATGTTTATAGAAGTAGATCAGTAATTATTTCTCGCTTTATTCTGAAAACTATAAGATTATGTCTAATAATGATGATAAAAATAAAAAAATATTACGTGAAAAATCTAAGTTGAATGCTATTAATGATATCTTTAAGAAAGATTCAGACGTTTTGCATTTTAAACACCAAAATTTAGATACATCACAGTATTTAGAACAAATGATTTTATTAAATTGTACAAGAAATAATCAGAGGTTGTTTAAAAAAATAGATTCATTACATTTGTTTTGTATAGATGTTTTACCTGTTATTACAAAATTAAATTTAGATGATTTATCCATGAATCAAAAAAATGAATATTTACATTTGATAAATGATTTGAAATAATTCTGTATAAATTTAATCAAGCAAGCATTCATTATTCTTTAAAATTAGTTGTTAAAATAGATTAAGCTTATTAGTGATTCTGATTAAAAATAACCGAGCTAAAAAAGTTAAATTGGTTTAAAACTAATTTGTTCCTAATTTTAATGTACTACTCTCAAATAATGTCAGTCTTCGTTTGAAATTTTTTAGTAAGGAATTATGTAGTTTACAATTGATTTATATCCCATTTGATGATCTTTTAAGGCTAAAAATTTCAATTCACAAGATTATTGTTTGACGTGGCCTTGAACTAAAATCTCTTTCCCAGTGACTAAATGTCTGCTACTTTTTGATTTTTCTAATCACAATTTTATGTTCAGTATTTCTAACCTAAACTTTTCAAAAAGCGCTACAATATGATTCATAAAGATTATGTCAAAAGGAGTGGTGATTAAATGTGTACTAATATTAGTATTCAAGCAACTAATGGTGATGTTTTTTGGGGTCGAACAATGGACTTTACGTTTGATCCATTCAAAGATAGTGTTAAAACACAAATTACAGCTTATCCTGCTCAAAGTAAATTAGAAGGACTGGTTGAAACGTGGTGTGCTAAATATGCCTTTATGGGTATTAGCATGAACAATTCGTTGTTTTTCTATGATGGGATGAATAGTGCTGGAGTCGTTGGAGATGCTCAATATTTAGAAGAATGTAGTTGGGCTAGTTCTGATGATTTAAAACAACGTGGTTTACATCCCTTAATTGGTGAAGAACTTGTAGCTTACGTCTTAAGTAATTTTGGCAGTGTGGCTGAAATCAAGTCGGCGTTTGCAAAAATGGGGTTATTGGAAACTCAATATCCCGCTTGGGAAAACGCACAGACTGGAATTGTTGGTCCAGTGCCGATGCATTACACATTCAGTGATGCTAGTGGGGACAATGTTGTCCTGGAACCGGTTAAAGGTGGAGCTTTCAAGATTTATGATGGTATTGGTGTAATGACTAATAGTCCTGAGTATTCTTGGCATATTGATAACTTACGTAACTATTTACAACTAACTAATCATAATTTGGGCTATAATCAACTATCAAATAAGTTAAAAGTTCAGCAAATTGAAAGTGGTTCGGGACTAATTGGTTTGCCAGGAGATTATACGGCACCTTCGCGCTTTGTGCGCGGAACTTATTTAGCTAATTTTTTAGATCCATTTACTAGTGAACAAGGAATCACTCAACTCTATAATTTATTTAAAACTGTGATGATTCCTAAGGGAATTGAACATGTTAAAGTTGATAGTGAAAATAGTGATTATACAGGTTATTGGATTGGTTATGACGTTAAACGGCAAACTTTATATTTACAACCAGAAGATACGCCTACATTGACACAATTTACCTTGCCAACTAATTTAACTAAAAAGATTGATTTACCAATTAATCATAAATTTAAAGCGGTAACGGCTGAGTAATAGTAATGATGAATTTATCCATGCAAAATTGAGACGGATATAAGAGTATTTAGTCTAAATCTTAAAAGCAATGTAACTTTGATTTTTATCAGGTACATTGCTTTTTTTTATTGTCTATTTCTATTTAAAAGTCACTGTTAGAATTTGTTTGAATTTTTTACTATTCATTTTTTAAGTTGTTGCCGTTGACAGTCTGGTGAGCTTTTGGTTAGTAAGAACTCAAAGATATTAAAAAAAACAATTGACAAAAAATCATTAATAAATTATTGTTTACATTGTAACTTAAGATTACAATGTAAAATTGGAGGTATTACAATGAATGTCTTACAGGTAAATCATGTGTCTAAAACTTATCAGAATAATAAACAAGCTTTAACCAATTTGAGCTTTAATGTAAGAGAAGGAGAGATTTTAGGATTTTTAGGTCCTAATGGGGCTGGTAAGAGTACGACAATTAGAATTATTGCAACTTTACTAAAGGCAGATAATGGTTCAGTTATTTATTTTGGCAATAAGAATTTGAAGTCCAAGGATATCAAACGACGCGTAGGAATTGTTCCGCAAGAGATTGCAATTTATGAAAATTTATCAGCTTATGAAAATGTGAAATTTTTTGCAGCATTGTACGGAATAAAAAAGAAATTACTAGATAAAAAGGTCATACAAGCTTTAGCTAAAGTAGGATTGCTTGAACGAAAACATGACAAAGCAGCAACTTTTTCCGGTGGAATGAAGCGACGTTTAAATATTGCTTGTGCAATTGCTCATGAGCCAGAATTGATTATTTTTGATGAACCAACAGTAGGAATTGATCCACAATCACGTAATCATATTTTAGTAGCCATTAAAGCAATGCGCGATGCTGGAGCAACAATTATTTACACGACCCATTACATGGAAGAAGTACAGCAGATATGTGACCGTGTCATTATCATGGAGGGTGGTCAGGTTTTACTTAATGATAATTTGCAGAATATTTTATTAAAATATTCCGATGCACACAATTTGGAGGATGTCTTTTTAACTTTAACTGGTAAAAAATTGCGTGATTAACGTGATTAAAAAGGAGAAATTCATGCTAACAATTATGAAACAAGATTTGCGCAATTTATTAAATAATAAACCTATCATGTCTTATTTAATTATTTATCCACCATTACTTATTATGGTGTTCGGTTTTGTCTGTAACAGTATATTTAGCGGTGATGTCTTATCATCTTATGATTATTATGGTGTAACGATGATCGTTTATTTATCTATGGCAACAGTCATTATCTTGCCCGAAATGCTATTTGGCAGTCATGTCAAATTAGCTAATCGCAGGATCATTTACACGCCAATTTCTCGGACAACAATTTATTTATCGAAGTTAATTGTAGCCATCACAGTTTCTTATCTAATCTTGGCCTTTTATCTGCTTTTATTTAATATTACAGGGTTAGTTAACTTTGGAGGTGGTGAAATTAAGTATCTATTGCTGCTAGATTTGGCCTTTGTTACTTTTTCAATTACCTTGGGTGGGGCCTTTTGTGTCTTATTTAGAAGTGAAGATTTAGCAACTAAATTATTAAATCTATTAATTAACGTTTTGGCAATAATATCAGGCTTATTTTTTCCAATGACGGTTTTGGGTAAAAAAATTGCACAAATTGCTAATTTATCGCCAATTTCGAGGGTAGCAAATAGTTTTTTTAATTTGATTTATGACCATAATTTGGGACAGATCTTCATTACAATTAAAATTCTGTTGATTTGTACAACTGGATTTTTGTTGATCATTCATTTGTTATATCGACCAGAAAAGTTTAAGGAGTAAAAGAATGATAATTTTAAAAAATAACTTTTTGCGCTTTGTGCGTACCAAAAGTTATATCGTATTGACAGTCCTCGTTTTATTGGTTATGACAATTGCTTCAGCATATTTTGTGACGATGCCAACGCCGCAAACTGAAATTGGAGTTTTGCCAAGTGCAAACGAATTATTGTCAACAAAACTTGATACTAAAAAAATATCTTTTAAAAAAGTGACGCAAAGTCATTATTATTTTCAAAATTTAATTTTGGGTAAATATGATGCTTACATTACTAAAAATAAAAAAGGTCAATATCAAGTAACAACGATTCGAAATATGGGTTTAAGGCAACAGCTCAATTCTTTTTTGAATTACGGTCAAGAGCGCACCAAGGAAAAACAAACTAAGCACACTTTTAAAATTTTATGTAGTATTTTGGCTTTAAGTACGATGATGCTGGCAATCATTTTGACTAAATTTTATTTCGATGATCGTGATGGTCTAGATCAGCGAATTTTTGTCAGTGGGGCATCACCATTTTCGTATTTTATGCAAAATTTACTGTTTAATTTCTTGGTTTTATTTGGGCTTAGCGCTTTTAGTGTAACGACGGTCTTACCAATATTTAATATTGAATTATCGTTAGCATTATTTGTGATAATTGGCTTAATTAGTCTTTTTTCTTCTTCATTTGGTTTAATGTTAGGAACTTTAACTACCAGTAATGAAAAAGCTTTAAGCATCGGAACCATGCTAACAACTTTAACATTATTATTATCAGGTGTATTTTTTAAAATTAAAAAGTATTCTATTCAAGCAATCATACAATATTTTTTTCCGCAACATTATATTGCTAATTTAGGAAAATATTTAGATGGCAGCTTGAAAATCATATTTTCAGTCATAATGATGCTGATTTATATTGCCTTATTAGTGGTAATCTCGCTAAGTATGCAAAGAAAAAGAGTGGAAAAACAATGACAAAAACGAAGCAAATTATTAGTTTTATTGGTTTGACAATTGCAATGTTTATGGGAACTTTGGACAGTACGATTGTAAATATTGCTTTACCCGATATCATGAAGCAGTTTAGCTCGAATTTAAATAATACGAGTTGGATTACAACGATTTATACTTTAGCGCTAGCCGTATTTATGATTACAGGCTCTAAGTTAGCCGATCAATATGGTAGGAAAAAGGTAATGCTAATTGGTTTATTGATTTTTGGCGGCTTTTCTGCTGCCTGTATGTTTGCGTCTAGTTTACTAGCCTTAATTATTTTTCGCTTTTTTCAAGGAATTGGTGGTGCCATTATTACACCAATCGTTTTACCCATGGGAGTTGAACTTTTTGGTAAAGAAAATACTTCTAAGATTTCCAGTATTGTAGGGGCAGTGACTGCCTTAGCAGCTGCTGGTGGACCACCAATTGGTGGTATTATTCTACGAGTTAGTTCTTGGCGCTTAGTTTTTGGTATCAATGTTCCATTAGCGATTGTTGCTGCTATAATTATTGCTATTTTGGTCGATGAATCATACGATGATACTTTAACTGGTAGGATAGATTGGCTAGGAATGCTGATTTTGTCATTAGGATTAGTTGGTATTGTATTTGGATTACTAGAGGGAAGGCAATTTGGTTGGACTGCACCTGTAATTATTTTTTCATTAGTAGCGGGCTTTATAACATTAATTGTCTTTTACTTGATTGAAAAACAAATTTCCTCACCATTAATTGAATTTAGTTTGTTGAAAGAGCAAACGTTAACTGCTTCCGGTTTGGTTTATTTTGTTACTGGGTTTTCACTAGTGTGTCCAATGCTAATCATTAATTATTTTTTGCAGGATGTATTGAACTATCAACCATTACATGCAGCTTTTATTATTATGCCAGTTTCGTTGACTGTTATGATTGCAATGCCCTTAGGAACCAAAATTTTGGATGCGATGAATGCTCAAATAGTTACTTTTATGGGATTAATCTTGATCTCATGTAGTTTGTTTTTATTATCGTTAGTTAAAACTAATACTCCGACAATCATAATTGTGGTGTTTTTAATTATTAATGGTTTTGGATTTGGTTTTTCTTCGGTATCATTAGTAGCTGCCGTTAAGTACTTACCGCAATCTAAGACCGGTGTTGGGTCTGGAATTGTTAATGCAATGCGGCAAATTGGTACTTGCTTGGGGGTGGCACTGTTAGTAACTGTTTTGAATAATAATGTTAGTAATGCCAAGGATGAAATTAAAACTAATTCCAACCAAATTGTCAGACAACATCAGTTGGCACCTCAGGTTAAAGCTACTGCTATTAGTGATATTAATAAAGTCTTTAATAGTAAAAATGATAAAATAAGTATTAAGTCAGTAACTGAAAATATCAAGAAATCAGCTACTCAAACATCTCAACTGCCAGTTCCTAAGAATAATAGTGCATTAAATAAATTGTATAAAGTACAAAAAAAATTAGCAGCGAACAATCATAATTTGACTATCGGACTCCGTCAATTTAAAAACCAAAGTACGTCAGCGACTAGCATGGTAAAGTCACTAATTAAGGGAGCAGATGTATTGGCTACTGGTCAGGATGATATTTTAATAGAAATTAAATTGTTGGCACAAAAACAGGAGTTACAATCAGTTTTAGTTACTATTAATAAGCAAAGAAATCAAAAATTAGCGCAAGCATTTAGTCAAACTTATTTGCTGGCTGCTTTCATTGTTCTTATTTGTGCACCGATTACCTGGTGGACTGACCGTCAGCTAAAATAATATTTTATTTTGCCAAGAACTGTTATTTGCGGTATATTTGCTTTAATTGAGTTCAAGTGACTGTAAGAAGGGAACTAATTAAAGTGGCTGAAAGACCAACCAAGGAAACATTGAGTAAAGCATATATTTTACAAGTAGCACTAGATTTAATTGATCAAAATAGTTTGAAAAAATTTACAATGCGTAAACTAGGGATGGAGCTAGGCGTATCAGCTATGGCTGTCTATCGTTATTTTCCAAATCAAAAAGTTTTATTTGACAATTTAGTTGAACAAATTTGGCAAGATGTTTTGACTGTTAAATTGGACGAGGGCTTAACCTGGCAAAAGCAATTGATTAATTTAATGTTACATTTACGTCAAGTATTAATGAAACATCCACATGTTTTACCATTAATTTCGACTAGACCCATTGTGACTGCTAAAGAGTTTGCATTGGTCGAGCAAATATTAACTAATTTTGTCAAACTAGGTTTAGATATTAAGTCAACGACAATTTTTTTAATTAATTCACTAACCTTTTATACAATTGGTTTTGTGTGGGATGAAGCTGTTGGCAAGGAAAATACAAATCTTGACGTTGATGCACTAGCAAATTTTCAGACAAATTCGATAGCTTTAAAAAAATTTATGCAGCCGTTGCAGAAAAATCAGAATCAATTTACAGCTGATGATCAATTTTTGATGGGAATCAAAGCTATTTTGAATGGTTGGAAGTAGCTTTTTATTGAACTTTTTCTAATTTTTGATGGTTATTAATTGTAATCACAATTAATGTTTTTTAATTCTTTAGTTGACATTTAATAAAAATAATTATATGATTTCACCTAACGAATATTAAAAACAAGTTGATCAGGGGAAGTAGTTGGTTTAATCTTGTACAGAAACTTCCGGTAGTTGAGATGGAAGCTGGATTGCTGATGAAAATGACCTGTGATTGGTGCGCTGAGTCAATTGATAAGGTGGCAATGGTTGGTACTCTTTATTGTACACGCATATAGGTTTGATTGTATGTTGTTGAGGGGTATTTCGATACTCAAAATAGAATGGTACCGTGGCCGAGGTCGCTTCTATCTAAATTCCACATGGAATTTAGATAGAAGCGACTTTTTTGTTTTTATTATTCAAAAAATAAATTACTGAGGTGAAAATGATGAAAAAACGGAGTAAATTAATTAAAACTTTTTTAGTAACTAGTATTGCCACGTTACTTTTAATAGTGACGGGATGTGGACAACAATCGCAGGAAAAAACGGTTAAAGTAGGGATTAATAATGCTGATACACCAATTTGGAAAATTGTTCAAAAGAAAGTTAAAAAAGATAATATTAATTTAAAAATTGTTGAATTTTCAGATTACAACCAACCCAATACTGCATTGTCACAAAATGAGCTAAATATTAATGCTTTTCAACATCAATATTTCTTAAAAAATTGGAATAAAGCTCATCACACTAATTTAGTGGCGATTGGCAAAACAATGATTCAACCAATGGCAATTTACTCCAATAAATTAACAAAATTAAGTCAATTAACTAATGGCGCTAAAGTAGCAATTCCGAATGACAGTTCTAATGAAGCGCGAGCTTTACAATTATTGGCAGCAGCAGGATTGATTAAATTACAAACTAAGAAATCGCAGTTGCCATCAACTAAAAATATTATTGCTAATCCGCGGCATTTGAAATTTCAAGTTTTAGATGCTGCTCAAACAGCACATTCATTGGGTGATGTGCAAATTGCCGTAGTTAATGGCAATGTGGCGAGTGCCGCTAAATTAAGTCAAAAAAAATTAATCTATCGGGAAAAAGTATCACAACAATCCAAACCATGGATTAATGTGATTGTAGCAAATCAAAAGGATCAGCATAACGCAACTTATAAAAAAGTAGTTAAAGCTTATCAAAGTGATGATGTTTTAAAAGAAGTTCATAAAATTTATGGTTCCAATGCTGTAGCGGCTTGGAAAGTGAAGTTTTAATAATTGAGAGGAGCTTTAACTATGTTGCAATTACAAGATGAAATAATTCAAGAATCTTTACAGCAATTATCTGCTTATATTGCTTTGCCTTCAGTTTCAGCAAAACATCAGTCTCAGAGGCAAACGGCAACTTTTTTAAAAGATTTATTAGAGCAGCAATTGTCTGCTCAAGTCCAGGTTTTAACTGATTATTCAGCACCACTGGTCTTCGCTCAAATTAAACCACAGCAGCCCAGTGCGACAACTTTATTGATTTACAATCATTATGATGTGCAGCCAGAAGAACCATTGGATTTATGGCAATCACAGCCTTTTACACTTAAAATTACTGAGCAGCAGCTTTTTGGACGGGGAGTGGCTGATTGCAAAGGTGATTTGATTAGTCGGATCACTGCTTTAAAACTTTATCATCAAGAATATGGTGACTGGCCATGTAACGTGAAGTTTTTAATTGAAGGTGAAGAAGAGGTGGCCAGTGAACATCTAGCAAAGTATTTGACCAAATATCATGATTTATTAGCAGCTGATTTAGTTATCTGGGAATCTGGTAGTAAGAATGATCATGAACAATTCAGTATTGAAGGTGGTAATAAGGGGGTTTTATGTTTTGAATTGACAGCCACTTCCGCTGCTAGTGATTTGCATTCGTCTTTAGCAGCAGTAGCTGATAGTGCAACTTGGCGCTTGATTCAAGCTTTGACGGCCTTACGAGCCACAGATGGCACTATTAAAGTACCCGGATTTTACGATCAGGTAGTACCTCCGAGTCAAATTGAACAACAATTAGTTGCACAGGCACCGACCCCTAATTTAATTAAAAAATGGGATTTGCGTTTACCTTTATTGAAAAATTCTAGTGTTAATTATAACTTGACCTTTGCTCCAACAATCAATATCGAAGGAATTAGTAGTGGTTGGGAAGGTACTGGTGTCAAAACAGTGACTCCGCGCCAAGCACAAGCTAAGTTAGAATTTCGCCTCGTACCAAATCAAGATCCGCAAATAATTTTTCAACAGTTACAAACTTATCTGCATGATCAGGGTTTTAGCGATATTAAAGTAACATATCTCTTAGGCGAACGTGGTTATCGCTGGGATTTACAAAATCCATTAGTACAACGGCTAATTACAACGGCTAAGAAAGTTTATGGTCAAAAGCAAGTAGTGGCTTTGCCTTCGAGTGCAGGTACTGGTCCTATGTATTTATTGAATAAATATACTAAGGCACCAATTGTTTCTTGTGGTGTTGGTTATAGTCAGTCTGGTCCCCATGCCCCCAATGAAAATATTCGAATTACCGATTATTTACAGTTTATTGAATTTTTTAAACAATTTTTAAGTGAGTTGTAGGATTAATATGGTAGATGAAACAGCAATTATTAAATTAAACAATATTTCCGTAACTTTTTATGATCAAGAACAAGCAATTAAAGCCGTTCAAGATGTTTCTCTAACAATTAATCGCGGGGATGTTTTTGGTATTATTGGTTATTCAGGAGCTGGTAAAAGTACTTTAGTCCGGGTTATTAACTTATTACAACGTCCTACAAGTGGGGAAGTTTTTGTCAATAATCAAAATTTATTAACTTATAGCTCGAAACAATTGCGTTTAGCACGACAAAAAATTGGAATGATTTTTCAACATTTTAATTTAATGGCTTCACGTAGCGTCTTTGGTAATGTGGAATTTCCTTTAATTAATACGAAAGTTCCAGCGTCTAAACGACGACAAAAAGTTAATCAATTATTAGATTTAGTAGGTTTAGCAGATAAAGCTGATGCTTATCCTTCCCAACTTTCAGGTGGACAAAAACAACGTGTGGCAATTGCTAGAGCATTAGCTAATGATCCGCAAATTTTAATATCTGATGAAGCAACCAGTGCGTTGGATCCGGAAACAACGGCTGAGATTTTAACATTATTAAAAGACCTAAATCAAAAACTTAATTTAACCATCGTAGTTATTACACACGAGATGGAAGCTATTAAACAAATTTGTGATCATGTAGCAGTAATGGATCAAGGACGTTTAATTGAACAGGGGAGCGTTTTACAAATTTTTGGTCAACCACGACAAGTTTTAACGAAAAAATTTGTAGATTCTGCGACCCAATTGGGACCTGTTCTACAAGAAATTAAGCAGCGACACTTAGTTAAAGCGCAAACTAATAATTTAATTGAATTGGATTACTTTGGTGACATAACTAATGATCCAATTGTCGTAGATTTGTATAAAAAATTTGGTGTTGAAGCTAACATTTTGTTTAGTAATATTGAGCAGTTACAAGGTACAACGGTGGGGATCATGCTATTAGATTTGGATGGTAGTCAGCATGATATTAAGCAGGCATTAGCTTACTTGAATGAATTACAGGTAACAGTTAAACCACTTAATTTGGCGAAGGAGGTTAAAGGCGATGCAACATTTGATTAATACGTTCTTACCCAATGTAGTTGCTAATTGGTCGGGAGATAACGGTTTTGTAGTCGCTATTTATCAAACTTTGTACATGACTTTTATTAGTGCGATATTTTCTGGAATTTTGGGCTTAGTTTTAGGCTTAGCTTTGGTAGTCATTGCCGATAACGGTATTTTACCGCATCCAAAATTTTATTATTGTTTAGATAAAATAGTTAATTTATTTCGCTCTATTCCCTTTGTAGTTTTATTAGCGGTGATTGGTCCCTTTACTAAATTGATCGTTGGTCAAACCATCGGGCCAACTGGGGCGTTAGTTCCATTAATTGTTGGAACGTCTCCTTTTTTTGCACGTCAAGTTCAACTAGCGTTAGTTGACGTTGATTCAGGAGTAATTGAAGCTGCTCAGGCAATGGGCAGTTCTTCTTGGCAAATTATTTATCGTGTTTATTTAAAAGAAGGGCTACCTGAATTGGTACGTAGTGCTACGCTAACAATGATTAGCCTGATTGGATTAACAGCGATGGCTGGCGCCATTGGCGGTGGTGGTTTAGGCAATATGGCCATTGCTGTTGGCTATCAACGCTTTCAAAATGATGTTACTTTTGTTTCATTAATTTTGATTTTAATTTTAGTTTTCATCGTACAAGGAATTGGCGATTATTTTACTCGAAAACTCAAGCATTAGATTTTTTGCAAATAAAAATTTTTGAAAGTAAGCGATGAATTGCTTCTAAACTTCAATGTGTTAACATTGGAACTTGAAAACCAAGAGTTTTAAAAAAGTAATAAAATTATAGGTTTGGAACAGCCTTGTTAAATTAGGATCAACCGCTACTAAGTTTCAACATAAAGCTTAGCAAGTTAAGTCTGTTCCAATAAATTCGGGACTTTAGTGCCGTACCTTCACATAAACTGAAGCTAAATAAAAGTTATTTAATGGTGCTCTTAATTAGATTAAATCTCAAAAGCTTGATTGATGGTGTTAATTTTGTTAGGAATGACCGTTGACTTTTAGAATAAAATTATTGTCTTAGCTTTGGTTTTTTATTTTTAAAAATTGACAGCGCATTCATTAAGATGTTAAGCTCTTAAAGTTAAATAAACTATGAATTACAGGGGGGCAATAAAGGTGAAGCAACATTATCTGGGTTTTTGGAATTTTACTTTGTTAGTAATTTTAGGATTGGTTAGTTTTCATCAAACACCGATAAACGTTCGTGCTAGCGAAAAACCAGTTACCATTTATTTAGTACGTCATGGTGAAACAACTGCTAATGTAATGCATTTAGCACAAGGTTGGTCAGATTTTCCGTTAACGAAGAATGGCAAGCAAGGTGCTAAATATTTAGGAATTGGTTTAAAAAAAGTTAACTTCCAAGCAGCTTATTCAGGAAATTTAACGCGTCAGGAAGAAACAGCGCAGGGAGTTTTGCAGAGTTCTAAAAATTCTAAAATTAAATTAAGAATTAATCCCGATTTGCGAGAAGATAACTATGGTAGTTTTGAAGGACGACCGGATATGGCCGAAAGTGTTCCTAAAATTGCCAAGTATTACGGTTATCCTGATGTGCAAACTTTTTTGAAAAAAACCGGCAAAAATGCGATGACTAAGATGCAAGATGGCTATTATCATTTAGATCAGCAAAATGTTTTAAAAACCGATCTTAAACCGCAAGATCGGGCTGAAAGCTCACAACAAGTTCAAAAGCGGATGCAAAATGCAATTTTCAAGATTGCTCAGAAAAATCAAAAATTTGGTCATAAAAATGTTTTAATTGTTAGTTCAGGAATGTCCATTAATCAATTTTTGGCTGCTGAAAAAATTCCAGAATACCAAGGTAAAGCATTAGATAATGACTCAGTAACAAAAGTTATTTATCAAAATAAAAAGTTTGAGTTAAAAGGAAAGATTGGGGACATTGGTTATTACAATCAGGGGAAAAAAGTAGCACGCTAAAATTAAATTGAGTTTAAAAATAAAAAAAGCATTGAAATCAAGAAGAAGTGTGTACAGCCAATCGTTTGGTTCTTGGAGGCACACTAGCTTAAGATGGCAATGCTTTTTATGTTAAAATGATTTTTCATTCCAAGATTGTTTAGCAATATTAAAAACAATTTCAGAATTTTATTTGACACTAATTTGTTTTCTTAATTATGCTATAATGATTTTTGTGCGAACTTGTGTTCGCGATAAAAAAAGATTGAAATCAGAGTAGATTTAGTTAAAATATATCTTGCTGCTCTTTGTTTTTAGGGATTTTTATGTCGGCGTTTTTGCAAAGAATAAACTAAACCAACATGAACTAAATTTTCATTATGATGAATCATTCGCTTGATATTTGACCAATGACGAAGATAAACAACGATCGTTACGACAATTGCCGCAAATAAGAAGTATGGATCGTGAGTTCGCCAAATTAAAATAGTTAAAACGGGTAGGGAAATCAGGCTAGCCAAGCTCACCGTACTACTGAGTAAGACAATTACGGCAAATAAACTAAAAGCGACCCCAAATAGCGGTGGGTTATAAGCTAACAAAATTCCAGAAGCGGTAGCAACTGCCTTACCACCGGTAAAGTGCATGAAAATTGAGTAGCAATGGCCTAAAACAGCAGCTAAGCCGACGACAATCATCCATTGCTTTCCAGGAATACTAAAAAAAACCGGTAAACTAGCTCCTAATGTGCCCTTAAAAATGTCTAAAGCTAAGACGGTAATTCCTGGTAAAACACCAAAGACTCGAAAAGTATTAGTAGTTCCGATATTGCCACTACCACTTTTGCGAATATCTTGGTGAAAAAATAATTTTCCTAACACATAGGCTGAGGGAAAAGAGCCAATTAAATATGCTAAAATAAAGCAGGTTATAGCCTTTAATAACAACGATAAAACCTCCGTTATAAAAATTAATCAGATTTTCTGAATTTAATCAGAAGTCTATTTTAATACAAAACAATAAAATATTCTGTTATTTTTTGAAAGTGGGATTCTATGACAAATAATTATGACGATTCGTCAATTCAAATTTTACACGGTTTACAAGCAGTTCGCAAAAGGCCGGGCATGTATATCGGCTCGACTGATGCGCGAGGATTACATCACTTAGTATATGAAATTGTTGATAATTCAGTTGATGAGGCCTTAGCTGGTTTTGGTAAAAAAATAGGTGTTACGTTAAATCAAGATGGTTCTGTAACTGTTGCTGATCAAGGGCGAGGGATGCCAACTGGTATGCATGAATCAGGTATTCCAACGATTGAAGTAATTTTAACTGTTTTACATGCTGGTGGAAAATTTTCTGATAATAGTTATAAAACCTCTGGTGGTTTGCATGGCGTTGGTTCTTCAGTGGTTAACGCCTTATCTGAATGGCTAAAAGTTAAGGTTGTTCGTGACCACGTTGCTTACGAAGAAACTTTTAAGACTGGTGGTCAACCAGTGGGAACTTTAAAAAGAGTAGGACGCGTTCAACAATTAAGTGGGACTACGATTACTTTTAAACCTGACGCAACTATTTTTCAGACAACGAAATTTAATTTTGAGACGTTGGCGGAGCGTTTAAGGGAATCAGCCTTTTTACTGAAGGGTGTCAAAATCACCTTAACTGATAAACGTGTAACGCCCCAACGCCTTGAAGAATATTGTTTTGCGGATGGTATTCAATCTTTCGTGAAGTATTTAAACGAGGGTAAAGATGCCATTAAAAACATCTTTTATTTTGAGGGTACTAAAAATAAAATTGAGATCGAATTTGCTGGTCAATATAATGATGGCTATTCCGAAAATATTCTTTCGTTCGTTAATAATGTTCGCACTAGCGATGGTGGTAGCCATGAAGCAGGAATGAAGTCCGGGTTAACGAAAGCTTTTAATGAGTACGCACGTAAAGTTGGTTTGCTTAAAGACAATGATAAAAATTTAGAAGGTTCTGATGTTCGTGAGGGATTAAGTGCAGTTTTATCGGTTAGAATTCCCGAAAATTTGTTACAATTTGAAGGTCAAACCAAGGGAAAATTAGGAACACCTGAAGCTCGTGGTGCAGTTGATAATTTGATTTATGAGCAAATGACGTATTATTTAATGGAAAATGGTGATTTTAGCCAGATGCTTGTAAAAAAAGCGCTAAAAGCTCGCCAAGCGCGTGAGGCTGCACGTAAGGCTCGTGAAAATAGTCGTGGTAAGCGGAAGAAAAAAGATCAGGGGTTGCTTTCAGGAAAGCTTACACCAGCACAATCGCGTAATCCACAAAAAAATGAGTTGTATTTGGTTGAGGGAGACTCTGCTGGTGGTTCAGCCAAACAGGGACGTGACCGTAAATTTCAAGCCATTTTACCTTTACGAGGCAAAGTTTTAAATACGCAAAAGGCTAAATTAGACGATATTTTTAAAAATGAAGAAATCAATACAATGATTTATACAATTGGGGCTGGTGTGGGTCCAGAATTTAATTTGTCTGATAGTAACTACGATAAGGTGATTATTATGACTGATGCTGATACGGATGGTGCACACATTCAAATTTTATTACTGACTTTCTTTTATCGCTATATGCGACCATTAATTGAAGCTGGCCGTGTTTATATTGCGTTACCACCATTATATAAACTACAAAAGGGACGTGGCGCTAAAACTAAGATTGAATATGCTTGGACTGAAGATGAACTACGCACAGATATTCAGCAAATTGGTGCCGGTTATAGTTTGCAACGGTTTAAAGGTCTAGGGGAAATGAATGCTGATCAATTATGGGAAACGACGATGGATCCAGCCAGTCGAACTTTGGTACGAGTGCGCATCGATGATGCGGCTTTAGCAGAACGACGGGTAACAACTTTGATGGGTGATAAAGTTGCCCCACGACGTCAATGGATTGAAGAAAACGTTAAATTTAATTTAGAAGATGATGGCAGTTTGATTGATAATGCTTCACAGTCTAATTTAGCAACGACTGATTTAAAAAAGCAATTAAGTAATAAATAAGGTGAGTGAATAATTTGAGTACAGATTCCCGAATTCAAGAATTATCCTTGGAAGAAATTATGGGTGACCGTTTTGGACGTTATTCCAAATATATTATTCAAGAACGGGCTTTGCCTGATGTACGCGATGGATTAAAGCCAGTACAGCGACGGATTTTATATGCAATGAATATTGATGGCAATACTTACGATAAGGCTTTTAAAAAATCGGCCAAGTCTGTTGGTAATGTTATGGGAAATTTTCACCCTCATGGTGACAGTTCAATTTATGAAGCTTTAGTGCGTCTCAGTCAAAATTGGAAATTGCGGGCGACCTTAATTGAAATGCACGGAAATAATGGTTCAATGGACGGTGATCCGCCGGCAGCTATGCGTTATACTGAAGCTCGTCTTAGTAAAATTGCCCAGACGATGTTGCAGGATATTGATAAAGACACTGTAGATATGGTTTTAAATTTTGATGATACTCAAGAAGAACCTACAGTTTTACCAGCACGGTTTCCTAATTTACTAGTTAATGGGGCAACTGGTATTTCAGCAGGGTATGCAACGGAGATTCCGCCACATAATTTGGGTGAAGTTATTGATGCAACGATTGCTTTAATTGATAATCCTGAATTAACATTAGACCAAGCAATGCAATACGTTCAAGGACCAGATTTTCCCACGGGAGGCATCTTACAAGGAGTTGCCGGTATTAAGCAAGCGTATGAAACTGGACGTGGACGTGTGGTACTTCGTT
Organism: Bombilactobacillus sp. ESL1202; assembly: GCF_058107125.1. Taxonomy (NCBI): domain Bacteria; kingdom Bacillati; phylum Bacillota; class Bacilli; order Lactobacillales; family Lactobacillaceae; genus Bombilactobacillus; species Bombilactobacillus sp. ESL1202. The sequence goes on along the minus strand of NZ_CM176590.1, from coordinate 87,860 downwards.
CTAAAACGAAAATTACTGAATTACGTGGTCATCGGAGTCAAATTGTGATTACCGAAATCCCTTATGAAGTCAATAAAGCACAATTAGTGAAAAAGATTGATGAGATTCGAGTGTTTAAGAAAATAGAAGGAATTGCTGAAGTTCGTGATGAGTCGGATCGTCATGGATTATCAATTGTCATTGAATTAAAACGTGATGTCGATGCTCTGGGTGTGTTGAATTATTTATATAAAAATACGGATTTGCAGGTTTCTTACAACTTTAATATGGTGGCGATTTCTCAAATGCGTCCGCAACAAATGGGACTACTCCCTATTTTACGGGCTTACGTTGAACATCAAAAGGAAGTTGTTCTACGACGAACACATTTTGATTTAAAAAAAGCTCAACAACGTCTGCATATCGTTGATGGTTTAATTAAGGCGTTGTCCATTTTAGATCAAGTTATTACAACAATTCGAGCAAGCAAAAATAAACATGATGCTCAACAGAATCTAATGTCTGAATACAATTTTAGTGAAAAACAAGCTGGTGCGATTGTTGCTTTGCAGTTATATCGTTTAACTAATACAGATGTTTCATCATTACAGAAAGAACAAGCAGGTTTACAGAAAAAAATTGGGCAGTTTCAAAGGATCATTGATCAGCCACAAGTTTTATTGACAGTTATTAAAAAAGAATTACAATTAATTAAATCAGAATTTGCTACACCACGTTTAACCCAAATTCAAGCTCAAGTTCAAGAATTAAAAATTGATCGTAGCGTGATGGTTGGCAATGAAACGGTTAGAGTTTTGGTTAGTGAACAGGGTTATCTTAAGCGAAGCAGCTTACGTTCTTATCAGGCCTCTAAAGCTACTGAAAATGGTTTACAACGGGATGATTTAATAATCTTAGATCAAGAAGCATCTACCTTGGACCATATCTTTTTATTTACTAATTATGGTCATTTAATTTATCGACCAGTACATGAGTTAGATGATGTCCGTTGGAAGGAAACCGGTCAACATTTATCACAAACTTTTACTCTTCATTCAGATGAAACAGTATTAAGAGCTTTCATATTTAAAGATTTAAAGCAGCAAGGTAATTTTATTTTGACCACCGATGATGGTTATATTAAGCAAGTTAATTTTCAGGATTTATTACCTGGAAGGACTTATCGCACTAAGCCATTAGTAGCCATGAAATTACATTCGGTGGCGCATTTAGTGAATGTCGGTTATACTAATCATTCTAAAGATAATTTAGACGTGGTATGTTGGTCAAATACTGCTTATGCATTACGCTTTAATTTACGAGAAGTACCGGTAGTCAAAGCTAAGGCAATGGGGGTTAAATTATTAAAATTAAAGCCAGGAGAATTAGTTGTTAATTGTGAAATTTATTCTTCAGACAGTGCGGACCAGTTAAACGTTGGTATCTTAACACAGCGCGGTGCCTTTAAAAAAATGAAATTGACAGAAATTCCGTTATCTAGTCGTGACCATAGAGGAATATTAGTTTTGCGGAAATTAAAAAAATGTCCTCATTTCATAAAATTTGTTTCTTTATTTGCTAAAAATGATATATTAGAAGTTGAAACGAAAAATCATTATTGGAATCAGCTTAAATTAACGGATTTTACTAAGGTAGATCGTTATTCAAATGGCTCCTTTGTAATTGACGTTGAAAAAGATGGACCAATAATAAAAACCAAAAAAATTACTCAATCACCAGTGGATGATGAAAAATAAGTGAGGTAGATTTATGACTGTTAGCAACAATAATGATGATTTTACGAGAGTTTTTACTTCTAAATCATTGGGCTATTTTGCTAAGTTAGCTGATAATTTAAATTACACTAAGACTGCTCGTTCTTTGGGAATTACGCAGCCTGCTTTAACTCAGCAAATTAAAAAAATTGAGCGTAGCATTGGTACGCCTTTATTCTATTCAGTTGGTAAACAAATCCATTTAACTGATGCAGGAAGAATTTTATTAAAGTCAGTTCAGGAAGTTTATGGAACAATGATTACGGCAATTGACAAGATTCAAAAATCAACGTTGTCTTCGACAGGATCTATTAAGATCGGTTTATTATCAACAATTGAAGATAGTGTAATTGAAGATTTTATTATTCGCTATAATGACTTGCAACCAGATGTTGTGTTAGAAACTTTGTTATTAACGCGCCGCGAATTGTGGGATAGTTTAGAGAATAATCAAATTGATTTGGCAATTATGTATTTGCCAGATGTGTCAATCAAGAATTGGCGTCCTTATAGCACTAAAAAAATTGTTGGTGAAAATTTAATTCTTTTAAATGATAATCCTCAGTGGAAGGACCAACGTGTTTTACAATTAAGTGAAACGACTGTAAAATCGTGGGTTAGTTATCCAAGCAATTATTATTTGACAGAATTATTACGGGAGCAATTTAAGAATCAATTAGTTGATCAACCGCACTGTATTGCTCGTTTTTCAGCGCCTGATCAAATTTTACGTTTTGCACAGGAAAAGGGAGTCTATGCGGCTTTTCCAGAGAGCTATGTTATTGCCAATGAAGAACATATTACAATGCAGAAAAATTATATTGAACCGGCCATTGATTTTGAGCTTGATTTTATTTATCGAAAGGAAAAATCCAGTATTCCGCGGATTGAAACTTTTTTAAAGGCTTGGGATAGTTACGTGGAGGATATCTCTTACAGTGATCGATTAAAAGCTGTTGCTCAAAGAAATAGTAAGTAATTGAGCTTAATACAAGTTGTCGGTTAAAAATAATAGTTGAGACAATAAGTTTAATGTTCGTATTTTAGATAGATGATGCGAATATTAATTAATTGTGGTTTTCCAAAAGTCAAATGTAATTGTTAAATGATTTTTGTTTCAGTCTAACCCTTGTATTATAATAAAGCTAAATAAATCCGTTTGGAGGGGATTATTGTGGCAAAAGAGTTTATTTTTGGACATCAAAATCCAGATACTGATGCAATTGCAGCGGCCATTGCATATTCATATTTACAAAATAAGTTAGGTTTAGATACGCAACCTGTTGCACTGGGTGAACCTAATGATGAGACGAAATTTGTTTTAGAATATTTTAAACAATCAGCACCGAAAGTTATTCATCAAGCTAAACCTGAAGTGGATAGCGTTATGTTAGTTGACCATAATGAGGCTCAACAAAGTGTTAGTGATATTGATCAATTAACCGTAACCCATGTTGTAGATCACCATCGGATTGCTAATTTTGAAACTGCAGGTCCCTTGTATTATCGGGGCGAACCTCTGGGATCAACTAATACTATTTTGTGGGAAATGTATCATGAAGCTGGTGTAGAAATTCCTGCTCAGATTGCTGGATTAATGATGTCTGCAATTATTTCTGATACATTATTGCTAAATTCACCGACGACAACAGAGGTAGATCATCAAGCGATTGAAGATTTGGCCAACATTGCTCATGAAGATTACAAAACATATGGTTTAAAGATGTTAAAGGCTGGGGCTAATATTGCTGATAAAACGGCTGTGGATTTAATTGATGCTGATGCTAAAAGTTTTGAAATGGGTGGTCAACAAATTAGAATAGCCCAAGTAAACGTTGTTGATATGGATGAAGCTGTTGCTCGCCAAGAAGAATTTGATGCGGCGATGGCTCAAAGTCGCAAAGAAAATGGTTATGCTTTATTTTTATTAGCTATAACCAATGTTTTGAATAGTGATACGACGATGATTGTCAATGGAGACGCTACTTTGATACCAAAGGTAGAAGCAGCGTTTAATCAACAATTAAATCAGGGAAAAATGCATTTACCCGGTGTTGTTTCACGTAAAAAACAGATTGTTCCACCACTACAAAAACAATTTTAATCTTTAATTAAGCAAGAACCTTAAATAAAGAGGTTGGGATAAAAGTCGTTTAACGGTTGAGCACTAACAGAATTAAATTTCAAAGTCCGAACTGGACTGTAAAAATTTAATTCTGTTAGGTACAAATTGTTGACTTTTGGAACGCAATAATGAATTAATGTTCGTTTAATTTACGATAAAATACGAACCTTAATCTTATTGTCCCAACTTCTTTTTTTGTTAGAAAAATTTGGAACCCGTAATCCGATTTTAGGAGGCTTGTTTTTATAAATTTAATGTAAACTAATAACTGCCGTTAAAAGTTTTGTTATCTATGACAATGAATAAAAGATTGAATAATTATGTATCACACGACAATTAACTTTGTTATAATTGACAAAATGATTGAGAGAAGGTAATTCTTATGAATCAGGATCAAAAAATCGCTATTTTGGATAAATTAATTAGTTTTAAATCAGTAAATAATAATGAAAAGCAAGTAGCTCAATACTTACAGTCTTTATTAACTGATGCTGGAATTGATAGTCAATTAGTACCGGTTGAAGGAGAGCGAGCTAATTTAGTTGCAGAAATTGGTTCAGGTCAACCTGTTTTAGCAGTTACTGGTCATATGGATGTAGTTGATGTTGAATTAGATAATTGGGAAACCGATCCTTTTAAATTAACTACTAAGGGTGATAAGTTATATGGCCGAGGAACGACTGATATGAAAGCTGGATTGGCTGCTTTGGTGATTGCATTAATTGAGTTGAAGCAAAATAAAACGCCAATTAATGGAACCATTCGTTTGTTAGCTACTGCTGGTGAAGAGGTTGGACAACAAGGGGCACAAGTTTTGTTTGAGAAGGGATATATGCAGGACGTTGACACTTTATTGGTTGGTGAACCTTCTGGTTATATGGCCCCTTATGCTAGTAAAGGTGAATTAGATATTCATTTAAAATCTGTAGGAAAAGCAGCTCATAGTTCGATGCCACAATTTGGCAATAACGCTGTTGAACATTTGATTAGTGTTTTAAATAATGTTAAGGAAAAAGTCGCTAAATTAATGACTTCTGCTCATAATTCAGTTTTAGGTGATACTGTGTTTAACATTGATGTTATTCATGGAGGTAGTCAGGATAATGCAATTCCTGGCTTTGCAGAAGCAGTTATTAATATTCGAACAATTCCAGAATTAACTAATCAAACTATTTTAGATGCTATTCAGGCAGTGATTGATCAATACAATCATGATACAACTGGTCAAATTTCAATGGTTGTCAACATGGATATTATTCCAATTGTTGGTAAAGAAGATGCAAAAATTATTAAATTAATTCAAGAAATTGCCGTACCTTATGAACAAGAATATTATCAAAATGCGATGAGTGCTGCTGACTTAGAGCAGAAAAAGCAAAGTAGTAAATTAATGAATGTGAAATTTTCGGATGACCAAATTGTGACTGTCGGAGTTGCTGGTGGTACTGATGCATCTAAATTATTATATGATCAGCCCACTGGTGCTAATTATGTAATGTTTGGTCCAGGAAATGATAATCCGCATCAAGATAATGAGTATGTTTCTCAAACAATGTATTTACAATTTATTGAAATTTATCGAAAATTATTTACAGAATTTTTTAATAAATAAGATTAAAGTTTTTTTGGATGGCTGGTAATGACAAAACAATATTTAAGTATTGATGTGGGAGGAACACATCTAAAATACGGCTTAATTAAAGCCGATGGTAAATCGACTAAATTGACTATTAAGCAGACGGTTCCTACTGTGACAACGAGTCTAACTGACTTTGTTCAACAAGTACAAACAATTATTGACCAACTAGCTGGTCAATATCAAGGTATTGCCTTTAGTGTACCTGGTAAAGTAGAACATCCATCAGAAAAAATTAGTGGTGGTGGTTTACTCGGATTTTTAGATCAACAGTCTTTACAGCAGTTACTTAAAGTTCCGATGGCTGATGTTTTATTAACTGTTGAAAATGATGGAAAAGCAGCTGCCTTGGCTGAGATGTGGTTAGGAAATTTACAAGGAATTGCCAATGGTGCCGCTATCGTCTTAGGCTCGGGTGTTGGTAGTGGCTTAGTTTTAAATCATCAATTATTATATGGTCAGCATTATCAAGCTGGCGAAATTAGCTTTATGTTGCAAGACAAGACAGCTAAGTTGGATAGTCTGAGTGGCAAAAATTGTTCCGCGGTTTTAATGATTAAGACAATTGCCCAGGAGCTGGGGTTAACTAATTTAACTGATGGCAAAACAGTTTTCACGGCTATTAATGATCAAGATTCGCATGTACTACCAATTTTTGAAGAGTATTGTCAAAATATTGCTTTACTATTGCAAAATGTTCAAGCGGTTGTAGACGTACAACGTTTTGTGATTGGTGGCGGTATTTCAGACCAGCCAATCGTAACTAAGATGATTGAACAAAAATTACTTCAATTAAGAAAAAAATTACCAATTATTGAACAGACGTTAGTCATGCCTGAGATTATAACTAGTAAGCTGAGAAATGATGCTAATTTATACGGGGCACTGTATCACTTATTATTAGTACAGCAACAAAATGAGCATTAAATTTGTGATTTTGACTAAGATGGTATTAGATGTATAAGTTAACTAATGTCATTAGGAGGACAAAATTTGAAAATTGCAGTGATTGGTGCTACCGGAATGGCTGGCTCAGCCATTGTTCGTGAGGCTTTAATGAGAGGTCATGAAGTGACGGCTATTAGTCGTACTCAGTCTAAGTTGAACAAATTAGCTGAAGATTTAGGCAGTGACCGTTTAAAAATTCGAGCACAAGATGCTTTTGATTTAACCCAAAACGACTTAGAAAAGTTTGCAGTAGTCATAGATGCCTTTGCTACGGCACCTAATAAAGCATATTTACATGTTGATTTAGCAACGCATTTAGTTGCTAAATTACGTGAAACAAATCAGCCTCGATTAGTGTTTATTTTGGGTGCTGGCAGTCTTTTGACAGGATCAGATAATCATTTACTGGTACGTGATATGCAACAAGATCCAGCAAAGCAATCATTTATTTCTGTGCCGGAGAATCAATTAGCAGAATTAGAATTTTTAAAAACTGTAAAAAATGTTTTTTGGGTGGGAATTTCTCCTGGTGATAGTTTTGTTGCGGGACCTGCAACAGCTACACAAATTGGAAAAGATCGGTTGTTGTTTAATCAACAACATATTTCGCAAACTAATTCGGGCACTATGGCAGTTACTGTTTTAGATGAAATTGAAAAGCCAACGCATCAAAATCAGCGCTTTACAGTGATCAATCAATAAGTATTATTTGAATTTTCGTTCAGTTAGAGACTAGAACATCACAACAATTAATATTCGTATTATATTAATTGTTGAAGTGTTTTAGTCTTTTTTGGTTTTTTTACAAGAAATTTAACTCAGTCACTTAAGTTTAAAACATGGTAAGATAGATTGAGTAGTTAAGTTGGGTTTAATAGTTGAGTTCAGGATAATAAGATTAAAGCTCGTATACTTTATCAAATGATACGAACCTTAATTCATTCTATCCTCTTAGTAATTAAAAAGTGATCAAATATTGAAGTGGGAAGCGAATTTATGGCCTCTTTAGCACGTGATTTGTTGAATGCAGGTAATACAACCATTAATAACGTATTATTGGCTAATATTAGTAAACTAAAAATGACGGGAGATGAATTTTTAATTTGGACTAATTTAAGAATGTATCAGGAACAAGGAATCCAATTTCCTCCTACAAATGATTTGGTAGCCAATACGGGGCTGGATGATAATTTAATCTATCAAATTATTCAAAATTTAATTGATAAGAAATTAATTAAAATTATTTCGAAAAATAAATCGAATGCTCCCCATCAAGATGTCTATGATTTAACGCCGACTTATGAGCGGTTATTAAATTTAGAAGTAACTGATAATTCAATAAAACAAAAGCCGATTGTTGATGGTGATCAGCAGGTTAGAAAATTATTTCAACAAATCGAAGTTGAATTTGGACGCCCGCTATCACCAATTGAACAACAAACTATTCAAGAATGGTTAGTAAAAGATCATTATGATTATCAATTGATTCAATTAGCTTTGAAAGAATCAGTATTAAACCAAGTTTATTCGCTGAAATATATGGATCGAATTTTATTAAATTGGGAAAAACATAATATTAAAACGGCTGCACAGTTACAACGGAAAAAAGAAAATTTGGAGGATTATTAATGTTGCTTACCGATGAACAAATTAAAATGGCAGTATTAATGATCATTCGACAATATCCTAAAGCAACACCGAGCTTGAAAGCTGCGAGTGATTTTCAATACTTATTTGCTGTGATATTAAGTGCTCAAACAACCGATAAAGCTGTCAATCAGGTCACACCACAGTTGTTTCAAAAATTTCCTGATGCTACTCATTTGGCTAAAGCTTCTGTATCCGAGGTAGAACCATTGATTAAAACATTAGGACTATACCATAATAAAGCGCGTAATTTAGTACGGTGTGCTCAGCAGCTAAGACAGAATTTTTCTGGACAGGTTCCAAATAAGAAAACTGATTTGATTACATTAGCTGGAGTAGGTGTCAAGACAGCGAATGTTGTTTTGAGTGATCGTTTTGGGGTTCCGGCTTTTGCTGTTGATACCCATGTTAGTAAAATAACCAAAAGACTTCATTTCGTTGATCCGACGGCTAGTGTTCACCAAATAGAGCAACGAGTTACGCAGGCACTTGATACTAAGTATTGGACCAAGGCGCATCATGCTTTGATTGATTTTGGGCGTGAATATAATTTTCATAATGAAAATCAAATTAAGAACTTACCGGTGGTTAAACTTTGTGATTGTTGGGTAACTCAAACTGATTTTATCCAAAATAAAACCTAATGCTGGTTTTAAAATTATATAATTTGATTATGAATTAGATAGAAGCTGAAAGATAAATTATAAAATTTTTATAAACAAATAAAAAAGGTTGGGACAATAAGATCAAGGTTCGTCTTCTATCACGAATCAAATGCCTTTTGTCCCAGCCTTTTTATCAATTGGCTTATTTAAAGTATTGAACTAATCCTTGATAGATGGAATTTGCCAAGTTATCTTGATAAGATTTGCTACTAATTTTATGATAATCTTTTTTATTATTGATATATCCACCCTCAATTAAGATCGCTGGTTGTTCGTTTTCACGTAAAACTTCATAATTGCCAAATCTAATACCACGATTAGGAAGTGGAACCTCTTTTAGTTGCTGATTAATACTTTTAGCTAGTCTTTGATCTTTTTTAGAGGAATAGTAATAGGTTGTTATGCCACTAGCATGATTGTCGTTAGTAGCGTCAAAATGTAAACTAATAAAAACATCAGCGCTTAATTTATTAGCCGTTCGTGCACGATCGGCTAAAGAGACACCAGTATCAGAATGTCTGGTTAAAATTACATTTGCACCTGCTTGTTCTAATTTTGCTTGAAGAATTTGTGCTGTTTTTAAAGTATAAGTTTTTTCATAATGCTTCTGATTAGAAGATAAAGCCCCAGGATCAGCACCGCCATGACCAGGATCTAACACAATAGTGGCTTCTGGTAATTTGGTGGCCGCTGTTTTGATAGCATGCTGAGTATCAGAAATAGAAACTAAGCCACTAGCAATGTACCCCTCATCACCAGAGTTTAACCGAATTTTATAAAATTTTCCGCTACGACCTAGATAAGGCAAGGTGGTTTGATCTGTGATATGAGCAATGACTTTACTGTTACTATTGGCACTTTGATAAATCCTAGTATTATTTTGTAAAGTGGTTACTGATTTGATATTAACAACTTTAGCATTGCCATTAATTGGCTGATTCTGTTGGATTTTTTCGGGAACTTTATCAGTAATAATTAATTCAGAGTTAGGAATCCAACCGACAGTTTTGTCAAATAAAATTTGACTCCAATTATTTTGGGAATAAACAATGTTAACTTTTTCGGACTGATTTAAAGTTCCTAAAACAGGTGCTGTTTTATCAGGATATTTTTGAACATTCGTATTCGGAGCTTTAATCACACCAAAGGTATTACTAGAAGTGTTAGCATCATCATTTGTAATTAGCCAACTAGCAACCCAACCAATTTTATCACTTGCAATTCGGACTTGATACCAATCATTTTTTTCACTAAGAATAGTTAGATGTTCTCCTCGTTTAACTTGCGTAATAGTGTCATAAGATAAACTGGGTCCCAGGCGCACATTTAAAAAATTTGCCCGCACAATAATTTGATTTGACTCTGCCAATGTTAAGGTTGAATAACTAGCAATTCCTAAAAGAACAGTTATAATTGAAATACTTATAAGATGATGATTATTTTTCAATAATATTTGTTTTAATTGTTTAAACATAAAATGACGTCCTGTAATCTTTCTTAATACTATATTATAATATTAAAAAGCAAATAGCTATGGTATTTATGCTTGGCTTAAATTGCACAGTAAATCAATCTAAATAAACAAGAATAACATTGACTATTAATTAAAAAGAATAATTGGAGGAAATTTTCATGCTAGAAGTGGTTAACTTGAGCAAAAAAATTTGGTGCAAATACTGCTTTACAACAGGTTTCTTTTACTGTACAACCTAAGCAAATTTTGGGACTCATTGGGCAAAATGGAGCAGGTAAAACGACTACTTTTCATAGTATTTTAAATTTTATTACTTATACAGGGCAAATAACCTGGCAGCAAAAGCAAATTACCAAACAAAATTTCAATAAAATTGGTTATTTACCTGAAGAACGTAGTTTAATGCCTAAATTAACAATTGAAGAACAAATTACTTATTTTGCTCAATTAAAGGGGATGTCTAAACAAGCTGCACGTAGCCAAATTACTACTTGGTTGGAACGATTCGCAGTTAAAGGTACTAAGAAATCAAAAATAAAAAATTTATCCAAAGGTAATCAGCAAAAAATACAATTAATCTGTACATTAATTCATCATCCACAATTGATTATTTTAGATGAACCATTTAGTGGGCTGGATCCAGTTAATGCTAGTTTATTGAAACAGGCGATCTTAACGGCTAAAAATGCCGGGGCAGCAATTATTTTTTCCAGTCATGATATGACTAACGTTGAAGAAATTTGTGATAATTTGTTGATGTTAAATAATGGTCAAGTTGTCTTGAATGGAGAATTAAAAACGGTTCGGGATTCTTTTGGTAAGACTGAGATTTTTGTCAGAACTTCCAAATCAATAGCAGAATTAAGTCAACTTCCGTACGTTTTAACGGTGGAAAAACAAGAAGAAAATCGTTATTTACTACGAATCGCTAATGAAAATTATGGTCCTGAAGTCTTTGCGGCTTTGACCCAAGGAAATTATATTGAAGAATTTAGTCAGCAACCACCAACCTTAGCTGAAATTTTTAAAATGAAAGCAGGTCAATAAGATGCGTAAATTAGGTATTGTTACTTGGCATACTTTTTATAAGCAGGTTAAATCATGGTCGTTTTTATTTTTGGTTTTGGGACCGTTTGTGGTTTTGGCATTTTCATTTGGGGCGGGTTATGCGAGTGAACAAAGTATGGATAATGCTAATCAAATTGCAGTGGTCAGTCAGCCAACTAGTCTTGGCGAGCAATTTGTCAAAACTAATTCTAAAAAAGATATTAATAGTAGTGTCAAAAACACTTCTGCAGCTCAAGCTAAGTTAAAAAGCAATAAAATTTCCGGCTACATTCAAATAAAAATTAGACAGAATCATGTCCAGGGGATTTATTATGGTCATCAAAAATTAGCGTCCCACTTAAAAACGCGCCTTCAACTTTATTTAGAGCAATTACAAAGTCAAATTAATTTGCAGAAAGCTCACTTGAATCAGCAACAAATCATCAGCTTAAATCAAAAACCCAAAATTAAAGAACTGGTTCAAAATAAAAATAATAATCAAGAAACTATTCGCTTTATCTCGCTGACGCTATTAACGCTCGTATTATATATGGTTATTTTGACCTATTCTAGCATTACGGCACAAGAAATTGCTTCAGAAAAGGGCAGTAAAGTTATTGAAGTATTACTATCAAGCGTTTCAGCTAGGAAATATTTTGTTGGCAAAATTATCGGTATTTTAGGAGTTATTTTGCTGCAAGTGGTAATTTACTTGAGTGTTGGTTTTCTGGGATTACAGTTTGCCAAGCGCTCAAGGCTTACGGCTGGATTTATGAAGCAAAATGCGAGTTTACTGGATCAGCTTTTGCCTAATTTATTAGGCATTAATTTGATATATATTTTATTGGGTATTATTTTATTCATTATTTTTGCGGCTTATTGTGGTGCTTTAGTCAAGCGCACCGAAGATGCTTCCAAGGCAACGAAACCGGTCACTGTTTTGTTAATGATCATTTTTATCGTTTTTACAATTTTTACCAACCAAGCCGACAGTGGACTAGTCATTATTTTGTCTTATATTCCAGGCTTTTCGTCCTTTTTTATGCCCTTGCGCTTGGTTAATGGTAGTGTTAGTTGGTATGGCAAGATAAGTTCACTGTTAATTTTGATAATTAGTATTGTTTTGTTGGCAATATATCTGGGAAAATCTTATCAGAAATTGATGTTACAAGCTGATAGGCAATCGATTTGGCGAAAGTTGCTGAGCAACATAAAAAATTGACTAGAATTACCCTTTAAAGTAATTTAGACTTGACTTTCCTTTTGATGATGGTAACTTAATAGAGGAGAGTGTAACAATCTAGGATGCTTTAAACTAACAGAGAGAATATAATGCTGAGAATATTCACTAAAGTATCGGTGACAATCATAATAAACCAATTCGTTTGGCAGGCGTTAACTGTAGCAGTAATTAAAGGTGGTACCGTGCAATTAATTGCACCCTTGTTTTTTAGCAAGGGTGTTTTTTAGTGAAACGGTAACATTGTTATAGCAAGATGTGACAAAAGGAAAATTCTTATAATTGGATACAAAAATTTTTTCTTGACGATGTTCCAAAAGTCCGAAGTAGGCGTTTAACTACGTTTCAAAAAAGATTATCAGTTCATGCTCAACTTCTAATGGACTTTTGTATAAACCTCTTACAAACGGTTGTCTTTTGGCTGCAATATTGAATAAATTTTTGTGTTATTTTGGATAGCAAACGAGTACTATTCTGATTGTCAAAATATTTTTAATTGTTGTTATTTTAGTTAACGATGAAGGAGGAAAAAAGATTGCGGTATCAAAAACCAAAAGGTACAGTCGATATTTTACCGGGTGAATCCCAAAAATGGCAGTTTATTGAAGCCACAGCTCAAAAGATTTTTCAAAATTATCAGTACCATGAAATTAGAACGCCCATGTTTGAACAATACGAAGTTTTTTCGCGTTCATCAGGAGATACTTCCGATATTGTTTCTAAAGAAATGTATGATTTTGAAGATAAGGGTGGTCGGCATTTGGCCTTGCGTCCTGAAGGAACAGCGGGAGTAGTCCGAGCATATGTTGAAAATAAGTTGTTTGCCCCAGAATATGTTCGCCCCTATAAAGTTTGGTATAAAGGACCGATGTTTCGTTATGAACGTCCCCAATCAGGACGACAACGTCAATTTCATCAAATTGGGATTGAAGCTTTGGGTAGTGATAGTCCGCAACTAGATGTGGAAACGATCCTCATGGCAACGAGTTTTTTAAATGAATTAGGAATTAAAGACTACCAGGTTGCTTTAAATACGTTAGGTGATCAAGAAACACGTCAAGCCTATCATCAAGCATTACTAGCTTATTTAGAACCTTTAGAAGCTGAATTGAGTGCTGATTCTAAGCTACGCCTGCATAAAAATCCATTGCGAATTTTAGATAGTAAAGATGATCATGATCAAGAATTAGTGGCACAAGCACCATCAATCTTAGATTACTTAACACCACAAGCCAAAGCGCATTTTGAACAAGTGACACAGTTATTAGATACTTTGAAAGTTCCGTATACCATTGATTCTAATATGGTGCGCGGACTTGATTATTACAACCATACGATCTATGAAATTATGGTTAAAAGTTCTGCGTTCAATAATCAAGAAATGACCGTGATTGCTGGTGGTCGTTATAATGGTTTGGTTCAACAATTAGGGGGGCCGGATGTGTCCGGGGTTGGCTTTGGCCTTGGCGTTGAACGCTTAATGTTGTTATTAGAAGCGGAAAATCAGTATTTACCAAAAATTAAGGGTCCAGATGTTTATTTAGTGAGTGTTGACCAAACGGACTCGTTAGCAGTCTCAGAATTATTAGCGCAGTTGCGCCAAGCAGGAATTTCAGCGGAACGTGATTATCTTGATAAAAAAGTTAAGGGTCAGTTTAAGCAAGCAGATCGTTTGCATGCTCAGTTCACTTTGACCATCGGTGATAGTGAATTACAAAGTCGTCAAGCCAAGTTGAAACGCTTAGCAGATGGTCAAGAAATTACAGTTAACTTAGATGATCAAGCTGATTTATTAGCCAAAATTAAAAAGGGGTAAAATGATGGAACGAACAAATTATTGTGGCTTGATTAATGAACAATATTTAAATCAAGAAGTAACTTTAGCTGGTTGGGTACAAAAAAAGCGGAATTTAGGTAATCTGATTTTTGTCGATTTACGTGATCGCGAAGGCATTGTGCAATTAGTTTTTAGTCAAGAGATCAATTCAAAAGCTTTAAAGCAAGCTGATCAATTACATTCGGAATATGTGATCAGTATTCAAGGTAAAGTAGTTGCCCGGGCGCCACAAGCGGTGAACGCTAAAATGAAAACTGGGCAGGTAGAAGTAGAAGTTAGTTCGTTAGAAATATTAAATCGGGCAAAGACCGTTCCATTTAATATTGAAGATGCTGTTGATGCGACTGAAGAAACCAAATTAAAGTACCGTTATTTGGATTTACGCCGACCAGAAATGCTAGCTGGCTTACGTATTCGTTCCCAAATTATGGCGACGGTCCATCAATATTTTGATCAACATGGTTTTATTAATGTCGAAACGCCTGATTTAGCCAAGTCGACCCCAGAAGGAGCCCGCGATTATTTAGTTCCATCGCGGGTATACCCTGGAAGTTTCTATGCTCTACCACAATCACCGCAATTATTTAAACAATTATTAATGGGTGCTGGCTTTGATCGCTATTATCAAGTCGCTCGGTGTTTTCGAGATGAGGATTTACGAGGTGATCGGCAACCAGAATTTACCCAAATTGATTTTGAAACCAGCTTTTTAAGTGCGGAACAAATTCAAAACATTACAGAAGGCTTAATTGCACAGGTCATGCACGATGTTAAAGGTATTGATGTTTCGTTACCATTTCCACGTCTAACTTGGAATGAAGCAATGGCGCGGTTTGGTTCAGATAAACCAGATACACGTTTTGGTATGGAATTACAGGACTTGAGCGAATTATTTGCCGATTCGACTTTTAAAGTTTTCCAAAATGCGTTAGCTAACAATGGTCAAGTTAAAGCAATTGTGGTAAAAAATGCTGCTGATCAATATTCACGGAAAAAAATTGAAGCCCAGCAAGAATACATTAAACGCTTTGGTGCCAAAGGTTTGGCCTGGCTGAAAGTTAATGGCGACGAACTAACGGGTCCTGTTGCAAAGTTTGTACAAGATCAAGCAGCAGTTTTAACACAACAGTTGAATTTAGCTGATAATGATTTGGTCTTATTTGTGGCTGATAGCCGTAAAGTTTGTGCCGATGCTTTAGGCTATTTGCGGAAGCATTTTGCAAAAGAATTACAGCTTTATGATGACAAGCAATTTAACTTTTTATGGATAGTTGATTGGCCTTTATTTGAATACGATGAAGGAATTGAGCGTTGGACGGCGGCACATCATCCGTTCACGATGCCTAATGAAGAAGACCTTGATTTGTTAGAAACTGATCCGCACAAGGCGCATGCACAAAGCTATGATATTGTTTTAAATGGCTATGAATTAGGTGGCGGTTCGATCCGAATTCATACTCGTGAAATCCAAGAAAAAATGTTTAAAGCTTTAGATTTCACTAAAGAACGGGCTCAAGAACAATTTGGTTTCTTATTAGATGCACTGGATTATGGTTTTCCACCTCATGGTGGCTTAGCTATTGGCTTAGATCGGTTTGCGATGTTGTTAGCACATCGGGATAATATTCGCGATGTAATTGCTTTTCCAAAGAATTCTAAGGCGTCTGAACCAATGATGCAAGCACCAGCTCCGGTGGCGCAAGCGCAATTAGACGATTTGGATTTAAATATTCAAAAATAATTGCTTGAATATTTTCTAGTTCTTTAAGCATAACTACTGAAGATTACCTCCTAAATGTTAAACTAACATTAGGAGGTAATTTTTATGTATGAAAAACAAAAAGCCGATTTAACTCCCTTGCAGTACCAAGTTACCCAAGAAAATGGGACTGAGCATCCATTTGATAATCAATATGATAATTTTTTTGAACCTGGAATTTATGTAGACATTGTTAGTGGCGAACCGTTATTTTCTTCGGCTAATAAGTATCAATCAGGCTGTGGCTGGCCAGCTTTTACTAAACCTATTCGTCCACTATCACAAAAACGTGATGCTAGTCACAATATGGAGCGAGTTGAAGTGCGCAGTAAAAAAGCTGACTCGCATTTAGGACACGTTTTTAATGATGGTCCTCAAGATCAAGGTGGTCTCCGCTATTGCATTAACTCTGCAGCTTTGAAATTTATTCCGTTAGCTCAAATGGAACAGGCTGGTTATGGACAATATCTGGATCAGGTTGAAAAGTCTCGGGATTAGACTTTTTTTCTAAAAATAGTGTGTTAAAGTAGTTATGCAAACAATTTTAATGGATAAGGACTTTAACATATTTTATGAAAGAGCTGGAACGAGTTTTAAAACACTATCGAACTTTAACCAAATTATCTGTAGCTTTAGTTTATGCATTATGTGTTTCGATTGCGGTTAATATTTTTTGGACACCAGGGCACATTTATGGTTCAGGAATCACGGGCTTTGCTCAATTAATTTCTACTATTTTGAGTCGGGGGCTTTCATTATCAGTTCCAGTAGCCTTTTTGTATGCTTTGCTGAATTTGCCGTTATTAATTCTATCTTGGAAAAAAATTGGGCACAATTTTACGATTTTTACTGTGGTTGCGGTTTGTCTGTCCACCGTTTTAATGCGGTCATTGCCACCAGTCAAAGTTCAGTTTGATCCTATTATTTGTGCGATTTTTGGTGGTGTATTTAACGGCTTTGGAACTGGTTTAGCTTTAAAAAACGAACTATCCACGGGTGGGTTAGATATTATTGGGATTGTATTACGTAAAAAAGTTGGTAAAAGCGTTGGTAATATTAATTTAGCCTTTAATTTAGTGATTGTTATTGGTTCCGGATTTTTATTTGGCTGGGTACATGCACTTTATACGATTTTAGGCATCTTTGTCAATAGTCGCTTGATTGATGCGTTGTATACGCGGGATCAAAAATTACAGGTTATTATTGTCACTTCACACCCCAAGCAAGTGGTTCATGATTTACAAAAAGAAATGCGACGGGGGATTACAATTATTAATGATGTTGAAGGCGCGTATCGGCATACACAAAAAACAATGCTGTTTACGGTGATTTCGCAATATGAATTACCAATCTTTCGACAAGCTATGCATCATGCTGACCCTTACTCTTTTGTCAGCATTACCGAAGCAAAAATGATTATGGGGCGTTTTTATCAGGAACATATTTATTGAAATTATATTAATTTTATAAGATTGAGTGTTGGTGATTAAAGTCATCAACGCTTTTTAGTTTCTAAGGTAAAATTGTTTTTGATAATAAATTTTCCACGCCGTAATTATTAGTTAATAAGTGTAAATAATTTAGTCCTGAATTGTCAAATCAAGTGCAACAATCCAGGAAATCTAACTTAAGGCTTTGAATTGTTGTTGAAAACATTCTAATGCTGAATGATAATTGAGTATTTTTCGGTATCTTTGATTAAGAACTAATTGGATCTTTTGAATTGTCTAAATCGAATATTTACGCAGTGATTGGCCTTTCGGTATGAACTCTCTGATTAAGCCATTTTGATTTTCATTACTGCCTCTTGCCTATGGTGAATAAAGGATGTGCATAATAAATCTGTGGCCCCCTTAACTTGATCTAATAACCGGAATTCTGAATCATTATCAAACGTAATACTTTTTAAGACTTGTGGCGTTTTATCAACTACTGCTTGTAAAGCTTGCAGACAAGTTTGGGCATGATAATTAGGAATTTTAACTATGATTTCATACCTAGTCTGACGTTCGGTTAATGTTAGAAGTGCCGGTTCACTGGCCTGGCGCTTACCTTTGACCAAATCACCTTCCCAATGACCAAAAGTTGTCCGTTCTTGAACCTCATAAGGGCGTTGTTCAATTTAGGTTCCGGCTAACCGCTTGTTTTTTCGCTCGTGAGCATGTTTGCAGTCTTTAACATGTCTGCGCATTTTAGCAGGTAAATCAATGTTCTTAATTTTTAAACGATTTTGGTCGATATAGCGGTAAATGGTTGGAGTTGAAGGACAATGTTCCTGAGGATAAACTTTTTTGAAATAATGTACTAGACTATCAATACTTTCAACTCGTGGCCTTTTATGCAAAGCTTTAGTTAAGAATATGAAGAAGAAGCGACAGAACCCATTCTAATCCGTGGGAATGACAGTTTTGTCGCTTTTTTTCATGGATAATCTGTGCAGTATCAGCATAATAATGACTAACAAAGAAATAATTGAAATTCCTTTGTAGAGTGGATCCACGCTGAATTTCGCGATAGATAGTACTACGTGAACGTTTTAATTTACGTGCAATATCTGCGTAAGAAAAACCTAAATCATAATATGCTTGGATTTTACCTCTTTCTTCAGGAGAGAGTTGTTGATAATGGTGTTGCGTGTTAGACTTAGATTGGGTCATGGAGAATTACCTACCTTTTTGTTTGATCACTTTAAGTTTAGGTCTCCATGGCCTATTTGTATACTTCTATTTTTGTTACATTTATGTTTTACATCCTTCTAATTTAGATTTGACTTTTTTAATCTGATGGCTATAATATTAAACATAATTAATCTTTTTATGAAAGAATGCCTTTTTAATTTATTCGGTACAAAGTTAATATTGGTAAGTTTTACAATTAAGCTAGCCACATTTTTAAAGAAACAATGATATATAAATTAGGTATTACTAAATTTCACATACTATTGTTTGTCAACTTTGCATTTCCATCAAATTGTTAATAATTGGTTGAAATGTGGAGATAAAGTTAAAAGGCTAATGTCTTCTATGTCTATAGTTTTGAAACTGTTAAGAAATATTAATCAATAAGTAGATCAACTGTGATTGATCTTTTTTAGGAACGCTTTTTTAATTTTTATTAAAAAATAAATTTAATTTAATAGGAGTTACAAAATAATTATGGAAATTAATAAAACTGACTTGTCAAAATTAGTAGATGAACAATTCAATGTATTGTCCAGTAATTCGGTTTTTCTAGAAAATAAAATAGAATTAAAAAATAAAATAAAGAATTCAATTGTAAAGCAAATTCCTTTGAAAATTAAATTAGGATTAGATCCATCTGCACCAGATATACATTTGGGGCATTATGTTGTTTTAAAAAAATTGCGTCAATTTCAAGATTTTGGTCATATAATACAGTTAGTTATTGGTGATTTTACTGGAAAAATAGGAGACCCAACAGGAAAGTCTGAAGCTAGAGTTCAATTGAGTGATTCAGAAGTTAAGAAAAATGCAAAGACTTACGTTGAACAATTTTCTAAAGTTTTAGATATTTCTAAAGTTGAATTATATTATAATTCAACTTGGTCTAATAAAATGAAGGCTGATTTTTTTGTGGAATTATTGTCTACAACTACTGTTGCTAGAATGTTAGAACGTAATGATTTTCAAAAAAGATTTTCTATGCATACTCCTATTTACCTGCATGAATTCTTATACCCACTATTTCAAGGATATGACTCTGTGGCATTACACTCAGACGTTGAAATAGGGGGGAATGATCAACAGTATAATTTATTGATGGGGAGAAAGCTTCAGGAACATTTTGGACAAGAGAAACAAGTTGTCATGACTTTACCTTTACTTGTTGGTCTTGATGGTAAAGATAAAATGTCAAAATCTAAGAATAATTATATAGGTGTAACTGATAATCCAAACGACATGTTTGGAAAAGTTATGTCTTTACCGGATCAACTAATTCCTGATTACTTTAAATTAGTCTCTACTTTAAAAAAAGATGATTTAGATAATATTTTACATGATCTAAAAACTAAGAATCCTAAGGATATTAAGAAAATTTTGGCTAAAGATATTGTGACACAATTTTATTCAGAATCTATGGCAAATTCGGCAGAGAAAGAATTTGAAGAAGTATTTAAGAAAAACGGCATACCTCAAGATATTAAAGAATTCAAGTGGACAGATGATAATACTGAAGTAAATGTTATAAATCTTTTTTATAAAGTTGGTTTGGTGAAATCAAAGAGTGAGGCTAAGAGACTTATTTTGGGTGGAGGAATAAGAATTAATTCTCATAAAGTAATTAGTCCTGATTTAAATGTCTTTATGGAAGATGGTATTGTTTTACAGATTGGTAAAAGAAAGTTTTTGAAGATTATAATGTAAATTTTTGGGATGAGTGATAAGTTAATGCATTATGTTTAATTTGTTATATTCAATTTATACTTCTTGTAGGTTACTTATTTTTTAATATATTATTTTAGTGTGATTTAATTTATGGATAGGTTTATTGAGCTTAATAGAAACTTAAAATTAAGAATATTAACAGTCTTTATAACAACTCTTGTTACTAGTTCTATATATCCATTTATAACTATTTATTATACGAATTCTTTTGGACTTAAATTACAATAATAAGTTAGCCACTTTCTAAAAAACTTAAAGATAAAGTGTTTCGGTAATCATTCAGTTCTAAATTAAGTCATTTGCTTTTGCTGTGCTTTTCTTAATTCTCTTTGGAAAGCAACTGCTGGTGTGATTTGTGCTGTTTGGTTCGGAGTTTAGTTTTCATAGCTAAGTCTAAGTTTCTAACCTCTAATAACTGCTTATCAATGTAATTATAGAGAGTTTTAGTGCAAATCATTTCATCTGCAGTGAATAGTTGATTACTTTTAGCAAAGCCTACGGCGACATCTGGTGACCAATTATCTTGATAAAAATGATCATCAAAGAATGCTAGAAAATCAGTTACTTGCTTGAACTTCAAGGGACGACCACAGTTCTTACGATTATTTGAATACCGTTTCTGAGATGCCTCAGGACTATAAATATAGAAGTAGTAGATCTTGCCGTTAACTTTTTTAACTTGCTTAACTTGACCACGTTTCAATTCATTATTAATAGTTTGATGAGCAACACCAAGTTGTCGAGCGATGGCTCTAGCAGAGTAGCTCTGTTCATGTAAAATAGCAACTTTGCCACGTTCCTACTCATATAAATACTTTCCTTTACGGCGGGATGTGTTAAGATATTCATGCACCAAGATAAAATCCTCTTTTCATATGGTTGTAGGAACTTTAATGATACTGGATTTTTATCTTGGTGTCTTTTATTTTTTTAAGTGGCTAACTTAATTGTAAAACTTACAAAAATTAAAAGGGTAACTTAGATAATGAATGCCAAATAAATGATGCCTAACATCAAGCACAAAGATATTGTTCAAGTCTTTATCAGTTCTTATTAGACAAGTCTAGTTCATGATCAAAATAAATTACTTAAAATTATTATTGAAACAGGTTTTTCAACTGAAGCGCAAATCAATAAAGTCGATCAATTGGCAGAACAAATTCTAGTTGATGCGATTGAAACGCATAAAGATTTTATGTTAGCTGATGCAGCTGGGTGGGAATTTTTAAAATATTTAAAAAATTGTTAATAAGCGCTCAGATGTGCATGATTCTAATAATGAGTACAGTTATGATGGTTAATGCTGTTTGAAACCACTAAGAAAATTTTGGCAGATACCAAGAGAGTGGGACAAAAAGAATTGCTCGTAAATTTTGACGAACATTTTCTTCTTAAATAATGTTCCAAAAGTCAGAAAGTTTGTAGTTAACTGTGTCCAGCATTAAAGCAAAAGTTCGCACTTTAGTGCTGGACACAACTAGTACTCAACTTAATTAGTCTCAATCCCTTAGTTTGCATAAAGATTTAGTTTTTAATTAATATCAAAACTATTTAAGTTTAGTTGGTCTTCAATGATTGCGGCAACTTCTTCAATTGACTTATTAGCGACATTAATGACTAAGCAACCTAATTTGTGGTAGAGGTCGTTCGCGTATTTTAATTCTTGTTGAATTTTATCGCTGCTGGAATAATTAGTTTGAGCTTGTAAACCATAGGAAATCATGCGTTGCTCGCGAATTTTACGCAATACTTCTTCATCATTAGTTAAGCCAACAATTTTATGAGGATCAACTTGCCACAATTCTTTTGGTAATTGGACTTTGGGTACAAGAGGTAAGTTCATTACTTTGATTTGTTGGTTGGCTAAATAAAAAGTTAGTGGTGTTTTAGAGGTTCGAGAAATCCCGAGTAAAACGACGTCAGCTTCTAGCATACTATGCGGATTTTTACCGTCATCATTTTCCGCTGCAAAGTCAATTGCCGCAATGCGTTTAAAATATTGGGCACTTAATTTGCGTGCCGCTCCGATTTCATGGGAAGCTTTCTGATGAGTAAAAGCTTCGATGGTGGCTAAGTAAGGACTTAAAATATCAAAACATAGCATTTTTTGATCATGTTGAAAATCTTTGACTACTTGATCAAATTTTTGATTACTGAGAGTATAAAAAATAATCGCTTGGTCATTTTGCGCTTGTTGAAGAATATGTTTTAATTTATCAATATCATTGATAAATGGATAACGTTTTTGGATCATTTTAATATCAGGAAACTGCGCTAACATGGAGCGGGAAAAGTTCGCGGTCGTTTCACCTGAAGAGTCTGAAATTGCATAAACTATTTGTTGCAAAGTCTTTCACCTACCGTTTTTCTTTCAAATTAGCATTTTTTTTCGAAAAAAGCTAGTGAAAGTCAGTAAATTATGGTTTCAACTTCGCGTATTGTTTGTTATACTAGTTAAGAACTGTTTTAATAAACGGTTACGTAATGAAGCGGAAGGAGGGATATCATATGGCTAAGACAGTTGTTCGTGAGAACGAGTCTCTTGATGATGCTCTTCGTCGGTTTAAACGTTCTGTTTCTAAGAGTGGTACTCTTCAAGAATACCGTAAACGTGAGTTTTACGAGAAACCTAGTGTAAAACGTAAGTTGAAGTCTGAAGCTGCACGTAAGCGCAATAAGAAGAGAAGAAGACGTTAAGAATTCGGGGTGTGATAGGAATGTCCCTCACTGATCAATTAATGACTGACATGAAAGTTGCCATGAAAAGTCATGACAAGACCGGTTTGTCAGTTATCAGAATGCTTAAATCAGCTTTGATGAACAAAAAGATCGAAGTCGGTCATGATTTAACTGCTGATGAAGAAAATCAAGTAGTTGTTTCACAAATGAAGCAACAGAAGGATTCTTTAGCAGAATTTCAAAAGGGTCAACGTGAAGATTTAGTTGCTGATACTAAATCACAGATGGCTATTTTAGAAAAGTACATGCCACAACAACTATCCGAATCTGAAATTCGTCAACTGGTTCAACAAACTGCCACTGACATAGGCGCAGAATCAAAAGCTGATTTTGGTAAATTGATGAAGTCTGTGATGGCGCAAGTTAAAGGTCAAGCAGATGGTTCATTGGTTAATAAAATTGTCAAAGAAGTACTGCAATAATGTAGTAAGGTTAAAGTATTTTTTACTTTAGCCTTTTTCTTTAACCTGAATTTGTAATAAAATAATATCAGTATTGTATTTAAAAATTAAAATTAAGCCGATAAGAAATGTTTTACAATAATTGGAGCCTGAGATTATGAACATTATTTATTGCGCTCCACAGGTTAGTAACTTGGGTCTCGGACACATTTTGATTCATTAACAATGACAGGAGTAATTTTATTTGACAGATGAGATAACAAAATCATTTCAATTATTAAATAATGATGAAGCTGTGATTTTTGGCAGTAATGACACTAATTTAACAATTTTGGCAGAAAAATTAGGCGTTCAACTTCATCCTTTTGGTAATCAGGTTGATATTATTGGCTCAAGTCAGCCTGTTAATTTGGCTTTGCAAATTTTAAAAGTTTTGAGTCGCTTGCACCGCTCAGGAATTCAAATTGGTCAAGCTGATGTTGTTAGTGCCGTACAAATGGCTCAAGATGGCACTTTAGAGTACTTTGAAGATTTGTACAATGAAGTTCTACTACGTGATGCGAAGGGGAAACCCATTCGAGTACGTAATTTAGGTCAGCGGCGCTATATCAAAACAATTCAAAAAAATGATATCACTTTTGGGATTGGACCGGCAGGAACGGGGAAAACTTACTTAGCAGTGGTTATGGCAGTAGCAGCTTTAAAAAAAGGACGTGTTAAAAAATTAATTTTAACCCGTCCAGCTGTTGAAGCTGGTGAAAATTTAGGTTTTTTACCTGGTGACTTAAAAGAAAAAGTGGATCCTTATTTACGTCCCATTTATGATGCCCTTTATTCGATTTTGGGAACTGAACAAACTAATCGATATTTAGAACGTGAAATTATCGAAATTGCCCCGCTTGCTTATATGCGGGGGCGAACGCTTGACGAAGCTTTCGTTTTATTGGATGAAGCGCAAAATACTACACATGAACAAATGAAAATGTTTTTAACGCGCTTAGGTTTTGGTTCTAAAATGGTTGTGAATGGTGATCCAACGCAGATTGATTTACCACGACGTTCACCGAGTGGACTATTACAAGTGCAACAAATTTTACGGCATTTACCACACATTGGTTTTGTTGATTTTCAAGCTAGTGATGTGGTACGTCACCCAGTAGTGGCGGAAGTTATTGCAGCTTATGCCAAAGTTAATAGGAGTAAAGCATGAACTTAGATATTTATGATGAGCAGCATTTGGTTGATCAACCGCATATCAAATTAGCGCAAAAGTTGTTTGACTATGGTGCTAAAAAAATTAACTTGCCTGAGAATACCGAAGCATCTATCACTTTTTGTACTTCTGAGCAAATTCATCAAATCAATAAAGAGTATCGTCAAACAGATCGGCCAACTGATGTTATCAGTTTTGCAATTGAAGATGGTGATGATGATGGCATTAGTTCACAAGCGTTGGCTGAAGAATTTGGTATTCCCCGTAACATTGGCGATTTATTTATTTGTCCAGAGGTTGTCACCAAACAAGCTCAAGATTATGGTCATTCATTTGATCGTGAATTTGGCTATACTGTTGTGCACGGCTTATTACACTTGTCTGGTTGGGATCACATTCAAACGCAAGAAGCAGAGAAAATGTTTAGTTTACAGCGTGAAATTTTAGAAGATTTTGGGTTGAAACGTTGAGTAAAGGAGAAAATTAATGATTGAGACTAATAGTTTAATGAAATTAGCAACTGAAATGTTAGCTAAAGCTTATACACCTTATTCACATTTTCAAGTAGGAGCAGCGCTCTTGACTATTGATGACCAGCTATTTGGGGGCTGTAATATTGAAAATGCTTCTTATGGTTTAACTAATTGTGCGGAACGGACCGCGATTTTTCAAGCAGTTGCCCAAGGACATCAAAATTTTCAGGCGTTATTAATTACTGGTAGAACTGATGGTCCCATCGCGCCTTGTGGTGCTTGTCGACAAGTTATTAGTGAATTCTGTGATCCTAAAATGCCAGTTTTTTTAACTAATCAAGCGGGGGCTTTTCAAGAAGTCACTGTTGAACAATTATTACCAGGAGCCTTCTCAACAGGAGATCTAAATCATGAAGGATAATTTTCGTTCCGGATTTGTGGCAATTATTGGTAAGCCCAATGTTGGTAAATCAACTTTTATGAACCGTATTTTGGGTAGTGAGATTTCCATCATTTCACCGAAAGCTCAAACAACGCGTAATAAAATTCAAGGAATCTATACAGATGATGATCAGCAGATCATCTTCGTTGATACTCCGGGTGTTCATGCGCCTAAAAATAGTTTGGATCAATATATGGATCAAGCAGCTTATTCAGCGCTAAATGAAGTAGATTTAGTATTGTTAATGGTTAGTGCTAAAGACTTTGTTGATGATGGTATCCAAAAAATTATTACTAAACTAGCTACAATTAAAGTACCAGTTTTCTTAGTAATCAATAAGATTGATTTGGTTCATCCTGATAGTTTATTGCCGTTAATTGATCAATATCGGTCTCTGCTTGATTTTAGTGAAGTGTTTCCAATTTCGGCGACACAGGGAAATAATGTATCGGAATTGTTACAGACTATTGGACAAAAATTACCTGTAGGACCACAATATTATCCAGAGGATCAAATTAGTGATCACCCAGAATACTTTGTAGTAGCTGAAATTATTCGTGAGAAAATCTTGGAATTGACGCGTCAAGAAGTTCCGCATGCTGTTGCTGTGATGGTAGAGCAGATGAATCAACGAGTTAACAATAAATTACAAATTGAGGCTACAATTTATGTTGAGCGTGATAGCCAAAAGAAGATTGTAATTGGTAGTAAAGGTTCGATGCTCAAACAAGTAGGTATTCGCTCACGACGCAAGTTAGAGGAACTTTTAGGAGAAAAAATTAATTTAAAATTATGGGTTAAGGTTCAAAAAAATTGGCGTGAAGATCCCTTATTTTTAGCTCGCGTGGGCTACTCAGTGAAAGATTTGAAGTAAAAATGGTTTTAAAACGGGATCAAACTTTTCAAGGCTTAGTTTTACGTAATCAAGATTATCATGAAAATGACCAATTAGTTTGGTTGTTGACGGATCAATTCGGCATTGTAACTTTTTTAGTTCGTGGTGTAAAAAAAGATCGTTCTAAACAGCGCAGTTTGGTGTTGCCATTTACTTTTGGTCGATACCAAGGAGTGATTAATGAGAACGGTTTTTCTTATCTGAGTGATGCTTTAAACCTTCAACAATTACGAAATGTGGCACAAGATATTGAACTGAATGCTTATGTAACATATATTAATGATTTAGTGTTGCGGGCTTTTAGCGAACAGCTGGTTTCTGTAACTTGGTTTAAACAAATTTTAACGGCACAGAAATTAATTGACCGTTATTTGGATCCGGAAATTATTACTAACATTATAGAAATTCAATTACTCAAGCCATTTGGAGTAGCTCCCAATTTGACAAGTTGCGTAATTGGTGGTGAACGGCAAGGGATTTTTGATTATTCTTTAAATTTGGGTGGAATTTTATGTTCCAAGCATTGGTTAAAAGATCAGCATCGCTTGCATTTAGATCCTAAAGTTGTTGCTTATTTGCGTTTTTTTGTACGTTTGAATTTACAAAAGGTTGGAAAAATTCAAGTTGCTGTACCTATTAAAGCTCAATTGAGGAAAACGTTGGATCTAATTTATCAAGATAATGTTGGTGTTTATCCGAAAAGTAAAAAGTTTATTGATCAAATGTTTCGTTGGCAATTGTAGTTTTGTACCCTTAAAGATTTAGCAATAGAAAATAACTTTATTTAACTTGTATTCAGGAGCTGCGGTTTATGATTTTACTTTGAGCATTTGACTAGGAATGTTTAATTTTAGTTTATTTTTAACATGGAGGATTTTTCATTTTTATGAATGATTTTTTAAAAGTAATGCAGCAACACTCATCAGTACGTAAGTTTAGACAACAAAGTTTGAGTCAAACAACTAAGCAACAATTGCTGACGGCGGCTCGCAGTAATTCTTCTTCTAATTTTGTGCAGGCATTTTCTATTTTGGAAATTCAAGATGCTAATAAAAGACAGCAACTTGGTCAAATTGCTCATTGTGAAGATTATGTTGTTCATAGTGGAGTGTTTTACGTTTTTGTGGCTGATTTATATCGCCAAAAACGTTTATTAGAGCAGAACAAGCAAGATATTGTTAGTTTAACTAATCTAGAATCCTTATTAGTTAGTGTCGTGGATACAACAATTAGTGCTCAGAGTATGGTTTTAGCGGCTGAACAATTGGGTTTAGGCATTTGTTATATCGGAGGAATTCGTAATGATTTATTTAAAGTTGCACGATTATTGGATTTGCCGGCTTTAACTTTACCGTTGTTTGGCTTAACGATTGGTTATCCGGCAATGAAAAACCAAGTTAAACCACGGTTACCGCAGTTTAATCAAGTAGCAATTGATACTTATCCAGCTAGAGAATTTAGTGATTTGACTGTTTATCAGCAACAAACAAAAGCTTATTATAAACAACGGCAAACTAATGCACAGCATAGCGATTGGTTACAAAAAAATTTAAACTTTTTTAAAAAAATTAGGCGTCCAGAAGTGGCAGATTTTGTTCATCATCAAGGTTTTAAAATTTAAAGAAGCAGGTAGTTGACACTTACGGTCAGACTGCTAAAATTAAATTGTCTAAACAGCGAGTGTGGTTAGTGAGAGCACACAGAGATTATGGCTGATATCAAAATTTGAATAATTAAGAGCAGACTTTTGTCTGAAGTAGGGTGGAACCGCGAAGATTATTCGTCCCTATGCAATTTTTGATTGCATAGGGCTTTTTTTATGAAATGAGGTAAAGTAGTGGATAAAAAATTGAATGTTCAAAACATGATTTTGACATTACAACAATTTTGGAGTGAAAAGGGCTGCATGATTATGCAAGCCTACGATACAGAAAAAGGTGCCGGAACAATGAGCCCGTATACTTTCTTGCGTGCTATCGGGCCAGAACCTTGGAATGCTGCTTATGTAGAGCCATCACGTCGTCCAGCTGATGGTCGCTATGGTGATAATCCCAATCGCTTGTACCAGCATCATCAATTTCAAGTAGTTATGAAACCATCGCCATTAAATATTCAAGGATATTATCTGGATAGTTTAAAAGCTTTAGGAATTGACCCTTTGGAACATGATATTCGATTTGTCGAAGATAATTGGGAAAATCCTTCTATGGGATGTGCCGGTGTTGGTTGGGAAGTTTGGCTTGATGGGATGGAAGTTTCTCAATTTACGTATTTTCAACAAGTTGGTGGTTTAACCGCAAAGCCTGTCACCAGTGAGATTACTTACGGTGTTGAGCGCTTAGCTTCTTATATTCAAGATGTTGATTCTGTATTTGACTTAGAATGGGGAAATGGCGTGCGTTATGGTGACATCTTCAAGGAGCCAGAGTATGAACATTCGAAGTATGCTTTTGAAGAAAGCGATCAAAAGATGTTACTGCAATTTTTCAATGATTATGAACAAGAAGCTAAACGTTTGATTGGTTTAGGATTAGTGCATCCTGCTTACGATTATATTTTGAAGTGCAGCCATACTTTTAATTTATTGGATGCCCGAGGTGCAGTTTCGGTAACCGAACGAGCTGGTTTTATGCATCGAATTCGCTCGTTAGCACACCAAATTGCGCAAGCTTTTGTGCAAGAACGGGAAAAATTAGGTTATCCATTGTTAGATGATGCTACCCGTCAAAAATTATTAAAGGAGCAGGATCATGACTAAAGATTTTTTATTAGAATTAGGTTTAGAAGAAATGCCCGCCCATGTGGTAACTAATAGTGAACAACAATTAGCGCAAAAAGTGCAATCTTATCTGGATGCAGCTAACTTGACTCACGGTGAAATTGAACAATTTTCGACCCCACGACGTTTAGCGTTATTAATTCATGATGTGGCTGAACAACAACCTGATGAAGAGCTAGAGGTTAAAGGTCCGGCTCAAAAAATTGCCCAAGATGAAGCAGGTAATTGGACCAAAGCCGCTCAAGGTTTCGTGCGCGGACAACAATTAAGTACTGATGATATTTACTTTAAAGAATTAAAAGGAACACAATATGTTTATGTTAAAAAGCAAATTGTGGGTCAACCAGCAGCTAAAATTTTAGCTGGTTTAACTAAACCATTGTCAGAGCTTACTTTTCCAACCCGGATGCGTTGGAATAAATTTGATTTTGAATATATTCGTCCGTTTCATTGGTTGGTGGCTATGTTGGATCATGAAGTGATTGATATGCAGATGTTAAATGTTCATTCTAGTAATCAAACGTCCGGTCATCGCTTCTTAGGAACAACGATTACGTTGGAAACAGCAAGTGATTATCAAAAAGCTTTGACCGATGATTTTGTGATTGCCGATGCAAGCCAACGTAAAAATTTAATTCGTCAACAAATTCAAGCTTTAGCTGATCAGCATCAATGGAATGTTGATTGGGATGAGGATTTGTTGGAAGAAGTTACAAACTTAGTGGAATATCCGACCGCTTTTGCTGGTCAATTTGATGCTAAGTATTTGCAAATTCCTGAAGAAGTTTTGATCACATCAATGAAAGATAATCAACGTTACTTTGATGTTCGTGATCAACAAGGTCATTTGGTACCATACTTCATTGGAGTTCGCAATGGTAATCAAAAGCAATTGAATAATGTGATCGCTGGTAATGAAAAAGTTCTTGTTGCGCGTTTAGAAGATGCTGCCTTTTTCTTTGCCGAAGATCAAAAGCACTCTTTAGCTGAGTATGTTCAACGGTTAGATCAGGTGACATTTCATGATAAAATTGGTTCAATGAGTGAAAAAATGCACCGTACGAAAGTTGTTGCCGGTTTGTTAGCTGATCAGTTTAACTTATCTGAAGTTGAAAAAGCTGATGTATTACGGGCTAGTGAAATCTATAAGTTTGACTTGGTAACCGAAATGGTCGGTGAATTTTCAGAGTTACAAGGGGTTATGGGGGAGAAGTATTCCTTGATTTTTGGAGAACGACCGGCGGTTGCCCAAGCTATTAAAGAACATTATGAACCAACTTCAGCTGAAGGAACTTTACCAGCATCTGTGGTAGGTCAAGTTTTATCTTTAGCTGATAAAATTGAAAGTTTAATGAGTTTCTTTGCGGTTGATTTGATTCCAAGTGGTTCAAATGACCCTTATGGTTTAAGACGTCAGGCAATTGGAATTGTTCGGATTTTGCAGCAAAAACAATGGCATTTAGATTTTGAGCAGTTACAAGAGCAAATTATGGCTAGTTACCAACAACAATTGGGAAAACTCAACTTTGATTATGCTGCCCATAAAACAGCGATTGATGATTTTATCGTGGAGCGAGTGTATCAATTATTAACTCAGCAACAAGTTCCCCATGATATTATTATGACTGTTGTCAAAATGTCACCGTGTGATCCAGTACGGATGTTTGATACGGCCAAAGTATTGCAACAACATCAAACAGATGCTCAATATAAGATGGATATGGAAGCTTTAACGCGAGTTTTACGGATTGTTCAAAAGCAGCAAATTACTAAACAATCAATTCAAACTGCATTATTCCAAAATCCATCAGAGCAAAAATTATTAGCAGCAGTGACTGATTTACAGAATCAATTTAAAGGCTTGACGATTGAACAGCGCTACCAATCCTTGTGTGCTTTGCAACCAGTTATTAGTCAGTATTTTGAGGAAAATTTAATTATGGATAAAAATGAAGCGGTGAAAGCTAATCGATTAAATCAGTTACAGCAATTGGCCGATTTGATTAGTAGTTTAGGTGATGTCAATCAATTAGTTATTAAGTAAAAAACGTCAACTTAAAGATTGAAAATTAATTTAAATTAAAAAAGTTTATTCAATTTGTGATTATTTTGAATAAACTTTTTTGTTTTCTTTATTTTTTATACAATGCTTTAATTTGCGATTTAGCACTGTGATTATTATCAATATTTATGACAATGACTTTTACTATGGAAAAATACCAATTAAAACACAAAAAAATAATAAAGTTAGTTTTTAAGGATATTAGTTATGATTTTAATATTTTAGAACTAAATAGTCTGTCCTTTATTTATGATACTATAAAATATTTTTTTAAAAAGCATTATTTTAATGGTTATTATCTTAATAATTGTTAAAATCGCTAGTAATTAAAAATAAAATAGAATAAAATAATAAAGCAGACATAAATTATTAAACAATGATTGTATTTTTTGTAGTTAGTTTATCTTAATGTACATAATTTTGTATATTCATACTTTGAGTTGAATTTTAATAATATTATTGTGCTATTAATTTGACGTTAAAACTAATTGATAAACTTGATTTGGGGTTGTTAGAAAGTGTATATGAAAAAGGCAACAATTAATTATTTGCTGATTTTGGTTTTTGATTTTGTGGTATTTGGTTTAATTGGTTATTGGATGCCACTAGTTGGTGATGATTTGAACTGGTGGAGTAGTTGGGGCACTAATTACTTTTTTAGTGGTGATTTTTTAAATTATGATGGACGTTATCTAGGGGATCTATTAATTATTTTGATGAGTCACTTACCGCTGGCTAGTTTAGTCATTTATGGTTTGTGTGCGGACTTATTGGTTTATTTAATGACTCGTTTAATTAAGATTGTTTGGCCCCAAATTAATACTAATTGGAGTTTAGTTTTATGTTCTTTGGCGTTATTCTTAATTCCAGAAAGTGTTTTTCAGCAAACTTGGGGATGGCATTCAGGCTTTGCCAATTATGTTCCATCCGTAATTTTTCCGTTATTTTTGTCAATTCTAATTTTTAATGCTGAAAATTTAACTGTTAACTTAACCAAAAAAAAGCAATGGTTATTATTCACGATGGCGTTACTCGCTCAGTTTTTGGCAGAGCATGTGACGTTATTGAACTGTTTTACTGTTGTTTTACTGTATTTGTTTGGTCGGCGATTTTTAACTACTAGTTTTTATCAGAAATATTTAAAACCGATCGCACTTGGTAATTTTATAGGTGCCTTTCTTATGTTTATTAATGGTGCCTATTGGCGCATTATTTTAGGTCGTGATTCTTATCGAAGTTTTAATCATAAGCAATCTGAAACGATTCTAAATTATTGGCGTAATTTTTATCATTGGCATCCATATCGTTGTTATTGGTTTGTTCTTGGAATAATCGTTTTTAGTAGTTTAATTATGTATAACTATTGCCACTTGAAAAATAAGCAACTAATATATTTGACAGCCTGGTTAGTTGGTCAGGCAATTATCAGCCAATTACCATTTTTGATTATTTCGCCTTATGGACCACGTTGTAGTTTTGTAGTGGTGGTTTGTAGCGGTTTAGCAGTTCTTTTAAATGTCATTCCTTGGCTAAGATTTAATAATGCGGTTTTAAGAAATTTGGGAACATTCCTGCTGATCTTAACTAGTCTGATTTTTGCTAATTTGGCGCATGATTATCATCAAACCTTTATTGCAGCACGTGATTTTTGCTACTATCAACGGCATCAAAAGACTAACGTGACGTACGTTTTAGATTATGCACAAACCACTTTCATTTGGGGGAATAATAATAGTCAAGATGCTAATTTTTGTACTTACTTTATCCCAGCGTCAAGGCGAGTCCTGGCGGTTGATTACAAACGTTGGCATCAATTAAGTCATGGTTTAAACTTACAGCGACGTGCGGATCAAAAACAGTTATTTAATCGATTGCAAGCCAGTTTTAAAGCTTAATCAGATGATTAATTGTTAGATTTATTTTGTGGATGCGGAAGACCATTAATTTCATGTTGAACATGGTTAAATAAATCATCTAGTAATTCTTTAATGTGCGGATCTGTTACTTGATATAAAACTTGTGTTCCTTGGCGTTTTTTAGCCACCAATTGATAGTTGTATAAAATAGCTAACTGTTTAGAAACGATAGGTTGTACTAATTTTAGCTGTTGAGCAATTGCATTAACGGCAATGGGTTGGTTAACTTGTTTTAAAAAATAGATAATTCTCAGACGCGTAGTGTTTCCTAAAACTTTAGAAATATTCGCAATTTCAAGAATGATTTTTTGATTGTTAGTTGTAATTTCAGACACCTCTTAGATTAGATGGATAAGATGAGTAATTAAACCGCTATCCCAAAAAACATAGCAACCAACAGCAAAGTAGATAATTTTGGTTAAAATTTCACCGTAGCTATGCATGATTACTTGAATAATGTGTAAATTACCAATTACTTTAATGATACCAGTAAAAATTAAGGAAAGCATTAAAATAAAACTTAAGGTTAAAGCAAATTTGGTAATTGATAAATTGATTAAAATAGGTAAGAATAATGACAAATTGCAACCAGAGCAAACTGACAAGTAGGTTAAAAAGGTTGTTTTTATTTGATGATTCTGGTCTTGATTTCTGAGATGCTCGTCATCATCTTTAAATGCCAAATAAATAGGAAAGAAGCCCAGTAATCCTAACAACCATTCAGGCAACAAGTCTTGTAAAATTTTGCCTAAACTAAAACTCAGACATAATAAAACAATTAATCCCTCTAAATAACCAAGAGTTACTTTCCAAAAGCTGAATTTGTTTAACAGTACTAGTAAAATGAAAAAGAAATCCAAATTAATACCAATAAATGTTGCTGAAATTAACCACCAGTTCATCAGTGACCTCCATATACCAAAAAAGATATATTCAATATATATCTTTTTTGGTATATAAACAAGGAAAATGGTGATATTGTCTGATAATTGATTTTCTTTAATAGTCAGGGGAATAAGTTTTTTAGCTCGATTTTTTGCAATTTAGAAATTAAAACAGTACAATAATACTACTATTAGGCAAAGTGGGGTGTGATATAGAGCTACGTAAAAAGTAATTCAATCAATGCGTTAGCAAACTTATTCCCATAGTAACGGATCATTTTAATATTTGATTTATTTTGTAAAATGGAGTGAAAGCAGATGGCAACTAAGATTCCAGAAGCTTTTATTGAAGAAGTTCGACAAAAGGCTAATATTGTCGATGTAATTGAACCTTACGTTCAATTAAAGAAGTCAGGACGGAATCTTTTTGGATTATGTCCCTTTCATGAAGAACGAACACCATCATTTTCCGTATCTGAAGATAAACAAATTTTTCATTGTTTTAGCTGTAGTCGGGGCGGGAATGTTTTTAAATTTTTAATGGAAATTGAAAGTTTGACTTTTCCAGAAGCAGTGATTAAGGTTGCTGAATTTGTAGGTCTGGATTTACCAGAACAATATGAACAAGCAACAAAAGCTGCTGCAAGTTCTCCACAAACTGCATTAAAGCATGATTATCAAACTGTTCAAGAGTTATATCATTATATTCTGGTTAAAACCGAGTCTGGTGAAGCCGCTTTAAATTATTTGCACAAGAGACAATTAAGTGATGAAACCATTAATCATTTTCAAATTGGCTATGCGCCGCAGAATGGTAATACGGTAGTTGAGCTATTAAAAGCTACTGATCAAGCGCCTGAACGATTACAGACTTCAGGCTTGTTTGTTCAATCGCAGACAGGGCAAGTCTATGATCGCTTTCAGGATCGTGTGATGTTTCCTATTACCGATCAAAGTGGGCAAACAATTGCCTTTTCTGGAAGGGTTCTACAATCATCAACTACTGATGACCAGCCAGTGGCCAAATATTTAAATAGTCCAGAAACACCAATCTTTAATAAAAGTCAAACTTTGTTTAATTTGGCGGCTGCTAAAAAAGCAATTCGCCATCAAGGGGCAGTAGTCTTATTTGAAGGCTTTATGGATGTTATTAGTGCTTATCAAGCCGGCATTGAAAATGGTGTGGCTTCCATGGGAACTAGTTTAACAGACCAACAGTTATATCTCTTAAATCGTCTGACTCAACGCCTAGTAATTTGTTACGATGGTGATGCTCCAGGGATTAAAGCCGCTCATCGGGCGTTGGAGTTATTAAAAAATACGAATTTTGAAATTGGCGTTGTTGTAATTCCCAATCAACAAGATCCTGATGAGTTCATTAAAAGTCAAGGAGCAGCTGCTTTTCGAGCTTTAGTTCAGCAAAAATCATTGACGCCAACTGCATTTATGATTGAGTATTTAAGTCAACAATATGATTTAACTAATGACGGGGCGAAAGTTGAATTTTTAGACTCTGCCTTAGATTATATTGCGACGGCTAATTCTCCCGTTGAACAAGAATTGTATGTCAAACAGTTAGCACAACGTTTGGGGATTTCACAGGCGTCGATTCAACAAGAATTAGCTGACAAAAATAGGGCGCAGGAACTTTTGCGACCTGCTGCTGATTACGGTAAAAATAGTCAACAAACTGCTGCCACTCCCCAGCAAGCAATTACTCCTAGCCCATTAACTAAAACTGAACGTTCAGAGCAAAATTTATTGAACATTGTTTTCCATTTTCCGCAAGTAATTGGTATACTGGATAAGCGTGTAAATTTTAAGTTTGTTCATGATCAATATCAAGATATTTTTGATTATTGGGTGCGGTATTGTTTAACTGTTTCTCAACCTTTAATTGCACAATTTATGGATCAAATTCCTGATGCCTTACGGAATTTGGTCAGTACTATTGAAATGTTGCCACGTCCTGTTGACTACTCCACTGAAGAAGTTAATGACTACATTAATAACATTATGTATGATCACAAGCAGCAGCAGCTATTGCAATATCAAGCACTGATTAAACAGGCAGCCCAGATTGGTGACGAACAACAAGAATTACAGTTAACCATTCAATTGGTGTCTTTACGTCAGGAATTAGAACAATTAAAATTAGCAACTGATTAATAATGATAATTAAGGAGGATTTTTCGTGGCTGAAACTAAAAAGAAAAAGAGTGTTATCAAGTCTAGTAAAGAATTAGAACGTGCTACTAAAGATTTGATTAAAGCACATAAAAAAGACGGAAAAATCTCTGAACAAGTTTTAAATGATCAACTAATTAAGCCATTTGCTTTAAAGGGTGATTCTATTAGTGAAGTGATTAATCATTTCACTGATAAAGGAATTAGTGTGGTTGATAAAAATGGTGATCCTAGTAAATTGGCATTGAAAAGTCAAAAAGAAGTTAACCACCGAGAATTAAATGATATGTCCGCCCCAACGGGCGTAAAGATGAATGATCCAGTGCGGATGTATCTCAAAGAGATTGGTCGGGTTCCGCTATTAAATGCTCAAGAAGAAGTTGAGTTGGCGCAACGAATTGAACAAGGGGACGAAGAGGCCAAACAGCAGTTAGCTGAGGCTAATTTACGGTTAGTAGTTTCAATTGCTAAACGTTATGTCGGTCGAGGAATGCATTTTTTGGATTTGATTCAAGAAGGTAACATGGGATTGATGAAGGCCGTGGAAAAATTTGATTATCGCAAAGGCTTTAAGTTTTCAACTTATGCTACTTGGTGGATTCGTCAAGCAATTACCCGTGCGATTGCTGACCAAGCTCGAACCATTCGCATTCCTGTTCACATGGTGGAAACAATTAATAAATTGATTCGAATTCAACGACAGTTATTACAAGACTTGGGACGGGAACCAACACCAGAAGAAATTGGTGCAGAGATGGATATTCCTACACAAAAGGTGCGGGATATTCTTAAAATTGCTCAAGAACCAGTTTCTTTAGAAACGCCAATTGGTGAAGAAGATGATTCACATTTAGGTGACTTTATTGAAGATGATGAGGCTACTAGTCCAGAAGATCATGCTTCGTACGAATTATTAAAAGAACAATTAGAGGATGTTTTAGATACCTTGACAGATCGTGAAGAAAATGTTTTACGACTGCGATTTGGATTAGATGATGGTCGAACCAGAACTTTAGAAGAAGTTGGCCGGGTGTTTGGTGTTACTCGAGAACGAATTCGTCAAATTGAGGCTAAAGCTTTACGAAAGTTACGTCATCCGTCACGTTCTAATCAATTAAAAGATTTTCTTGATTAGATTTTTAAATTAAAAATTAAATTGTTTATTAGACTGGATCAAAAGTCAAAAGTATTAAAAATGTTTAAAATGGGACTTTTGAAATGCAGTAATTGATTGATAAGGATGAGCCCAATTTGGCTCACAATAAGATGTTAATGTTCGTTTAATCTTAGATAGAATACGATCATTAACTTTATTGTCCTAGACTTATAAATCTTATTGCCTCCAGTCTTTTATTTTGGAAAAAGAGGTTTTTCAGTGCTAAAACTATCAAATCGTCTTCAAGCAATTGCTGATCTGGTACCGCCAACTGCTATCTTAGCAGATATTGGTTCAGATCATGCTTATTTACCCATTTATTTAGTTCAGCAGCAAATTGTGCCAGCTGCTTTGGCAACTGAAGTTGCCAAAGGGCCGTTAAATAGTTCACAAAAAGACATTAAAGCAGCTGCTTTATCGGAGCAAATTCAAACACGCTTAGGCGATGGCTTTGCCGCTTTGAAAGATACTGATCAGGTTTCAACGGCAGTGATTGCCGGAATGGGTGGCC
The DNA here is from genome assembly GCF_058107125.1 of Bombilactobacillus sp. ESL1202. Taxonomy (NCBI): domain Bacteria; kingdom Bacillati; phylum Bacillota; class Bacilli; order Lactobacillales; family Lactobacillaceae; genus Bombilactobacillus; species Bombilactobacillus sp. ESL1202. Next base: position 49,664 of record NZ_CM176590.1, on the reverse strand, counting down.
AATTAATTGCTCAAATTTTAGAGCAAGGTCAATGTCGTTTAAAACAAATTAAAGATTTAATATTGGAACCGAATAATGATGAGTATCAAGTGCGGCAATGGTTAGTTAAACATAATTTTTTGATTGTGGCTGAAAGAATTGTGCAAGAAGGTCAACATATTTATGAAATCGTTAAGGCAAGACCGAGTAGTAGCCAACAAAAGTTGTCTTCAGAACAGTTAATGTTTGGTCCTTATTTGATGCAGGAAAAAAATATCGTTTTTAAAAATAAATGGCGCCAGCAATTAAAGCGGAGTAAAATGATGTATAGTAATTTACAAAAAGCTAAAAATCCGCAAGTGAAAAAGATTGCTTGGGCACAACAACGAATTCAAAGAATTGAGGATGTTCTCCAATGATAACAGGTCAACAACTAGTACAAAAAATCGAAGAATTTGCACCCCTGAATTTAAAAATGGAAAATGATCCTTCAGGATTACAGGTGGGAAGTTTACAGCAACCAGTTCACCGTGTTTTAACAACTTTGGATGTTCGTCCAACTGTAGTTCAAGAGGCGATTGAAAAGCAGGTAGATTTCATTTTCGCTCATCATCCAGTGATGTTTCATCCAGCACGTAGTTTAGATACGTCTTTGCCTCAAAATCGCATGTATGCTGATTTATTAAGTCATCAAATTACGGTCTATGCCGCACATACTAATTTAGATCGGGCGCCGATCGGAATGAATGATTGGTTGGCAGAATCCCTTGATTTACAGGAAATTGCTCCCTTTAATTATGATGATGGACAAGTTGCGCTAGGACGATATGGTAAGCTGAAGCAAACATTAACGATTAATGATTTAGCCTTAAAATTAAAGCAGCTTTGGAACTTAACTGGTTTGCGCGTGATTGCTAAAAATTTGCAGCAAAAAGTGCAAACAATTGGTATTATTGGAGGGAGTGGGAGTGAATTTTATCCGCAAGCACTAAATGTACCAGTGGATTTATTTATTACTGGTGATGTGACTTATCATACTGGTCATGATTTATTAGCTGCTAATCTGCCAGTAATTGATCCTGGTCACCATATTGAAGCTATTTTTAATCGTAAAGCCCAAGCTTTACTGCAGAAGTGGAATCAGCAATCTTCTTGTTGGCAATTAGAAATTTTGGCTTCGACAACTATAACTGAGCCCTTTACATTTTTATAAGGAGAATCTAAATATGAAATACGAAACTTTAGTACCTCGTTTTTTACGTTATGTTCGGCAAAATACGCGCTCAGATGAGTTATCGGAAACGATTCCTACGACTAGACGTCAGGTTGACTTTTTGTTGAATTTAAAACAAGAACTACTTGATTTAGGTTTGAGCCATGTAGAATATGATGCTGCTAATTCTTATTTGACGGCGACTTTACCGAGTAATTTAGATTACGAAGTTCCAACTATTGGTTTTTTAGCACATGTAGACACAGCAGATTTTAACTCTGAAAACATTCAACCACAAATAGTTACTAACTATGATGGTCAAAGTGTAATTAACTTGGATACTCAAGGAGAATATCAATTAGATCCAGCTGTTTTTCCTAATTTAAAAAATTATCAAGGTCATGACTTAATTACAACTGATGGTACAACATTGTTAGGTGCTGATGATAAAGCGGGTGTTAGTGAAATTGTGACAGCAATGGAATATCTGTTAAAGCATCCAAAAATTAAGCATGGTCAAATTAGAATAGGATTTAGTCCAGATGAAGAAACGGGAAAGGGAGCACATAATTTTAATGTTGAAAAATTTGCTGCTGATTTTGCCTATACGGTTGATGGTGGTTCTTTAGGTCAACTGGAATATGAAACTTTTAATGCTGCGGCTGCCCGAATTATTATTCATGGTAAAAATGTTCATCCTAGTGTTGCCAAAGATATTATGGTTAATGCTAACTTAGTTGCCATTGAATTACAGACAGCCTTACCACCAGAAGAAGTTCCAGAAAAAACCGCAGGTCGTCAAGGCTTCTTTTTACTGACTGATTTTCAAGGCACAATTGATCAAGCGCATTTAGCTTACATTATTCGTGACTTTGACCAGAAGGGGCTAGAACAGCGTAAACAGTTACTACAACAAATTGTTCAGCAATTAAACCAAAAGTATGGTGCAGATACCGTAGAGATGCAGATGATTGATCAGTATTCAAACATGGTCGAAGTTATGAAAGATCACATGGATGTCGTTGCTTTAGCTGAACAAGCAATGACTAATTTAGCAATTAAATTGGATGAAGAACCAGTTAGAGGTGGAACTGATGGTTCGATCATTTCTTTTATGGGCTTGCCCACACCTAATTTATTTGCGGGACCGGAAAATATGCACGGTCGTTATGAATATGTATCTCAGCAAGTAATGGAGCAAGCGGTTGCTGTCGTTTTAGAAATTATTCGTTTAAATAGTAAAGGAGAATAAGAAAATGCCTTTAGTTCATATTGATTTATTAGCTGGACGGACTCCCGAACAACTAAAACAAATGTGTCGTGATGTTACGACAGCAATTAGTAAAAATACTGGGGCACCGGCCGAGCATATTCACATCGTTTTAAATGAGATGCAACCTAATCACTATAGTGTCGGAGGAATTCTCAAATCTGAAGAATAACTACAATTAAAAAATAGATCGAACTAAAAATTTCTGGCAGTTGCATTAATTGTTAGGTATTTAGAATAGGTTGGCTGAATAATAATTGTATAATTTTTTAAACTTTAGAAGTAAAATCATATAAGATTGAGGTAGATTAATGGACCAACATTTGAAGCCTAAGATTAGTACTATTGGTTTATTATCTTTAGGTGCTGGAGGAGTGATTGGTAGTAGTTGGATTTATACTAATAGTCAATTTTTTCATCAATATGGGGCCGGTGGTGAAATTTTTGGTTTGATTGTAGCCGCAGGCTTAGCGATTTTAATTTCGTTGTCTTTTGCGGAATTGTCAACTGCTTATCCTGAAGCTGGTGGTGAAGTTGTTTATGGTTACCAAGCTTTTGGTAAAAAAGGTGCTTTATTTGCTGGCTGGGCATTATTAGGTGCTTATTTGAGTATTCTAGGTTTTTTTGTAACAGCCTCTAGTTTATTAATTGCTCGTATTTTTCCGCAAGTTGCTAGTGGTTCGAGTTATCATTTTGCTGGCGTAGCTGTTCACTATCGTGAACTGATTTTAGGAGTTATTATTACACTGATTGTCTATGGGTTAAATTTTTTAGGTGCTAAATTAACTAGCCGTGTACAAACCACTTTGTTTATCTTATTATTGGTTTTGGGCGCAATTTTGGTAGTGGTCGGTTTTTCTAAAGGGCAAGTGGCCAATTTTTGGCCAGCTTTTTATCGTAATCAACAACCTTTACCACAAGTATTTCGCTTTATATTGCCAGCAATGACTTTCCTAACTGGTTGGGAATCAATTGGGATTCTTGCCGGGGAAACGCAGACACCGCCTAAAAAAATTGGTTGGATTGTCATTGGAGCGATTAGTTTAGCTGCTACTTATTATATTGCAGTGTTATTATCATCTGCTTGGATTTATCCGTGGCAAAAAACAGCTCAATTATCGATGGGAACCATTGATGCTTTTAAGCAAGCTGGTTATCCGTTGTTAAGTTCATTAGCTTATTTGATTTCCTTTTTGGGATTGGGTACTAGTTTTTTAACCTTATTTTCTTCGGCTCCAAGATTGTTGTTTTCTTTGGCTGAACATGATATTTTGCCTAAATATTTTGCTAAAGTTCATCCACGTTTTGGAACGCCATATCGAGCCTTGACCTTGACGTTAGTTTTAGTTTTAGCGATTGGGTGGTTAGGCAAGGGAGCATTAACTTACTTTTTAGATACCGGTGGTTTATTAACAGCTCTAGCTTGGAGTTTTAATACGCTAAATCTGATAAAGATTAGACGAAAATATCCTAACTTAAAGGGTGGTTTTTATAATAAATCATTGTTTTTGCCCATTTTAGGTGGAATTGCTGCCATTTTAATTACTTTGGGAACAATTATCCCGGGGACGCCTGTTTCTTTAGTTTGGCCTTATGAATATGTGATCTTAGGTATTTGGATGATTATTGGCTTATTGGCCTATTTTTGGCGCAAGTAAATCCAATTAAATCATTGAATTTAAATTTTATAAATAATACAAAAATGGCGAAGGTATATAAAACTTATACTTTCGCCATTTTATTGGTATTTGCTTAATCCTAACTTTAAGAATGATCTTTAATATATTGAATAATTCGTTCTTCTTCATCAGGAGTATAAGTTCCTTCACCTGATTTAATAGCATGAATTTGTTCAACTGAAAAATGGCTTTCAAAAGCAAATTGAGCATCATTTTTATTAGTATTTTTTTGATATTGAATAATTAATTCTGATAAATTGTTTTTCATATAACTTATCCTCTCTGGTAATGGTTTGCAATTAAAAAGTTTTCATATGAGTGAGTGGCCAATAACGCCATTTAACAACCCCGACAACTTTATTACGCTTAATAAAACCAATATAGCGACTATCTTTAGAAACGCTACGGTGGTCGCCCATAACAAAGTAAGAATTTTTAGGAACTTTGTTAGTTTTTTTCATTTGTTGCAATTGTTTTTTGGAATAAATCTCCATATAATTCGAAGTTTTAGCTAAAGAACGAATGGAAAAATCACCTGTATCTGCATAACGTGTTCCATAAACACCATCACTACCATCATCAACTAATTTAAAACCAGGTTTTAAATAATTTTGTTTTATTTGTTGACCATTGACATAAATTTGATTGTTTTTAGCAGTAACACTTTGTCCTGGTGTGGCGATAATCCGTTTAATGTAAAATTGTCCCGGTTCATCAGGTGCATCAACAACAACTACGTCGCCTTGCTTTAATTTACTGTGACGATAAGCGATTAAACGATCACCGTCTTCAAATGTAGGTTGCATTGATGTCCCAGAAACCCGTGCGTTGTCAAAAACGTAATGATTTAATAGTGAAATTATTCCAAACAAAATTGCAGCTAAGACTAAAGTCTGTAAAAGCCAGATCCCCCATTCCTTTAAGCTATTACTGTTATCTTTATTCATACTTGAACCTCGCTTACCAATGTTTAATATCTCTATTAATATGATACACTTTTATGTGTTAGATATCTTTAAAAAATTTATTAAGATTAGTTTTTAGCTGGAACTTTTTGGTCAATGATAATTAACTAAGTTAGTAAATTAAGACATCTAAACAATAAAGTATAGCACTTAAAAAGGTCAAGCTCGAGGTCTGAAATTATTAGTATGCATTACTATTAACTCTTTAGGTAACTACTAGATGCATTTATAAGCTTAGTGATTTTTTGAACAAGTCTGATAGTAAAAAGAGAAGATTGTGTTAAACTGCTAAAGGAATTAATTAAATATAGGTCAAAACATGGAAAATTATAATTATCGACAGCAACTTCATGATTATCAAATTCAGTTTCAAGCTGATTGGTCAATTACTGCATTATTAAAGCAAATGGAATTAATGATTCAAGCCTATCGGTGCCAAAGATTACCGGCAAAAGCGCTGACCAATTTAAATTTAGACGAACAAACAATTAAACGGCTGTTATTAAATCAACAAATTTTTCCGCAATTGAATTGGCAACAAAAAGTGTGGAGTGTACAAAAGTTTGCGCGCTTTTTGGACGATTTTCGACAATATTTACAGCAAAAATATGGTGTTTGGGCACTAGTCAATGACCAAATGTTAGATTGTTGGGTTCAAGCTTTTCCAAAACAATCTTATTTAGAATTAATGGCTGGTAACGGTAGTTTGAGTTGGTCTTTAAAGCAGCGACAACAATCGGTTATTGCCACAGATGATTTTTCGTGGGCACAACAAAGTAATACCGGAAAGCAGCTTTGGACAGAGGTTTATAATTTGAATGCTTTAACGGCTTTACAACGATTTGGGCGGCAGGTTGATGTAATTTTATTGGCTTGGAGTCCTGACCGTGAAGAAATTGATTGGCAAATTCTTCAGGAAATTCGTTCATGGATAAATCCCCCGCAATTTTGGGTAATTGGTGAATATCAAGGGGCGACTAACAGCCAGCGTTTTTGGCAAGAAGCCCACTTACATTATGATAAACGCATTGCGAAGATTAATCGATTTTATCCAGAATTTGATTTAATCAAAGATCATTTATTTATAGTTAGGTGAATTATGAAAAGAACAATTTTATTAAATATTTTAATTGCATGCTTATTGATTTTAGCAGGGATCACAGTTTCCAAAAATGATTTGCGTAATTATCGAACTTTGATGAATCGCGGTAATATTCAAGAAAATGCCCTAATTTATCCCACTAAATCGCGGCAGTCAATTCCGCATGTCTTACAAAGATTAGAGCAAGAACACATTAAGGATTATCAAATTCATTTTATTCAAAAAGCAAATCCTAATATGAGTTATGTGTATATGTCACATTCAATGGCGAAATTGCCGATGACTAATGGACGTTTTTTCTCTGCAAGTGATTTTCAATCGCCCATTCCCTTTGTGGTTTTAGGTCGGAATTTATCTAAGCAAACTTATAAACCACAATATCAAGCTTATTATAAGTTAAATCATAATTACTATTCAGTTATTGGTTACACGGGATTAAGTAATACGACAAAATTGAACAAGCATATTTTTATTTCTGCTTCACCCAACCAGCATAATCAAACGCATTTGCGTCATTATCAGGTAGTTGTTGATGGTCAATTATTAAATCATCCACAAAAGTTAAAACAAGTACAAAAAATTCTTCAGGCAAAGGCTCCTGTTCGTTCTGCTAATCAAATTAATAATATTACTCAAAATTGGTGGTTACGCTGGGGTGGAACTTTAGTTATCTTATTTATCATTGCGGTAGTGGTCTTAATTTTGAGTTTGTTTGTTCAAATTCCAACCGTTAAATTATTGAATAAATCATTATTAAAAGGTGATTTGTTGTTTGATTTTCGATTTGGCAATTGGTTGAAATTCTTGATTTCTGAGTTAGTTGTCTTTGGTGTAGCTTTAATTTTTATTTCGGCTAAAATTCAAATCATTAGTTGGAAATATTTTATGTTATATTTGATAGTACTATTTATTATAGTAATTTTAGCAGCGATGGTGCAATTATTAATTCGCAATAAATATGAGGTTAAGCATGAAAATTAATTTACCTATTGATTTTGTTACTAAATATCAAAAATTGTTAGGAACGCAAGCTGAAGATTTTTTGACTAGTTTAACGAAAGAGGCAACCCATGGTTTTCGATTAAATCCAGCTAAAATTCAGTATCAATTGGTTAATGAAGACTTAACAAGACCGCTAGTATCAGTGAATAATGGTTACCGCGGTCAAGTTAAGGGGACAGCAATTGATCATTTAGCTGGTTGGGTTTACTCTCAAGATCCTAGTGCAATGAATGTAGCTCAATTAGCCAATCCACAACCTGGAGAACGAGTTCTAGATTTGTGTGCAGCTCCGGGAGGAAAAAGTACGCAGTTAGCAGCTTTATTAAAGGGGGATGGTCTTTTAGTCGCTAATGAGATTAATGCTCAACGTGCCCGGATTTTATCCTCAAATATTGAACGATGGGGAGCTAAAAATGTTGTTGTGACTAATAACACGCCGGAACAATTGGCAGTAGTTTGGCCAGATTATTTTGACTGTTTGGTCGTTGATGCACCTTGTTCAGGAGAAGGGTTATTTCGTAAAGATCCAGCTGCAATGGATTACTGGTCATTAGATTATGTTTTACAGTGTGCTAAAAAGCAACGCCAAATTTTGGCAACTGCGATTAAAATGTTAAAACCAGGCGGGCGTCTAATCTATTCAACTTGTACTTTTTCACCTGAAGAAGACGAACAAAATATTGATTGGTTGACTCGTAATTATCCCTTTTCAATTATTGATTTGCCACATACGCCTCAAATGGATCATGGTGTTGCTCAATGGGGCAATGGTAATTTAGATTTAACTAAGGCGATTCGGCTTTTTCCGCATCATTATAGAGGTGAGGGGCACTTTATTTGCGCTTTGAAAAAAGATCCAGCTGCTTCTTTCACAGTTAAAAATTCTTCACATAGTTCGCATGTTAAACATTCAAAAGGTAAGCAACAAACTTTAGTTAATTTAAACTTGTGGCAAACGTTTCAAACGCACACTTTAACTGAAACTTTAAAAATTCAGCCATTAGTTACTGGCAATGATTTATATAGCCAAGCGTTGGTTTTAAATCAAAATCAAGCATTACATGTTTTGCGTAATGGCCTCAAGTTAGGAACCTTTAAAAAGAACCGATTTGAGCCCGATCATGCACTTGCTTTAGCATTAAAGCCGGAAGATTTTCGGCAGGTAATAAATTTGACTGATCAACAATTTGCTCATTTTGTTCATGGAGAAGCTTTAACTTTGGATAATGATCGAACTGTTAATTATCAGGGGTTTGTGGCTGTTAGTTTTGAACATAAAATCTTTTCTTGGGGAAAGCTGGTACACAACCAATTAAAGAATTTTTATCCCAAAGGTTTAAGACAGTAAAATAAACATTCTAAGCTTAGTGGTGGATAGATAATTCGACGGAATTATTTAGGTTCTATAATATTGGGTGTTGATGAGTGATTTCATTGGCACTCTTTTTATGTAGACCAATTTATTTTTGGACACAATAAAAGAACATTGCCTCCCTATGTTACAATTTAGTCGTCAAAAACTATTGAAAGAAGGAAAAACAATGCCCTTAGATAATTATTCTACCAGTTTAATTCTGGAAATTAAAGATCCTAACATTAATTTTTAATCTGTTGAGCGTCAATTGATTAATGATCAGAGCGCTTTGGTGGTTTCAGCCACCACCGTGCAAAATGTTTATTTTCTGTTATTGATTATTGAAATTGGTTAACTCACTATCTAATCGGTAAGGAACTTTACTTAGTTCCAAGACCGTTGAACATCCTAAGAGTAACATTGTTTGCTTCAGTTGAAAAAGCCAATTTTGGGCATTAGTTAGGGTTTGGCCTAGACCTTGGTGTTTGAGGGAATGCAAGACTGGGGCAGCAATTCCGACCGCTTTAGCATTCAGTACAAAGCATTTAATCGCATCTAGTGGCGAACGAATTCCACCTGACGCATAAATATCTATTGCGATCGCGTCTTTTTTTAGATCAAGTAGAGATTCTAAAGTTGTTAGTCCCCAATTTTTTAAAAAATTATAATCAAGTTGATGATTACGCTCATTTTCGATTTGAACAAAATTAGTTCCACCTCGACCGCCAACATCGATGGCTTGAACGCCCAGCTTCTGTAAATGCAAGACGCTAGCAGCACTCAATCCACAACCAACTTCCTTAATAATGATGGGAATGGTCAGATGGTTTACCATTTCTTGAATATTTGAACTCCAATTGAAATTAGTTTGACCTTCGGGCATAACTACCTCTTGAGCAGCATTAATATGAATCTGTAAGTAATCGGCCTGTAATAGATCAATGCACTTTTGGGCTTCATACCAAGGTGTTGTGGCAGAAACGTTAGCGATCACTACACCTTGCGGATTAACTTGCCGAATTACTTGATAAGATTTTTTTACCTCCGAGGAATCTGGGTAGCGTAAGTAATTACTCATGGAACCAACGGCGATGGCAAGATTTAATTCTTTAGCAATTTGTGCTAACTGGTAATTAAGCTGCAGAACTTGTGGTGCACCACCAGTCATCGCATTAATATAAATGGGTGCAGCAGTTGTTTTTTGGGTTTGGGGCCAAGTAAACTGTAATTTGATGTCGTTTAAATTCAAGTCGGGAATTGCGGGGGCAATTACGCGAAGTTGTTCAAAAAAAGGATTAGTAGCTTGATAGAATTTTTCTGAAAGAAAAATATGTTCATTCTTACGTTGTAAATCATAGGGTTGTTTAGGCATAAAAAACCTCACCTTCTAATCTAGAGGGGTATAGACGTTAAAATTTAACGGTAAAATATTGTGAGCACGCCAATCATCTAGTAATTGTTGAGTATGTTGAGAATTTTTAATCATAGCAATTCCACAATCGCCACCACCGGCACCGGAACTTTTCGCGGCTGCATGATGTTGTTGTGCTAATTCACAAAGTTTGTTTAAGCGAGGAGTTTCAATAACGACGCCACTAAATTGTGCTAATTTTTGTAAAATATGACGATTGATGGTAATTTGTTGCAGAATTATTGCAGCATTGTTTTCTTTAAAACCTTGAATCATTGTTTGAAGACAACGTTTGGAAGCTGCTAAAAAATTTTGATAGTGTTCTTGTTGTTGTTCGCGTGCAACAGCAATTTTATCAACTAAAACTGGAGTTGAAGCGGGGCTACCACTCCAACCAATAAGCAAATTTAAATCTTGGGGACAAGTTAAAGATTCAATTCTTAGTTGAGGCCAAGACTGGTCGAGTACTTGAATTAGAGATTTAGTCTTTAATTGGTGGGTTAGCCATCGCCGATCTGGAGCTTGATAGGCAATCCAGCCACCGTAAACACTAGCAGCAATATCGCCAAAAGAACCATTATTTTGCACCATAAAATGTGAGATCGCAGCTAATTTGAAAATTTTTTCTTTCGTTAAATTTAAACTATAAAATTGATCTAACGCTTTAACAGTTGCTACGGTAACTGCCGCTGAAGATCCCAAACCGTATTTTTTACCATCTTTGGAGTCTAATTGACTATTAACATTGAGGTCGAATAATTCTAAGGAATATTTCTTTTCCAGTGCATATCTTTCAGTATATTTAATGGAAGATAGAATATATTCAAACGGGTTATCCCGATTATCAATGATTAGTTGATTTCCTTTTCTTTGCCAAATGACGGGCATTTCTTCATATTGTTTGGAATTAATTGTTCCGTGATCATGTGCACGATTAATTGAAACCGTGACAAATTGATCCAAAGAAACAACAATTGCTGGATAGCCAGGCTCTACCACGGCATATTCACCCGCAATATATAATTTACCTGGAGCTTTCACAGTTATCAATTCATCAAAACCTTTCATCTTTGTTGATCTAGCTTATCTTAATAAGTTTGGTTTTAATAAAGTTTACCAAGTACGAGGTTAAATAGTACTTGCAGCATGACCAATAATATTAATTTTATTATTTAGAAAATTAATACTTAGTACATAATTAATGAACTTTTTGAGCTCAATTTTCTTTATAAAATACCAAAAAAATATTATAGCATATCTTTTATTGAATTCCTGGGCCTGGTTTGAGAATTATTGTTGTTGCCTGTGGAAAAGCTTGGTGAATTTTTGTTTGAACTTTCATAACGTCATTAACGGAAGTGATTACCTTGACATTAGGACCAGCGTCAATAGTAGCATAAGCTAATAAATTTTGCTGCCGTAGTTGGGCTAAGAATTCAATTAAATTAATGGTTGCAGTTGAAAAGTAGGAAAAGGCAGGACGTGCGGTCCAGTTTAAAGCATGCATAGCTAAAGCATTGTTTTGGGCAATCATGCCAATTTGTTTAATATCTTGGGCATCAATTGCTTTTAACATAGCAGTTAAATCTTGTTCGACCAGCTGTGGCCAAATACTATAAAAAGGTGAGGTGTTAACAGCTTGTTGCATTCCTAAGGTGGAAGAGATTTTTTTTTGGTGTTGGTTGAAAACAACGCTGATAATTCGAATAGGAAAGCGCAAATCATCATTGATTTTTTTCGCAAAAGAAGTTTGATCGTTTTGTCCATGTTGCCATTGAACAAAGCCACCAAAAATGGAACGCGTCGCTGAGCCAGAACCATGACGAGCTAAACGTGATAATTCTGGTAGTGTGAGCTGCATTGAAAATAGCTTATTTAAAGAACCAGCTAAAGCTGCAAAGCCCGAAGCTGAGGAAGCTAAACCGGCAGCAGTGGGAACGTGATTTTCGGTTTGAACTAAGATAGCTTGTTGGCTGTGGTTTAGTTGGCGTACAAAATCCAAAAATTTTTTTGTTCGTTGAAAAAAAGTCAGTGGTGCTGGTTGCTGATTTAATAAAACTTGATCAGTCTTGCCACTAATAAATTGGGTGGTAGTTGTTGTATAGTAACCATCTAAGGTTAGTGATAAGCTATCGGTATACGGTAAACGTAAGGTAGCATCTTTTTTTCCCCAATATTTGATTAAAGCAATATTAGTATGAGCAGTTGTAAGTGTTGACATTATTTAATTCCTATCTTGTTGAAGTGATTGAATCCAAGTTTGGTAAGCCCCCGCTTGGTTAACGGCATGGGCAATACGTTGAGCAGTTGTTAAATCAGTAGTTAAGGCGATTAAACAGCCACCGCGACCGCCGCCGGTTATTTTAGTACCCAAACTACCATGTTGGTTGGCAACGGTAATTAGTTGATTTAAAAATGGTGTACTGATATTTAAAGTTTGTAGAATTTCTTGAGCTTGCGTAAATATTTGCCCTAAAGTGGTAATTTGTTGATGCTTAATGCTAGATTGAGCTTGCTTGGTTAAATTTCCTAGTTGTTTAATCTTTTGATTAACTAAGTGAGGTTTTTGTTGTTTGAAGATTCGTAAATCATGAACCGCTTGTCCGGTGTTACCCTTGATGCCAGAATCGATAATTACCAGATAAGCTTTTAGATTCATAGCAAATGGTTGAATGAGTTTATTTTTGATAAAATAAATAGGTTGCGAAGAATTAACGGTGACAGCATCTACTCCACTCGGAGTACCATGAATTATTTTTTCGGAAAAATTAGTATAATGTAGTAATGTTTTTTGTTCTAACGGCAGTTTAGCATAATTAAATAGAGCTTTGGTAATGGCTGCGCCAGTGGCCGCTGAGGATCCCATCCCCCGTTCAATGGGGAGCGCACTTTTGATTTTTAATTTAAATTGGGGCTCAATTGGTAAGTCCTTAACTAATAGTTCTACTAAGGCTACAATACCTTGTAATTCGCTGGGAGCGTCAGTTAAAAGGCCATCATAATATTTAGAATTAAGCTTAATAGCTGCTTTGGTTTTAGTAACAGTTACTGTAGTAGGAATGTCTAGTAAGGGAATAGTAATAGCTGGTTGTCCGTAGACTACAGCGTGTTCACCTATTAAAATTATTTTACCGTGGGCTTGACCCGAAATTGTCATAAGATCACCTTTCTCATAGTCTCTTATTTTACACAATTTTAAGTTAATCCGCATCCTTTACTGGTAGTTAGATTAATTAAGGAGGGTTTGTATGTCATTGAAATTAGTTTTAGGTACTGTTCAAAAAAATAAGCAGGCCATTTTATTAGCTGATTTAAAACAGCAATTGCAACAAAATTCTGCGGATTTATTTATTTGGTTAGTACCTGACCATATTAAATTTGAAAGTGAGGTCCAAATTTTAACAAATTTAAAACAAGATACTCAACAAATTTTGGCTACAAATCAATTACAAGTTTTTTCTTTTACGCGTTTGGCCTGGTATTTTTTGAGAAATGAACCAATTTACCAAAGCCCACAACTAACAGCAACGACTAAGGTTATGTTGTTATCGGCGATTATTCGTGAACTAGCTCCCAAATTGAATTTGTATGGGGGCGAAGTCAGGCGCATTGGTTTTATTCAAACTTTACAACAACAAATTGATGTTTTAATTCAAAATCAAATTTCGCCTATGCGTTTACAAAATATCGCTGAAAATATTCAGGTGACCGGAGATCTGCAATTAAAGTTATTGGATTTGAGTCTCATTTACGAAAAGTACTGGCAGCAAGTCAACAACCATTATAATGATGAACAACAATTATTATCCTTGTTAAATCAATATTTACAGACGGATGATAATCAAGCCAAAGTCCATTACTTTATTAGTGATTTTACAAAATTTTCCGCCCAAGAATTACAAATTTTACAGACAATTATAAAGCGTGCTCAGACGGTAGAAATTGCTTTGACGTTGGATCGACCAGTGGCTGATCAATCTGTAGAAAAACCATTTTTTCAAAGGTCCCAAAAAATATTTCAATGGTTAACTAAGACTGCTCGTCAAGTAGACGTTAGTTATACTACCCAAGTAGCATCAACATTACGTGTTAGCGCTGATTTGGCAAAAGTGGAGGACTTTTGGATTGCTCAAAATACTAATTTGAGCAATTTTCAGACAGAAAAATTAACAGACGACAGTTCTTTACAAGTTTGGCAAGCAACTACTAAGCAGCAGGAAATTTTAGCAGTCACAACTTACATTCGACAATTAGTGGCAACTCAAGGATATCGGTATCGTGACTTTTTAGTACTAGCGCGTGATTTAACAGATTATCAACAATTATTGAATCCCTACTTTGAAAATCAAGGCTTAAGTTATTTTGTTGATTTACCACATTCGATGCGTGATCATGCTTTCAAAGATGTTATTGATAGTTTATTTGCTTTGGTACAGAATCAATTGCAGTATCGTGACATTATGCGCTTACTGCGAACAGAATTACTGGTTCCTAAAAATTGGACGTTAGAACAGTATCGTCAAGCAGTTGATTGGATAGATAATTATTGTTTGGCACATGGGTTAAGAGCTCATGATTGGTTAAGTAAGACAGATTTCCAAACTAATGCCAACCATCCATCAACAGTAATTGAACACCAATTTTCACAAATGAATGTTATTAAACACTTAATTAAAGCAACTTATCAGGCAGTTAAGAGTTTCACTCATAGTCAAATGACGGTTAAAAAAGCTTGCGGCCAGTTGTATCAACTATTAGATGAATTGCAAGTTTTTGCGAATTTGAAACAATGGGAAAACATGGCAATTGAACAAGGAAATTTGGCTTTAAGTCAACAACCTGAGCAAATCGTTAATACTTTTGTCCAAATTTTGGATGAATTTGTTGATTTATTTGGACAACAAACGTTTGAAATGCAAGACTTTTTGTTAGTTTTGGATAATGGGTTTGAAGAAGCACAATATTTAACCATTCCAGCATCTTTAGATGCAGTGCAAATTTCGGGCTTAGGCGCAATTCAAACTAATCGAAGAAAAATTACCATTATTTTAGGTGCTAATGATCAAGATATGCCCCGAGTTAATGAAACTTCCGGTTTATTTAGTGATGATGACTTGTCAGCGATTCAGCCGCTGTTAACAAGTGCTGAGACTTTGCCTGAGACCAAAGAACAATTGAATAGTTTTGAACCTTATTTGCATGATTTGGCCTTCTTAAGTAGTACGCAACGTTTGATTTTTACTTATGCTAAAACTAAGAATCAAACACCAGTTCAGTTGTCACCATATGTTGATTTACTCAAACACCATTTTAAGATTAAGGAACAGCTAATTGATTTTGTAACTCCGACTTCAGAGCAAGCAGTTTTGCAGTTGCTAGGTAGTCCGTTAGTAACTGCTGATCATTTGTTAGCCGTTTATCGCCACAGTAAAACTAAACAAATAAAAGTTGCCAAACCTTGGCAATTAGTTAAAAAATTTTTGTTTGATTCACATACTGCTAACTTATATTTATCTAAAATTTGGCGCGGTTTATCTTATAAAAATGTGGCTCAACCTCTGCAAACACAATTGAGCACGGAATTGTATGGTTCTCAACTGACGGTTTCGATTTCACAATTAGAAACATTTTATCGTAACCCTTATGAATATTTTCTCAAGTATGGTTTACGCTTAAAACCACGAACGGAATTTAAGATCACGCCTGCCAATCAGGGAACGTTCTTTCACGAAGTAATGGATTTAACGGTTAAACAGTTACAAAAACAACAAATAAAGTGGGCTGATTTACAAGCAGATCAATTACAAAAAGTTACAGAGCAAGTTGTACGCCAAGTTTTGGAACAACCAGCTTACCAAATTTTTTCGCATGATGAGCAATTTATTCAACAGCAGATGATTAAAACTGTTCAACAATCTCTGGAAGTTTTAAGACGGCAGGCTCAAAGCGCACAATTTTATCCATTGAAGACAGAAGTAACTTTTGGACAAGTAGGTGCTGAACACAATTTAGAACCCTTAAATTTAGCTTTAGGTGAGGGAAAAAGTGTTATTGTCCGAGGACGTATTGATCGAATTGATCAGCTCGTTAGCAATCCCGATTATTATTTTGTCGTTGATTATAAATCTGGTCAAAAAGATTTTAGTTTTCAAGAATTTTATACTGGTTTGAATTTGCAGATGATGACTTATTTAACTAGTCTATTAAATGATCCCTCATTATTTACGGACAAGATGTCACCAGCAGGGGGCTTTTACTTTCATTTACAAGATCCGACCGTTAATTTAGAGCAATTAAAGGGTGATTTAAGCCAAGCTTCTAAGCAATGGTTTAAAAAGTATCAATACAAAGGGTTGATTATTGATGACGGACTGAGTACTGCTGCTTTAGATCCTTTGGCTTTGGATCAATCTTCACAAGTTTTTCAAATTGCGAAAAACCATCGTGTTAATGTCCGGAAAGTTGTTAGTGCAAAACAGTTTTCACAGATGGTTGAATGGGATAAAGAATTAATTAAACAAGCGGCAACGGCTATCTTAAAAGGAAAGAATCAAATCAGTCCGGTGCGACTTAATCGTCAGCAGACTACTTTGCAGTATAGTGATTATTTACCAATTATGCAGTTTGATGCCATGTTACCAGAGAATAATTACCGCTTATTACCCAGTTTAGATAAAAAAACTTTCTTTCAATTATTAAATCAACGAAAGGAGCAAAATTAATGGCAACATTTCAACCAACCCCCAACCAATTGCAGGCGATGACTGTTCACGGACAAGATGTTTTAGTGTCAGCTTCTGCTGGTGCAGGTAAGACCAAAATTTTGGTGGAACGAATTGTCAAAAAACTCCAACAAGGTCAATCAATTGATCACTTATTGGTAGTAACTTTTACGGAAGCGGCAGCTAAAGAAATGAAACAGCGTTTGCTTCAGCAGGTTCAACAGACCGCCAAAATAACAACTACTCAGACTGCTAAACAACATTTAAGAGCCCAATTGGCACGAATTCCAGGAGCTAATATCAGTACTTTACACGCTTTTTGTTTGCAAGTTATTCGAAAATTTTATTATTTGATTGACTTAGATCCAATTTTTCGTTTGCTTAGTGATGATAATGAACGATTTTTGTTGCAGGAACGGGCTTGGCAACAAGTTCGTAATGCTTATTATCAAGAACAAGATCAGGACTTTCTGGCTTTAGAAAATAACTTTGCGACTGGTAATGATGATAGTGAGGTAGAGAATTTACTTTTTCGTTTGACAGACTTTGCTTTGACTAATCAAAATCCACAACAATGGTTACAAAATTTAACCACTGACTATCAAGTTCAAACTGAAATTACCACGGCTAATTTTTATCAAAATTATTTTATTAAGTTTTTAACACAACAGTTGCATTATTTGAATCTACAATTAGCTGATTTAAGCCAGCAAGTAGAAATGTTTGCTGAATTACAGAATTACCAAACTAGTGTTAAAACGTTACAACAACAAATTTATGATTTATTAACTAATTTAAATAATTTGACTTGGAATCAATTACGACAAGAGGTACTAAATTTAACAACTTTGACTGGACGAATCAAGTCGAAGACCGATGCTAGTATTTCTGAACCGTTTAAGGTTAAAAAGAAGTTAGTTAGTCAAATGATTCAGGAGTGGCAATACAAATATTTCGTTTTAGACAATGATCAATGGTGTCAAGTTTTAAGAAAAAGTGAACAGTTAATTACTAAATTAGTTGAAGTTGAACAACGGTTTTTAAATAAATTTCAAAAGCAAAAGCAGTTACAGCATAGCTTAGATTTTAACGATTTGGAACATTATACTTTAAAAATTTTGCAGTCCAATTATCAAGAGAAAAATGTGGCTCAAGAATATTATCAAAATTTATTTGATGAGATTTTAATAGATGAGTATCAAGATACTAATCCGCTGCAAGAAGCCATTATTCAACAAATTAAGCGGACTCATCCTAGTAATTTATTCATGGTTGGTGATGTCAAACAGTCAATTTATGGTTTTCGTCAAGCAGCACCATTTTTATTTACCAATAAGTATCAGGCGATGAAAAAAGATCATCAGGTAGGAAAGCTAATTAATTTAACTGATAATTTTCGTTCACATCCTAATGTTTTGGCTACTGTGAATGAAATTTTTCGCCGCGTAATGGATTCAGAAATTGGGGAAATTGACTATGACCAAACGGCACAATTACAAGCAGGACGTCAGTTTAATGCTGAATTAGATGCCACTACGGAATTTCTATTTTTGCGGCAAGCAACTTTGCAACAGGACCAATTGACTAATGAACAAGCACAAATTCAGTTAGTTATTCAAAAGATTCAAACTTTAATGGCAGATAAATTTCAAGTAACTGATCCAACAACAGGTCAATTGCGAACCCTGCGTTATGGTGATATTGCGATTTTGACACGTGTAAAAAGTTTGAATAATGATTTGATCGAACAATTCAATCAAGCTCAGGTGCCAATTATTGTTCACGACGCTGCTAATTATTTTCAAGCAACTGAGGTTCAGGTAATGTTGTCAATGTTAAAAATTATTGATAATCCTCAACAAGATATTGCACTTGTCGCCGTGTTACGGTCAGCCATTGTGGGGTTAGATGAAAACGAATTAGCCTATTTAAGAATTAATCAGCGCGGCGGAAATTTTTATCAGGTGTTGGAAAGCTATCTTGCTGATCAAGACTATAATCAAAAAAATGAATTTGCCCAGCGCTTAACACATAAAGTCCAACAATTTATGCAACAACTAACACAATTTCGGACTTTAACTCCCAAAATTAGTTTGGCCGAATTGATTTGGCAAATTTATTTGCAAACGGGTTATTTATCTTATGTTCAAGGGATGCCTAATGGCCCACAACGGGTAATTAATTTACATGCTTTGTATCAGTATGCAGATGAGTTCGAGCAATTAGAATTTAAGGGTTTATTCCAATTTATTCATTTCATTGAACATATTGAAGAACGAAAGAAAAACTTAGCGCAACCAGTTGAATATCATGACAGCCAAGATGAAGTGCAAGTTATGACGATTCATGGTAGTAAAGGTTTGGAATTTCCAGTCGTCTTTGTTTTAAATATTGATCATAGCTTTAATGTGATGGATGTTAAAAAACGTTATTTGTTAGACACACAACAAGGCTTAGGCATTAAGTATTTAGATCCACAAACGAGAATTTTTTATGAAACTTTACCGTTGACGGCTTTAAAAGCAAGTCAAAAAAATAAATTGCTTTCGGAAGAAATTCGCTTACTCTATGTAGCCTTGACTAGAGCCCAACAAAAGTTGATTTTGGTCGGTTCAACTAAAGAAGAGCCACAAGCTGCCTTTGATAAATGGCATTTGGGATTAGAGCATCCTCAAGAAGTTTTAGATGTTGGGTTGCGTTCTAGTTTTCAATCGTTTCAGGATATTATTCAGCCCATTTTAGCATTGAATGGAGATATTTTTAAACAAGAAATTAAAGCTAAAGCCCAGAGTACCTTTTATTTTAAGGCCCAATGGTTAAATGCACCGCAGATTAAAACCATGAATCCAGCAACCCCAGTGCCAGAAGAGCAGGTGGAAGTAACGGAGGTTGAAAACTCCTTATTTGAACAAACGGCTCGGAAAATTCTTGATTTTCACTATCCTCAGCAAATAGCAACCAGAACAACTGCCTATCAATCGGTTTCTGAAATTAAGCATTTATTTGCTAATCCTGATGATCAGAATTTACCGACTTTAGATTTAACTTCTGATCAAAAATTTGGTCAAAGATATGTTTTAAATGATTTTAGACGGCCTAGTTTTTTAACTCAAGAACAAAGCGCAGTCTCACCAGCTGATGTTGGTAGTGCAACACATTTGCTTTTACAAAAAATTTCCTTAGAACAAAAGCCGACGCAACAAGATTTCGAGGCTTTAGCTAAGCAGTTAATTCAACAACAAGTTTTGAGCGCTGCGGTTGTGGCCAAAATTAACTTTTGGAGTTTAGCGCAGTTTTATAATTCTACATTAGGTCAACAAATTTTAGCTAATCAAGCAACTTTACGACGAGAGTGGACCTTTGCCATGGTTTTACCAGCTCAAAAAATCTTTGCTGAGCAGCAATTAGGCACGGATCAAATTTTGATTCACGGGATTGTTGATGGTTTATTCATTAATCAGCAACAAATTACAATTTTTGATTATAAAACTGATTATTTGGATTTGAATAAATTAACCGGTGAACACTCATTAAAACAAGCAGTAGAACGTTATTCTGGGCAGCTTAATCTCTATCAAACTGCGGCACAAAATATTTTACAATTGCCAGTTGTAAATAAATTTTTATGTTTCTTATCCGTTAATCAAATAATTAAGGTAAACTAGGAAGTATGGAAAAGAAAAAATATGTAGTAGTTGATTTAGAGACGACAGGTACCAATCGTCAAGAACATGATCGGATTATTCAATTTGCGGCAGTTGTGATTGAGAATTGGCAAATAAAAGAACACGTTTCTTTTTTGATTAATCCACAATGCCATATTACAGAACGAATTAGTCATTTGACTGGTATTACTAATCAGCAATTACAAGAACAGCCAGTATTCGAATATTTTGCCGCCCAAATTTTTGAATTGTTACAAAATTCAATCTTCGTGGCACATAATGTGGAATTTGATTTTCCCTTTTTACAATCGGAATTGGTTGCTGCAGGTTGGCCAAGATTAAATTGTGCAGCAATTGATACAGTCGAATTAGCACAAGTTTTATTTCCTCAAGCACCTAGTTTTAAATTGAGTGATCTGACACGTTATTTACAAATTGATCATTTTTCACCGCATCAAGCTGACAGTGACGCAGCTGCAACGGCAATTTTATTTGTCAAATTACGGCAACAGTTACTGAATTTACCGCTACCGACTTTACGTTGGCTAGTCAAGTTAGCAGACAATTTTTTGCGTCAGACGGGAGATTTTGTTCGAAATACTGCCCAACTGGTATTTAATCAACAATTAGAATTGTCTCCTGATTTAATTGAGGTTCATCAAATTGTTTTAAGACGACCGCACGAAGGGCAACCTGATTTTTTGCAGTCCTCAGTTTTTCCAACGACTAGAAAGCAAAAATTAGCCTTATTTCAAGACCAAATACAGTGGCGCCCCCAACAGGCCAAATTAATGAATTTTATTAATCGTAAATTAACACAAGAGCCGCCGTTGGCATTAGTTGATGCGCCAACGGGATTAGGGAAAACGCTAGGTTATTTATTACCAATTAGCTATCAATTAGATCAGGGAAAGCAAGTAGTTGTGGCAACAGCTACTAAATTATTGCAACAACAAATTTTGCAAGAAGATTGGCTTCAAGTTGAACAATTAAGGCAACGTCATTACGCAGTGACACAATTATCTAGTCCACAAGATTATTTAGATTTAGATAATTTCTATCATTTATTAATGACAACAACCAAAAATCGGCAATCTCAGTTATTATTGTTGAAAATTTTAGTCTGGTTAACACAAACGACTACGGGTAATTTGCAAGAATTGAATCTAACTAATCTGCAAACTGAATTTTTTAGGCTAATCAAAAGTTCCGGTCATCGAACCACAGGAATTTTTATTAAATATGATTTTTGGCAACGACAATTGCAGCAAGTGCAACATAGTTCCTTAATAGTTACTAATCAAAGTTATCTCTTAAAGCATTTAGATTCTGAAATTTTTCAGCATTCCAAACAACTTGTTGTTGATGAAGCAGCCAGTTTACTGCAACAAACGTTGGTTCCACAAGCGCAATTGCAAATCAAAACGGTTAAAACCGTAACCAAACATTTGAGTGATCTGCTTTATCAAAACCGGGTCTTATTAAGACAATTTTTTCATGATAATTTGTGGCAATCATGGCGTTATGAGGATTTAACGCAATTGCAACAAGTTTTTGAACGATTAACTTCTAATTTGCAAAGATTAGAGGCCGAGATTGTTAGTAAATATGTTAAACGTCAATTAACTTTAGCACACCGTCAAGGACCAGTGCAGCTAGCTTTGCCACTGGCACAATTTCAAGCTTCAACATTAAATTGTTGTGTTGATTGCGATCAGAGTATACAGTTAATTTTAGCTAAAATTGCTAAATTACTGCAATTGTATCAAAGGTTACAGACTAATTCTTTACTAGCAGTGGATCGCTTATTACAGCAAATTAAAAATGAATATTTACTTTTATTACAACAACAACAGCAATTAGCCGTAATTTTAAAATTAGTTCAGTCCCATGCTAAAGATTGTGGCTTGATTATTACAATGCAAGATTATCACGATTGGAATAGCTTAAGTTTGGCAACACAAAATTTTAATCAACAATTGTTATTGAAAGAAGTTCAACAACAGTTTACAACTACCATTTTAATTGGTGCTGGTTTAAAATATCAGCATAGTTTTCATAATTTTTTGCAACAATTAGGAGTTAAGCAAGCGATAGCCCAAAAAAATAAGCTGAGTCTGCAATTAGATTTTTCCTTGGATGAACGATTGCAGGTTTATTTGCCGACAGATGCACCAACACCAAAGCAAACCAATTTTATCTTTATTTGGGCGCAACAAATTCAGACTTTATTGGCAGCTAAACCATGTCAAACTTTAGTTTTGTTTAATTCATTACAGTCTTTGCAAATTGTTTATCGTTTATTACAAGTAGCAGGGGTAGATAATGATCGAGAGCTTTTAGCTCAATCAATTTCTGGATCTAATCGACGGTTGCAAAAGCGGTTTGCACTCAATCCAACGGCTGTTTTATTAGCAACTACAAGCTTTGGTACAGGGTTAAATTTGGCACCACAAAATTTACAGTTGGTTATAATTACTCAGTTACCATTTGAGTCGCCTGAGGACCCTTTCGTTAAAGCAAAAAATAATTATTGGCAACAACAGCATCAAGTCGCTTTTCAAGTGGAGAGTTTACCAACGGCTGTCAGACGACTGAAACAACAGGTCGGCCGCCTAATACGTGGACCACGAGATCAAGGCGATTTAATTTTTTTAGATCAACGTTTACGAACCGCTAGTTATGGTAAACTAATTTATCAAGAATTGAATTTACCAACATTACAAACTGAGCTCACGGTTCAGCAATTAAGTCAAAATTTGAGTGTGGTGAAAAAATGAAGCGTCAGTGGAAAAGTTCCTTAATTTTGGGAATAATAATTGTATTAATTGTCTGCATAATTGGCGGATTTTATTTGATAACAGCACCACATAGTTCAGCTAAAAATCAAGCAATGCGTGTGGCTCGCCAAAATGCTGGAGTAGAGCAAGTTGATTTTTATTCAGAATTTAATCGGCGTCAACGTTATTATACGGTGGGTGGCACTAATCAACATCAGCAATATCGTTATGTAATCATTAATGGTCAAACCGGAAGAATTCATAGTTTTACGGGCAAGAAAAATTTGGTCCAGCAAGTCAGACAAACAGTGCAAACCCATCAACATCCTCGAAGAATTACTAAGGTAGCTTTGGGCTACGATCAAAAACGCTTAGTTTGGGAAGTAACTTACCAAAATACTAATCGTAGTTTAGGCTATTATCTGATTAATTTTAATAATACTAAAATTTTACAGGTAATTAATAATTTATAGTAATCGAAGATGATTTGCTCTAACTAATTAGTATGAGATCTGCTATAATTTTTAACAGACAGCAAATTTAATTTAAGTAAAACCAAGAATTACTGGAGGCAGTGTAGTGGAAACAATTCGAATTATTGACGCGAAAGATCATGTCAATGAAGAAGTTAAAATTGGCGTTTGGTTAACAGATAAACGTTCCTCAGGAAAAATTGCTTTTTTACAATTGCGGGATGGAACCGCCTTTTTTCAAGGTGTAGTTGTTAAAAGTGATGTTGGTGAAGAGTTATTTGAAGTAGCGAAAAAGTTACGTCAAGAAACCAGTTTTTATGTAACAGGTGTGATTCACCAAGATGATCGTTCCCATTTTGGATATGAAATTGAAGTTTCTAATTTAGAAGTAATTGGTGAGAGTGAAGATTTTCCAATTACCCCTAAGGAACATGGAATTGAGTTTTTATTAGATCATCGTCATTTATGGTTACGTTCACGCCGACCATTTGCCATTATGAAAATTAGAAATGAAATTATTGATGCTACTTACCGGTTCTTCAAGCAAGAAGGTTTTATTAAGATGGATCCGCCCATTTTAACTGGAACTGCGCCTGAAGGAACGACTGAATTATTTGAGACTGATTATTTTGATCATCCAGCTTATTTATCTCAAAGCGGTCAATTATATATGGAAGCAGGAGCAATGGCTTACGGTAAAGTCTTTTCCTTTGGCCCTACTTTTAGAGCTGAAAAATCTAAAACTCGCCGGCATTTAACCGAATTTTGGATGATTGAACCAGAAATGGCTTTTATGCATCAAGAAGAAAGTTTGCAAGTTCAAGAACGTTACGTCAGCTATTTGGTACAAGCTGTTTTGGATAATTGTCAATATGAATTAAAATTATTGGATCGTGATCCTAAAATTTTAGAACGCTATACTAAATTGCCTTATCCACGAATTTCTTACGATGAAGCGGTAGAAATGTGTCAAAAGGGTGGTTTTGATATCAAATGGGGCGATGATTTTGGTTCACCAGAAGAAACTTATATTTCTGACCAATTTGAGCAACCAGTCTTTGTTTTAAATTATCCGAAAACAATTAAGCCATTTTATATGAAGCCGGCTTCAGATCGGGACGATGTTTACGTTTGTGCCGATTTGTTAGCACCGGAAGGTTATGGCGAAATTATTGGTGGTTCTGAAAGAGCCGTGGATTACGGTAAAATGAAAGCTGAAATGGAAAAAGAGGGGATGAACCTCGAAGATTATGATTGGTATTTAGATCTACGTAAATATGGATCGGTGCCGCATGCTGGTTTTGGTATGGGCTTAGAACGGGCACTTACGTGGATTTGTCATTTGGATCATTTGCGCGAAACAATTCCGTTTCCACGAATGATTAATCGCTTGAAGCCATAATTTATTGATTATATTTTATGAAAAAGATTGAACAATTTTTGTTTAATCTTTTTTGTTATCCGTGTAAGAGTTAGTTTCATTAATATGCTGTATAAGGGTAAAACTAAAGATATATTCGTAAGTTTTTCAATGAACTATTTCTATTGTTATTTGAATAGAAATAGTTTTTTTGTTGATAAATTTTTAGATTATAATTTCATTATTAAAATCCTAAATTCGGGCTGCTTAAATGGCTTTTTTTAACAAATTGTTCTTTTCACAAAATTGATCTTTTTTATTTAATTTAAAATATTATAATAGTTAATGTATCATTGAATTTGATTTATGTAGAAGGGAGTTACTTTAATGACTAAAGTTAAACAAGACTACATAGTGGGTCTGGATATGGGGACTAGTTCATGTGGTTACGCCGTTACTGATAAGAAAAACCAATTGTTACATTTACAAGGCAAAACGGCCATTGGGGCACGCTTATTTGAAGAAGGAGTTTCGGCAGCTGAACGTCGAGGTTTTCGGACGACCAGAAGAAGATTAAAACGCCGGAAGTGGCGTTTAGGATTATTAGAAGAAATTTTTGATAGTGAGATGGCAAAAGTTGATCCTTACTTTTTTGTGCGGATGCGTCAATCAGGGTTATCACCTTTGGATCAACGTAAAACTGTGCAGGCCATTATTTTTCCAACGCCACAAGAAGATCAAGAATTTTATCATGAATATCCAACCATCTATCACTTGCGTCAAGCTTTAATGACACAAAATAAAAAATTTGATCTTCGCTTAGTTTACTTAGCTATTCATCAAATTGTTAAATATCGGGGCAACTTTTTACAAAATACACCGGTCAAAAATTTTAATGCTTCCAAAATTGACGTTCAATCAGCTTTAGAAAACTTGAATAATATTTTTGCTGAAATAAATGTAGAACGACCACTCCAATTAGCTGCTGATAAAGCAAATTCCATCGCAGAAATTTTGCGTGATCCAACAGAATTCAAATCGAACAAAGTTAAAGAAATTGCTAAATTATTAGTTGTTGATGCTGCAGATGACACCAAAGAAAACAAAAAATATAAGAAAAATGTGGCGCAACAAATTGCTAATGCAATTTTAGGCTATAAGACTAAGTTTGAAATTGTTTTAAATCAGGATATTGAAGCAGATGCTAAAAAAGAATGGGAATTTAAATTAACTGATACTGACGCTGACGATAAATTAGCAAATATTGCCGAACAAGTTGATGATCAACAACAAGCGATTGTCACGGAAATTAATCAATTATTTGGGGCAGTGACTTTAAGTACATTAGTTGATGAAGGTAAAACTTTGTCTGCCACTATGGTACGTAAGTTCAATGATCATAAAGATGATTTAGCTTTGTTAAAAGAAGTGATTGTTAATCATCCTGCTCGCGATAAAGCTCAAAAATTAAGCTTAGCTTATGATTTGTACGTTAATAATCGGCATGGCAAATTGTTAAAAGCTAAAAAACAATTTAAAACTACTAAAGTATTAGCTAAGGATGAGTTTTATAAACAAGTTAAAGCCAATTTAGATGATTCAACAGCGGCTCAACAAATTTTAGATAAGATAGCTTTAGACACTTTTATGCCCAAGCAACGAACTAGTGCTAATGGTGTCATTCCTTATCAGCTTCATCAAATTGAACTGGATAAGATTATTGCTAATCAAAGTCAGTATTATCCATTCTTAGCACAACCTAATCCTCTAACTGAGCATCAAAGTCAAGCACCGTATAAATTGGATGAGTTGGTTCGTTTTCGTGTTCCTTATTATGTAGGACCTATGATTACTAATCAGGAACAACGGCAAACGTCAGGTGCAAATTTTGCTTGGATGATTAGAAATAGTAACGATCAGCATCCAAATGAAAAAATTACGCCATGGAACTTTGACCAAAAGGTTGATCGGATGGCTACCGCCAACCAATTTATTAAACGAATGACGACCAAAGATACTTACTTATTAGGTGAAGATGTCCTACCAGCAAGTAGTTTATTATACCAAGAATTTACGGTTCTCAACGAATTGAACAACATCAAGGTCAACAATCACCGAATATCCGCTGCAGTAAAACAAGATGTTTATGAACATTTATTTAAGCAAGTGAAGACTGTTTCGAAAAAGAAATTAGTTGATTATTTACAGCAAAATTATCAATTACCAGCTGTTAACATTACTGGTTTAGCTGATGAAAAGAAATTTAATTCTAGCTTGGCAACTTATTACCAACTGCGAAAATTGGATGTTTTAGGTGATAAATTAGATGATCCCAACTATCAGTCTGATTTAGAAAAAATTATTGAATGGTCAACTGTTTTTGAAGACCGGGCGATTTATCAAGCTAAATTGTATCAAGCTCAAGAAACGGATATTCCATGGTTAACGGCTGAACAAATCAAAGCCTTGTCTAAATTACGTTATCAAGGTTGGGGACGTTTGTCTAAGAAGTTATTAATTGGTTTACATGATCAAAACGGTCAAAACATCATGGGACGTTTGTGGGATAGCCAACAAAACTTTATGCAAATTGTCAAAGATCCAAGCTTTAAGTCGGCAGTTGAACAGGAGAATGCTTCTTTATTACAGAGCAATCAATCAGATTCTCTAGAGGATATTTTAGCTGATGCTTATACTTCACCAGCTAATAAAAAGGCAATTCGCCAAGTTGTTAAAGTAGTAGCTGACATTGTTAAAGCTGCTGGTGGTAAAGCACCTGCCCAATTTGCAATTGAGTTTACCCGTGAACCGGATAAAAATCCACAGCTTTCACGTCAACGGGGTAAACAACTGCAAGAAGCTTATGATAAAGCTGCTGGTCAACTAGTAGAACAAGGCATCAAAGACGGCTTAGAATCTGCTATTGCTAATAAGCAATTAGTGAAAGATAAGTACTATCTTTACTTTATGCAGGGGGGACGTGATGCATATACTGGTCAGCGAATTAATATTGATGAAGTAACCACTGGTTATCAAATTGATCACATTTTACCGCAGTCTTTTATCAAAGATGATTCGCTAGCTAATCGTGTTTTGACAGCATCACCGATTAATAACGCTAAATCTAATGATGTGCCATTTAAACGATTTGCTAAAAAAATGGTTCCCGATTTACAAATGAATGTTAGTACGATGTGGAAACAATGGCAAAAGGCTGGAATGATTAGCCAAAAGAAGTTAAGCAATTTATTATTGGATCCTGATAATTTGAATAAATATCAGCGTTCGGGTTTTGTTAATCGACAATTGGTCGAAACAAGTCAAGTTATTAAATTGGTAACAATTATCTTACAAGCTCAATATCCGGAAGCAGAGATTATTACAGTTAAAGCCAGCTACAATCATTCCTTGCGCAAACGTTTGAAATTGTATAAGAGTCGCTCAGTTAATGATTATCATCATGCGATTGATGCTTATTTGTCGGCTGTTTGTGGCAATTATTTATATCAGATGTATCCTAAATTGCGTCAATTCTTTGTTTATGGTAAGTATAAAAAATTTGCTTCTGATGCAGATCAAGATCATGCTGCGATTAAAGAATTGAATAACTTTAATTTTATTGGTCAATTATTACGTAAGGATAGAACAGATGAACCGGCTCCAGAAAAATTGTGTCGGCCGCATACTGATGAAGTTATTTTTCAAAAACATCCTGATATTTTCGATCCTTTACGCAAAGCTTATAGTTTTAAACACATGTTGGTTTCGCGAGAGACTTTCACTAATGATCAAGAAATGTTTAAGATGACCATTTATCCTAAGATCGAACGTGATACTTCTAATTCTAGAACATTGATTCCTAAAGCTCAGGGGATGGATCCTAAAATTTATGGTGGCTATTCTAGTAATGCGAATGCTTATATGGCAATTATCAAGATTGATAAAGCTAAAGAGTCAATTTATCGAGTTGTTAGTGTTCCTATGCGGATTTTAGGTAAGTTAAAACAAGCAAAAACATCCGTTGAACATGATCAATTATTAAAACGGGAATTATCAGCCCAAATTTTGAGTAAACGTGGAGTTAAAGATTTTTCAATTATTAAAGGTAAGGTTCCCTACAAACAAGTAGTGTTAGATGGGGATAAGAAGTTTATGTTAGGGTCTTCGGTTTATTTTTATAACGCCAAGCAATTAACCTTATCTGATGATAGCATGCGTATTATTAAGGGAGATTTTGAAAAATCGGAAGATAAGAATCAACTTTTGATTAAAGTTTTTGATGAGATATTATCTAAAATGGATAATTATTTGCCGCTGTTTGATAATAGAAGCTTTAGAAAAAAACTTCATGATAGTAGAGATTCATTTATTGAATCTTCCGTTTCTGATAAAAAAGTTATAATTAATCAAATATTGGATGGATTACACGATAATGCACTGGCAACCAATTTTTTAAATGTTAATCATTTTGGACAATTAAAGTTAAATTCAGGGATTGTTCTTTCATCTAATGCAAAATTGGTTTATCAATCACCAACTGGTTTGTTTGAAAAACGAGTGCGAGTATCTGATTTGTAGAACATAAAAAGAGGCTAAGACAATTAAATTAACGATCGTATTCTAGATGGAATAAAGCGAACATTGATTAACTTTGTCCAGTCTCTTTTTAATTAATAAAAATTACAGCAATTTGGTTTGGAATAATCATTTAAACTTTGTATGATTAAAATTAATTGTTTAATTTGAAATTTAATTGTTGGATCTTAGAATTTTGGGCTATTCACAACATTTAATATGTTAAGAATAAAGCTAAATGACAAGGAGAAATTAAAATTTATGGCGTGGCGATCAGTAATTATTACTCAACATGCAAAACTGACTTATTCGATGAATATGATGATTGTACAAACACGTGATGGAGTCAATCAAATTCCGATTGCTGATATTAAATTACTGTTAATATCAACTTCACAAGCAGTCATCACTAGTGCTTTGATTAGCAAATTAGCGCAAAATCAAACCAAAGTGATTTTTGTAGACGAACACTATCAACCAATAACAGAAACGATGGATTATTATCCCGGTAGTCGTAATTTACAAAAATTACAGCAACAATTTAATTGGGATGAACAACGTAAGAAAATTTTATGGACTAAAATTGTGAATCTCAAAATTAAAAATCAGATTGTGGTCCTGGATAATTATCAAATAGATTCACAAGAACTACAATCTGAACTGGAAGTTTTAGAGCTAGATGACGTCACCAATCGTGAAGCTGTGGTGGCTCGTAAATATTTTATGGCGTTGTTTGGTCGAAAATTTGTGCGACGCAGTTTAGATGCGATTAATGCTGCTTTAGATTATGGTTACAATATTTTGCTATCTAGTGTTGATCGTGAAATTGCCTTAAACGGTTATTTAACTTATTTAGGCATTCACCATCACTCCGAGGAAAATGAATTTAATTTAGGTTCTGACTTGATGGAACCCTTTCGACCGTTAGTGATTATTGGATGAAAGCTCATGATAATATTAAAGAATTTACGCCCGATATTAAATACGGTTTAGTTGAATTATTGAGTTTACAAATTAAATTTAATGGTCACAAGACTTTAATGACTAATGCAATTACTACTTATACCCGTGATTGCTTAAAATTTTTGAGTGGTGAAATTGATGAAATTAAAATGGAAATGAGTGTGACAGATGAGGTACCGAATAATGCGCTTAATGATAATGTTTGATTTGCCAGTAGAAACAGCAGCTGAAAAAAGAGAATATCGTCAATTTCGTAAAAAACTAATTAACGAAGGCTTTTTAATGATTCAATACTCTGTTTATGAGCGTGTTTGTGTTACTCGGCAAACTGCGACTTTCTTAGAAAATCGCGTTCGCCAGTTTTTACCTCAAGGAGGAGTAGTTCAATCATTAATGGTTACGGAAAAACAATATAATGATATGCACTTTTTAGTAGGTAAACCAATTGATGATGTTCGTAACACTTCGGATAGGACGGTGATTCTATGATTTTATCTTATTCAACACATAAAAAATGGCAGTGGCAAACTAACGGATTGAAGATGTTAGTAACTAAGAGTCCCATTGTTTACCGAGATTTAATTCAAGGATTTCAATCACAAAACCAAATGCTATTGTGTACTACTGATCAATATGATCAATTAGAAATTAATAAAACTTTTGACTTCATTGGCGATCCTTTATTAAGCGGTGATATTACTAGAAAATATCTTGTTCAAATTGTTAAATGTTATATTGAAGGCTTAGATGAAGTGAATCGTAATCGAATAATTACTGCTTTCCATAATTTAGAAGCAATACTACAAGATTCTTTATTGTTAGAAGATTTACCACTAGAAATTGATTTCGATGAAGACTTAAAGAAGTTACTCAAATTAGTTAATTTACATCTAGATCATAAATTATTATTAGATCCATGTGCTATAATAGAAACAGTTCTAAAGGTTCATGAGACTTGTCATCTCAAAACAATACCTGTGGTTTGTAATCTCGCTAATTACTTAGAACTACAGGAGCTATCTGAAATAAATCAATTAATTAATGAGTTAAATTTAACTTTCGTTGTGATAGAATTTGCAACTCCGGATTTAATTAGAATCCCGCAAGAAGTGCAATTCTACTATATTGATGAAGATCTTATTGATTGGTATTAGCAACTAAATTAAAATTGGATTATAAAAAATCGGTTTTAGATAGTTGTTAGATCAATGAGGTTTAGAACCGTAAAGGTGCTCACCCACTCCAGTAAAGGGTTTTAGATAGTTGTTAGATCAATGAGGTTTAGAACCTGTTGTTAGAGACAAAGCTTCAGCTACTTGTTTTAGATAGTTGTTAGATCAATGAGGTTTAGAACTAGGAATTAATAGTTTTTACCTAGCTCTTAGTTTTAGATAGTTGTTAGATCAATGAGGTTTAGAACGTAAATTATTTTTAAAAAGTTGTCTCTTGGTTTTAGATAGTTGTTAGATCAATGAGGTTTAGAACAAAGCTTCGGCGTCTTTTTGAGTAACGTCGGTTTTAGATAGTTGTTAGATCAATGAGGTTTAGAACATTGACACCATCTACTATGTAGATCGTTTTGTTTTAGATAGTTGTTAGATCAATGAGGTTTAGAACAAGATACCAACCGCAGTTGAAAGTGTCTTTGTTTTAGATAGTTGTTAGATCAATGAGGTTTAGAACCCTTCTCTTTGTGCTAAATCAGCTAGTAATGTTTTAGATAGTTGTTAGATCAATGAGGTTTAGAACTTACGGTAATTCATTAAAAAATAAAGCCTAGTTTTAGATAGTTGTTAGATCAATGAGGTTTAGAACGATTACCCGACTCGGAGAAATGGTTTTAAGGTTTTAGATAGTTGTTAGATCAATGAGGTTTAGAACTGAGACGCTTGACGATTGCCTTGGTCAATTGTTTTAGATAGTTGTTAGATCAATGAGGTTTAGAACCTTATGATTGTCAGTAGATATATTTTTAACGTTTTAGATAGTTGTTAGATCAATGAGGTTTAGAACTGAGACGCTTGACGATTGCCTTGGTCAATTGTTTTAGATAGTTGTTAGATCAATGAGGTTTAGAACAGTAACGCCGTGATTAAACCACCACTAATTGTTTTAGATAGTTGTTAGATCAATGAGGTTTAGAACTATTTCTTCCTTTAACTTGATCCTGGGCTTGTTTTAGATAGTTGTTATGTATACTTTCACAAACACCATTTATTGATAATTAGAAATTTAAAGAGCTTGTATTGCAGTTCATTACATGACCAAAATTATATGAGACAGCCTAGTGGTCTAGCGTTAGTTTTTCGTTTTGAGTGATAACAACTGATCACCACGCCATAAATTTTAATTTTTCCTTGTATTTTAGTTTTCTTCATGATATATTATCTGTGTTGGGTAGCTCCCAACCTAAATCTTATTGATCTAACAACTAGATTTAAAATCAAACAATGCATTCTTGAATGCAAAGTTTCAACACTTATCCCTAACCCTATGGCTGGGATTTTTTTATTGATTGATTTTTTAGAAATGGTTGATTGCGTTTACATAGGTTTGATAATAAGTTTATTTTACTTCTTGAAAACAACGACTTTTACTTTCAAATATTTATTGAGTCCAAAGGTATGAGTAGTGATAAATTTGTTAGCGAACTATGGAAACAAGATTTGCTACTTTATATGTCCGATCATCAAGCGGAAATGGAATTTGAAGAAGATGATGTCAATATTCGCATTATTGGCTTGAAATTCTATACTAAAGATGATGGGCAGAATACTATGGAGCAACTTGAGCAGTTAACTAAAGTTGATGATGGTTTCTCGTCTCAAGAGTAGAGTTTTGATATCAATAAAGTTTCTGAGTTGATGGTAACAATTCAATAATAATAACCTTAAAATGTTTCTAATTATGAAAGGGCCGGATTGTCATTGTGATTAATAAAAGCTAAGTTTTAAAATTATTTAGCATGAATTGAGACAAAATAGCTATAACTAGATGTAATTTCTTTTCTGAAGAAGTTTAATCTACGTTAAAGCTATTTTTTGATTTTAATTACTGATTAAAGTACAATATCAAGTACAAAATAATATATATAAGGAGAGTAATTATGACCTTAGCATTGACTCAAAGTGACTTTCGAACTAATCTCAAAAAGTATCTAGATCAAGTTAATGATGAAGATGAAACAATTTATATTGCTCGTTCTAATAGTCGAGCAGTCGCCATTGTTTCGCAAGAAAAAATGTATTGGATGGAAAAAGCATTAAAAGCTAAAGAAGATTCATTAGAGTATGCGATTGCTCGCGATCAACTTATTAAACGACATGTTTTGCCAGATGATCAGGTGGTTGAGGCTAATGATGATTATTGGAATCAATTTAAATCATGAAGGACATGAAGAAGCTGAAATTTAAACCTCGAGCCACATTTAATGCAGATTTAAAGCGTTTAGCCAGTTTGGATCCGACAATTATTGATGAAGTCTGTGCAGCCATTGACTCATTATTGGAACAGCGACAATTACCACCAAAATTTAATGATCATCAACTTGAGCGGCAGTTGGCTGGCTATCATGAATTTCATTTAAGGGATACACCTAAAGGCAATCAATCCAGTGAAATTAATGATATTTTAGTTGTTTATACGATAGATGCAAGTGATCTGGTGTTAATTGGTATTCGTATGGGCTCACATGAACTGTTATTTGCGGGTCAAAATCAGTCGCAAAAGTATCGTCGGTGAAATAGTTAGTGGGACAAAGATCTCTGAGATATAGCAACCTTTCAGTTTAAATTAATTAAATGTTTAATGAGGTTCTTAAAGTTAGAAGATTATTGGTGGTTGTACTTGGTTGAACATGAAATGTTTTTTTGCTAATTGCTTTAATCTTGTTTGAAGGATTGATTATCTTAATTTTCATCATACTAAGATGATTTAAGAAAGAGTATATGGTGTAGAAATCTTATAATCTTCACCGAAATTTATGACAAGTAATTAAAAATAAACTTGAGGTAACGACAATGTCAGAATTCACCAAGTATCCTAATCAATATCAGTTTACGTCAACAGAAAATCGGCGTTTTGCTCGCGCAAATTTTACTAAGCTCGTGCATACTAATGCGCGCTTTGAAGGAGTTAATACCACTTTGCCACAAACGCAAACGATTATGGATGGGATGAGTGTTACTGGGGTGCCAGTTGCAGATATTTTAACGATTGTTAATTTGAAGCGTGGCTGGCAATATGTAGTTAGTCAAACGCAACCATTAACACTAGACACGGAAAAAGCGATCAATAAAATTGTTGCTGCTGAAGATGCACTAGTTCCAGGTGAATTAAGACAAGGGCAAGGTGGGGTTCATTTAGGCGGTGATGAATATTTTGAGCCGCCGCTAGTTGACGAACAAGAAGAACAAGCTTTTTTACAAGAATTATTAAATTTCCAGAAAACGACGACGGATCAGGCTTTAACATTGCTGTATCACAATATGCGCCAACGGATTTTTGGGGATGGTAATAAACGTACAGCTACTTTAGCAGCCAATAAGCTAATGATTGATGGTGGAGCGGGTTTGATTAATGTTCCGTTGGATCAATGGGAGAAATGGAACGAATTATTAGCCGACTTTTACCGCACTAACGAGATGCCAGCTCTTAAGGATTGGACCTATCAACATGCAATTCAGGGGGGTAGATGTAAGAAAAGTATTGTAATTATTACAGTTGTTAAAGAAACTTCAGTTTCAGTGATAATCAAATTTCTAGTATGATTATTGAGGCTATTAGATACAATTCGAGTCTTCATATGTTAGTAACTGATTATGATAAGGATAAAGATGATAAGGGTAAAATTAAAAAAATTGTATGACAATCATTTTCCAATAAGTTTTTTACAATCAACTGTAAGTGGTAGTAAAGATATTAAATCTTTGGATTGTTATTTGGGAGAATAATTATGGGCATGATTTCTGAAGGTATCAAAGGTGGATGAAAAATATAAATTTACATTAATAAGGCCAAGGATAAATACAAAAAGTATTAGTAGATTTTTGAAAATGGTAACAAGCGCTATCATAGCTGCAAATTAATCAGCGATATATTTAAATTATTAATGCTAATGACAATTCGTAAAAATGAACGATTAATCTAATCGAACCAATAAAATATGTTTGGAGGGTTGGACGATGAAGAATTCGAATACATTTTCAGTAATAATGAGGTCGATTCTTGAACAGCTAGGAACGGTTGTAACCAATGTTTGTACTTATATGATTACTAAAACTAAAGAAAAAAATAAAAATCTGAGAGCGGATAAGGAACTAAATAATAAAAGTGAACTCTTAGAAAGAAAATTTGAAAATAATATTGTCATGGATAACCGAGAAGCTCTTCCTAAAGTTGGTAAAGAAATTATTACCGTTTTGAATGATGCACCGAACGAGTAGTATCTAATTATCCAGGGACTGCATATACTGGTAAGTATCCAGGGTTAATATTTACCAATACGCTCAGTAAGTTAGATATGGGCTTTTCAGACTCTTTGACAGACTTATTGGAAATTGATAAAAACTGGAGAATAAGTTTCAAAAAATTTGAAAATGTTACCTCTGAAAATACTATTTTTATTGAAACAAAAATTCAAGAAGAGCTACGAGAGTTTAACAAAATTTGTGAAGGTATAAAAAGCTATTTTTACGGCTATTTTGGCGAGATTGACGAAGATAGTTTTGAAGAAAGAAAAAAATTATATAAAAAGCAAATAGATAATATGGAATTTCTAAAACCTGAAGGAGTTGCTGAATTTACTTATGCAGTTTTAAAAGACTTTTCAGAGTTACAAGATCTAAAAAGAAGAATAATCACAGACCTGAATACATTTATTAAAAAATCAACTAAACTGCAGTAATTATTCTACTGTAACTTAATTGTACTAAGCTTATGGTTACATTCTAGCAGCAAATAAGCTACTGAATTAATCTTAAAAACAGACTAAACTGGTTTAAATCGTGGTTATGATGTTAGTTAAGACAAATTTAAGTTTGACAGGGCAATTAACCGCAATGGTATATAATATAAAAAGTAAGCTGTCACCAAATTCTTTGGAAATTGGAGGCTTAAAACATGGAATTTTTGACGCAAAAAAGTACCGCTTGGGGTAAAAATAATTATTTTATTATTAAAACCCAAACGGGCCAGCTGTTGGTAATTGATCCACCGGCTGATATCGAACAAAGTTATCCGCTCTTACAGCAGAATACTAGTCAAACTTTGACTATTTTTTTAACCCATCGCCATCATGATCACGTGGAAGGTTTGCCATTTTTGCAGCAACATTTTAATTGTCATCTGTATGTCTCCCAACCAGAATGGCAGCAATGGCTTAAAGAAGGACGACAGCCAACGATTGCAGTAACAACATTTGAGAATGAACAAAGTTATCAGTTTGCTGACGTACAGATTAAGTGTTTGTTAACTCCTGGGCACACGGTGGGTTCCAGTTGTTTTGTAATTAATGACCAGTATTTGTTGACGGGAGATACGTTATTTGTGGAAGGCTGTGGCTGGTGTGGAGATGATGCTCAGGCTAACGAAGATATGTTTAATTCGTTACAGCGTCTTAAAACTTTACCCCCTGACTTGTTAGTCTATCCTGGGCATACTTATCGACGCCGACCTGGTTGTAGTTTACAGTACATTAAAGGGCGTAATATTTATTTTCGCTTTAAAACTTTAGCGCAGTTTATTAACTTTCGCGAGCGGCCGAATCAAAAGCATTTGTTAAAATTTAAATAATGGTCTTAGCCCTAAGTAAGTGGAACCCTTAAACAATTAAGTAATAGATTTTTAGATTCTGATGCTTAAAAAGAGCAAGCTAGTTTTTTATATAATTAATCAAAGAGGCGAGCAGTGTGAAAGTTTTAGTAAGTGATTTAGATGGCACGTTGTTTAATGCACAGGGACAAATTTCACAATCCAACGTTGCAGCTTTACATAGGTGGTTGGAGCAGAATTTATTGGTAATTGCTTCGGGCAGATTTGTGACGAATATCAGACAAATGTTATGTCAATACCATTTGCGTGGGCCAATTATCGCATTGAATGGCGCGTTAGTGGTTGATCAAAACGATCAAGTTATTGCTAGTCATGGATTACCAATGACAGCGGCGTTAGAGAGAACCATCGCTTTGTGTGAACAGCAGCAATTAATTTATACAATTTATAATCCTCAAGGTGCTTATACGCGGCGTTATCCGGAAGCTAATACTAGTTTATGGAAGATAGCACAAGCACGTAGTGCTAGTTTGGATCCGGCTGAGGTACGTCAAGCACAGCAATTTTATAATCATGCCTTTTATCAGGTTAATCAACCAGTTGACGATGTGAATATCATGAAAACAAAACAGCAGCAGATGCTTAAATTTGAAGTTTTTAGTGAACAATCGGCGTTGTTGCAAAAAATTAGAACTATGAATCAAGAATTGAGTGTTGTCTCTTCTTCGCCACGGAATGTAGAACTGATGGCAGCAAATTGTAGTAAAGGACAAGCTTTGAAACAATTAATCCAAGAATTGTCAGTGGATTTAACTCAGTGTTATGCCATTGGTGATGGTGAAAATGATCTGGCAATGTTTCAAGTTGCTGGTCAAAGTATTGCGATGGCCAATGCTGCAGAAGCTATTAAAGAGCAGGCTAATTTTGTAACTACGGCGAACGTTGCTGACGGAGTAGCGGTGGCTATTGAACGAATTTTAAATGCATAATTAAAAAATAGCTTGTTAGCTTATTTAGCTTATAACGATAAGTTATGATAATCGTCTTCAACCAGTAGCTAATTTGCACAAGTGGTTGATTTATTTCAAACAGCATTGGCAAGGAACAACAATCAATAAGCTAACTTTTTATATTTTGATGCGTTTGACGTGCTTCATGGGTTGATCTGGGTCATCTCTATCGTTTTCCAAAAGTTTGATTAAAATTTAAAGAAATTGGTCATTTAATCAAGCTAAATAATAAAAATAAATTGTTACTTTAGCTTTTAAACTAAAAGCTAAAAGATAATTCAACGATAGATCAGTATTTGAGGATTAAAAACCAGAAATCAACAAATCAATGCCAAATTGTCTGTCTTTATTGTAGATAGTTCTGATACGGTTAAACATTGTTTTGCTAAATTTGATTGGACGCTTTCATTAATTCTACTATTAACACTAATGGAAACAGTCTTATCTTTACTTTAATAGTTTAATAACAATAGTTTAATAACTTTCCCTTAGAAAAAATATGAAACGAAAATCTGACAAAGTTAGTCAGCGATTGTTGAATAAACGATGTAGAAAAATTGAAACAGTTTTTGCTTAATGGAACCCAATGTTTGATATTGAACGTAATCGTGCCCGTTGTTTAGAAGAATTCCAAAGTAGATTGGAACTATGTTTATTTGTAGATACTTGGAGAAAAATTAACTAGCACCACGCGTTGTTGTTTGTTTTAATTTTATCGCTAGGATAATCGACGCTCTCCCTAAATTATAGATGTTCCGGGGATATTTTTCTAATTAAGTTAGATAAAATTACATCAAAAAAGACTAGCTTTGATTAATTATCAAAAGTTAGTCCAGAGTAAAAAAATGATCTATTTGTAAAAACGCGGGTCAATTTGGAGAGCTTTAAAAAAATTGATCATTGAATTTTAATTGTACGGGTCCCAATAATCCAGCTGGTGGTATTGGAATAAATTGAGAAAGATAATCTTGTTGACTAATGCCTAGATTATTAACGACTACTATATCTAATTGATTGATACCATTTTTTAAAAAATTTTCGATCTGAAAAAATTGATATGGACGATTAATTCGTTGGCCCACTAATCGCTGATTAATATATAATTCGCAAGCTTCACCAACCTTACCTAAGTCTAACATTGCAGATTTAGGTATTGAATCTAGTTTAATTTGGCTGTGATAATGCAAGTTGCCGCTAAAGTTATGTTTATTAGGCAGTGAATTAGCATTTAACAAGTGCTTTAAAGTGATTTGATCGTGAAAATGTGGATATTCCTGAGCTGTGGCAAATTCTAATTTCCAATCGGTAATTAATAATTTCTGCTGGTAATCCAATGATTGTGCTTTAGGAGGCATTTGTTGAATTTTACCGCAGATTAACACTTTAGTTTCCTGAGCTGCTAACTGTAGATGAACTTGATGATCGTTGGCTTTGGGTTGCAAGGAAAATAAATTATTATCCATTCCATCATAAATTGATAAAGGTTCATCAGTTTTAATATTTGCATCAAAAAAAAGTTGGCCACTTGGAGCTTCATTAAATAGCATGATTAATACTAAATCTTCAATTTGATAGGTGTAAGTGCGTAAAGTGGGGCAAAAACTAGTAGGTTTAAACCAACGCTCTGAAATTACTTTAGGTAGTTGATTTAGAGGAACTACTTTACCAAAATTAGCTACAAATGGACTGATTGAATCAATCCCTTGGATTAAAAAAGGTACGTGATTAACAAAAATAATATGGACGTTATTTTGTGATAAAATTTGCAGTATTTGAGCTAGTTCTTTAGTAATAGTTTGGGTTTGAGGAATGATTAGAGTGCTAAATTTCTCATCATTAATTTGAAAATTTCCCGAGCTAACGGTAGCTGTTTTTAAATAATCTAATGGGACAACTTCAGCTTCTATTTGATGTTGCATTAGTACCTTTAATGGTTGTTCGACAGGCATTGTTGAACCATCCAACCATTCACTTTCGGCATGGTATAAAACTGCGACATGACATAGATAGTGACCGTTGCTAAAGAGAGTAGCCATTCTATTTAGATAGTTAAATAATTGTGGGTAAAATCTAGTTTCTGGTTCTTTACCGTTAGAGTAAAAGTGTGGCGGACAATCAGGATCAGGAAATGGATGGGGATTAAAAGCATGTGGGACAAAGAAATTAATTCCTCTGACTAACATATGATCGGCTAAAAATTTCATTAAAGGCATTCCTTCAGCCCAACCGTAGGCACCAAAAACTTCAGCTAGTGTCTGTCCTTGCTTCTTAGAATCCAAGTGGCCTAAGGAACTACCGAGTTTAGCTAAACCGTAATGAAAAAATTCACCATTCCAGCCAGAATTTGTCATCGATTTAAATTGATAATTATCCATGCCAGGGAGGATTTGATTCAATACTACATCAACTCCAGCCATATCCTGTCCTGCTAATGCTCGGTAGTAGTGGCCATCTCCGGTTCCCAATCGCGCATGTGCTCCATTGTCTTCGATCACATGTCCAATGTATTGGACGTTATGTTCATGACACCAATCGGCTAATACTTGAGTAAAATTTTCAGAATAGAGTTTGCTGATGAGATTCATGTATTTATAGCGAATTCTTTTTTCTGAACCGTTAGCTGTGACATTAGTTAACAATGGCAGTTGAAGATAATCCTCAGCAAAAAATTCTGTTAGCATATTAGGTCGCCAAGGTAAAACCATTTCTAATTGACCAATTTGAGCATATTTACTATGGTTATTTCCTAATTGAGGTTCATCACTAAAGAAACCAGCAATTGTGTTGCCAAATAGTTTTTGATAGTGGCGATAATGGGGTTGATAAACTTCGTTAATCAAAACCTTTGTAGCATCAGCAACCAAAGGATTTAAGTAATCTTGAGTTTCAGGCGCACCACCAGAATATGTTTCCACCAATATGAAAATTCGCCATTCTCCTTGAGGAATATTCCAGTGTAATCGTTTATCAGCAACATTATTGGTTAAATCAACCATAGTATTTAGATCAATGGAATTACTACCATTTTTTTTGGCAGCGAGAACTTTAATAATATGATCGGTTGCAACAATTTTGGCCGAACTTAATGATGCTCTTGCGTTGGGATTAAGATACTTCAATAAAATAGTAGAATCAGTTAAAGGACCACAAAAGTCCAATTGTTTAATGTATAAATATAATTTACGATATTGCTGATATTTCTTTTTGATGGCTCCATTAGCATACCCTGTTGGAAAATGTGAGTCATCTAAGATCCAAACCTTCATGTTTTTATCTTTAGCAGTTTTTAAAATTAAGTCCATATCTTGCCACCATAAAGGACCAGTAAAATCGGGATGAGGTCTTGATTCGACACAAAAAGCAGTAATCCCAGAAGCAAAAATTTTGTTGATGTTATCAACTAGTATATTTGCTGGTTCATGGTGTAACCACAAAAATGGAAAAATATGATTATCTTGATGAGATGATAAAACTTGATTTAATTGATTGTCCATGTCTATCCTCTATTCTACCGATAAAACTTGATCATCGGTAGTCAATTGTTTTTGATTGTTGATAAATTTTATATTATTAAAAGTTGAAGAATCGGTTAAAATGATGACTGTTGTTGAGTCTAATTTGGCGTCCTTAATTAGTTGCCAATCAGCTGTTGCTAGAAGCTCTCCTTTTTTAACATGGCTATTTAGATGAACTTTAATTGTAAATGGTCTTCCATTCAAGTTGACAGTATCTATACCCATGTGAATCAAAATTTCAATTCCGTTATCTGCCTTTAGACCAATTGCGTGCTTCGTATCAGGAATCATAACAACTGTTCCTGAAATCGGTGCTCTAACTTCACTTGATTCGGGTATTATTCCAAAGCCTTGTCCCATTGAACCAGAAGAGAATACCCGGTCGTTTACATCTTTTAGAGAAACAAATTTCCCCTTTATAGGAGAGTAAATGGTTGTTAATTTATTATTTGTAGATGTTGTCTCTGTTGGGTCGTCTTTGTAACCCCATAAATAGGTGCAAATAAATGTAACTACGACTGTTACAATACTTGAAACAATGTATGCCCAAAAACTATTATCTATTCCTTTAGGACTAATAAACATTGGAGCAGCAAAGATGGCATTGGCACCGAAAGCATAACACTTAGCTTTCATTAAAGCCATAATTGCCCCACCAAAAGCACCTCCGATAAAGGTCATTCCAAAGACTTTTTTGTATTTTAATGAAACGCCGTAAATCGCAGGTTCTGTAACCCCTAAAAATGATGTTACCGCTGCGCTACCTGCAATTGCTTTTAAGTCTGATTTTTTGGTTTTAGCCCACACACCTAAGGTACCTGCCATTTGAGCAAAAACAGTAATAGTTAAAATGGCGTTGATTGGATCAGAGTGCAGAGTTGTTATGTTATTCATCAAAATTGGAATGAATGCGTAGTGTAATCCTAAAACCACGATCAATTGCCAGAATGCTCCCAAGATAACACCTGCTACAACTGGTGCAAGGTTATAAATTCCAATAATTCCTTTTGATAAAAGAGAGCTCAATTCAGAAATAATTGGTCCGGCAATCAAAAATGTTGGAATAATTGCTCCCAACAAGGAACAAAAAGGAACTACAATACTACGCAAGGATTCATTTATGCGTGGAGTCAAATAGTGTTCAATAACTGATTGTATCCAAACTGCAAAGATTACAGGAAAAAGAGAAGAAGTATAGTTAGCTAGTACGACTGGAATATGAAACAGAGTGAAGGTCTTATTGGCTGAGAATGCTGTGACTAGCGTTGGATAACAAAGTATTAATCCAAGTGTTGATCCTACGAACAAATTAGCTTTAAATCTTTTGGCAGCAGAAAACCCCACTAACGCTGGTAAAAAATAGAAAGTAGCATTAGCAATTGCATACAACATAATATACGTAGAGGATTTTTCATCAACCAATTTGATTGAAGTTAATAAAGCTAACAGTCCTTTTAAAATTCCAGAGACCGCAATTATGGGAATTATTGGACCTACGACAGCAACAATCATATTAATAAATCGATTAAAAAGATTACCAGCGGTTTTCTGTTTTTTAACATCATTCTCATGAGCAGGTGATATTGCGGAATTGTCAGCTAAAGATGGATATTTTTGAATGATCGCATCGTAAATATTTTTAACTTTGTTACCGATCACCACTTGATATTGTCCGCCGCTTTTGACTACAGAGATAACACCAGTTAGATTTTCAATTTTTTGATCGTCAGCTAAGTTGTTATCTTTAAGATTAAAACGAAGTCTAGTTACACAATGGATTAAAGAAATGACATTTTTTTGACCGCCGATATGCTTAATAATTGCTTCGGCTAAGTGTTCTTCATTCATCATAGATACCTCCTTATATTTACTGTTATTATATTTGTAAGTGTTATCATTAAAAATGATGAAACTTAATTATAAGGAGGACGAAACTTAATAATAATGAATAAAATTGAAAAAACATTGCTCCGCTTATCTGCTACTGAACAGCAGTATAAGATAGATAATTTGGTTAATGATAAATATTATCGACATTTGCAAATCGTTAAGTATCAGCAAGGAAATCCCGTTTATCTATTTACTTTTAATTCAATGGAAGAAAAGTTCATGTCTAAAACTATCAAACTATCAAATTCATTGTCTAATGAAATTACTTTGATATTGGGACAACATACTCGCTATTCAGTAGTGCCACTTCATATACATGACTATATTGAAATTAATTATGTAATGCATGGTGATGTTACTGAATATATTGAAGGAAAATTATATCATCTAACTCAAAATGATTTGTGTTTTCTTAATACGCAAACAGTTCATACTTTATTACAAACGAACCAAGAAGATATTATTATTAATTTGTTAATTAAAAAGCCTTATTTTACTAGTGATTTTTTGAATAAATTGCCACAACATGGAGAATTAACGGATTTTATCATGAAGTGTATTTCTAATGAAAATAATCAATCCGGTTTTTTGATCATTAAAAATGCTGCTTCTATTCATAATATTATTTTACAAATTTTACAAGAACAAGACTCTTGGTTGCTTGGTGCAAAAACAGTAATGGAATCTTTGTTATTAGTTTTTTTTATTAATTTAACAAGAGGAACGGATTACTATTACTATCAAAACCAAAGTATATTATTTAGTATTCAGGAATATATTCAAGCCAATTTTCGTAATACTAATCTAAAAGAGGCAGCTCAAAAATTCTCTTTTCATCCCAATTACTTTAGTTCGTTAGTCAAAAAAATGACCGGTAAGACTTTTAAGCAATTAGTGCAAGAAGAGAAATTAAAAGCTGCGGCTAATTATTTAATAAAAACTGATTGGTCAGTTAATCAAATTATCAATGAGATTGGTTATAGTAATTCTAGTTTCTTTTATCATAAGTTTGAAGAAAGATATAAAATGTCTCCTTGTCAATATCGTAAAGATAAATTGCAGGACTAAATTATCAATTACTTAAAAAATGTTGACAAACCTACTATATTACTCGTTAGTCGATATTAGAG
Organism: Bombilactobacillus sp. ESL1202; assembly: GCF_058107125.1. Lineage (NCBI taxonomy): Bacteria > Bacillati > Bacillota > Bacilli > Lactobacillales > Lactobacillaceae > Bombilactobacillus > Bombilactobacillus sp. ESL1202. The sequence continues at coordinate 4,835 of NZ_CM176590.1, read as the reverse complement.
TGTTGTTTTTAGTATAAATGTGTAACATTAAAGTTTCATTGTATGAAATATGAATATATTATGGTCAGCATAACCAATTTAAAATTTAGAAATTTTAAAGCGGATGGTTCTGTAATGATTGATGAGTAACGATGATACAATGCTGCTGTAAACCGTTGTTTCCAACTCTAATCAAAAGAGATTGCTTAACTCTTTTTCTCATACTTTACTAATGTAAAAACGTGATTGTGGCACTAAAAAAGTATTTTTTTAAGATTAAGCAAAAAAATCATAAAAATACTTTCATTGATCTATCACAATTTCACTGTTGTATTAACAAAACAGGCTTTAAGGGTATACCATATTAATTCCTATTACATAGCTTTCATTTGCGATTTATATATACGCATTGTGCTATTTAAAAAATAGTTGAAATAAAAAGCTTGACTAGGCTACACTTTGGACTGTTATTCATTATCAATACTGAACAATAATTTGTATAAATAGATTATTTCTTCTAATTCTGCACGTGATACATGATCAACAATTGCTTCATCAGTGACGTGTCTTGCCCGCAAATCTAGGGCGATTGTTTGATCTAATAATACTTTTTCATATATTGTTTGGCTACTAGTTAGTCGATGATACATTGGAAAATCACGTTCTGTACTGCTAATTGGGGCCACAATCGTCATATTACTTGTTTGACAAACTAGATCATTACTTAGAGCAATGGCTGGCCGCTTATTCAGCTGTTCATGACCACGGCTTGGATTAAAGTTAACATAAAATATATCGCCTTGGCTTACCATTGAAGTTCATTGCCTTCTGACTTTTCCCAATCCAACTCGTTATCCCGCTTCCCATCATCTTGCCAGTCCTTGAATAATTCGTGAATATTGGTTGGCTTCTTTTTTATTGGAGTTAAAACGATTGACTCATTTTCAATTGTCATGGTCATATATTGGTTATCATCTAATTTCAATTGTTTAATAATGTTGCTAGGAATTCTAATAGCTTGAGAGTTTCCCCACTTGGATAAGTGTGTTTTTTCATTAATAAGTGTCATATTTTTCCTCCCGAATTATTATTACGCTCAAAGTATATTCTATGTAGATACAAAATGCAATTATTCTTCCGTGAAGTTATTAATATGCAATCAATTTGATGATGTGAATATTATGAAAACGAAACATCAGCGAATTTTTAAATTTGAAGCTTTTAGTGAACAATCAACGGTGCTGCAGTAAATTCGCAGGATGAATCCAACTTTTAATGTAGTTTTTTCCTCGCCGCGGAATGGAGAGTTGATGGCAGAAAATTGTAGTAAGGGGCAGGCATTAACGCAGTTAATGCAGGACTTAGACATCGATTTAACTCAGTGTTACGCCATTGGTGATAGCGAAAATGATCTGGCGGTGTTTCAAGTTGCTGGTCAGAGTATTACCATGACAAATGCTGTGAAAGCCGTGCAAGCACAAGCTGATTTTGTCACTAAAACCAATCTTGACAATGGAGTAGCGATGAACATTGAACGGATTTTAAATGCATAATTAAAAAGGTAACCAGTTAGCTTAGGACAGTAAATTATGATAATTTCCGCAAAACTAGGTCATCTAGAAGGCTGAATGAAGATAATAAAAAAAGAAACTGGAACCATCAGAATAATGTTCGTATCCTATCGTCAATTAAGTGAACATTAATTCATTATTGTTCTCCAAAAGTCCATATTTGTTGCCGACAGAATTGAGATTTTATTCTGCGAGTATGCAACTGTTAAACGACTTTTGATCCAGTTTCATTAGAAGTAATATTTTAGGAGCAATGTAATAAAACTTAGTTTAGTTTTATTGGGCAGTATAACCGCCGTCAATAGTAAATTCATTACCAGTAGCGTATTGGGATTCGTCAGAGCCCAGATAGACACAAAGTTGACCAATATCTCTGGGTTCACCAATATGACCCAAAGGAATTTTCTTGACAAATTCTTTTACAGCTTCTGGATGATCATCTAAAATTGGTGTTCTGATTTGTCCCGGAAAGACAGCATTGACCCTAATCGGATAATTTTGAGCGGCAGCATCTAACGCAGCTGCTTTGGTTAACATTCTAATACCACCTTTGGAAGCAGTATAAATATCATAGAAGGCAATACCAACTAGGCCGTTAATTGAAGCAATGTCAATGATCGAACCACCATTTTTTTTCATGGCAGTAAAGGAATGCTTAATACCTAAAAATTGACCAGTTAAATTAATATCCATCACTTTTTGCCAGAGCTTTAAATCAACGTCTTCAATTGATTGAGCTACTGGGGCAATCCCAGCAGCATTGACTAAGATGTCTAAGTGACCAAATTGCTTGACTACGGTGGTGATTACTTCTTGCCACTGGCTTTCAGATGTCACATCCAAAGTCTGATAAGAAGCGAGTTCATTGTGAGCCACAAATTCTTTTTCTAATTCACTTTCTTGAACATCAGTTAGAACGACGGTTGCTCCTTCTTCAACGAAGCAAGGTGCAATCCCGGCAGCAACCATTCCTCCAGCACCACCAGTCATCAGCGCAACTTTACCTTTTAAACGATTGACCATAATTGTTTGCCTCCTACAGAATTTAAAAGTAGCAGCCAGCGAGGGTATTTTGGTGTAAGTTAATTGCTAACTGCTAAATTATATCAGTTATTTTATCATTATTGTGAATAAATTATCAATCATATATTGTGAAATAATTATTAAATGTTAGCTAGCTTGGTATGATTAAGTTAATGCTTGAATTTAATCAATTGCTTTAAACAAGTATTCATAGCGCTGAGTATAATCAAAGCATATCAATAGGTATTCGTTAATAACCTCTTCTTAAGAGTTTAGATTGATTGAATTTATACTCAAGAGGTAGTATTATTTGATTGCAAAAAGGAAGGTTGAGCCAATCATGGTAGTTAAAGAAAAGAAATGAATTCAGGTTCAAATTGATAAAGATTTGGTGCTGAGAATACTGAAGCGGTTTAATGAGCTGGGATTAAATCCAACTACGGCAATCAATATGTTTTATAAGCGAATTGTGGCTGATGGTACTTTGCCTTTTAAACCTGCCTTAAATGTGGAAGAAAAAGCCAGTTTGCGTTTCCTCAAGGCGACAGAAAAGACGCCGTTGACGGAATTAAAAGATGCCAAAGAGGTGGCCGCTTGGCTTAATGATCCAGATGAGGACTAATGATTTAATCACATTATATGTTAGTTTTGTAGAAACTAATGGTGGTAAGTCGCGACCGGTATTAATTCGTCAAGTATCAATGCGAATAGTTGAAGCTTTTATAATTACTAGTAAGTATCAAACTAAAGCGGCTGACATCAAGCACCAATATTATCCAATTAAAAATTGGCAGTCGACTGGATTAAAAAAGCCATCATGGGTTGATCTTGGGCATCTCTATCTTTTTCCAAAAGCTGGATTAAAATTGAAAGTAATTTGTCATTTAAGTAAGTTAGATCAAAATCAAATTGTTACTTTTGATCTTAAATTCAAAGCACGAGAAAAGTGGCGCTTACATTGTGATTTAAAAAAGTACTCAGTTTTTGTGGATCAAAAATCAGAAAGTAAGTAACCAGACGCCAAACTTTCGGAAAATTTGTGACTATAATTTTTGCATCAAGTTCAATTGCGTGGTTCAGCTATCGCGCTTACAGGCATTGGTGGTTTACCAAAATTATTAAATGTCATGAGTGACTGCTAGTAGCCAAAGAATGGAGAAATTTTATGGATAAGTATGTTGCACAAAATCAAGTAACTATTAATAATTGGATTGCTAATGGTTGGCAATGGGGGCAACCACTGAGTCATGCTGATTATCAGATGGCTTTAGCTGGTAAATATTCTTTATTTTTAACACCCACGACACCCGTTCCGCAAGATTGGTTAGGAGATTTAAAAGATAAGAAGGTTTTAGGCTTAGCTGCTGGCGGTGGTCAACAAGGTCCGATCTTAACCGTCTTAGGTGCTCAGGTTACAATAGTGGACTTTTCAGCTAAGCAGTTAGCCTCTGAACAATTAGTGGCTACGCGAGAACATTACAAGATTGATACAATTCAAAGTGATATTAGTCAAACACTACCTTTTATGAATAATTATTTTGACTTAATTATTCATCCCGTGGCCAATGTTTATATTCAAGATGTGTATCCAATCTGGAGGGAAGCTTATCGGGTTTTAAAGCCAGGTGGTGAATTATTATCAGGGTTGGATAATGGAATGAATTATCTGGTTGATGCTGAGGAGAAACAAATAGTACAACATTTACCATTTAATCCTTTAAAAGATAAACACCAAATGCAACAAATCAAAAAAGAAGCGGCTGGTATCCAGTTTTCACATTCGATTGAAGAACAAATTGGTGGTCAGTTAAAAGCAGGATTTACGTTGCGAGATGTATATAGTGATACCAATAACGCTGGACTTTAGCAGCTTTAAATATTCCCTCTTATTGGGCAACCAGAAGCCAAAAGCCTAAAAATTAATATTAATTTTAATTCCAACGGGTCATTTAAATAATTTTAAATTTATAATTAAAAGAGCAATTATTTAGTTGTCCAGTTTGGTATTAAGTTTAAAGTTAATATTAAATCTCATGAGCTTTGCTTAAACCAACCATAAGGAAGTCACAAGGAAGAAATTTCATATGGTAAATTATTGATGTGGTTAAAATCAAAATTTCGTTTTCTGAAATCTATTAGTTGAGTAAGAAAGTGTAATAGCTATGGAAAAGTTTTTAAAGATTATGTCTAGTTCTCTAAGAGAAGTTACGGTATTAATTATTTTAAAAAATAACATTCGAATAAATGTAAATAAATATCCTG